>CAVUQA010000023.1:0-71547 GCA_963743375.1 uncultured Acidobacteriota bacterium | reverse complement strand
ACTGTGAAGCAAATTGGGGCGATGTCGATGCTCGAGGAATACGGCATCGAGAGGTTAATGGTATCGCGTCCGGTCATGTCCTGCAACGTAGGGCATTGCCGGGCGGTGGCTCAAGTTGAATTTCTGGTCCAGGTCGTATGCGTCGGAGATCCCTCACGCGGCTGAAGTACGCCGCGTTTCGGGATGACGGCATCGTAGGAACTAATTCAAACTGAGCCACTACCCGTTGCCGCTTTGAGCTGGCGAGCTTATTGGGCCAACCCTCGAATCGCCACCGCGCGGATTCCGCTGGTTTCGAGCAATTTGCCTTCGACCACGATTCCAGGGACGCCTATACGATCGAGAAGATTTTCCGGCAACCGGACGCCGTTCGTTTCGCTGAGTGCGAGATAAACCTTTCCATCCTGATCGGCAATGAAAACCAGCGGGCTTCCCGCCGCGGCGCAAAGCTTTGCGCAGAACGCGTGATCATAGGCATGCACGTGGCTGCCGAGATAACAGTTCGCGTCAGTGATCTCGCCTCGAACCCGCACAGTTTCTCCGGGTTCGACTTGCCCGACCAGCAAATCGATATTTCCCTGCTTGGCTAATGTCTTTGCTTTTGCAAGGTCAGACATCAGCGGTTGCACCTCGGCGTATGGCATCTTATTCAGTCCATTCCGATCGCCGAACTGGAAAGCGCACAGTCCAAGAATGAACATCGCGCTGAGGGCGACGACCGATTTCTTATCTCGATGACCGATTCGTGCTGTGACTTGCCTCATTGCTCGCGCCGTTTCCCGCGTAGCTCACGCGCCAGATGGAATCAGAGCCGTCATCAGTTACCAGCAACGATCCATCCTGAGCGACCGTAATACCGACCGGCCTTCCCCAGACACGCCCATTGTCGACTACGAAGCCGGTGAGAAAATCTTCGTAATCGCCGCTGGCGCGGGTCGTTTGGTGGAGCGGCACTCGAATTACTTCGTAGCCAGCGCGCACCGACCGGTTCCACGAACCGTGCTGGGAGGCGAAAATATCTCCCTGATATTCTGCCGGGAACTGCGAGCCTTCGTAGAACGTCATTTGCAGCGACGCATTGTGAGGCTGCAACAGCACGTCGGGCACAATCACTTTATTTTTCAGTTCTGGATGTTTGCCCTCATGCCGCGGATCCTGATGACCGCCCATGTACCGCCAGGGCCAACCATAAAAGCCGCCATCTTCGACACGAGTGATGTAGTCGGGCACGAGGTTGTCGCCTAATCCGTCGCGTTCGTTCACCGAACACCATAATGCGCCGGTCTTAGGTTGAATCTCCAAACCGCCTCCGCCGTTTCGAATTCCAGAAGCATAAATCCGCATACCAGAGCCATCGGGATTAAATTCAAGAATGTCCGCTCGATCCTTTTCATCCGGGGTGATGTCGGGATCGTCGACATTCGATGCCGACCCTACTGCGACAAACATCTTTTTGCCGTCGAGCGTGAAACGTACATCGCGAGTCCAGTGGCCGGTGCCATGAGGCAGGTCGGCAATGTGTTGCGCCGGACCGCTGGCTTTCAAGTCCCCATTCTTATAAGGAAAACGGACGACTGCATCGGTGTCTCCAATATAAATCCACTCAGGGTCGTCCCCCGGAGGATAGAAGGCGATGCCGTAGGGTTCATCTAGTCCCGTGGCGAAAACATCAGCCTGGTTAGGTTTGCCATTGCTGGCGAGGCCACGGAATACCCGGATCTTCCCGCTGCTGCTTTCTGCCAGGAAAACGTCTCCATTTGGGGCGGTCCGAATCAACCGGGGATTATCCAATCCCGTGGCATATTGCTGGACGGTGAATCCACTTGGAGCTTTGGGCCATGCATTGCGCGGTCGGGCGACCACTTTAGGTCCATTGCTGGCGGTTTCGGTAGCGTACGGGGCTGGCAAATCCTGGACTGTGATCTTGCGGCTCTTCCCGGGTTCCTCAAAACGAAAATCCGTGAACGGCGGCTTCGGCGGCGGCGCATTGGTCTTGGTTGGTTTTACGTTGGCGCTCGAAGATTCGATGGCCTGCGACTCTGGCGAATTCTTAAGCGACTTCAGATAGGTGACGATCTGCCACCGTTTTTGTTCCGACAACTGAGCCCATGACGGCATGCCGTTATTGACCGATCCGGTGGTGATGAACCAAAAGACCTCACCGTCGAGTGCCGTTTGCGTCGGTCCTTTCCTCAACGGCGGAACGTTGCCACTTCCGATTCCGTTGTTCCCATGACAAGAGCCGCAGTTCATGCTGTAAAGCTTTGCCCCGGCTGCGATCGCCTGGTGTTGTCCTGTGTATGGATTCTTTTCTTGCGAACTCGAGGACGGCGCGTTATGAAAGTGCGCATCTTGGCCGAACAAGCTCGCCGCAGTACAGATTAATAAAAGACTGCACAGCACAATAGCGTTAGAGTTTTGTATTTTGAGTTTCACCCTTTTCCTCCAGTCGCCAGTTCTTGACGATTGCGCTCCGCTCTCGCGATATCAAAGAACGCCTTGAAACTTATGATGAGAAGCAGGCGCGTTGGGTTCCCATACAAATTGACCGAGAATTGGGACTCAGGCGGGATTCCGATGCCTAATTGGGCTAACCCTTTCAACGATTTCAAATAAGGCACTATCCTTGGTAGTAGCGCGACCAGTCCTGCTATATTTTTGTAAGTCAATGCGTTCCGCAAATAGCTGTGTGTAGTGTCCTCAACCCTAAGTGAGGAGTAGGGCAATGCGGCTAGAACCTGGCAGAAATATGCAGATCCGCACTGGGGTGGGGATTGCGGGCGATCAATTGTTATTACAAAACGTCTTATTGGAAAAAAAGACGAGAGGCGTCTCGGTCGCTTGTTCCGGTTCAATTCCCACGGTTCGTCGTCTCGCAATTTGGAGTTTTCTGGTCGTAATTCTGGGTTGCATGTCGCTGGCTGGCCAGAATGCGATTTTGACTGGCGCTCTCAGCGGACGGATCACCGATCAGAGTGACGCCGTTGTCTCCGGGGCGTCAGTGGTTGTGCAGAACCTTGAGAACGGCATCAAGCAATCAACTTCAACAAACCATTCTGGACTTTATCGTTTCCCCGCGCTCGCGCCGGGATCCTATGCCGTTACTGCGAGCCTCAATAACTTTCGTGATGTCCAGAGCCTGGTGCAAGTGCTGGTAGGAAACGCCACGTCGCAGGATCTCAAATTGCAGGTAGGAGCTAGCCGGGACATCGTTAAGGTGACCGGAGGTGCGCCACTGCTGCGGCCTGCAGAATCCTCTGCCAGCACGGTATTGGAGAGGTCGTTCATCGAAGAATTGCCGCTCAATGGTCGTCGTTACACTGATTTCACCCTTCTCACTCCGAATACCACTTATGACGGCGATACTGGCCTGGTCAGCGTTGCCGGACAGCAAGGTGGAGAAGACTCGGGTTACGCCAACGGGAATGGTTCAAATGCATTCACGGTTGACGGAAGCAACGGAACGAACAACTATTTTGCGGACATTATCGGCCGTTACCGTATTCCGTACCTCTATGGCGAGGATGCGATCCAGGAGTTTCAGGTCTCAGTCAGCCCATATTCAGCGATCTATGGCGGCGGAGCGGGATTCGTGAATGCGGTGACGCGGTCGGGGAGCAATGCATTTCACGGCACGGCGTTCTATTACAACCGGAACTCCGCTATGGCAGCGAATGATGCCATCGACAAAGCTGCGGGCTTTCCCAAGCCTGAAGATAATTTGCAGCAATTCGGCGCTGGTGTAGGCGGCCCGATCCGCCGCGACCGTTTATGGTTTTTCGTGGATTACGAACACCAACTGCGGAACAATCCGATTTCTGTCATCAACCCCGCGCTCACGACTACGCCGGCGAACCTGGCGTCTTTCCTGAGCGATAATTTTGGAATTCCGCTTGGGACGACGCTACCTCCGCCCAATGGCCCTTTGCCCATTCCCGGCAACGACGCCGCGCCTGATCCGAGCAATCCCGTATATCTACAGCAAGTGTCAAATACTTTGAACGCGCTGAATTCCAATCTCGGCACCAAAGCGAGAAAGCGCGACGATTGGGTGATCACGCCCCGGCTGGACTACCAGCCTACTTCCCGTGATGGTCTATTTCTCAGCTTGAACATAAATAGGTTCAACTCGCCGGGAGGCGTCATCGCCGATCCGACCGTGGGGAACTATGGAACGCAGACGCTGGCGAACGCCTGCGTGCATACTTTTCAGGCTAGCCTTGGGTGGACCCACACGTTCTCGTCTAACCTCCTGAACGAATTTCATGCCGGCACTTCGCAGGATAACGAAATCTCGACACCAACCGGATTGGCTCCCAACAGTCCAACGTTGATTCTGGATAGCCCGGCGCCTTTTATTCTGGGCAACGCTCCATTCTCTGTGGGAAGAGTTTTTGAAAAACAATATTCCCTGTCCGATCGGGTCGACTACGTGATTGGCAAACACACTTTACAATTCGGTTTCGATATGAGTCGCGCTTGGGATTCCGACAACAATGATGGAGGCGCGGATCCGAACGAGGCCATCGATCGCGGGTCCTTCCTGGGAAGTTACGAATTTTCGAATCTTGAGGCCTTCGCCCTGGGCGAGTACAACGTGTTCAGTCAGTCTTCCGGGAACCCGACTTTTTCTTTTTCCGTTCCTTACTATGGATTTTACGTGCAGGATACCTTCCGCGCTTTGCCGACGTTGACGCTGGAGCTGGGCCTACGCGAGGATTTTCAGATTTACCCGCAGCCGGCGGAAAATCCGGCGTTCCCGCTCACTGGACAGTATCCGAACCAGTTTTCGCGTTTCGCCCCGCGCTTTGGATTTGCCTGGCAACCCATAACCAAGACTGTCGTCCGCGGTGGATTCGGGCAGTTTTACACCAACATGAACGGGCTGAACTATCGCAATGCAGTTGTATCGAATGGTTTGGCATCGCAGCAATCTTCTGTGAATGCCAGCTATGAAGCAGGCGCGCCGAATCAACAGTTGCCGAAATTCCCGAATATCCTTCCAGCCAATTCTCCGCTATTCACGGCTTCCCCGGATATTTCGCTGGTTTCTCCGCAGTTTCGCGCACCTTACATATTGCAGGCTAGTCTGCAGGTTGAGCGCGAGATTTTCGAGAACACGACGGTGAGTATTGGCACCATGTGGAATCACGGTGTGCATTTGCTCTCCGGCAGCGCCTATGACTTGAACTTAAACCCGCTGCAGGCCACGACGACGTACGTTGTCTGCCCTCCGGGCGCGACCACAGCGCCTTGCAATGGGCGAACCATCACTCTCCCGAACATGGACAATGGTCTGTTGACCGAGGGCCGCATCAATCCCAACCTCGGCCAAATCAACGAACTGATAAGCCCCGGGCAGAACTACTACAACTCTTTGTTCGTAGAGGTGCAGCGCCGCATGTCACGCGGCCTTTCCCTGCAATTCTCCTACACTTTCGCCAAGAGTATTCAGCTGGATGGAATGGACTTCAACAATCAGTTCGACTTCAGCAACACCCACGCTCCGTCGCTTTTAGACCAACGCCATCGGCTTAGCTTGGCAGCAGTTTACCGGCCTCATCTGGAAACACTGACCGGCTCGGACATGGGCCGCGCATTGCTCTCAGGGTGGATGTTGAGCAGTGTCATGGAGTTTTCTTCCGGTCGTCCGTATGCAGCTTTGTTAAGTCCAGCGTGCACCAGTTCGACTCTCTCGTTCAGCAATTGCGATGGCGCCAACGGAAACCTGAACGACACTGCCTTTAACCAGGACACGGCCAACACTGCAGGCGGCATCAACGGCGCGGGTCCCACGCCGGGAGTGGGCCTGAATTCCTTCTATGGGCCCTGGCTTGAGAGAATCGATGTCGGGCTGGCCCGGAGTTTTTCGATCAGGGAAGGGAAGGAATTGCAGTTTCAAATACAGGCGTTCAACCTGTTTAACCACGCCAATTACTACGTACAAAACGGTAACGGGATCAACCAACTGCAATACAATCCGATCGGAAGTAACTGCGGTGATGGAGTAACGTTGAAACAGACCTGTTATTTGGTCCCTAACTCAGGCCGGGGTAATTTCGGAACTCTGCAAGAAGTTAGCCCGGATGGCCTTCCTCGAGTGTTGCAGCTCTCGGTGCGCTTCACTTTCTAGCGTAACCTTTGTCTGCGCTATTGCGTGCGCAGAATCATCTGCATCCCGCTTTCGATTTTCACATTGTGTTTCTTCGAGGTCAGCAGCGATTCTTGCCCGTTGCCCGTACCGAGTTCGACTCCGGACATTCCAACCGCGCCCTGGGCCGTGAATGGAAGCTTGGCGTCGCTATTAGTGGGTATATCGGAGGGTATTCGCTCACTCGCAGATCTGGGCTGGCCTGCACCCGAGCCGATTGGTCCGACCGGTTGAGCGCCGGCGTTCGCTCCCATTTTATTAATGGTTTGATCGTCGTTCGCGGGGACGGTCGTATCCGGAAAGCCGATGGCCTGGATCTTGGCTGGAAGTGACATTTCGGAGCCGTCTTTCAGCACCAGTTTGTCGAATACGATGCCGAGCGTGGATGGGGAAGATCCTTGATGCGGTGTGACCTCGGCAACGTGCCCGATAATTCGAGAGCCTTTCGGCGTGAGATTAGGCGGCGAAGACTTGAGATCGTCGGTTGTTTTAGCTGAGACTTGATCTCCGACTTTGGCTTTCTTGGCATCGATGGTCTTATCGAGCTCCGCACGAATCACTGTGCCTGGGGTAAACGATATCGGAGGACGTTGCGACGGTACGGCTTGATTAGCGTCTTGGGGAAAAGAGGCTGCAACTGCGCACGCCACCAGAAAAGAACACAAACCTGTTTTAAGCATGACCCACCCACATGAACTTAAAAACAGTATAACTCCAAGTTTGACTAGGGTTCGGCGTAGTAACCGGTGCGGGTACGGACGGTCGTCCCCGGTTTGTCGACCTTGACTTGAAGCGCGTGATACTCGTCAGCGCGGTCAGGCTTGGCAGACTCAAAAGAGAGAGTGTAGAAAGCATTGGCATCGCTAACGGAATTGGCGATTGCGCCAGTGAGATCGTTACTCGAGTTGAACACGCGGCCGCCGCTTTGAACCGCAAGTACCTGCAAGCCGAGGTCGCCGGGCAATGCGTGCGACGCGGAGGTTATACCTTTCAAGAATTCTTCGTAGTACGAAGCCCTGATGCTACCCGCCTCTTCTGGACCGTGCGGGTCAAGGCTGTACAGGGTGATGCGGGCTTGCCTCAGGCCAGTCGAAGCCGCCACGATCGAGTTGAAGATCTCACGTTCGTCCTTGCTGGAAAGTTGGATGTCCGGTCCCGAAAGCATGGGCCATCCCGGACTGAACCAGATCATTAGTTTCCGCCCGGGCTGCTTTTCCTCATGCGAGATCAGAGACATCAAGGTTTTGATCGACATGTCAAAGCGTTCTGCTGCGCCGTAAATTCCCTGTGATCGGTTCAGGAAGCGCAGCCCGGTTTCGTATTGGTCGTAAAGAGACGCCAAAGCGTTCCCATCGCGAGAGGAACCTTCCTGCATCTTGGTTCCATTGTCAGAAAATATGACGAGTGACACCGGTTGCGCCAGCTTTCCGCCATTCTGCAGCAGGAACTTCTTAAGCTCACTGCGTTCGTAGGTTACGGTGTTGAACGGAGCATTAACGGCGTCGATGACCAGAACTATTTCCACGGGCGTATCTGAGGTCGCGTTATCGACAGCGGCAAATGATTGGATAGCCTCGGACTGCTTGTCGTCCAAAACAGTGAAGTCTTGTTTCTGCAGTCCGCGCACAGCTGCGCCAGACTTGTCCGTCACCTGTACATCGAGTGTGATTTGCCGACTTGGAGTGGGACGGGCCTGCTCTCCTGGCCGCGGTTGAAGCTGGGGTGGGGCGTTGTTCTGGGCTGATACTGCGGAGAGCATAAGCAACAAAACCAGAAACAGACGCAAGAAAAAACAACGCATGCTGCTTCCTCGCAAGGCGTTCTTCATGGAAATGCTCGAACGCCGCCCGAGCTTTCTCCGTTGGCCTTGGTCGGTTCCGTCTTTACCGTTTCCGGTTTCTTTTTGTCGAGCGCGGACCTGTCGAGAGCGGACATGTCGATGACGGGCTTAGCCATGTGGAGATTGAGAGCTTGCTCCAATTGGACCATGAGGGTTCGCAGGTTCTCATCGCCAGCGTCCAGGACTGTTCGGAGTTCCTGACTTGCGGTCATGGCTTGCTGATAAGCATCGCGAGCTTTGGACAACAAATCGACGTGCTGCATGAACGCTGTGGCCGATTTCCGAAAATCTTCAACCGCGCCTACATAGGTTGACATAATCCCATCGCCTTTTTCCAACATTGCTTGCACTCCTTTGGGCTGGTCTCAATATTCGGCAGCGCTAGGGCGGGCCTGATCAGCATTATGAACTGGCTCGGAGGTTGGGTCAAACCCTATCGCACCCGGGCCAAACCGGCCTCGGTCAAAGCCATAACCTACGGCGAACCGCTGTTCCCACGCGTGTTTTAAGCCGGGACGTTTCCTGCGTGCTGCCCTCGAGCCCAATATCTTTAGTCGCACCTCCGGTTTTCGTGGCCGATTGATCGGTTGCGCTTACCGAGGCCTGATACGCGGAGACAGTTTGATCTGCCATAAGGCGCTTAGAAATTTCATTCCATGTAGCCGGTAAACCATCTCCGGCTATGACCTTGCGCAGTTGTTTGAGATCCTCGTCGCCATTTGAATCTATGGGCCCCGATGGGCTTTCATCCGCACTTGCATCTTCGGGTCCAAGAAAACTAAACAATATGACTCCGCAGCGATTACAGTACTGGCTTCCCTGGGGATTCGCATGCCGACACGAAACACAGGTTATTTTGGATTGGTCCTCGGGCGGAGGAACAACCGGCGTGGAGGCTAACTCACTCTCCCGATCTTTGGCGTCCTGAATGGTCGAGGGAAGCGGCATGCCTGAGTCGAAATTGGACAACGTCTCGACCAACCTACCTAATAACTGCAATCCGATTGCGTGTCTATCGGTGAAGTTTTGCGGCGTATTGGAAAGCACTTCAAGAACGCCGGTCACTTCTGACCCCTTGAAAATGGGTACAGCCAGAATTGAGGAAATACCCAGTTCAACGCAGATGTTACCATCGACCCTGGAATCAGTCTGGGTGTCATCGCATCGAACGACGGCGGCGGTACGGACGCAGGTCGCGGTGAATCCGGTTTCCGTATCTAAAGTCGTGCCCACAGGCGGTGCCAAATTGCCGGAGCATGCACGGCACGTCATGACGTTGCCATCCGAAAGAATTAGGGCAGCACCGCTCGCGCACGTCGCATATCGGGCGCTACGAGTTATTTCGTCGAGAATCTCTGGATCTGGTATTGGAGATCGAATGCGGTCCGTTTCTGCCAAACTTTGTTTGCCAGCCGCCATAATTCCACCGCCAAAACTATTTGGAAGCGGAATTGTACACCCTCCGGCTATGGTTGGAATGATCTCAGAAGGGCAATTTCTTAATTTCTTTTCAAGCTAAAGCTTGTTCAGGAAATCGACAATCTCCGGCTGGCTCCACTCCACCGCCCCGATGAATTTGCGGCGGACAATGCCATTGCGATCGATAATATAAGTTTCCGGCCATTTAAAACTGCCGTAGAGATTACTCGTCTTTTGGTCAGGGTCGCGGACGGTAGGGAAGTCGATCTTATAGTCTTTGAGGAACTTGTGATAAGCATCACCATCGACATCAACGCTTATGCCAAGCACAGTTAGACTCTTATTCTTAAAGCGTTCCTGTAACTGGACAAGCGACGGCATTTCTTCCACGCAGGGAGCGCACCAGGTAGCCCAAAAATTTAGCACAACGACCTTGCCGCGAAGGTCACTGAGGGTGACCTTGCGGTCAGCGTCCTGGGCAGTAAATTCGGGTGCGGCAGTCCCAATACGAGGTGGCCGGGAGCCGCGATAGCAGCCGCTTAGCAGAATTGTGGTGATGGCAAGGAGAACGCACGCGCGTCGCACAAAGCTATAATACCTAATTCAGGCTAATGACGACGCGAGATTCGGTATCGGAGCGGCCTCAGGTGTCGGTGATCGTGCCGGCGCGAAACGAAGAGGCTTGCCTGGGATCGTGCCTGCAATCGCTGATTGCGCAGACTGGCGTTCGCTTCGAAATTATCGTGGTCGATGATGCATCGACCGACAGCACCCGCGAGATTGCAGAGTCATTTCCCGGCGTTCGCGTGATTAGTCCGGGGCCTTTACGTCACGGCTGGAGTGGGAAAAATAATGCATTGGTAGCGGGCGCCAAAGCGGCGCGAGGGGAGTGGTTTTTATTTACCGACGCCGACACTGTCCACAGCCCAGGGTCCCTGGCCGCCAGCTTGGCGGAAGCGCATCAGCAGAAAGCGGCGTTGCTTTCCTATTCTCCTGAACAGGAAGTTCACGGTTTCTGGGAGAAGGCAGTGATGCCGGTGATTTTCGCGGAACTGGCATCGAGCTATCGTCCGTCTGATGTGAGTAATCCAGCGTCTCCCGCGGCGGCAGCCAACGGACAGTACATCCTCATTTCGCGAGAGGCATACGAAGCCGTCGGCGGACATGGGGCGGTGGGGGCGAGCTTACTCGAGGACGTGGCGCTGGCCCGAGCGGTGAAGGCTTCCGGCCGCAGAATATTCTTTCGCTATGGCGGCGATGCTGTGCGAACCCGAATGTATCGCAGCTTGGCTCAGCTTAAGGAAGGTTGGACCAAGAATCTGGTGCTTCTGTTTCACTCGCCGCTGCGGTTGGCGATATTGCGGCTGACGGAGTTCGTGCTGATTATTGCCAGTCTCGCCATAGCGGTTACGACCGGCTCGCATGGCAGATGGCAACCGGCTGTAATGACGCTGACAGTAGCAATCGTTTTGTACGGGCTTTTCTTGCAGCGAATCCGCAAGGCGCATTTTTCCTGGGATGCGAACTTGTTAGCGATATTTGGATTGCCACTGTTCTCTTATTTGCTGCTGCGGTCAAAAACGGCATACGCGAAGGGAACTGTGTCGTGGAAAGGCCGTCGCTACGGGAAAAGCCTGAGTCCCGCTTCAGGTAGCGGATTAAACAGGCGAGAGCGGCGCAGTTACAAGCGGCCAGCAGAGCCGGCTGCCCGCGAACATCCGATTCCAAATTAAGGTCTGAGAATGGTCTATCTAACTCGTAAAGCCGAGTTTTCCGCTTCGCATTATTACGACAACCCGCAACTCTCCGCGGAGGAAAATCGGCGCATTTTCGGAAAGTGCAACAACCCTAACGGGCACGGCCACAATTACACCCTTGAAGTTACAGTGAAGGGCCAAGTGGATCCGCGCTCCGGTTTTGTGCTCGACCTCAGGCAGTTGAAAGAAACCATGAACCGCGAAGTGCTGGAGGCTCTTGACCATCGCTTCTTAAATAAAGAGGTCCCGGAGTTCTACAGCAAAATTCCAACTACGGAGAATCTCGCGATCGTCATCTGGCAACGACTCGCGCCGAAATTGCAGGCTGCGAAGTTGCATCGGGTGCGAGTGTACGAGACGCCTGAGCTATTCGTCGACTTCTACGGAGGGGCATGAACGCATACCTGAGCCGCCGGTACATGTTTTCGGCCTCGCATCGTCTGCATAGCGACGGTATGTCGGAAGGCGAAAATGCCGCGATTTACGGCAAGTGCAACAATCCGTATGGTCATGGACATAACTACACTCTCGAAGTCACGGTCAGCGGCCCGGTCGATCAGAGTACGGGCATGGTGTGTAATCTGACTGATCTGGATGGTTTTGTGCACAGCGAAATACTGGAACGCTTCGATTTGCAAAACTTGAATACGCTGCCAGAGTTCGCGCAGAACGTGCCCACTACGGAAAACTTGTGTATCGCGATTTACGATATTTTGCAGCGTGGCTTCAAACACGCTCATCTGCAAAAGGTACGGTTCGAAGAGACCATGATGAACTCGTTTGAGTATTGGGGAGAGAATAGACCGATTGAGTAATCGGGCGACTTGTCATCCTGAGCGTAGCGAAGGATCTCCTTATACTGCAGCGCCAGTACAGAGATCCGTCGCTACGCTCAGGATGACAATTCTGAAATCAGGAGACCATGACGCCATCGGTTGAAACTGAAACGTTGACCGGAGCCAGCTTTGAAGACCTGGTGCGCGAGATGATCGTGCGCCTCGGGGAAGATCCAACGCGAGAAGGATTGGCGCGCACGCCCGAGAGAGTGCATCGTGCGTATGAGCACCTGACCAAAGGTTATAAAGAAGACGCGGAAGCAATGCTCAAGAAAGCATTGTTCACCGTGACCTATGACGAAATGGTGATCGTCAAAGACGTGGAAATGTTCAGCCTGTGCGAACACCACATTCTGCCTTTTTTCGGCAAGGTGCATGTGGCCTACATTCCGAATGGCAAAGTAATTGGCCTGAGCAAAATTCCCCGGCTGATCGAGATTTTCTCAAGACGCTTGCAAATCCAGGAACGGCTCACCACTCAGATTGCGGAGACGATTCAGAAAGCGATCGAGCCGCAAGGAGTGGGTGTAGTGATCGAGGCACGCCATCTCTGCATGATGATGCGCGGCGTGGAGAAACAGCATTCGGCGGCGGTGACGTCATCTATGCTGGGCTGCTTCCGCAATGAGCAGGAAACCAGGACGGAATTTCTATCGCTGATTCGCAACCGGGCAAACGGGGTTTAGATTCTCACCCCTCAAAAGAATAATTCCGGCGAAACCTGGAATCGTTGGCTGAGTTTGCGAATGTGTTCGGTTGTAAGTTTGCGTTTGCCATTGATTACTTCGGAAATGATGCTGGGCGTGCCGAAAACATCGACCAGATCTTTTTGCTTGAGGTCATTCATGTCCATTAATTCCTGCAATGCCTCTACGCCAGTTGCGGGCTTCAAGGAATAGTGTCTTTCCTCGAAATCCTCGATCAATAATGTCAACAGTTCCGCAAGGCGCTGCTCTGCAGATGTCGGCTTCCCAATCTTATGGTCAAGTTCCTCCAGCAGTTCGGTATAGCGCTCGTTCTCTTTCTCGTTATGGATAACCGCAGGCAGAGTCCTGGCTAGCAGCGTCGCATATTCTGGCCGACTGGTTGCAGTGCTCATTCCTTCCACTTCCCCCGACTGTATTCAGCGTGAGTCAACACATGTCGAATATAAATGCGCTGAAATCTGTAGTTAATTTCGGTGATCAAACGATAACGGTTTCCTTTTATGTTGAAGACAGTCCATCGGTTCACCGGGTCGGCACCAGCAAACGTTTTTCGAACATCCGCCAAACTTTGCCACGAGGCTCTCTTGGCAACTCGAAACCAAACGTCCAATGGGGCCTCGAGATCGCCGTAACGAATGGCAGCTTCCTTAAGCTTCTTGCGGCTGATGATGTGCACGATCTTACGGTGCAGTTTCGCATTATGCGAAGTTCAGTATAATTCGCAATTTGCGAAGATGTCAAGTAAAACATTTACTCGCACTGACGGCGGGGAGGTCCTCGCGACTAAAACGCGTCGATCCCGGTCACGCTTTGCCCGATGATCAGCGTGTGAATATCGTGCGTTCCTTCATACGTTTTCACTGATTCCAGATTCATCATGTGGCGCATGAGCGGGTATTCGTCGGCTACGCCATTGGCGCCGAGAATGTCGCGTCCCATGCGCGCGCACTCCAGTGCCATCCAGACGTTGTTTCGCTTAGCCATGGAAATGTGCTGGGCTCCAGCTTTGTCTTGATCCTTGAGGCGTCCTACCTGCAAGACGAGAAGTTGACCCTTCGTGATTTCGTTGATCATCCAGGTTAATTTTTCCTGCACCAGTTGATGCGACGCGATGGGTTTGTCGTGGAATTGTTTGCGCAACTGTGCGTACTGCAGAGCGCAGTCGTAGCAAGCCATGGCCGCGCCGACGCCTCCCCAGGCGATTCCGTAGCGCGCCTGATTGAGGCACATGAGCGGGGACTTCAATCCCCCGCTTTCCGGCAGGAGATTGGACTCGGGGATGTGAACGTCTTGCATGGACAAGCCTGAAGTGACCGACGCGCGCAGCGACCACTTGCCATGAATGTCTTTAGCTTGAAAACCAGGGCGATCGGTCTCGACCAGGAATCCCCGGACCTTATTGTCTTCATTTTCCACCTTGGCCCAGATCACCGCGATATCTGCAATCGAGCCGGAGGTGATCCACATTTTCTCGCCGTTGAGCACGTACTCTTTGCCTGCTTTTCGGGCGCGGGTGCGCATTCCGCCGGGATTGGAGCCGAAGTCTGGTTCGGTGAGCCCAAAGCAGCCTAGCTTCTCGCCTTTCTGTAGCGGCGGCAACCAGGTTTGTTTTTGCTCTTCGCTGCCGAACGCGTAAATCGGATACATGACCAGCGCCGATTGCACACTGACAAACGACCGTATGCCTGAATCACCGCGTTCCAACTCCTGCATCACCAGACCGTATTCGACGTTCGACATTCCCGCGCATCCGTAGCCTTTGAGGCTCGCGCCATAAAAGCCCAGGTCGGCCATGGGCTTCACCAGTTCGCGTGGGAAGCGTTCGGCGCGGTTGCATTCTTCAATGATGGGAATAATATTGTCTTCGATAAATTGGCGGGAGGTGTTGCGGACCAGCCGTTCGTCATCGTTAAGCAGCGCGTCGAACCCGATAAAATCCACTCCTCGGAATTTCAGTGCCATGAGAATCTCTTTCTAATGCGAGCGGTTAACAGGCGTAACCTAAAAGGACAGGGAAACCCTCCAACCTAACAAAGCGGAAAGGGTGCGTCAAACCGGGGGCGCTGTGGCGTTTTACAATCTTTTTGCAACTCTTACATTTGCGCAGAGCTGACTGGCATCTAACCGTTGAAGAAGGCATGGAATATGGGTTTTGAACTTAGAAACCGGGCATTGCGAACGACGATCCTTGGCAGCCTTGCGATACTTTTGGTATGCCGCTCCGCCCCAGCGGTCGATAGCGTCGCGAGCGCAATTTCCCTCGATCAGGGATTCAGCCTGCTTTATAACCTGGAATTCACCCCGGCCCATGAGCTATTCGGATCCTGGCAGCGACAACATCCGGATGACCCGATGGGTCCCGCATGCGATGCGGCCGGGTATCTGTTCTCGGAATTCAATCGGCTCGGTGTTCTGGCTGCTCAGTTCTACGCGGATGACAAGGCATTCGCAGCCCGCAAAGAACTTACGCCTGATCCGGCGGTGCGCGATCGCTTCTATGCAGCTCTCGATCAGGCGGACAAACTTGCCCATTCGCGTCTGACGAAGGTCCCGAAAGATCGAGACGCTTTGTTCGCGCTTACGATTTCCGCTGGCCTGAAGGCGGACTATGCGGGCCTGATTGAGAAGCGCAACCTTGCCTCGCTGCGCTACACGAAAGAGGCGACTGCGTGGTCCCAACAATTGATGACGGTAGACCCCGATTGTTATGACGCCCATCTTGCCACAGGCGTGAGCCAATACATTATCGGCAGCATGTCAGCTCCGGTGCGCTGGCTCGTGCGTTTAGGTGGCATCAGTGGCGACAAACAAAAGGGAATCGCCGATTTGCAATTGACCGCCGAGCGCGGCCGCTATCTTGCGCCCTTTGCCCGCATCCTGCTGGCTATTGCTTACGTCAGGGATAAGGACAAATCGCGCGCTCGCCAGCTTCTGGTTTCGTTGCGCGATCAGTTCCCTCAAAACCCCCTTTTCGAGCAGGAAATCGCGCGTCTCGACACTCGGCTGGGGAACTGATTGTAAGTCCAAGCTTTTCTTTGCGATTCATGGGAAATTTACAATTCTGTAACCACTCTGTAACAATCAACGCGCAGCCTGAAGTGGATTAAATCTCTGAGGAGGAAATCACGCGTGATTCGTCGCATCGCGCTTTTGTGTCTTGCCCTCTGTCTGCCTGCTTTTGCGCAAACCACGTTGAATGGAGCCGGCGCAACCTTCCCCTATCCCATGTATTCGAAGTGGTTCAGCGAATACCACAAAGCCCACCCTGATATTGAGATAAACTACCAGTCGATCGGAAGCGGCGGCGGTATTCGTCAGGTGTTAGCCGGTACCGTCGACTTTGGCGCCAGCGATGGTCCCATGACCGACGAGCAGTTGGCTGAAGCCAAGACCAAGATCCTGCACGTGCCGACCGTGCTGGGCGCGGATGTTCCAGCTTACAATATCCCTGGAGTAACGTCAGAGTTGAAGTTCACGCAAGAGGCTCTGGCGGGCATATTCCTGGGCAAGATCACAAACTGGAATGACAAGGCCATCGCCAGTGCGAACCCAGATGTCAAGCTGCCCAACGATCAGATCATTGTCATCCATCGTTCCGACGGGAGTGGCACCACCTACATCTGGACCGACTATCTATCCAAGATCAGCCCGGAATGGCAAGCCCGAGCCGGCAAGGGCACATCGGTAAAATGGCCGGTAGGTCTCGGCGGCAAGGGCAATGAAGGTGTGGCCGGCATGATCCGCCAGATGCAAGGTTCAATCGGGTACATCGAACTGATTTATGCCATTGAAAATAAGATTCCCTACGGAGTGGTAAAGAACGCCGCGGGCAATTTTGTGAAGGCCAGTTTGGAGAGCGTTACGGCGGCGGCGGCCTCCGCTCCAAAGATGCCCCCCGACTTCCGCGTCTCCATCACCAACGCACCGGGAAAAGACGCCTATCCAATTTCGAGTTTCACCTGGCTGTTGATTCCGGCCCAATCCAAGGATGCTGCCAAAGGCAAGGTACTCTCTGATCTTTTAAATTGGATCGTAACTGACGGACAAAAGATGACGGCAGATTTGGCCTACGCGCCACTGCCTGAAAGCGTGGTCAGCAAAGTTAAGGCCGAGATCAAGCAGGTTCGATAACTCAACAATAAAGTCGATGCACCTTGGGCGCTAGTCACAACTGGCGCTTCTTTTTTGCAAACGACATTCCCCTAACCCATGTCTTATACTGGTGGCAGGGATATATTGTTGCGCCGGCCGGCACGCAGATTGTGGTCACGAAACGAATAGCGGCGTTCGATACGCAGAAGGCTCCAGAGTACTCCTCACAGAAGTGAAACCGCAGGCGAGATTTAAGCATCCGATTTGTATCGTCATAATTTATGGTTCGCGCGTCACTTGATAATCCGGCGTACTATGTCAACCGCGAAGCTTCCTGGCTGGCGTTCAATCGTCGTGTGCTGGAAGAAGCGCAGGATGAAAAGAATCCGATTCTGGAGCGGGTTAAGTTTCTTTCCATCACGGCCAGCAATCTGGACGAATTCTTCGAAGTTCGAGTTGCAGGTCTCGTCCAGCAAATTGAAGATGGATACACGGAAGCCGGGCCGGACGGGCTAACACTTCTGCAAGAACGCGACCTAGTCTCTCAGGAAACCCACGAATTCGTCGACGACCAATATCGCTGCTGGAATGAAAAGCTGCGGCCCATGCTGGCTCAAAATGGCATTCGGGTGCTCGGTTTGCATGAACTGGACGCTAAGGCCCGGGTGTTCGTCGACGAGTTCTGCGAGCGGGAACTCGATCTGCTGCTGACGCCAGTCACCGTGGATCCGGCGCATCCCTTTCCGCGCGTAATCAACAAAGCTCTGTGCGTGGCTTTTCTGCTGCGCCGTCGCCGGCGTTCCTCGATGACTTATATCGGAGTGATAACGGTGCCGCGTGCATTGCCACGGTTGATCCGTTTGCCTTCCGAAGCTTCCGATGATTTCATCTTTCTCGCCGACTTGGTGGCCCACCATGCTGCCCAGATGTATCACGGTTACGACATCGTTTCTTCCGCGGCGTTTCGAGTTACGCGCAACAGCAATCTTTACTTGGCCGAGGAAGAATCGCGCAATTTGCTGGAGTCAGTGCGCACGGAACTGCACAACCGGCGCAAAGGCGATGCTGTCCGCCTGGAAATCGAATCCGAAGCCGATCCCGAAATAATTGAACGCCTGCGCACAAACTTCGACCTGGAATCGTGGCAGGTCTTTTCCGTCAATGGTCCGGTAAATCTTTCCCGCTTGTTCAATATTTACGAACAAACTGAACATCCCGAGCTGAAGTTCAAGGCTTTTCTACCGCGTGAACTTCGGCTCACTGCGAAATCACAGGACCTTTTTGAAGAACTCCGCCGGCATGACGTGCTGCTTCACCATCCGTTCGATTCTTTTGACGCGGTAGTTTCTTTTATTGAAGCTGCTGCCGAAGATCCGCGCGTGCTCTCCATGAAGCAAACGCTGTATCGCACCAGCGAACATTCGTTGATTGTTCCTGCCCTGATGTCGGCGGCTTCCAAAAAAGAAGTTACGGCTGTAGTAGAACTAAAAGCGCGCTTTGACGAAGCTTCTAACATCCGATGGGCGCGGGATTTGGAGGACGCGGGAGTTCAAGTCTTTCACGGTCTGGTAGGGCTCAAAACTCATTGCAAGCTGTCGCTGCTGGTACGGCAGGATCCTGATGGCGTCATGCGGCGCTATGCGCATCTGGGCACGGGCAACTACAACACCACCACGGCTCGCATTTATACCGACGTTAGTTTGCTGACAGCTGACCCAGAAATCACCGGCGCAGTTCACGATGTTTTCAGTTTCCTTACTGCTTATGCGGAGCACCCAAGCTACGAGCCGCTGATGGTCGCGCCGCTCGATCTGGCAGAACATTGCCTTGCGCTTATCGCCCGCGAAGCGGAGCACGCCCGTCATGACCGCCCGGCGCACATCATTGCCAAGATGAACGCTCTTCTGGACAAAAACATCATTATGGCTTTGTACCGAGCTTCGCAGGCGGGAGTGAAGATTGATCTGATTGTCCGCGGCATGTGCGCTCTGCGACCGGGAGTACGCGGCGTGAGCGACAATATCCGGGTGCGAAGCGTCGTCGGCCGTTTCCTCGAGCACAGCCGCATTTTTTATTTTGCTAATGGCGGGGAAGAAGAAGTTTATCTGGGAAGCGCGGATTGGATGCCTCGCAACCTCTACGAACGCGTAGAAGTGATTTTTCCGGTCAAGGATGTGTTATTGCGGGAGCGCGTGCGCCATGAGATTCTGGAGTCGTACTTGGCAGACAATATCAAAGCGCGAATTTTGCAAAAAGACGGCAGCTACGTCCGCGCCTGGCGCGCGCAGGGTAAGCGTAAACTGCCTGCGGGAGGCTTTGCCGCTCAGGATTTCCTGATCAGTCTGGCCGAAGGCAAGCAAGTTTTGGAAGCGATTCCGGAACCACAGAATCCGAGGGCGAGAAGAACCGCGATTAAGAAGGAGCGATAACTCCGCATGATCATTTACTTTCTGCGTCACGCCAACGCCGGTAAGCCGCTGGCTAACCCGAAGAAGGATGAAAAGCGCGCTCTCGACAAGGAGGGCATCGAGCAGTGCGGCATTGTAGGGCGAGCGCTGGCTGCATTGGATGTTCAGGTGGACGCGATTATTTCGAGTCCGCTGAAGCGGGCCGCGCAGACCGCGTCTCTGGTGGGCAATGAGCTCAGTTACGAGGGCAAGTTGCAATTTGAAGATGCGCTGCGGCCGGGAGCTTCGTTCGCAGATTTTCGCAAGTTGCTGGAAAAATATGCCAAGCAAGAGACAATAATGGTGGTTGGACACAATCCTAATCTCAGCGAATTTCTGGGACGTGCCATCAGCGAGAACGGATGCGAAGCTGGAACTGATTTGAAAAAGGGAGCAGTGGCAAAAGTGGAAATGGGCCGTAACACTGCGCTTCTAAATTGGAGCGTCACGCCCAAGGTTCTGCGATCGCTTTACTCCGCTGCTGCTGAAAGCTCACGACCGAAGACCTCCCGAAAATAATTCTTCTCTTTCTCGACTGCCCACAGTTCGAGATCGACGCTACTTCGCTGTTTAGTAACCAGCGTCAATTTAACTTCGGCTTCATGTACGCGGACACGAACGGTTCGCACCGCGGCGGTACGGCTGAGGTTCAAGGCGCGAGCCAAACGCAGAAGCAGAGAGGCTTTAAGCACGCACTCCTGATCCACACTGGATAGTGCTTTTATTGGCGCATCTCCGGGCGTGGGTCGTGATTTCCCCAGATAGCGAGCGATGGCGGCGATAATCCGCCTCTGTTCCGGAGTGTAGCCCAGAATTTCCGAGTGGGAAATGATGTAGTAAGTATGTCGATGCCGTCCGTTACGGTTTACGTAATCGCCGACTTCGTACAACATGGCAGCCGCAGAGAGCCATTCCTGATACTCCAGCGGTAAAGAGTGAACGGATTTTAGCGCGGCAAAAAGATGCATGGCTGAGGCACGCACATTCATGGCGTGTCGCATGTCCACGCGATAATGCGCCACGGCGGCGCGGATCGAATCCCATCGTTCAGATTCAATCTGTTTCCCCGATCGTGTAGTGCGATCGTATTCTGCCGCCATCTGTGCCAACAGTCCATCGCGCAATCCGAGTGGAGAATAGCGAAACCCCTGCAATTGGCAACGCTCCAGAAGCGCGAGGTAAACCGCCGCGCCGGGAACGATAATTTCGGCGCGCCGTGGACCTACTCCTGATAGTTTCTTGCGGCCTTCGAGAGGCAGTCGGGCCAGCAGCTTAGTAATCCGCCGTAACTGCGTTTTCGATACAGTGGCAGCGCGGGATTCTTTGGTTTTGTAGAGGCCATGGCAGACCGCAGCCAGCGATTCGGCGGTTCCGGAAGTTGCGATCACAACTTTCGGACGAGCACGTTTAATCCGATCGGCGGTGCGCTCCATTTCGCGCGATATGAATCCCCGCAACTGACGCATCTCCGATTTGCGCGGAGGATCGTGACGCAGAAAGTCGTTGGTAAGACGAACCGCGCCTAATGGAAGGCTGACGGTGTTTCGGATGTGACCTTCGCTTGAAATAGTCAGCTCGCAGCTGCCACCGCCCAGGTCTGCCATCAGCACAGGGGACGAATTTACTCGCAGCGTTGAAACCAAACCCAAGTGGATTAGCCGAGCTTCTTCCAGTCCCGAAATGATGTTGACGTCCCAACCGGTGGTCGAGCGAACCCACTCAAGGAATGCGCGAGCATTGCGCGCATCGCGCAGCGCGCTGGTGGCAACAACGCGCACGGAGTCCGCCCCCGCATTCTGCACCGCACGATGGAACCGGCGCAGAACCTTGACCGTCACGGCTATTGCTTCGGGAGAGAGAAAGCTGCTGCGGAATACAGACTCGCCCAGGCGCGTGACTTCGCGGTCTTCATGAATCTCGATAAGGCGGTGTTTCGTGAGTCGCGCGATTTTCAGCCGAACGGAGTTCGATCCGATATCAACGGCGGCAAAGGTCGGCATAGCGGAAGGCAAACAGTGTACCGCCGAAAAGCGAAGAGCTGGAAGAAATGTGAGACAGTTTACGGGGCCGGGCTAAGAAATAGTTTTGAAGGGATTGAGAATTCGTACGCCGGAAGCTGCGAAATCACGTTCGTTCCGCGTCGCTAGTATCAATTCGTGAACTCGCGCGGTCGCGGCGATCATCACGTCCTCTAGTATATTGTTTGGTTTTCCGTACATTAAGCGAGCCCACTCTCGGAAGCACAAAGAATCCATTGGCAACACTTGGTATGATTGTTCTAAAAGGTCAATCCAACATTGGATTTGCGCCGCTTTCTGCGGGTCTTGTTTGCGGGTGACTTCGACTCCGGCTTGCAGTTCGCCGATGGTCACCGCCGAGAGATATATCTGACTTTCCTGCAGACCTTCCAGCCAAGTGACGACGGCGCCATGAGGCTTCGGTTTCCGGAGCTCGGAGACCACATTGGTGTCAAGCAAGTAGCGGTTCACCGGAACTCGACGATTGGCCGGCGGCGAATGCTGCGCCGCTTGGGAACTAAGTTCTCAAACCTTGGGCCGGGTCCGACAAGCAACTCTTTAAGGCTGGGACGAGAAGTTTCCTGCAGTCGCCGCCACTCTTGGATAGGGACCAGTACTGCTGTTTCAATACCGCGGCGAGTCACCACCTGGGGACCGTTCTTTATCGTGGCGTCAAGCAGTTCGCTGAAGCGAGCCTTCGCGTCTTGGACCTGCCATGGTGCCATATGAAAGCTAATTGTATAACTAGTCAGATAACTAGTCAATTACATCGAACCAAAATATGGAACAGGGTTGATCGGTCAGGCGGCTGCGGCATTGGCGGTTGCAGATTCTGGGGAAGGTTTGCGAGGTGGGGCTGCAGTGGCGTCAACCGCTTGAGATTTCTTACCAAAAAGCGAGGAGCGCGTTTCAGCAACTGCATCCACACTTTGCCGAAACTTTGCCTGGGTAACATTTCGCAGCATTGCCACCAGCGCCGAGTCGCGAACTCCACCAAATAATTTCTCCGCTCTCTGCGTTAGTTTCAGCCAGTCGTGCCAATCGCCGATGACGTCCTGCATGTGCTTGAGTTGATCCACAATCCGCTTGGCCTCAGATTCTTCATCAGCCAGTTCAGCAATGTATCGAGCCCGTTTGCCGATGATCCGGTATTGATGGAGAGTTTTTTCTGTGAGCGGCGTATGGTCCGGGCTGAGGTTGGCCAGTTTCCTGAGAGTCAGATTCAGAGGGTCGGTATTCTTTGGGAGATCAATATCCCCGATGGCGCGCTTTAATCGTTTTTGTACTTTGGCTGCGGTCTGACTATCGAAGGCCTTAACTAGTTTATGTTCGCGCTTGGCGCGCTCCTGCACCAAAGCATCCACAAACTGTGCTTTGTGTCCATTGCCCCCGGGAATCTTTAAGCTGCGCAGCGATGAGATTTCCACATCTAAATCCCTTACACGGCCTGCCTTTTTGCGCAATCGAGATAACAGCTTGAGCAACTTCTTGTCGTTCCGAGTCAACTCGGGGACTACCTCGCTGAGCACAGCCTCGACGCGACGGCTGTTGGTGCGAAATTTGTGCACGCTTTCGGGCGCAGGTTTTCTGGTTAGCTTGCTTACCTCGCGGCCCAATTTTTGAAAAGCCAAACGGCTACGTTTTAAGTCAATTGGCATATGAGCCTAAAATCTAAGGGAACGAAAAATTACACGGGAATCCAGGAAAATACAATCCAGAAAGTTGAAAAATCTTTTTCAGGGACGCGACCGACAAGCTCACCCCAAGCGGCTATTTTAACACTGCTGTAACAACATTCTGCTAGCCTGCCAATAGATGGCCAACCGAGCCCTAGGAGCGCCCCGATTGACTGGACCGCAACCTATTGCAAAACCACAGGTTGCGACCAATTCCGAAGTAACGGCTGAGCCTTTACTTAACGCCGGCAGCAGCCGGACGGCTGACGGTATTTTCCATTTGGCGATGCTGTCCTGTGGTCTATGCGTGCTGGCACTGGTCGGGCTGATTGTTTACGAATTGATTAGTGGATCGAGACTGTCCTGGCACGCCTTTGGACTAAAGTTCTTTTTCCGCAGTGAGTGGGATCCCGTCAACGAACAGTTCGGAGCTCTGCCGTTCGTGTATGGCACGCTTGTTTCCTCTTTCCTCGCCCTCCTGATTGCAGTGCCTCTGGCAATTGGTGTCGCTGTGTTTATCACCGAAATGTGTCCGCGTTGGCTCAAGGGACCGCTGGCCTTTACCACGGAACTTCTCGCAGCCATCCCCAGCGTCATTTATGGATTGTGGGCCATCTTCGTGCTAGTGCCTTTGCTACGCCAGTATGGCGAGCCTTTTTTGGCGAAGTATTTTGGCTGGACATCAGGGATCGCACACCGCTTCGGGTTTCAAGGTCCGTTCGAAGGTCCGCCATACGGAATTGGCATGCTGGCGGCAGGAATCATTTTGGCAATTATGGTCGTGCCTATTGTCTCGTCAATCACGCGAGAGGTGATGACAGCTGTTCCCCAACAGCAAAGAGAAGCCGTGCTTGCATTGGGTGCGACCCGCTGGGAAATGATTCGCACCGGCGTGTTGCGAAATGCGCGCGCAGGAATTCTGGGCGGGATAATCCTGGGCCTGGGTCGGGCTTTGGGCGAAACCATGGCCGTAACCATGGTTATCGGTAATCGTCCAGAAATTGCGGCATCGCTGTTCGCGCCGGGTTACACCATGGCTAGCGTGATCGCCAATGAGTTCAGCGAGGCCACCGGCAACACTTACCTCAGCGCACTTATTGAGATTGGGTTGGCGCTGTTCATCGTCACGATTATCGTAAATATCTTGGCACAGTTTCTCGTTTGGACAGTGACTCGCGGCACGGTGGCGAGAAGCCATGCCTGAAACCGCGTCTCCCAACTCCGACCTTGCAAGTACCTCAATCAGCTTGTGGCGGAGAAGTCTGGACTCGCTTGCCACAGCCGCAGCCGCTGCAGCCGTAGTTCTGGTCTTGCTTCCCCTTGGCGCCGTCTTCGGATATCTCGTCTACAAAGGCATAGGCTCAATCAACTGGGCCTTCCTCACCCAAACTCCAAAGCCGGTCGGTGAATCCGGCGGCGGCATGGCAAATGCGATTGCCGGTTCTGCTTTTATTTTGCTGATTGCCAGCGTTATCGGCGTTCCCATCGGGATCGGCGCCGGTATTTATCTTGCCGAGTACGGACGCAACCAATTCGGAAATGTAATTCGCTTCACCGCGGATGTGTTAAACGGCGTGCCTTCAATCGTAGTTGGAATCGTTGCCTATGCGATCGTGGTCCTCACCCAGGGACACTTTTCCGCACTGGCTGGCGGAGTCGCGCTGGCCATCATGATGATTCCGACCATCACCCGCACCACCGAAGAAATGCTGTTGTTGGTGCCTAACGCGGTGCGGGAAGCAGCTTATGGTCTGGGTGTTTCTCGCTGGCGGACGACGCTGTCGATCACTTTGCGCACAGCCACATCGGGCGTGATCACTGGTGTTATGCTAGCTTTTGCGCGCGTGGCCGGAGAGACGGCTCCGCTGCTGTTCACCGCGTTCGGTAATCAGTACTGGAATTGGAAAATCGGTCAGCCGACATCAGCACTCTCGTTGCAGATTTTTACCTATGCGATTTCTCCGTTTGATGAATGGCATCGTCAAGCTTGGGCAGGAGCCTTAATCTTAATCGTGTTGATTGTGCTGGCCGTGAGTGCCGTACGCATTGTCGCCGGCCGTGGAATGCTCAAGGGAGCGAACTGAAGTATGGGTGTCGGGATCAAAGTCGAAAAGCTGAACGCGTGGTTCGGCAAGACCCAAGCTCTCTACGACATCACCATGGACGCCCCGGCTAACCACGCGACGGCGATCATCGGGCCTTCAGGATGTGGCAAATCTACGTTCGTACGCTGTCTTAATCGCATGCACGAGACCGTGCCCGACGCACGCGCTGCAGGCTCAGTCAGAATCGGAGAGCTTGACGTCTACAACGGCACCTCCGCCGTACAAATTCGCAGACGCATCGGCATGGTGTTTCAGAAGCCCAATCCTTTTCCAACCATGTCGATCTATGACAACGTGGCTGCGGGATTAAAGCTCAACGGCTTCCACGATCACGGACGGCTTGATGAAATTGTCGAGCGCTCGTTGAAACTTTCCGCGCTTTGGGATGAGGTGAAAGACACGCTGCGCAAGAAGTCCGGAGCCAGCCTGTCGGGCGGACAGCAGCAGCGGCTTTGTATTGCCCGCGCACTCGCAGTCGAGCCACAAGTGCTGCTTATGGACGAGCCCTGCTCGGCTCTCGATCCCATTTCTACGGGTAAGATCGAAGAACTGATATTCCAGCTCAAGGAAAAGTTTACAATTGTAATCGTCACGCACAATATGCAACAGGCGTCTCGTGTGGCTGAGTTCACTGGGTTTTTTCTGTTGGGAAAGTTGATTGAACTCGACAAGACCGAAAAGATTTTTACGACTCCGTCCGACAAACGCACGGAGGATTACATTACAGGCAGGTTTGGATAATGCGCACCCGCTTTCAGCAAGGACTGGACGAGCTTCGCACCCGTTTGCTTCGCATGGGCGGGTTGGCCGAGCAGGCCGTGGATCGCGCCTGCCAGGCTTATATTGACCGCGATCTGGCACGCTGCCATATGGTGCTTGAAGGCGAATTCCAGATCAACGTGGCCGAGCGCGAGATCGACGAACTGGCGTTCGATCTGCTGGCTCTACAGCAGCCCATCGCGGTGGATTTGCGGTTCATTCTCGCAGTTACCAAGATCAATTCAGATCTGGAACGGGTCGGCGATCAGGCGGTCAACATTGCTGAACGCGCGATGGATCTGGTTGAGCTCCCTAAAGCAGATCTGCCGGTCGACATCCCGCGGATGGCCGCAGCGGTATCGGCCATGGTGCGGCGCTCGCTCGAGTCCTTCATCGAAGGCAAAGCCGAGCTTGCGCAAGCCGTGCTCGAGATGGACAACGTCGTCGACCGCATGAAAGACGAAGCTTTCATTACTCTGGTTAAAACCATGAATGAGCGCCCCGAAGTGACGCGGCAGGCCCTGGATGCGCTGCTGGTCGCCCGTAATTTGGAGCGCGTTGCCGATCATGCCACCAACATTGCAGAAGACGTAATCTTCTGGGTGCGGGGTGCGGATGTTCGTCACAATGTTGCCGCCGAGCCTCCGGTGCATCAGGCCAGCACGGACACACATTAGAGTTACGAAATTTGAGAGTCCAAAACCGGTCAGCCAGTCTGGCCGGTTTTCTTTTGGCAGTGATAACCTAAATACTCCCGAGGAGAAGAGCTTTGCCCAAAACCCTGAACCTGCTCGCCTTCTTGTTTGCTATCGAGGCAATAAATCCTCTTCTAGCGCAAAACGCCACACCGGCACGGCAAATTCCGCTGCCCACAAGCAAGACCTTGAGCGCTCCATCGCCGGGTGTTTTCGGATCACTGAATGGCTTCGCCGCAGCGATTGCTATTAGCCCCGACCATCGTTACGCGGCGATTCTGAATGACGGCTACGGCACCCAGCAAAATCAGGCGCACCAATCGATTGCAATCCTTGATGCGCGCAAAAACCAACTTGCCGATTTCCCGGAAGATCGACTGCCCGGAGAGGCGCACCAGAGTTATTTTTTCGGGCTTGGGTTCGGTTCCGATGGAAAACATCTTTATGCTTCGATCGGTTCCATTACCGATCCCACCGGTGAAAAGCCGAATGACACGGGAAATGGGATTGCCGTTTATCGCTTTCACAAAGGCAAGTTGTCCTGGGATGGTTTTATAAAAATTCCTCTGCAGGCCGTTGCGGCAGGGAAGAAAATCGCCGAGGGAGCACGCAAGGTCAACAATGGAAACGCGATTCCGTATCCTGCCGGCCTGGCGGTGATCTCCGGCCGCGGCGCGCCCGACAAGTTGCTCATCGCCAACAACCTTTCCGACAACGTGATTCTCATCGACTCTAAGAGCGGGCGCGTGCTCGAGCAGTTCGACGTGAGCACTCATGAAATGATTCCGTCTTCATTTCCATACAGCGTGGTCGCTTCGCGCGATGGCCGCCGTGCCTGGTGCAGTTTGTGGAATGCTTCCCGGGTGGCAGAACTCAATTTGGAAAAAGGAACTGTTACCCGATGGATTTCGCTGAATGAGCCGAAGGATCCGATCGCGCCGGGGTCGCATCCGACGGCTTTGGTGCTGAGCCGGGATGAGAACTTTTTATACGTCGCACTGTCGAACGTGGACAGAGTAGCGGTAGTGTCCACCGGTACTGGCACGCCTCAACTGTTGCTGGATACGACTATTCCTGGGCAAAAATATCCGGGAACGTATCCTATTGCGCTGGGCCTATCCAGATCCGGGGACCGCCTTTTCGTCGCCAACGCTTCCATAAATGCAATTGCGACTTTTCTCACTCACGCTGCGTTCCAGAACCGGGCGGCGGGACCGTCCGAGATTCCAATTCAACCCGCCTCCGGCTTCATCCCCACAGACTGGTATCCTAGCGCATTGGCGACGGTTGGCGACGATCTGCTCATCGCTACTTCTAAAGGTCAGGGAACCGTCCCTAACAACGGTCCAAATAATCTGAAACATGAGATGAGGCCTCGCGCACATCCTTACATTCCAACTTTGCTCTACGGTTCGATTGCGCGCCTCAAAATCGCGGATATCGAAAAGCAACTGCCAGACCTCACACGGATTGTCGAGGAGAGCAATCTTCTGCACTCGCGCCCAGACAAAATTCAGTTCGTCCAGAGTTCAAACCCGATTCATCACGTTATCTACATCATCAAAGAGAATCGCACCTACGATCAGGTATTCGGCGATTTGAAAGCAGGCAACGGCGATCCGTCGCTTACGATGTACGGCGCCGATATAACTCCTAACCAGCACAAGCTGGCGCTTCAATTCGGCTTGCTCGACAATTTCTACGATAGCGGCGAAGTCTCTGGCAACGGACATGACTGGTCGATGGCAGCGATTACCAGCGACTACAACGAGCAGACCTGGCAGATCAATTACCGCAGTAATGAGCGCAGTTACGATTTTCAAGGCAGTGTGGCCGATGAAATCCCGCTGGATGAAAATGAGCCTGACGTGAACGAACCAGGCACCCGCTACATTTGGGATAATGTCGCCAGCCACGGACTCACCTATCGTGACTATGGAGAGTTTATTTATGCGGAGTGGTGCAAGCCGACAGAAACTAAGATGACGGTGCACGAAGGCGCGCCAGCACCCAGTTCTGGTTGCGCAAGAGATTCGGTCAACAAAGGAGAGCCACTGCCGCCGAATGTTGGCCAGCCTCACGGTTCTTCGAGTCCGTGGCCGTGGCCAGTTCCAATGGTGAAAGCGACAAAAGCCACCAAGGCGATGCTGCGCGATCACTTCGATCCGCTTTTTCCCGACTTCAATACTGAGTATCCCGACCAACTGCGTGCCGATGAATTTCTGAATGAGTTCGATGGTTTTGTGCGCGCGCGCAAAGAAGGCAAAGGGGCCGAGCTGCCCGCTTTCACTTTGCTGTATTTGCCAGACGACCATACCCACGGAACGACCCCCGGAAAGCCGCGCCCAGCGGCCAGCGTTGCCGATAACGACTTGGCGGTCGGCCGCGTAGCGGAAGCGGTGTCGCACAGCCCCTACTGGGACGACACAGCGATTTTCATTCTCGAAGACGACGCCCAGAACGGCGCCGATCACGTGGACGCACACCGTTCCATCGCTTTAGTGGTCAGCAAGTTTTCGCCAGGTTCTGCGGAACATCCATTCGTGGATCACCATTTTTACACCACGGTGAGCATGATCCACACGATAGAAACTTTGCTCGGTCTGCCGCCGATGAATCAGAATGACGCCTATGCGCCGGTGATGGCTCCTCTATTTTTGGGCGCGGGCAACCAGTCTGCATTCACGGCCGACTGGAGCAATCGCGAGAATGGTTTGATTTATCAGATCAACCCGCGGCAAGGCCAAGGTGCTGGCGCGTCGGCTGAGATGGATTTTTCGCGCCCGGATGCGGCGAGTCCGGAGGTGCTAAACGCGATTCTGTGGCGGGATCGCAAAGGCGAGCAGCCCATGCCACCGCCGCAACACACAATGATCAACGGAAAACAGAATCCAGATGGCGATTGATCTCCCGAGCCTACGTGGACATCAACGACTGGCGGCGATTCCGCTGTCCACGTCGGCAAAAGAGAACGCCGTTGAAACATTGGGATACTCTTTCCCCGCGAGCTCGACATATGGATACACAAAATAATTCAACGGCTTACCATCCTGCTTCGGACTCAATTCCAGGTCTCGTCCCATGGTGAATTCCACGCGATTGGCATCGTGGGCGCCGAAGAAATAGTCTTTCTTTTCGGGATGCTTCCAGGCTTCGGAAATATCTACTGGGATCCACCCGTGCTGGGGTTCGAAGAAATCGGCCCAGCAATGGTAACCCGCGATTTCTGCTGAATGCTTATCAGACGGCAGGGGAAATCCGATTTCAAACCGCGCGGGAATTCCTTGCGAACGCGCCATGGCAATGAACAGAGAATGAAAATCGGTGCAGTTGCCCTTCTTGGCGTCGCAGGCGTAGAGCACGTCGCCGCGTCCCCAACCGCTGCCAGTTTTGTCATAACGCATGGTCGTGAAAACGTAATCGTAGATAGCACGCGCCTTGTCGAGCGGCGCGCTCTTGCCTTCTGTAACTTTCACTGCCAACTCAGCGGGCAGGCCTGTGGTCGGCACAAGCGCATCCGGTGCAAGATATTCCTTTCGTTCGTGGTTGCTAAGTTTAACTGCCGCGAGGTGTGGCGAATAAACGCCCAGCGTGACCCGCTCACGGCGGACGACGTCATAAACAACCTCAAAATGCAAATCCCCTTGCTTCGCCTTGGAGGCCTCGGCGTAATACATTTCGTTTCCGTACCTGGACTCGTGAGTTTTCTTAAGAGAGACATCGCCGGTCGCTGATACGACCTTCACCGTCTGAAACGCATCGGAACGAGCTTGCGGAATCCAGATTCGTACCTTTTCGCCCGCGGAAACGTCTTTTACCGTGAAGCCATAGTGAAACGTGAAATGGCGCGTTTCCTGCGGTGAGGCGATAGCCGCACACAAAAGCAGCGACAAAGGTGCTATTAGCCAGACCTTTCTACACATAGGGTGATTTCCTTTCAGGCTAAGAAGTCGACAAATCGCAAACGCCGCACCAACCCCTGTAGTAGCGCTCGCATAGGGAATCCGATTTCAGCAGGCCGACGAACATTGTAAACGACCAAGGCAGTTTAATTGTCAAAGCAAAATTAACAAACGCTCAACAGGCTTACGTTAGAATCTTCGCGTGACCGCAGCCATACAATGCCGCGACCTGCGCAAGACTTACGATGGGAAGGTCGAAGCCGTGCGCGGGCTCAACCTTGACATCCATGCCGGAGAATGTTTTGGCCTATTGGGACCCAACGGCGCCGGGAAGACGACTACGATCGAAATCCTTGAAGGCCTACTCGGTCCCACTTCTGGCGAGGTCACGATTTTCGGACGCCCCTGGCAGAAGAATTCACGCGAAATGCGCGAGTGGCTGGGCATTTCCCTGCAGGAAACTCGGCTTTCTGAGAAGTTGACGGTCCGCGAAACCATCGAATTGTTTGCCAGCTTTTATCGTGAGCCCCGCTCCTCTGAGGAGGTCTTGAACGATCTGCAACTCGGGGAGAAGGCCGATGCATTCGTGGGCAAACTTTCCGGCGGCCAGCGTCAGCGTTTAGCAGTCGCAACCGCTCTAGTAGGGAATCCCAAAATCCTTTTTCTCGATGAGCCTACCACTGGACTCGATCCGCAGAGCCGCCGTCAACTCTGGGACATCATTCGCAACTTTCAGCGTGGCGGAGGCACAGTTCTGCTGACCACGCATTATATGGACGAGGCTGAACGCCTTTGCGACCGCTTGGTGATCGTGGATCATGGCCAGGTGATCGCCGAAGGTACGCCTCCTGATCTGATTGAGCGGCTGGGCGGACATCACGTCGTGGAGTTCGAGGCCAGCGGCAGTTCCGGCGGTACGGGAAATCTGGATGCTTGGCGGGGGCTGCCAGGCGTAGAGTCGGTTCGTCATGACGACGGGTTAGTTAACCTGACCGTGCGCGAGCCGCACCTGACTATTCCTGCGTTGCTCGATGCGGTACAGAAACAGGGCGCGCAACTCTTGCACCTCACCACACGACAGGCGAGCCTGGAAGACGTATTTGTTAACCTTACGGGCCGGCACTTGCGAGAAGATTGATGATGTTTGCAATCAGAAATTTGGCAACATGACCATCGCTCAACAAACTCCGGCGGCGCCGACTAGAGCCTCTTCCCAGCCTTTGCGCAATGGCCGATGGGCGGGTTACAGCCATTTGCTGATGGCCCGCATGAAAGAAATGTTGCGTGAGCCCGAGATACTTTTCTGGGTATTTGGATTCCCCCTGCTGCTGGCCCTAGGGCTCGGGATTGCCTTTCGCAACAAGCCAGCTGATGCCACTTCGATTGTCATTGTTGCCGGACCAGAAGCGGAGCACACGCTAGCGCTTCTCCAACGCTCGCCGCAGAAATCGTTAATTCACGCGGAAGTGCTGGATGCGGCGCAAGCACAGCGGGGATTCCGCATCGGCAAGTATGATCTCGTAGTCGAGAGTGATGGTAAGGGAGGCTTACAGTATCTGTACGATCCGGCGCGCCCGGAAAGCGTGCTTTCGCGGGCTGAGGTGGATGACGCGCTGCAAGCCGCGGCTGGCCGTAAGAACCTGCTATCTACGTCCGCTGTGGTTTCGAGCGAGCCGGGATCGCGCTACATTGACTTTCTCATCCCCGGACTAATCGGCATGAACGTCATGAATGCCGCGATGTGGGGAGTTGGATTCGCGCTGGTCGATATGCGCCAGCGCAAGCTGCTCAAGCGCTTCGTGGCAACGCCGATGCGGCGAAGCGACTTCCTGCTGGCTTTGGCCAGCAGCCGTTTGTTGTTCATGGTCATTGAGACCGGAGTTCTGCTCGGCTTCGGTGTCTTGGTGTTCCACATGAGAGTGCTCGGCTCGGTTCTTGCGATCCTGTTTATCGGAGCGCTGGGCGCCCTGGGATTCTCCGGGCTGGGTTTGCTCACCGCGAGCCGCGCAAAAAAGATTGAAAGTATCAGCGGACTCATTAACTTGATCATGATGCCGATGTGGATCTTCTCCGGCGTTTTCTTCTCGTATGAGCGTTTTCCCGCGGCCATCCATCCTCTCATTCACGCCCTACCCCTTACCGCACTGAATGACGCGCTTCGCGCTACCATTCTCGAAGGCGCTACGCTGAGCAGTCAGGCCGGCCGCATGTTGGTTCTCCTGCTTTGGGGAGGAATTTCTTTCGTCCTCGCTTTGCGCTGGTTTCGTTGGACTTAGATGGGTGCGGTTCGATGTGGTAACTTTCATCCCATTTGTGCATCCAACCAAGCAGTGAGAAACAATCGCCGATCAAAATGAAAATTGTTCTTATTGCCACTTTCACGTTCCTTCTTACGGCGGCGCCAATGCCTGCCTCTGACTTGCCAGCAGGTTCCAACGGACGGAACCCGGTGGTCGTCGAGTTGTTCACTTCGGAAGGCTGCTCCAGTTGCCCTCCAGCAGACGCGCTCCTGCAAAAATTGGACGAGCAACCTATGGCCGGGGAACAGATGATCGTTCTAAGTGAACACGTGGACTACTGGAATCACGAGGGCTGGAAGGACCCGTATTCTTCGCACTTTTACAGCGATCGCCAGAGTGCCTATGCCAGACGCCTTGGTCTGAACGATGTTTACACTCCTCAAATGATCGTAGATGGAAGCAGCCAGTTCCTTGGCAGCGATACTGCTCAAGCCGAAAAAGCCCTACGCAAAGCGTCAACCGATCCAAAGGTTGCGCTGCGCTTGTCGTCTGTGTCCCTGGGCTCGCCCAACGTTTTGCAAGCTCATCTGGAAACCGACGAGCTTCCGCCATCTCTAGGACTGCGTGAGGCGGATGTTTACGTTGCAGTCGCGCTTAACCGTGCAGAATCGCAAGTTGCTCGCGGTGAGAATGCGGGACGCAAGTTGTCACATACTGCAGTAGTGAAAAGTATCGTGAAGGTGGGCACGCTGCACAAAGGAAAAACCTTCGCGCAAGATTTACACATAAAACTCGATTCCGGTGTGGATTCGGGCAATTTGCGACTAATTGCGTTCCTGCAGGAGTCAGGCCAGGGTCGCGTTGTAGGAGCTGCGGAGCAAATGGTTTCCGCAGTCGCCCGCGCTTCGCAGTAAGCAAAGTTTCTGGACCCAAACTAAAGCTTCGCATTCTTGTGAATTTCCACTGTGCTCCAGGTCTTATCTCCCGCGTGACAGATATTCTCCAGTAGACAATCTACACATTTAGGCTGCCGTGCCATACACAACTTGCGACCATGCCAGATGATCTGATGCGCGAACGAAATCCATTTTTCGCGGGGAATCACCTTCATCAAATCCTGTTCAATCTTGACTGGATCGGAGTTCTTCGTCAGTTCAAGTCTGCGCGCGATGCGGGTCACATGGGTGTCCACCACTACCCCTTCAGCTTTGCGGAACCACGTGCCCAGCACGACATTAGCTGTCTTGCGCGCGACGCCGGGCAAAGTAAGAAGCTTGGCGAAGTCGTCCGGAACCTCTCCGCCGAATTCGCTGACCAGTAGCTTCGCCGCACCCACAACCGCCTTTGATTTGTTGCGGAAAAAACCGGTCGAGCGTATATCGGGTTCCAACTGCTCCGGTGTGAGCGTAGCAAAGTCCGCGACCGTAGGGTATTTGCGGAACAACTCCGGAGTTACTCGGTTGACGTTCACATCAGTCGATTGGGCCGACAAGATAGTCGCCACCAGCAATTCCCATGCATTATTGTGCGTTAGTGCGCAAGTCACATCGGGATAGAGTTGGTCAAGGCGCTTCAGAATTTCAGCTACACGCTCCGGCGCAAGCGGATCGTACTTCTTCGCGCCTTTCGCTCCCAGCGGTTTTGTCGGGACTTGTCTGCCGCCGGGGCGCACCGGGCGAAGCGACACCTTCTTCTGCACTGGGCGTTGCGCACCTTCGTGACGGCCGGTCTTTGCAGGTTGGCGAGGAACTATGCCGCGTACCATGTACGTTTTCCTTTTGAGGTCAAACCTAGATGTTAGCAGAACCAACTAGCAATGGAGGACGGGCGTCCTCGCCCGTCCGATTTATGTGGATTCGCACCAGGTATACTTCTACGCAACTTTTCTAAGTACCAGCGCCGAATTCTTCGACCCAAACCCTACACAATTGCAGATCGCGTGTTCGATGTCAGCTTCTCGGCCGATGTCGGGCACGTAATCCAAATCGCACTCCGGATCAGCGACGTCGAGGTTAACGGTCGGCGGAATCTTTCCGTGTTCCATGGCGATCAGAGTTGCCGCCAGGCTGGCCGAGCCGCAGGCACCTTGCGCGTGTCCGATCTGCGATTTCAGTCCGGACATTGGAATCCGGTTCGCCTGGGCACCCAGAGCCAGTTTCAAGGCGCGAGTCTCCACGCGATCGTTCATTTCGGTCGAAGTGCCGTGCAGATTCACGTATTGCACGTCTTCGGCCACGATGCCTGCCTCTTCGAGCGCCATAGTAATCGCGCGAGCAGGCTCTTCCGGCGAATCGCTCATTCGCACGCGATGGAACGCCTCGCAGGTGGAAGCGTATCCAGCGATCTCAGCGTAAATGCGTGCGCCGCGGGCGCGAGCGTGCACGTAGTCTTCGAGGATGAACATCCACGAGCCTTCAGCGATCACAAATCCGTCGCGGTCCGCCGAAAATGGCCGCGAGGCACGTTCCGGGGCATGGTTCCACGATTGGGTAAGCGCGCGCAGCAGCGTGTACCCTTTGATAATGCCCGCCGTAATCGGCGAATCGACGCCGCCGACCAAAAACATTGGCTGCACGCCCGCCTGAATGTGTTGATACGCGTAACCGAGGGCGTCAGTGGATGAAGTGCAGCCTGCCGTGACCACGTGGCTGTAGCCGCGAAAACCAAAGCGCATGCTGATTTCGCTGGGAATTGTACCCATGGTTCCGCTGGGAATGCAGAACAGGCTGACATGCTTTATCTGCCCCGAGTGCCACAATCGATATTGTTCTTCAGAGAATTCCTGAGCCCCGCCGCCTGTACCGAGGATGACACCGATTTCACGTTTCTCATCCATCGACATGCTTGTCGGATCAAGTGCGGCATCCAGGATAGCCTCGCTCGATGCGGCTACCGCCAAGGGCACGACACGAGAAACGTGCTTGCGTTCCCGAGCGTCCACCCAGGCAAGCTCGTCAAATTCGGGGATCTCACCGGCAATATGGACGGGTAGGTCCGAAGGATCAAAACGCGAAATGCGTTTCACTCCAGACTTGCCTGCAAGAATGGCGCGGCAAAATGTTTCCTTGCCAATGCCGTTGGGGCTGACCACGCCCATCCCGGTGATAACCACGCGCGGAAGCATTGTTAGTTTGTAATTCCTGTTTTCGAAGTTCTTACCGTAGAAACCCGGCGGTTACGAGTAAGTTCCGGAGTTTAAGCGAAAGCGTTACTATGCAGCCTGGCAACGCGCCGTGCGGGGAAAATGGGATAATCATTGCAAATGTCCCTTGGCCTCTATGTGTCGGTACCGTTCTGTCGCACCAAGTGCAGCTATTGCAACTTTGCCTCCGATGTTTTCTCGCGCTCGGTGTTCCAGCGCTACGTCGACCGCGTGTGCGCTGACATCGACCGTGCCACAGAGACTGTAGCACAGATGGGCGGGCGCAATGAGCGTATTGTCGACTCCATTTATCTGGGTGGTGGAACTCCCACTCTACTTGATGTAACGCAATTGCGGCGGATGTTTGTCGCCATTACGCAAAATTTTCAGGTTGAGCCGGGCGCCGAGATTACCGTCGAATGCGCTCCGGGGACGCTAGATGCGGGAGCGATCGAAGCCCTACGACTTTGCAGGGTGAATCGCGTGAGCCTCGGAGTGCAATCGTTTGTCGATCGAGAAGCGTCTTCAGTCGGGCGTTTGCATGATCGGGAAACGGTTCTCGAAGACGTTGCTCGCTTGCGTGCAGCGGGGATTACGAACATCAATATTGATCTGATTGCAGGGCTGCCGCATCAGACTGTCGATAGCTGGATGTTTTCCGTGGAACAAACCATTGCCAGCCAAGCACCGCATGCCAGCGTTTATATGCTCGAAGTTGATGAGGACTCGCGTCTGGGACGCGAACTGATTGCTGGCGGCGCGAAATATTACGCTCACTTTGTTCCAGACGAAGACCTCACGGCCGATTTCTATCTGATGGCGTGTGAGCGGCTGGAAGCGGCGGGAGTACGGCAATATGAAATCTCGAACTTTGCGCGTTCGGGATACGCGTCAAAGCACAATTTGAAATATTGGACGCGGCAACCGTATTTGGGATTTGGCGTCGATGCGCACTCGATGCTATCGGGATTGAACGGCACAGCGGTGCGATTTTCCACCCCAGATTCACTGGAAGCGTACGTGGCTGGAGGAGTGCCGAGTCGCACTCAAATCGCGCCTGGCGGAGCCCTCGAGGAGGCATTCTTCCTGGGCTTGCGGCTGAACTCTGGTGTTGATCTGCAGCAAGTGGCAGTCACATTCGGCCGAGAAGCCATTGCACAACTTTCCGAGGCCATTGCAGATTTTCTTGGAACGGGATTGATAGAGAGAGAAGCCGACGTGATCCGTTTAACGCCACGCGGCCGGCTTCTCTCTAACGAAGTATTCGAGCGGTTTATTTCTTCTCAGACACCCGAGGTTCCTGCTTAAAAGAAGAAAAAGAAGCGGGCGAACTGGTTTTGCGCAGGAGAGGTTATGACTGATCTCAATCCTCAGGCCAAGCAGATGGCCGACGAGTCCATGGTGCGAGGCTTGGAGGCGCAAGCTCGAGCAATTTGGCCGCAGGAACAGCAGTTGATTCGTCGCTACGAAATTCCGCCCGAGCCCCGCATTCTCGATGCCGGTTGCGGGACGGGCGAGGGATCTTCTCGGCTAGCTGAGCTTTTTCCGAGGTCACAAGTAATCGGCGTCGATATTGTTGATCACCATCTGGAGTTCGCAAGGTCACGCTACGCCAACCTTGCAACCCGGCTGAAGTTCGAACGCCGGAGCGTCTTCGAACTAGGATTTCCCGACAACAGCTTTGACCTGACCGTGTGCCGCCACGTAACGCATTCTATTCCGCATCCGGACCGCGTCCTGGCTGAGTTGGCGCGAGTTACTCGATCTGGGGGATATCTGCACCTCATTCCCGAGGATTACGGAATGCTGCACTTCCAACGCGGCGCGCTCGACCCGCGCGACTTCTGGCATGTGGTGCCACCGAGTTTTGAGTCGAAGACTGGGACGGACTTATTTATTGGACGCAACACCTTCGGCATTCTCACTGCCATGAAACTCGAAGCGATTACGGTGGACTATGTCATCGTGGATACAGTGCGGGTGCCGCGGGAGACGTTCGCAGCGATTCTGACGGCATGGCGCGACGGGTATGCCGAGCCGATAGGAGAGCTGACGCCAATTTCGCGCGACTCCGCAGAGGCATATTTCAATCAAATGATTGCCAACGTTCGCGATCCGAAGGGATACGCGGTGTGGATGGTACCAGTGGTGAGCGCGCAAAAATCGCCGGCCGGATCCCCATAACGAACCGATAAGCAGCGTATGCGGCGCCGATACTCACCCAAAGGTCACTTTCACTCCTTTCGCCACTATGCTCTAATCAAATGTTTCGAACCGGTCGCGAGATATGAACGTCTGAGCGCGACTGGGCTGCCAATCGACCGGAGGAGTCTTGGATTTTCTACTGAACGAAGAACAGCTTCAACTCAAGAAGAGCGTGCGCGAGTTTGCCGAGCGCGAGATCGCACCCAACGTCATGAAGTGGGACGAGGCGGGAGAATTTCCTCTGGCCACGATCAAAGAGTTGGGCAAGTTGGGCCTTCTGGGCATAGTTTTCCCGACGGAATACGGCGGCGCGGCCATGGGATACATCGAGTACGTCACCGCGATCGAGGAACTTTCGCGCGTGGACGGTTCAGTGGGAATTATCGTTGCGGCGCATACTTCGCTGTGCTCGAACCACATTTTTCTCGCCGGCACCGAGGAACAGAAAAAGAAATATGTCAGCAAGCTCGCAACTGGCGAGCACATCGGTGCGTGGGGGCTCACCGAACCGTCTTCAGGATCGGACGCGGGCAGTGCGCGAATGAGCGCAGTGCGCAAGGGGAGCAATTGGGTGCTGAACGGCACCAAGACTTTTTGCACCAATGGCCACTATGCCGACGTGCTGGTCGTGATTGCGGTGACTGATCGCGCAGCCCACACCCACGGGCTCTCGGCCTTCATTGTTGAGAAAGGAGCCAAGGGCTTTCGTCCGGGCAAAAAAGAAAACAAGCTGGGACTTCGCGCCAGCGATACTGCTGAGTTGATTTTCGAAGACTGCGTAATTCCTGCGGAAAATCTTTTGGGCATAGAGGGCGCGGGCTTCGTCGATGCCATGCGGGTGCTGGACGGTGGACGCATTTCCATCGCGGCGCTTTCGCTGGGCATGGCTGAGGGCGCATACGAGGCGGCATTGAAGTATTCCAAACAGCGAAGACAATTCGGCAAAGCGATCAGTGAATTCCAGGCAATCCAGTGGAAGCTGGCAGATATGGCAACGGAGATCGAAGCGGCGAAGCTGCTGACGTTGCGGGCGGCGTCGCTGAAAGATGCTGGCTCGAAGAGCACGCTGGAGTCGTCTATGGCAAAGCTGTATGCCAGCGAAGTGGCTGTGCGCTGCGCCAACGAAGGCGTGCAGATCCACGGCGGATACGGGTTCATCAAAGATTATCCGGCAGAAAAATTCTATCGCGATGTGAAGCTGTGCACCATTGGCGAAGGGACGAGCGAGGTCCAGCGATTGGTAATTGCGCGGCAGTTGTTGAAGGACTGAATTAATTCAGGACGACGGTTCTGTGGAGGACGAGCGCCTCGCCCGTCCGACCATTCGGCGTAAAAGTTTCCTGCCTCCGCGGCTGTGTTCTACACTGAAATATTGAGCCACAACTTCCAAGCATTAATTAAGCAGCTGCGCTCCAGCGACGTCCGGACTTTGGCCCGAGCGATCAGCATGGTTGAGAACCGTTCGCCAGGTTGGGCTGAACTGCTGAAAGCGTTGTTTCCGCAAGCCGGGCATGCGCGGATTCTGGGCCTCACTGGCGCGCCGGGCGCAGGCAAGAGCACGCTGGTCGACCAACTGGCCAAGCACTACCGAAAAGAAAATCGCACGGTTGGAGTCATTGCCGTCGATCCCACTAGTCCCTACACGGGCGGGGCGATTCTTGGCGATCGTATTCGCATGCAGGATCATTTTTCTGATCCGGGGATTTACATTCGGAGTATGGCTACGCGCGGCTCTTTGGGGGGCTTGGCGCGAACCACGGCCGATGTCACCACGGTAATGGACGCTTCCGGCCGGGATTTGATTATGATCGAAACCGTCGGCGTGGGACAGGACGAGGTTGATATCGTGAGGCTGGCCGATATCACCGTTGTAATTCTTGTTCCGGGCATGGGCGACGATGTGCAGAGCATCAAGGCTGGCATCATGGAGATTGCCGACATTTTTGTGATTAACAAGAGCGACCGCGAAGGTGCCGAGCGGGTAGAGCGCGAGATTCGCGCCCTGCAGTCGCTGGCGGCGCGCAGCGATCACTGGACTCCGCCGATCGTGAAGACCGTGGCCAGTGACGGAACCGGGATTAGAGAACTGGCCGCGGCCATTGCCGAATACGAGGCTTATCTGAAGAAGGAAAACCTGGTCCTGCAGCACAACATTGAGAATTGGCAAGAGAGGCTGATCGAAATGCTGCGCGACGCGTTGCTGGAAAAGGCTCGGGAACACATGGAAGATGGCAATGTGGCGCGCTACGCCGCGGAGGTAGCCGCGCATAAGCGTGATCCTTATACACTAGTCGAAGAGATTGTCAGCAAGATAGGGAAGCCATAGTGTGGTCGCCAATGTTGACATTAATGAATCCGCGCCGTAGCTGAGGATGCATTTTGCAAGGATGGAAGTGGCAAACTCGGTCAAAGTCGCGATGGTGGCTGCTCTCGAACGTGAGGTTCTTGCGCTGATCAAACATTGGCGTCGGGTCGAGCGCGGATACGAAGGTCGCGGGTTTAGGTTTTTCGAGAACGGTGACGCTGTGCTGGTGTGCGGAGGCATTGGAGCAGAAGCCGCGCGTCGGGCTGCCGAAGCGGCAATCGCGCTGTATCAACCCGAGCTGGTGCAATCGGTTGGATTCGCGGGCGGACTTGATCCGGCATTGAAGGTGGGCGAGATTTTTTCGCCGAGCTTGGTGATTGACGCCAGAGACGGAAGCAGCATGGAAACCATGACCGGCTCTGGTGTACTCGTCAGTGCTGCTGAAATTGCAAGTGTGGAACAAAAGCGTAAGCTCGCTGAATCGTATCGCGCTCAGGCCGTAGATATGGAAGCAGCCGCTGTAGCCCGCGGCGCGGAGGCGCGAAACGTTCGCTTCATGGCGGTGAAAGCCATCTCGGATGAAGACCACTTTGCTATGCCTTCAATGGATCGCTTCGTAGACCGCGATGGTCAGTTTCGGACTGGCAGGTTTGTCATCTTTGCCATGTTTCGCCCGTGGCTTTGGCGGCGTGTTATTCAGCTTGCCGCAAACAGCGCGAAAGCATCCAAGTCACTCTGTGCCGAGTTGGCACGATACCTCAACGATGCGAAGAAACCAGGCATTTCTGCAACCGAGTTGCATCCAATGAGTAAAGAATGAATTGACTAATGGCGATTGCAAAACAATTTACTCTGGACGAAACCAAGGAGGTAATCCCGGCCACCATGCGGGCAGCGGTTTACCGTGGCGTGAACGATGTTCGCGTGGAGACGGTTCCGGTGCCAGAGATTGGTCGTGGCGAGCTGTTGCTGCGGGTGCACACTTGCGGAATTTGCGGAACCGATCTCAAGAAGATCGCCAGCGGATCGCATTCGATTCCACGCATTTTCGGACATGAAACGTCAGGGGTAGTCGCCGCTGTGGGCGCGGAAGTCGCCCAGTTCAAGCCAGGAGACCGGATTGTAGTCTTCCATCACATTCCTTGTGGGGAATGCTTCTACTGCCGCCACAAAACTTTTGCCCAGTGTGAAACGTACAAAAAAGTTGGCTGCACGGCTGGCTTCGAGCCCGCCGGTGGCGGCTTTGCCGAGTATGTTCGAGTGATGGGTTGGATTGTTCGTCAGGGAACAGTTCGCATTCCCGATGGAGTCTCTTTCGAGCAGGCATGCTTTGTCGAGCCGGTAAACACTTGCATGAAGGGAATCGAAACGCTGCAACTTGTCGGCGGCGAACGTGTTCTAGTAATTGGCCAGGGGCCTATCGGTATCATATTGAGTACATTGGCTAAGAAGGCAGGGGCCCGGGTAATGACTTCCGATTTGTATCCCCAGAGGCTTACAATATCTAAAACGTATGGTCTAACTGATGTGATAGATGCTTCACGCGCCGACACAGTAAAAACGGTGCGGCAGCAGACAGAAGGCCGGGGTGCCGATGCTGCAATTTTGGCGGTAGGAGGCAACGCCCTGATTCGGACTGCTATGGATGCAGTGCGTCCAGGGGGCCGGGTTTTGCTATTCGCCCAGACGGTTCGGGGCGAGGCAACGATTGATCCAGCCTCGGTTTGCGTGGACGAGAAAAAATTATTGGGATCCTATAGTGCATCTGTGGATTTGCAGGATGTATCGGTGCGTTTTGTGACGGGCCGAGAGATGGATTTGGAAGGCTTGATCAGCCATCGCTTCTCATTGTCAGATAGTGTTGAGGCGCTGCGACTGGCAGCACATCCGCAGCCGGATTCGATGAAGATTGTGATTCAGTCGGGCAGTTCGTGGGAAGGAAATAAGTGAACGGAAAGATGACAGCAGCCGTCCTCTATGGCAAGGAGGACGTAAAAATTGAGCGTGTTCCCATTCCCCGTGTCGGCGATGGTGAAGTGTTGGTCAAAGTGCAGGTCGCGTTGACTTGCGGAACCGATCTGAAGGTATATCAGCGTGGCTATCACGCGCGCATGATCGTTCCTCCGGCGTTGTTTGGACACGAACTGGCAGGAGTGATTGAAGAAGTCGGCCCGGGCGTACGCGGGTTTAAGAAGGGCATGCGCGTGGTGGCGCTGAATTCCGCGCCGTGCCAGATGTGTTTTTACTGCTCGAAGCATCAAGCCAATCTTTGCGAAGACTTGTTGTTCAACAACGGAGCTTACGCAGAGTACATTCGCATTCCGCGGCGCATTGTCGAAATCAACATGCTGGCTATTCCGCCGGATGTGAGCTATGAAGAAGCGGCCATGGTTGAGCCGTTGGCTTGTGTGCTGCGCGGACTGCACGAAACCGGAGTAGAAATTGGCGACACCGTCACCGTAGTGGGAGGCGGCCCCATTGGGCTGATGTTTATTCAAGTCGCCAAAGCGGTTGGCTGTAATGTGATCTCCGTCGTGAAACGCGATGCGCAAGTGCAGGCGGCGAAACACATGGGCGCGCATGATGTAGTGCAGATCACGAAGGTAAAAGACCCGGTCGAAGCGGTGCGCAGGCTTTCTCCGGAGAACCGCGGCAGCGATGTGGTAGTCGAGGCAGTGGGGCGTCCGGATGCCTGGGAAATGGCGATTGAAATGGTGCGCAAAGGCGGCACGGTGAACTTTTTCGGTGGTTGCGCCAGCGGAACCAAAGTGCAGCTTGATACCAACCGGCTGCACTACTCCGAGGTCACACTCAAAGCCACTTTCCATCACACGCCGGAAACCGTGCGCCGGGCATTTGCCCTGATCGCGGAGAAGAAGATTCGTTCCACTGATTACATTACCGGCGAAGCGCCGCTGTCGCGGCTGCAGCAAGTTTTCCATCACATGCTGAATCGCAATGGCGATATCAAGACCGCCATCATTCCCGGGCACTGAGGAGTTTCCGCTGCACGGGCGTGGACGCCCGTGCCTACACTGACGATTATGCCATCCCTTGCCAGCGATTCCCGAACAACGGCAATTCTCTCAGCCACGGGATGGAGCGCGCTTCCACGCGAGTACGCGATTCCTTTGCAAGCCCCTACGCTGACTGAGGCGCGAGAATATTGCCACCGCTTGGCGCGCTCACATTACGAAAACTTTTCCGTGGCGAGCTGGTTTCTTCCCGCGCATTTGCGGCAGGAGTTCTTCAATGTTTATGCCTATTGCCGCATCTCGGATGATTTAGGCGACGAAGTCGGAGATCCTGAAGCATCACTCCAGTTGCTCGAGCAGTGGGAGGCCGAACTCGACGCCTGTTATGCCGGAGGCGCGAGGCATCCGGTGTTTGTGGCCTTGGCAGAGACGGTGCGCAGGTGCGAAATTCCCAAGCAAACTTTCGTGGATCTGCTGACCGCGTTTCGTCAGGATCAGAGAGTTTCGCGCTATGGCACGTTCAACGACGTGCTGAATTATTGCCATTACTCCGCCAATCCCGTGGGGCATTTGGTGCTCTACGTTTGTGGCTACCGCGATGCGGAGCGCCAGGCGCTTTCCGATTTCACGTGCACCGCTTTGCAACTGGCAAATTTCTGGCAGGACGTGAGCGTCGATTATTCGAATGGACGCATTTATCTTCCGCTTGAAGACCTGCGCCGCTTTGGTGTCACCGAAGATGATATTGCGGCGCAACGTAATACGTCCGCTTTTTGTGACATGATGCGGTTCGAGGTAAATCGGGCGCGCGATTGGTTTCGCCGCGGGTTGCCGCTGATTGAGCAGGTAGATCGCGACCTGTCGATTGACATCGAATTGTTCAGCCGCGGCGGGCAGGAAATATTGAACGCCATCGAGGCGCAGGGGTTCAACGTTCTGGGCCGGCGCCCATCGATTTCAAAATCGCGCAAACTGGCGCTGGTGGGGCGCGTAGCATGGAGAAAGATGCTGCGGGGAAAACGGAAATGAGTTCCGCCGTGCAGTCTGCTCCCACACCCTTCGCGCCCACGGAATCGCAGCTTGCGGTTGCATATTCGGTTTGCCGCAGCATCACGCGGTCAGCCGCCAAGAATTTCTATTATGCCTTCCTGGTCCTGCCGAGGGCGAAACGGCAGGCGCTATGCGCGGTTTATGCGTTTATGCGTCGCTGCGACGACATCGCCGACGACGAATCTCTTTCGCAGTATGAGCGACGGCAGAAACTTACGGAATGGCTGGATGCATTTCACCGCGCTCAATCTGGTCAGCCGACCGATGAGCCTGTGCTGCTGGCTCTGACCGACGCGCAGCGCCGCTACAACATTCGGCTTGGATTGCTCGATCAGTTGGCATACGGCACGGCGATGGATCTGGCGGGAGACCCGAACAACGATCAGAGTCTGAGGGCAGGCGCCCCCGCACCAGACGGGCTCAGCGTTTACTATCGGACGTTCGACGATCTCTATCAGTATTGTTATCGCGTCGCTTCGGTGGTGGGATTAGTCTGCATTCATGTATTCGGGTATCGCGATCCGGCTGCAGAATCATTGGCGGAACGTTTGGGATTGGCCTTTCAACTCACTAACATCATTCGCGACGTAAAAGAGGACGTCGCGATGGGCCGCGTTTATCTGCCGCAAGAGGATTTAGAGAGGTTCGGGATTTCACTTTCCGCGTTACGCTCTGCAACCGATCCCGCTTTATTCAGTCCGCTGCTGGCTATGGAAGCCGATCGCGCCCGGGAATATTATCGCGCCGGAGATGAGCTTATTCCGCTCGTCGAAGAGGACAGTCAACCTGCGCTTTGGGTGCTGATGACAATCTATCAGCGGCTGCTGGAAAAAATCACGCTGCGCAAGTACGACGTCTTCAGCGTCAGGGTTAGCCTCACCGTCCGTGAAAAGCTCGGGATTCTGGCTAAGGGCCTCCTGAAACGCCTCTCCTGATGAATCAGAGCTGGGCACAAAATTCCCGAGTAGCCGTGGTGGGAGGTGGATTGGCAGGGCTCGCCGCGGGCTGCGCCCTTGCCAGCAGCGGTTTTCGCGTGACCCTCTTCGAACGCCGTCCCTATCTCGGCGGACGCGCTTCCTCCTATCAGCATCCCGGTACTGGCGAAGTCGTGGACAACTGCCAGCACGTGTTGCTGGGCTGCTGCACTAATCTGATCAAGTTTTACGAACAGCTTGGCGTCGAAAACAAGATCCGCTGGTACGATCGTTTGACTTTTCTTGAGCCGGGCGGGCGCGCTTCCGCGATTGAGCCCTCAAAACTACCTGCGCCGTTTCACAACGCGCCCGCTTTCTTGCGCGCCTCCTGCCTAAACTTTTCGGACAAACTTTCAATTGCCGCGGCCATGACATTTCTCGCCCCGGCTAACCCACGTGACAACGGAGAATCTTTTCTAGCGTGGTTACACCGTCTAGGGCAGACCAAGCAAGCCATCGATCGGTTCTGGAAGCCGATACTAGTGAGCGCATTAAACGAAGAGTTGGATCGCATGTCGGTCCCCTACGCGGCGCAGGTGGTGCGTGAATCCTTTTTGAAGTCGGCCGACGCTGGCCGGATGGGCGTGCCCAGCGTTCCTTTGACCGATTTGTATGGCGTGGCTGGCGGCTACATCAGCGCACGTGGCGGCGAAATCCGCTTTCGCTGCAGCGTAGAATCTTTTTCGCCTGAGTCCGACAAAGTGAACCTGATAGTGTCGGGCGATGAGGTGAGCTTCGACTACGTTGTACTCGCAGTTCCATTCGATATTCTATCCAGCATACTACCTCAGACTCCAAGCACAGAGCAGTTGCGGCAGGCGCTGGCGCGATTCGAGACTTCCCCCATCACCGGAATTCACCTCTGGTTCGATCGTCAGATCACCGATCTCGATCATGCGGTCTTATTGGACCGAACCATTCAGTGGATGTTCCACAAGTCGAAGCTGTTGGCACGAGGCGAGAATGGGAGCGGCAGCTATGTGGAACTGGTCGTGAGCTCATCGAAGACGCTGGTCGAAAAATCACGGACAGAAATTATCGACCTCGCATTGGCGGAGTTGCGCGAGTTTTTCCCCGGCGCACGTGAAGCGAACCTCGTGAAGTCAACGGTGATCAAGGAAGTTCATGCAACCTACTCGCCGCAGCCCGGAGTGGATGCCTACCGTCCGCACGTGGAAACGGTTTGGCCAAGAGTCTTTCTTGCCGGAGACTGGACCGCAACGGGATGGCCCGCCACCATGGAAGGCGCGGTCCGGAGCGGTTACATCGCCGCGGAATCTGTGGCGCGAGCCGCAGGGATACGAGACGCCTCGTTTCTTGTGCCAAATCTTCCCGCGGCCGGATTCATGCGCCTTTTCGGATAGCTACGTCGTCAAGCTTTGGGGGTTGTCGCTCAATCATTGCCCTTTGCGAAAAGCTCCAAGGAGCGTGGTACCCGCCAATCAAATCGAGCGCGCCTATGGGTACAACTTCCACTTTGTGCGCGTGTACGCGATGCAGAATCCGTTACGTTCAGCATTGCGCTGGGAGTCGCTGCCCGGCGCGGCCACTATCATTGCCAGATCGCATCCGTGATGGAAGGCGTAGCGCATGCGTTCCTGAAGAAGCGCGGCTTGCAGACCACGCCGACGTAACTCTGGAACAGTCGATGCGCCCGCAAACAGAGCAACTTTGTCGTGCATGCTCAGCACACCGGCTGCGCCGGGTTGGTTATCGATTTCCGCAAGAAAACATGGACTGTCCTGGCGCGCAGAAATTATGGCGCCGAGCTGCAGAACGGTATCCAAAAGTTCCGGGTGTTCGTGCGCCCAGCCTCTTGCGCTTACTTCACTCCAGAGTGAACCTTCTCCTGGTGCGATGACGCGCACAATGATATGACTATCGCGCTCATTATCGGGAGGCTCGACAGACCGGTAAAGGACGTTGCTGATCTCGATCGGCCGATAGTTGCGTCTACACAGCAAGTCCAGCGCGGGGACACCAGCGAGCGGGCTTACTTCATGAAGCACCGGCGCGCCGCGATCGAGAAAAAAGCGCTCGATCGTATCAAGCGAGGCTGGGCTGAGTTCCTCGAATATTCCTAGCCCGAAACTCTGGGTGATAGGAGAATCGACGCCACTGAAGACGGCATAGGCTCCCGCGCATTCAATCCACGCAGCACCGCTCTCAGGATGCAAGCGACGCTGCGCTTCAGCAAACTCGACACATGACTGGGCTTCGGCGCCCTCCATGCGCCTCGATAATGCGAGGTCAGCAAACATGATCAGGTTTGGTCATGGTACACGACGCCGGTAGGAAAACAGTGTCTGTACGAGGTGTTAAGTTTACGCCGCCAGCAGGACCACGCCTCCAGCCACAAGGAGCGCCGCCATCCAGCGGCGACGGTCTACGCGCTCGTGAAGAAAAATCTTAGCCGCGACTGCATTGGTCACAAAGGTGAGGGATGCTGAAGCTGGTGCGATGAGGCTCACGTCGCCCCAGGAGAGCCCGAACAGCAGGCTGTAGAAGGCGGTGGTCATGGCGAGAACGCCGAGCAGAAAATTCGGGTTGCGGAGGACCCGTGCCAGTACAGTCCATAGGCCGCTCTGCCGCCACAGAGCGCCCACGTCCCCGACCTGCTTCATGGCGCGGGAGAGCAGAACATCGCCCGTGGTCGATGACAACACAATCGCGGCAATCGCGCCCCATACGTAGGCTTGCTTCATGGTCTGTTACCCGCGGAAGCGGTTCCGCATGTCGCACGATCGGGTTGAGCGTTTGATGATTGTCGTGTAAGCGCGGGGCCGCGCGTGACGAATCCCACACCAGCCGAGATCAGAAGAACTCCAATCCAGCGCGAGGTAGTCACTGTTTCGTGCAGATAAAACTTCGCGATCAGCGTGAGCAACACGTAGCCGAGCGAAGTCGCGGGAAGAACGTAAGTCAGATCAGCCCAGGACAGGGCCGTCATATACGACGCGAAAAATCCCAGCAAGAGCAGAATTCCCACAGCGACCGAAGGATTCAGCACAGCCAGGATGAGATCAGAAGGGTGGTGCAAGGAAATGCTGCCCAACTGCTTCATGCCCCGCGAAAGCAGCGAATCGCCAATGGACGCGCACAGCGTCACAGCAGCGAGCACCAGATACCTGCGGAAGGTCACATTGTCTGCCCTAGACAGCGCGGCGGAAGTTTCCAAACATAAGGGGCCAGACCCATTAATCTGAAAATGAGCTTTCGGGACGGCTGAAGCCGCGCCCTTTCAAAGCCATCTACTTTATCAATGAGTTTCTGATACAGCCCGTTATGCTTTCGCTGCTGCCACCGCCGCCGCGGAATCGTCCTTCTCGCGTTTGTCCTTGACCCATTTGTGACGCGAGGCGCGCAGCTTGAGAAAAGATTTCGCTTCTTTGTAGAGGCGCTTGCGATCCACACTATTGAAGGCCGCTTTTCGCAGAATGCGGAAAACTGCCTTGGGCCGGAAATAGTATTCATCGTAAAAACGATGCACCGCCTCCAAAATGTCATCCGCCGGCAAGCCCGGATACTGAATGTGAGCCAGTTGATGTCCGCCCTCATCGACCATCTTGTTGTCGCCCACCATGAAGCCATTCTTCACTACATGATCGTAGAGCTCGGTTCCGGGATAGGCATGGGCTACAGAAACTTGAATCGTTTCCACGTCCAGTTCCTTGGCGAACGCGACCGTGGTGCGAATGGAGTCGTGAGTTTCTCCCGGCAGACCGAGAATGAAATCACCGTGAACGACCAAGCCCAGTTTGTGGCAATCCTTGGTGAACTGCCGGGCACGTTCGACGGTTGCACCCTTCTTGATGTTCTTCAAAATCTGCGGGTCGCCGGATTCGTATCCCACGATCAGGAGACGGCAGCCGGCTTCTTTCATCGCCTTCAACGTCTCGTAATCGGTCGTGACTCTCGAGGTGCACGACCAGGTCAGATTCAGAGGCTTCAGTTTTTCGCATAGCTCGATGGTACGAACCTTCTGAATATTGAAAGTGTCGTCGTCGAAGAAAAACTCTCGCACTTCAGGCCAGAGTTCCTTGGCTTTGGCCATTTCGCGAGCCACGTCGTCGGTGGAACGCTTGCGCCACGGGTGTCCGCTCAGAGTCTGCGGCCACAGGCAGAATGTACACTGCGCAGGGCAGCCGCGAGTCGTGTAAAGAGATACGTAAGGGTAGAGCAGGAACGGCACGTTGTATCGGGTGACGTCCAGGTCGCGGCGATAGATTTCTGTGACGTGAGGCAGGGAATCGAGGTCCTGAATTTCGGGACGGTCTGGCGTATGCACGACCGAGCCATTCTTCAGGAACGAGATACCGAGAATTTCGTCGAGCGGCTTGCCATTGGCAAACTCGCAAACCGCATAGTCGAATTCCTTGCGCACCACAAAATCAATCTCACGACACTCCTTGAGCGACCGTTCCGGCAAAACAGTAACGTGCGGCCCCACGAACGCGATCTTAATCTTGGGATTGGTTTCCTTGATCTTCTTTACCAGGCGGATATCGCCCGGGAACCCAGGGGTGCTGGTAAACAGCACCAGGAATTCGTAATCGCGGGCAATGTTGATAGTTTCTTCCGCCGAAACGTGGTGCGAAGGGGCGTCCAGCAAACGAGAGCCCTCGAGCATCCCTGCAGGGTAAGCAAGCCAAACCGGATACCAATAACTTTCAATTTCACGGGTAGCGGGCCATCGTGAGCCGGCTCCCCCATCGAAATTCTCGAATGAAGGCGGATTCAGAAACAGTGTTTTTAATGGCATATTTGTGTATACCTATATTAACATTTCGTCGCTTCGGTAGCTTCAGCAGGTACACTTCGAGTACTTGGCGCTTCGGCCTGTTGAATGCCTGCAAATATCTGCAAATACAGTGTAATAAGCCAATCCCTGATTTAGCAAAACCGATACGGTGAATGGACGGTAGGATGCGCCCAACAGGGAAACTGGGCGTCAAGCTGGGAGGCGCTTTTCGAGTCCGAAAGCTATTTCCCCACTCCGACCCAGGCCTCCAGATCGCCCGTTACCCGAAGCAGGCCGATGCGCGCCCGCTCCAGTTCGAAGTTCGTGTCCTGCAAAGCGTCGTAGTGTTCGCGAGCCTGGCTGCGTGCGTCATCCAAATCGTGCAAAGTTGCGCTGCCGGAATCAACGCGGATCTGTACTGCGTCAAGATTAGATTTTGCAACCTGGTATTCAAGGTCGACAACCTGCTGTGCAGCTGCCAATTGCTGGACTGAACGTTGCAACTTCAAAGTCTGGTCCGATACCTGATTCTTCGTTGCCTCAACATCCTTTCTGGCGTGCAATGCCGAAGCGTCGGCGGCTTGTGCACGGGCACGCTGCGAAGGATTCAAGAAAGGAAACCTGACCTCCACTCCGACCGTGGCATTGTTTGGCTGGAAGCTGCCTGGGCGGAAGAAATTCTGATAATTGTTGAAGGAGGCCAGCAGCGCATACTGGGCCGCAAAATCAGCGCTAGGCCACATTGACCGGTGTTCGCCGCGGGCGCGGAATGCGGCGCTGGTAGCGCGAAGATCGGCAAGTTGAATCAAGGGACTTTGCTGCGCAGCTTTGGCGGCAAGATTATCTTCTTGCTTCACTTCAGGCAAAGGCGGAATGGATTCAGGCACGGTTTCGATCGCAGCCGCAGGAAGCCCGGTCAGTTGCGCGAGCTGGTTGCGCAGCACATCGATCGCGCCCTGGGCCTGGGAGATGTGCAAATAAACCCGAGCTGCGTTGAGACGCGCCTGATTGCGAAGTAACGGATTATCCACGCCTGCTGAAATCCGTTCGTTGACCGTTTGTTCCATCTTCAGCGCGTCTTCGTAATCGTGACTCAGGTGGGTCATCAGCGTTTCCCATTTGCTCAGCTCTGCATATTTCAACACTGTGTCTTGAATGACCTGCTGTCGCTGATCTTTACTCTGGACGCCGCTAGCTTCGTATTCGGTTTTGGCAGCACGAACAAAATCTCTCAGCGCAGGATTGATTAACGCAGACTGCGCCGTGGTATTGACGATCGAAGGCGCGGATCCCTCCAGGCTAAGCGGATAGCCGTACGACTTGCCTAATCCCGATCCAACCGTCAGCTGCGGCAGGTATTGATAGCGGGCTTCATGATACGAGGCAAAGGCGCGCTGTTCGTCGATTAGCGATGCCTGCATGGTAGTGCTGTGAGCGAGCGCGAGCTCCACCGCTCGCTTGAGCGGCACTTGCTCAGCGGAAAGGACACCACACAAAAATACAAGAGCACCGGACAGCGCAAAAAGGCGCGATACGCAAGGGCGAGTCTTCATGGATTCATCCTCCGAAGAAAGTCGGGACCGAAACGCGATTGTAAATGAGTGCGTGATCGACCACACCGGAGGAACCTAGTGAGCCATCGCGGCGCTGACGCGTTTGTCATCCGAGCTATAGGTTCCGTATCGCGAGTAGGGCCAGAGAGACAAAGCGGAGTAAAATTTGTCTCATGTCGCTATTGAAAAAGGTCGCAATTATCGTCGTGGCGTGGGTCGCGTGCGTCTTAATTTATCTCGAATTCATCGCCAAGAGCCGGTAGGACCCTGTGGCAGCGAGGGCGGTTGTGCGTTGTTGGATGGATTTCGCGTCAAGGATAACTTACTTTGCTCTCATGTCTCGAAAAAGCGTGGGGTCATGCTTCTTGGCCCCAGGCAAGCACTTCATCGCATCGACTGCAAAGCCTGCGCCAGGTCTGAGCGGAGATCCTCTACATCCTCCAAGCCAATGTTCAGCCGCACAATGCGGTGTCCATAGCCCGGACGATTTTTAGCAGAGTGGAAATCGTAGGCGACAGCCAGGCTGGTTACGCCCGCCCAACTATATCCGATCTCAAACAAGTCGAGGGCGTCCACGAAATGCAAAACTTGCTGCTTGGTAAATTCGCGCTGGAAGACAATGGAAAAGAGTCCAGCCGACCCGGTGAAGTCACGCTTCCAGAGTTCATGGCCTGGGCACGAAGGAAGCGCGGGATGTAGCACCAATTCGATCTCGGGACGCTGCGCCAACCATTGCGCGAGATCCAGAGCCGATTGTTCAAGCGCCCTCAGTCGCACGGAAAGAGTCTTCATCCCGCGCAGCGCCAGGCTGCAATCGTCGGGCGAGGCGGCGCAGCCTACGAGTTGATGAGTTGAGCCCACGCGTTTATAGGCGGCTTCGTCGCGAACAGTAATCGACCCGAGTAACAAATCGCTGTGCCCGCCCACGTATTTCGTGAGCGCTTGCATGGTTACGTCGACCCCATGGGCGAAGGCATCGAAATAAATCCCGGCAGCCCAGGTGTTGTCGAGCACCACTATCGCTCCGATCCGGTGTGCTGCGTCGGCAATCGCAGGCACATCTTGTACTTCCATGGTGATTGAACCCGGACTTTCGCACCAGATCAGCCGCGTGTTCTTGCGGAACAGAGACTCGATTTCTGCACCAATAGTTGGCGCATAAAAACTAACTTCCACGCCAAAGCGGCGCAGAACCTCCACGGCAAACTTGCGGTTTGGAGTGTAAATGCTTTCCGGAACAAGAACGTGATCACCCGCGTTGAGAAAAGCAAAGTTGATCAAGGCAATCGCGCCTTGTCCGCCAGGCGTGATGAACGTACGAAAACCTTTTTCCAGTTCGCAAACGCGGGCTGCTAATTCCAGAGTGGTCGGTGTGCCGTAAAGGCCGTAGGTGTAGCCAACTTCGTACTGATCCCACGTATCCTGCACTGCGGATGCGTTAGGAAATACTACGGTAGAACCGCGATATACCGGGGTGGACAAAGAATGGAACCCTTCCGGTGCATGGGCATCGGGATGGATCAGTTTGGTCTTCCAATTTTTGGGCATGTCGACGGGCTTAATTTACGTTGACGACGGCAGCCACTTGGCTATTAAGGCGGTCCAGCGCGCTCTGAGCGAGTGTAAAGCTTCGTGCCATGGAAAGCGAAGCGCGATACTCCAGAACTGCCGCCGGTTTGTTGCCTTGCTGCTCGAGTGCCGTGCCCAGCAGATAATGTGCCTGGAACGCCGGAGCGGCTTCGACGGTAGAGCTGGACGCAAGGTAGCGGCGCAGCAATTCGGTTGCTTCGGGAAGATTGCGATTGGAGCGCAGCAGCATCTGAGCACACTCAATGAGAATCTGTGGCTGATTCATCGGAGCTGCACTGGCGTGCCCGATGGCATCCTCCATTGCAGCCGGACGCGAAGCTCGACGATAGAAAGAGGCCAAATTCAACCACGCGCCCGCCGCGCCGTGGCTGGCTTGAATGGCCGCGCGGTACTCGTTCTCTGCCGAAACTTGGTCTTTATATTTTTCGGCGAGGCGTCCCTTGAGCCAGCCAGCTTTGACCGGGTCGGCGTTTGCGAGTTGCTGGGCCTGAGCTTCGGCTTTGTCGCGTCCGCCGCCCATGATTGCCGGAGCCTCCATATAAAACTCTGCAAGATCGACGCGCGCTTCTACATCATTCGGATTCAGCTCTACCGCCGTTTCAAATTCGTTGCGAACTTTCTTTGCCAGCCTGACCGCAGTTAATAAACCCGCACGCTCCGCTTTTTCCCCGTAACTACGTCCCAGCCACAAATGATATTGAGCGTTCGCTGGATTCAACGCGACCGCTTTCTCGCAACTGGAAACGCTTTTGTCCCAATCGCTCAGCGAATAGTACGCGCGGCAGAGCAGGTTGAAAGATTCGGCGTCGTTGGGCGAGGCGCTGACTTTGCGCTGCAGCGACGCGATGGCATCATCGACATGGCCTTCAGCCAGCAGTTTGCTGTCCGCGGCATCGGCGGTGGCAATGGAAGGAAGAAGCGCCAGTACAAAAATGATCGAAAGTTTCTTAATTAAGGACATCTTGTTAATGAACCACCTTTACGGCTAAGCCGTTATGCAACGGCTTGGAATTTGTAGGACCGAGCGCGACCAAAGCATTTTCGGTCAGCCCTCCCGTCACTTCCACTTCAGTCAAATTGGAAATAGAAGTTTGTATGTAACGTTGTCGCAATTCGTTGTTCACGATCTGATAGACGTAAGTTTTGCTGTCCTCTTGGCGCACCGCCTCGCGGGGTACCGTAAGCACGTCGCGATGCTCCGCGGTAATAATCGTTACGCCAACATTTACGTTAGGCAGTAGCTTGAAATCGTGGTTATCGACAATGCAGGTCGTCTCTCCGACGTTGCGAGTGCCGTGGAGTTTTATTACCGCCGGAGTAACTGTCACCGTACCGTGCCATGTCCGTTCAGGCATGGCATCCCAGGTCACGTCTATTTTGTCTCCCGGAGCCAGGCGTCCAATATCAGGTTCGTCAACGAACGCGCGAACGCGAACCTTAGCGAGGTCGGCTTCTTGCAATACCAGGTCACCGGGATTCACATACGCGCCCTGAAGCACTGGCAGTGAATAGACGATACCATCAAACGGAGCTCGGATATTCAATTCACTCAGTACGTCTTCGGCCGCCGTATACGCGGCTTGGGCTTGCGATTTCTGTGCTTCCACGCGGTTGATTTCTGGTTGCGAATAACGGCCTTTCTGCTTCTGCAAAACAAGATTCAGGTCTGCATTGGCGCGTTGGCACCTGGTCCTCCGCAACTTTTATCTCGCCCGGAGACGCAGCATTTTCCTGCTGCAGGTGCCGCAAGGCATCGAGGTTTCGCTGCGCGGTGTCACTGTCAGCGCGCGCTTTCACGATTTGCGATTCCAGCGTCAAGACTTCCTCGCGATTCCCGCCGCTCTGGATTCCGCTAAGATCGGCATCCGCAGCCAGAACCTGAGCCTTAGCCTGCGCCGCTTGGCTATGAGCTTTTGCGTCATTCAATTGCACCAGCAGTTGCCCCTTTTTGACGTGATCACCTTCCCGTACGAAAAGCTTTTTCACCGTGGTTCCAATCGGTGCATGAGCTTCAAAGTTCTCCAGCGGCTCGACTTTCCCATTGGTCGAAACCAGGCTACGAATCGTGCCCCGCTGCGCGGCCACTGCCCGCACCGGAACTGCCGGATCCCGTGACAAAGACGCGAACAATATCACGGCGGCGACAATTGCAACGGTCGCACCGATCCAACGGTGCCGCGATAAAAAACTGGCATTAGTGCTCGTCATCGTCCCTGTTAACTGGCAGAATAGCTGACCAATTAATGTATCACTTGCTATCTCTGGAATCTTAGGTGGAACCTGTCAACTTAGATGCGCCACCCGGACAATTGACGCGCAAATCATTGCCCCATTTGGAGCTTCGGTACAGGTACTGTTTACAATAACAGGATGCCCAAAACACCTCGCTACACGTCCGTACATGCCCAGGCGGGTCTGGGTGCCGAATTCCCGGAGATTGAAACTTGGCCAAATCAGTTTGTGGGATACGAAATCGTGGTAGATGACCCGGAATTCACCTCAGTATGCCCGAAAACGGGGCTGCCCGACTTTGGCGTGCTCACCATTCGCTATATGCCCGACAAACATTGCCTGGAGCTGAAATCGTTGAAGGAATACTTGCAGACTTACCGCAATCTGGGGATCTTTCAGGAGAACATCGTGAACCGGGTGTTGGATGACGTGGTGCGATGGGCGCGTCCGGTGTGGGCTGAGGTAAAAGGAGATTTTCGCCCGCGGGGTGGGATTTCGACAGTAATCGTTGCGCGGTGGCCACGGCCGAAGGGGAAGACACGTAAGTAAAACGATTTTCTTTGACGTATCTTCCTCAGCGACCTCTGCGGCTCTTCTCAGCGATCTCTGCGATAAGCTCTTGACTTTCTCATTTTCTCGGGGCTAAGGAGCGGCTTCAGCGTGATATTCTTCGCCAAGTGTCCCCGACGAAACTTTATCCCTGGACCGCGCTCGTCCTGCTCACGGCGCTGAATCTCCTCAACTACATCGACCGTTCGGTTTTGTTCGCGGTGCAGCCACTGGTGCAGAGTGAATTCCATCTCACCAATACGCAGGTCGGTTATCTCACCAGCGCATTTCTTGGCTTTTACATGATCGCGGCGCCCTTCACCGGACCGCTTGCTGACCGGTATTCGCGAAAGCTGATCATCATTCTGGGCGCGGTTTTCTGGAGCGGACTGACGCTGCTGACCGCGGTCACTCATACGTACTGGGAGTTGCTGGTTCGCCACACACTAGTCGGAGTTGGAGAGGCGACCTTCGTTACCATCGCCCCAACTTTTGTTGCCGACCTTTTTCCGGAGAGGCAGCGCGGGCGCATCTTTGGCGTGTTTTATCTGGCGATCCCGGTCGGCACTGCTGCGGGCTATCTGCTCGGAGGCAAACTTGGTCCTCATTTTGGATGGCGATCTCCGTTCTACGTTGCCGCAATCCCGGGCTTCCTGCTGGCGCTCTCTTTGTTGTTCATTCCGGAACCGCCTCGCGGCCAATTCGACTCCTTGCAGGAGACTCCGGAGCGCGCAAGCATTCGCGGTTTGATTCACAATCCTGCTTTCTGGATGGTCACTCTGGGTATGGCGGCGGGGACATTTTCACTGGGAGGAATACAGGTCTGGATGCCGACATTTCTCTCGCGAGTGCGCGGCTACAGCTTGGAAGCGGCGAACTTGATGTTCGGCAAGATTGTGGTAGTCGATGGCATTCTGGCGTCTCTAGCGGGAGGCTGGCTGGGTGACCGTCTTCTGCCTCGAATGAAAGGCTCCTACTATTTTGTGTCTGCCCTCAGCATGGGACTAGGCGTGCCAGTTATGATCGTCGGCTTATTTAATAAAGGACGGTTGATGATTCCCGCTATCGCCCTGGCTGCGTTCCTTCTGCTGTTAAATACTTCGCCTCTGAACACCGCGCTGGTTAACGCGGTAGGAGCCCACATCCGCGCGACCGCGATTGCGGTCAATATTTTCATCTTCCATCTCCTGGGCGACGTTCCTTCGCCGACGCTCATGGGATACGTCGCCGACCGACGCTCACTTCAGGCTGCTTTCATTCTGCCAGTCATCGCCATGGCCGTCTCTTCTGCCATACTGTTTTACGGCATGCGATTCGCGCCCGAGGTACGAATAGATAACCAGCTTGCGGCACTCCGCGGCCAGCCGGAATGATTCATTTTCATTGGACCGTCTTCCATTGGATCGCAGGCAGCATTCTCGCACTGGTTTGGTCTTCGCGCCTGCTGGATGCCGCTCTGGGCATGCCCAAGGTCGCGGATATCTCGCGACCCGAGTGGAATCGCAGACCGGCAGGCAATCCTCGCGTAAGCATCATTGTTCCGGCTCGCAATGAAGAAGCGCACATTGCTCCCGCTCTCACCACATTGCTGAAACTTGAATATGACAATTACGAAGTCACCGCAGTGAACGATCGTTCCACCGACCGCACCGGCGAAATGATGAATCAAATTGCTGTCACGCCGGAAGCCCAAGGCCGCCTCAAAGTTATTCACATCACTGAACTGCCTTCTGGTTGGCTGGGAAAGGCACACGCCATGTGGACCGCGGCTAATCAAGCGAATGGTGACTGGCTGCTGTTCACCGATGCCGATGTGCTTTTTCGCCCTGAGGTCTTGAAGAGAGCCTTGACCTACGCGGAAGCTGAATCAGCAGATCATGTGGTTTTGTTTCCGCGCATGATCATGAAGAGCCCGGGCGAACGAATGATGATCGCCTTCTTCCAGACGCTTTTTGTCTTCGGGCACCGACCGTGGAAGGTGGCCGATCCGAAGACGAAAGACCACATGGGCGTGGGCGCATTCAATCTGATTCGCCGCCGCGTATATGACGCTGTGGGCACCTACCAGGCATTACGCTGCGAAGTGGTCGATGACATGAAGCTGGGAAAAATCGTGAAGAACTCAGGCTACGCGCAGCGCAACGTTTATGGCGCAGACCTGATTTCGCTACGATGGGCGCACGGCGCCATGGGTATGGTGAACAATCTCACCAAGAATTTCTTTGCCATTATGTCGTTTCAGTCGTGGCGTGCTCTCATGTCGGCATTTGCGCTGGCGTTCCTCAACCTCGTGCCGTTTCTGGGAGTATGTCTCGCCCACGGGTGGGCGCGGTTGCCTTATGCTGTCGCCCTGGCGTCGATATTCGCAATTTACGTGGGAATGTCATCGGAGTCTGACGTTCCCGCGTATTACTTCGTTTTGCACCCCATTGGCGGGACTCTGTTCGTTTACATTATGCTGCGTTCCATGATTCTCACTCTGGTACGCGGCGGGGTGGTGTGGCGCGGCACGTTTTACTCGCTGGAAGAATTAAGAAATGGAATGGTATAAGGCGGATCGTCGTGAATCAGTCTGCCGACCACAAGCGTTTGTCATCCCGAGCAACGCGAGGGATCTGCATTTTTCTGGTGAGCGAACTGCAGATTCGTCGCTTCGCTCGGAATGACAATTCATTCTAGACGGTCAAGAGATTATTGCGGTGGGCCCGCACTCTCCACCGACTCCGCATCGGACGGCACATTTATCGGAATCGCCGCCGTCTGTTTCTTGGGATAGGTTTTATAGGGCGCCTTGGGCAGGCTGAACGTGCCCGCGCTAAATTTGCCCTTATTCTCTACGTCGAAATTTTTCGGCAGCGGCGGAATGCGCAGCCCCGTCCCGCCGAGCTGCCGCAATTGATTAAGCACAATCTCAGCCCGTCCATCGTATTCCTTCACCGGCCCGTGAATCTCAATCACCTGATTTTGTAACTGGCTGACATTTCCAATGCGTTTCAGATCGTGCGGGAAAATCACCACCGTAAATGGGCACACCATCGAATCCTGGCAAAAATCGAACCGCGTAACTCCCCTGCCAAGGTGTTTTACGCGCAACACTTTTCCGGTCACACACTGATCTTCACCGATATGCTGACGAGCTACGGCGATCGGAATGCAATCGCTGGCGAACAGACAAGCAGGGAAGAGCAAGGTCAGAGGCAGCGCCATGAAACCACGCAGAACTCGGCGCAGCTCGGTTGGCAAAATGTACATAGACGCTCGGATAAGTAACACTCGCGACAAAACAATTGTATGGCGAATAATTCGATCGAGCGTGGTCAGGTAGGAATAAAAACTCAAGTTTCCCGAAACAGAAAAAGGCACGGGCGTGGACGCCCGCGCCTACACTGGCAAGTCAGGCCGATTTTCCTAGCTGAACGCCTTCACCGCGCTGGCCTCGTCATCTCTCACGTCAAAGACGGTATAAAGCTTGGTGATCTGCAGCAGGTCGTGAACTTTCTTGGTCAGGTTCAGCAATTTGAGTTCTCCCCCTTGGTTGCGAACCGTAGTAAAGGCGCTGACCAATTCACCAATCCCCGAGCTGTCTATATAGCTCACTTCGCCGAGGTTAAGCAGAATTTTTTTTTGGCCTTTCGACAGCAGTTCACGCACCGTGTCACGAAGGATCACGCTACCTTCGCCGAGCGTGATTCGGCCACTGCAATCGACGATGCTAACTCCATCCACCTGACGAGTAGTGCTCTTCATAGTCACTGAGAAGCCTCCTTAACGTCCTCGGCTGGACCGTGGACGTGTTTTACGAGTTTAATTTCGGTGCCCGTCTGGGACGGATGAATCTGCACTTCGTCCATGAACGAGCGAATTAGAAAAATTCCGCGTCCTGAAGTCTTCAAAAGATTTTCCGGGGCCAGGGGATCAGGAATCTTATTGAGATCCAGACCTTTGCCTTGATCACGAATGGTGATCACCAGCTCTTTGCTGGTTCGTTCGAAATCGAGTTTAACTTTCTTTTCCGGATCATACGCGTTGCCGTGCAGCACGGCGTTAACTGCGGCCTCGCGCACGGCCATAGAAATCTGCATGACTTGATCTTCATCGAAGCCGGTTTCAGCCGCGATTCGGCTGGCTGTCTGCTCGGCATTGTCGACGGTCTCCAGCGTCGAATCGAGCGTATAGGAGACCCGCAGTTCGGTCATGGCAAAATGTTCGCGAACCAGTTCGCAGACCAGCAACCTCCGTTGACCCGAGTTCGGCCCCGCACTTTCGCTTTAGCGAGCGCTAAAAAGCCTCCGGTCAGCGGATTGGGTAGTTTGCCTTGCTGCTGTGGAAATGTCAACGCGGGGCTTTAGGTTTTCCTACTTCGGAAGTGATGCTCCCCCTTTTGTCCGACTCGTGCGGCCGATTCCTGGCTGGCGAGGAAGAAAGAAAAGCCTGCTGGCTTCCTGTCCCGTAGTTGGGTATTCTCTGTGAGCGATGTCGACGGTAGCACTCACCGAATTGTTGGGGCAGCCGGTATTTGATCCGACTGGCGGCCAATGCGGACGTGTGCGTGAACTGGCGGTTGCACCCCAGGAGGACCGCGCGCGCGTCGCGGTGCTGATAATTCGCACCAAAACCGGGGACCGGGTGCTCCCCTTCAGCGCAGTGAATTCAATTAACGGTGGCCTGCGGATTGCTAGCGCCGCTTCTACTTGGCCAGTGGCAGATGGCTCAGAAGGCCTGTTTCTTCTGGCCCGCGATCTGCTCGACCAGCAAATCATCGATGTCCACGGACGCAAGGTAGTTCGCGTCAACGACGTCGAGTTGCAAAGAGACCCGGGTAACCAGCATCCTGTGCTGCGCGTAGGTGCGGTGGATGTAGGGGCGCGCGGCGCAGTTCGCCGCTTGCTCAAAGGCGTGGTCCCAGTCAACGCGTTGCAGGCTTTGCTGCGTCAGATCCCCGAACGTGCTATTCCGTGGGACTTCGTCGATCTCATCGAAACCGATCCCGCCCGCCGGGTGAAGCTCAAAATTTCCCACGAACGGCTGGCGCGCTTGCATCCGGCTGACATCGCTGACATCGTCGAAAACTTGGCGCCTGATGAACGCGAAGCCGTATTTGAAACCCTGGACGAGGAAGTTGCCGCCGAGGCGTTAGAGGAAGTTGATCCCAAGGTTCAGAAGGCGATTGTGGAGTCGCTTGATTCCGACCGCGCGGCTGACATCGTCGAAGAAATGGATCCGGACGCGGCCGCCGATCTCTTAGCCGACCTGCCCGAGGAGACTTCTGCGGACATCCTGCAAGAAATGGCTCCTCAGGACCGGCAAGAAATGGAAGAGCTCCTCGAGCATCGGGAGAACACAGCCGCCGGACGAATGAATACCGACTACATGGCTCTCGGCCTGGAGGCTCGCGTAGTCGATGCAATCGAAGCGTTGCGCAAGTTTGAAGGCGGGATCGAAACTGCGAGCACGATTTACCTGATCGACTCGAAAGGTACGCTGGCTGGCGCCGTACCGCTGGCGAAATTAGTACTGGCCTTGCCAGAAACGGCTTTGCTTTCGCTGACCCAGGAGCCGCTAATCTCCTGCCGCGAAAACGCCAGCGAGATGCAGTTCGCCGAACTGTTCGATAAATACAATCTGATCACGCTGCCCGTGATCGATGAGCATAACAAGCTAACCGGCGTGATCACTTCGGACGATGTGATTAGCCTTCTGCGGGCCAAGCTGTAGACCCGCGGCGCGACTGCCTGATGCCAACGGCCTTTCACGCCGTTACTTCTGTAATCCCCTGTGCTGGCGGAATATTGCAGAAACTACGCAGCTGCGAGAGCTTAATATTGAACATAAAGGTGAGGCCTCTTATGCATAACCGGATCGCAACTTTTCTTATTTTCGTCGTGCTAGCCAGCGCAGCCTGCGCACAATCGCAAAAGACTTCACAACCGAGCATGCCGGGCATGGACATGTCAGGCATGAAAAATATGCCTGCTGACAAAGACGCGGGCGCAGATGCCGACAGCGAAACCAGCGCTCACGTCATGCACTCCATGGAAGGGCACATGGACATGGGGCCGCACATGAAAATGACGGCACTGCGCCAGCCCAAGCCGGGCGACGCCGAGCGTGCCCAGCAAGTAGTCGAAATCGCGCGCAAGACCTCAGAAAAATACGTGGACTACCACACTGCTCTGGCCGATGGCTATCAGATCTTCCATCCTGAAATTCCGCAGAAGATGTATCACTTCACCAACTACGGATACGCGATGGAGGCCGCCTTTAAGTTCAATCCCGAGCATCCAACTTCATTGCTTTATGAAAAGCACGGCGACGATTACAAGTTGATTGGCGTCATGTACACCGCTCCCAAGCGCCTGGGAGAAGGTCAACTGGACGAGCGCATTCCGCTCAGCGTAGCCCAGTGGCACGAGCATGTGAATTTCTGCGCGGCTCCAGCCGGCAGGAAGAGGGAAGTGCTGTTGCCACATCCGCAGTTCGGGCTGCGCGGTTCAATCACGACGCAAGAAGCCTGCGATGCAGCCGGAGGGACATTCCATCCCGTCATCTTCAATTGGATGGTTCATGTTTATCCCTTCGAGAAAGATCAGGCGAATATCTGGTCGGTAGAGCGTCAACACGGCGACGCCGACTAAGTGAGTTACAGGTAATGAGAGTCTCGCCTGCTGGGTTAGTTTTTTCCAGCAGCTTACGAAGGTGGGTCGGTCCATCCACATTCCTTGCGGATTTGTTCCAGCCGTTCCTGTCTTCGCTCGTATTCCATCTCCTCTTGACGATCGCGCTCCTTCCGCTTCCAGTACCGCATGTTCGCCAAGTGGATCGCTTCCATCTCTTCTAGCACGGCCGCAAGTTGCGCGCGGGTAAGGTCGTCGGCCATGCGCGAGTCTCCTTTGGCTTCTCTTACCGCTCAGGCTAAACTGCGTTCGCGTTTTCAGATGTGACCCAAATCACGCTTCTCTGCGACATATGTCACGCGGGCGGCACGGATCGTCACCATCGAGAGCGGCTGGTGACCCACTAAGTCCCGCTGCGCTGGCTCTTTGCAAAAGACGGTAAGATGAAAATACGACGGGACTGTTAAGCATTGGTTGGAACAGTCGTCCAATGGACTTCGAACCTTTGCAGCGAAAAATTAAGATGTTGAAACGCGGAAGCGAAACCTGGCGGGTGTCGGGTGCGGTCTTCAAAACCGTTGATCGTCGTCTTTCGGCGGCGATGGTGGGTTCGACTCCCACTCGCTTCCGCCAATTATATCTGTAAAATACCCAATGTTTATGCGGCTCCAAGAAGGGGCTTGACTTTTGCAAAGGCGACCGTCATACTACTGTCATAGTCGCGGCACTGGGGGAGAGCCGCTAAATATGGGGATTCCAAGCATCTCAATCGTGGTCAGGCACAGTCCGAACTGCAAGAACAAGGACGACCGCTACTACAAACGCTGCAACTGCCGCAAACATCTCGAATGGTTCGCGGATGACAAGCAGCATCGCATCTCTGCAAAGACACGCTCATGGGCAGTTGCAGAAGAACTCTTGGCCACCAAGCGCGACCAGTACAAGAACGGCAACGTTGCGGCAGCCGTCGCGCTGGTGCCGACCACTGGCACGGCCTCAACAGGGCGCATCACGATTGCTGATGAAGTGCGGGCGTTCATAAAGGGCAAAGAGACCGAGAACATCGGCGCGTCCACCATACGCAAATTGCGCCACCAACTGAACCTCTTTGAGCAGTTCATGACGCAGCGTTCCAAGTTCTACCCGTCCACCATCACCAAGCAAGATGTGCAGGATTTCCGTTCGTCGTGGGCATGGGGCGACCTGACGAAGATCAAGGCGCAGCAGAACCTTCGCGGGTTCATTCGATTCTGCTGCAAGGAGAATCGCATCGACTTGCTGGACGCCTTGAAGACCATCAAGGAAACGAAGGAGGGCAAACTTCGCCGCAAGCCGAAGCCGTTCACCGATGCCGAAATCAACACGCTGCTCAACACCGTGCCGAAGTTGTTTCCTGATCCGCTCGAAGCGTCACGGCTGACTACCATGATACGGCTGATGGTCTCCACTGGGCTTGCGATTATCGATGCAGTTCAACTGGAGCGTGCCGCGCTGGCGAAAGCAGCAAAGACTGGCGTGCTGGAGATTGAGCGTCAGAAGACAACCCGGCCAGCAACGATTCCCATCAGCGATGCGCTGCTGGAAGAACTGTCAGCCGTCCTCAACGGCAACCCGAAGTACGTATTCTGGCATGGAGAGTCGTTAGCGGATTCGGAGACCAAGCGGCTTCAAGGCGAGATGCGGGAACTGATGATGGCAGCAGACCTGTACATCAAGGGCAACGTGTTCCATCGCTTCCGCGATTCTGCGGTTGATACGTGGGTCGGACTCGGATGGTCGATGACTGAAATCGCCACCGCGCTGGGCGATACAATTGCCATCGTTGACAAGCACTACCGCGATTGGGCATCGCAGAGAACCAAGGAGCGCATGGCGAAACTCCCAGTGCGCGAATGGGCACGCTCCGCACAAGCGTAAACGTATCAAGGGCAGGGTTCTGAACTCTGCCCTTACTGCACCTTCGGAAAGTTCGTCACAGCATCCTCACCGTAATGTTCTCGAACAGCCGCGTCGTAGGCACGAGCGGCCTCTTCCGCAGTAGCAAACATGCCCAAGTGAATCTTCTTGTAGTCCAACGACAGTTCGGCCTGCCAACGGTTTCCTCGATGATGAAGTCTCACCCCTCGAAACGGATATTTCGGGTTGATGTGCTGGCGCATCTGCCACTGTCGCTTACCCATCATGTCGTTGCGCCGATTCTGCGCCGATTGTTTGTATGTGACCCAGCGAACATTGCCCGGTTCGTAATGCCCGTCGTTGTCTTTACGATCTAGCAACATTCCGGGCGGTCTCAGTCCAACCTCGGCCAAAAACTCTTGGAACGACGTAAAGCGGAACTCAATCCCTCGTCCGCCGTATGCTGCATAGGAGTTGTGATTCGGGTTCAAGCATCGCTGCTTGGCATTCGTGTAGGCGCGATACTCGGACGTTTCCTTGCCGCCCCGCTTGTGTCCGTGCGTCATGTGAGTGAATCCCATCACTGCACCTGCCGACGCACTTTGCGCTTGTTGCATACGACACTCAAGGGTGTCGAGGCTTGAATGGTGTTGGTCTCGATAAATCTATCAAGCACATGTTTTGGTATTCTCAGTGTCCTGTAGCGTTCGCGCTTCGTCAGTCTGCTGTTCTCAGCAGGCAACACGATCACACCCAGCATGCCAGCAAAGCGGGCAATGACCGAGCGCGGACTGAGTTTGAGAATCGCGCCGACTTCGGTTGGAGTTAAAAGTTGAGGGGTTTCAGTGACTGACAAGCAGCCCTATTACAGGACGGCTTTGAGATGGGTGATTCATTGTGGTCCCGCTGGCAGTGCTTTTCCGGTCGCTTAGATTGCCGCCGTTCTTACTGTCAGGTCGCTCGGCTCATGGAGCACGGTATTTACGACAACCCCATTTTAACAGACTAGCAAACCCATTACAAGCCCCAATGCGGCCAGCAGCACGGGATACGCGGCCTCAGCGCGGCGGCATCTACGGATCGCGGCCCAGACATTGGACGGCTGCGTACGAGATACCCAAACCCAGAGCCATACGAGATGCAGCCAGACTGGTGCGAATGCCAAGGGCATGAGTGAAGCGCAGAGCATGACGCACGTCGCCAAGGTCGCATGTAATGGGCGTATCGCGGACGTGTTTGGAAACGCGGCCTCGAAGACCCGAGTCCACTAAGGACGAGAGAGAATGCATAGAGCACGGCATCATGGCGCACGGTCCTTTAATGCGCGTCTTTAGTGCGCAGCTTCGCAGTTATCGTGTAAGGCCCAAGCAACGTGTTTGCTTCGCTGGCTAGGCTAGTGCGCAAAAGACACAAAACTGTGTTAAACACGCACTTCGAAGAAAGTCCTCACGCATTACGCCCGATTCAACGCACACGGGTTCCGAACCCACTCGCCATTACACGACAACACACTGTGTTTGCAATCACATGCATGTGGTTAGTATGACAAATCCTCGGCATTTGGCGTAGTAACCATTGTCTACGACCTCCCTATGCTATATTTTCCCGCACTTCGGATCAGAACTGGGTACGCAATACCCCGTGTCTCAGGCCCGAATGGACAGGGGAGAACGGGACAGGGAGAGTCAGTCAAATTATTGATAACGGGGTAGATAGGGTGTCATACCGCCTAAGCATGCTTAGCCACTGGCGGCAGGCGTCCCCGTGGTCGGCGCATCACGCGGCGGCGGTGCCCTAGCCAGCAAAACGACGCCTACATTACGCCTCGGAACTGGAGTCCCTAAAGGGTGTCAAGTGCTTGGTGTACAAGCGTTTAGGATAGGGTGGTCGCTGCTTCCACCTGCATACGGGTACGTGTGACGGCTTGTTGTCACACCCGCTAAATACGAAGTCCCTTTACTTGCTTCACGCATGTGCGGGCAGAATGCAGGAATAATGGCGCAAAATAGGGGGTCTACCTCCCGCCGCTGCTCCATCGCTGTGATTGGCCTGAAAACGTCCCTGCCTCGTGCGCAGGATCAATCTACAGGTGCTTCGGGCAACGAGGAAACAGCCCGTCCTTGCACGATCTTTGGTTCTGCGTGGATCAGGGCCATCTTCGCCTATCGTTCGCCAGAAGGGCTTATTTCGCGGTACAGCGAACGGCGTGCGCGGGCCTTATACCACCCAGTGCGGCGGCATGTCAAGTTTTCTGTAGACAGTCGGGCGGTACTTCGATTACAATAGACCCACTGGGCACAAATGGAATCGCCCAAATCAGGCCGATGATGACGGCCAGAAGGGCGGTCAGGTGGGTGCAAGGCAAGTTCCACTGGTTCAGCGGCAGGCTCAGGCTCGAACGAGGGCTCGGCGCAGAACATCGGTTGTCTACTTCGTTCGCTGTAACAGGTTCGTCAAGGTCGGCAGGTCATACGATATCCAGACACGGCTGATTGGTCTTCAGATTGGCAGTCCCTACCCGTTAGAACTCATCTGCACTGTACCGGGCAACAAGATTGAAGAGAAGGAATGGCATCGTCGCTTTCAGGGTGCCCATGTGCGCGGTGAGTGGTTCGACCTAGACAAGATTGAGGCATCTGGGTCGAGCATCAACGAATGGATCAAGAAGTTCGCACCGCTCGACAACGCTGCTCGACTTGGGCGGGCTGAAGAACGGCAGAAAGAACGACTGCGCCAGAGCAAGAGTCGCAAGCTAGTAGCTAAGAAGCAGGCTCTGCGGGCGAAGGGCAATTCGGCTGTCGCTGAGGCGGTCAATGATCTGAAGGCTTCGCAACCAATCATCCGCATTCGTTCCAAGCAGCAAGAATACGCCCCACCTATGCCGACGACACCGACCACAGTTGAGAAAGCACAGGCGATGCTGGCGGCAGAACTGGTAAGTCCGAACTTCAACGCGGCACGAGCTCGATACCTCAGCGGGATTCTGAAACTGCTCGACCGTGGTGAAAGCCTGCCCGTATTGCCGCTTTAGCCGCCCAATACCTTCCAGCGTGTAGCGACACGAATTTCTGAAAATAGGGTGTCAGACTGAGCCCCGGCGCACAGGAATGTGACTCCGGACTGGTTCCATCGGAGGCCGATCTGCGCTGGGAGCGTTTACAGGGCACGAACGGTGTTTTGAGCCCTGACCCACGTACTTTCGTCTTTCATTCGTCCTGAGCCATCCTTGCTGCGGGAATCACGCCTGTAGAGCCTCAGCGAACAGGGAGCGAATGTCCAAGCTGCGTACTTGTAGCCTTCCAACTACATCCGACTACCTTTGTAGTCGTCCAACCACAACATAATAATGCACTTACATGCATTTATTCCTTGACTTCTGTATACGGGCGACTAAAATCGGTTCATGGCAACTTCAACACAGATGGCGGTATCGAGCACGGCACCCATGGCCATTACGGAATCGATGCAACGGCTGTTGCAGGTTCGTGACCTGTGGACCCGTAGTCAAAAAGACCAGCTAGAAATTGGCCGACTGCTCTACGAAGAACAGCGTGAACGTCTCGGTAACGGTGGTCGAGGCACTCGTGATGGCTTCCATCAATGGCTCCGCGAGGCTGGCATCCCGAAAACGTCTGCGTATCGCCGCATCGCCGAGTACGAAGTCTCCATCGGTGAACGAACGGAAGATGACGCCGCGTACAAACCCGTTCCAAATGGAACGACTATTACCGTCCAGCCGACCGCCGCGCAACCATGGATGCGCACACTTTCAGACCAAGCGTTCTTTGATGTACTCGCCGCGCTGCAAGGCGAAATCCGCCGTGGGATGGAGAAGGAAGCCATCCAACACGCGATGCAACTCGAAGGTACGAAGGCGCACAGAACAGCCGTCTGGAATCGACTGGAAGTTATCTGCGCCGAAGATGTCGGATTGGCAGACGTTGATGCTGTTGCACGCATTCACGAGTTTCGTAAGGCGTATGACAATCAGCGTTCGACGAATAATTCCACCCAACCCGAGACCCTGTTCCTTGCGAAGGCTGTCGCCCATCTCTGTCGAAGTCCGAAGTCTCGCATTATAGACAATCTCATCCATATCACGAAGGCCGAAGCACTGTCGGCTCCCACAATCAACACGGATGATGTTGTGGTGCCACCGCTGGAAAAGACAGCGATACCTCGAGTGGGTCAACTCCAAGGGACACATGGCTGATGGTGCTGAGTTCTTTCATGATTTCAAGGCACATCTAGAGAATTGCACACTCGATGACCCGTATGCCTTGCGCGCAAAAGAACTCGACATTGCACTGGAGAAGACCGCAGCACCAGCCGTCGAAGACGCGACCCCGACTCTACGTCTGGGGTAAAGTTATGCACGACGGCAACGGCACTACATGCATCGGTCACCGTATCAGCAGGGAGGAAGAAGAAGCGCTTCAGCAATGGGAATATCTCGGCGATGAAATAGTTCGCTGGACTGAGCCTTCGACGACGAGGTTATCTTGTGCTATCGATGATGCTCTTCGATTGCCGCCACCGCAGGGATTTAACACCAAAGGACTCGCTATTCAACTGAAACGTGTCTCTGCATTGTTTGCGGAGTTGATTAAGAAACTTGACGATGCGCCAATCGCGGCACCGCCGAAAAAGAAACCGCAGTCTGTCAAGCCGAGGAAGAGCAAGAAGGCTGGCGTCTGATGTTTTCAATAGTCAAGAAACATTCGAGGATGTTGAAGTACATCGAGTCGCTTCAGGCTCAGAGACTCTGATGCTTCTCGGCTTCCTGCCGCGTGCTGGTCTCGAGAAAGCCATCGAGAGAACGAAAAAATATTCCTCGGACTGTTGAACAGGAGAGCCTTGTGGGTACGTGCTCGTGGGCTCTGGCTATCGAGGCGTGCTGCGCCGTTGGCAGGTTGCGGTCCAATACGACGCTCGTCGTCGTCTCTATGCGACCGCGCTGGCCGAAGCAGTCGAACGCCATGGCGAAGACCTCGGCTGCACACAAAGCATCGTGCGCTGCGCATCGGACTTAGAAGCCAACGACTTCTGGAAATCGCAGCGATACACATCGAAAGGAACAGAACTGGCCGGAGTCGTGAGGCGAGCCCGGCGTCACATCAACATTTGGCAAAAAGCGCTCAACCCTCTGGTGGTAGCGACATCATGGGCCAATGGTCGCCCTCGCCTCTATCGAAGCAACGCTGAGCGTCAGAAGGCGTATCGACAGAGAATAGAGTTACGAAACTTGCCCGCAGCGTTACAAAACTGCCGCCGCACGGATTGGGCGTTACGAAACTACACCGGAAAACGGGTTTGCCCCGTGTTGACGCATGAAAAGTCGCGCATTATAGAATAGGCTGGCAAGTGAGACGCGCGTGTCGCAACACGAACCAGCTAACACAGACTGAGCCGAGATGTCTGCTGGTGTTTCTCCGGCGATCTGAGAGACTTGAAGTGAAACGTGTGTTGCGACACGCGGGACTTGGGAGACGGGCAGGTGGTTCCGTGGTTCCCAGTGGTTCTGAGAACCAGTGAGAACCAGTTCTTTGGAGGATTTTGAGAGAACCACCTGAGAACCGCCTTAACTACAATGGAGTCATGTGATTAGGCCCAAGTGGTTCCCTGTTTCTCCCCCTAGTGATAAAAGAGGGAACCAGTTCCACAGAATAGCATTCAAAGACCCTCGCTTTAGGGCTCGGGGTCTATTTGAATATGCTACGTTTGGATGTGTTTCGCGTCGAAGGAACCATGAAAAAGTGTGTTGCAACACATGCGACTTTGGGAACTGGCCGCAACTGCAAGCGTTGACTTTCGTGGCGGATTGTGGTTACGAAATGGTAGAAATCGGCATTTGCGGTGGGCATCTTACACGCATCGTATCGGGATGTCAAACAAAATCGTTGACAGTTTTGAGGATCGATGTTATGCTGTTTCAAGATCGCAGACCGATGGGCTCTCATGAGTCTGGGAAGCGACAGTCAGTGCCGGTCGGAAGCCGCCCATGGAACCGCCGCGCAGAGCAAATCAGAGTGCTCCTGAATCTCTGAACAATAGCAGGTGACGGGTCTAGCCAGCCACCAAATACGACAAGATTAAAAGGGCTCTCCCTAATGGCTTGGAGAGCCGCCTGCCAAACCCGCAGTACGGTTGTAGCAAAATACGTTTCGCAGAACAGCGCGAGGCGGGAAACGAGGTATTTACGCTTCATGCAAATTCTGAACAGTTCGATGCGCCCAGCACGAACACCGCAGCAGACACCGCCAGTCCTTGAACCCATCACGGTTCAAAAACTCCTAGCAGACTTTCCAAACAATCCGTACGCTCGTGCGGCAGCGGTACTCGTTCTCCATGGGTATCCCCGTCGTTCACTTGCTCCCCGGCGAGCAGATCAGTCGACGCCAAGATCGGCGCAGCAACTCTCGATCTGAATGTAATCTATGCGCGCGCCACAGAAGACAATTTCAATGCAGGTGCTTACGCCTACACAGATGGAGTACCTGTCCCTTCTCTGTCCGATGTGGACGGTGACGCGGTCAAGAACAAGATCAAGGAAGACACTGGACACGATCTGAATGAACTCGACGTGTTTACCGTGGCGACTCCGAACGGCGGATGGCATTACTACTTTCGCAAAGACGACGAACTCCGCGCCCTCGGCAACGTTGCGGCCAGTTACGGAACCCACATCGGATTCGAATTGCGCCAGAACAATCAATATTGTGTCGCACCGTTCAGCGTTCTCGCGGATGGCCGGACGTGGACGATTCTGAAAACCCGCCCCGTGGGAAAGATGCCGCCATGGTTGCGTCTCTGGATACAGAAACAGAAGGCATCTAAGATCGCGCAGCCCGCAGCGAAGACACTGCCCGCGACCAGATCAACGAACATCGAACGCCAAGAGCAGTTCGAGAACTGGCTGACGGCGAATCACGTCGAGTTCGAGCCCGCGACTTGGGACGAGAAAGAACAGAGATGGGAATACATCGTCACGACACGCTGCCCGATGGGAACACGCCCATGGCGAGAAGAACGGCGACAAAGACTTCGCTCTGTACTTCTCCGAAGACGGGAAGTTGG
>CAVUQA010000022.1:0-283569 GCA_963743375.1 uncultured Acidobacteriota bacterium | reverse complement strand
AGCGGGCTGTTTATCGCTCCCCGCCGCGTTCTGCTGGACCGGTCAGCAGATTTGAGGCAACAATCACCGAGTCCTAATAACGCCGGTGCGGCCGAAGACGCTCGTCACGACGCGGCCTGACAACAGGGCGAAGATTGGCGCTCGGTCACGGATCAATTTGCCCTGCCTGGAATTTAAGCCAGTGTGCCGCAGTCTTAGAAACGTCAATGACCGCAAAAGAAACAGCCCGTAGTATTTCGCTACGGGCTGCTCCGGTGCACTGTTTGGGATTGACCAAGAGGTGGTCACTCTATGTGGCCCCTTTGAAAAACTCCGGGTCCCGACTTCGACCTGCAAGCCGGGCGGATTCAATCCTAACTCGCCGGCAGTCTAGCTAGGTTCTTAGAGCGACCGCTCTAAGTCTCAGCCACCTCACCTGATCTTATGCTTCTACCACTACAATCAGAACTCGTCATTCGACCACCTCCTTTCCGGTGTAATGCCACATTAGTACGAAATCACGCGCCAGGTCAACTGGAAGAATCCGGTATGCCACCGTCAGAATTTCGTTGGCGGTTAGAAGCTTGAAAATGCTGCGTGAGATGCGCGAACAAGCCTTTCGTTATCTGTCTAAGGCGGGACTCCTGAGGACATCTCCCAAAGTAATCTCGTCCCCGCACCTCCGTGTTCCTACACTTGAAGTATCCCCGAAAAGTTTTCCGATCTCTTTTATTGAGAATTGCTTGCGATTGCAGACCGTTTATCCCTTCCAGTGGTAGGCGTTGGATTGCGGCAAGTCCGATGTGGGCGAGGACGCGGTTGACGAACTCGCGCGCCATGGCATCCAAAGCTTGCCGGGCGGTTGTAGAAGGTGGGGATTAGGGGGAAGACTGTAGCTCCGGCGTCGGCGGCACGGTACATGTTGCGGATGTGGATTTTGTTGAGCGGAGTTTCGCGCACGCACAGAACTAACGGCCGCTGCTCTTTGAGGCAAACGTCGGCGGCGCGCTCGATGAGTTGTGCAGCGATGCCGTTGGCAATGCGGGCCAGCGTGCCCACGCTGCACGGGATCACGACCATGACGTCGGCTGGATAGGAACCGCTGGCGATGTTGGCTCCGATGTCGGCGTTGGACTGCTGATGAATTTTGCGGGAGGCCTTGCCCAGAATTTGGCTGACCAGGTTGCTGCGGCCGCGGAGAGTGAGTTCTTCGGCCATGACGCGCAGCGCGCTGTCGGAGGCGATGAAGTTCACGGTATGAATGCGCGGATCGCGTTCGACGGTGGCTAGCAGATGTTTAAGGAATAAAGATCCGCTGGCTCCGGTCGTAGCGATAGTGAGGTTCTGCGGCGGTCGGTTGGGCAATGGCTCCTCGGAGGTTGTTGCTCGTTGGTCGTTGGCGTGGCTTTAACGACCGACTCTGGCTAACGACCGACGATCAAAGACTAACGGCGATTTCATGGCAACGTCAACTAATTTGGGATCACGGCGTAATGCCGCGCAGATGCATGCTCTGGCATGCGTTGAGCGCGAGGTTCGCGCGTACGATTCCAGCGGACGCCGGAAATATCTGCGGGATTACAGCAATGCGTTTCGATCCTACGAGTCAGTGATCGATTCTCAGGAGTTGATGGCCACGGTCAAAGCCGCCGACGTAATCCTGGTCGGCGACTATCATGCATTGCCATCGGCGCAACGCTTTGCTGCCTCCCTGCTTGAGCAACGTGCGCAGCCGGGAGATCGTCCCGTAGTTCTCGGGGTGGAAACGATTTTTTCGCGGCATCAGCACATTCTCGACGAATGGTGGCGGCGTGAGATTGATGAAGACGAATTCCGCCAGCGTATTCGCTTCGATCTCGATTGGGGATACGAGTGGGCGCCGTTTTACGAATTGCTGGTGACCGCACGGGAACATGCAGACGCCGTCTATGCCTTGGATTGCATGCCTAGGGAGGATCTGCGGAAGATTGGGGCGCGAGATCGGCATGCTGCTCATAAGATCATGGAGGTACGTTCGCGCCATCCCAATGCGGTAATCATGGTGCTGTTTGGAGAATCGCATCTTGCTCCGGCGCATCTTCCTCATGCACTCCGTGAGCGATTGCAGGGACAGCGAGTGCTCACCGTTTTACAAAACGTCGACCCGCTTTACTGGCAAGCGACTGAGGCTCAACAAGAGCGCGTGGATGCGGTACGCGTGAATGAGGATGTGGTGTGCGTTTTCAACTCCACGCCACTCGAAAAATATGAAAGTTACCGGCTCTGCCTTTCGCGATGGAATCAGCAAGGCGACCATACACCCGATATTGGGCCAACGATCTATAACCTTATTGACAGTTTAGTTTGTTTTCTGGACGTGAACCGCTACGCTCCGCATAATGGAACCCAGCCAAAGTTTCTGGTTGACGTGCTGCCAGAAGTGCATTCCGGGGCGTCGCATGGGCGTTTGCGGCGACTGCTTCTGCGGGTCACCGGCGAACCCGATCGAGTTGAAGCTTTGCTGCGGAAGATCGAAGCTGAGGGCACGATTTATTTGCCCGCCATCAACGCGTTTTACGTGCGCGAATTTCAAATGATATGCGCGGCTGAAGAAGCGTCGCGCTTTTTGCATCATGCTTGCCGGGGATTGCCGTTGCGCAGAAGTGCGCATACAGAAATCCCGGGCGCAGCTACTGCCTCACCTGAAGACCGCTTTTATGCGCGGAGCATCGAACACGCGTTGGCATACTTCGGTTCGCGAGTGTTGTATCCGGCCCGGCCGGCTATCGGCGATCAGGACGCATGCACTTTTTCGCGTGCGGCTTGCGACAAGTTGATGCACGACGCCGTGCGCGGCGATCGAGACAAGTTTGATTCCATCGCAAGAAAACTTGGGTATACCTTGGGCAGCCAGTTGTACGACGCTTATCTTCGTGGATCTATTAGCCGAAGCGCTCTACGGCATTTGTTTGTAGCGCACATTGAGGAATCCGGAAGGGCGCAGAAAACATGCTGGGAGATCGTGCGCAAGGTGCGTGCCGGCCGCAAGAAGCCATGTGCCTCGGCATCGTGAACTCAAGGCTTCGGCGTGACCAAGCAATGGAGGCCGGGCGTCCTAGCCCGGCTGGACGAGCGACGTCCGGCCACTAACGCGGGGGTTCCCCGTGGGCAATTAAGATGGCGATGTTAGTCTAAGAACGCACTCATTAAGCCGGCAATGCACGGGCGAGGACGCTCGCGCCTACATTGAGTCGCGCCCCTACATGAACTCTGAATCCATTCGCAAACTTTTTGAGCAGGTACGTGGCGGCAAGCTTTCTCCAGACGAAGCCGTGGAGCGGTTGCGGCACCTTCCATTTGAAGACTTGGGATTCGCGAAAGTTGACCACCATCGCGCGCTACGGGTTGGCATGCCGGAAGTCATCTTCGGACAAGGGAAAACGCCAACGCAGATGGCGCAAATCTTCTCTCGGCTGGCGCGGCATGAAGGAAACATTCTTGCGACCAGAGCCAGCAAAGAACAATTCGCCGCGGTCAGAAAGAAAGTGAAAACGGCGAAGTTTCAGGAACCGGCACGAGCAATTGTTTTGCAGCGCGACAAAAAGAATTACGGCAAGGGAATTATCGCCGTGGTTTCGGCGGGAACCAGTGACATTCCTGTAGCCGAGGAAGCCGTCATCACCGCCGAAATTATGGGCAACGAGGTTGAGCGTCTGTACGACGTAGGCGTGGCTGGCATTCATCGCTTGCTGGCAAATCGCGGGACGCTGGCGCGGGCGCGGGTGGTCATCGTTTGTGCGGGAATGGAGGGCGCGCTTCCCAGCGTAGTCGGCGGGTTGGTCGGTGTTCCTGTGATTGCGGTTCCTACCAGCGTGGGTTATGGCTCGGCCTTCAAGGGTGTGGCGGCGTTGTTGGGAATGATGAATTCCTGCGCTTCAAACGTCAGCGTGGTGAACATCGACAACGGATTTGGCGCGGGCTACGTAGCCTCGCTGATCAATCGATTGTGAGCGCTTGCGACGACAGTGCCTCGTCCACACTGCAACTACTTCGCATTGGAATACACTGCTTCACTTTCCAGAAAGTCACCAGAATCTACTGACCCCTGTTTCACCTCGACTGAACTCGTCCCCAACAGTCTGCGGAAAGCGCACAAAGTAAGCGGGCAGTCCCCATGCTTTGAAAACTTCAGGACCGTCCATCAACGAATAATGCAGATGCGGAAAAATCGAATCTCCGGCGAAGCCAATTCGTCCCACCAACTGCCCCGGCTGCACACGATCGCCAGCCTTAACGGCCACGCTGTCCGGTTTCATGTGCACCAGAAGGCTGTACTCGCCGTCCTGGTGATCAATCAATACGAAATTGCCGATGTCCTTCGGATCTTTGCCAGCCGGCAGTTTTGGATGCCCAATCCTGGTTGCCGCCGCATCTTCAAACCAGTTCTCCGGAATGTCATTCGCCGTTGCCAGTACCACACCCGCGCCCGGCGCATAGATCGGCTGGCCATAGCCGTACCAATTATCGAGATTACGAGGATCGTCATGATACTCGCGTCCTTGCTCATCGAGATAAATGAAGTCGCTGGCGAACTCATTCGAATTTGCAGTGACGCCCAGAGCCCGCACCTTGGGATCTGCTTAACGGTACACGCAGGTGATGCGCATAATAATCGTGACCCTCCCATACGAAAATCTTTCCCCGCAGAGGCAGGATGAGTTCAGTCTTGTCTTGATAAGTACGCGGCATGACAGAGAGTTGCTGGTGGAAATCACAGTCATCCGGCAACCGATGCAGGTTTTTCTGCCGCTGCCGCGCAGTCGATTCGCGCAACAGGCAGAAAGAATACTGCAGCTCCGTCAGAGGCACGAATGATTCAAATTCAGAAAACGGGTTGAACACGTCGAGAGTTTTTCCAGGCGCGAGCACCTGGTTGCCGATTACCGCGATGCTGGGAGCAAATGCGTCAGTGTTCACCGATTTCCGAAGCACCAACTGGTGCGCGGAATCATAGACGCTTAATTCAACCTGCGAAATCCGCAATGTCAATCCACTCGCATTCCTGACAATCATCTCAAAGTTCAGGAACTGGTTGCCGCCGCGCACTTCGATGATCGGCCGCTCCGGCGCGGATTGAATGGTCACGACGGGCGATGCCGGCACTTTGCAGAACATAGCACCACCACCGAGTGACCAAAGAAAAGCGGCCAACCACAGAACCTTGTTGGGCATGGACAGGCCTCCGGAGGGAAGAAATAGCACGTTTGCGGGGGTTGCCGCCAGCTGGCCGGAAGGCACTGTCCACCTCGCAGTTCGGATTGGCGTAACATCGCCATTCCATCAAAGCTGGTTCTGAGTGATAATGCCTTGCCCACAAGGCAGCGGAATTCATGCCTTACATGGAGGTGTAACCGATGCTTAAATCTATCGGCGTCGTTGTCGGCTGCTACCTGCTCTCGGTTGTGCTTGTTTTCGCGACGGACCCGTTGCTCTCGCGGCTGTTCCCAGGTGATTTCGGTAGCGGCCGTGTGCCCTCCGATACAGCTCTTGTCGCAAGTACGGCGTTCTTCGTTGTCATCTCGATACTCTGTGCCTGGCTCTGCGCCCACTTTGCTCCGGGACGGGCTGCGCGGCATGTGCTCTGGTTCTTAATCCTCGGAGAAGCGATGGGCATCGCCTTGACGATTCCCAACTGGAGCACAGGACTGGCCGCACTGGTACTGGTTATCCTGGCTGCTCACCTGGCCGGTGAGCTGCTGGATTGGCCTGCTGCTTGCGGGGCGCCGGACGGATTCTGTCGCCGCCTGAGTCGGCACTTAGCGAGCGCTACCGGAGTGTTGGTGAATTTCCGATCGGGATCGCCGCTTCCGCACGCAGTCAGTTAAAAGGGCGCCCCGTGTCTCCGCGGAACGGAGGGACCAGAACGCGACACGCGCAATCTTATAGAAAGCGTGCTATCTATGCGTGTCGATAACTCCATTTTTTACAGTTTTGATACCGAATTGCTGCCGAGATTCGCGACCCAAATGCTGGCTCCGTCGAAGGCTACACCGTAAGGGTTCGCTCCGACAGAGAAGGTACCGAGTACCGCGCCATCCGAGGCCCTCAGCTTGGTTACGTTATTGCTAGAGAAATTTGCGACCCAAATGTCGGCCCCGTCAAATGCCACACCTTCCGGGCTTGACCCCACATTGAAGGTTCCGAGCACAGCGCCATCACTAGCCCGCAGTTTGGTGACATTGTTGCTGGACTGATTAGACGCCCAGATATCTGTTCCGTCAAAAGCTATGCCAATAGGGCTTGATCCAACGGGAAATGTGCCGATGACCATACCATCGCTTGGCCGTAGCTTAACAACGTTGTTACTCTGGGCAATCGCCACCCAAACGTGATTGCCGTCAAAAGCTACGCCCACAGGAAACTGGCCGACGCTGAAGGTTCCCAGCACCGCGCCATCGCTGGCTCGTAGTTTCGTTACATTGTTGCTCAAAGCATTCGCTACCCAAATATCAGCCCCGTCGAAGGCTATACCCAGCGGGTCCTTTCCGACGGTGAAGGTACCGAGCGTGGCGCCATCGCTGGCCCGCAGCTTAGTCACACTTGAACTGGCGGCGTTGGTCACCCAGATGTTGGCGCCGTCGAAGGCAACATTCTGAGGGGTGGTTCCAACAGAGAAAGTACCCAACTCCGCGCCATCGCTAGCTCTCACCTTCGTTACGTTGTTACCGTTAGCATTCGCCACCCAGATATTAGCGCCGTCAAAAGCTGCGCCCACCGGACTCGATCCAACAGCAAAGGTCGTTGTCAGATTAGCCTTGTACCAATGCAGAATGGCGATTTGGCTGGGATTCTTGTTAGAGTCTGTTACTCCGCGTTGGGCCAACGCGGTAATCGCTGCCAGCGAAAGGGCAACTAGGACAACTGAGCGGAGCGTTTTCGACATGAGTGGCTCTCCAGGAATACAGATTCGATCCTTTTATAATCCGCGACGGATGCGGGCTTCACCGGTTCCATCTTGCCGGCACCAAGCCGTTAGTACGCAGGCATTATGTGGAGGTTGCGGCTCTATGTCAATCGGCAAACGTGATCGAGAGAGTCAGATCTGGTAGTCGATGTCTTCCATGATCCTCTGCATGGAGGCGGAGAGCGGTTCGCTCGCGACCTCTGTGCCTTCGAGCTTTTGCACTCGATCGCGCAGCTTGTTCACTTCGGCGGCTACTGCGGCGAGGGCTTCGGAGAGCGGGTCGTTGATTTGTTTTGGATCGGTGATGACGACGCGTTCCCCGTTGCGGAAGATGATGTGAGCCGGGACTCCGACGACAGTCGAATTCTCGGGCACACTTCGCAGCACGACCGAACCGGCGCCGATGCGGCAGTTCCGTCCGACGGTGATGTTGCCGAGAACTTTCGCTCCGCTACCGATTACGACATCGTCTTCAATGGTGGGATGACGCTTGCCGTGCTCTTTGCCCGTGCCGCCGAGAGTCACGCCCTGATATAACGTCACGTCATTGCCAACGACCGAAGTTTCGCCAATGACCACCCCGAGGCCGTGATCGATGAACAGCCGTCCTTGCAATTTTGGCTCCGGGATGGATTTCGATTGCCGTCAGGAAGCGCGCAACTTGCGAGAGCCAGCGCGCCGTGCAGAAAAAATTCGTGGTTCCAGAGCCAGTGATTGACGCGGTAGAACCAAACCGCGTGCAGACCTGAGTAGCACAGGTAAACTTCGAGGCGCGACTTGGCAGCGGGATCGCGCTCCAGCACAGCGGCGACATCTTCACGAATTAAGGATGTAAATTGAGGCATGCATCAAGCCGCAATCGCCGTCGTCGGAATCTGCAGCGCCTCATTGCGGAGCGAATCGAATAAAACGCTGGTGAGATAACGCTCGCCGAAATCTGGGAGCACCACAACAATGAGTTTGCCGGCATTTTCTTTTCGGCTCGCCACTTTGATCGCAGCCACGACCGCGGCTCCCGACGAAATACCAACCAAGACACCTTCCTCTTTGGCCAGGCGGCGCGCCATGTTTACGGCTTCGTCGTTGGTGACGGTAATTACTTCGTCGATGTAGTCGCGGCGCAGAATACTGGGCACAAAACCGGCGCCGATGCCTTGGATTTTATGCGGGCCAGGCTTGCCGCCGGAAAGCACAGGGCTTTCCGTGGGTTCGACGGCAACAGCTTTAAAGGAAGGTTTCTTCGGCCTGATGAATTCGCTGACGCCGGTGATGGTGCCGCCAGTGCCGACTCCGGAGACGAGTATGTCGACGCGGCCGTCGGTGTCATTCCAAATTTCCGGACCGGTAGTTTCGAAGTGAATTTTCGGATTCGCTGGGTTATCGAATTGCTGAGGCATGAAACCGTTTGGAGTTTTGGCGAGAATCTCTTCAGCCTTGGCGATCGCGCCTTTCATTCCATTTGGACCAGGAGTGAGAACAATTTCTGCCCCGAAGGCGAGCAGCAGCACCCGCCGCTCCAGGCTCATGGTTTCGGGCATCGTCAGAATAAGTTTGTAGCCTCGGGCCGCAGCGACGAATGCGAGTCCTATGCCGGTGTTGCCGCTGGTGGGCTCGATCAGCACCGTCTTGCCGGGCTGGATTTTTCCCTCACGTTCGGCCGCGGTAATCATGCTGACGCCAATGCGATCTTTCACGCTCGCGCAGGGATTCCGGCTCTCGAGTTTCGCTACGACTTCGAGCTGCGCAGCCTTCGGTCACTTTGTTGAGCCGGACTAATGGTGTTTTGCCGATCAGTTCGGTTACGTCGTTTGCGATTTTCATTTCGATCTCCGAGGTGCATGTTCATATTAACGCTTGCAGGTTAGATGACCTTGGCTGCGCGCAGGATTTTTCTTGCTAGCCCCGTCAAGGGCAACGCCGTCAACTGCGACTTGCGCACCCAGCGTCCGGCCACGTCTTGAGGCGGAGATTCTCGCATCACGTGGACCCGGTAATCGGTGACTGTGATCGAGTGGCGCAGGCTGAGCCATGGTGGAGTTGTGCCGTTCGAACCAGTGATCTCGGGAAACTCCCACATGCCCGGCATCAGCGTTGCACTCTTCGAGCGCCGAACCAGAAATATCAAATCTTCTTGGCAAGCAAATGCGTAATGGATTTCTCGCTTTGTCTGGCGAGTTCCCTTCCCTGTTACGGTCAGTTTTCCACGGGTTGCGCACAGCTTTGACACGGGACAAAACAGGCACCGCGGCTGTTGGGATAAACATACGGTTGCGCCTAATTCCATCATTGCCTGGTTGAAGTCACCGGAACGTCGTTGGGCGAGAAGCTCTGTCGCCGCGCGCCACAAAGCTTCGCCGACGAGGTTTTTGCCGTGCACCCGCTGCAGCACACGCTCGACGTTTCCATCTACCAGTGCGACAGGTTGGTCGAAAGCGATGCTGGCAATCGCGGCAGCCGTGTACCGGCCAATTCCCGGGAGAGCGCGTAGGCCTTCGGCCGTCTTCGGAAGCTTCCCGTTATATTCATGCACAATTTTTCTTGCTGCGGCATGCATCGTGCGAGCACGCCGGTAGTAGCCGAGCCCGCTCCAAGCCGCTAACACAGCCGATTCAGGCGCGGAAGCGAGCGTCTCGATGGTGGGAAAACGGCACAGAAATTTCTGATAGTAATCGGTGACTGCGTTCACGCGAGTCTGCTGCAGCATGATTTCTGATAGCCAGATCCGGTACGGATCACGATCCTGCCGCCAGGGTAAATCGCGTTTGTGCAAATCAAACCAGCGCAGCAGGAATCGCCGGAAGCGCTGTTTGTCGGCGGTCTTTTTAGTTTCCGAAATAGCTGATTTCAGTGCCATCTGTTCGGACCGTACAACCTTCGCGCCGTTTAACAGCACAAACTATCAAGCTTTGGGCTGAAGGATTCGTATGGCGCGATTGTACTGCAAAGAAGCAGATGTGACGCCTCGCACTACTTTCGTCGAATGCAGGGGTTTGACTCGGGATGCCTCCCGGTTGACCTTGGCTGGCAAGCAGGAAATAATGGCTGAGCCTGGTATCCGCAATCCCCGAGTGGCCGCTCACGCGTTCACCAGATCGAAGGAGATCCATGAACGACTTCAACCGCAAGGTCGAAGAAGCATCCGCGCGTATCAACAAATCGGTGGCCGACGCCGCATCGACGGTGGAGAAAGAAGCGGCGGAGTTGCTCAATTATCTGAACGACGAAGTAGTGCCGGCTGTGCGCCAGCATTCCACCAAGGCGTTGCGAATCGCGTCGGAGAAACTGACTCACCTTGCGGATTACATGGACAAGCATCAGCCTCCTCGCAAGTGATTGATGCGTCTTTTCTTCAGCCGTGTGGGATCGTTGTTGCAATCGCTCTGCTCTCCTTTCTGCTAACCGGCTGCGGCGGACATAAGCAGGCGCGTGTCGATGTCCCACCTCCGCCGCCCATCAGCGCACCCGATACGAGTACCGGTAGCGCCGGCCTTCCCAGCACAAAAACCGTTCCCGCACCGCCCGATCACGACGCGCTCGAGATTCCCGCCGGCACGAAACCTATTTTTGTGGAGACTGGCCTGGCAAGTTGGTATGGAGCGCCGTATCACAATCGCCGCAGCTCGAATGGCGAAGTGTATGACATGCACGCCCTGACCGCGGCCCATCGCACGCTCCCGCTAGGCTCGATTGTGCGCGTGACGAATGTGAAAACCGGACGCTCGGTTCTGGTGCGCATCACTGACCGTGGACCGTTCATCGAAGGCCGCATTCTCGATCTCTCGCAGGCAGCCGCAGAAAAGATCGATCTGCGGCAAGCTGGGGTTGGCATGGTTCGTCTTGAAGTGTTACGCTCCCCAGTTCCGCTCGAAGCAGGTGGACGCTGGGCAGTACAAATTGGTGCGTTTGAACAGGAGCATGCGGCGGATAAATTAGCCGACCATCTTTCTCAGCGTTATCACACCGCGAAAGTGCAATGCTTCAGTAGTCCGGTCGGCGACTGGTGGGTGCGAGTAAGGGTGCACGATGACGATCGCAAACTCGCCGAAGAGATTGCGCACAATACTCAGACTCCGCAAGGCGCCATCTTCCTGGTAAGACTCGATTAGCCCGAATCTGAGCGCCAGCAGCGAATGATTGTGTACTCACGGCACCAGCGACTGCACTGCAAATTTCTGCTGCAATCGGATATATTAGGCACGCGCCTTCCCCGTCCTGGCGACATCCGTGCCGTAGCGCGGCGTGTCCCCAATCTCAAATCGTGGACGGTTACATGAACGACTGCCTGTTCTGCAAGATTATTCGCGGGGAAATACCCTCAAAGAAAGTTTACGAAGACGAGCATACCTATGCCTTCGACGATATCAATCCGCAGGCTCCCACTCATGTGTTGGTTGTTCCCAAGAAGCATCTGCGCGGCCTCAAGGAAGCGGCGGCCGAGGATGCTCAATTAATCGGCTATTGTCAGCTGGCCGCGGCAAATATTGCGCGCCAGCGCAACATCGAGGATGGATACCGGACCGTGCTCAACGTGGGGCCGCGAGCGGGACAGTCGGTTTTTCATTTGCACGTGCATCTGCTGGGAGGAAGGAATCTGCAGTGGCCTCCGGGGTAAGGATTGATTCCCTGCGGGGTTTCTCGACCTCAGCGCCTGAAGGCGTAGGACACCTCGCTTACGGCTCGCCTAAAGGCGAGCCCCGATACGAATCAGCCTTTCAGCAAACTTTGAAGCTATCGATTCACAAATCTGAACTGCCTACATTCGCATCTCGCACTAGACTAGCCGGCGGCTTCGTCTTCTGGGGCGCCGTGGCGGCGCAGCAACTGCGGTAGATTCTGCGAGAAGGCTGAGCGCGGCAGTACCATGTCGCATCCCACTTCGTGGGCTTTCTGTTTCAAATCGCCCTGCACGTGAGACAGGAAGCCGATAATCGATGTTTTCTTCAGCTTGCTTTTTAGTTTGGGAATGAGCGTCAGCGGCTTGGCGTTCACGTTGTTCATGTCGAAGATTACCAGCGACGGCTTCTCTTCGCCATTCAGCTTGATCCGCTCCAGCATATCTTTTTCGTTTTTCACGAATTCAACTTTGACGTTGAGCTTGCGCGCGGTTTCCTGAATCTTGGCTTGGAAAAATAAATCGTCAACGAAGGCGAAGATGCGCGAAGTGGCGTCCTCGTTGGGCGGAAGCGGCTCAGGATCGGCAGGAGCATAGGCCGGAGCAAATCCGGGGCGCCCGCGGCCGCGCGGGCCTTTGTCTCCCGACGCGCCGCGATAATTGTGGTCCATGGGAGCGGTGTAAATTCCGCTGAGCTGTTGACGATCGCGGCCACCGTGTTGGCCTCCGCGATTCGACGGGCGACGTCCACGCCGCCGTCTGCCTCTCCCGCCGCCACCTCCGGAGGGATTTCCGGGTCCTACGTTCATATTGTTTCTCTTTGTGTAGTATTCCGGCCCGCTCTGCACGGGCCAAATTCGTACTCCGGTGCAATACGTTTCAGGATGGTGCCTTGCCTCGCGCACGTGCACCACTCGTGCGTGGAAACCCAATTCGGTTGGAGTTCATCCGTGAATGATCTTTGTCCGTTAGGCGCCTGGAGCTAATGGGCGCGGGAGGCCAGCTAGGGAGCATGGCCGCTTGGGAACACTTATGATGGTATTCCTCGTGGCGTATGGAGCGCAAGTCCTAACTAACCCTACTTTTGCACAGAAGTAACTGTACACCGATTTGGGCTACGCTTCATGGGGCAGCGCGTGATCCACGGGAGCGCTTTGGTTCGTGGCGAACACTTCGGCCTTCCACCAGGTGAACCAACTCTTCGCCCAGATTCTTAGTGTGGTCTCCGGCGCGCTCGAAGGCTTGCGCCATCAACAAAAGGTTGGTGCTGTAGTCACGGCTGGGGTCTTTGGTTCTGCTTTCCAAATGCCGGTGAAATACCGAGCGGCAGACTTGATCAATTTGCGAATCAGTTTTCAATATCCAATTTGCCGATTCCAGATCGCGGTTGACGAATCCCTGATGCACGACGTCCAGCATTTTTTCCAGGATGTTGGCCATAGCAATTAAATCGCGGCGATCGTCACGCAAAATTTTCGGTGTCAAGCGATGAAGCCGTTGGGTTACTGACCACGCCAGGTCGCCAATGCGCTCCAGATCGATAATGAATTTCAGGCAGGCGAGCAGTTCGCGGGCCTCGACTTCGCTGACTTGAGTGATGGCATGCGTGATCCCGTCGTCGATCTTGCGTTCGGCGCGATCCAACTCTTTTTCGCAGTCCTGGACCGCAATGAAGGCCATGTTCGAAGAGTTCTCCAGATAGTCCCGTAAATTAAAGGCAGCATCTTTCGCCACCAGACACGCTTGCTGCACGAGGCCGGTCATTTCTTTCGTGGAGTCCAGCGCATGCGCGGCTTTGCGTTTCATGTCGGTCGTGGTTAATCTGCTGCGATCGACTAATGATATAGCTGGAGTCGGAAAGTTGCGTGTTTGGGAGTATTAAAAGTTCGTTACAGCAGCGCGGGATTTATGGCGATAATCCGCAAAGCCACTCCGGACGGGAGGTACAGGCGACGTGGGTATTGCACCGCTTTCGATGCAGGTTGCTTCTTCAGATTCCCATAGGGTCTGATTTCCACTTGCTAATACAACCTGAACTTCGGATAATGATGATCGAACGCTCCCTTATAACCGTGTATCGCTATAGTCGAGCAGAGTTACTGCGAATTCTTCGGCTCACGGCGCGTCAGTTGGCAGCTTGGGAAAAAGCCGAACTGGTAGCCGCCGCCGAGAGCTATTCCTTTTTCGACCTGCTGCAAATCAAGAAAATCCGTGACTTGTGCGCCCGCAAAGTCAAACCTGCGGTCATTCGTCGTTCGCTAGACGCCATGCAGAAGCAGGCTGCGGGAATGGAAAATCCGCTGCTCGAAGCGGGCGCGTTCAGCACCGGGCATCGCGTCGCCTTCCGCCACGAAGGCAGGTTGCTGGAGCCTATCGCCGGGCAATTCATGTTCGATTTCTCTACACGAGACAAAGTGGTGCCGAGCAACCGCGCCTCGGTGATCAAACCGGGACCTGTCCCTGCCGATGTTGCCGGACTGTTCGCGCAGGGTATCGCGCTTGAAGAGGATCCTCACACTCAGGCTCAGGCGATTGCAGCTTATCAGAGAGTTCTTGAGTTGGACCCCGAGCATGCGGCCGCGCACATCAATCTGGGTACGCTGCATTACAACCGGCAGGATTATGCATTGTCAGAGAAGCATTACCGCGCCGCGATTGTGATCGATCCACGCTACGCCCTGGCTTATTTCGATTTGGGCAATGTACTGGATGAAACCGGACGCGTAGCGGAGGCGATTCAGGCTTACAACACTGCGCTGCAACTCGCGCCCACATACGGCGATGCTCATTACAACGTCGCGCTGGCTTATGAGAAAGTTCGCGAGCCGCGCAAAGCTTTGAAGCACTGGCGCGCCTATGTGAAGCTGGATACTTCAGGCCCGTGGTCAGTGCATGCGCGCAACCAGATCCAGCGCATTTTGCAGGCTGATGGGTTAAAGCTCGTTCGCACGCAAAACTAATCCTCTGGGGTACTTAGGCTTTAGAGGCCCTCGACGCTCCCCCACATACGCGCTAACTCGGCTGCTTAAATTTCTGCCATTCGGGAGTACATCAAGAATTCTCTAGGGCTTGGAGGGCGGGGGCATCCGGCAACGGGATGTCATGTCTGTCAAGGCTTTCACGAGATATTGCGAAGTCTGTTGATTGAGTACTTCGGACGTCGGGGACGATTTGCGTCTCTCAGCGTAACGGGCGTGGATCGCGTCCACGTGTTGCCGCTGTTCCGGGGTCAAAGCATGCCCTGCAGGAACCAGAGTCTGAATGTACGCCTGGACTTCAGCCTGCTCGTCGCGGTCCAATTTTCCGTTGTCCGGGGTTGCTTCGGGGCGGTTTTTGGCGAGGCGGGTATGTACGGGACGGGCGGCATCTTCAATGCGTTTCTGCATCTCTGGCGGCAGTTGTTTCAGGTTGCGGCTCGACGCCTCTGAGCAAACATCCTGGTATACCTCGCGTAGATGATCAATGTCGCTTTGCAGGCCGGGGTCAACGGCGTTCGGATCATTACTCGCTGGGTGAGAAGGCACATCGTCGTCGGTAATAACTTTCGCATTGGCTTTGGCTCGCTGGCGTTCGCGCGCTTCGCGAGCAGCGTCGGCAACCGACTGCGACGACGCCCTCGACGAAAGGCACATGACCAACAGGAAGAATGCAATTCGCTTCACGGGACGAAGTCTAGCCCCATTCTTTGGGGCGCGGTAATTACGAGGGTAACCTCTGAATCGGCCTAGGCTGCCCTAACGGAGTATTTCGTTCCCAAGTTAGCGTATGTAGTCGTCGTGCGCTTGCGAGGGCAAGGATGCCCTTGCGACAGCCAGCAGGATGCTCGCGCTACCCAAAATCTTCCCCATAAAGTGCTAAACTTCTTGGTTCGCTATACTTATTTCAAGGTGCTTGTATGCCCGATGTTTTGCAGCTTCCCTCGCCGATTCCTCTGACCAGTTTCACCGAGGACGAAATTCTTTTTCGCGACAACATTCGCCAGTTTGCCGAAGAGAAAGTTCGTCCGCTGGTCAAGGAGATGGATGAAAAAGGCGTCTTCGACAAAGACCTCATTCAGCAATTCTTCCAGCTTGGGCTGATGGGGATCGAGATACCCGAGCAGTACGGGGGTGCCGGCGGAAAATTCTTTGAAGCCATTCTCGCTGTCGAGGAGCTTTCCCGCGTCGATGCTTCTGCAGGCGTGATCGTCGATGTCCAGAACACACTGGTCAACAACGCATTGCTGCGGTGGACCAATGACGAGCAGAAGAAACGCTATCTCCCCCGCATGGTTGAGAACCTCTGTGGTGCATACGCATTGAGCGAGGCTGGTTCAGGCTCGGATGCGTTTGCTCTGCAGACTAAAGCGGAGCTCAAGGGCAGCGATTACGTTCTGAACGGACGCAAGCTATGGATCACAAATGGCAAAGAGGGCGGTGTTTTTATTTTGTTTGCCACGGTCGATCCGGCAGCAGGATACAAGGGCATCACCGCTTTTATCATCGAAAAGGAATTTCCTGGATTCACGGTCGGCAAGAAAGAAGACAAGCTCGGCATCCGCGCTTCGTCGACGTGCGAATTGATTCTGGAAGATTGCCGCGTCCCGAAATCAAACGTTCTCGGGGAAGTAGGCAAGGGATACAAAATTGCCATTGAAACTTTGAACGAAGGCCGCATCGGAATCGGGGCGCAGATGGCGGGGGTTGCTCGCGGCGCCTGGGAGTATGCGACGAAATATGCGCAGGAGCGCAAGCAATTCGGAAAAACGATTTCCGATTTCCAGGGCATCCAGTTTCAGATCGCGCAGATGGCTACCGAGATCGAAGCTGCGCGACTCATGGTATATAACGCCGCTCGCATGAAAGATGCCGGTGTTCCGTTCGTTAAAGAAGCCGCCATGGCTAAGCTGTTTTGTTCCCAGGTGGCCGAGCGGGTGACGTCACTAGCCATCGAAATTTATGGTGGCTACGGATTTACCAAAGATTATCCCGTGGAAAAGTACTGGCGCGATTCGAAGATTGGCAAAATCTACGAAGGCACGTCCAATATGCAACTGGCTACCATCGCAAAACTTGTCATGAACGCGAAATAATAAGTAGACGTCGCTAGCTGCGTTTCTACCAGATTATTTTTGGCGCGCGTTTAACTTTTCCACAGTGCGCTTTAATTCTTCGAGCTTCTGTCCTGCCTCGCCCAGCTTGCCTTGCGCTGTCAGTCGCTGGTAGTCCTCAAGATTCTTGGCGGCTTGCGATATCAATCCGTTGAGGTCTGTTGCAGGCTGAGGCGCATTGGATTCGGCAGCTCGTGCCGGCGCTGCCGCCGCCGTCGGAGCGTTCAACGACGAAGCTGCTCCGCCAAAAAGCGCTGCCATAGCCGACTCGAAGGTTGGTCCGTACGCGAGGCGATCTTGCAGAGCAAGCACGACCAGACGCAACTCCGGCATCGGGCTACGCTCCGCCTGCAGGTAAATCGGCTCCGCATATAACAGCGCTTTGCCAGTTGGAATCACTAGCAGCGCTCCGCGTCGCACATGCGAGCCTTGCTGATTCCATAGCGTGAGCTGTCCGGAAAGCTGCGCGTTCTGATCGATTCGCGCTTCGATTTGTAAAGGCCCATCGACCAGCTTGGTTTTTGGAAAGTTGTAGACCACTGACGTGCCATATTTGTCCCCATCGCTGCGCCCGGCAATCCAACCGATTAGGTTATTTCGATTGGCCGGAGTGAATGGCAGAATCTCTACAAACTCCACGCCATCTTCGCCGGGCAGCTTCATCAACACGAAATTCGGTTGCATCACCTGCGTTCTTTGCTCGCCTCCTTCGCTCATGCCAACTTCCGTCGCAACGGTCCACAGGTCTTCGCGGTTATAAAACGCTTCCGGATCGGTCATGTGATAAAGACCGTACACATCCGCCTGCAGCTTGAGTAAGACTTCGGGATAGCGCACGTGCTTGCGCAGGCCCGGCGGCATCAATGACGCATCTTTGAACAGGCTGGGGAAAACCTGCCGGTAAGCAGCGATGATCGGATCTTCCGTGTCAAAGACGTAAAAAGTGGTCGTGCCATCGTACGCGTCAATGACGACCTTGACACTGTTGCGCATGTAGTTGATTGAGTTGTTGTCGAGACGATAATGCGTCGAATACGGATAAGTGTCCGAGACGGTGAAACCATCCATGATCCAGGAAAGCCGGCCATCGTCGCCGAGCACTATATACGGATCTGGGTCGTAGGTGAGAAACGGCGCTAATGTAGTTACGCGATCAGTCAGGTTGCGCCGCATCAGCAACCGGCTATCCGAGGTCACGTCGTCGCTGAATGGCAGCTTGGCCAAGTCGCTGCGGTCGAGCGCAATAATGATGCGCCGCAGAAATCCGCCGAGCACGATGCCTCCGGTGCCCTCATACGAAGTCAGGCTGTTGCTGGCGCCTTGCGGATAGTTGAACTCTTTCTGCCGCGTCTTCACGTACACGTCGGTATTGGTCAACTCGCCGAAATAAACTTCGGGCCTTGTTACCTGGAGATTTCGCACGGTGCTCTGCACCGGCATATTGCTCAAAATCAGGGTGGGCAAGCCTTCCGGCGTGAATCCATTCACAGGATTCATGGTGATGCCGTAACCGTGGGTGTAGATCAGCTTCTCGTTGATCCAGTTACGGCTGCTTTCCGGAAGCTTCTCGACATTCAGTTCGCGGGTGGCCAGCATAACCTCGCGGGTGGTGCCCTCGATTTCGTAGCGATCGATATCGATGTCCGGGAAGTCATAGTAAGTGCGAATTTCCTGAATCTGGCGCAGCGTATCTTGAAGCGCGCGCCAGTCCCACAGCCGGATGTTCTGCAGGGTAGCCTGATTGTGCTCGGGATCAGCAGCTTCGGGCGTGGTCTCAGCAGGAAACTCGCGCTGCGTCACGCGGTTCAATCCGTAGGCCTGCCTTGTCAGGTCAGTGTTGTAGACGATGTAAGGCTTCTCGCGAACCAGTTCGTTCGGTTTAACGATAAAGCTACTGACGTACCAACTCACGATTTGAAGCGCGAAGTAACAAACCACAGCGGGAACGACCGCAGCCACCAGCCAGCGTCCGCGTTGCATGGAGAAGGCATTAACGATCGCGAGCAATGCGCCGGCGACGAGCGCTGCGCAAACTACGAGTATGCCGGTGAGTGTTACGTGAGCATCCGTGTAAGTCACGCCGCCGAAAATCGTGTGGTCCTCAAATAGGCGCTCGAAGCGCCCGAGGTAAGCAAGGGCAGCGAGGACGAGCAAAAGGAACGCAAAGGCAATAGAGAATCCGCGCCACGGCAAAATGATTGCACTGCTGCGTCGTGCTAGTACACGGCTTCCGCCGGTAACGAGGACGAAGAAAGCAGCCACGGCGCAGGTGATCACAGCCAGCGTGAGCAGCCATCCGCTGATGAGTTGCCACGCCGGAAGCGTGAACAAAAAGAAATTCAGCGGCTTGCCGAAAATTGGGTCTATGACGCTGCCAGTTGCGTGCGGCGCATACCAGAAAAGCGCGAGCGTCGGCCACTCCACACTCATGCCCGCGCCGGTTATGAAAGCCACGACGACCGCCAGGCCGAGCGCGATAAGCCGCAGCACCGACTCGACGGGCAGCTTTACTGGTTGCCGCCCGATGAAAATCGTGTGTCCCTCGGGTAAGTCGGGAAGATGCGCTCGCTTCAACGCCAGGAATGATCCGTACAGAACGACAAACGTAACCACGGCAAAAGCCGCGAATATTCCCCACTGCATTCCTAATGTTTTCCAGAACACGTCTGCGTAGCCGAGTGAGCCATACCAGAGCCCATCCACGTAATAGGACAGCGCCGCTCGTCCGCCGAACAGGATGACGGCAGCGATCGCGATAACAATAAATAAGCGGCGACGCGAGCGTGGCTTATATCCTCGCGGCCAGTCGATAGACTCAGGCATGGTCACCTTTCACAGTTTTGTTGGTAACCCGCAATGATACTCCGCTATTTCGGCGAGCGGATGCAGATGCAAACAATCAGGCGGGGTGGTGGAGAAGTGGATTAGTCGGAGTCGGCAAGTTATTTTCCAGAAGATCGCGAAGCGGGATTCAACAAAAGCGGAGATTCAACCAGCGTGTTGCCGCACACTCTCGGACTTTTGCTGCTGACTGTAGTCGCGCGACAAGTGACTCTCGCCGCGGTTCAAAAGCCACAGTAACAGAAGAACAACCAGCAGTGCTGCCAGGAAAAAGACGATGCCGCCATGTCGGTGCAAGTTTCCGTGCAGAAATCCGGGGTCGACGCGGCTTCCGAGCATGGCGATGGTAAAGATCCGAAGGCCGTTCTTGGCAATCGAAAGCGGAATCGCCGCCACCACCACCGCAGTTTTCCGCCAAAACGACCGCAGAAACAGGTGGGCAAGCACCATGCTGGTGACAATCAACATCAGGCTCGATCGCAAGCTGCTGCATTCCTGGGCGACCTCGAGAGTGAGCCCCGGAATCGAAATGATGATCCCATCTTGCGTAACTGGAATTCCGAAAGCTGAGAACAGCAGGCTGGCGGAGAGTGCGGACCCTTGCTGCCACAAGGCGACGATTTTGTTTAATACCGGCGCAGGTATGGGAACCATCCAGAACAAGAAACATAGCGGAAACAAAAACAGCCGAGCCGCGCGCGCGCCAAAATAAAACACAAAAGATCCAATCCACCAGATCACAATCGCCAGCATACTGATGGAAAGCTGAACGTCATTGTGACGAGCCGTCATCCAGCGGGAACAACAAGCGGTGAGGATCGCCACGAACAAAAGTGCTGCGCCCAACTCGACGCCCGGTTTAATAGCCGACTTCAGCCGCGTCCGTTCGGTGAGAATCAAAGACAGGCTGATGGGTACGATCAGGAGCAGATGGGTATATTCGTCGGAGTTCAGCGCTAAAGCAAAGGTCTTGAGTAGAGGCTGCCACCCGACTCCGACTGAAACCGCCAACAAAAATGCTAACTGCAAGAATGGCGACATCCCAGCGATGGTGTTCTTTGGCTCTCGGGATACGGAAGTCCTCAAGCTTGGACTCCAAGATGTGCGGCCCATGGTAGGACCGGCGTCGCCGACAAACGCAATCGGGGCAGATCGAGGAAAAATGTTTTCATGTGATCCAGATCACAGACCGCACCGTGCCGCGAGAACATAATTGCCGACGGAAAGGCAAAAAATATGCTTCCCCTCCCCAACTTTATCTACGTGCTAGGTGCGGCTTACTGCTTACTCGGCGCGATCGTCGTTGGCCGAACCCTGAAGCCTGGTTGCCGCGTTTGTCTGCACCGCCATTCGTGTCCAAACCGCGAAGGGTCGCACCCGTCCGACGCCGCGAAATCCAGTTGCCTCGGCAAATGATACATCCGAAGTGGGCGTGACAAATAGGCTGAACAAAGCAATACGGTACGTTCGTGTTGGCCTGCGATTAAAGAAATGTTTTCAGTGTCGGGTACGAGCGTGGCAGGAAACTCCGAAAAGGTGAGGTTAGAGCTTAATTATTCCCCGCGGCTTGAGAGGGCTACCACGGTCTCGTTTTGGTCTCTGATCCCGTTTTCCAAAACTTTAATTGTGAAGTTGACGGTAATTTTTGCTTCGGTTTCGACTGGCCGGCCGTTTTGCAAGTAAGGCTTGAACTGCCAGCGCTGTGCGGCTTCGCGAGCGGCAGAGGCTAGAATCGCGGGACCGCTAAGCACGCGCAAATCACGGATGGTGCCATCGGCCGCGATAAACGCCTGCAGCAGGACCGAACCCTGTACCTTCATTTGTCGGCCCAGTAGCGGGTACGCCGGCTCTTTCGGCTGCGGTGCGGAAGTGTTCTGCAATGTTACGCGCTGCGAAGCAAGAGTGGCCGGAGCCTGGCGTGACGGCTTTGAATCTACCGAGCCACCCAGCTCTTGAACTTTTTCTGGGCTGCTCAGATGAATGGTGTTGCGTGCGTTGCCGGCTACGACTTCGACTTCGAGCGGCGGAATCACGTTTCGGGTTACTGCAACGGAGGAACCGGCTGCAGCAGGCTGAGCCGAGGTTTTGGCAGCGGCGACGTGTTTCGCAGCTTTCGGAGCCGGAGTTGGAATTGGAGTTGGAGTAACTGGATTTTGGTTAACGCTGCCGGGATTCCACTCAGGCGCGGTTTCGTCTGCGACTGAGGAGTCACTGTCAGAAAACCAGAATTCACGGTGGCTGGCTACGACAAAACCAAGCGCGACCAAAAGCAGAACCAGCGCGAAGAACATTCGGCTGCGCTCGCTCTGATAAGCGGCACCCATCCTACTCGTGCCCGCTTCTCGTTTTGTCGTCCGTTGTCGCATTTCCGGCTTCCCTGCTGTTGTGCACTACTAAGATGAAGCGTTCGCGGGCCGGAGACAATAGCACGACAGCGCATAGGCATGGCACGACCGGGCCATAACAGGTTGATTTCGGAGTGGGTTACGCGGTTACTATTCTGGTCCGTTGGGCCCGGCGGGCGCCAGCGGTAACCGGGAGGCCCCGCCTAGAATGCCTCGTTCTTGAGGAGAGAATTGTCGCCGATAAGCATCGCTGTCAATCTGCCGCTGCCGCGCGTCCGGAGGCATCGCCCGCAGGGCCTGAATGGCATTTCGCACCGCCTGTCGACGCTCGGGAGGCAGTTGTTGCATCTGCGAATGCATCTGCCGCGCGGTATCTTTCTGTTCCGGAGTTAGGTGGCCGAACGTGTCCATGCGCCGCAGCATTTGCTGCCGCTGCTGGGGCGGCAAACTGTTAAACCGATTAAGCTGGTTCTCCAAATGCTGCTTCTGTTGTGGAGGAAGGTTGCGGAACTGAGGATCGTTTTGCAGCGCCTTTCTTTGTTGTTCAGGCGGCAGATTGTTATGCTGGCGCAACCATTGTCCGGCATGACCCTGCTGAGCTCTCGGCGGACGGGGTACCGAATGCGGGGCGGCGTGCTCCTGACGGTTCTGCGCCCACGACGGAGCAACCCCGCTCAGCGCCAGGGCAAGAGCCGCTATCGCGCCAATTAAATGTACCCGCACTTTCCCCCCGTTTACTAATTTAAAATCCCCTAAGGCCCTGCCGGTTACGGATTAGCATCCACATCCTGCTGTGCTTGCAGATCGTCCAGGATTTCGAAATCAGAGTACAGATCACTGTTCTTATCAAGTGCCTGCAAGTCACCCACGGCTGTCCCCGGTGCAGCCACCATTGCGCTCGGCCCCTCCCCTCTAGGATTTCGGCCAGCATCTGTGCGGAACAAAACAATACTCATCACCATGAGTACAGCAAGCGAAACCGCCAGCGCGGGCTTACGAATCCACTGCCACCAACTGGCGGACTCATGCGCCGCCTCCTCTCGCAGGCGAGCGCGCAGGCGCACGTCGAAATATGGCGAGGGCTCCGGCACTTGCCACTCATCGAGTACCGCCATGGTCTGGCGGAACTCATTGAGCTTGCCCGCGCAACCAGCGCAGCTCTCAAGATGCTTACTCACTTCAGGCGCGATCGCGTCCGAGCCGAAGGCCAATTCCGGCATCAGTTCGCAAACCTCATTGCATTTCATGACTACTTCCTTCATACAAACTCTTTCAGTTGCACGCGCAAAGTTTCATAAGCGCGGAATAACAGAGACTTGATGGCTGATTCACTTAACTTCAAAACTTCGGCGATCTGGCGATAATCCATCTGCTGATACTTATGCATGATGAGCGCCATCTTTTGCCGCTCCGGCAGCGCCTCGACTCGCTGACGAATAGCCGCCAGCCGCTCACGCCGCACAATCGATTCTTCCGCGGTCAGCGAGTTATCCGGCAAGTCCATCGTCAAACCTGATTCCTGATCCGGCTCATCCAGGCTGACGGTATTCTCCGGTCTTTGATGCCGCGTATCGCGCGCGTGATTAACCGCCAGATTGCTCGCGATACGATACAACCAGGTGCTGAATTTCGCGCTGGCTTCGTACTTTTCCCGCGAGCGATACACGCGCAAGAAAACTTCCTGAGCCAGGTCTTTCAGCGACCGCCGAATTGTGAGCCATGCGATACATGAAGCTCAGCATAGGCCGGCGATATTTCTGCACCAGATATTCGAAAGCCGACTCATCGCCGCCTTTCACCCGCAGCATAATTTGCGCATCAGTCAGTCCTTCTGGGGACTGACTGTCTGCCAGTGTCGCCGCGGCATGAGATGGCATGCCTGCCATCGACAGGAACCCGCGATTGACGGCTACGCTGCTCACACTGGATTGAACCCCATCCGGGTCAGAAAGTTGCGGGTTGTCAGGGTCAGGCGGAGTAGGGGAAGCCCCCTTGGCAGAAGAGGCTAGGGGCACTTTCGCGAGGTTGAATCGGTTTGGCATCCCGCTCTGGCACCCAGCGCTCCGGAGTCCAGCACGGGCTTATCCGAAGCAACTCAAGGCATAGGCTATCACGGACGGAGGCCCGCGAAAACACTGTTTCTTTGCTACAATATAGCGGCTGATTCCAGTTGGGCGCTTAACTCAGCGGTAGAGTGCCATCTTCACACGGTGGAAGTCATAGGTTCGAATCCTATAGCGCCCACCATCGAACCCTAGGGTAACCGGGGTTCGATGACTTCCGTTCCCCAAACCCTGGGTCGTTTTTCTTAATAGAAGAACTGCTGCAACTGGTTAGCGTTCGCCCCCTGCACCCATGCGACTCGCTTAGTCGGGTTGACGACGATCTTCAAACCGAAGCTTGGCGGAAGGTTGGTGTTGAAGGTGAATCCATTAATGGTCTCCTTCAGATTGCCCTTCTCGTCATAGACATAGACGGCGCTGTTGCCGCCCGTGCTCGACACCGGCTGGGTGATGAGAAAAAGATGGTGAACGGGATCGTTTGTCACCGACTGGCCGCTGTTGAGTTGGCTCGAGGATCCGGTGCCGGGAAGCTGAGCCCAAGTGCCGCTACCGTTCGAGAGCTTGTAGAACTCCACTTGCGCATTGAGTTCGGTGGTCGTGCAGAGGATGCCCGTCGTTGAATCGACGGCCAATCCGTTGATGCCGCCCGCGCCATATGGACCGTTATTAAAGCCATTGAATTGGCGGATCTTGTCGGTCTTAAGATTGATGACGACGTTGGGTGGCGGCGGTCCGCCCGGGTAGCTGCTGACGGCGGTAACGGCTTCATCGGTCGCCGTGTCCTGCGCAAACGTTAGCAGAAAGTCGTCGTTGAAAATCTGCAATGGAATGGATTTTAGAATCGTATTCGTAGCGAGGTCTGTGAGGTAGAGCCAGAGTATGGCGTTTGATCCCGAGAAGCGATACACCACCGCGAGTTGTGTGCTCGTCGTCTGATTCTGCGCAACCTCCCACAATAGCGCGCCTTTCGAGTCAGGCAGCGTCCACGGACCGGTAATTTGTTGACCGGACACCGGATTCAGCAGATAAAACAGATCGTTCCGAGTGACATGTTCGTTCTTTATCGTAACCCGTTCCTCATCTACGAGGCCAATGTCGTTGCCTCCAATGCCGAAGGTAACAAGTTCGTCATTGGCGGTTTTCGAAATCAGAGTCTTGACGATTTTTGTAATCTTCCCGCTATTGATATCGAAGGTCTCGATCGCTGACTTGAGACCGCCATTTGAGAGCGAGACGGCATCGTCGATGATGCCGTCGTCACCATTCTGATTAACGTCGAAACCAAATATCTGACCGCCGTAAGCGCTTGACAGAACTTTACCCAATTTACCCCGATGCCCACCGCCGGCAAGGTTTGCGGTCTGAGCCGTCGCCGCCTGCGAACCAACCATCAACCCAATAAAAACCACGAGGGTTATGAAGACAATTGTTCTTGCGGTACGAGTGCGAAGTGCATTAAAAACTTTGGATCGTGCTGTCATGCCGAGTCTCCTGAAGCCTATTTTTCGAGCGAAAGCTTATCTCGACATAGCTTTGAAATTGTCAGTGAATTGTAAAAGTTTGTGTTTTTGAAGATCCTTATGGCGGAGCTTCGAGCGACGCTAAGAGGGGCTCGCGTGAACCTCATCCGCAACTTTCGCGGAAATATGGGTTTTATATAATCGAGCTACATCGGGGATGGTCTGACGACAATGAAAGAAAAAATGGAAATTCAGAAAGCGAGTTCCGCTCCGTTTCCTTTGAAAGCATTTTTCGCGTGCTTCGTTCTGGTTTGCGTGGCTGCGGTTTTGTGCGCGCAGGAGAGCGGCATCAACGCCGGCGGAAAGTGGATGGAATACACTTCGCAGGACCAGATGACCCTGGCCAAGAATGCCAGATTCGAGCTCGACGCCGACAATTCTCTACCCGGCAGCAACGCCAACCCCAAAATCATTCTTTTTTGCACTAATGGCAAAATGAAACTGGCTGACTTTCGTCCCAATGCGCGGATCGCGCCGCCCAACCGCCCCGGCTTCTGGGGACAGCCGCAAATGGAAGTTCTGGTTCGCGTCGATAATTCTCACAGCAATCATGGCTGGAACTGGGTCAATGGCCACTTCCTCTCCATGGACAAAGGAACCGTTCGCGAAATGCTCGGGGCGCAGGTATTCAAAGTGGAAATCCAAACTCCGCGCGGTCCAGAGATTGCGAGTTTTTCTCCCGGCGGTCTGGATCTGAGCCGGGTAAAGCAAGCCTGTGGTTTAACTCCTAAGAAGCCAGACTAAATCTGCCGCAACCAGCATCTATTTATGGATTGTCATCCCGACCGGATTATGGAGTTGTCATCCCGACCGGAGCTTCTCATTCCCAAAGGGAATGAGAAGCGGAGTGGAGGGACCTGCTTATTAAGCCCTGAGAACTTTATCAAAGTTGATAAGCGAAGTTCATATGTCACAGCTTTTCTCGAGAGAAATAAGCTAGAACAATAACGCACACTAAAGGACAGCGAAACCTCTGTCATCCCGACCGGAGCATTGCTATTGGCTCTATCAATCGCAATGCGGAGTGGAGGGACCTGCTTTTAGGAGCAGCAATGAAACCTCACACCTACAGTGTCTACATAATCGCAAGCAAATCACGAGTGATCTACATCGGAATGACCAACAACTTAGAGCGGCGAGTCTACGAGCACAAACACGATCTGATGGATGGTTTCAGCAAGAGCTACCGCTGCCACCGCCTGGTCTATTACGAATCGTTCGACGAAGTGAGCAAAGCCATCGACCGCGAAAAGCAGTTGAAGCACTGGAACAGGACGAAGAAGATATGGCTGATCGAGCGCCAGAACCGCACCTGGGAAGACCTCGCGGAGCAGTTGTTCTGCAAACACCAATATGAACCGGAAAAGCAGGTCCCTCCACTCCCCAGTTGATCTGCTTCGCAGCTCAACTGGCTCGGTCGGGATGACAGCGTGTTTTACATAACCTCTGTCATCCCGACCGCAGCGGAGTGGAGGGACCTGCTGTTTTTGTCGCCACAGCAACTGTCGTCGAGCAAACCAGATCTAGTCAGCACTCGCAGGTTGGGACGCCACCGGCGCCTCTGCTCCAGAAAGCGTGGCCCACCCGCGGCGAGAAAGATCCCAAAAAATCAGATAACCAGCAACCGCGGCCATCAACAATAGCGCGATTCCCCACGCCCATTGCTGGAATACAAGTTTGCCAATCCCGAACAAACATCCATAGACCAGGATCACTCCCATCACCCAATTGAAGGTGTTGCCAGCTAGGTCCCGCACTTCCGGCAGTTCGGGCACGAGCTGCGCAATACGCTTCCATCCATACACCGTTGGATGTACCCGCTTGTAGAATCCAATTAAAGTTTGCTGTGACTCCGGCTTAGTGACGAACGTTGCGACTAACCAGGCGATAGTAGTTATAAACCCCGTGATCAGCGCAGTCTTGGCATAGACGAGCGCGTTGTTGCCTGAAAGCGAAATCCGGCTCAACGCGATCGTCACTGCCGCCGCTACGGCCATCGCGGAAATTTCGCTCCACGCATTAATCCGCCACCAATACCACCGCAGAATGTAGACTGCGCCCGTGCCGAATCCAATATTTAACACCAGCTGCCAACCTTGATTGATCGAGGTCAACTGCATCGCCGTATAACCGCTGCCCAATACCAGCAGTACAGTAAAAATTTTGCTTATCATCACGTAGTGTTTCTCGTCCGCCCCTCTTACGAAAAAACGTTTATACAAATCGTTCACCAGATACGAACTGCCCCAATTCAACTGCGTTCCTATAGTGGACATGAAAGCCGCCAGAAACGCCGCCACCATCAACCCACGAAGCGCCGGAGGAAGATAGTCGCGCAAAACCATCACGTAACCCTGCTCGGGATTCTGCACAAAAGCTGCGCTGGGATGCAGCCCGCCATTCGGCGAATAAACCACAATCGCCACCAACCCGGTAACGACCCAGGGCCACGGCCGCAACGCGTAAGCGCAATGTTGAACCACAAGGTCGCGCCGAGCGAGTTCTTCTCGTCTTTTGCGCTGAACATTCGCTGCGCCACGTAACCGCCGCCGCCCGGCTCTGCACCCGGATACCACGCCAGCCACCACTGCATCCCCAGATACACGATGAACGTGAGCACCGGCAAAGTCCAAAGCGCATCCGTAGTCAGGCCAAGATGAAAGTCGGGCAAGAATGCGACGGGATCCGCAGTCTGCACTCCAGTCGCGCGAACATTGTTCTCGATCATCTGCAGATGCATTTGCAGCGCGTGCATCCCGCCGATCTTCACCACCGCAACCCAGGCGAGCACGATGATCATTGCCATCTTCAAAGCAAACTGAAACAGGTCGGTGACCAAGACCCCCCAGAGGCCGCCAATAAATGTGTAGAGCCCGGTAAACGGGATCAGAATGAAAATGCAGATCATCACCGATGTGTAGCGCGGATCGCCTAATGTGTGCTGAAACGTGTGGCCTGCAAGCGACCACTGCAGCACGCGCCCTTGCGCAATCACCGGACCAAGCAGCACCGTGATGATGCTGACCATCGCCTGCGTCACCCATCCCAGGATGAAGCAGTTCATAAAAAGTCCGAGATAGACAGCTTTAAATCCGCGCAAAAAAGCCGCCGGCTTCCCTCCGTAACGAAGCTCGACTAATTGAACATCGGTCAACACCTCAGCTCGCCGCCAGTAGCGCGCGAAGAAGAAAACGGTCATCATGCCGCCAATGCACGATCCCCACCAGATCCAGTTTCCCGCAATGCCCTGTCGCGCAACCAACCCGCATACCAGCAGAGGCGTGTCGGCGGCGAATGTCGTGGCCACCATCGAAGTCCCAGCCAGCCACCACGAAACATCGCGCCCTGAAATGAAAAACTCCTCGGTGTTGCCGCTGGCGCGACGCCGGTAGTAAAGCCCAATCAGTAGGTTGACCAGCAAGTATCCAACGATGACAATCCAGTCAGTAGAGGTAAGAGGCATGAGTTCTCCGGTTACCGGGACATTCTAACCGTTCGCCAGCGAGGGCCGGAGAATCAATATAGGCGCGGGCGTCCCCGCCCGATTTGAGCAAAAGGGTTGGGTTGACAGCATGGGCGGGATGGGATAAGTTTCCTTGGGTATGAAGTCGTGGCGCTGGACTCTGCTTGGATTCGAGCTGTTTTTGTTCGCTCTGATCCTCGTGTTACCGCAGGTCGACCTCCCCGATTTCACTTTCCATGGGGGCACGGCTCCCGTGGTAGCTAAGGCGAAGGTGTGTTCTCCGCCTGTCCTTTCCAGCATCACCAGTCCCGGGCACTCCCGGTTGTCGCAACCGATTCGCGAATCGCGAACCGAGCCCATCAGGCACGCGATTCTGCGCAAACCGCATACCCTGCTCTCGCTGCTTTGCACTCTTCTTTGTTAGTGTCCGCGTCTTCTGGCAGCTAGTCCCTTACAAATCGAACTCCATACAAGCTTGCTCCGCAAATTTTCGCGGAGCTTGAGGGGCAGCCGCATCAGCCACGGCCGGAACACGGACCGGTCCATTCCTGAATCGCGGCTGCTTCTTTGAATGAGGATTTAATATGCAGCGTAACCCTAAGAAAATATGGCAGTATTTTGCGCAAGCGCTTATCCTGGAAGAGAATCCCGAAAAGATCAGGTATCTGACGGAAAAACTTTTCGAAGCGCTAGCCGAGAAACAGGATCAGTCAAAGCTGAACCGTCCGAGGTCCAAGGAATCGGCGCACTAAAGCCAGTCAACAAGGAACCATACCGCACATAACGCTGAAGCTATCCCACTTGAACCGTGGCCATCGAACCCCGGATTGCGTCGAAAGAACGGACGCGAACCAGGACCCTTCACTCAAAGCGAGGACGAACTACCAGCGTGGTTCGCGCGGCTGGCGGGCATGGCCCTGATAGTCGTCGCGGCCGCCGCCGCCTCCTCCTGAACGTCCGCCGCCGGGGCGGCCTCCGCCAGGACGGCTACCGCCACGCGGTCCGCCAGGACCGCCGCGATCGGTCTTGGGGCGCGCTTCGTTAATGTTCAGCGCGCGGCCGCCAAGTTCTTTTCCGTTTAAAGCGGCGATAGCTTTTTCGGCTTCGCCGGCGTCGGCCATTTCTACGAAGGCAAATCCTCGCGAGCGTCCGGTGTCACGATCGGTGACCAGACTGACCTGATCGACTTTGCCATGCGGTTCGAACAACGTACGGAGTTCCGCTTCGGTGGTGCTGTGCGGGAGGTTGCCAACAAAAAGTTTCTTCATGGAATCCTTTTCCTGTAAGCCAACGCGGACGGCAGATTTCGTCGGCAGGTTTAGTTAGTGAGTCGCGTCGGAATGCAGGATACGCGGTTCATGGGAGAGCATGTTTCCCCGCAGCTCAACTGAGCAAACTGGTTCTCAGTCGCGAACCTACAAAAACTTTTGGGTGACGATTCCTTGCGGCTGAGGTCCGAACAATTATACCTGCTTGCCCGCAAATGCAAGGAGAAAATGCGATTCGGCACTTTTACGCATGCGGCGCGTACCATCGTCTCCTGATTAGCGTCTGAGGACTTCAAAAACAAGCCGTTACCTTCGGTACTAACCTGCCGCAAGGGCAAGTTGACTCATCTGCTATACTGTATTTGCGTTAGAACGAAATCGGTTGTAGAGCAGCTTGCATACCAGCTCGTCCTGCCCTCAGTACTCCGACTCGCACCAACGTAAACCAATCTGAAAAGGAAACAAGCAACAAAATGGCAGAACAAGGAACAGTAAAGTGGTTCAACGACGCTAAGGGCTACGGCTTCATCAGCCGGCAGACTGGCGAAGACGTGTTTGTGCACTTCTCGGCTATCCAGGCGGGCGGCTTCCGCAGCCTGCAGGAGGGCCAGAGCGTGGAGTTCGAGGTCACCAAAGGACCAAAGGGCTGGCAAGCTGAAAACGTTCGCCCTCTGTAAGCGGGCGACGTACAACTAAGACCTCGTGCCCGCAACCGCAACAAGGGGCGGGCACGTTTTATAGAAACATTCGATCCGGGAGTCTTCTACATGCAGTCTGAATCCAAGGGGTCCTTCGCTGTTATCCGCTACAATCTGCGTACTTATGAATCGGGCGGCGTTATGGCTGTCATTAAAGGTAAGGAGAGTGCCGAGGCCGTCCTGAAACAGTTCGAACAGAGCCAGACCTCGGAAGATCGCCATATTGGCTGGCGGTATTTTCTCGAGAAGACCGATCTCAAGGCGGGAATGGATCCGGTTGAAGCGACGGCGCTACGCCAGTCAAGGCTCGAAATTCGCGAAGCCGAAGCTTAGGCTTTAGTTCCTCCTGGTGACCGCATTTTCTTCGTCTCCGTCCCCGTCATTGTCATTCCGAGCAAAGCGAGGAATCTGGGTCCTTGCTGGCACTGGCAGAAACCTAGATTCCTCGCTGCGCTCGGAATGACATCGCATCTTAAAACTCGAAGACTGGTTCTATTCTCCGCGCCTATCATTGGCGGCGTTCGCTTTCGACCAGAATGATGGCGAAGTTGCGCCCGCCGAAGGCGAACCCCTGCTGCACGCGTCCGGACACCGCTATCTTGACACCAACGCCCGGAATACCTTGCCTCTTGCTGAACACCCACATGGTCCCAGTACCGTCGTCTATTTGAAAGACGCCCGTACCCATCGCTCCGTAGGAATCGGTTACACGCCCTGCGATCGTGATCTCCCTGCCTGCGAATCGGCCTGGGTCGCGATCAATCTTCTCTATGCGCTCTCGACGGGGACATCCCGCAAGCAACAACGCCGCGAAAACAACCAGCAACGCAGAAAACAATTTGAAGCGTCTGCTCGTCACACCCATTCTCCTAAGAACGTAGAAATTAAGCGTAACAAGTAGAAACCCGAATTTCGAATGGAAGTTGTCCGGATGTTGGTCAGGTAGTTTGAGCACCTGACTTTCATTTCGCCTCTGCTTCGACAATCTCTGGGCCATCCCGGTACGAAAAGATGAAGAACCGGTCCGGATCCGGGGCGTAGCAAACCATCGCACCGGATATTTCCTCGTCCGCTTCATACGAGGCAAGTGTCTTACCGGTTGTGGATTCGACAACGGCATAGGCAGAACTCCGGCAAGAGTCGCAGTCGCGATGGAATTGAACCGCTAGTCTGTTCTTGATCACCCGAATCCCGAAATCCGGCACTCCCATGCCCACCGGAGCTCTGACCACAATTTTTCGGACCACAACGCCCGCAGCTGAAATCGCATAGACGGTCGGGGGAGAGCTCGCCCTCATTAAATAGACAAGACCATCGTCTCCGCTGATCGCCACCGACTTATTAATCGCCGACTTGTTCTCTTGCTGAGCGCTAGTGTCTTTGTCTTTGTCGATTGCACGCTCGGTTTCTATGTCTCCATCCAAAGTTATTTGCTTCACAACGTGACCTGTGGGGTCGTAGATTACAGTGGCTGCTTTATAACCGGGGTGGAATTGCAAACCTGACATCAGGATCTCACCCGAGTGAAATACGGCTAGTTGCGAAGGGAAAAATGGGATAGGGGGCGACTCCAGCGCCACCGACGAATCCCGAGTCCCGTCGGGGCTGAAGGTGTCCAACAATTTGGAGTATCCGTCCGAGTGCACCATCACGACGCCACCATCAGGCCGAACGGCGTAGCGGTTTATGAAAGCGCCCGAAGTATCGAACTCGGCTTCTGTGGTGCCTTTACTCGACCACCTGAAAAGAGAGCCCATCATTGCCGTGCCTGGCTTGATCAGCTTCACGTAAAAGCGCCCTTGTTCATCGCAGGCGGTCGGGAATGCAATATTGCCGGGCGCATAGTCGCCCACGACGCTGATGGGCACTCGGCTCTTTGCTACAAGAAGCTTGGTCTGCGCGGCTGCCGGTAGTGCAGAGAAATACAGAAGGACCAAAACTGCAAGAGTGATCGTAGTCATACGGCGATACCTTTTTTGAATCGCCTACTTGCGATTGCGCTAGGATATATCTGTGCAGCGCCATCCTGTAAACTTTCTGCTCAGCCGCATATCTAAGGGGAGACTAAGCCGCCGACATCATTCGGGCGGGGGGCCTGAATATTAAGCCTGATATCCGAATCTGCGCGACGGTTGTACTAAACTTGAAAAGTGAAGTGGTTTCGTAGCATCTTCGGAGGACGTAACATGGCTGCACTTACCGCGGGAACGGCCGCGCCGGATTTCAAACTGCAAACCATGGATGGCAAGCAGTTTTCGTTGCGCGATGCGCTGACGCGCGGGCCCGTGGTCGCGGCTTTCTTCAAAATCTCCTGCCCTGTCTGCCAGTTTGCGTTCCCCTTCCTCGAGCGAATCTATAAAGCCCATGGCGGGAAAAAGGTGACGATGGTTGGAGTCTCGCAGAACGAAAAGAAAGACACCGCCGAGTTCATGAAAGAGTACGGACTCACTTTCCCCGTCCTGTTGGATGACACGAAGACCTACTCGGCCTCCAACGCCTACGGGCTGACGAACGTGCCCAGCATTTTCTGGATTGTGCAGGACGGAGAAATCGAAATATCCAGCGTAGGATGGGATAAGAAAGAGATCGACGAGATTAACCGCAAGGCTGCGGAAATCAATGGCGAAGGGGTGAAGCCAGTATTCACGAGCGGCGATCAGGTGCCGGACCACCGTCCCGGTTGAGGGTCGAGAAATTAGCCTGCGGTCGCGGGCACTTAAACAAATCCATCACTGAATGTTCTATCGGTTGTGCTTACTTGTTTCACGTAAACTCGAAATCATAGAAGGCTAATCGTTCATGTCTAATCCGGAAACTCCAGAAACCACCTCCGAATCGAACGAGTCGTTCAAAGACATTCTTTCGCAGTTCGAGCAGAGCAAATCACGCAGGCCTGATGAGGCGCGTCAAGGACGCGAAGGAACAGTGATTGCTGTCACCGCCGATTCAGTGCTCGTCGACGTGGGCTTCAAAACCGAAGGTATCCTGCCGCTGGCGGCGTTTCAAAGCGAAACCGTCAAGCCCGGCGACAAACTCGTAGTCTCAATTAAGGGTCGTGATCCGGAGGGCTACTACCAACTCACGCGCGGCAAGAGTGAACGGCCGAAGGACTGGGCCTCGCTGGAGCGAGCCTTTGCCGAAAAGGCGATTATCGTGGGCACGGTGACTGCAGTCGTCAAAGGCGGGTTGAGCGTGGATGTGGGCGTGCGCGCATTTATGCCGGCTTCACGCAGTGGCGCACGCGATGCCGCCGAGATGGAGAAGTTGGTGGAGCAGGAAATCCGCTGCCGGATTACAAAGCTTGACGTGACCGAAGAAGATGTCGTAGTTGATCGGCGTGCGGTCGCCGAAGAGGAGGAGCGCGCTCTAAAGGATCGCAAGTACTCGGAAGTTAAAGAGGGGGCCACGGTGCATGGCACGGTCCGCAGCCTTACTGATTACGGCGCTTTCGTCGACATTGGTGGCGTGGACGCGCTGCTGCATGTCAGCGACATTTCCAGAGGCCGCATCAACAAGCCGTCGGACGTACTCTCGGCAGGACAAGAGGTTGAAGTCAAAATTCTGAAAATTGATTCGGAGAAGCGGCGCATTTCGGTTGGGATGAAGCAGCTTGAGCCGGATCCGTGGGATTCGGTGACGACAAAATACAAAGCTGGCGAGCGAATCCATGGCACAGTGACGCGCATTCTCGATTTCGGCGCATTTGTAGAATTGGAGCCGGGGATCGAGGGCTTGATCCATATTTCAGAGATGGCGTGGGGAAAGAAAATTAGAACGCCTAGTGACGTGGTTAAGCCGAAGGACACAGTCGAGGCTGTGATTTTAGGCGTGAGCCCGGCTGAGCGCCGGATTTCTTTGGGACTGAAACAGGCCTTGGGCGATCCGTGGGCCGATGCGGGACACAAATTTGCGGTTGGTTCGGTGGTCGAAGGCCCGGTCACCAGCCTCACGAAGTTTGGTGCGTTCGTGCAGGTCACTGAAGGCATTGAGGGCATGATTCACATCAGCGACATGAGCGCGGAGAAGCGACTTAATCATCCGCAGGACATGCTGAAGCTCGGGCAAACGATCAAGGCGCAGGTACTTGAGCTCGACGTCGAGAAGCGGCGGCTGAAGCTCGGGATGAAACAGCTGCTGCCTACGAGTATCGAGGAATATATCGCCGATCATCACGAAGGTGACACGGTGTCGGGCAGGATCGTGGAAATTTCTGGCGCAAAAGCGCGCGTGGAATTGGGCGAGGGTATTCAGGCGGGGTGCACGATTCCTGCGGGACAATCGGCGAAGGAAAATACGCCGAGCGAAGCCAAGCTGGATTTGGGATCGCTGAGTTCGATGCTGAAGGCGCATTGGAAGGGTGGCGCGGGCGCGGATTCGAAAGCGGAAGCAGTGCGCCCGGGGCAGGTGCGCAGTTTTCGAATTGCGAAGTTGGATCGTTCAGGAAAGAAGATTGAGTTGCAGTTGAGTTAGCGCGGTTCAGAGGCGCTAACGGGGAACGCTTCCCTTCCCTTGTCCCCGCAGTTTTTTGATCTGTTTCAGGTGATGGCGGCCGTGGACCCAGTGAAACTTTCTCCACTGTCGTCCGGTCAACGGTCCGAGAATGGGATGATCGAGCAGACGGGTGCGCTGGCCAAAGCGAGCTTCGCATTGCGCAATGACCTCGTCCATGGCAATGATTTGCGGCGTTATTCCTTGGGCGATCTCATCCGCATCCATACCGCGAGGACGAGTGTGAACCGGAGCTTCTCGTCCAGCCGGGAAGCGCCCAAGGCGCGTCACCACAAATGTTCGCATGTGATCATTCAGTGTGGCCTTGCGGGCTAGCGGTTTGCCTGCTTCCAGGCAACGCTTGAATCCTTTCGTCGTTCCGGTGTAGCTCAAATACAGATGCTCGAGCACCTGCGCCGTGCTCCATTTGCCTTCAGGATGACGAGTGAGGTCTTCAGCATTCATGCCGTCGGTAGCCGATGTGATTGCGTCCCGTAACCTCTTTAGGTACGTGTCCACGAACGAACTCCTGCGCTGCTTCTAGTAGAATTGACCTCGGCATTGGCGGTCGCAAAATTTTACGGGGGTACGAACGCTGCTATGAAAAAGCTGCTGTTGATGATGCTGGCAATCGGCATGATAACAGGCTGTGCGTCGGAACCCTCAAAGCCGGCGCCGACTCAGCCGGCGCAGCCCAAAGCGGCAGAATTGCAAACAGGGCGCTATGCCTTTCAGAAGCTGTACATTGCGGCACACGGCTGGGCTCGCGATGCACAACCATTCCGGTTAGAATCGCAAGTGACGGCTGACTCCAAAGGTAAAGATGGCAAGGCTGCGGTGTGGCGCGCTTCGTTTGCTTCTCCGGCAGGGCGCAGCGCAAAACCTTATGTGTGGTCGGGGACCGATGCGCCGGGTGCGCCCTCGCGGGGAATTTCTCCTGGCAACGAGGACACTTACAGTCCCACTAATTCATCCACCCAAGTTTTCGACGTTAACTTTCTCAAGGTTGATTCCGACAAAGCTTTCGAAGTAGCGCAGAAGCATGGCGGCGACAAAGTACTGGAAAAGTCGGCGGACACTCCGATTCTTTACGTGCTCGATTGGAGTCATGCCAGCAACAAGCTTGTTTGGCACGTGATTTATGGCGCCAGCCGGGATGACGCCAAGCTTATCGTGGACGTGGATGGGACTACCGGAGAGTTCATCAGGACGGAAAAGTAAAGATTAATGGAGGACGGGCCCTGTGGCCCGTCCAGCCGGGCGGGACGCAGGCCTCCATTGTGCGCGTTTACTTCTGGGACTGGATCTTCTCGGCGGCGTAACCCGGAGCCTTCAGTTTCTCCAGCGCTTTGTGCGCTTCTTTGGCCAACGGACCCTCCGGCAGTATCTTTAAATATTCCTGATAGTGCTGAATTGCCAAGTCAGGCTGATTCAACTTCTGATAACATTCCGCCATCCGGAAGTTGGCAACCGCATCTTTCTCTTTCCAAATGAGAGCATCCTGATAGCGGGCGAGCGCGGCTTTATAATCTTTCCGCTTGAAATAAAAGTCGCCGACCTCATCATCCTTCATGGCGCGGTACGGGTTCCAAGGATGCATCTCCTGGACGCCGTCGGGCTCGTCTTCCGGATCCTTGTCATCGACTCCGCTGTTGGGATGATTTTTCGCGTCATCTTTGGGAGGGCTTATATCGACCCTGGTATCGCGACTGGAGCTCTCGCCGGCCTCGGCGTCGCGGCTCCGCGGAGGAGCCTGATTCTGCCCGGGTTGATCGGGCTGTGACTGCTGTTGGGCAAGCGCCCATCCTCCCAGAAAAAGGGAAATGACGGCTAGGGGAAAAAACCTTCGCATAAACAGATTTTAGCGCTTCTCGGGGTAAAAAGTTGTCCTGAAACCCCATTAACCACCGAGGACTCGAAGGTTCACGATTGGGCATGGCAAACAGTTGAAGGCGCCCGTAATCAAGAATCTGCGCTCGCTTGGCTTATATTCGGAAGATGCGCGACAACCAGCCTGGAGTTCACGAAGCCGGCGACGCGCCCAAGCCATCGGGGTTTGCTGCGGTAGGCATTTTTTTGTTCTTCGGCGCCACGATGGCGAGTCTGGCAGCGATTACCTTGCTTTGGCGCGGCACGTCTCTTGATCGTATCTGGAGTCTGAACCCGACAGCCTACACGCAACTCGCGCCCTTGGGGCGTCGCGTAGGGATATTATTTTTATTGCTCGCACTGGCGCTCGCAGCCGCCGGCACAGGTTGGTTTCGACGCCGCCTTTGGGGATGGAGATTAGCAGTGGCCATCATCGCTATACAGACTGTCGGGGATGTCATTAACTGCATTAGGGGCGATTGGCTGCGCGGCGGAATTGGCACGGTCATTGCCGGAGCACTGTTGCTGTTCCTCTTGCGGGCAAAAATCAAGAAAGCATTCGTTTGAAACCGTTTCCAAAGGAAATTCGAAAGCAACGTACTCCGCAAGCGCGGCTACCGCGGCGACCTCAAAATCCGCAGAGGCCACAAAAAATCAGGCCGTTCCGGGGGAGGGAGCGGCCTGTGTTGGCGAAGTCCTCCGGGGAGGAGGGTAAACTTTTATAACGATGGTCCGGTCTGCCCAGTTGCCGAAGTTGCGGGCGCGTTGACCGTCGTATTGGTCATTAGGCGCACATCAACTCGGCGATTCTTAGCTCGGCCTTCTCGCGTCTTGTTGGAATCGACTGGCTTGTCCTTGCCGAGGCCAATGACATAAATCTTGTATGCCGGAATGTTGCGCTCCGACGCCAAATACTGGATCACGGCATCAGCTCGACGCTGGCTAAGTCCGTAGTTGTAGTCGGAATCCCCGACTGAATCCGTGGCACCTTCGACGGTGAGGATGTAGCCCTTGGTGTTGGTCACATCAGTGGCGAGTTGATCCAGCGCCGCCTTGGCGTCCTTGGTCAAATTGTCTTTGTTGAAGCCGAAGTGCACCGAAGTCTCATTCACGACGCGATAATTATCGAGGTTCGCAACGGCATTTTGCAGCGAATCTACGCGGTGCACAGCATTGTTGGCCGAAGTCTGCGCCTGATCTGCCTGCTGGCCGGCTGCCTGGGCTTTCTGGTCAACTTCAGCGGCCTTGGCCTGCACCTGCTGGATTCCCGACTGCGCCCGCGCATCGACATCCTTGATGTCCTTGGAATTTTTCGCGGTCATGTCATCCAGTTCGTTGGTTTTGTTGATCAGCGGGGTGGTTTCTTGACGAACATAATTCTTGCTGGCGCATCCGACCGAGGCCGCCATGCTCATTGCCAGCAGAACTGTTAACGAAGTGCGATTCATCTTGGAAGCTCCTTTTTTCTCTTTTGACCCAGAACTGCAGAATTTATGCCGAACTCGCCTTTAGATTGCTTTTCCTGGGTCAAACTTTGTTCGGGACGCGGGTCGTACAGTCTTGACTCCGCCGTTCGTCTTTTATCGTACAGCACGAGCGCTGCCAACTTGGCGAGAAAGGCGCTCAACTGTAACCAGCTGCCCGGACAACGAGTTACATGCTCGTTGTCAATACATCAGATGCAAATGGGAAACAAACGAATCGAAGACTGAGGAAATTTTATACGGTCCAATGGCGGTTTACCCCTAGCGAACTGCATCGGGGCGGATCAACCACAGTCACCTCCACTACAGGGATCACTGTATTTAGAGGACGTTATCCGCTTGGTCGGAGCCCGGAGGCCACATTCCGATGACCCACGCTTAGGGCTCATGGGGACAATCGCAAACGCGCAGTGCGAACTCTAATAAAATAAAACTACACACCCATGGACCTGACCGCCAAGATCCGTACTTTGCCTACTACAGCCGGGGTGTACCTTTACAAGAACGCCGAGGGGCAGGTCATCTATATTGGCAAGGCGAATAACCTCCGCAGCCGGGTTAGTTCGTATTTTCGCCAGGGGCGGCTTGAAGACGCAAAAACCGATACGCTAGTGCGCGAAGCGGTCGACGTTGACTACATTGTCGTAGCCAACAATAAAGAAGCGCTGGCGCTTGAGAATCACCTCATCAAACAGAAGCAGCCGCGGTTTAACATTCTGCTGCGCGACGATAAGACCTATCCATATGTGAAGCTGACGTTAGGCGAGCGTTATCCGCGCGTTTATGTGACGCGTCGTTTAAAGAAGGATGGCAGCTCGTACTACGGCCCTTATTTCCCAACGAGCCTCGCCTACCGCATCGTAGACTTGATTCATCGCCATTTTCTAATTCCCTCTTGCAAGGCGGATCTTGAGCACTATCACCCCAGGCCATGCTTGCAGTATTACATTGGACGCTGCCTCGGGCCTTGTGTCGAGGGGTTAACCACGATGGGGGCTTATCAGGAGGCGGTGCGGGACGTGAAGATGTTTCTCGAAGGACGGCCTACCGACCTTGCGCAGTCTCTGCGTGAGCGTATGGCAAAAGCTGCTGGCGCCGAAGAGTATGAGCGGGCGGCGAAGTATCGCGATTTGATTTCGACGGTCGAGCAGTTGCAGGAGAAGCAGCGAATTGCGGCAGTTGAGGGTGATGACGCAGACGTGTTTGGGTATCACTACGAGAACGAAATGCTGGCCGTGAATCTGTTTCACGTACGCGGCGGGCGGGTGCTGGATCGGCGCGAATTTTTCTGGGAAGATTTGCCGGAGTTCACTGCACCCGTGTCGGACCAGATCTCCGAGCGGGGCGGGCTGGGTCAGGGACCGGGCCCTACGCAGTCATCGCCATTCCATCCCGGCGAGTTCTTCTCGGCGTTTTTGACTCAGCTTTACATCGGGCAACCTTATGTCCCGCGGAATATTTATGTCCCGGTGGACTTTACGGATCGCGAGACGCTGGAGGAGGTGTTATCCGAACAGATCGCGGGCGAGGGCGCCCGCGCCACCCGGGTTCATATTGTTGTTCCTCAGCGTGGAGACAAACGGTCGCTGCTAGATCTGGCCGGCAACAATGCCAAGCAGTCGTACGACCAGCGCTTTCGGGTGATGAAACCGAACACTAAGGCAATTCAGGAAGCGCTTCAGGATGCGCTGGGGATGCCTGAATTGCCACGACGCATCGAGTGCTTCGACATCTCGCACATTCAGGGCGCGGAGACGGTCGCTTCGATGGTGGTCTGGGGAGATGGCCGCGTGAAGAAATCCGACTACCGCAAGTTCATCATCCGCAGCGTGGATGGAGTCGATGATTTTGCTTCCATGCGCGAAGTGGTGACGCGGCGGTACAAACGCTTGCAGGAAGAAAAGAAGCCCATGCCGAGTCTGATTTTGATCGATGGCGGGTTGGGCCAGTTACACGCTGCAGCCGAGGCGCTGTCGTCGCTCGAAATAATTAATCAGCCGCTGGCTTCGATCGCTAAACGGGAAGAAATAATCTACGTTCTCGGGCAGGAAGACGAACCGGTTGTGCTTGACCACCATTCTCCGGTGCTGCACCTGGTTCAATTGATTCGCGACGAAGCGCATCGTTTTGCTGTGACCTTTCATCGCAAGCGGAGGCAGATGCGAGACCGATCGACAGAATTACTGGAGATTCCCGGCGTCGGCGCGCGAACCACGCGTCGTCTGCTGGAACATTTCGGAAGCGTGCAGGCGGTGAAACAGGCCGAAGCCGCGGCGTTGTCTTCCGTGGTTACAAGAGCTCAGGCGGAGGCGATCCTTGAGTACTTCCGGAAGTGAACATCTTAAAACGCGGAGGACGCTGAGAAATGCCGCAGAGTTCGTAGAGAAATAGGGGATTGTGTCTGCGAACTCCGCGGCCTTTCTCAGCGATCTCTGCGTTTTAAGGTTTGGCTTGACGGTCACGAATCTGGGATGTCCTGCTAAACTATCGTTCGCCCCATGAAATCCCTTCTGTTCGTGTTGACCTTCAGCAGTTGGCTTGTGCTGCCGCACGTGGACAAGGCGCAAGACTCTGACATTCCCAATCTCGCTACTCCGCAAGAAAAACATCTAAAGAATGTCCGCCAGCTTACCTTCGGAGGTCAGAATGCCGAAGCTTACTTTTCGGCGGACGGGAAGAAACTCATTTTCCAGTCGACCCGCGACAACCTGCAGTGCGATCAGATGTTCACCATGAATATCGATGGATCGGACGTTCGCATGGTCTCAAACGGCAAGGGACGGACGACTTGCGGATACTTCTTCCCCGACGGCAAAACCATTCTCTATTCCTCGACCTATGTCGCTGACCCGCATTGCCCGCCGCGTCCGGACTTTTCCAAAGGATATGTGTGGGCAGTTTACCCGGGCTTCGACATTTTCGCTGCCAACCCCGACGGCTCTGGCCTGATGCAACTCACCGATTCACCCGGCTATGACGCCGAGGCCACTATTTCGCCAAATGGCAAGCACATCGTATTCACGTCCATTCGCAACGGCGATCTCGACATCTACACCATGAACGCCGACGGCAGGCATATAAAGCAACTAACTCACGAACTTGGATACGATGGCGGGCCCGTTTACTCGCCCGATGGAAAGTGGATTGTCTATCGCGCCTACTATCCAAAGAGTGAAAAAGAAATTACCGAGTATAAAGAATTGCTGGCGCAGAACCTGGTCCGTCCGACTTCACTCGAACTTTGGATCATGAAAGCTAACGGCAAGCACAAGCGGCAGATCACGCACTTGGGTGCTGCGAGCTTTGCTCCGGCGTTTTCTCACAGCGGCATGCGAATTATCTTCTCGTCGAACCTGGGATCGACTGGCGGAATGGGCAACTTTGAGCTCTACGTCGTCGACCTGAATGGCAATCACCTGGAGCAGATCACCTACAGCCCAGGCTTCGACGGATTCCCCATGTTCAGCCCCGACGGAAAGATGTTGGTATGGGCCTCGAATCGCAATGCCAAGGCGCCGCACGAGACGAATATCTTCATCGCTGATTGGGCGCCGTAAGCAGCTCGGTTACAAAACAATTCTTTATCATTCCCCAAAGTCCATTGTCATTCCGAAGAGCGAAGCGCCGAGGAATCTGGGTTTCTTCCGGCTACCGCAAGAACCTAGATCCCTCGCGTTGCTCGGGATGACAACTTTTGGAGTATGGTGACATTGGGAAACCGGCGATGTAGACAAGCACTGGGACAGAAGTTCTCGGCCTTCCGATTGCACTTCTGGAACATACGCGCCGCATTACACGCCGTATAATGAACCCTTCGCGCAATGCAACCTTGGGTTAAATTTCGCCGGTGGCTGATCCCGGTTGGCCTCCTCTGCCTGGTTCTGGCAGCGGGCATTGGGTTTTTCCTCACTCGCGACCTGGGGCCGCTGCAGGTTCCCACGACATCCGATGCAACAACCGAGCACGCTCCTCTGGTCGACGAACGGCCGCTACAAACCGCCCGTTCCCTGGCCAAGCTAGCTGCCGGCCAGGATGAACGCAAATTCGCGGAGCGAGCGGCGGAGCTCGCCGACAACGAGGTTGACCTCGCTTTTCATGACGCTCTGCGGGATGCCGCGAATCATCCTGTCCCGCGCACCCCGCAGAACCGCGAACTCTACGAGCACGCTAGCCAGTCCGAGGCACAGGTCACAGCCGATCAGGATCGTATCGACCAACTAAAGAAACAGCTTGCCGCTACCACCGGCAGTCATCACGACAATGCGCAAGAGCAACTTGACGTAGCCCAGGCTCAACTGGAACTTGATCAAGATGAGGCCGCTGACGCGAAGGAAGACTTGATTCGCTCGGGCGCTGATCCAGGCAGCCTAATCCAACGCCAATTCGATCAGCACCAAGCCGCGGAACATGGAGCGGACGAAAAAACTGCTGTTGCGAATAATCCGGCAATCAACTACCAGGCCGACAACCTCTGGGCTCAATTTGCCGCATGGCGTGCGTTGCGCAGTAGCGCGTGGCCACTTAAGCAGGCGCGCGACGAAGCCCGCCAGATTGCTTCTGGACTGGTTCAAAAGCACGCAGAACTGGATAAGCAAGTCAAAGCCGCAAAGAAAAAGCCACAGGACAACCTGCCCTCCGCGGGTCAATCAAGTTCAATCCCAAGTTCAATTCAAGGTCAGCCAAATTCTGTTCCATCCAACTCCGCGCAATCGGGAGATCAGCAAAGCTCCGCGCCCGTCCAAACCCCTACAGTCAAGGCTTTGCGTCGGCTTTCTGATGATCAAAAGAATCTGGCTGATCTGGATAAACGTATTCAAGACCAGCAGGAGTTGGCCGGCAGCTATGCGGGTTGGATTGCGATCATCCGCTCTCACCAGCGCGCCACGTTACACGGCATGATCCGGTCGGCGCTTGTGATCATCCTTATCGTGCTGATGGTCTATCTCGCCGACCGTTCGATCGAACGCTACCTCGCCGACAAGGGACAGGAGCGAACGCGCCTGCATACCCTCCGCGCAGTAATTCGTTTCGCGGTACAGGCTGTAGGCGTCATGCTAATTCTGCTGGTGATCATTGGCGCCCCCCAACAGACGACAACCTTTCTCGGCCTAGCCACTGCGGGAATTACGGTTGCGATGAAAGATTTCATCGTCGCTTTCTTCGGCTGGTTCGTGTTAATGGGAAAAAACGGACTGCGCGTCGGCGACTTGGTTGAGATCAACGGCGTCGCCGGCGAAGTGGTCGAGATCAATCTGCTGCGCACCGTCTTGCTCGAAACCGGCAACTGGACTGATACCGGCCATCCTACTGGCCGCAAGGTAGCCTTCGTGAACAGCTATGCCATCGAGGGCCACTTTTTCAACTTCACCACCAGCGGACAATGGATGTGGGATGAGTTGCAGATTACCGTCCCAACGAACCAGGATCCCTACCCGTTGCTCGACTCCATTCAATCCGCCGTAACCAAAGAGACTGAAACCAACGCCGCCGCAGCCGAGAAAGAATGGCAGAATGCCGCCAGCAATTACAAAGTCAGCTCAGTCTCAGCCGCGCCGACAGTCAACTTGCGGCCAACGCCGGTCGGCGTGGAAGTGCATGTCCGCTACATCGCGCCGGCACAGGAGCGGTCTGCCATCCGTGCCCGCTTGAACCAGGCATTGGTCGAGTTGCTGCATCACCGCGGCGTCGAACAGACGGAAAGTTTGTCAGCAGCAAAATGACAGTGTCGTGGTAAACAGTACGGCTTTGTCAGGTTCGTTCGTAGAAATCCTTTATCCCCCAGAGAAAGCTAAACCATGAGAGCCTATGAAGTTCTCCGGATCGCGCTTCTACTCTTGCCTTCCTGTGGAATGGCGCAAGTCAATACTGCTGGCCAGATCGGCTGCGGGCAGGAGCAGCGAGCCAGCGTCGACGCCCCAACTTTGCAGTTCGTCGTGATCGCTGCGCCGGATGCGATCAAGCAATGGAAAACTCGACCGATGGTTGCTTTTGCTGGCTTTGACGCCGTGAAATACGGTTTCACTCGAGCAGAGTTCTATCGCTGGCACTTGCCGGTCCCAGGACGCGAAGATTTTGACGGCGCAACCAACTCAAAGGACCGGTTGGCGCTAGCGATTCGGGTTGTGAATTCTGGTGGTGAACGCTGGTTTGAACTTACCGCTCGCCAAAAGGAATCTGAAGATCAACTCTACATTCAGCCGCGCGATCAGAATGACGCAAACGAAACTCCAGAAGATACGGCTGAGCAAAACAGCTCAGGCCCTAAGCCTGACGAACTGGCCGGGTGGATTAACATCCAACTCGCCACACCTGACGCGGGATTGCCGTTGTTCATTCTCAAGTATCAGCATAACGACGAGGAGGTGTACTCAGCTAGTTCGTTTGAGAACAAGTTGCTCGTTGACTTGCGCACAAGCACGCCACAGACCGTCAACTGGGTGAGTTGCAGGTCCTTTGAATCGATCGGAGGGGCGTGCTCCGGCCGAGAGGAGGGCAGCGAGGGCAGTGACACGTTGCAATGTCAATGGGACGCCAAGGCCAGCGACTTCCGCTGCACCATGACCACTCCTTACGGCAGCCCTTATGCGCAGCGCCGGGCGCAACAAGATTTTTTCCTGATCTCTGACAAGCCGGCTCCCGAGACTGCGGAATCGGTCCAAAGCTTGCGCGATCTTGCGTTCCTTATCCGCAACGATCAGACAAACCAGACCGAAGGAGTGCGGGTTTCTGGTCTTGGTCCGACAACCATGCTCGAGAACTTCAAAGACCTGCTGCCTGGATCCGATGTGTTTGTCTTTGCCAGCCCGGGTGCGGGTGAGATGTGGAACTCGCACCTATCGTTGGCTACCATCGATGCCCAGGCGAAATTCGAGATGCAGGAAATCCCCAAGTGGGGCATTGCCGGGGAAGAGACCGACGAGTATAAGACAGACGAGTTAAAAGATATTGTTCCCATCAAAGCTGGTGGTTCGTGTTGTAACGATAACTTTGTTCCCATTGGCGCCGATGACTCCTATAGCACCCACATGCTGGAGCAACGGCCGGGCTTTCGCGCTTTTGACGCGATCTTGACGGTTGGATCGGAGAAGTCGAACCCGGTGCACGTTGTTTACTGGATCGGTCTCGAAGTCGTCGATGGAAAAATTGTGGCAAACGCTGTGCGCGTCGCGGGTGAAAGTTGGATGTACGGAGGGTGCGGCCAGGAATACAGGGAAGGCACCGCCAGGTTTATTCGAAAGAAAGCCGGAGTGGCCGAAGCTACGGTCGGTGTACAAGGGCCGTACGATCCAGAGAGTTCTACCGCTTTCCCTCCTGATTATCCAACCGAGGGACCAAACTGCGTGTGGACTGATTTCTTGCATTGGAAAGCGGGCGCAGGATTTCGCGTGCGCAAGGTCGGCGAGGATTGCAAGGCACCGCACGAGGACATCAAGATCAGCGAGGAAGGAATCTTAACAGTGCCAGCAAAGAAGTAACTGTTCGACGCGGAGTGGCCTAGTTCTCTTCGTCAAACACTTCTGTTGCGCAGACTCCAGCGGCGGTCTTCAGCAGCAAACGATAACTCAGTCGATGTTTACGCCAAAACTCTCGCGGTCAGCCAGGCGCGCAGTTTAGTATCTGAAATGAATTCGCTCTTGAGCGGGCTATACTCGCCTGGGATATCGGGATCAAGCACTGCAACTACGCGATCGTCGAGTCTGAAGTTTTCGCCTTCAATTTCGACAACCTCGTACTTCGGGCTGTGCGAATCCATGAGCGGAATTGGAAACGGAGTGACGGAATTGATGGCTGCCGCTTTGGGAGCTACTTTTTGCGACGGAGCGGGTAAAACCGGAACCTCGAGCGGTTCGGAAATTTTGAAGGTATCCTCGTCCCTCACCCACACGCGAATGGGCTCGTTGATGGCAAAGAGGCCGGCCACGGTCAGCAACGAAGATGGAATTTTCGCCTCCAATTGCTGCGACGAAACAAAATCGGCGTCGCCCACTCCCAGGTCCTCCGTGGACGTAGTGAACACCGCGCCGGATTCCTTGGTGAACCCTCTGCCTCTCACCGTGACTTCAACATCTTTGTCCCCGGCATCTACGCGAACCGGGGATGGCTCAACCGAACTAATCACCGGACTGTCTTTGCTCGCAATATAGAGTTCCTGCTGCGGCGTTAGCTTGGACAAGGCGATAGCGTCCATCTCGAAGGACGCGTCTTGACCCACTAGACCGTAGAGGCCAGGCTTCAGCAAATATGCAGACGGAACCGTGACTTTCATATGCCGCAAGTCGATTGCCTCAGTGTTCAGATAATCGTGGAAAATCCAGCGGTAGTCTTCGGTGGTCTCGTCCTTTTCGATCAATATGACCTTCATGTCCGGCGGCAGGTCTCCGCCGGTCGCAATCACATCGGTCACATCGCCGCCTTCCTGTAATCGGAGCGGCGGCCCTTCCAGTTCGGCTTTGCCTGATGACTGCTCGGTAGTGTTGCCCACCACTACTGGAGAAACAGTGGATCCAAAAGAGGGTCCAGAACACGGGTTGTCGATACAGAACTCAGGCAGTTCGGGGTCGTAGATCGCGAGACTGAGCATTTCCGGTGTCGTCGGATAAGGATCGTTAGGGTCCCAGATGATCTGCCCGTCAGTCTTCACCGGAACTGCTGTCCGGAACAACCGCTTGGGGCGGTCCCAGACTTCCAGCCACGCAGCACTAATGCCGTCAACGTCAGGAACGTGGTAGATCACCCTCATACCATTCGTTGTGTCTTCGAAGACCAGTTTAGGATTAAGCTTGGCGCAACCGGTTACCGTCGACTGACCGACTAGCGGACAGACGGCCGCGAGAATCGAGAGCAAGCAGGCTGAGCGGCGGAACATAGCAAAATTGTAGGAGTGAGTGAATAGGACAGTCGAGCACGGTGCCATGCGATTGCGCACCGAAGTAACGAGTTTTTTTCCGAGCCGGCTCAGCTATTTTTGCGGGCTAGCGCCAGCGCACCGCTTGCCGGATCAATCAACTCGTTTTTCAGCGAAGCGTGGGGGTGAGCATCGCGCACGCTCTTGTCGAAGATCTCTCGCACGGGCGGGCAGTTGTAAAAGACCCCGCCTGATACGGCTACCGCTACGGATTGATCCTTTGTAAATATTCGATCCATCACAATTCCGGCCAGAGCGGCCAGTTCTGAGCCAGCTTGAGCGAGGACATTAAGAGCTACGTCGTCCCCGGCTTCAGTTGCGGATAATACGGTCGGCAACAGGGCAGAAAAATCGGGGGTTGAGTTTGCCATCACCACCAGCTGTTCAACCAAGGTGACGCCCCAGAACTTCATGATGGCCTCGAGCAGTGGGCTTGTGCTCTCGTGCCCAGCTTGATCATAGGCACGCAAAGAAGCCTTTACAGCGGCGCGGCCGATCCAGTGTCCGGAGCCTTCGTCGGAAATACCGAATCCCCATCCGCCAGCGCGGGCCAGTTTGCCTTCCGCGTTGCGCCCGTAAGCAATGGAGCCGGTGCCGGCAATTACCATGACGCCCGGGCCGTCGGCGAATGCGGATTCCATGGCGATTACCTGATCGCCGACAATTTCTATTTCGCCGCCCACCAGTTCTAACAACAGCCGCCGAACCACGTTGGCGATTTCAGGACGCGCTCCACCGGCGATGCCGACGCAAGTTTTCCTGATTTGCGCAGGAATGATTTTCGCTTCGGCACAGGCCGCTCTTATAGCGATGCCAAGACTCTTGCGCGCTTGAGCTTCTCCAACTCTAACAACGTTGCTGCCTGCGGACGTTCCGGTGCCGAGCTGCGAATGCTCGTCGCCGATAACACATGTCGTCTTGCTGCCGCCGCCATCAATTCCAAGAAAGATGCTCACGAGCGTATTTCTATCACAGAAGCCATTGTGAAGGCGGGCAAGGATTCAAGCACCCTGTTTGCAGCAGCGAGTACATATGTCCCTCGCTTCGCTCAGGAGAACAGAGGTAATACAAATTTATGTTAATTACGCGCAGCTTCTTACAAGCTTGGTTCCCTGTTTGCAGATTACGGCTTGTGGAAGCATAAAGCCCGGTACTCTTGAATGGGCTACCGTTCGTGAGCGATGGCGGCCACGACACACAGGCACATGGGTCTGGAGAAACTCGATCTCGCCATTATTGCGCTTTATCTGGTTGGGATCACTTTGTTCGGCCTGCGCTTTCGCAAGCGTCAGCGCACGTTGCGCGATTACTTTCTCGCCGACCGCAACATTCCCTGGTGGGCGATTGCGCTTTCGATTGTCGCCGCCGAGACCAGTACGCTCACGATCATTAGCATTCCGGGGCTCGCTTACGATACCAATCTGACTTTTCTGCAGGTCGTGCTCGGGTATCTGGTCGGGCGCGTCATGATCAGTTTAGTTCTGCTGCCTGCTTATTTTCGCGGCGAGTTGTATACCGCTTATGCGCTGATCGAGCGGCGTTTTGGCCGTCGATTGCGATCTTTAACTGCGGGCGTGTTTCTGTTGACGCGTGGGGCTGCGGAAGGCGTCCGCGTGTACGCAGTGTCGATTGTAGTAGCGATCGCGCTGGGTACGGGGGAGATCGCGTCGATTGCGATTATTACTATATTGACGTTGATCTATACATTCGAAGGCGGCCTGGCAGCGGTGATCTGGACGGATGTGGTGCAGACTGTCATCTACGTGGGCGGAACGCTGGTGGGTTTATTTACGATTCTGCACCTGGTTCCCGGGGGATGGGCCACGATTCATGGCATCGCGGACAGTGCCGGAAAACTGCGGATGTTGGATTTTTCTCCTGGTTTTTGGAAGCCGTACACATTCTGGGCTGGCGTTGTGGGCGGTACTTTCTTTACCACGGCCAGCCACGGAACAGATCAGCTCATCGTGCAAAGATTGTTGGCGGCGCGAAGCCAGCGGCAATCGGTTGCTGCGCTGCTTACTAGCGGAGTCGCGGTTCTGTTTCAGTTCGCTTTATTTCTGATGGTGGGCGTGGGGCTATTTGCCTACTATCATGTTCCTTCCGCGAACTTTGGTACGGCTGACAGAATTTATCCCAAGTTTATTGTCAGCCAGATGCCGCACGGAATTTCGGGCTTGCTGATTGCCGCGATCCTGGCAGCCGCTATGTCGAATCTGAGCGCCGCGTTGAACGCGCTGTCTTCGACGTCGATCATTGACTTTTATCTGCAGCGGAAGCCGCAAACCGACGAGCGCCGTCGCCTGCGACTTTCCCGCATGGCAACGTTCGTCTGGGCGCTGGTGCTGTTTTCGCTGGCGGTGCTTTCGCTGCACAAGGTGGGGCGCGTCATAGAGGTGGGATTGCAGATCGCGTCGGTGGCGTATGGAGGATTGCTCGGCGTGTTCCTGCTCGGAGTGCTCACACGCCGGGCCAATGAGAATGGCGCAATCATTGGAATGTTGTGCGGACTCGCTTGCGAACTCTATATCTGGACGACCCGTGTGCCTTGGACTTGGTATGTGGCCATTGGAACTGGAGTGACTTTCGCGGTTGGCTACGTGGCCAGTATTCTGTTTCACCGAGAAGAGGCAAAACCCTAAACCGCAGAGACCGCGGAGAACCGCCGCAGAGAGCGCAGAGGACAAGTTTCTCAGCGCTCTCTGCGCGACCTTTAGCGACCTCTGCGTTTTGAGGTTTTCGCTTATACTTTCCACTCGCCGAATGCCCGTAGCTGTGAAATCCCGTCCCGAACTCTCCCGCGATCTTGGCGTGAGTCATGCGGGCGCGATTGTCGTTGGAACCATCATTGGCAGCGGGATTTTTCTGGTTCCCGCAGAAATGATGCAGGCCGTCGGCTCGGCCAAACTGGTTTATCTGGCGTGGCTGGTGGGAGGATTGCTCTCTTTTTTCGGCGCGCTTACCTATGCCGAACTGGGAGCGATGAAGCCGCAAGCCGGCGGCGAGTATGTGTATGTGCGCGACGGCTACGGTCCGTTGGCGGGATTTCTTTATGCCTGGACTTGGTTTCTTATCGCTAAACCGGCATCAATCGCGACGATTACCACTGGCTTGGTTCGCATCCTCGAGACATTTTCGGTTTTTGCTTTTTTTTCCGATGCGGTTTTTCGTCATCCGTTTTTTGTGAACTACGGCCAACTCGTCGCCATTGCTGCCACGATTCTGATTTCCTTGCTCAATTACGTCGGCGTCAAAAGGGCGGGCGAGTTTCAACTTATCTTCACTTTGTTGAAAGTGGCGATCATTCTAGGGATCGTGCTTATCGGATTCAGCTATCGCGGCGGAAGTTGGAGCCACTTTGCCGACAGTTACGTGGCTGCCAAGGGTGGCCTTGCCGGCTTCATGGCAGCACTGGTGGCCGCACTCTGGGCTTATGACGGATGGAACGATCTCAACATGGTGGCCGGCGAAATTCGCCAGCCGGAGCGAAATATTCCTATCGCGCTTATCGCGGGCGTGGCCACCGTGGGCGCGCTCTACATGCTGGTGAATGCGGCGGTGCAATTTGTTCTTCCAGCGGCCGCGATTGCGGCGTCCCCTCGACCTGCCTCCGATGCTATCGCCTTGGTCTGGGGGACTCTGGGCGCCAGTATTGTTTCGGCAGGTATGGCAGTTTCAATGCTGGTGACTTTGAATGGAACTATTATGAGCGGTGCGCGCATTCCATATGCGGTCGCGCGTGATGGGTATTTCTTCTCGGCACTAGCCAAAGTTCATCCGCGCTTTCATACGCCTTCAGTCGCCATCGGCATACAAGCGGCTATTTCGATTGTCCTGCTGCTTTTCGGAGGAAGCTTCCGGCAATTCTTTTCGCTGGCGATTTTCGCGGAGTGGCTCTTTTACATGATCGCCGCCAGCACTGTATTCATATTTCGGCAGCGCGATCCTCAAGCCCCTCGGCCATATCGGGTCCGGGGTTATCCCGTCGTTCCCGCCTTATTTGTGTTGTCTGCCGCTTTGTTGCTTTACTACACCTTCACTGATAACCTGCGAAATTCAGTTACCGGCTGCCTGGTAATTTTGGCGGGAATCCCCGTCTTCTATGCTTTTGCCCGTCGACGAACCGAGGGCCAATAATCAACCTGCTGGGATCGAATCCCACTTTATCGCACAAAAACCGCGTTTTTTAACAACTTTTAACATTGGTTGATCTAAAATCTTTCGCCTGAGGAGGTTTCATGAACAACCAGGTAAAACCCATTCCTGATGGATATCACACCATTACACCGCATCTGACAGTGCGCGATGCGAAAGGTGCAATCGAGTTTTACAAGAACGCCTTCGGAGCGCAGGTTCTGAATGTCGCCCCCGGTCCCGGCGGCAAAGTGATGCACGCTTTGCTCAAAATCGGAGATTCTTTTCTGATGTTGAACGATGAGTTTCCAGAGTTTGGTGGGACGGCAGCGCCTGCCACAGAGTCAAGCGACACGCTTCATATTTACATCGACAACGTAGACACCGCGTTTGAGAAGGCCGTGAAAGCCGGGGCCAAGGTCAAAATGCCGGTAATGGAGATGTTCTGGGGCGACCGTTACGGGCAAGTCATCGATCCTTATGGACACAGATGGTCGCTGGCAACCCACACCCGCGATATGTCTCCTGAGGAAATGGAGCGGGAACAAGAGAAGGCATTCGCCAAGATGCCAAAGTCGGCCTAGGGTTGGGCGAACCCAGTCGCTGGTCGTTGGTCGTTCGCTGAACCTTGCGAGGTTTTGCCAACGACCGACGGCCGACGATCTCCGACGACCTAACTTCCCCCACTCACTTCCCGCGCCCATTGCATCGCTTGCCAATAACACGCCGCCACGTCACTTTCAACGAGCTGAAGTTGGCCGACGAGTTCTCCGGCCATCTGCCACTCGCCTGATTCTTGCGCCAACATAAGTTGATAGAAGGGCCGCAGGCGGCTAGCTCCGCCGAGCAGCACCGATTTGGTTTCCTGATCGATGGGAACGTTGTCCAGAACCTGCGACATGGGAATTTCGAGAATGACGTCCATCATCGAAAGCAATCCCATGAGAAATAAGTCGGAGTCGCCATGAGCGATTTTGGGTGACATCAATTCGCAGAAACGGGCGCGGACCATCGCTGAGAGTACCAGTTCACTGGTTTTGCCCTGCCCCGCGCCCAGGGTCGCGACCAGGCGAATCCAGCGGCGAACTTCGCGTTCCCCAAGAATCGCTAATGCATGCCGAACCGAGTGAATTTCGTTGGCGAAACCGAAGGCGGCAGAATTCAAATAGCGCAACAGACGGTAACACAATGAGGCCTCACCCTTAACCAGGTTTTCGATCTCGCGTACATCTAAATTGGGCTGCGAAACTGCTTTCAACATGCGCAGATAGTTAATTCGATTGGCGGGAATTTCATGCGCGGTGAGAATCTCGGGACGGCGAAAGAAGTAGCCCTGGAAGTAAATGAACCCGGCTTTCTTGGCTTCCAGAAATTCTTCGCGAGTTTCCACTTTTTCAGCGAGCATACGGCAACGCCAGGGGCCATAGCGTTTGACCATGGCAGCGGCATCAGCGGGCGAGGTTGCCCGCAGATCCACTTTGATGATGTCGGCGAGTTCGGTCAGAGCTTCGCGTGGGTCGTTTACCGCAAAGTCATCCAACGCAATCATGTATGCGGATTCCTTCAACCGGCGGCAGGCTGCCACTACCAAGTCGTCAGCAGGAACCGTTTCCAAAATCTCAACTACCGTCTGGCCGGAAGGCAGCAAGGTGATGTAGTCCTTTAACAGGATCTCGCGGGTGCAGTTGATGAAGGCCCGCCGCCCGTCGCATAAAACATCCAGGCCAAGAAGCATTGAGGTGTTTAAAGTACTGCGGGAAGCCTGGTCCGCATCTACGCAACTGAAAAAATCTTCGACACCATTGCGAAATAAGAGTTCGTAACCAAAAACCTTTTCGTCGGTACCCAGAATTGGCTGACGGGCGACAAACTGGGTTCCAGGTTTGGGCGCTGGTTTAAGTTCACCGGGGCAAGGGGCAGAGGATGAGGCGGTCACTATTTATCTATCGGCAGGGGCGCGGGGAAGATTACTGCACGCGAGCAAGCCAACAGTGACGTAGTCTAACTTCTAGTCAGTCAAAATGTTGCAGTGATTATCTTCCGAATTACTTGAGGTTGATTTCGGAGGTCCCTTCGTCAGCCCACTCGATGCCGCAGGTGTAACACTTCCAGTTGTCCTTACGGACGCGAATGGGGAACGACAGAAGCAACCAAATAGCATAAGTCCAAAAGCGATTGATCTTTTCGAATCCGATATCGAGCGAATAACAGCGAGGGCAGCGTGGTTGCGCAAATGACTCGCCAACTTCTTCTTCGCTGAACTCTGCGGGGATGGGTTCGTCCAGTATGGCCCGCGCCGAATCGAAGTCCTGCTGATGCACCTGCAAGCGAATGCCGCCAATTGCATTCGAGAGCAGCCAGTCCATGCGAACCAGGTTGCCATCGGCGAGCGCACACGCAATTCCTGCCGATTCAAGTTTTCCCTTGGCCAGCAGGGCCTCGGGAACATCGCGGAAACGCTGCAGAGTTACGAGTTCAGTGGACATCTGGAAGCGGCAGCGGCCATCAAGTGACACGCGGGAAGGCCGCGTTGCAGTGACTAGAATACTCGAGGCGCGAGAGTCCTGCTACCGAAGTGTTGCGGTTATGACGCGTAATGCCCATGCCAAGTAGATGGGCTCGTACTTCGCGACGCGCTACATCGCCGCTGATTTCTTTATTGCACGGATAACGTAATTACCGTGGGCGGAGCGGTCAGAGAACCCGCAGTAGCGGTAACGGTTACCGTACTGCTCCCGACTGCCGTTCCCGGATTGCCCTGTACACCGCTGCCTCCCCCACCACAAGCAAGCATCCACAAAGTTGCGAGTGACAAGAGAGCGACGAAGCTTACGATCCGCATGATGCGGCGAGATTTTCGATTTCTCGCCGATAACGCCAGCCCAAAAAGTCCCGGCAGCATCAACGCGTAAAAGAGACCGCGACCGCTTCGCAAACGCATTTCGTTCAAGCTCGCGGAAGGTCCACTCGTTGCAATGGTTAGCGTCTCGCTGGTGGATGAGGCAACGGCAAAGGTGCAGGTCGCTCCTGCGGGCAATCCAGTGCAGCTGTAGCTGACCGGCTGATTGAAGCCCCCAAGCGGCGTAACCGTCAGCGTGGTGCTTCCACTTTGTCCGGGCGCGGACACGCTGACCGTCGTGGGATTGGCCGACACGTTGAAGTATTTCACGCTGTAAGCCATGGCCGACGAGGCCGAGCTCGCAAAGTTTGTATCTCCGCTGTATTTCGCCGTAATCGAGTACGACGCACCAGGGAGCGTGCTGGTAACGAACGTGGCAACGCCTGAGCCGTTCAGGGTAGCCGAACCAAGTTTGCCTTTCACGGGATCGGAAAAAGTCACGGTGCCGGTAGGCGTCTCGCTCGAGTGGGACGACGCAGTCACAGTAGCGGTAAGAGTCACGCTGGTACCAAAATTTACTGGAGAGGCAGGCGAGACGCCGAGTGTGGTGCTCGACGGTACTGCTGAACTCCAGCCAGTGATTAAATTGTAGGCGTCGACCGACCCAAGCCCGGTTACGAGATCGTAGCCGGCTGAGGCCGTGTAGCCAAACTGTCCACCGGTGGGACACTGCTGCGCCGGAGGATAATTGGCAGGAGTGCCCGGAGTGCATTTCACAATATTGTTGCCGGTTGTTATGTCGTGAAAGGCGGATGGATTACTAATCGCCAGGTGGTAAAGGGTCGGATTAACATTGCTCAGACCAGGGCCAGTAATCAGCCCATTCTTCACCAGATACTGGTTCAGCAGAACCACAATGCCAGCGAAAACTGGTGTCGAAGCAGAGGTCCCACCTACGATAAAGTTATCTTTGGTAATGCCGTTGGCACAGCTCGCACCACTACAGAGAAGATAACCGTCGTGGTCCGGCGACGCAGCGATCGTCACGTCGGGCACATCGCGCACCCCATCGCTGCCGGACTGCCAGGCAGGTTTGCTGAAATAGATGCTCTTCCCGCCTCCGCCCGCAGCGAATCCCGCGCCCAGAGCAGTGTCATTCCAGCCTTCCTCAGGAATGTAGGAAAGTGCCGAACCAAAATTGGGCCCGTTGCTGCCCCAGTACGTCCCACTGCCTTCATTAAATTCGCTGCCACCGAGCGCGGTAGTTTCTGGCACACTTGCCGGGAGGTTAACTTCGAGTCCTTTGGTTGCCGGAGGACTTCCCGAATCACAGCCCGCCGCGCCGCTATCGCCGGCAGAAGACAAGAAGGTAATTCCGCTGCTGTTCGCCTGCTGAATCACAGACCGAATCTCGTTAGCCACCTTTAGTCCGTTCTCCGGCTCGCAACCGCCGTAGCTCATGCTTATGACCGGTGCGAGATTACTGTCGACGGCGTACTGCACCGAACTGAACACGCCTCCATCCTTGATATCGCACTTGACGAAGTTAATATTCGCGTTTCGTGCGACCGCACTGGACCACTCCAAGTCTAGATCCGCCTCAGCCAAATCGCCCGTAGTGCCGGGATCAACGCAGCCCGTCGCCAGTGTCTGCTGAAGTTTAATTGTGGGCAGATTGAATCCGCTACGGAACTGGGTAATGTCGGACAGTGTGATATCGGTCTGCCCTACGATTACGAGATTTATATTGCTACCGTCTATTCCAGCGGCGTACAGCGGCTTTATATCGTAGATGGTGGCAATGTCGTCGGGTGCAAGGAAGTTCTGCCCTCCGGTGGAATAAAACGCGTTCCAATCAGCGGAGTTGGCGATCTGGGACACCGCACGCCGCGCCAGCATAGATTTCCAAACAAAGTCATTCAATCCGTGAACGCTGGACACCACGCCCGCCAGTGCTTTTGGCAGGTAAACATCGGTTGAGTTTGCGTAATGCTGTTCTCCATCCACAACATAGTGACGAATCTCAGTATGCAGCGCGTGCTGCACCTGGAAGGCGGTGCCACTGAATGCTATCCAGTTTCGCGCGCGGGCAACCTGCACGACGGTGAACCCTTCCGAGCGCAGCCAGTTCGTAAGCTTTGCGGTGTCTCCGCGGCTTACGCCAAAGCCATTGGCGAACTGCTCCGGGGTGAGCCAGAGACGGTAATTTGGCGACGCCGCGTCTTGCTGCTCAACCAGCAATTTCTCAAGCGCCGCTTGTTGAGTTGGGGAGGGACTGAGCTGAAAGGTTATGCGCCCGAGCCGCATCGACGGATCCACCGGACCCTGATCATATTGAGGCTGGGCCTTGGGATGGACATTGCCTTTCAAAACCACCGTCTGCGCGCTGTCTATGGGCGCGACAATCCGATCTGGTTGTGCTGCCTGTGCCGTGGCACACAAGAGAAGCATCAGCGGGCATATCGTGTAGACAATCGGAGCTGTGCGACCGGTGACAGCGCTCGGATTCGGCATTTGCAAGTACCATCCTCTCCAACATTCAATTCGGTCACGCAGGGGTATCGCGTCTATCAGGGAAGGATTAAGCGGATGGAGGAGATTATCGCGAAGAGTTGTAAGCAGCGTCAACTCAATTCGTGTAGTCCATGCACTGTCGTTCCTAACTGGACCGTTGCGTTCTGGTTCCCAATTTCGACGCTGAAAACTGCTCCCGCATACCTACGTGATCTCGTGTACGGTCTACTCCCGCCCTTAGATTAAGGCCATGGGAAGACGTGGAATGATTCTTCTGCTTTTGATCGTAATCTCGATCTGCGGTGGAAGCCGCGCGCAGGATTTGCCTAAGCTCCCGACGAAGGCCGCGTCTTGGGACAGAGCCAACAAAGCTCTGTTCGCCAGCCATGCAGCACTGGAGGCCCTAGACTTCGGCATCACTCACCATAATTTGAGCGAAGGAGGTAGAGAACTGGATCCTGCGGCGAAGGCGCTTTGTGAAAGCGGGACTCCTGGCCAACTAGTCTTTTTCGGAGGAAGAATGGCCGGCGTAATCGCGGTCAGCTATTTCTTGCACAGAACCGGCCATCACAAACTGGAGCGCGCGTTTCCCGTTTATGCTAGTGGCGATTCCGCGTATGGCGTGGCTTACAGCTTTGGCCATCGTTAGTGTGTGGGGCGGACATTCTTGTCCGCCTTTTTTGCTAAGACAAAATCAAATGCGGCGGACAGGAATGTCCGCCCTACATGATTTATCTGGCGCGGGCCAGCACCAGAGTGATGTCGTCGGGTTGTTCGTCGGCGCCAATCCAGTCGTCGACAGCGGCCGTCACAATCTCGGTGATGCGCGGTAGCGGCAAGTCACGATTCTCCCGCACCAGGTCGATCAGCCGTTGCTCGCCGAATTCGCCGAACTCATTCTCCGGTTCGGTTACGCCATCGGTATACGCAAGAAATATTTCGCCGCGCCGTAGTTCCACGGACTCCTCGTCATAGCTTGCCTGATCGAACAGACCGACTACCGTTCCTCCGCACTCCAGGCGGCGAATGGAACCGTCCTGGCTCATGATGATCGGCGGGAGGTGCCCTCCGTTACTGTAGGTAAACTTGCGCTCTGCGCCGTTGTAGATTCCGAGAAACAACGTCGCATATTTTTCCGGCGGCGTGCTTTCGTAGAGCTGATGATTCAGCAGTTGCAGCAGAGCGCCAGGGGAGACGTCGAGGGCGCGCGTTGGTGCAGCCACTAGCGCGCCAGAGCCGACGGTTGCGCCCATGGTTGCCGGTTCCCGTAACATCGGAATGTCTTGCAGGCTGTAAGCTCGCACCGCGGAGTGGATGGTCGCCATCAGCAGCGCAGCTGAGATTCCTTTGCCGCTGATATCGCCGATAGCCAGCACCAGACGGTCTGAATCCAGGGTTAGGAAATCATAGTAGTCGCCGCTCACAGTTCGCGCCGGCCGGAAAAATCCATGTACTTCAAGCGAGGCGAGCTGAATATTTCCTTGGGGAAACAATTGCTCCTGAACTTCCTTTGCGATAGTCAGTTCATTCTCCAGCCGCTGCTTTTGCTTTTGTTCCTCGATCAGCCTCTGGATCGAAGCCGTCATCGAGTTGAACGAAGTCGCCAAAGTTGCGACTTGATCGCTGGACTTAACAGCGATGCGATGGCTGAAATCGCCCTGATTGATATGCGTAGTGCCATCGTAAAGTTGAGCCACTGCGCCCGTGACGGTGCGGGTTAGTTCGGTGCCGATCCAGATCGCAATCAGTTCGATGATCGCAAAGACGATGACTGCAAACAGCAGGAAAACTTCAACCGTTGGAGCAAAAGCTCCCTGAGCTGCAAACAACCGCTCGTATAGTTTGGAAATACGAGTCTGCACGGTGATGGCGACGGGATTCGTATTCTCACCTTTACCCCAATCCGTCACGGGAATGGATGTGGGAAAGACCACGCTGCGGTCGAGGGCTGTAGTCGGCGAGGGAATGGCACCCCAAGTAGATATCAGCTTGGCTTTGCTGGTGTCGAGCACAACCTTCTTGTTGTCTCCGGCGAGGACCTGCGTGCCCCGGACAGGGCCAGGCTCGGTACGATCCACCTTGTTAAGGCTTAGGCCCTCATACAGCGTGATTTCGCCTAGCGAGGCCGCGAGATTCTGCAGCAACTGCGGGAACGGTTCACTCGAAAGTACGGTTAGATTTCCTTCTTTTAGCGGCACCGCATCGAGAACCCGCAAGAAAAGCTTGTCGTGATCGCGCACCACGCCCCGGAAGGGGCTCTTCACATACGGTGGAAGGTCGGGCGCCACCGCTGCGATCTCAACGGGTGAGCTGTTGAGAACCAGTTTCCCATTCAACCACACGCAGATTTGCCGATCAGCCCACAGCTTGTCGGCTTGCCGGAGCGTGCTGAGCGAAACTTCCCATCCCGCGGGACGGCCCTGACTCTCGGCAGCAAGCCGGTGGGCAATTGCGGAATTCGCGGCAGATAGAGAGCTCAATTCGGAATTCAGTCCGGTGGTTACGATGAAGGTCGCAAACTGACCGGCGAATAAATAGAAGGATCCGAGGGCCAGCGAAACCAGCAATAGTAGTGGAATGAACCCGATGAAAACATAAGTGACGATCAGGCGGTTACGCAGCCGCCACAACATTCTTGCTTTCAGCCAGCGGAACGCCAGAATTATGAAAAGAACAGTGACGACAAAGTCGAGGAAACCAACCCATCCGCCGAGGCTTTCCCCGTAGGAAACCTTAAGCAGGGTAAAGAGCTTCTGCAGCCAGAAGAGGACCGCATCCAAGCCCATCAAGTAGCATGCGATCATCGCCAGTTTGCTGGCAGGCCACAGGCCCACGCGGCTAAGCCGCGAACGGAAATGATGATAGAGCTGGATCATGAGCTTAGACAAATTATAGATGGATACCGGCACGGCTGCGTCAGGGTGTCGTCAGGCTTCATGCTTCAGGCGTGGAATTCTAACTTTGATCAGGCCGATTTCAATCCTGCTTATTCCGGTGAGCCTAGTGCACAGAGCGTGGAAGCCTGATGCCGAAAGCCCGACCTTTCAAATCTCCGGATAGAAATCGAAAAATGCATCCAGGCTTGTTTTCAACTGTTTTTCGATCTCATCCTTGCTGCCTTCGAGCACGTGCATAGTGACGTGAGCCTCGCGCCCATTCTTGAGCTTCAGGGTCGCGTCCCCCACTTCAGCAACCTCTTCGGAGGGGAGCAGCCGCAATCCATAAACCAGAGTCAAATTTGCCATGAGTTGATTTTACCCCTCGGACTAATCTCGCTGACGAGCAATCCAGGCGCGTGCTGCCGGGTCTGTTTGTGTCGTCGCAAAGGCTATATTTTACGAGATGAATGTTCGGTGGAAAGCTGTCGAGGGCAGTCCGCACGGAGAACCTGATCACAGTAGCTGGCGAAGGCACCAGCAATCTTGAGCTCGCCCCAAGATTGCTGGTGGTCAAAGAGTGAATCCGCTCCTAATGAGGATGACGAATGTCGACCGCTCAAGGCTTAATTTCAAAAACAACGCCTTCACCGCGTGCCCCGCCCCAGGCCGTCGTTCCATAGAGGTTACCTGCAGCATCGAAGACCACACCGCCCTCGGGAGTCATTCCATCGTCTTCCCCGGTGAAGTTATGCAGAACCGTCTCTTTCCAGGCGTCGTTGTCCGGCGTCAACTCGAAAACGGTGCCGCAACAAGGCCCTCGTTTTGGCGGACTTGGTAGGTTCGCACAGCACCGGGTGCCCGAGCTGGTTGTTCCAAACAGATCGCCCGCGGCGTCGATCGTCAGGCCGGCCTGCGGAGTGGATCCGTCCTTGCCGTCAAAATTGTGAATTACCGTCTCTACCCACTGCCCGTTGGGGTGCGATATTTCAAAGACCTTGCCGCAAAAACCGCCATAACAGGAACCACCCCCCATCTCTGATGTGCCATAAAGATGAAGATAGGACTGGTCTATGACGAGAGTGTCGACGGGAAATCCGCCGTCCGTTCCTCCGGTGAAAGTGTAAAGCACGGCTTCCGTCCAACCGTTGTCGGACGGGATAAGTTCGTAGACAACACCGCAGCCAACCAGATCTCCATGTTGATCTGTGCAGTTCGAGGCGCCACCTTCGGAGGTTGTCCCGAAGAGGCTCCCCTTGCCGCCAAATACGAGGCCGTTGGGCGATGCGCCATCACTGCAGCTGCCCTTTCCGCAGCCAAAGGGAAAGCTATGCAGTAAGCTTTCCGTCCAGCCGCTGGAAGTGTGGGTCAACGTGAAAACGGCTCCGCCGCTCCCGCTCGCATTGCCACCTGCTGAGGTGGTGCCATAAAGGTTGCCCACGGCATCAAAGACCACGCCTGAGGTGGGAGCCGCGCCATCAGGACTGCCCGCAAAGGCATGGAGCACAGTTTCTTTCCACGCGCCTGACCGTGGCGACAACTCGAAGACTACGCCCCATCCATGGGAGCCTCCGCGTACCGTCGTACCGTAAACGTTACCTGCATCGTCAAGCACCAAAGTGCCCTGCGGCAGCGCGCCGTCGTTGCCGCCGGTGAAGGCGTGAAGCACCTTCCTCGTCCAACCGCCCTTCGAGGTAGGCATTAGTTCGAAGACGGTGCCGCAACCACCCGAGCCGCAACCGCTGTTGTTCGTGTGAGCGCCGCCCATCGTCGTGCCGTAAAGATTGCCCGCGTTGTCAAAGGTGAGGGTAGACACGGGTTGTGCTCCGTCGCTGCCGCTAAATACGTGCACCACCTTTTCTTTTGCAGCCGCGCCGAGTACAGGCACGAAAACGATTGATATGATTACGACTATGATCATTGCCTTCAAGGTCTGCAGAAGATTCTTAGGCGACACAGGAGTATCCTCCTCAGTTTGGACGTTCCGTGGAAATAGAGCGCCGGGAGTGGTGCTCCGCGGCCGCGAGTATATCGCGAATTTGCATTGCCCGGCAATCAAAGTTTTTAGATTGTTATGATGCCCCGAAACCCTAAACCGATAGTTGACCTCCGGTCTACGGGCCGAAGGCTATAGCGGCGTGGGTCGAACCCTCCCTGCTAAAATGCCTTCGTGCTGCGAAACTTTTTGATAATCGTTCTTAGCCTCGGCTTTCTTTCTTATGCTGGCGCCCAGCAATCTTCACAGCCACAGGTGAAAGTGAATATGCTGAACGTTTGCTCGCCTTCCCCGGAGGAGCAGCAGGAGATTGCCGCCGCGTTGGCCCGCATTCCAAAGCAACCGTCGTTCAGCCCGGACTTTGAGGTGGATCGCGGTCGCTCAACGCTTGACGAGCAACCGGATTTTCTTAAATCCGGAGGCAATGCTCAGCTCGCACCCGATTCTGGAACTGCCGACTGGGTCAGGATTCGTCGCGAGTTCCCGGCGCAGGCCGCGTTTTCGACTGTGCAGTATTCGTTCAGCCAGGATCCGAAAAACATGGTGGAGACTTTGATCTTTCACGTGCGCGATCCTAAAGACCTCATGCAGGTCGCTATCGAAGACAACGCGTCCTCTGTAACTGCGCCAGCCGCCATGCTGGGGACGAATACGCCAGCTGGCCGGATCAAGCTGGAACGTTTTGGAAAGTCGTCAGTGGTCCTGGCTCGCTGTGCTGGAACCGAGGGAAATCCTGCACCCGACCAAAGCGCATACGAACCGCTGTTTAAAACCGCGACCGCTATTGTGACCAACTACCGTAATCTTCTGGCCGCACGGAGCGCGGTGCCCGCAGAACTGGCGCGAGTCAACTCGGTTGCAGGCACTAAATCGAAGCCACCGACTAGGAATGCTGCCAAGAAGTCTGAGCCGGCAAAGTCTACGCCGGAAGACAAATGATTCAACTTCTCGCGCGGTAATCCGTATCTTATTCACCCTGGGAAGGTCCGGAAACGCTGTGCTGAACCGAAAACTAAAATTCGCAATCTAAACATCTAACCTATGGACAACATCCGCAACGTAGTAATTATGGGCTCGGGCTGCGCCGGGCACACGGCGGCGCTATACACTGCGCGCGCCAATCTGAAACCGCTAGTGTTGGAAGGTCACGAACCCGGAGGCCAGCTCTCCCTCACGACATTGGTGGAAAACTTCCCTGGTTTTCCTGAAGGCATTCAGGGACCGGAGTTGATCGAAAACATGCGTAAGCAGGCGTCGCGCTTCGGGGCTGAATATAAGCACGGTCACGTGACCAGCGTCGACCTCAGTGAGAAACCGTTCAAGCTGCATGTCGGCCATGAAGTGGTTCACACCCGAACGCTGATCATTGCCAGTGGCGCCTCGGCGCGCTGGCTGGGATTGCCTCATGAGCAGCAACTCATCGGACACGGCGTTTCTTCCTGCGCCACCTGCGATGGTTTCTTTTTCTCGGGCAAGGAAATCGTCGTGGTCGGCGGCGGCGATTCTGCGATGGAGGAGGCGATTTTTCTGACTCGCTTCGCCACCAAGGTCACGGTCATTCATCGCCGCGAGCATTTTCGCGCTTCCAAGATCATGCTGGAACGCGCCCAGCATAACGAAAAAATTTCGTTCCTGCTCGATACCGTCGTGGAAGATGTGCACGACACAAACAAAAAAGAAGTTAGCAGCCTTAGCTTGCGAAATCTTAAGACTGGGAAAGTATGGGATTTCCCCACGAGCGCTCTGTTCTTGGGCATTGGACACATTCCAAACACGAAGGTGTTCGAGGGCCAGCTCGACATGGATCAGGATGGCTATCTGAAGACGACCAACAATGTCTTCAGTCGGGTTCCCGGGGTCTATGCATGCGGCGATGTCCAGGACCGCCGCTATCGACAGGCGATCACGGCTGCCGGTTCTGGCTGCATGGCCGCATTAGAAGTGGAGAAATTTCTGGAAGAACAGGAAATGTAGGCGCGTCCACGCCCCTGCAGGCTTAGATTATTTCGGAGTGACCCATGCCAAACCAGCAAGCAACCTGTCCACACATAAATGAAATTCGCGACGTCAAGCCTAGCGGCAAGGGCTGCAAGGAATGCCTCGAGACGGGCGATAGGTGGGTGCACCTGCGTGAGTGCCTCGTCTGCGGTCACGTTGGCTGCTGTGATTCGTCCAGGAACAAGCACGCGACCAAACACTTTCATCAGACCAAGCACCCGATCATGCAGTCTTTCCAGCCCGGAGAGAACTGGCGATGGTGTTATGTAGATGAAATGTTTCTCGGCTAGATTTACTTCGTCCGATTGCTACTACAACCGGAATCAACTCACTTGTGATACAAATTCCTGTGATCTTCATGTGCGTGCAAGGTAGTCGCAACTTCATCTTCCCTACCTGCGCAGGCGTTCGGTGCTAAGAGCGCTCTTCATTTCCCTATCGGAGAGCTCCCGGTTGCGTGCCGTCGCTGAGCGCTCCTCCATCGGACAGAAATTTTCCAGCCGTTTTGTTGCCGGCACCCAAATCGACGATGTGCTGCGAGCAACACACGCCATCAACCAGTCGGGCTGCAGTGTATCCGTCGATAATCTTGGGGAAAACGTAACCAACGCAGATGAGGCCCGGGCCAGCGCACAGCTCTATCACCAATTGTTGGATGACATCGCCTCGCAGAAACTGAATGCCAACATCAGCTTGAAACTCACCCACATGGGACTCGACGTGGATGAAAAACTCGCCCGCGATCTGGTTGCGGGGTTGGTGGCCAAGGGAGCTGCCATGACTCCGCGAAACTTTGTCCGCGTTGACATGGAAGGCTCGCCTTACACCCAGAGGACGCTGGATTTCGTCCGCGAGTTGCATCGCGTACCTGCCAATCAGGGACGCGTGGGCACGGTAATCCAGAGCTACATGCGGCGCGCCGAGAGCGACGTTGAGACGCTTCTGGCGGAGGGAATTCGCATTCGTTTGTGCAAAGGCGCGTACAAGGAGCCTCCAGAAATTGCCTTTCAAGCGAAGTCGGAAGTTGACGCGAACTATGTCAAGTTGATGAAGATTTTAATGAAGAGCAAGACTTATCACGGTCTGGCGACGCATGACGAAAACATTATCAATCAAGCCAAGGCATTCGCCACCAGCGAGAGAATTTCGCGGGACGCATTCGAATTTCAGATGCTCCACGGTATCCGCCGCGACCTGCAGCAGAGCCTGGTACGCGACGGTTGGCGCATGCGCGTCTACATTCCGTTCGGGACGGAGTGGTATCCCTATTTCATGCGGCGTCTGGCTGAGCGCCCGGCGAATGTGCTTTTCATCGTCAAGAACTTGTTCCGGTGATAACAACTCTTCGAGTCCGCACTTGTCATTCCGAGGAGCGAAGCGACGAGGAATCTGGGTTATTTCGGTGACCTACAAACAGGCTGAGGCGGTTATTCCTGTTCGCTTCTGCTAGCATAAAAGCGTGGGTAACCAAGGTCAGACCGCAATCCCAGAGGCCTTCGCCGCGCTAGTAGGTCCTCAAGTCGGTGACGAGGATATCGACCTTGTCAGGGCTGCGCTGACTATCGCGCGCACAGAATACCCGGAGCTGGACATTGAATCCTACGTTGCCCGTATCGACGAACTAGCGCGCAGGACGGCAGCTCGAATTTCCGATGTGGGGGACGCCGCCGAGACCATCGCCGCGCTCAACCATACCCTGTTCGAGGAAGCTGGACTTCGGGGCAACCGCGACGATTATTACGATCCTCGCAATTCCTTTCTCAATGATGTGCTGGACCGCGGGCTCGGCATTCCGATCACTCTCGCGCTGATTTACATGGAGGTGGCTCGGCATCTTGGCTTCCCGTTATTCGGCGTAGGCATGCCCGGACATTTTCTGCTCAAGCATTACGACATTGATGGACGCGAGACGCTGGTCGATTGCTTCAATGGGGGAGATCTTCTGAGCCCGCAGGATTGCCAGCGCCGTCTTGACGAAATTTATGCGGGTCAGATGACGCTGCGCCCGGAGTTTTTATTTGCCGTGAGCCGGCGCCAGATCCTGACCCGCATACTAAACAATCTCAAAACCGTTCACATGTCCGCGCGGAATTTCCGCAAGGCCCTGCCACTGGTGGATCTGGTACTCGTGATTTATCCGCGATCCCCCGAGGATGTAAAACAACGGGCCATGCTGCGCTACAGTCTCGGCCAGACCTCAAGCGCAGCCGAGGATCTGGAACAATATCTGAAAATGTCGCCGGACGCCTCCGACGCTGATGAAATCCGCCAGACCGCACTGTCCATCCGCAGAATGCTTGCCCTGATGAACTGATATCGATCGCCCGGTACAACCCGGTTTTTTTTGATCGCCAGTTATCGATTGAAATACCTTGCAGGGCCGAGCCTTGCCCTACATCCCCGGCATCTTCATTCCTGCTAATTTGCGCGCGAAGCTCGGCTTGCCCATCTGCTTGAACATTTTGCGCATCTGGGCATATTGCCGCAGCAGATTGTTGACCTCTTGCACGCTAGTGCCGGAACCGCGAGAGATGCGCTTGCGACGGCTCCCGTTGATTACTTCATGGTGCATGCGTTCGTGAACCGTCATCGAGTTGATAATGGCCTCGACGCGGTTGATTTGTTTTTCGTCGATCTTATCCGCATGCTTCTGCAATCCTGCGAACGGACCGATGCTTGGCAACATCCCCATGAGGCTCTGCAGCGATCCCATTTTTTTTACCTGGCGTAGTTGGTCCCGAAAATCCTCCAGCGAGAAACCGTCGCCGGAGAGCGCTCTGCTGGCCATCTCCTGAGCTTTTTTCTTATCGACATTCTGTTCGGCCTTTTCAATCAGCGAAAGAATATCGCCCATGCCCAGGATGCGCGACACAATGCGGTCTGGGTGGAAAGGTTCGAGCGCATCATACTTTTCGCCTACGCCAATGAATTTGATCGGCTGGCCCGTGACTTGCCGAATGGAAAGCGCCGCGCCACCGCGGGCATCGCCATCCATTTTGGTCAGCACCACGCCGGTGAGGGAAAGTTTCTTATGGAACTCGTCGGCGGAATTGACCGCATCTTGCCCGGTCATCGCGTCCGCTACGAATAAAATCTCTTGGGGATTGAGCAATCGCTTAAGCGATTGCATCTCGTCCATTAGCTGGTCATCAATATGAAGTCGTCCCGCGGTATCGACAATCAGCACGTCGGAACCAGTGTTGATGGCCTCGCGGCGCGCTTCTTTGGCCAGGCGCTCGACCGTTGCTGTGTTGGCTTCGACGTTTGCGCCTTCGTAAATGTTGGCCTTGATCGCCTGCGCCACGACCCGGAGCTGTTCGCGGGCGGCAGGACGGTACACGTCCACAGAAACCAGCAACGGCCGATGTCCGCCAACTTTAAGCCAGTTCGCCAGCTTGCCGGATGTCGTGGTCTTGCCGGAACCTTGCAAACCGGCCATCAGGATGACGGTTGGCGGCTGGGAGGCAAATTTCACGCGCGCAGTATCGCGGCCAAGAGTTTCTATCAGCTCGTCGCGAAGTATTTTGATAACCTGCTCGCCCGGCGATAGAGCTGTCGCCACCTGCTGTCCAACCGCTTTTTCCTGGATGTGGTCGATGAGATGTCTTACGACTTTGAAGTTAACGTCGGCTTCCAGCAAGGCGAGGCGGATTTCCCGCAGCGCCTCCTGAATGTTCTCTTCATTAAGGACGGCCTGACCCCGCAGAGTCTTAAACGCACGTTGAAGTTTTTCCGAAAGATTCTCAAACATAAGAATTTATGCGGCGCAAAGTTTTATTTTAACAGTCTTGGCGTGAAGGCTGCGATTGACATGAACTGTGCCACGAACATGGCTCTGCGTGCTACACTGTATTCACTACCTTTCCTAAAAGGACACCGTATGACTCCAAAGCCGAGTGCTACTCTGCCCGGAACCGTCGAGAAGATTATCAAGCCTCCGTATCCGAACTCTCCGGAAAAGGCGCAGATCGCCGTCGAAGGCGCCGATCATTTGTATAAAGAACTTCGAATCGAAAATAATCTGACTGACGAGAACGGAAATGAAGTGCACCTGAAGCAAGGCGCCAAGGTTGACGTCACGGTTGCTGCGGAACCAGAAGCTACAACTGCAAAACCCTAGAAGGAACTCTATCGCGCGGCGAACGTCTCGCTCGCTGCGATCACCGTGTTGCAATGGATGGTTACCGTGTCCTCCACCTTTTGCGCGTAACCACCGGCAAAGGTGACCATCACAGGAATTTCTCGAGCACGCGCCACACTAAAGACAAGTTGATCGCGGCGTTTCAATCCTTCAATACTTAACGACAAGCCTCCCAATTGATCTTCGCGATAAGGATCCGCGCCTGCCACGTAACAGATCAACCCTGGCTCAAACTGGCGCAACCCGGAGCTGAGCGCGTTATCAAGCCAGGCCAGATAGTCGTCGTCGCCAAGCCCGTCGGGCAAATCCACATCAATCGAGGACGGCGGCTTCCACATCGGATAATTATTTTCCTGATGCAGAGAGATGGTGAAGACGTCCCCGGCAAAAGCGCTGCGCTGCCTCATCGGAGCAGACCCCAGGATCGAAGCAGAAGTCGATGGCAGGGGTCCCGAAGGGCTGCGCATCCCAGCGAAGATCACGGCAGTGCCGTTTCCCTGATGGACATCGCAATCCACCGTCATGGCGCGAGTGATTTTTTCATCGCGCTGCATGCGCCGGATGGCCACGGCCACGTCGTGAATCATGCAGAAGCCTTCGCCATGGTCGGGGAAGGCGTGATGAAATCCGCCGCCGATGTTGAATGCCACGCGATTCTGCAAAGCATAATCCGCCGCTAGAATTGAACCACCCGCTGCCATCCAAAACGCCCGCACCAGTTCGGGCGAATACGGAATCTCCAACTCCAATTCCTCACGCGCGGAGAGCGTTCCTGTCTTCAGCTTGTGAACATATTGCGGGGTATGCACGAGCAGAATATCCGCATCGGATGCAGGTTTCGGCGTGACGAAATCAGACGCTTCCGCGACTCCCTCCTGTAGCAGCCAATCATGGATCCGTCGATATTTTTCGGCGGGAAAAACGTGCGCGCCGATGGGGAGATAGTAATCGTCGCTATAAATCAGCTTGAAAGGCAGCATGAGGGCTCGCGGCGACTTACATAATACTCGCATCATGAAGGCGCGGGCGTCCTCGCCCGTGCTGGCCTCAGCGGAGCGCACGGGCGGGGATGCCCGCGCCTTCACTGGACGGAACAGGTAGTTCAATTTTCTGCTTGATGCCTTCGCCTTCGACGATCGTAAAGATGAAATCTGCTGGTATGTTGTGCAACGATTCAACTTTGCCGCTTGGCCATTTGATTTCAACTTCGTCCATTTTGGAATTGGCGCCGAGCCCGAAGTGTAATCGCGGATCGTTCTGTGAAAGGTAGCTGCCACCGGCGCGAACTTCATTCAATTGCACCAGCCTCCCTGCTCTCACCGTTACCCTTGCCCCAATTGCCATTTTGTTGCTCTTGGTGCCGACCAATTTAAACAGCACGCGATGATTTGTATTTCCTCCCTGATTCAGCAGCAGCGTTGGAGGCTCTCCAGTGTTCATTACGACGATGTCGACGTTCCCATCGTTATTAAGATCGCCGAATGCCGCCCCTCGTCGCGACGCGTCAGGAATTCCAGCAAGCACGCTGGAAACATCTTCGAAAGTTCCATCACGGTTGTTGCGGAAAAGCAACATTGGTTCACGATATCGCGGAGCGCCGGGGACGAGATCCATCTGCGGATAAACGTGGCCATTGGCAACGAACAAATCTGGCCAACCATCATTATCCATGTCAAAAAATCCCGTGCCCCATCCGACCGGGTTATAGGTTGGCTTTGCGAGCTTGGCTGCATAGCTCACTTCGGAGAATCCCTGTGCTCCCAGGTTGTGATACAGGCTGTCAGGCTGCTCAGTAAAAGTAGTGACAAATATGGACAGTCGGCCCTCGTGCAAATAGTCGCTCCAATCCACGCCCATATTGCCGCGCTCGGAGCCGTCCCCACTCACGGCCGCACCCGCAAGCATTCCGACTTCTTCAAACGTGCCATCGTGTTTGTTGCGGTAGAGGTAATTGGGGCCCGAATCATTGGCCACATACAAATCGGGCCAGCCGTCGTTGTCGTAATCTCCCCAGATCGCGCCGAGGCCATAATATTTATTGGGATCGTCGACGCCTGCCTTTTTGGAAACTTCTTCGAAGGTGCCGTCGCCGCGATTGTGAAAGAGTAAGTCAGTCTCCCCGAGCATGCCCCACGGCCCGCACTGCACTGGGATTCCTTTGAAGCTGCAGTTTTTCTCATTCTTGCCAAAATCCGGCAACTTGTTTACGTCAAAGTGAACGTATCGGGAGACGAACAAATCCACGTATCCGTCACGATCGTAATCCGCCCAGGCTGCACCGGTGCTGAAGCCGCCCGCGGCTACGCCCGCTTTATCAGTCACATCTTCGAACTTACAATTTCCCAGGTTGTGATACAGTGCGTTCCCGCCGTAGCCGGTCACATAAATATCGGCGAGGCCGTCGTTGTCGTAATCGGCGACAGCCACCCCCATGCCCCACCCTTTGCGCGTGAGTCCGGCTGACCTGGTGATATCGGTAAACTTAAAACCTTCGCCCTGACGATAGAGCGTGATCATGGGATCGCCGCCCTGCTTGTAGCGATCGACCGTGGATCCATTCACCGTGATGATGTCGAGTTTGTCGTCATTGTCACAATCGATCAGGCCGACGCCTCCACTCATTGATTCCACGATGTAACGTTTGTCTGGCGAGGAAATGTGAGCGACCGTCAGGCCAACTTGTTTGGCGACGTCTTCAAACCTGGGGAGTGGAGGACTTGTCGGGGTGGTTTGCGCACGCGCAAAAACGCAAAATATCACACTTAAGTAGAAGACCCTACGCATAGCGGAGAAGGTGCGACGATTATAGTCGAAGCCTATGGAGGCCGGAGTTCCGTTCTCCAAGCTCATACTCCCTCTGCTAGAGTGTCAATGAATGAAACCTGTGCGCAGTTTTGCCAGCGACAATAATGCCGGCATTCATCCCAAAATATTGCAAGCTATCGCTGCCGCCAACCGCGGACATGTGGTCGGATATGGAAACGATCGTTATACCGAGGCGGCAGTTCGGAAATTCAAACAGCACTTCGGCGCCGATATCGAAGTTTTCATTGTGTTCAACGGAACGGCCGCAAATTGCCTGAGTTTGAAATCTCTAACGGAGTCATACCACGCGGTGATTTGCGCCGAGGCGGCGCATATCTACACCGATGAATGCGGGGCGCCGGAGAAATTCACCAGCTGCAAGCTGATTCCGATTCCCAGCGCTGACGGCAAGCTTACAGTCGAGTCCGTCCGCCACGCTTACCAGGGCATTGGCGATCAGCATCACGTGCAGCCGCGCGTAATCTCCATCACGCAAGCCACCGAGATGGGAACGGTTTATACGCCTCGCGAGATCCGCGATCTGGCCCGCTTCGCGCACGATCGCGCCATGTTTTTGCACATGGACGGCGCTCGGATTGCGAATGCGGCTGTCAGCCTTCGCCTCAACCTGCGGGAAGCTACGCGGGATTTGGGCGTTGACATTCTGTCATTCGGGGGCACTAAGAATGGGGCCATGGGCGCGGAGGCTGTCGTCTTCTTCAATAAGAAGTTTAGCCGCAACTTTCTTTATTTGCGAAAACAGGGTATGCAGTTGGCCTCGAAAATGCGCTTTAGTTCAGCTCAATTCGAGGCATTGCTCTCAAATAATCTATGGAGAAAAAATGCCGAGCATGCCAACCGAATGGCGGACCTGCTGCGGAAAGAAGTGAGCAAAATACCCAACGTAAAGATTGTCTACAAGGTTGAAGCCAATGGAGTCTTCGCGGAGATTCCGCGCGCCGCAATCGCGGACTTACAAGAACGCTACTTCTTCTATGTGTGGGATGAGGAGCGCTCCCTGGTGCGCTGGATGTGCTCCTTCGATACTACCGAACAGGATGTGAAGCAGTTTGCGAAGTTCGTGGGTGCAACGGTCGCAAAGCTAAGCGCGAAACGACAGGAACGGCGCCCAAGTAGCTATTGATTTTTGCTCGTTCTTCTAATAAATTGACCCCTTCCCGCTTTGGAAGATAAGAATGTTTGACTTGAAAGAATGCGGAATTCGCCGGCGCTTGGGCTTAGCTCTGATCCTCGCCGTGACCATGCTCGGAGCCGGTTGCGGGAGTAGTCAGCAGTTGGTTGGCATCACTATTGAACCTTCGACGGAAACATTCGGCTCTGCCAGTACTCCGGTTCAAGAGGATGCAGGCTTGAACGTTCAACTCAGAGCGTTGGGAACCTACGTCCATCCGCCAGCGACGAAGGACATAACCAACCAGGTTACCTGGGTCTCGAATACGCCGCAGATGGTGACGGTCACCTCTACAGGTCTTATAACTGCTACCGGGCAGGCTTGTGGGAATACTCTTATCTCGGCGACCGTAATCAAAAATAGCACTGACGCAGGATTATCCTCACCGGGTGCCGTCGTAACCGGGAACATGACCGCAAATGTCACTTGTTTCACCGGAACTGGCGGCTAATTTTCTTCCAGTAGTTTTTCCAGCGTAGGTTTGTGCTTCTCCGATTTCTTCTTGCGGTTGGAAACGACCTTCGACGCAGGCGGCGCCCCGATCTGTTCCCGCGCCATCGTCTTCACGGCTTCGACTGCGGTGAATCGCTTCGGCTTTTTCTTCGCCATGGCTCTCATCTTGCCATAGCTCATCCCGCAATGACGTGCAATAATAAAAAGCTGAAAAGAATCAACCCGGCGCGGGTTAGCGTCGCCGGAGCCAACGATCTATGGAAGAGCGAGATTTTTTTGACGAACGCCCGGAAAAGAGAGTGGCTTCACTGAACTGCCCTCATTGCCAGCAGACTGCGGAGTACGAGATCAGTTGGCTGGTGCGCAGCAAGAAAAAACAGCTTCCCGGCCGCGCCGACGAACGCGATCGCGCCCGCTTCGCCAAAGCAAAATCCTATATGCTGCGCCGAGACGACATGATGGCCTGCAAGAATATCCGCTGCCGCAAGCGCTTCGAGATTTCCGGAGTGCAGTCGGTAGTGTTCATGGATTGATCTCAGCTGGCATTTCCCCTCACAACAGCGCTCATTTATACTAATGGGTTTCTTGTCACGAGCTGTGTTTCTTTAGAGACGCTCGCAACGCCTGGGCCCATATTTCGGTGCAAGGGATATACGAGGGAGCTTTCGTTTGAAAATTCTGGTTTGCATGAAGCAAGTGCCGCAGAAAGATGCGCCCCTGAAGCTAAACGAGTCGGGTGCGTGGATCCGCGAGGACGTTTCCTATGAGGTCAATGAACCCGATGCTTATGCACTAGAGGAGGCATTGCGGCAGAAAGAAAAGCACAGTGGAGAAGTTGTAGTTATAACCTCTGGGCCGGCACGCGCCCAACAGGTCTTGCGGGAAGCTTTGGCCAAAGGCGCGGATCGCGCCATCCATCTTGAAGACAACGCGTTCGTGGGACTGGACGCGCTGAATACGGCCCGCGCGTTTGCCGCCGCGATTAAGGACGAAAAGTTCGATCTGATTTTTACCGGCTTGCAGTCAGACGACTACGGCTTTGCGCAAACGGGAGTTGTGTTGGCGGAGCTGCTCGGCTGGCCGCATGCAACCATCATCATGCAAATTGAGAAAAAAGATTCCGCAATACGCGTAAAGCGCGAACTTGAGGCCGGCTATTTTCAATTTGTGGATATGCCGCTGCCTGCAGTGCTGACCATCCAGTCGGGCATCAACAAATTGCGTTATGCCACGCTGATTGGCATAAAGCAGGCCAAGAACAAGCCTCTGCGCAAGGTGGCAATGGCCGAGGTGCAGTCGGCCATAACCGGCAACTTGCAAAAAATCGAGCGGCTCTACGTGCCGGAGAAAACCAAAAATACAGAATTTCTCGAAGGCTCATCAGCCGAAGTCGCCAAGAAGTTGGTGGATAAACTGCGCAACGAAGTACGGGTGTTGTAATTGATGTCCGGCCAACGTATGGGCCGACCGAACTGGGCAGCTAAGAGCTAGGAGCTAACGGCCGTATTATGTCTGACACAATTTTAGTCGTCGTCGAACAACGCGAAGGCAAACTGAACCGCGTCTCCTGGGAGACCCTCACAGCCGGGCAGGCGCTCGCTGCTCAAACTGGTTGGGCGCTTGAGACCGCAGTCGTCGGCAGTGACGTGGGGAATTTCGCCAATGAAGTTGCTGCCAAGAAAGTGGCCAGGGTCTACGCCGTTCAGTCGCCGAAGCTTGAGCCTTACACTCCGGATGCTTTCTCGGCTGCGCTTAAGCAATTCATCGAATCAAAGCAGCCCAAGTTGGTTTTGATGCCGCATACGTATCAGGTGCGGGACTTCATTCCCAAGCTGGCTACGGCCATGGGGCGCAGCGCCATCACCGATTGCATCGGTTATAAGAACGAAAGCGGCAAGTTGCTTTTCACTCGTCAGATGTTCCAGGGAAAGTTCGCGGCCGATGTCAGCTTCACAGGCGACGCTCCCTGGTTTGTCACCTTTCAGAATGGAGCTTTTCGCGGAGATAAAGTGGAAGCTGGGACAAGCCCCGCGTCCATCGAGACAGCGAATGTAGAGATCGCTGATGGAATTGTCCGCAATAAGCCGCAGGAAGTTTTCAAAGAAGCGAAGCAGGCGGTTGACCTTACTCAGGCCGAGATTATCGTTTCCGTCGGCCGCGGAATCAAAGAGCAAAAAAACATCGAACTGGCGAAGCAACTCGCCGAAGCCCTGGGTGGAGAGCTGGCGGCTTCGCGTCCCATCTGCGATTCGGGTTGGTTGCCCATGGATCGCCAGATCGGCTCTTCCGGTCAGACCGTTGCGCCCAAACTTTATCTGGCGCTCGGCATCAGCGGAGCCATTCAGCATATTGTCGGAATGAAAGGCTCGCGCACCATCATCGCAATTAACAAAGATTCAGAAGCCCCAATCTTCGAGATCGCCGATTACGCAGTTGTTGGAAATCTGTTTGACATTGTGCCGCCGCTGATTGAAGAGGTGAAGAAGGCGAAGGCAGGATCGTAGAATCAGCCACGGATCAACGCGGATTTGCACTGTTTATTGTTTCACTCAAGAAATCCGCGAAAATCCGTGCACATCTGTGGCTTTCTTATGCTGATCTTCCGCAAACCTATCGAAGGTATCGAGCGTCCACAGATGCCGGCCGATGTGGTCATCGTCGGCGGCGGGCCTGCCGGCATGGCCTGCGCTCTGCGACTCTCCCAACTCATTGACGACCACAATTCAAAGAATCCCGATTCACAGCTAAACAAAGAAAACATCTACGTGCTGGAAAAAGCTCGCGAAGTTGGTCAGCACTGTCTTTCCGGCGCGCTGCTTGATCCGCGGTCGATGCGCGAATTGCTTCCTGGTTTCGAGAAAGAAGCTCCGCTTGACGCCGAGGTCAGCAAAGAAGCGGTTTACTTCCTCACCGAGAAAAGCAAATTCAAGTTTCCCATCACGCCTCCACCGTTACGCGATCACGGGAACTACGTCATCTCGCTCAATCGATTTGTGAAGTGGCTGGGCAACAAGGTTGAAGAGACCGGGATCACGACCTTCACCGGCTTCGCAGGTTCAGAGTTGCTTTTTGACGGTAATCGAGTCACCGGGGTCCGTACCGACGACAAGGGTGTGGACAAACTGAATCAGCCGAAATCGAATTTCGAGCCTGGATACGATTTGCAGGCCAAAGTCGTCATTCTCGCGGAGGGCACGCGCGGATCGCTGACCAAACAACTGATCGCAAAATTCGATCTCGCGAAGAACAGCAACCCTCAGACTTACGGCCAGGGCATAAAAGAGTTGTGGGACGTCCCTTCAGGCCGTATCGCGCCCGGCGAGGTCATCTACACCATGGGCTGGCCGCTCACCACGAAAGAATACGGCGGGGCGTGGATCTATGGCGGCAAAGACAACGTTGTTTCCCTCGGCTTCGTTACCGGCCTCGACTATCCCGATCCGCGTCTGGATCCGCAACACGTGTTGCAGGATTTCAAGCAGCATCCCTTTGTGGCGAAGTTACTTGAAGGCGGTAAGATGACCCGCTATGGCGCGAAGTCGCTGCCTTACGGCGGTTGGTGGGCGATTCCGCCGGTCGCGGGCGATGGCTGGATGATCCTCGGCGATTCCGCCGGCTTCCTCAACTCGCAACGCCTCAAAGGAATTCATCTGGCGATTAAGAGTGGCATGCTGGCCGCTGAAACGGCTTTCGAGGCGCTGACAAAAGATGATTTTTCCGCAGCCATGCTTAACGGGTTTCAAAAGAAAGTTGAATCCAGCTGGATCAAAGACGAACTTTGGAAGGTCCGCAACTTTCATCAGGGATTCGAGCATGGATTTTTCGCAGGCCTCTTTCACGCAGGAATTCAGCAGTTCACTGGAGGTCGCGGTTTACGCGATCGCTATCCAGGGACCGCCGGCCATCAACACATGAAGAAGCTTTCCGAGTTGCCGTCCGACGGCGGCGACGAAGCCCATCTGCTCGGCCCAGCGAAAGGCGACGGGAAGCTTACTTTCGATAAGCTAACTGACCTGTACCACTCGGGCACAAAGCATGAGGAAGATCAGCCGTCACACCTCGTCATTCACGATACGAACATCTGCAACGATCGCTGCATAAAGGAATACGGCAACCCGTGCCAGAATTTTTGTCCCGCCAACGTTTACGAAATGGTGGACGACGGCGGACAGCCGAACGGCAAGAGCATCAGCCTCAATCCTTCGAACTGCGTCCATTGCAAGACGTGCGATATCGCTGACCCGTACCAGATTATTACGTGGGTGCCGCCCGAAGGCGGCGGCGGGCCGAATTACGATGGGATGTAGCGCTAAACGCGCAAAATTCGATAAGGAAGCTGCGTGAAAATTAGGTCGCTACGGATCCCGGAAATTGTTTTTCTTGCGCTCTTATCGGGCTGCGTTTTAGCTCAGCAAACAGGTCAGGCCTCTTCAGCTCAGCAATCCCTGGAACGATGGCGAGAGTCAAAATTCGCGATATTGAAAGATGACTTCGGAGAACTCGCCCGCTATCGCGACGCCAATGCGAACTTGAAGCCGCCCGCAGCGGGCGAGAATCGCGTGGTGTTCTTCGGCGATTCGATCACTGATCTGTGGAAGCTGGATGAGTATTTTCCTGGCAAACCGTACATCAACCGGGGCATCAGCGGACAAACCACGCCGCAGATGCTGGTGCGCTTCCGCCAGGACGCGATCGATCTGCAACCGAAGGTGATCGTCATTCTAGCCGGGACCAATGACATCGCCGGCAATACCGGGCCCATGCGATTGGAGGACATCGAAGCCGATTATGCATCCATGGCGGAGTTGGCGCGGGCTCACGACATCCACGTAGTTTTTTCATCGGTTCTGCCGGTGCACAACTACACGCCCCGATCGCAGGATTTGTTTGCCCAGCGTCCGCCGGAGAAGATTCTGGAGTTGAATCGCTGGTTGAAGACCTACTGCGCGGCGAACCCCTATATCTATCTCGATTATTTCTCCGCCATGGTGAACGAGCAGGGTTTGCTGAAGCGTGAGCTTGCAGACGACGGCCTGCATCCCAACTTGGCCGGTTACAAGTTGATGGCGCCGCTGGCCGAAGGAGCAATTCAAAAAGCTATGGCGCAGCCCGCCAAGTTTTAGTGTGTCTTCGATTGCCTCTGTGCATCTATAATTGCAGATCAGTTTCCGACCGCCATAGCCTCCGGGCATACCCTGGCTGCGGCGGCTAGGGAGACGTCACGCGGGGAAGCGCCCGCGCCACACGTTTCTCGAGGGTGCGGATGGAAACGCCCGCGCCTCCCGTGCTTCGCGAGGAGCACATTGGAAAGGAAGCGCCCGCCGGAAGACTCCCGCCTGCGTTTCTTTCCAGAAATAGTCGTTGGTGGTTTGCACAAACCTCCTCCGACAGGCTGGCTGACGACCACAGACTATCGACCAACGACCGTGATTCTCTCCGACAAATTCGGGCGTCCCATCACCGATCTGCGGATCTCGATTACCGACCGCTGCAATTACAAGTGTGTCTACTGTCGCACTGGTAATGAAGGCGCGCTGTATGGTGATTTGCCTTTCGCCGACTATCTCCGAATGGCGCGGATATTCGTGGGGCTGGGTATCAATAAAATCCGGCTGACCGGCGGCGAGCCGCTGCTGCGGAATGGTGTGGTCGATTTTGTTCACGAACTTTCACAACTGCGCGCCGCTAACGGCGACGAACTTGATCTTGCGATAACCACTAACGGTCATATTCTTTCTGATATGGCAAAGCCGCTGAAAGCTGCCGGGCTCAATCGCATCACTGTCAGCATGGATGCGGTCGACCCCGCTCGCTTCGCCCGCATCACGCGCGTCCCCAACGGATACGACCATGTCCTGGCAGGCATCCGGGCTTCGCGCCAGGCGGGGCTGTGGCCGGTTAAGGTCAATTGTGTGCTGATGCGCGGCTTCAACGAAGACCAGGTCATTCCTTTCGGAATGTTTGCCCGCGAAGAAGGCGTTATCGTTCGCTTCATTGAATTCATGCCGCTCGAAGAAGACCGAACCTGGTCTCCAGCCACGGTGGTCCCGCTCGACGAAATTGTTCAACGCATGGCCGAATATCGCCCGTTGGTCGAAATTCCCCACGCGCGCAGCGAGACCGCGCGACGCTATCACTTCGATGATGGCGTCGGCGAAATTGGAATCATAGCTCCGGTTTCCCATCCCTTTTGCGGACACTGCAGCCGCATCCGCATCACCTGCGACGGCAAAATCCGCACTTGCCTTTTTTCGGTTTGGGACCACGACTTGCACGAACTAATGCGGCGCGGCGCTTCGGACGAAGACCTGGTGCAGTTTATCCACGGTGTGGTGCAGAGAAAAGAAGAGCGCCATCACATTGGCGAGCCGGATTTCGTCCCGGCGTCGAGAACCATGGTGCACATCGGGGGATAGGGAATTTGGCTTCTCAGCCAATTTGCTTCTTTCGTAACGCAGCCCACCTGAGCTACAACTGACACATGCTTGTGAAACAAAGAGTGTATGCTCTTTTGCTCGCTGCACTGCCAATCATTGTGGTTCCATATGCCATTCCTCAGTCCCGTTCGGCATCTGATGCTCCGGCGTACCTTGGTTTCGATCGCAACAACTATCCTGGTGACGACAACCTCAAGGCTCTTCGGCAAACTTTTTCCTACACGGGTTACTGGTTGAACCTTCCGCCCAGCGCGACCACCAACACTTGGAGTGGCAAACGGCTAAAACTGCAAGCTGCCGGGTTCGGATTTCTGGTGCTGTTCAACGGCCGCCTGTTCAACGAACTTAAGTCGGTTTCCTCTGCGAGCAAGTTGGGCAAGTCTGATGCGCAGAAAGCTGTGGCGGCGGCGCGGCGCGAGGGCTTTCCCGCGAAGACCATTATTTTTCTCGACCAGGAGCAAGGCGGACGCATGCTGTCCGAACAGAAAGCTTATATCTTTGCCTGGGTCGACGGCGTGACGGCAGGCTCATTCCGCGCTGGGATTTATTGTTCGGGTATCTCGGCTGCGAAGGAAGGTGGAGAGGATATCGTTACTGCCAACGACATCCGCCAGAATGCGGGCACGAGAAAGATTGAGTTCTGGATCACGAACGACGCCTGTCCACCTTCGCCTGGCTGCGTTTCTCCCAAGCGAGCGCCCCGTCCCACTGAAAGTGGCATTGACTTTGCCGAAGTCTGGCAGTTCGCGCAATCGCCGAAGCGACCGGCTGTTGCGGCTAGCTGTCCCGGCTACAATCCGGATGGAAACTGCTATCCGCCAGGAGTCGATGTGACGAAGCACTTGCACATTGATGTCAATACCGCAGCCACGGCAGATCCGTCGATGGGTCGGAGGCCGTGAGATATTGGCCAAAGACCAACGACTAACGACCTCCAGCCCGAATGAATTAGAATAGCTACACCCGATATGGCCGATCGAACGTTTACCCTTGAAGAAGCTCAATCTCTCCTGCCTGTACTGGAGTCGCTACTACGAACCGCAATTGACGGCAAGAAGCTGATCGAGGCCGTCGACACTGAACTACAGGAACTCGCTCATCGCGTTTTTTTGCAAGGCGGCTTGCTAGTGAACGTCGTGCACATGGCGCGTCGCAAAGCTGAACGCGAGAAAGCGATACCGCGAGTGAAAGACGCTTTGGCGGAAATTGATGCCACTGGCGTCCAGGTGAAGGATCTCGATATTGGATTGCTCGACTTCCCCTGCAAAGTTGACGGTCACGTCGTTCTGCTGTGCTGGAGACTTGGCGAGCAGTCGATTACGCACTGGCACGATACTACTGAAGGCTTCGCCGGCCGCAAGCCCATCGACGAAAAAATCACCAAAGCGAAAAAAACAAATTAGCAAATGGAGGACGCCGAGCCTCTATCAGGTCTATGGCTGTCCGCCTGCATTCCACTTCGGTCTGAAACTGGAATTCACCAACCACTCTACTGGAGCCAGCAGCGATTCAATTGCCGCATCCATATGTTTGAAATCTAAATGGGACAAATCATCGCTGGGTTGATGGTAATCGTTATGCAACCCATAGCTTGATATGGTCTGCGCGACCACACCTTTTTTCGCGAGCACATAGTTATCCGAGCGCGCGAAAAAGCCTTCATCCGGATGCGGGTCTCGCACCAACCGGGCACCGTGCGCCGCCAGCGCCGGCCCGAGATTCGAACGCTCCCAGCCGGTCAGCCACAGAGTGTCGCTTCTCACCGCTGGATCAGGCCGGCCGATCATTTCAAATTCAAGATTGGCCGCTATCTGCGTCAACGGCACAGGCGGATGCTGGCGAAAATACGTCGACCCCAATCCGCCCATTTCTTCGCTGCCAAACAGCGCAAAGATTACTGTTCGCCGCGGACGCCTTGCCTGCCCCAGTACGCGCGCTATTTCCAGAACTGCGGTAGTGCCCGAGGCATCATCATCGGCGCCGTTGTAAATATTGTCGCCGTTGACCGGTTTTCCAATTCCGAGGTGATCGAGGTGAGCCGAGAACAGAACCGCCGCTCGCCGCAGGGAGGGATCGCTGCCGCGCAGAATGCCCACGGCGTTCCAGGTGCTACCCTCTGTCTCAGACGACGGAGCGTCGAAGTGCAGCATGGCACCCTCCGGAATCTGCATTAATACGTGGAAAGACTCTTTGTTCAATTCAAGAACATTAACGTTCATGTCGGTAGCGAGACCTGGGGCGGATTTTTCCTTCAAACGATCGGGGAGCCTGGGCCAATTTCCGCCGGAGTTGTCAAAGCGCTTGAGGTCTTTGTCTCGCGTAAGCATGAGCGCTGCCGCAGCGCCATCAGAAGCCACAGAGAAGGCTGCCTGCGTTTCCTTCTTTTCATCCGACCCAATGATCAGCACGACTTCTCCGGGCTCGACTTTCGCATTCTCCACGTTGCTAACCCTGTCGGTATCCACCTTGCGCAGTGGTCCGGAAAATTCCGTCTGCGACAGCCGCGCCACCACGAATTCTTTACCATAGCTCCACGTGATTGGTTCGCCGGTGCCTGGCGCTGGCAAAATTTTCAGTTGCGGCGCAGAAGTTATTTTTCGCTGAATGGTGGGGACGCTCTGAATGTATCCGCCATTATCGCCCGCCGGATCAACCCCGTATTGCCGCAGTTGCGACGCGATGTAGGTCGCGGTCACCAGTTCGTCATGCGTGCCGCTTCCCCGCCCCTGCATGGCATCGGAGGAGAGAAATTCTTCGTGTGCGCGAATACATGCTGCGCAAACCTTAACCGCGGCTTTGGGGTTGACAGGAATTCTTGTACCGCCCGAACCGGGTGCGCCAGTCTGTGTGAAGACCTGGGGTGTAAGCGAGAAACACAACAGCATCGACAACAACTGGAGTGCGATTTTCTTTGCCATAGGAGCCAGTGTTTTCAGTTTAACTGCTTCAATGGCAATGGCGACTAAATGCAGGACGGTTATCGCCCGTTCAGCCGAGCGAGGACGCCCAGCCTCCATCAGCCCGATCGCGTTTACAAGGTTTTACCTTCCTTGACCGATTCTTTACCTGCAGTTGGCATCCGGTTCGCTACCATTTATGTAAACTTGAAACAATCTTGAATCGGCCGGTATTAATCTGTCTGATCGCCTTTCTCACGTTTCCCTACGCGCTGCTCGCGCAGCATGTTGGACGCGGCACAGGTGCTGCGCGTCCTTCGACTGGAACATCCAGCCCCGCACCCAGCAATAGCGAGATGAACGACTTCAGCCGAGCCGTGGCTCTGCAAGCGACGCCAGATCAAGTAGCCCGGTTCCCGCAATTGACGAAAAGCACGAACGCGGCAAGAAAAGAAGCGCACAGTCTTATCCAGCACGCGGAAAATTCAAACAAGGTTGATTCATCCGCATACGCACAATTAAGTGACGCAGTCGATGAGGCACGAAGCGCCAATCTGCAGTTTGTGAACACCCTCTCCGCGTCGCAGCAGTCAGGATTGAAGCCGTTGATCAAGAAGTTGAGTAAAGCGGACGTGGATATCTCGAAAGACAGTAAGGTTCTCAGTCAAAAGCTCGAGCGTTCAGAGGTTGATGGAAAAAAAGTCTCCGTGATGGTTGAGAAATTGGATAAGGCGCTGACTGCCTTTCAGAGTGGACAGGTTGATATCGGAAAACAGATGGGCATTCAGCTCAACGGACAGTCTCAATGAGCACAAGGCTGGCTTGGCGGCGACATTACCTTGATCTGGCGCTAGTCTGCTTGTGCCTGCTCAATTCACCGCTGCACAGTCAAGACGCCAATAGTCCGGCTGCGACGACTGTCGCGGTTGACGTTAAAGTGGTCACTCTGCCGGTCACGGTACGCGACAAGAAGGGTCAAATCGTTCGCAACCTGACTAAGGACGATTTCGTTCTGCAGGAAGACGGTCACCCGCAAGTGATCAAGTATTTCGCCCAGGACACCAACCTCCCTTTGACTCTCGGCCTGCTCGTCGACACCAGCCTGAGCCAGCGAAACGTTCTCGATCAGGAGCGAAACGCCAGCAAGGTCTTCCTGGACCAGATGCTGACCGACGCCAAAGACAAAGCATTCCTGATTCACTTCGACCGCGAAGTCGAACTGCTTCAGGACCTGACATCGTCTCGCGAGAAACTGCAGGCGGGACTTGAGTTGCTGCGAACACCTCAGTCCGACAATAGAGGCGATCCCGGATCTTCCGGATCCGGCGATCCCCAGAGCTCACCTGGAAACGGCCGCATGCACCGAGGCGGCGGCACGTTGCTTTACGACGCGATCTACCTGGCTTCCGATGAACTGATGAAAAAACAACAGGGTAGGAAAGCGCTCATAATTCTTTCCGACGGCGATGACCGTGGCAGTAAAGAGTCATTTCAGGGCGCCATCGAAGCCGCGCAACGCGCCGACACGGTTGTGTACTCCATTCTCTTTGCCGACAAAGATCGAAATAGCGGTTTTGGCGGTCCGGGCGGTGGTGGAATGGGACGCCGCGGAGGAGGTTGGCCAGGCGGAGGCTGGCCGGGCAGCAGTGGAGGCGGAGGCGGCGGCGGGCGCTCTCGTCAGGAACCCCACGTCGACGGCAAGAAAATTCTGGACCAAATTTCAAAAGAAACCGGTGGCCGGATGTACGAGGTCTCTAAGAAGCAGGCGATCGACCAAATATATGACAGCATCGCCGAGGAACTGCGGACTCAATACAACCTCGGCTACACCCCTGACAAAGGCAACGCAGATAGTGGGTATCACAAGATCAGCCTGGTAACGAAACAGAAAGACTTAACGGTGCAAACCCGGGAGGGATATTACGCGGACCGCTAACACCCGCCAATTGCTGCAAATTTACTGCGCAACTCTTGCCGGGTATTGGCGTTCTTAACTTTGGCGACGTAACGGGACAGGTACCGCCGTGCATAAAGTGATCTTTCTGTGTGCACTGGCTCGGAATCTTCTCTGCTACAATTTATTTGCGCCGCGTATGGATGGCCGCCATTACGCATGGTCTCCAAGGGCTTTTCATCATGATGAGTGGTAAGAAAAAACTTCAAATCGTGGCTGCACTTGCCAGCCTTTTGCTGTTCGCCTTGGGATTGGGATGCAACGGGTTTTTCGTTGACCCGGTATTGACCTCCATAGCCGTGGGCCCGACTGCGACTATCAACCAAGGGGCTACCGTGCAGGAGAGCGCTATCGGCACATACAACGACGGGTCTACAAAGACCCTCGGTTCGGGCGTGCAATGGAGCAGCAGCGCTGCCACAACGGCTAATGTGAGTAATTCCGGCTTAGTCACCGGAGCATCTCCGGGAACTGCCACAATCACGGCTGCATTCCAGGCGACGAGCGGCACTTCGAGTATCACCGTCAGCCTAGGCAATGTAACCGCCCTGAAAATTTCCCCTCTTAGTGCCAATATCTCTTCGAACGGTGGCACCGCAACCTTCACTGCGTTGGCAACCGTAACCGGAGATAGCAACCCGGTTGATGTCAGCTCAACCGCAACTTGGACGGTGAGCGACACCACCAACTTCACGATAACTCAAGGAGACCCGGTAACGATCACAGCAGGGGTTGGCGCTACTATCGGGGAACAAGTTACTGTTAACGCCACCTATCAAAGCACTACGGTCATTTCGGCGCAGCAACCGGCGAAACTTACCGTGACTCAATAACGTCGCCACAATGTCTGACATCCGCCGAATGGCAACTTGCACCGGGGGCGGCGACGCTTCCGGCTGGAGCGCCGTGATTCAATCCATAGGCATTAGCTTCGGCGACTAAACGCTCCCCAATTTCAGCCCGTCCGTCTGTAATCGGACGAGAGCCGATGTAGGATTTTTTTGGGCTTAGAAGTCTAGTCCGAGGCTAGGAAAGGAAGCGGTCTCGTTCGGCGACACTCTCGGCAAGCTACGCTCACAGGGTCAACGCGTCCCCTCTGGCTCTCACATTAACTGTACAAATTAAGAGCGCCGCAATGTCTGAGATCCGCTGTAACGGTTTCCCCCGGGGCGACTCAAACGCCCAGCAATTGAGCATCCTCAGCCCTTGCCGCGGTGCGCAAGTCACGATCGAGTGTGGCTAAGGGCGACTCCCGCCGCAACGCCAGTTCCATTCCAGCTAGATCATAGCTTAGAAAATACGTAAAGCTCTCCGTAACTTGCCCGGATCCGCTCGTAACGTCCGGTTTGCGAGCCCGAGGAGGTATTATCGATAGTTGTCGCTTAAATAGCACCAACCAATTCCATATCAGAATTCCTCATAGGGACTGCATTCATAATGTCTGACATCCGCCGAATCGGCATTTGCACCGGGGGCGGAGACGCTCCCGGTTTGAATGCGGTTATCCGCGCAGTCGTTAAATCCGCCGTCCTCAAGTACCACTGGCAGGTTATTGGCATTCCCGATGGCTTCGACGGCCTGATCTGGCCGGAAAAATCACGGCCCCTCACTCTCAAAGATGTCAGCGGAATTTTGCCCCGCGGCGGAACGGTCCTCGGCACTACCAACCGCGGCAATCCCTTCCGCTACTGCACCATTGAAAATGGCGCAGAAGTTGTGCGCGATATTTCTGACGAAGTTATCGCCAACTCGCATCAACTCGGAATCGATGCGGTCATCAGCATTGGCGGGGATGGTTCGCAGAAAATCGCGCTGGAGCTTTTCAAAAAGGGCATGAAGATCGTAGGCGTGCCAAAAACCATCGACAACGATCTTTCCGCCACCGAAGTTACATTCGGTTTCGATACGGCGCTGGTCACCGCGACCGATGCGGTCGACAAAATTCACACCACAGCAGAATCGCATCATCGCATCATGGTGGTCGAAGTGATGGGACGCGACGCGGGGTGGATCGCACTGGAAGCAGGAATTGCCGGCGGCGCTCACGTCATCCTGATCCCCGAAATTCCCTTCACCGTTCAGAAAATCTGCGAGCACGTCGCTTTGCGCGAATCCTATGGCAAACGTTTCACTATTATCGTGGTGGCGGAAGGTATCAAGCTGCCCACAGAATGGCAGGAACATCGGCGAACCGGTTCTGTAGGCAATCGGATCGGCGATTCCGTGGCCACGGGAACCAAGAAAGATGTGCGGGTGAGCGTGCTCGGTCACATTCAGCGTGGCGGTTCACCGACTCCGTTTGACCGCATTCTCGGCACCCGTTTCGGAGTTGCCGCAGTTGACCTGATCGCGGCTGGCGGATTCGGCAAAATGGTTTGCCTGCACAGTGGCAGAATCGATGCTGTCGATATCGCCGAAGCTATAGGACAATTGAAAACCGTCGATCCTCACGGACAAATCGTGAATACTGCTCGCGCCATCGGGATCTGCTTTGGCGACTAAAACACACACTTTCATTCTCAGCAAGGCGAAGGATCCATGCATTGTCTTCACACCAGCGCTGCAATGAGCTCTTGGTGCACTTCTTGCGCTTTAAGATTTTGTAGTGTTCACTGCGCTATATTGTTTGTGACCCTGTGAAAATTTGTCGGAGATTCTCGTGGCTGCTTCCTCTAATCCTTGTTCTCTCGCTCTTCGGCTGCGGGCGCGGCCGAGGCAAGGTGCAGGAGATCGCTTACGTTTCGGTACCGCAGGCGATTCTGCGCGACCACGTTTCCGCGGTATTTAGTAAAACCGGGCTAGTGAAAAACGGCGATCGTCTTCAGATACTGGAGCGCGAACGGCGTTTTGCCCGAGTGCGCACAGCCAGCGGCGCTGAAGGCTGGATCGAGCAGCGGGCTCTGGTCCCGCAATCGGTATATGACGGATTTCAACAACTCGCGAAGCAGGAGCAAAGCGCTCCCGTCGAAGCCACGGGCACGACTCGCAATGACACCAACATTCACCTCGATCCCGGCCGCGAAACTGAACATCTTTACCAGTTGAATCAGGCGTCCAAAGTTTCCATTCTGAAGCGAGCCACCGCCGAGAAAACTGTTCCAGGCGCGTTGCCTATTCCTACAAGCGCGCGTAAGAACGGAGCGTCCAAGCCAGCCCCGCTGCTCGAAGACTGGTGGCTCATTCGCGATCCCGAGGGGCATGTAGGTTGGGTGCTCTCGCGCATGGTGGATTTGGATGTGCCGCTTGAAATCGCGCAGTACGCCGAAGGCCAGCGCACTGTGGCTTTTTTTGTCTTGAACCAGGTCACCGACGGAGACAAAAAAGTTCCTCAGTATTTGGTGCTGATGTCCGAGCCAAAGGATGGCCTGCCCTATGATTATGACCAGGTTCGTGTCTTTACCTGGAACGTAAAACGCCATCGTTACGAAACCGCCTATCGTGAGCGCAACCTGAGCGGCGTATTGCCGGTAACAGTTTCGCAGGAAGACTTCGGCAAAGACGGAACGTTGCCAGTATTCGTGCTGCAAGTGAGAGATGATGACGGAAATCTTAGTCAGCGAAAGTACAAGATGAACACGCCAATTGTGCGTCGCGTTCTGGCGCCGGGCGAAGAAAACAAAACCACTGCGTCAAGAAAAAGGGCGCGGCATCACTAGGGGACATAGGGCTTACGAATAGAATTCGGCGGTTGCCTCAACTACATATTTCTGCTCGGCTTCTGTCAGTTCCGGAAACATGGGGAGCGCTATCACTTCGCGGGCAGCCCGTTCAGATTCCGGCAAATCTCCTGCGGCGTAGCCCAAATAGGCGAAACAAGGTTGCAGATGCACCGGGATCGGATAGTAAACCTCGGTGCCGATTTTCCTGTCGCTAAAAAACTTGCGTAGTTCATCGCGGCGCTCAGCCCGGATCACGTATTGATGAAAGACGTGAAACGCATCTGGCGAAGTCTGCAGTGGCCGCACCGGAGAACTACTTTTCTTCGCTATCAGGCCGGCGTTCGCCAACAGACGATCGTAAGTTGCGGCACGCTGCCGCCGCTGCTGGTTCCATGTTTCGAGATGCGGCAATTTCACTCGCAAGATCGCAGCTTGGAGCGCGTCCATCCGGCAGTTCCATCCCACTTCTTCGTGAAGGTAGCGGCGCGGGCTGCCATGATTGCGCAGGCGGCGCATATGCTCAGCCAAACTCGAGTCGCAGGTTGTAACTAGTCCAGCATCGCCATAAGCGCTCAGATTCTTTGTGGGATAGAAACTGAAAGCTGCCGCCACTCCCATTGATCCGGCGTTCCGGCCTCGCCATTTTGCCCCGATTGCCTGCGCGGCATCTTCGATGATCGATAAGCGGAATTCATCGGCAATGCTTTGCAATGCATTCATGTCGGCGGATTGCCCGTAAAGGTGCACCGGCAGCAGGGCTCGAATCTTGTATGACCCTCCCGCACACAATTTTCCCTTTACGCTGTCCGGATCCAAGTTGAGGGTGTTGGGATCGACGTCTGCCAGCACGGGTCGCGCGCCGGCGCGCACAATGGCGCTGGCGGAGGCAAAAAAACTGAATGCGGTAGTGATGACCGCGTCACCCGGCTGAACCTCGGCCGCCAGCAATGCCAACCAGAGCGCATCGGTGCCGGATGCGCAGCCGACCGCGGCCGTGGCGCCCGTAAACGCGGCCATTTCACGCTCCAGCGCTTCGACTTCAGAGCCCAATACGAAATGCTGCGACGCGCACACCCGCTCTATGGCGGCCAACACTTCTTCACGAATTTGCTCGTACTGCCGGCGCAAATCTAGTAATGGGATGGGATCAAAAGACGTGCGCCGTTTTGCAATGGAAGATTGGGTCACGAAAGAGCGATTTTAACACTCTGCAGGCCGCTATCTGCTCAAAACGAGCTAATTACCATTCGCGAAATCAGATGCTTTCTTCGATGCGTGGCAGAATTGGCATGGGCAAATTATGATCCAAAGCCTCGCGCCATTCGACCAGCGATGCAAGCAAGAGTGGCAAGTCAATCTGGCCAAAACTTCCTGCGGGTTGAGCCAGATTCTTGATGGCACGCTCGAGCACGGATCGCATACCGACGCGATTGCCCGTCGAATAGTGATGGAAAGCTACCGCAATTTGCACCACTCCTTGCAGAAACTTCTTGTTTTCTGGTGGCGCGGCACGCCACACATCCTCAAGCTCTTCGTGGGCTGCAAAAAATTGGGCGTTGTTGAACAGGCTGATGCCGTGGTGAAACTGATCGAAACTCACGCTTTATTTTGGCACACAAGCGCAGTGCGAGACGTAGAAGCCGGGTCTTTATAGTTCGTTGTGCAAACTCTGTCTAACGCCCAAAAATTACGTAGTGGTAACTCGTGGCCATGAAAAACAGCAACGGCACCGACAGGAAGAAATTGGTTCGCGACGCCAGAAACGCCTGGCGCGCCAGAACCGCGGCATTAGCGGGCGGAGTTCCGGCCAACGTTCCACGAATGATTTTCTTTTGATTCGGCCAGATAATTCCCCACACGTTGAACAACATGATTATGCCCATCCCCCCGCCGACGCCGATTGAGAGAACGTGATTATCGTCCTGACCGACCGGCGTGTAATTCACGAACAGCCAACCGGCTGCAACCACGACTACGGCGGTAATTATGCCAAGAACGTATCCGCTGGGCGCGTTCTTGATGACGGCAAACAGGATTCCCCAACTCACAATCCAAACCAGCCAAAACAAGCCAATTGTGCTCAACCCAGTGGTGCCCATGCGGGCGGCGTCGGGTCCGACATAAATTTGCCCCCAGTACCAGAAACCCAGAAAAACCGTAAGGAGCGCGCTCCAGCGAAACCAGTTCAATGCAGGCAGCGTCAAATACTGAAACACTTTCGGCTTCATGGCAGCATCAACCTGCTTCATGAAAGGAACGTTCACCAGATTGAAAAAGTAAAGCAGTCCCAGCCAGGTGATTCCGGCAATGATGTGAAACCAGCGCAGAATCAGCGCGAATGCTTCGGTGCCGGTATGAGTGGGCATTATCCAGAAAGCTGCGACAGCAATCAGATGTTGCATCGATATTCCTTTGCGTGCTGAGCGCTCTAGCGACGAGGTCGCACCAAACAGATCTCTGCTTCAGCTATTTGCGGCGCAGGAATGTTTGCATTTTGCCGCTGCGATGTCAACCGGGGTAACAGTTACGGCGTCATGCTAATCGCGTGCTTGAAAAGATAGGAACAAGGCCGTATTGTACGGACAGTCGCTTTGGGTGCGCCGGCGGAGCGGATGGGCGCTCGCGCATTCCGGGCTTTCCCCCCTGCTCCGCGGTATTGCGCAATTGCAGTCCGAGGGGCTGACTCTATGCAGTTCAGAATGCTTTCGCAGCTGAGAAAGCTAAGGAGATCGGCATGGAAAACAAGCCGGCGCAGAACATTCAGGATACCTTCCTCAACACCGCCCGCAAGGAACGATTAAATATCACCATCTACCTCTTGAGCGGCGTCAAGCTAACGGGACGCATCCGTTCGTTTGACAAGTATTCGGTCGTGCTCGAGACCAACAACCAGGAACAGTTGATCTTCAAACATGCTATTTCGACGGTAGCCATGGGCAGAATTGCGCACGGCCATGGCGACAAGCCAGCCGTGGTACCGACGCCTGGCCCGACGGGAGACTCTGGTCCGACAAGCGCGTCCGGCACGGACGGATAGAGACAAGGCAGTTCATCTTTGAGCAGTTCAGACTTCAGAGTCACAGGCAAGAAACAACGCCGGGGACGTGCGTCGATTTCAACCGCTTCCGATCGCAGTCCGACGGAACGGGCTTTCCTGGTAGGAATCGACTACCACATGCGCTCGCGCACGCCCAAGACTGCGAGTGCCGCAAAGGGATCGCTGACGGCTGGCGCACAGGCAGCGCGCGACAGCGCCAGCAGTGTGCCTGGAGTCTCCAAAGCCCCTCCTATCCCCGAATTCAGCGCGGAAGAGTCGCTGGATGAACTGCGCTCTCTGGCAACCAGTGCGGGTGCGCAAATTGCCGGAGAGTTCCTGCAGCATCGCGACAAGCCCGATCCGGCCACGCTAATTGGCAAGGGCAAGCTGGAAGAAATCGCGGCCGCAGCCGCTTCGGTTTCTGCTGATCTTCTTTTGTTCGACCATGACCTCACCGCGTCGCAACAGCGAAATATTGAACGAGTTGTGCACACGCGCGTCATCGACCGAACTCAGCTTATTCTCGACATTTTCGCCAAACACGCGCGCACCCGTGAAGGACAGTTGCAGGTGGAGTTGGCGCAACTCGAATACATGCTTCCGCGACTGGGGGGACGCGGTATCGAAATGTCACAACTCGGCGGCGGTATCGGCACGCGCGGCCCGGGGGAAACTCAACTGGAAACCGACCGGCGAAAAATCTATCGCCGCATTCGGCACGTTAAGGAGCAGATTGAAAGCGTTCGCCGCATCCGCACTCAGCAGCGGCAACGACGCGAATCGGTTCCTGTAGCATTGATAGCTTTGGTGGGCTACACCAATGCGGGCAAATCTACATTGTTCAACGTGCTGACCCAGGCGGCTGTACTCGAATCACCGAAGATGTTCGCCACGCTGGATCCGACGATTCGAGGAGTTACGTTACCCTCGCGCCGCCAGGTGTTGATGTCTGACACAGTAGGATTTATTCGCAACTTGCCGCATAGCCTGGTGTCCGCGTTTCGAGCCACGCTCGAAGAGGTACAGCGCGCCGAAATCATTTTGCAGGTCTCCGACGCTAGCAGCCCGCTCTCCGCCGAGCAGGATGCGCAAGTCGAAAAGGTACTGAAAGAGTTGGAATCCGACGGAAAACCGCGCATTCGCGTTATGAACAAGATTGACCTGCTTCCTCCGCGGCAGCGCGACAGCTTGCGCGACGCCACCAACACAGTTCACGTTTCCGCGGCGAAGGGCATCGGAATAAGTACTCTGCTGGACCAGGTTGATCAACTGCTGCAGGCAGATGCTTTGAGCCGCATTCATTTGCGCGTACCACAGAAAGAAGGAAAAATGCTTGCGCTACTCGAAGCCCGAGCGCGGATTTATTCGCGCAAGTACAAAGATGGGTTAGTGGAGTTGGAAGTCGAAGCGCCAGAGTCGGTGGTGAGAAAAGTGATGGAGTTTGTTGTCGCATGAGCAAAAGCCGACAGTCTCCCAGAGGGCGCAAGAGACGAGAAAAAAGAGCCTCGGCGGGCCGGAGGATGCGCCCGTCGATATCACCAAGCTCAGCAGCGGTTATGTGCCCCCTTAAGTTGCTAGTTTGGTGGTTCATTCTCGCGCAAGGTATTGTGGCGCAGGTACAGCACACCAGCAAAGCCGAGACGGATCGCTTTCTGTTGTGCGCCCGCTCCACATTCCAGAAGCCCGTATATATGACCGTCATCGGGCCCTGGTTCGACGCAGCCATGAAGTGCTCGTCCGATCGCCAAGAAGTTCTTCACGCGCTGGAAGAACAGCAAGTAGCGGTTTTCGAGAACGAATCTGCTATTTTGCTGGTTCCTCCACGCATCAGGCCTGATATCAAGTGGCAGAAGTTCGATATCAAGTTTCATGTCATGAATTTTGATGATCCGGTCCCACCGGGCTCCCGCGCGCTCAGCAAGCAGGAGCAGGACCAAATCGCAAAAGTCGTACTTGAGCAGGCGTTGGTACCTCCGCTTGTGCCTGGTTTCGCGCACGTCGTTGGCGATACCGGTGAGATGAATGTGGCCTTGAGTCTGGATGCGCACCGTCTTTCGCCCGAGACCGAATCCGTCGTGGCCGTGTTTGGTCCCATACCAGGCGAAATGCGTCTGGTTTACGGAGAGCTGGCACATGGCGTGTATCGGATGCTTTGGGACACTCCGGTTCTCGGAGGATTTGATCTAACGCTCAGTTATAAGGACGTGGACGGCGACGGTATTCAGGAGATCGTGCTTCGATGGACCGAAGCCGGCGGCAACGTTATCTACGATGCTCTAGCGGTATTTAACGTCAAAGGCGAAGAGCTGACGCGGCAGCAAGAATGCAATCCCAGCCCGCCCTATGCGGAGGCTGCTCAATTCGCATGCGCCATTTGGGGCGCTTCCGTCGACTTCGAAAAAACGACCTCCGGCAAGTACTCCATATTGGATGTTTACAACTTTGAAATAAATCCCCAGGATGCGGAACGTTACACACTTGTAAACGGACATTACAGCCTTCCGATCCCTGTCTTAACCGCGGTTGATCCGACCCGTTTGTCGCTCAAGATGGTAAACCGGAAGATGACGCTGATTGGCCGCAATTTTATTCGTGATTCGGAAGTCAGCTTTATCCGAACGAGTGGAGAGTCTCCTCGGGAGGTCCGCGTCAGCGCGGAATTTGTGAGCCCCACGGAATTAAGGGCTCCCATCGACGACGTCCTGCACTGGGGAGATTCGACCGGCGACTGGCAGGTTCGAGTCCAAAATACCAGCGGACATTCGGAGAGCCTCGTCTTCCACGTTGGGCAAGCGCACTAGCCTCATGGCCCGGATTTATTCGCGCAAGCACAAAGACGGGCTAGTGGAACTGGAAGTCGAAGCGCCGGAATCGGTGGTGAGAAGGGTGAGGGAGTGGGTGGTTGCGTAGGGTTCGTGGCAAGAGATGGCGACCGTTATCGACAAATCTCCTAGACCAACGACCATTGACCAACGACCAACGGCCAGACATTTAAATGGGCCGACAACCAAGAAGCGGTGACAGTCCTTGGCTATCGGCCCACTCGATCCTGAATTGGATCGGAGGTGATACCTCTATGCTAGACCCCATATCCCAGATGTCAAGGTTTCTTTCCCCCGAACGCCACAAAAAACTTGACAATCTTCCGAAAATCAGCTCTGTGAAAAAAGCCTAGCAGTTTTCAGCCATCCCCGCGTTGACACTAACCCCTAGAGGATGTTAGGTTTGATGGTTTCTTACAGCCCTCTTTAAGTTTTTTATTTTTAGCAAGCTCAAGATTTTTATCAGCTCAAGACATGGACGAGACACTCAGACAAGTAGGGGAATTACTGCTCGGATCCATACCGACTACTATCTTCATGGTCCTACTATATGCGATCTATAACGCGGTGGTTCACAAGCCGCTAGTGAAGGTATTGGCGGAACGGCGTGCCAAAACTGAAGGGGCGATTGAGAGAGCGCGAGCCGATATAGCCGCAGCCGAGGTGCGCACGGCGGAATATGAGCAACGGCTGCGCGAAGCTCGCGTGGCAGTCTTCAAACATCGGGAAGCACTCCGCCAGAAGGCGTTGCAGGCCCGGGTAGAAGCGTTGGCTCAGGCGCGAAACAAAGCGGAGGCCCAGGTCGACGAGGCGAAAACCGCCATCGAGAAAGACAAAGCCGCTGCGCAAGCTGTTTTGCAGACGGAGAGCGGCAAGCTTGCTGCCGAAATCATCAGAATTGTTTTGCGTCCAGGGACGGCGCCAGTTCCAGCGCGTGGGGGCCAATGAGACGAACACGCGGTAGGACAAATTTTCGAGCCGTTCGTAGTCAACGCACGTTGCTGCTGCTTTGTACCTTCGTGCTTCTAGCTTGGTTTGCGGTCACGGCACAGGCGGCTAACGCGGCTACGTTCTTGTCGGTTGCTCAGCAGGCGAGTCCTTCGTCACAACATCATTCGGGACAGAATTCGCTAGGCCAGCAACTGGTGAAAGAAACACGCGAGGCCGCCGGCGAAGATGATGCCGCAACGTTCAAGCATTCGTGGTCGGTGGAGAAACTATCTAAGTACACGCACTTGAGCATCGACCAAGCGTACCGTGTAAGCATATTCCTCAATTTCGTTGGTATAGGTCTTCTTGCAATCGCCTTCTACAAAAAGGGCATACCGACGCTAATCCCACCTCTTGGGCCGTACATGCGCCAGCGAAGCGCCATGATAGTTCAAGCAATGGAAGAGGCGCGCAAGGCGAGTGAGGATGCCAACCGACGCCTCGCAGAGATCGAAGCTCGGCTCTCGAAGCTGGATGCGGAGATCGCCGGAATGCGTGCCCAAGCCGAGGAAGAAGCTGTAGCCGAAGAACAGAGAATTAAAGCTGCAGCCGCCGAAGATGCGCGGAAGATTGTGGAGTCTGCCCAGCAGGAAATCGCCGCTGCAGCAAAGTCAGCTCGCCGCGAACTGAAAGAGTATGCGGCCAATCTGGCCGTGTCGCTGGCGAAAAAACAGATTCATGTGGACGCTCCCACCGATCACGCATTGTTGAGCTACTTCGCTCAACAACTCTCCGCCGACGACGGCGAGACCCGGAAGGGTGGGCAATAGCGCATGGCTTCCGTGATAAATACGTACGCCCGCGCATTCGCCGAAGCCGTCCTCGACGGCCACCACGATCCCGACAAGACTTTACGGGAAGCAAAAGCGATGGCGCAACTGCTTGCCGAAAGCAAAGAACTTCGGGAGGTTTGGGAGACTCCGTCAATCACGGCAGAGCAGAAGCGGGCGGTGCTGGATGCGATTGTCGCGCGCGAGGGGATTTCGAAAATCGTCAGAAATTTCGTCGCCGTGCTTATCGATCATCGCCGCACAAAGTTTCTACAACCGATCGTAAAACAGTTTGAAATCGAACTCGACCAGCGTCTGGGATTCGCCGAGGCAGAAATCATCAGCGCCCACGAACTCAATCAAAGCGATCGGCAACTACTCGAATCGCAGATGCAAAAGTTGACCGGCAAGAAAGTGCGCGCCCGGTATTCGCGGAACGAGTCCATACTCGGCGGAGCTATCGTCAAAGTAGGCAGCACAATTTACGACGGCTCGGTAGTTGGACAGTTAGAGAGAATAAGACAAGCTATTAGCTCCTAGCCGCTAGCTACTGGCTTGAAACCAGCAGAGCAGAATCAGGGGACACGAGAACTAGGAGCAAGAAGCCAGGAGCTAGAAGCTGAACTTATGGCACAAATTAGAGCAGACGAAATAACACAACTTCTTCGCCAGCAGATCGAGAACTACGAATCCAAAATTGCCGTGGATGAAGTTGGCACAATCATCAGCTTGGGCGACGGTATCGCCCGCGTCTACGGCCTCGACAAGGTTATGGCGGGAGAGCTTCTGTCCTTTCCGCATGATGTGGCGGGCATCGCGATGAACCTTGAAGAAGATCAGGTCGGCGTCGTGCTCCTCGGCGACTATACGGAAATCAAGGAAGGCGAAGAGGTCAAGCGCACAGGACGAATCATGAGCGTGCCAGTCGGAGACGGATTGATCGGCCGCGTCGTGAATTCGCTGGGGCAGCCCATCGACGACAAAGGGCCCATTGCCACCGACAAGTTCCTCCCGGTCGAACGCATAGCGCCGGGCGTGATTGACCGCCAACCGGTCCGCGAGCCCATGGCCACTGGGTTGAAAGCCATTGACAGCATGATTCCGATTGGCCGCGGACAGCGCGAACTCATTATCGGTGACCGTCAAACCGGCAAGACGGCGGTCGCCCTCGATACCATCATCAACAACAAGGGAAACAATCTTATTTGTATTTACAACGCGATCGGGCAGAAACGGTCTTCGATCGCGCAAGTAGTGAAGATTCTCTCCGATTACGGTGCGATGGATTACACCATCGTCGTTGCCGCATCCGCTTCCGAACCCGCGCCCCTGCAGTACATCTCGCCATATGCGGCGTGCGCGATGGGTGAATATTTCCGCGACAGCAAAAGACATGCGCTGGTTATTTACGATGATCTTTCCAAGCACGCCGCATCGTATCGTGAGATTTCGCTTCTATTGCGGCGTCCACCCGGACGCGAGGCCTACCCCGGCGACGTTTTTTATCTCCACTCAAGGCTGCTGGAGCGCGCATCGAAAATGAGCGACAAGAAAGGCGGAGGCTCGCTGACAGCCTTGCCAATTATCGAAACCCAGGCGGGCGACGTGTCTGCTTACATCCCGACCAACGTCATTTCGATCACCGATGGTCAAATCTTTTTGGAAACTGACTTGTTCAACAGTGGCGTGCGACCAGCCGTCAACGTCGGCATCTCAGTGAGCCGCGTGGGCGGCAGCGCTCAAATCAAAGCCATGCGCCAAGTCGCAGGCAGCATGAAGCTCGATCTTGCTCAATACCGCGAACTCGCCGCCTTCGCGCAGTTCGGCAGCGATCTCGACAAAGCCACGCAGAACCAACTCAACCGCGGACAGCGCCTGGTCGAAATCCTGAAGCAAAAGCAATTCTCGCCGTTGCCGTTCTCCAAACAAATTCTGATTATTTATGCGGGTACGAACGGATTTCTCGATGACCTCCCAGTCGATCAGGTACGAGATTTTGAGGCCAAACTATACGAATATGTGGATACCACCAATCCCGGCATCTTGAGCGCGATCATGGAGAAAAAAGTTCTCGATGACACCTTGAAAGCCGAGATGAACGAAATTATCAAAGAGTGCAAAGAAACATTCGTCGCGGAAAGGCAAGCAGCAGCGAAGTGAGCTTCTAGCTTTTAGCCATTAGCTCTTAGCTTGAACCAATGAAGCGCTAGCTAACAGCTAAGAGCCAAAAGCTAATAGCTGATTTATATGGCCAACATTCTCGACATTCGACGCCGCATCCGCAGCGTCACCAACACGCGGCAGATTACCAAGGCCATGAAAATGGTCTCTGCGGCAAAGTTGCGCCGCGCTCAGGATCGCGCCATGGCTGCGCGGCCCTACGCGCAAATGTTGACCAACGTGTTGAAGTCGCTGGTGTCGCGCGCTGAAATTTACGACCCGGATACAGGCGAACCTAAACATCCACTATTGGCCCTGCGTCCCGAAAATAACATTTTGCTGATTGTGGTCACCGGAGACAAAGGCCTGGCTGGCGCTTTCAACACGAATATTCTCAAGGCGGCGTCACGTTTTCTGGAATCGAAGGCCGGCAAGAACGTCGAAATCGAAGCCATTGGGCGAAAAGGCCGTGACTTTCTACGACGGCGGTACAAGGTTGCGTCTCCGCGAGCAGCCGATTCTTCGGAGGCGCCACGCATCACGCTCATCGGCGAGCACGTAGGAGTGCTTGGCAAAGTTGATTATGCAATGGTCTCCGAGATGGCGGGAAAGGCCATCGAGCGCTATTCCAGAGAAGAAGTTGACACGGTTTACCTGCTGTTCAATGAATTCAAATCGGTGATTGCGCAGCGGCTGATCGTAGAACGAGTTCTTCCGATTGAGCAAGTTGGTCAGGCCACCGTAACGCAAGCCGAAGGCATGGGACTGAAAGAAAAAGAGCAGGCGATCGAAGCCGCTAAGGGAACGGGCGTCAGGCTTCGGCCTGAGGATACTCGGGAAGCCGACGCAGCGGCAGCGAAGTTCGCCACAGCGCAGGTCGATTATATTTACGAGCAATCGCCGGAAGAATTGTTTCGCTCGCTCTTGCCAAAATACGTCGTAATTCAGGTATTTCGCGCATTACTGGAATCGGTGGCAGCAGAACACGCCGCCCGCATGACCGCTATGGACGCGGCAACCAGCAACGCTACTGACATGATCGATTCGCTCACCCTGGCCATGAATCGCGCCCGGCAAGCGAAAATTACAAAAGAAATTATTGAAATCGTAAGCGGAGCAGCCGCAGCAGGATAAGAAATCAGCCATTAGCCTTTAGCTGCTGGCTTGGTGCCTCCAATTCGATTTCAACTTAATGTTCAAGCTAAAAGCTTAGAGCTAAAAGCTAACAGCTGAGGTTTTATGGCAGAAAATATTGGACACGTAATTCAAATCGCTGGCCCTGTAGTCGACGTCCAGTTTGACGAGGCTAACATGCCGGCGATTTATGAGGCGCTCCGCGTCGTGAGCGACGGCTTCAACGTTCCCACGCCGATCAATGTCGTCCTCGAGGTGCAGCAACACCTTGGCGAAGGCCGCGCCCGCTGCGTTGCTATGGAAGCCACCGAGGGCATGGTGCGCGGTATGAAAGCCATCGACCAGGGCGGACCCATTTCCGTACCCGTCGGCCCGGGCACGCTCGGCCGCGTCATGAACGTGATCGGCGAACCGGTCGATCAACTCGGCCCCATCGACCACAAGATGACCATGCCGATCCACCGTCCCGCCCCGCTGTTCGACGAACAAGCAACGACCGCCGAGATGTTCGAAACCGGCGTGAAGGTCATCGACCTCATCCAGCCATTTTTGAAGGGCGGCAAAATCGGGTTATTTGGTGGCGCAGGCGTGGGCAAGACCGTCGTCATTATGGAGTTGATCAACAACGTCGCCAAGCAGCACGGAGGATTTTCCGTCTTTGCCGGCGTCGGCGAACGCACCCGCGAAGGCAACGACCTCTGGCTCGAAATGACTGAGTCAGGCGTTATCAAGCCCGGCGATCCGGCGCATTCCAAAGCCGCACTAATCTACGGCCAGATGACTGAACCGCCCGGAGCCCGTTTGCGCGTGGCTCTGACTGGCCTTACCGTCGCCGAATACTTCCGCGACGTCGAAGGCGCCGACACCCTACTGTTCATCGACAACATTTTCCGTTTCACTCAGGCAGGCTCTGAGGTATCAGCGCTGCTAGGCCGCATGCCCAGCGCCGTTGGCTACCAGCCTAACCTTGCAACCGAGATGGGTGAACTGCAAGAACGAATTACGTCCACGAAGAAAGGTTCGGTCACGTCGGTGCAAGCCATTTACGTTCCCGCCGACGACTTGACCGATCCCGCGCCCGCTACGACCTTTGCTCACCTGGACGCAACCACCGTACTTTCGCGCGCCCTGACCGAGATTGGTATTTATCCCGCCGTTGATCCGCTGGCTTCAACGTCGCGCATTCTCGATCCGCGCATTGTGGGACAGGAACATTACGACGTGGCGCAGGCAGTGAAGAAAACGCTCCAAAGTTACAAGGATCTGCAGGACATCATCGCAATTCTCGGCATCGACGAGCTCAGCGAAGATCAGAAAATAACGGTGGCTAGAGCCCGCAAAATTCAACGATTCCTTTCGCAGCCGTTCCACGTGGCCGAACAGTTTACCGGCGCACCCGGCCGCTACGTGAAAGTCGCTGATACGGTTAAGGGCTTCAAGGAAATTAACGACGGCAAGTACGACGACATTCCCGAGCAAGCCTTCTACATGAAAGGCCAGATCGAAGAAGTTCTGGAAGCAGCAGAGAAATTGAAGGCGGCAGCGTAGAGCTTTCAGCTATCAGCTATCAGCTTTCAGCTAAACACTGAAACGCGCACTGAAATCTGAGAGCTGATAGCTGACAGCTTTTCTTATGGCTGATACTTTCCAACTCGAAATCGTCACCCCGGAAAAGATGGTGGTCCGCGACGTGGCGGAGGAGATGCAGATTCCCGGCAAGGATGGGTATCTGGGCATCCTGCCCGGTCACGCGCCGCTGATCACCGAACTTGCCGTAGGCGAAATTACCTATCGCAAAGACAATGTCACCGAACACCTCGCGGTAGCTTGGGGATTCGCGGAAGTGCTGCCTGACAAGGTAACCATTCTGGCTGAGACTGCGGAACGCGCCGAAGAAATTGACACAAGACGAGCACAAGAGGCTAAGCAACGCGCCGAATCTACCCTATCCAAGTCCAGCACTGAAGAAGATTTCAAGCGCACCGCCGGCGACTTGAAGCGCGCAGACACTCGTCTGGAAGTAGCTGCCAAGAAAAAATAAAAGTCCGGCCCAGATTCATTTTTCCGCATCCCCTTTCCATTACGAATCCCAATAGCTCCCATAAATAATTTCAATTTCCGTCGCTTTATTTCAGGCGGTACAGTGACTTGAGTTCGGTGGGGGTGAAAATGTCTACCGCGAAGACGCGACTTGCCTGGTTAGTCTTTTCCTGCTCATTTTTTGCATTGGCACGCCATTCATGCTTGCCCAAGCGACCGCGCCCTCGAGCGGCATTTCAGAAGCTCAACTGGCGACACTACAACACCAAGTCGCGGACGCCAAGAGCTCTGCCGATAACTCATGGATGCTGACCAGTTCCGCACTGGTACTGATGATGACGGGTCCCGGACTTGCTCTCTTCTACGGCGGCCTGGTACGAAAGAAAAACGTCCTGAGCACCATGATGCAGAGCTTCGCAATGATGGCCATCATCACCGTTCTGTGGGCGCTGTTTGGCTACAGTTTGTCGTTTGGCAGCGGCGGCAGTTTTATCGGCCACTTGCACAATATATTTCTGCATGGCGTTGGCGCGCAGCCCGATCCGGACTACGCGGCCACCATCCCCCAGCAGACTTTCATGATCTACCAGTTGATGTTTGCCATCATCACTCCGGCGCTTATCACCGGCGCTTTCGCGGAACGAATGAAATTCAGCGCCATGGCGCTGTTTATGATTTTGTGGTCGGTGCTTGTATATGATCCCATGGCGCATATGGTTTGGGGTAAGGGCGGGCTGCTCAATGCCGCTCTCGGCGGCCGATTCCCCACTCTCGATTTCGCAGGTGGAACGGTAGTTCATATCACGTCCGGAGTTTCCGCTTTAGTCTGCGCTCTTTATCTGGGACGTCGTGTTGGCTATCCCAAAGAACCTATGCCGCCGCATAGCGTCGTGCTCAGCTTCATCGGTGCGTGCATGCTTTGGGTAGGATGGTTCGGGTTCAACGCGGGCAGCGCAATGGCTTCTAACAATTTGGCGACCAGTGCGTTTGTGGCGACGCATTTCGCTGCCGCCGCTGCGGTGATGGGATGGGGCGGCGCAGAGTGGCTGCGGAATGGCAAGCCTAGCGCCTTAGGCGCGATTTCAGGCGCCGTTGCCGGCTTGGTGGCAATTACTCCCGCCGCGGGCTTTGTCGGTCCCATGCCAGCTCTCGCAATCGGATTGATTGCCGGAATAGTTTGCTACCACATGGTCGCAACCGTCAAAATGCGTTTTGGTTACGACGATTCCCTGGACGCTTTCGGTGTACATGGCGCAGGCGGCACGCTCGGCGCCGTGCTGACCGGAGTATTCGCATCAAGCGCGATTAATCCGATATTCAAGAGTGCAGACGGAAAGACGCTGCCTTCCGGACTGATCGAAGGCAACACTCATCAGTTGGCAAACCAGTTAGTTGGCGTGGGCGTCTCGTGGGCGCTCGCAATTGTGGGAACGTTGGTCGCACTGAAAATCGTGGATGCAACCATTGGGCTGAGGGTCGAAGAGGAACAGGAGATCCAGGGACTGGATCTTACCCAGCATGGCGAAGAAGGCTACCAATGGGATGTGCCTGCCTATGACGCCGCTGGGGATTAATAGAGGCTTGTCCTGGAACAAGCCTATTCAGGCCGTCTGTCAAGTAGGCGTAGTGTTCTCGAATCGCAAACTCCCTAGCGAACCTACCGATTTGTGTCGTCCGTCTCATCATCCTCTTTCCTGAATCTTACCCAGGCAAAAACGGGATCACAAACTCGTTCAACCGCCGCGGTTCCCCCGCAAGATCCAGATATCCTTCGTGCGCTGGGTTTCTTACACTAGGAACCGATGGAACGCGGGTGGTGAAACCCGTCGGAGCGCAGAATTAATGGATAGACCCATTTCAGAAAGGCTCGCCCACTTGAATTGGGCTGCCCTTCGAGAATCGCTATCCCAACAGGGCTACGCTCTGACTCCGCCTCTGCTCACCCCGCCCGAATGTGCAGACCTGGTGACGCTGTATCCTTCCGAAGAACCCTTTCGCAGCCACATCATTATGTCGCGCTACCGTTTTGGCCGTGGTGATTACAAGTATTTCAATTACCCTCTGCATGCAATCGTCCAAGATTTGCGGGAGCATAGTTATCCTTATCTAGTGCCACTGGCGAACGAGTGGAATCAAGCCCTCGGATCGTCGGAAACTTTTCCCGACCTCCACTCCAGCTTTCTTGAAACCTGTGCGAAGAATGCTCAGACGCGAGCCACTCCCTTGCTGCGGCACTATGAGAGTGGCGATTTCAACTGTCTCCATCAGGACGTCTACGGTAGCGTCGCTTTCCCTTTGCAAGCAACTTGCTTTCTGAGCCAGGTAGGGGCGGATTATGAAGGCGGCGAATTCGTCATGGTGGAACAGCAACCGCGAGCTCAATCGAAAGCCGAAGTCATCGTCGCCCAACAAGGGCAAATTCTTCTATTCGCTACTCGATATCGTCCCGTGAAAGGCAGCCGTGGGTTTTACCGCGTCAACATGCGGCATGGAGTCAGTCGGTTGAAACGCGGCGTTCGCTTTACATTGGATGTAATTTATCACGATAGCCAGTAGAGTTTGATTTTGCCCCACTCGGAAGCAGCCAAAACAACAGTGTTCGCAAATATCCGCTCTCTGGCACTCTGGTGCCAGCCCACTACACAAGTGGGCCATTACGAATGGTTACATTCAAAGATAAATTTAATCCAAAGGTAAGAGAGTGCGGTGACGACAGTTCCGTCAAGCGATATATTTTCGGAGTTTGATCTGGGATTATTATGGTTGCCAAAGTAGTGCGCTGTCCTTATTGCGTTTCGGGCATCCAGTTCAGGCCCATGGTGCCGCGAATGGATGGACGCTTTGTCTGCGATAAGTGTGAGCATATGTTCCACCCAAGCGATGCGAGTTTTAGATGTTCTTGCCGGCGCTGCGGAGAACTGCACTTCTCCCGCATTCACCGGGATTTGAATCCGGTGCTGAAAATCAAACCTGCGGCCGGCCAATAGTCGTTCAGCCGTTCGCCTTGGCCACTAGCAAAATCGCGAAACAATAAAAGACAAACATGAGCGCGAGATATAACTTCGCCCGGCTTCCCGCGCCGGCAAATTCCTTCCACGCCAACACGCCCCATAGCGCCGCAACCATAGGCGCAGACTGGCCGATAGCGTAGGAAATTGCCACGCCGGTGAAATTCGCGGCCACAAGATTAAAAACCATCCCGGTGCCCCAAATAGTCCCGCCCAGCAATCCAAGAATGTGCCCTGAGGCCGGACCGTGAAAAAATCCGCTGAACTTCACTGGCTCCCCCACCAGCGGCTTTTTCATGAAATAAACGTTCCAGATCGAGCAAGAGAGAAGCGCGCCTAGGGTGAGAAACACGGCGATGCTATACGGCCCGAGAGTGTTGCCCTGAGTCATCGCATGGGCGACAAACGGCGCCCAGAGCCCCATCAAAACCCCTGACACGACGCAAACAATGATGCTTTTCCTTGACGTAACGCGGCCCGCGCCGGCCAGACTTCCATAAGCTTTGCCGTCCATAATGACAGCGATGACTGCGCAAACCACTCCAGCGGCAAGCAACGCCCCATTGCCCCGGGGTTGAAGAATATAGCTCAATACCACGCCGACGACCAGCGCAATGCCGATGGCAACTGGAAACGCAATAGCCAAGCCGGCCATATCAATCGCAGCCACCAGCAGAAGGTTAGCTAAATTGAATATCGCCCCGCCGACCATCGCGAAAACGATATTGGAAACATCCGCCGAGCGAACGTTGTTCAGGAAACTGTTGGGGTCATTCGACGTACTCCCCATGGTGAGCGCGAGAATCAGCGAAATTAAAAAGATGCCGACAGCATAGTCCCAATAAAAAAGCTCGAAGCGGTAATTCTTCACACCTTTATACGTATTAGCCCACGAGCCCCAACAGATCGCGCTCGTAATCATCATGATCAGAGCGACGCCCAGACTGTGCGGAGTGAACATCGTTTCTCCCGAGTGATTACGAGTGTCAGCAACTTTACTTACCGCGAATTTTCGACACAAAAAGCTGCAAGAAGCGATCAGCGTCTACATCGAGGCAAACTTTCGCATTGGGAGTAACCTTATCGACGCCCTCGATAACGTACCGGTCCCCGCGAAGAAAACTGCGCTCCACTTCGCCATGGCGATTGGCTACTGTTTCCCCACGGGTAGACTCTCCACAAGTCTCAACATCCACATGCATCTCTTGCACTTTGACCAAGGTGGAATCGATAGCCACAGCCACCGCGGAGGGATCGTACATCGGCGGCCCTGCAGAGCCAAACTGCGCCGAAATATTGGTCATGAATTTCAGAATCGATACGATGAAATCGTTAATCGGGCCATGGCTTTGACTGAGCTCATCAGAATATTTCTTAGTGAACAGAGCTTTATCGCCAACTTCAAGTCCGACCATGGTCAACGGCCAGCTCGCCTGGAAGACAATTTGCGCAGCTTCGGGATCGTTGTAAATGTTGAATTCCGCCGCGGCAGTCACGTTGCCGCCACTGATTGATCCGCCCATCAAAATAACTTCTTTCACCAGCGGAACTATAGAAGGATCCTTTTCCACGGCGAGCGCGATGTTCGTCAGCGGACCAACTGGTACCAGGGTAATTTCGTGCGGCGATTCATGCACCAGTTGAACAATGAGGTCCGGCCCGAAGCGAGGATCAACCTTGCACTTGCTCGGAGGCAATTCGATATTCGCTAATCCATTCTTGCCATGCCAGAACTCGGCCGTAGTGAGCTTCTGAAACAACGGATGCTGTGCCCCTGCAGCCACCGGAATATCACACCGGTTTGCCAGCGAGATCATCCGCAGCGCGTTATCCAGCCCCATTGCCGCCGTTACATTCCCCGGAACAACCGTGACCGCGCGTACGTCCAACTCCGGCGAGTTCAGCGCCAGCATCAGAGCAAGCGCATCATCAGTGCCCGGATCAGTGTCGATAATAATTTTCTTGGCAGCCATTGCAGGAACTGAAAGCGTTGTTAATATTGCGAGAAGTGAAGTGAAAACTGAAGTATTAATACGCAGGCTCCAGCCTTTGACAAATTCAAGATGATCCATGTGCTCCCGAAAAGAATAGCGAAGCCTAGCGTCCTCGCTTGGGAGTGTCAAGCATAAAGTGCAAGATTTATGGCTGGATCTCGCTGAACCAAAGACAAATTTTTAGGCTACTTCTTAACCTGTATCCCCAAATCTTTCAGCTGGGACTCGCTCACCGGGGTGGGAGCGTCCACCATCAAGTCCACAGCCCGGGCCGTCTTTGGGAACGGGATCACCTCGCGTAGGCTCTCCGCTCCGGCAAGAATCATCACAATACGATCCAATCCCAGCGCAATGCCGCCATGCGGAGGCGTGCCATACTCAAGTGCTTCAAGGAAAAATCCAAACCGGGAGCGAGCTTCCTCTTCGGTCATGCCAAGCGCATGAAAAATTTTACTCTGAATATCCTGGCGATGAATACGAATGGAGCCCGATCCCAACTCAGTCCCGTTCAACACGACGTCATAAGCCAGCGCCCGCACTGAAGCCGGGTCTGACTCCAATTTGTCCATGTCCTGTTCATGCGGCGAAGTGAATGGATGATGCGCCGCCGCCCAGCGCTGGCCCTCTTCATCCCACTCGAACATGGGAAAATCGGTGACCCAGAGGAAGCGAAAGTCCTTGGCTGCATCGCCCGTTTTCTTGAAAGCGCCATGCCGCTCAGCATATTTCTGCGCCAGCGCCAGCCGCAGCAATCCTGCAGCCGTGTAAACCGCATGGTCGTGTTGCTTGACCTCAGGTTTCAGCCCGCCCTCGGACTTGTGCTCTGCAGGTTTACCGTCGCCGGCTACGATCACGATTAAATCGCCATCTTCAGCGCCGATTGCCTGCCGAATCTTATTCGCAGCTTCAGGAAAGTTTTTCTCCAGCCGTTTGAAATCTTCGAACAACTTCGCTGCGCCCCGCGCGCCGAACAGCGGCTTAATTTCATTGCGATCCTTTCGGGAAAGCTCGCCAACCTTCGGTATGCGGATCGCAACCACCGGCAAACTCGGGCTCACCGCAAGCGTGGCTAAATTTTCCTCGGTGAAAGCCGCGCGCACATCGGTCATCGCAGGCAGGCGCATGTCCGGCTTGTCGCTGCCGTACAGACGAATCGCCTGATCGTAGCTCATGCGCGGGAACGGCGTCTTAATTCTCTCCCCAGCAGCTGTGAACGCCGCAGTAAGAAATCCCTCGACCACTTCCCACACCCGCTCCGGCTGCGGATACGACATTTCCAAATCGATCTGGGTAAATTCCGGCTGCCGGTCGGCGCGCAGATCTTCATCGCGGAAGCAGCGCACAATTTGAAAATAACGGTCGAAGCCCGAGATCATCAGAATCTGCTTAAACAGTTGCGGCGATTGCGGCAGCGCATAGAACGACCCCGGCTGCACCCGGCTGGGCACAAGATAATCCCGTGCGCCTTCAGGCGTAGACCGAGTCATGAACGGTGTTTCGATTTCAAAAAATCCCTGCCCCGAAAGATAGCTGCGAATCGCGATGGCAACGTTATGCCGCAGCTCGATGTTGTGTTGCATGGCATCGCGCCGTAAATCGATATATCGATACTTAAGGCGCATCTCTTCGTTCGGCAGAACAGTGTCTCCGGGAAGAAACGGCGGCTGCTTCGATTCGTTGAGGATGCGCAACTCTTCTGCGATCACCTCGACTTCTCCAGTGGGGATATTTTTATTGATGGTGTCGGCGGTGCGCTGCTTGATCTTGCCAATGACGGCGACCACAAATTCATTGCGCAACTGGCTGGCTTTCTCATGCACCGCGGGATCGCGCTCCTTGTTAAATACCACCTGCGTGACGCCCGTGCGATCCCGGACATCAACAAAGATGAGGTTGCCCAGGTCGCGGCGGCGGTTCACCCATCCCATAAGCACGGCTCGTTGGCCGGAGTCGGAAGCGCGCAGAGCACCACAGCGATGCGTGCGTTGCAAGTCGCCTAAAAAGTCAAGCAAGTTGTGCCTTTCAAAGAAGAATGGGAATCACAAATTATAAATGCGAGGGTCCGGTTCTGTCCGTTGCGGATGGGAGGATTCGTTTTCGAAGGACCAAATGTTTCTATCAATTGTCACTTCGAGCGTAGCAGGATCGTCCGCGAATGCGGACGGTCCTGCGGAGTCGAGAAACCTGCTTTTTCGCTCGCGCCAGCTAACCGGGAAGGTTCCTCGACTTCGCTCGGAATGACAGGAGTGGCGTTCTTCAACTGCCCGACTGAATTCTCTGCGCCAGATCACCGCGAGGCACAGACACCTGTTCCCCGCTTTCCAGATTTTTCAACGCGAAGGCGCCAGCGTTGACCTCGTTCTCGCCCACAATCAAAATGAAGCGCGCTCCTACTTTGCTCGCGGTTTCAAAGGATTTCTTCAAACGAAATGTTTCGTCACCCAACTCAGCGACAACGTCGTGGTGGCGCAACTCACGTGCCAGACGAGCAGCCTCGCGGTCCATGCCCGCCCCGAGCGGCGCGATATAAACATCGGGCTTGCGCTGCACTGCTTCCGCCGATTGCTTGAGCGCCAGCACCAGCCGGTCTTCGCCAATAGCAAAACCAATGCCGGGCGCGCTCGGGCCGCCAAGCGATTCGGAAAGTCCATCGTAACGCCCGCCGCCGAGGATCGCGTTCTGCGCCCCCAAAGCTCCGTGCGTAAACTCAAACGCAGTGCGGCTGTAATAATCCAAGCCGCGAACCAGACGATCGTTCAATTGAAACGGAACGCCGACAGACTTCAAAATCTCTTGCACCTGCTCGAAATGCCGCCGGCAAGGCTCGTCAAGAAATTGGCTGATGCGCGGCAGGGTTTCAATAATCGGCTGATCGGCAGGAACTTTGCAATCGAACACGCGCAACGGATTGGTGACGGCGCGACGCTGGCAGTCGGCACACATTTGTCCCACGACTGGCTCAAGTGCCTTGCGCAGAGCCTCGTTGTAAGCGGCGCGATCATTCGGGCAGCCCACAGAATTCAGCTGCAGCGTCCAGTTCTCGACGCCAAGACGATCAAGCAGGGTAGCCAGCAGTTGAAGAATTTCGGCATCGCGTGCAGGCGACTCACTGCCCGCGCTCGGGGGGCCAATGATCTCCGCTCCGATCTGATAGAACTGGCGATATCGTCCCTTCTGCGGACGCTCCCGCCGGAACTGTGGCCCAATGTAATAGAGCTTGTTCAAGCCACGATCCCAAAGCTTGTGCTCGATGTAAGCCCGGACTACTCCTGCGGTATTTTCCGGACGAAGCGTCAACGACTGGCCTTTTTCACTCTCCGCGCGCGCACGATCTTCCCACGTGAACATTTCTTTTGCGACGATGTCGGTCTCTTCACCCACACTTCGGGCAAAGAGTTGCGTTTCCTCAAAAATCGGCGTACGGATTTCCTGAAAATTGTAGACGCGGAAAACGTCGCGCACCGTGGCATCGACAAAGTTCCACAACGCCGTTTCCGGCGGGAGTAAATCGCGAGTTCCTCGTACGGCTTTGATCATTGGCTCGTAGCTGCTAGCTGCTAGCTTCTAGCTGCTGGCTTCTAGCTCCTGCCTTCTAGTACGAAAACATTGTCATCCTGAGCGTAGCGAGGGATCTATGCATTTTGTTTGTACCAGCGAGTGCATAGGTCCTTCGCTGCGCTCAGGATGACAACGGTTGTTCAACGCTCCCGCAAATACGATTCCTTATATCCCAGATAATTATTGGCGTAGCGCATGATGCTCTCTTGATCTTTCGGCTCCAGCCTGCGCCGGAATTTCCCCGGAGAACCGATCCACAGCGATCCAGGCTCGACGATGGTTTTCTCTGGGATCAGCGTTCCCGCCGCAATAATCGATCCCGCCCCAATCCGCGCGCCATTCAGAATGATCGAACCCATCCCGATGAGACACCTGTCTTCGACCACGCAGCCGTGCAGCGTTACCGAATGGCCAATCGTAACGTACTCTCCCACGACGACGTTGTACTGCTCCTTCATGCCGTGAAGCACACTGCAGTCCTGCACATTCGAGTGCGCGCCCACGCGAATGGAATGCACGTCGCCGCGAAGCACAGCGTTCATCCAGACGCTAGCATGTTCACCGAGAACCACGTCGCCGATCATTTGCGCCGAATCGTCCACATAACACGAAGCTGGAATGGTAGGCGTAATGCCTTTGTAAGAACGGATCATATTCGCATCGCCAAACAAGAAATTAAAACATAACACGGGCGCCGGTTAGGACGCAGGGCTCGAGGTTTAAGCGGTGCTCATCCGTGAGATCCGTGGCCGCTTTTGCTTTGGCCGCTCGCATCTGAGAAACTTGAGGCTCATTGCGGGCGTGAGCGCAGCGGGAGCCCGTAGCCAAAACCCCGAGCGCAGAGAGGGATCTCTTCTCGTCATGGGACGCATCCACGTTCTCTCCGAATCTGTCGCTAATAAAATCGCCGCTGGCGAAGTGGTGGAGCGCCCTGCGTCCGTAGTCAAAGAGCTTCTCGAAAATTCTCTCGACGCCGGTTCCACTCGCATCAAGGTTCAGGTTGAGGCCGGCGGCAAGAAACTCATCCAAATTACCGACAACGGATGCGGCATGGTTCGCGACGATGCCATGCTGGCCTTTGAGCGTCACGCGACTTCGAAAATCAAGAATGCCGAGGACCTGCTCAGTGTCGCCACTCTGGGATTTCGCGGCGAAGCATTGCCTACGATCGCATCGGTTTCGCGCCTGCACCTGGAGACGCGTGCGCCAGATGAAGATTCTGGAACCGTGGTTGAGATCAACGGCGGCAAGATATTTAAAGTGGAAGAAGCTGGCCTTCCGGCAGGAACTTCGATCACCGTCCGCGATTTGTTTTTCAATACGCCGGCGCGTAAGAAATTTTTGAAGGCTGAATCCACCGAGCTTTCCCACATCGCTTCACTGGTGACGCATTACGCGCTGGCGCATCCTGATAAGCATTTCGAGTTGCACTCTGCCACCAACGCTGTTCTGGTTGCGGCGCCGGTTGCGGGATACAGCGAGCGTGTGTATCAGGTGTTCGGCAAGGACGTTCTCGACCAACTTATTTTGGTGGCCGCAATGCAGCCTCTTGAACACGTTGGTCTGCCGCAACCACCGCCGTGGCGCAGGCAAGAAGAAGACAAAGATCAGCCGCCCACCGAACCTGGCGAGATGCGCATGCATGGTTTCGTTTCGAAGCCCGAGATTCAAAAGCTTAATCGCAACTCGATTTATGTTTTTGTCAATGGACGCTTGATACGCGACCGGCTCATTCAGCACGCGCTCACCGAGGCTTACCGAAACATTCTGCCTCCGACTGTTTATCCGGTGGTGCTGCTGTTCCTTGAGTTGCCCAGCGGCGAAGTGGATGTGAATGTCCATCCTTCGAAAACCGAAGTGCGTTTCCGCCAGCAAACTGCCATGCACGATTTTGTGCGGGACTCAGTGCGGGCAGCGCTGATGAAGGCGCGGCCGGTGCCGCAGTTCATGACTGAGATCAGAGCGCATCCTACGGCGAGCCCTTCGCTTGTTTCGGTATCGCCTTCTCAACCAGCGGAGTTACGCACATTTTCCGCTGCGGCTGACGGTTTCACTCTGCAACCACCAACCGCCCCGCCGGTTACGGAGCGATTCCACTTTGGCGTCGACGGAATCGCAGTCGATGGCAACGCCGCGCTGTCTTTGGTTCGCGCTCCACGGATCGTTTCCGAGGTCATCGAACAAGACAACTGCGCTCCGCCGTTGCCCGAGGAGCCGGAAACCGCTCACGAGTTTGCGAATGGCAACCCGACGCCGTCTCTCGCATCGCTCAAGCCGCTGGGGCAGATTCGTGATTCGTTCATCCTCGCCGTGAATCACGAGGGGTTGTGGATCGTGGACCAACACGTCGCTCACGAGCGCGTGCTATTTGAAAAAATACTGAAACAGCGGACAGCGCAAAAAGTAGAAAGTCAGCGCCTGCTGATGCCGCTGCTCCTCGAACTCACGCCCGCCCAACAAGCCGTCTTCGCCGAGATATCAGAAGAACTGAATCAGAACGGCTTCGAGGCTGAACCATTCGGAGCCCGAAGCGTCGCCATAAAAGTCGCCCCGGCAGGAGTCGAAGCCGCACAGATCGAGCACATGCTGCACGAACTGCTCGGTCAGTTTTCGCGCGAAGAGCAAGCCCTGAACATGGAAAAAGTTCGGGCGCGGATTGCCGCGTCCATCGCTTGCCACGCCGCCATAAAAGTCAACATGCCGCTGCAGCAAAATAAAATGGAATGGCTCCTAGCCGAACTAGCAAAGACCGACTGCCCAATGTCTTGCCCACACGGAAGGCCGGTGGTGCTGCGATACTCGATGAAGGACATTCAAAAGGCGTTCAAGAGAATCTAGGCGGCTTTTGTGGGTCCTTCAAAAAAAACGCTCTTTTCTGCGTAAAATCCAGAAAACAAAGGACTGGAATTTGGGAAGTTATGGCGATTTTGGCCGTCCACGGTTCCATTTTGGAACTACGGGAATAGAGATGGGCCACGAGCTGAATTTTTCGCCTCGGCGCTTGGGGCCGATCAGAAGCTGCGCTGGGTCCGATTTTCGAAGATCGAAGATTATCTTATAGATAATATATATGTACTTATGTTATCTCAAGTGACCGATGAGGTCAACGGGAAAGCGGGCGGGCTGCAACGCCGGTTCCAAATTGGGAATCTCTCATCTTCAGCTTAACGTTAAGCAGATGAGCCTGAGACGGCATGCGTAATGCAAGCACCCACCCCTTGCGAAAAAGCCGCAAGGAGCGGGGCACCCCAGGACCTAGTTCCTTCCGCTAAGGTCGGGGGCACCCGGCAAACGGCTACACTACGATTGGCATTGGCTTCGACACATACATGGCCGTGTTTAGTCTTCAAAGTCGAAAGGCACTCGCTGAGTCGATATCGAATCAGGGCTACACAGCGGCATATCATCAAGAATGCAACCTTCCGAATCAGCCCGCGAGGAATGACGGAGTCTGCGACAATTGCAAATAGGGTTCCTAAGGGCAAGCCTTCATGCCACTAAGAATTTTCGAGACGGGGTCGCTCTTAGGAGTTGCTTTGAAAGCAGCAACGAGTATCAAAGCGTCTCCCCGAGTCGGAGGTCAGGAAGCTGCCCTTGTCAGCATCGTGTTCTCAGTTGTTGCCTTGGAAGGTTTCATAAATGAAGCAACAGAACTAGCACAGGAGTCTTCGAGATTCCCACCCGACTTAGAGCCGCGTGCAATTGTTGTCTTTGCTGAGTGTATGGCCGACGCTGAAGGTTCGAAAGCGTCTCTCGAATCAAAATTCATTCTAGCTAAGTGGATTTTGTCTGGGGAACAATTCGATAGAGGTGCACAACCTTACCAAGATTTTTTCCTACTGATGCGACTTAGAAATGAGTTGGTGCATTTCAAACCGAACGGCGCCTTTGAGCAAGACGCTACCGCCGAGGAGATTCATCAAGACCTCTTTAACAAATTCAGAGGGAAGAAAATTCTCGCCGAGAATACAAAATCTAGCGGCGGGTCTTGGACGTTTCTGATTGAGACGAAGGCGGTCGCTGAATGGGCTTGCAACACTGCCGCCCGAATGGTTCTCGATTTCTGCTCGAAAATACCGCCAAAAAGTACCTTGAAAGCGACGATGAGTGACTTTGAAAGGGCATTCGCCCCTGAAAATCTTTTCCGAACTGCAAAGTGATTAGCGCGGTCTTGGCTGTGGTGGTCCTCCATGCCGAAACCTTTCTCCCTCGAGGTTTGAACAGCACGTCCCGCAGCGATTTGAGGCCGCGCCCCTTCAAAACGAATTCAAACTGAGCGACTACCGGTTTTTCATCTCCGTTCTCTGTGGTCTAATGATTTTATGACCGATCTCGATCAGTTGCGGCGGGAAAAGTGGCACTTGGATGGACGTACGATCCGGACATTCGATGACGCCCGCTCGTTCGTTGAGTCGGTTGGGTTTTGCATGATGTATCCCATGCGCAGCCAGGCGCTGGTGCCGACTTTCATGGGAGCCTGGGTTGGGTCGGATCAGCAGTTGCCTGACTGGCAGCACGCTTTTGCGGACCCGCGCGCGCAGGACGCGACCGACTTGATGGTTCGTCTGTTGCGCGATCGTGCTGCTTACGAGGCTAATCGCTTCGATGAGAACAACGCGTTTCTTGTCGCCGGATCCATCTTTCCTTATTTCTATGCGTTGGTCGGAGAGCGCAATCCTAAGTCGACGCCGAAACCGAAGCCGCACTCGGATTACTCGCAGTTGGCTTGCGATGCGTTTGAGCTGATCCGGCGCGACGGTCCTATCTCCAAGCAGAAAATGCGCGATATGTTGGGCGGCAGCGTATCGTTCGTCGCTCTCGATCATGCGCTGGGCGAATTGTGGTCCAAGCTGCGCATCACGCGGGTTGATTACAATCCGACGGAAGGCGCGTTCTGGGATGTGCTGTATCGCTGGTCGCCGGATGCGGTGCGGGAAGGCGTGAACCTTTCAGTCGGAGAATCGCTGTCTGCGTTGCTGACGAAGTATTTGGATTGTGTGGTCGCGGCTGACCAGCAGGAGCTGGAAACATTTTTTGGCAACTTCGTTCCGCGCTCGCGAGTTAAGGAAGCGATTAATGCGCTGCTGGCGGCGCGCGAGTTGAGTTTTATTCATGTGGGCAATCGGTCGCTGATTCAGATCACGCCGGCGAAAGCGGAGGCTCCGGCGCGCGCTGCTGGTCCGCGAGAATTACGCCCGCGGAAGACGCCGACGCCTCCACGAGTCTGATGCGCAACCTCTCTGCTGTGATCCCTAACGTAGCGAAGGATGTATGTGCTCCGAAGGGGCCGGCAAGTTGCATAGATCCTTCGCTACGCTCAGGATGACAATGACGTGAGGGTGGCAATCGTCGATTGCCCCGGATGAGGCGTCCGGCTACGTTGGGTGGCGCTAGGTTGACGATTTCCCAAAAATCCAGTCTAAGGTGAATATGAAGAGAATTTTTGCGTTGTGGTTCGGTTCGTTGCTCATGGTATCGATTGCCGCGGCTCAGTCTATGTCCGGAGCGCAGTCAAAGGACGAACCGGCGCTGCCCTACATCCCCAGCCTTGATGTGTCATCGATGGACAAGTCGGTCGATCCTTGCGTCGATCTTTATCATTACGCTTGCGGGGGCTGGCAGAAGCAGAATCCCATTCCACCGGACCAGACTTCGTGGAGCGTTTACGGCAAGCTGTATCAGGACAATCTGATGTTTCTGCGCGGCATCCTGGAGCAGTCCGGGGCAAGCAACGCACAGCGCGATGCCAGCACCCAGAAGATCGGCGATTTCTACGCGTCGTGCATGGACGAGAACACTGCCGACAAACGCGCGGTGAGTGCGATCCAGCCACAATTAGACGCCATTGCAGGTCTGAAGTCTCAGCCGGATATGGCGGCACTCGTCGCTCAGCTGCCGCTTCCGTTTGGCCGTACGATTTTGTTTGCCGCTGGCTCAACTCAGGATCCGGACAACTCCGATCAGGAGATCGCCGATCTTGACCAGGGCGGACTGGGATTGCCCGATCGCGATTACTACACGAAAGAAGACGCCAAATCGAAAGAGATACGCGAGCGCTATGTCCAGCATGTGCGGAAGGTGTTTGAGTTGCTCGGCGACAATTCTCAGGACGCAAAGCAGAATGCCGACACAATTCTCCGCATGGAAACGGCGCTGGCCAAGGCTTCGTGGACGCAGGTGGAGCGCCGCGACCCTTACAAATTAAAGAACAAAATGAAGCTGGGAGAACTGGAGCAGTTGGCGCCGAATTTCGACTGGCAGACGTATTATCGCGCGCTGAAGTATCCGACCATTGAAATTCTCAATGTGGACGCGCCTGCGTTCTACAAGCAGATGAGCGCGGAATTAACCAGTGAGCCGCTGCAGAACTGGAAGAACTACCTCCGCTTTCACGTTGCCGATGAGTATTCCCCTTTCTTGTCGGCAAATTTCGTGCAGGAGAATTTTGAGTTTTACCGAAAGTATTTGCGTGGAGCGAAGGAAATGCAGCCTCGATGGCGGCGTTGCGTGGAATTTACGGATTACAATCTCGGCGAGGCACTGGGACAAGTTTACGTTGAGCGCGTATTCTCGCCCGAGTTGAAGGCCAGCACGCTGGACATGGTGGATCGTATCGAAGCCGCCATGGGACAGCGCATTCGGCAACTTGACTGGATGAGTCCAGAGACCAAGCAGCAGGCGCTGATTAAGCTTGCGAAGATTCGCAACAAGATTGGCTATCCCGACAAGTGGCGCGACTACAGTTCTCTCACCATTGTTCATGACGACCTTGCAGGAAACATCCGCCGGGGTGGTGAGTTCGAGTTGCATCGCCAGATCAACAAGATTGGCAAACCAGTCGATCGCGGCGAGTGGGAGATTTCGCCGGCTACGGTTGACGCTTACTACAACCCGCAGATGAACGACATAAATTTCCCCGCCGGAGTGCTGCAGCCTCCGCTCTATGACGCAAAAATGGACGACGCTCCGAACTACGGCGACACTGGCGGCACTATCGGTCACGAACTGACTCATGGCTTTGACGATGAAGGCAGCCAGTTCGATGCCAAAGGCAATCTGAAGAACTGGTGGACTAAGGAAGATCGCGAGAAGTTCGATGCCCGCACCAAGTGCGTGGCCGATCAATATTCGTCTTATGTAATGGTTGATGATGTTCACATCAATGGCGAACTTACCTTGGGCGAAAATGTGGCCGACCTGGGCGGCGAGATTCTGGGTTTTATGGCATGGAAAGATGCCACCAAAGACAAGAATCTTCTCCCCATCGACGGACTCACTCCCGAGCAGCGGTTCTTTGTCGGCTTTGCGCAGTGGGATTGCGCCAACATGCGTGATGAGGATCTGCGGGTGCGCGCCATGACCGATCCGCATTCGTCCGCGCAATACCGCATCAACGGCGTGGTGGTCAACATGCCCGAGTTTGCACACGCTTTCTCTTGCAAAGCTGGTCAGCCGATGGTGAGTCCTCCGGATAAGGTTTGCAAGGTCTGGTAAGTTGCGCATCAGTGTAGGGCGGACACTCCTGTCCGCCGCCTTTGACCTTCATGTCGAATTTGCATCGTTAACTCAAAAGATCAACGTCAAGAGCAGCGGACAAGAGTATCCGCTCTACAACTCTCAGATGTTGGTCGTCTCTCGTCGGTACCGAGCTGGTACTTATCCTCGCCTCGCAAGTCCCTTACGATAGAAGCGATTTGAGTGTGCCGCGGCGGCGGCTGGAGGACCGCATGAGATTCGCATCGTTCTGTTGGGTATTGGTGATCTCTGCCCAGACCGTGATGTTGGCGCAAACCAATCCGGTTCCGTTTGTGAATCAAATTCTGGACCCGGTCAGCGTCCAGCCCGGTGGCAAGGAGTTTCTCTTGACGGTGAACGGGACCGGGTTTTCGTCCACGGCTGTGATCAATTGGAACGGATCGCCGATTCTCACCAGCGTAGAGTCCACCAGCCGGCTCACGGCAAAAATCTCTGCGGCCAAGATTAGAAAGGCCGGCACTGCTTCCATCACGGTGACGAATTCTGCTCCTGGTGGGGGAACGTCCAATGTGGTTTACTTGCCCATCCGGGAGGCTTTTTCTACGGTGGCGATGGCGAGTAGTTCGCCCTTCTCAGGGACCGGTCTCACCGTGGGCGATTTCAACAACAATGGCAAGCTTGACATAGCTACGGGGCAAGACTATCCAAACCAGGAGGTCTATGTTTGGTTGGGCAATGGGAACGGGACCTTTCAGAACCCTATTGCCACTTCATCGTCCTTCTATCATCAAAACTCCATGCTGGCGGCGGATTTCAATGGCGACGGGTGGCTCGATCTGGCAGTCTCCGATGAGGGGAACGAGATTGGCATCTTCCTTGGAAAAGGGGACGGTAGTTTCGGCGGAGGCAGTACTTTGACGAGCCCTTCTGCCGTACCTGGCTTTCTAGCCGGCGCCGATTTCAATGGCGACGGCAAGCTGGATCTGTATGCTGCAAGCGAGTACTATCCCTCGCAGTTCGTAATCTACCTGGGCAACGGCGACGGCACTTTCCAAGAAACGCAGCCCGTAAATACTTCCGGCAACTACGGTAGCCCCGCCGTCGGCGACTTCAACGGCGACGGCTTGCTCGACTTGGCGCTTGGGGCTGGAGAAGGTTCCATCAACATTTTCCTTGGAAATGGGGACGGTACTTTCCAACCACCGGTTAATTATCAAGCTGGGTACGGAGGCGTTTCCGTGGCCGCAGCCGACATGAACGGCGATGGGAAGCTTGACCTAGTCAGCTACAGCCAGGCCGGAGTGTCCATCCTCCTGGGAAAAGGCGATGGCACATTCATTTTAGCCGGGAACGTCGAGTACGCGTCGGAAACGGAAACCTTCAACGACATCAAAATCGGCGACTTCAACGGCGACGGATTTCCAGACGCCGCGGTCTTTTATCCGATTTATTCGGGACCCGATGAAGTTGCATTGTTCCTCGGCAACGGCGATGGCACGCTGCAGACCCCGCTTTCGTTCACCGGCTTGTATACCGTATCGGCCGGCCTAGGATTCGGCATGGGCGACTTCAATGGAGACGGTCTGCTTGACCTAGTTTCCAATGATGGCACTTTGTATTTGCAAACGCCAGTCAGTGTCTCCCCGGCATCGCTGGCCTTCGGCGACCAGACGATCGGCACTTCTAGCGCTCCACAGACCGTCACCTTGACGAACCTCAAGCCTTCCGCACTAAAGATAAACAGCATCGGCATTGGCGGGACAGACTCTAGCGACTTCTCCCAGACCAACAACTGCGGTACCAGCGTGCCCGCGCATGGCAGTTGTCAAATAAAAGTCACGTTCACTCCACAAGCTACCGGGTATCTTTACGCCTCGCTGAACTTAGCCTTCCAAGGCTCGGGTAGCCCGCTAACTTTGCCACTGGACGGAATTGGGGTGACGGCGATTGTCACGCTAACCCCGCAAAAATTGAGCTTTCACACGCAATTGATTGGGGTCGCGAGTTCACCCCAGGTTGCAACTTTGGCAAATACAGGCACGGGGGCGGTTACGATTTCATCAATTTCGATTAACGGCCCGTTCACCCAGACCAACGATTGTCCTGCCAGCTTGGCAGCGAGTACGAACTGTGACATCTTCGTGCGGTTTGCTCCGCAGAAGAAAGGCGAAGCTGAGGGTACGCTTTCTGTCAGCGATGATGCTACTGGAAGTCCGCAAGAAGTCTCGCTTTCGGGCGTTGGTACCGTGGTTACGTTCTTGCCTCAGGGTGTGAACTTCGGAGATCAGAAGGTCGGGACTTCAAGTCCTCCAGTTGCCGTCAAACTGTTCAACAAGGGAAGGACTACCCTTTCGATCACGCAGATCACGATTGCGGGAACAAACTCCGGAGATTTCTCCGAGAAGAACAACTGCGGGCAAAGTGTTCCGACCCATGGTCACTGCACGATTACGGTCACATTTACGCCCACCGCGACCGGGCCGCGGGCGGCAGCCGTTTCCGTATCCGATGACGGAGGCGGCAGCCCGCAATTAGTTCCGCTGGCTGGGACAGGAACTTAGCGCCGTTGCGGCGCGGCTGGAAAGCCGCGCCCTTTTCAAAACTGCATCGTGATCCGCATTTTTCAGCAAACTGGTAGAGCCATCGGTCCCTTTACTTAAAAGCCGTACTTCAACGAAAACTGAATCAGCCGCGGTGTGCCGACGACTGACGTGATCTGGGTAAACGAGCTGGGACTCTCAACATCCGTCGCCGATGGGTTGGCGAACGACGGGTGGTTGAACAGGTTGAAGAAGTCGGTGCGGAAGCGCAGAGACTGCCGCTCGGTCAACTTGAAAGTCTTTCCGATGGTGAAGTCTACGTTTTTCTGGGGCGGCCCGATGATGCAGTTGCGCGGGGCGTTTCCGTAGCCTGTGGCATCTCCGGGCGCGCCGTTGGCGAGCGGTATGATCGCGTCTGGCAGGTAGGCTGCAGGGTTCGCCCAGTGGCCTAAGCGCGACTCGACCCCGCCTGTAGTCGCCGCGTTGGCACAACTGAAGCCCGGGGCGAAAGTCGGGGTCGCGAGGTTCGGACTGCTGAGAGCGTAAGCGCTGCCGCCAGCCGAATCAATAGGCGTAAACGGCAGGCCCGATTGCAGGGTGATTACGCCGCTGACTATCCAGCCGCCCAAAGCACCGCCGGTGAAGCCGCTGGCATGCGCGTAGAACGGAAGTTGATAAGTCGCGCTGGTTACGAACCGTTGCCGGCGATCGAAGTCCGAGAGACCGCGGGAATCGCGCGCATTAACCTGATCGTTGAAACGGGTATCGAAGGCCACAGTCGCGGTCGAGACATCGTCGATGGCTTTGGAGAAAGTGTAAGCGCTCTGCCAATACAATCCCTGGCCAAAGCGATGCGCCAGCGTCGCCTGCAGCGAATGGTAGTGCGAATCGGAATTAGGAGAGAACGATTCGTATGCGGCCGGAGCAAGTCCCAGGAACGGAGCACGCGCATTGGCGTTCTCCGCGGTGGTGTCAACAATCTGACAGGAATTTCCTGCCGCTCGTACGCCCGCGCAACTGACTCCTGGAATCGTGACCGGGGTCTGAGGAGTGGCCAAGGTTGCCTGGTCGGGATCGAATGTCGAGCGCAAGTGAGAGCCCTTTGTACCCACATACCCCAGTTCGATAAACCAATTTCTGCCCAATTCATGCTGGATAGTAAAGTTCCATTGCTGCGTGGTGGCCGCGATCCAGTGGAACGGTACCTCGAGTCCGATGAAGCTGTTCACGTTGCCGGTGAAGCCAGGACCGCATTGATCGGGATTGGTGGAAGCGTTTCCATTTCCCAACGTGCAACTGGGCGCGAAGCCGGTAAAGAGCGCGGCGCGGGGTACGAAAGCAGGACTCAGCACTCCCAGCGGCGGAATTCCAGTAAATCCTGTGGTTGGGTTGGGCTGGAAGAGGTTGGTCAAGCTGCCTGCGCCCGGCAAGAAGTTGACTGCGATGGGGAAGAACGGGGCGGAGAAAGATAAGTTATCCACTGCGCCCAAGTCCTCGCGCACGCTGTAGATGCCGTAGCCAGCGCGAATGGTCGTGCTGTGTTTACCAAATAAATCGTAGGCAAAGCCGATGCGAGGCTCCCACACTGTGGCGTATTCATTTTTGAGAGCGGCCCGATTGAGGGTTCCACTCAGGCCGGGAAGATTGAATCGACTTACGCAGGTCGGATACAGGAAGGGCTGGCCAGTTATGTTGGCCAATGCAGGATCCAGATTGCCGAGGTGACAAAGTTCGTCGTAGGGCGCGCCCACGAACTCAGTGCGGAACCCGAGGTTCAAGGTCAGATTCCTGGTTGCCCGATAATCGTCCTGGGCAAACAAGGAGTACGCGGGAATGCGGTAATCGTGGTTGCCCACGCCACCTCCGGCCTCACCGAAAAGCGGAGCACCCGCCAGGAAGCTTTGAAAGTCGGTCGCGAATCCGGTAGGGCCGGCAAAGAACAACAATCCATTGTCAGCGACCGGCAGGGTGCGGCGGATGGTGGTGCGATCCCACTCTCCGCCGAAGCGAAATTGGTGGGGGCCGTGAGTCCAGCTTAAGGTATCGAGCAAAACGAAGCTGTCAGAAAGCGCGCTCTGCAACTGCTGCGGGAACGGACCGAAGGCCCAGCTGCCAAAGGTAAAGCGGTAAATGTTCGGATCGCCATTCGCAGTCGGAATATTGATTCCCACTTGCGAATTGGTGACCGGCGGTTGGTTGTTCAATTTGTCGCTGATGATGTTTACGCCAAATCTGAGTTCGTTCACAATCGTGTTGGAGAACAGATGGGTTTCCGTGATGCTGCCCACCCGGTTATGCAATGGGATGTCGAGCGGGAAATTCAGATTGTTTGGGGTTGGGGCGCCGCCGGTCTGAATCTGAAAAGAATCGGCGCCGAAGGGTTGGAAGGTTTCGGAATCAGCCCAGAAGAAACGGAAGGCAATGCGATCCTTGCCCCCACGAAATTCCCGGTCCCAGTTGGTGGTGAACTGATCGTCGGTGAACTTGCCGGTTTTGCTTAGGATGAGCGGACCGTAATTTAGTTGGCCGTTGGTGAAACCCGCTGTTCCTGGCACCGTGGGGAGAAGATAGCCTCCCCCACCTCCGCCAAACTGGTTGCTCTTGAAATTCAGCAAGGCCAGCGCCACAGGGTCGATAGAAGTAAGGCCGCCGTTGGGAAAGAATGTGGCCATAAGGTTGGCCGCTGAGCGGTCGGCAGGTATTACTGGAATGCTGGTGTTGATGTAGGTCCCGGGCGAAGCTCCACTGCGCTGCCGGGTTCCCTGATAGTTCACGTAAAAGTAGCCCAGCTTCGCTTTACTCCCGATCGGTCCGCCTAAATCGCCGCCAAAGATATTCTGCTGGATGACTGGGCGCGGAAGTCCGGCGCGGTTTAAAAAGAAGTCATTCGCATCCAGCACGGTGTTGCGGAAATACTCCCAGAGATCGCCGTGAAAGTTGGCGGTACCGCTTTTCAGAGTGGCATTGATGTTGCCGCCTCCATTGCGACCCTGAGTAGCGTCGTAGAGGCTGGTGCTAACCTTAAATTCCTGGATGGAATCAGGATTGGGGAGCGGCGTGTAAGTCAGTTCTCCGAACGAATAATCGGCGACGGAAATTCCTTCGATCAAGTAGTTGTTGTTGTCTTCGCGTCCGCCATTGACATGGATGTAAACCTGCCCGCGGCCCAACTGCGATGCATTGTTCAGATCGGAAGAGGCACCAGCCGATAGTGTCAGCAATTGTTGAAAATTCCTGGTAGCCAGGGGCAGTTCCGTGATGGTGTTACCGGTCAGTGATTGGCCAGTAGTGGCGTCGGTCGTATCCACCTGGGCGACCTGGGACTCAACCTGCACGACCTCGTTGACCGATGTCACCTTTAGCGACGCGGTGAGGCGTGTGGTTTCCGTGATGTTCACGACCACTCCAGGAAACTTGGTGGTGGCAAATCCTGAGGCGCTCACCTGCACCGTGTAGGTGCCGACAGGCAATAGGGTGGCAGTAAAGGCTCCGGCAGAATCAGTCGTCAGATGGCGTTCCACCTCTCCTGTCGCCTCTCGCACAATATCGACTTTAGCTCCTGCAACCACGGCTCCCGACGCGTCTGAAACCGTGCCGGTAATAGCGCCGGTCGCGCCGCCCTGTGCAAACGCCAGCCCACTCAAACAGCCAATAAACAAGCCCACAGCCACCAGATTTCGGATGCTGAGCATGTTCCCTCCTAGCTCGAATCTCTTTAGAGGCGGCCAGTATATTCGCAAATCAGGAGGTCGGCGATTGATTTTTTGGCTCTGGAGGATCAGCTAACGAGTGGTCTGAGACGGTTTCCTAGCGGCAACCTGGATGGAGCATGCTCGGCGAATTGGTGGATCACGCCTTCAGGCCTGCATAAAATCTGCCACCTTGAACGCGCCTTGAAAGGCACCGTTGCGATCGCTCAATGCGGGACCAAAAGCCCTATTCTGCAAACCAGGTACTACCTCTCAGTTTGCTCTTTGCCGGGTTTTCTCAGCGTATTTTGCGGCCGGTTCTCCGCGACCTCTGCGTTTTAAGGTGTTGATGAGCGGAGTCAAATACAGAGCCTTAAATCGCGGAGGTCGCTGAGAACGGCCGCAGAGTACCCGGAGGCAGAAAGCGGCTGTCGAGGAATCTTCATCTTTGTTGAAAATTGAGAAACTACCACGTACCGAAATGGTCCCGCCTACCGTGTAAAATCATTCGTTCACAATGAACTCTCCTCAACCGCGCAAACTCATCATTGCTATTGACGGACCTGCAGGCGTGGGCAAAAGCACCATCGCTTCACGTCTCGCCCGCAAGCTCGGCTATGCCAACCTGGAAAGCGGAGCCATGTATCGCGCGCTCGCGCTAAAGGCCATTGAATGGGATGCTTCCTTCGACGACGAAGCTGCGCTAGCCAAACTTGCCCACGACTCGCGGATTCAGATAGAGCCAGCTTCTAACGGCAATCGGGTTCTCCTCGATGGCCGCGACGTAACCCAGCGCGTACGCGACACCGACGTCACCGCCGGAGCGTCGCGGGTTTCCGTTCATCCTGAAGTACGGGAGTGGATGGTCGCCCGCCAGCGGGAACTGGGCACGGGCGGCGGCGTGGTAATGGAGGGTCGTGACATCGGTACCAAAGTTTTTCCTGACGCCGACGTGAAAATCTTTCTCGATGCCGATCCGGTAGTCCGTGAGCAGCGACGGCTACAACAGCAGAGTCTGCGCGGAACCGCAGCTCAAGCCACGGCTGCCGAACTACGCGAACGCGATCGCCGCGATCGAACCCGCGCAGCCTCGCCTCTGGCGGCAGCACCCGATGCGGTGATGATCGATTCCACCAATCTTTCAGAAGACGAAGTCCTGCGCCAGGTGGAAGAAGTTGTGCAGCAGAAGCAAGGCCGCTGAACGGCGCTAGTTCGGATTCCCAAAGCAGGCGTACGCGATGACGTCGCCGGATGTGCCGGTAAAGATTACCCCGCTGGCACTGGCCGCGACCTTAACGGGATTGATCGCACTAGTGTTATTGGCCACGCACACGGGAGACGAGGCATAGGGCGTGGCGAAGGTGACGTTGCAGGTTGTCGTGCCCGAAGTGCACGTGCCGGTGAAGTCCTTGTTCGCCGCCGTGTTCCCAAGGTGCGCCCCGGCGGCTAGCCCCAACCCACCAGCAAAGCTGTTTGCGAACTGGTTCGAGGAGCTATGTTCGCTAATGCCGACGCCCGTGCAATTGTCGTTCATGTTGCAAACGTGGAACTCGTAATCAGCGATCACTCCATCCGACCCGCAGCGAGACACCTCTCAACAGTGCGGTCAGCGCGTCAACTTGAAAACGACCCCGCAACCATCCCCGTTTCCTGCCCGGCATTTCAGGTCGCCACCGCTAGTTGTGGCGCCGTAGAGGTTGCCGAGCTTATCCATAGTTAAACCGGTTGGGGGGACTCCGCCATCCGCTCCAAGGGCAAAACTATGTAGAACGGTCTCCCGACCGTAGGGGTCCAGCCTGAAGACGACGCCGCAGCCCTCTCCGTTGCAGTTGCTTGACGTACCGCCCCACTCCGTTGTGCCGTACAGATTCCCGGCCGAATCTCTCACGAGTGGCCCCGCAAGCGGCGCGTCCCCGTCGGCACAGTCGGTCTCGGAGCAAAACTTGTACAGGGTGGTTTCCCTCCAAGCGCCATCCGACTGGGGAGACAGTTTAAAAACCACGCCGCAGCCGGACTGCGCGCAATTTCCATTAAAATTCCCGCCGTACTCGGTCGTGCCATAAAGATTTCCCGCTGCGTCCGCAAGCAAAACCGATACGGGTTGGCTTCCATCCGACGTTCCACTGAAGTTGTGCAAAACCGTCTCTTTGCCGGTGGTATCCAACTTGTACACGACCCCCGCGTCGGAATCGCCACCGGAGAAGGCGGCACCATACACGCTGCCCGTCGCATCCAGGATCACGCCGGGGTAGGGATACTGTCCATCAGTACAGTTCGTCTGGGAACAAAAGCTATAGAGTACAGTATAATCGCCCATATCATCTATCTTGAATACCGTTCCTGCGTTGTGGAAGACACCGCCGAGGTAAGTCGTTCCATAGAGATTCCCTGCCACGTCCTCAACTAGGAGTGCCTCTGTATCCTCGCCGTCTGGGGCTCCGCTGAACTTGTGTAGCACGGTTTCCTTTCCCGCCTTGTCCAGTTTGAACACCATCCCGCAACCGTACTCATAGCAGTTCGTGTCGCCACCTAAAACCGTGGTTCCGTAGAGGTTTCCAGCCGAGTCGGGCAGAAAGCCTGCCATGGGTCCCAGCCCGTTCTTACCGTTGAAGCTGCGCAGCAACAGGAGCTTTCCGGTTTTGTTCAGCTTGAACACCGTTCCGCAGCCACTGAAAAAGCTTGTACAGACTCCCTTCCCGTCGCCCCCCTCGGTTGTCGTTCCGTAAATGTTGCCGGCTGCGTCCAGAGCCAGTTGAGTCCAAGGGAACGCCCCATCGTCTGGAGCGCCATGAAACGTGTGCAGCACTCTGAACTTTCGTGCCTCCGCGGTAGGCGCAACAACCGACGCTAGCAAGAACGCCACAAAGGTCGCTAAAACCACCTTCGCTGCGGAATAGGATTTCTTGGACTGCATTCCGTCACCTCATTTCAAATCGCTGGGCCGGGGAGGCAGGGAAGTACTTCAGGCCACATCCTTCCGCGAAACTATAACACGATTCCTGCCTGCATCCGATTCCCCGCGCAATCCGCCAGCACTGCAACCCAACATATACCAGCCCCCCGCCGCAACTCCAATCGCCGCAATCCATTATCCTCGCTTCATAGCTTACAGCTATAGCAAAGCCACTCCGTCAATGTTCCACGTGGAACACTTGTCCATGCAAGGAAGCTCGTGACCGGCGGGCCTCGGCAGGCCACAAGACGCGCCCATTCCCATCACGGGACGAATCCCGAAAGAAATACTTGCCGCGCACAGACGCCATACGCTGCGCGATGCTATACAGAAACTGTCTCCCGTCGAGTCTGGGCTCACCTGGTTAGTCGTTCTTTTTGCAGGTGAAATTCCATGGACTTTAGCCTTATCCGTCTTTGGCGGATACAGCAATTTCCTCCAACTCGTACCACTCGTTTGCCGCTTGCTTCGGCAAAGATTCTAGTCTCCATCATCAATTGAGTAGGAAAGGAAGTACAAATGAAACTGCCGGCAGTACTATTACTTATTCTGTTCCCGGGCCTGTTGTTCGCTCAAGCTCCGCAGTCATACCGTACCTTACATTCCACCAGCAGCAATGGATTCAACATTAAGAGCAAGTTTTTCGAAGCCGCCGAAGGTAATCGATTATTGGCGAGTGTCTCCTGCAACTTCGTAAATGTTCTGTGCCTCGCCGGTGTACCGGTCTACTGGGACGGCGTGCATGCAGAACGCTATTGTCGTTTTAAAGAGATTGTCAGCCTGCGTCAGACCAACATCGCCATGGGAACCCAGGAACAATTCTTCGTCCTTACAGTAGAAGCCCTAACTACCAAGCAGATTCAGGTAATCGCACCGGGCGAAGAGGCTTTTGCAGATTACGTCCTGCTGGTGCAGGAAGACACCGGCATTGATACCAGGTAAACAGGCGCACGGACATTTACTTCCGTGCGTTCGTAAAAACGTAAGAGCGGACGGGCAAAAACGTCCGAACGCTCTTCTTTTCCCATTTCACACCAACGAAAAAAAACTCGCACACGCGCTGAGATTCCCATCGCGGGATCAAATTCAAAAGAAACCTCGCATCGCACAGACCGTCTGAGCCAAGCGGTGTTATACAGAAACTGTCTCCCGTCGAGTCTGGGCTCACCTTGATTTTTTTGCAGGTGACCTCCGATGCTGCGCTGTCTGTTCGTTTGTCTTAGCCTTATTTGTGGGCTGACGATTCCTGTTTTCGCGCAAGACGCCTCCACCGGCGCCATTCGCGGAACGGTTAGCGATTCCGCCGGACGGCGCATTGTCGATGCTTCCATTGCGCTGGTGGACGACGCTCAAGGCTTTCGCTATTTCGTCACCAGCGATTCCGAAGGACAATTTGTTTTTGAATTACTTCCGCCGGGCGAATACTCCGCGCGCGCCGTCGCCCCGGACATGTCTCCGCAGCTCACGCCCAAGCTGCACATCTCTGTGGGAGCGACTCTTGAACTTGAGTTTAAACTGCAAGTGGGCGGAGCCAAGGAACGGATCACGGTTTCCAGCGAACCTCCTTTGGTCGAAACCCAATCCAATGCCGTTTCTTCATTAGTCGACAAACGCGCGATTGAAGAATTGCCACTCGACGGCCGCCGCTTTACTGACCTCGCACTGCTCACTCCTGGAGTGACGCAGGATCCGCGGGGGCTGACTTCGAGTTCTAATGGTGACCTAGCTTTTGGCGGAATCCGCGGCTATCAATCCAGCTACTTGGTCGACGACGAGGACAACAACAATGCTTTCTTCGCGCAGGCCCGCGGCGGCTATCGCGCGCCCTATCAGTTCTCAAATGAAGTTGTGCAGGAGTTTCGGGTTTCGTCGAATACCTACGGCGCGGAACTGGGGCGTGCGGGGGGAGCGGTGATCAACGTGGTTACGAAATCCGGTTCGAACCAGTTGCACGGGACTGATTTTTATTTTCTTCGCGATAGCGCATTCGGTGCGACCCAGCCATTGTTGGACTTCAAACCACGCTCGGACCAGCAGCAATTCGGCTTCACCTTGGGCGGTCCGTTGCGTCACAACCGCATATTCTTTTTTGGCGGACTCGACCAGCACATCTTTCAGGTCCCTACCGTGGTGCGATTTCTGGACGGAAGTTCGCAAGTCGTGCCGCAAGCCGGCCAACAACCTTTGCACGATGGCGACTATGAGGCGAGCGATCAGGCGCTGGTGTTCGCCGCCGCTGCCCGCCTGTCTAATCTCGCGGGCACGTATCGGTCGAAGATGGTCGGCAATGCAGGCTTTTTCAAAATGGATTTCACCCTCACGCCACACGAAGCGCTTTCCACGCGCCTGAGTACTTCGCGTTATTCCGGCCTGAATAACGTGTTCCTCGACCCGTCCAGCCCCCTTACGACAAATGCGATCAGCGAGAATGGCGAGCAGCATGTGGCCACCGAGACGGCTTCGGTTGCCCTGACCAGCACATTTTCCTGGCGGTTAATCAGCCATTTGCGCGCCCAGTTTTCCCACGATCTGCAAGAGTCGAGCACCAACGCTACCGACCCTTTGACTGAGGTGCGAAGCATCATTGACGGCTTCGGACGTTCCAACATTTTGCCGCGGCAAACTCGCGAACACCGCCTGCAAGTCGCCGAAACTATCAGCCTTGAAGGCAAACGCAATTCATGGAAGATTGGAGGCGACGCGCTGCTCAGTTGGATTTATAACTACTTCCCGTCGCAAGCCGGGGGAGAGTACATCTTCGATTTGATTAAAGTGAACCCGTTCACTTTTGAACCGCAGGAGGCAGGGTTGCTTCTGACGCCGCTGCGCGCCTATGCGCATGACATTCCAAAGTATTACATCCAGAATCTTGGAAATCAGTCGAGTCATCCCGACACCAACGAATACTCCTGCTTTTTGCAGGACACGATTCGCGCAACCAGCCACCTCGCCATCAGCCTTGGCGGACGCTACGATTTACAGACGTTTACGAAAAAAGGGCTGCTGACGAATCCGCTGTGGCCAGATTCCGGCAAGATTCCGTTCAATCCAGACAATTTTGCTCCGCGCGTGGGCGTCGCATACTCTTTTGGGGATGCGAAGCCGTTAGTCGTACGGGCGGGATATGGCTGGTTCTACACCCGCATTCCACAGATCTACACTTCGACGGTTGCCACGGATAACGGATTCAGCTCGACCAATCTATTTCTGGACAATTCTAATTACTACGATCATCAGGTGTTTCCGCAATATCCGAATGCGCTGGTGAATTGCCCGCTGACCGCGACTTCCTGTACTGTGCCGCCAAGTCTTGCGCAATACTCCCAGGCAGGAGTCTCCGCATTTGCCTCAAACTTCAAGACGCCAAAAGTGGAGCAGGCCAGCCTCGGGCTCGAACAAGAGGTTGCCCATCGTTTGGCGATCGGCGTCTCTTACATGTATGTACATGGAGTCGACCTCATTCGAGCCCTGGATGAAAATTTGCCGCCACCGGTGAATGTGCAGTATCCGGTTTACGACAGCACTGGGACTAATTTTCTTGGCACGTTTTACAATGTGCAGTCGTTTTCGACGTGGCAAACTACTGCGTCATTCACTTGTCCGTATCCGCCGTGCATCAATCCTCTGGCGCGTCCGATTCCGCAACTGGGCGCTATCGACGTATTTCAAAGTGCGGCATCGAGCGTCTATAACGGAATGACGTTTTCCATTCACCGCCAGATGACCAGCGGTCTTTATTTTCGCCTTGCTTACACCTTCGCCAAGGCTATCGACGATGGGCAGGACGCCTTGGTGGCCGGACAGCCGGCGCTGGTGCAAAATCCTTATAACACCGCCGCCGAAAAAGGTCTCAGCGTAACTGACCAGCGGCATCGTCTGATGTTTGCCTGGATTGCCGATCCCAAAATCTTTGGCCGCGATCAACCTTTGATGGCGAAAGTCTTTAACGACTGGAAACTGGCTGGCGTGCTAACTTTCGGTAGCGGGCGGCCGGAGAACGTCATGGTCTCGGGCGATCCCAATCAGGATGGCAACGAGAACAATGATCGCCTTCCAGGAGCGGACCGCGATTCGTTTATCGGACCCGATTACGCGACCACCGACGCGCGCTTGACTCGCCGGCTTTACGTGCGCGATCGCCTGAAATTGGATTTGGTAGTGGAATCTTTCAACCTGCTCAATCGTGATACCTGGGACGTTTGGGCCGACAACTTCGCAGAAAAGCAGGGAAAGTATTTCTCAAACAATACCGGAACAGGCTGGAATACAAGCTATCAGGTGCTAAGCGGAGTAGGGGTGTTCGGCCAGTAGCTGGAGTTCCTTCACTGCGGCAACGATTGGTTGACCTGCTCCCTCTAACGTGTTATAAAAACTGGTCTTGTGCCACGGGCTAGGATTGCTCGCACTTCCCTGCCCAGGCGCATTTGACATCCGACGCGGCCAAGCTCAGCATCCCTGTTCAAGTCTTGCAGTGGAAGCGTGTTCGGAACTCCGGCCATGCGCTCCCGCGCTCCGTAATGAGCGTCGAGAAACTGTGTGCCGGTTCGAGGACTGAATCCTTAGTCATCCTTTATATCGTTCTCAATGAGTGGAGGCTTCCCTATGCGCAACTGGCTTGCTAATTTTGTGTCCCGAGGATGCGGCTTGGTTCAGACCCGGGCGCGTGTTGTGATGTCTGTTTTTGCGGTGGTAATTCTGGGTGTGTCCGCTGCATTGGCCCAACCTTCGCCCGAAGTCGGCGGCGAGGCCAGCTTGAAATTGCCTGACCTTTCTTCCGTCTCCTTCCTTGGTATGGATGGCCATAAATTGCTGATGATCGGAATTCTGTTCTGCATCGCCGGACTGGGCTTCGGGATGGCGATTTATATGCGCCTCAAGAATCTTCCGGTGCACCGCGCCATGCTGGAGATTTCAGAACTAATTTATGAGACTTGCAAGACTTACCTGATCACGCAAGGAAAGTTTTTGCTGCTGCTGTGGGTCTTCATCGCTGTCGTAATCGTTCTGTATTTTGGTGTGCTGTCGCCGGTGCCGGGGAAACCAGTCATGACGACGCTACCCATCATTTTGGCGTTCAGCCTGGTGGGCATTGCTGGCAGTTTCGGCGTGGCCTGGTTCGGCATTCGGGTAAATACGTTTGCCAACTCGCGTACCGCGTTCGCTGGCTTGCGCGGCAAGCCTTATCCGATTTACAGCATTCCACTGCAGGCAGGCATGAGCATTGGAATGATGCTGATCAGCGTTGAGTTACTGATCATGCTTTTCATTCTGCTGTTTGTGCCGGGAGACTACGCTGGACCTTGTTTTATTGGTTTTGCCATCGGCGAATCGCTCGGTGCGGCTGCGCTGCGAATTGCGGGCGGGATTTTCACCAAGATTGCCGATATCGGCTCGGACTTGATGAAAATCGTTTTCAAGATTAAAGAAGACGACGCGCGCAACCCGGGCGTAATTGCGGATTGCACCGGCGACAACGCGGGTGACTCAGTCGGGCCTTCGGCCGATGGATTTGAGACCTACGGCGTAACCGGCGTTGCCCTGATCACGTTTATTTTGCTGGGCGTGAAGAATCCGACGGTCCAGGTACAGTTGCTGGTTTGGATTTTCGTCATGCGCATCATGATGCTGGTTTCGAGTGCCGGAGCTTACTTCCTCAACAGCGCGGTCGCCCACGCGCGCTTTGCTGACAAAGACGTGATGAACTTCGAGACGCCACTGACTTCGTTGGTCTGGGTTACGTCGGTGGTTTCGATCGTTCTGACCTATATCGTTTCAGCCGTCATTGTTCCCGACATTGGCGGCGATACTACCCAGTGGTGGAAGCTGGCGACGATCATTTCGTGCGGGACGCTGGCAGGCGCTCTGATTCCTGAACTCGTGAAGGCGTTTACTTCGACCGAGTCGCGGCATGTCAGGGAGATTGTGGCCTCGGCGGAAGAAGGCGGCGCGTCGCTGGGAATTCTGGCGGGCTTTGTGGCGGGAAATTTCAGCGGCTACTACCTGGGATTGTCGATGGTGTTCTTGATGTCGGTTGGCTATTACATGAGCACTATGGGTTTGGCAGCGGCGGCGACCATGATCGCAGCTCCGGTGTTTGCCTTCGGCCTGGTGGCTTTTGGTTTTCTAGGCATGGGACCCGTGACGATTGCGGTCGATTCTTACGGTCCGGTGACGGACAATGCGCAATCTGTTTATGAGCTGTCACTGATCGAGCAAGAGCCCAACATCGAAAGCGAACTAAAGAAGAACTACAACTTCGACGTGAACTTTGAGCGCGCCAAGCACATGTTGGAGGAGAACGACGGAGCGGGAAACACGTTCAAGGCAACCGCGAAGCCAGTTCTGATTGGAACGGCGGTCGTAGGTGCGACCACGATGACCTTCTCCATCATCATGGCGCTAACCAATGGGCTGACGCAGAATGTCGAAAAATTGTCTTTGCTCCATGCTCCGTTTTTGCTGGGGCTGATCAGCGGTGGAGCGATCATTTATTGGTTTACTGGGGCGTCCACGCAGGCGGTCAGTACTGGGGCTTACCGGGCGGTAGAGTTTATCAAGGCGAACATCAAGCTGGAAGGGGTTACGAAGGCTTCGGTCGCCGACAGTAAAAAGGTCGTTGAGATTTGCACCAAGTATGCGCAGAAGGGCATGCTGAACATCTTCATTGCGGTGTTTTTCGCTACGCTGTCGTTCGCTTTCATGGAACCGTTCCTCTTCATCGGCTACCTGATCTCGATCGCGATCTTTGGCTTGTATCAGGCCATCTTCATGGCTAACGCTGGCGGTGCCTGGGACAATGCCAAGAAGATCGTCGAAGTCGAGTACAAACAGAAAGGCACGCCGCTGCATGACGCGACCGTGATCGGCGATACGGTGGGTGATCCCTTCAAAGATACTTCATCCGTGGCTTTGAACCCGGTGATCAAGTTCACTACGTTGTTCGGATTGCTGGCGGTAGAGTTGGCGGTGAAGTTGACGGAAACCAATGCTGGACTGACGAATTTGCTGGCAGCCGTCTTCTTCGTGATTTCGTTCTTCTTCGTTTACCGCTCGTTTTACGGAATGCGAATTGGCACGGAGAGCGTGGCCGCCAAAGCGCATGCGGCGGCGGATTAGGGAAACTTGTGTCGGCAGATTGCGACGCCATCCATGGAAACGGATGGCGTTTTTCTTTTGTTGCCAAAGTATTTTTCCGGCACCGGACGTCCGGGTCTACGTGTTTATGCTCAGCGCAGTTGTTGCTGAAGGGCTGCCATCTCCTGGCGGGCTGCGCTGGCGCGTTCTCCTGTGGGTTCTTCGCTCAAAAACAATGCCAGCTCGCTAACCGCGTCTGCCAGCCGATGCAGCCGTTCGCAGGCACGTGCGGCGACGTAGTGAACTAACGGATACGCGCCATGCGACATAGCATGCACTTTGCGGGCGCTGACGATTGCATCTTCGTAGTGCACGTCTAGCAGTTGCGCCTGGGCAAGTAATGCCAGAGTACGCACATCGGTGGGATCAGCGGCGGCCGCTTTCGTGAGGTCGGCCTCGGCGCCGGCGAAGTTGTGTTCCTTCATTTCCAATCGTGCCAGGTTTACAAAAGCCGGAGCGAAGTGATCGTTAGCAGCGGTCGCCTTCTGAAAAGCCTCGCGTTCTTTCGCGGTATCTCCCAAACGCGCGTAGACCACGGCCAGGTTGTTGTAGGCCTCGGCATAGGATGGATAAAGCGCCAAAGCTTTATTTAACTGATCAATGGCTGGTTGCCATTGCTGCTTGGCGATCAGTTTGGTGGCTTTGTCGAAGGCTTGGCTGGCTTTCTTCGGCACTCTTAGATCATTGGCAGCAACCGTCGCTTTCTCACCTTTGACGGTCTTGGCCTCGGTAGCCTCCGCAGGTTTTACTCTGACGAAAATGGACTGGGTTCCCTTGCGGGCATCCACTTCAAACATGTCACTCGTCGTAGTTTGAATGCCTGAACCACTCACCGAAACCTGATAGTTGCCGAGACCCACGTTCAAAAACTGTGCCTGCCCGTTATCGTTGGTAAAAGTTTCCGCCACCTGATTTCCGTCTCCGATGAGCACAACCTTCAGTTGCACAGTAGGCGCGCGGTCGTCCGGGTAGGTCACATGGACGTGAATATTGCCGATTTTAATTTGCGCGAAGGCGGGCGAAACCAAGAAGCACAGAAATGGCAGCAGAATGAGAACGAGAGGACGATGGTGAAACATATTGTCCCTCCCTGGGCATGGGACAACTCAGGCTATGCTACACCCGAACAAGGATGCTGAAACATAAAAAAGGCGGCCTCGCGAGAGGCCGCCTGAAAGAGAACCGATTCAAGCCCTTAGAACGTGAACTTGGCTTGCATCTGAACAGCTCTGATCGAATTGTCCGCACCCAGCCCTGAACCGAAAATACCGGTCGGGGTGAGGGCAGTCTGGATAATGGTGCCGAAGTTCGAAGCAGCCTGGTTCATGATCGGGAAGTAGAAGTTGGGGTGATTGAAGAGGTTGAAGAAGCGCGCCCCAATGGAGAACTGGGCACCTTCCCACTTCGGTATGCCAAATCCCTTCTCCACTGCGAAATCGGTATCGAAGTAGGAGGGCCCGCGGTTCTGGTTCCGCAATTGGTTGCCATATGTTGTGGTTGGGTTGGGCCATTCGGCAGCCGTCGCACAGGAGTTACCGACCTGCGCTGCAGCCGAAGTGCAATTGGTGGGTCCAGCAGCCTCACCCGAGAAGATGTATTGCAGGTTGCTGGTGGATCCGAAGTTCGTGCCCTCCAATGCACCAGTGTCCGTGCCGCTGTAGGCTGTGAACGGCAAGCCGGTGTGGGCGAAGATGGTGCCGGAGAACGTCCATCCCTTCACCAAGGCGTTGGGACCCCAGTGAGTGATATGACGGAAGGCATCACTCCACACATAGTTCATGGTGAAGTTATTGCGGATGTCATAGTCGGCATTCCCATAATTCCCTTTCGGATTGAAAGGATTCTGGGGATAGACGACGTCCGCGTAGCTGCCGATCGTGTTCAGACCGAAGGGAGAAAGAGAGTTGTTGGAGATCTCATCCAGAGCGTGGCTCCAGGTATAGCTGGCCTGGAACTGGAAGCCACCGGAGAACGAGTGATTTAGCGTAGCCGTAAGCCCGTTGTAGTTGGAGTTGGCGATGTTCTGAGCGTTAGCAACCTGCCCAAACCTCGCGTCTGGAATCGTAGCCGGCAGATTGGCGAACGTCGGCCCGACGAAGGGACCTCCGTTGGCTTGTAACTGACTGGGGACGCAGCAATAGGCGTTGAGGGCGGCGTTGGAGAATTCCTCGTGCTCGCCGTGGTTGCCGACGTACATGACGTTCAGGGTTGTGTTCCAGCCCACCGCCTGCTGCACCTCAAGGCTCCACTTGTAATAAATGGGGACGTGCACGGCAGTAGCGTTATAGAAGTTAAAGGCAGGCACGCAGGTAGCCGTATTCGCACCTGGGAGGTTGCAACTCGTTCCTCCGTTTGCGTAGTTGGCCCTGAAACCCGCGTTTGCAGCTTGCGATGCCTGATACAGCGTGCTCGCTGGGCCACCCGCAATCGGGGTTTGATTCCCCGCCAGGTAACCGCCAACGGTGAAGAATTGAGGATCGAGCGGCGCATTCTGCATGAAATCGTCGATTGCACCGGTAGGCAGAGCATCAGAGAACATCCCGATTCCGCCGCGAAGAACTGTCTTGGTTGATCCCTTGGGCGACCACGCGAAGCCAATCTTCGGTTGCGCTACGATGGTCGTGACCGAGGGGAACGCGTTGGAAAAACCGGACTGAATGGCGCTGTTTACCGGCGCCGTACTGTCTCCGAAAGCCCCAGGAGCGAGCCTCTGGAAGCAGTTGAGCTGGCACCCAGGATTGGAGAGGTGATCAAACCTGATGCTGGCGGTCAGCTTAAGGTTTGGGGTAATCCTGACGTCGTCCGACACGTAAAAGCCCAGCTGATAGAGATCGATCCGCTGTTCGGTACGTAACGGGAAGGCCTGGAAAATTCCGGCCCCTTGGCCTCCAACACCGCCGGTTGCGAAGTTGTCGAGCGAAAAGGTTACTACCTCCGGGGTGGTAAAGAAGAAGTTCCCATCGGTGATGTCGTCTTTGTGGAAGTTAAGACCCAGTCTGAAGTCGTGTTTTCCGTGAACCCAGCTGAAGTCATCCACGAACTGATACTGGGTGATGTTTCGTCCTTGCGGAAAGGCAGTGTTGTCGGGATTCAGATTGGTCAGGCTGCCGTCATTAAAAACGAGCGTAGCAGAGGTCGTGCCAGCAAGGGGAAACTCCTGGTTGGCCAATGCCTGGTTCTGCTGATCGAAGAACGCGCTGTACCACAGCAGCGAAGCCTTGAAGTCGTTTACCTTGTCAGTTCCGAAGGTGTGGGTTTCCCCGACTTGGGCCTGCCACTGGGGCTGGTCGCTGATGCCGTTGAAGGCAGGGCTGATGGGATCGGTGTACGTGGCCTGAGTGCCGTGCTCTCTCTCCACGCGCACGAACAACTTGTCGTTATTGGTGATGTTGTAATCGACTTTGCCCACATACAGGTTGTCGCTAGTAGGAGCGTTGAGAGCAGCGGTGACTTGAACGGCGCAAGGATTGGCTGCACCGAACGCGATCCCGTTCACCAATGTAGCATCGTTGCATCCGCCCCCGCCCAGTTGTTTTCCTCCGGCCTGAGAGATGCGGTTATAGAGGCCAAACATCGTCTGGTAGATCGGCACCGATGCGCCCAAGCCGAGTGTGTTGAGGTTTCCGAGGACTGCCGACTGAAACGCGGGCGTAGGCACGTTTAGGGTCGATGGCGACGGAATCACGAGCCGCAAACCTTCGACGTCAAAAAAGAAGAACGCTTTGTCCTTCTTGATTGGGCCGCCGAAGGAGCCGGCATACTGGTTCGCATTCACGAATGGGCGGGGCGAGATATCGCTTCCGGCAAGAGCGTTGGACTGATTGCGGAAGTAGTTGTTCGCATTCAAGACATCGCCGTTCCACCACCAGATGGCATTGCCATGGAAGCTGTTGGTGCCGGACTTGGTTACATAGTTTATATTGGCACCGGCCAATCCGCCGTAGGATCCGCTATAGCCATTGGAAACGACGGTGCTCTCGGAAACGTCGTTCAAGCCGAGAGTCAGGTTGGTAGCGCCGCTGTTGTTGACATTGAAATAGGGATCGTTGTCGTTCGAACCATCCAACGTAAATAAGTTGGAAGTGGCCGGCAGACCATTAACTTCGAAGTTGCCGCCGCCAAACATGGCCCCACCTGCGGTATTCATCACCGCGCCGGGAGCAGTTAAAGCAACTGCTGACAAGTCGTTGCCAGGGTTGGGAAGCATTTCAAGTTGCCGGGTACCAAAGTTGGCGGTCAGGTTAGCATCTTCGGTCTCGATTGCCTGAGTTCCAGTGGTTACTTCGACCGTAGTCGTCGAGGATCCAAGTCCCAGCTGGAAATTGGCCGAAGCAGCGGCACCAAGCGCCACCGTGACCTTCTTCTCGGCAGTCTGGAAGCCAGTTGCGTTTACGGTAATGCTGTAATTACCCGGCTTGAGATAAGCGAAATGGTAGTAGCCGGTGTTACTGGTGTTCTGCTTGACTACAGAGCCTTCGTCCAGACTCTTCAATTGTACGGGCGCGTTGGGCACCACTGCGCCTGACGGATCGGTTACCGTTCCAGCCAGTTCGCCGGTGGTGATGGTTTGCGCCCATACCTGCAGAGCCCCTGCGAGGGCAAAGATGGCGAGAAATATCGCCAGGTTTCTAAATCGCATATGCGTTTCCTCCTGCTGACTAAACATTTTTATTCTCGAGTCGTACTGCATTAACATCTCCTAAAAACCTAGTTTGTAGGCCAGACTGGACGGCGAAGATTCGACGTCCAAATGAACGTGTTCTCGGCTTAAGTCAAAGGGTGTTTTTATTGGAGTTTTTGGATTTGTCACGACACTAGAAGAGGCAAGTGACGTTCCAAACGGGTCACTATTTAGTGTTTTAAAATCAAGTGTTTACAGAAATGTTATGTTATCCATATGGTAATCGGAAGAGGTGGCGTCCAACTTCATATGAAATTCCATAGAAACACATCTGAGGCGACGAAATACAGGATGGTCGCTTCCCAGATTCGCTTTGGAATTTCACCAATATCAGTGCGGCGTCGCGCTCAATTCATGAACGATATTGTTCACGAATGATTTGGCGTCTCCGAATAGCATCAGGGTTTTGTCGAGATAGTAGAGCGGGTTGTCGATGCCGGCGAAGCCTGGGCTCATGCTGCGCTTGATCACCATGACTGTGCGAGCTTTATCCACATCGAGGATGGGCATACCGTAAATCGGGCTGCCTGTATCGGTGCGGGCGGCGGGATTTGTGACGTCGTTGGCTCCGATCACCAGAGCGACATCCGTTTGAGGAAACTCGCCGTTGATGTCATCCATCTCGATCATACGGTCGTAGGGGATATCGGCTTCGGCGAGCAGGACATTCATGTGTCCTGGCATGCGACCGGCGACGGGATGAATGGCGAAGCGAACATCCACGCCGCGCTTGGTGAGGGCGTCGTAGAGCTCGCGAACTTTGTGCTGCGCTTGCGCGACGGCCATGCCGTAACCGGGGACGATCACGACTTTGTTGGCCGCGGCTAAGATTCCAGCGGCTTCATCGGCGGTCGCGCTGCGCACCGTCCTTTCTTCCTGTACTCCGGCAGCCGAAGCCTGCACTTGCCCGAATGCTCCGAACATCACATTTGTGAAGGAGCGATTCATGGCTTTGCACATAATTATTGACAGAATGAGGCCAGAAGACCCGTCGAGCGCGCCTGCCACGACGAGGACTTTGCTGTTGAGAACAAATCCCAGCAGCGCCGCCGAGACCCCTGCATAAGAATTAAGCAGCGAGATGACGGTTGGCATGTCTGCGCCACCGATGGGAGTGACCAGCAGAATGCCGAAAAACAGCGCCACGATCACCATAATCGGAAAGAGCGTGGTGTTCGCCGGATTCACCACCAACGCGACCGCCAGCCCTAGGGCTCCAGCCAGAACGGAAAGGCTGACGATATTCTGCCCGCGATAGACGATGGGCCGCTGGGGAAGTATTTCCTGCAGCTTTCCCGCTGCGATCAGGCTGCCGGTAAAGGTGAGTGAACCGATGATAACCTCGAGGGCGATCTCTCCCATTTGGAACCGCGTCGGCGCAGTGCCCACGTAGTACTCGGCCACGCCGATCATGGCCGCCGAAAGGGCGCCGAAAGCATGGCTCAAGGCGGTTCGTTGCGGCACCGCCGTCATGTGCACCAGGCCCAGTGGAACGCCAACTCCGGCACCGATGATCAGAGTGATGAGGATCCATTTGTACTGCGCTACCTCGGGGTTGCAAAGGGTGACGATGACCGCCAGCGCAGCGCCGATCTCGCCTGCCAGGACGCCCCAGCGAGCGCTCGCCGGCGAACTCAAGAACTTGAGAGAAAGAATGAACAGAACGACTGCTACGATGTAGGCGAAATCGAGATACTGCTGCAACCCCAGTTCGGTCATGACTTCTTCGGCCCACGGGATTTGAACATGCGGAGCATGCGGTCGGTAATCAGGAATCCGCCTACCATATTGCTAAACGAGGCGGCCACGGCGATCGCTCCCAACACGGTCGTGAGCCGTGTCTCATGCCGGCCGGCGATGATAATGGCGGCTACCACCACGATCGCGTCGAGGGCGTTGGTCAGGGACATGAGTGGGGTGTGGAGCAGCGGAGAAACACGCCGGATCACTTCAAAGCCCACGAACCCGGCCAGGATGAAGACATAGACGTTAGAAATAAAATCTGGTGGCACGATTGCTCCTTTGGATTCCTTAGCGCTTGCCCTGCCGAGTCATTCGCAGCGCGGACCGAAACTCATCAACCGTTGTCAGTCCTACAGACTTCTGACCCAGCTGTCACCATGCAGACCGCTCCCCGGTCACCGACTACTGGCTGCCGGCGCCGGGAGTTTGAAGAATTCACGTACGCGTTGGTTCACTACTTCCCCGTCCTGAGTCAGCAAGGTTTCGCGAGTGATTTCATCCTGCAGATTGAACTGCAGCTTCCCTTCCTTACCCAGATGCAACAGGAATGCGGTGATATTGCGCGCATACATCTGGCTGGCGTGATACGGAACTTCAGTCGCAATGTTGATGCGGCCGATAATTGTGACTCCATGTTCAACGATAGTTTTGCCTGATTGCGTCAGTTCGCAATTGCCTCCGCGCTCACCCGCGAGATCAAAAATGACCGAGCCCGGCGCCATTGCTTTTACCATTTCTGCAGTCACGAGCACAGGGGCTTTTTTGCCGGGAACCACCGCGGTTGTGATTACCACGTCGCTCTCGGCGACCACTCGGGCCAGTAGTTCACGCTGCTTCGCGTAAAAACTTTCATCCTGCGCGGTGCCATATCCACGCGCATCCTGCGCATCCTTAGCTTCGATCGGAAGTTCGACGAAGCGTCCACCCAGACTCTGCACCTGCTCTTTGGACGCGGGTCGCAAATCGTACGCAAAGACCACTGCGCCGAGACGACGGGCGGTGGCAATCGCTTGCAGCCCGGCTACTCCCGCGCCAATCACAAGCACGCGAGCCGGAGTGATGGTCCCGGCGGCAGTCGTTAACATGGGGAAAATTCTAGGCAAAGTGTCCGCTGCTATCAGCACTGCTTTGTAGCCGCAGATTGTGCCCATGGATGACAGCACGTCCATGCTCTGCGCGCGCGTGCTTCGCGGCATCAATTCCACCGCAAACGAAGTCACCCCAGTTTGCGCAATTTGCTGAACCACCTCCGCCGATCCCAGTGGACGCAGAAATCCAATGAGAACCTGGCCACGCCGTAGTAACGCCAGATCCGCTTGCCCGGTGATGTCATTGGAACCGTAACAGAGGACTTGAACAACAATGTCCGCAGCGGCGAAAATCGCGGCGCGATCAGGAAGAACCTTTGCCCCTTTTTCGACGTACAGCGTGTCGGGATAGCCGGCTTCCACGCCTGCGCCCTTTTCAATCGCGATCTCAAATCCTGCTTTAAGCAGATTCGGGATTACCCCGGGCACCAGAGCAACCCGGCGCTCTCCGGGATAACTTTCTTTGGGTACACCGATAATCACAGAGTTATTCCTCTCGAACCGACCACGACGCGAACCGTTTATTGTAGCGGATGAGCGTTCGACGTTGCAGTGATGGCAGAGGAACCCATGTAAACGATGACAAAGATCACTCCTTTTTGGAAAGATCTTTAGAAGGCGGGCTGGGCTGGCCACGGGTTTTCTCCGGGTCTTCGGGCTTACTTTCCAGATTTTGCACAATGACAGAGATTCGACGGTTGGATGCATCCAGCGGTTCGTCTTTTTTGCGCGGCATCTGATCCGCATAGCCTCGGACTTGCGTAACCTGGTCGTCTCGCACACCGTCGTGCTGCATCAATCGCCGCGCGGCGTTGGCCCGATCGGTGGAAAGCTCCCAATTGCCGTAGTCGCGGCCGCGTGTGTAAGGTTTGGAATCAGTGTGGCCTTCAATCGACAAATTATTGGGAAGCTTCCCCAGTTCGTGCGCCAGCAACGATAACAGCTCTTTCCCGTTGACGTTCGGCGCCGGGTTGCCCACATCAAAGAAGGTTCCGGTTTCGGTTTCGAGAAGTTCGATGCGCAGGCCTTCAGGTGTCAAGGTCATTTCGATCTGATCTTTCAGCTTGTCGAAATTGGGTACGGCTCGGATTGCCTTTTCCAACTCCTCCTTCAGTTTTGGCATGTCATCTTTGGTGATGGCAACCGCCTCTGCCACGCCGGCTTTTGTGGAGCCGATTTTAGTTGCCGTTCCGGAGGGGTCTTTAAAGTAGCCTGCAATCGCTTCCCTCACCGGCTTGTTGGTGTTGAGCAGCCAGAGCACAATGAACAGCGCCATCATTGCGGTGACGAAGTCCGCATAGGCGACTTTCCACGCCCCCCCGTGGTGACCGCCATGTCCACTTTTCTTCTTAATAATGATGATGGGACGTGAGCCGGGCATAAAATCGCTTTCTCAGGCTGAGGCAGCCGCGGAAGCTTCCGGCGCCTTTTCGGCCGCTCCTTCGGCAGCATCTGGCGCAGCGTCCGCACTCTTCTTGCAATGCTTTTCTACTTCGATAAACGTGGGGCGCACGTGGCCAGGAATGGCGCGCCGTGCGAATTCGACCGCCATAATAGGAGCGTTTCCCTTCAAGAAAGAAATCATTACCACGCGCAGCACATGCAAGTACGCGCCTTCTTCTTCCGCGGTCTTCTGCATGCTGGCGGCGAGTGGCCCCACCAGCCCGTAACAAAGCAGGATGCCGAGGAAAGTACCGACCAAAGCGGCAGCAACTTTGTGGCCGATTTCTTCTGGCGGTCCGCCGAGAGCGCCCATGGTAATTACGACCCCAAGCACGGCAGCAACAATTCCCAAGCCAGGCAAGGCGTCGGCCATGCTGCTTAAGGAGGCCACAGGCAGGCTTGTTCCGTGATGATGAACCTCCATATCGAGATCCAGAAGTTGATCGAGATCAAAAGCTTCGACTCCGCTGACGGCCATACGCATGGTGTCGCAAAAGTAGTCGCGAACGTGATGGTCCTTAAGAAAGCCCGGATGCTTGGAGAGAATCGGACTCTTGGCTGGGTCTTCGATGTCACTTTCGAGCGCCATCAGCCCCTCGCGGCGAGCTTTGTTGAGCAATTCATACATCATTTTGAGCGAGTCGAGATAACGCTGTTTGGTGAATTTCGATCCTCCGAAGACCCCTGCGAGGCCAGCCGCGATCTGTTTTAAAATGTGCAGCGGATTCGCAATCAAAACTGTGCCAATCGAGGCGCCTCCAATCACGACTAATTCGGCGGGCTGGATTAAAACCTTGAGGTTGCCATGTTCCATCAGGTAGCCGCCCACTACTGAGCCGAAGACAATCACGATTCCGATAATTGCGAACATAGTAGATCAGGCCTCTGAATTTACCGGGCTTGCCTGCAAAACAGATGCTAATTTTGTTTTGTCAGCGCAGTTTAGCGATACTTGCGCACGCAGTAAAAGCGACTCGACTGTATCGTCGGCTTGAACGCTTGCGTATCCCACCGATGTGGTCACCGTTAATTCGTCACTCCACCATCGCAGGCCGGCACACGTAACTATCTTCCGTATGCGTTCGAAGGTTTTCTCCACGCCGTGATCGCCGCAGTTAATCAGAATTGCGAGGAACTGGTCATTTGCCCAGCGGCCCACAAAGTCGCTGGGACGAAACGCATTTTTCATAGTCTGCGCCACCACGCGCAAGATCGCATCGCTCGCAGGGGGACCGTAAGCGGCGCGAAAATGCGTCAAACGATCGACCTGAATAACGATGACGCCAAATGGCAGATGGTAGGTGGCAAAGCCGGAAAAATTTTTACGCAAATGGAATTGGGTGAACTCATGATTTGGGATGCAAGTAGTCTCGTCGATACATCCGTGCTCGGCCAGGGTGTGCCGATTGCGGTCTCGTTCGGCGGCGAAGTTTTGCTCGTCAAAACTCTCGACGATGCCGATGACTGAGCCATGCGGATCGCGCAGCGGAGCAGCCCGCATCAACACATGCACCGGATGCCCTTCTTTGTGTCGCAATTGCATTTTCGCTTCCTGCGCCTTGCCTTCCTGCAAGGTGCCGCTGATAGGGCAGGTTGCGCCGCAAGCAACGCAGCCCTGACCGTTACACTGCTGCAGAATATTGTCGCGGCAGGAACGTCCCACCACCTCATGTCGCTTGTGTCCGGTCAGCCTTTCGGCGCCCTGATTCCAAAAAAGAATTTTCCCGTTCCGATCCGCCACCGACACACCGGTCTGCAGCGTGTCTAAGACAGTGCGAAAGATCTCTGGATCCAGAAGTTCGGACATAAAAAGGCGCGGCTGAAGTACACATCGGCAAACGCAGGACCGCATTTCAGATGACGACCAACAGATGACTCCAGTCCGCCTTCTGGTACGCGGAGTTGCTGTCTACAAGTAAAGAGGAAATCGCATCTTGCCGAAGAAACTGAGGAGGGTAGGGTCTGCTTAAACACGGAGTCCCAGCTATGAAGCGCTGGATCAAGCTCAACACGGAGTCTGGCATCGCTGAGGGCACAAAGCGGCTGCTAGCTCTTCTCGCATTGACTGGGATGGCGCTTGCCCAACAAGACTTGACCGAGTTGAGTCTGGAAGACTTGTTGAACACCAAAGTCACATCCGTATCCAAAAAGGAACAGCCGCTGTCGAAGGTGGCCGCCGCGATCTTCGTTATTACCCAGGAAGACATTCGACGCTCTGGGGCCGCCAATATTCCGGACTTGCTGCGCATGGTGCCTGGACTCGATGTGGCGCAAATCAACGCCAACAGCTGGGCCATATCGGCGCGAGGCTTTAACCATCAGTACTCCGACAAATTGCTGGTGCTGATCGACGGCCGGACCGTATATACGCCGCTCTTCGCCGGTGTTTACTGGGATACTCAAGACGTTCCCCTCGAGGACATCGACCGGATCGAGGTGATTCGCGGTCCCGGTGCGACGGTATGGGGCGCGAACGCTGTAAACGGCGTCATCAACATCATTACTAAGAGCGCTGCCGATACCCAGGGCGGCTTGCTGGTGGCGGGAGGTGGCACTGGGGATTTGGCTCTGGGCACGGCGCAGTACGGCGGCAAACTCGGGCGAGATACGAGTTACCGCGTGTTCGGGAAATATCTCGACGACAATCATTTTCCCAATCTGACTGGACAAAACGGTGAAGACGGCTGGCACTTATCGCATGTCGGATTCCGGATGGATGCGAGCTTGACGCAAAAAGACTCCGTCACCGTCCAGGGCGATCTGTACGGCGGAAATGAAGGTGCCGAGTTCGCTCACATTGTTTCGATTGCTCCGCCAGTCAACCAGAACGTAAGCGGGGATGCCGATCTAGCAGGGGGGAATATCTTGAGCCGGTGGAATCATGTTTTCTCCAGTCGGTCGGATACCTCGCTGCAGCTTTACTTTGACCGGTATGAGCGGGAGGGCCCGGAATCTCGCGACGACCAGAACAGTTTTGATTTGGATTTCCAGCACCATCTGGCTTTGGGTGCCCGGCACGATCTGATCTGGGGCGCCGACTATCGTCACAGCGTCGACGAGACTCAGGGCACGATTGATCAAGCGTGGTTGCCAGCCAACCGCTCGCTAGACCTTTTCAGCACGTTTCTGCAGGATGAAATCGCCCTGAAACCTGATCGCGTCTTTTTAACGATCGGAACCAAGTTGGAGAACAACTATTTTAGCGGCTGGGACCTTGACCCAAGCGCGCGTGTGGCTTGGACTCCGAGCAAAAAAGATACGTTTTGGGCGGCAGTTTCCAAAGCTACCCGCACTCCCTCCCGCCGTGAAGAGGACGCTGATATCAACATCACCGTGTTCCCGGGGCCCGGCGGAGTGCCAGCCGAGCTCACGCTGCTCGGGAACCCTGAGGAGAAGTCAGAACACGTTGTGGCTTATGAAGCAGGCTATCGCGCACAACCGGTAGTTCCCTTCTCCATTGATGTGGCGGCATTTTTCAACTCCTACACCAATTTGGCGACGACCGAGTCGGGTTCGCCCTTCCTGGTTGTCAATCCACCTCCATCTCACTTGGTTTTCCCGTTGGTGTGGGGCAACAAAATGCACGGCGCGACCGAAGGCGTCGAGGTTTCTGGAAACTGGAAGGTGAACGATCGCTGGATGCTCAGCCCCGGCTATGCGCTGCTGCACATGCATCTGAATACGGACCCCACAAGTCAGGACACAACCACCCTGGCCGACACTGAGGGCTCCAGTCCGCGCCACCAGGCTCAACTTCGCTCCCACTTGAATCTGCCGCGGCGTTTTGTGTGGGATGCGAGCGCATATTTTGTTCAGCGACTGCCGGCACAACAAGTCCCTTCCTACACTCGGCTCGATACTCAGCTCAGCCGGCAACTCGGCGAAGGGCTCGAGCTCAGCGTAGTGGGCCAGAATCTGTTGCGAGACCACCACCTGGAATCCAACGACCAACTCACAAGCCTGAACCCGACCCAGGCCAAGCGCAGTGCCTACGCGAAGATCGTGTGGCGGTTCTGGTAGGAGGGTCGCAGATTGCACCAGCGAGTTACGAATTAGGTTGCTGGCAGGTCGTTAAAGGAATGTTGTCGTGGCATCGCAAGTGTTTGTCTATTAACAGGGCCGTAAATGTTCCGAGAGGTGCTTCTAAAGCAGCATGCGGATTGTGGATTTAATTCCGTGGAAACTTTCAGCTAGGCGGAGTCCAATCCACGTTCTAAGGGTCTTGAGCGTGGTGATGCTGTTTCTCACTTTTACTCGGGCGCAATCTGCGGCCGTTGGCGAATATCAGATCAAGGCGGTATTTTTGTTCAACTTTGGCAAGTTTGTGGAGTGGCCGCCCAGCAGCTTCGCTAGTGCCTCAGCGCCACTTCGGATCTGCGTGCTCGGGCCCGACCCTTTCGGCGAACAACTGCGTGACATCGTCAACGAAAAGATGGTGAGCGGACGCAAACTCGTGATCGAGGAGGTGGTCGACTCGATCGCGTCCCGGACGTGCCACATCCTGTTCATTGCATCCTCAAAGAAGAATCAGACCGGGCAGATTCTCGAAATATTACGGGGCTCTACGGCTTTGACCGTGGGCGATAGCGATGGTTTTGTTCAGCGGGGAGGAATGATCAATTTTGTGCTGGTAAACAATCGGGTGCAGTTTGAGGTAAACCGCTGGGCCATAGAAGCTGCTGGCCTGAAAATCAGCTCCAAGCTGTTAAGCGTGGCAAAACTGGTAGTCAATCAAGAACTGTCGGAGCAGCCGTGATCCGTCGTTTTGGGGATTTGTCGATCCGCCGTAAACTCACCGTCCTTTTCATGGCTGTAAGCGGTTTCACGGCATTGGCAATTTCGGCTCCCATCGCTACCTATGACGTGCTGACATTCAAACATACTGCCGCGCAAAATTTGGCTGTTCTGGGTGATGTTCTAGCCGGGAACAGCACGGCTGCTCTGACATTTCGTGACGCTGAATCGGCGCGCGAAATCCTACGCGCTTTGCGGGCGGAACCCGATGTGATCGCTGCCTGCATTTATACCTCTGACGGTAGACCATTCGCTAAATACTCTCGCGACTCTTCAGACTGGAAATTGGTACCACCGACAGCGCAAACCGAATCCACTCTGTTCAAATCGGGTCATCTGATTCAGTTCCGACGAATCGTACTGGCTGGCGAACCGGTGGGCACGCTTTACGTCGAATCTGATCTGGAAAGACAGCATGCCAGATTACGACAAGCAACCGTCACATTTTTGTTAACGCTGTTGGTCACATTCACCATGGCTTTTATCCTGGCCTCTCGGCTTCAGAAATCGATCTCGCGGCCGGTTCTTAGCCTGGTAGAAACCACCAAAGCAGTTTCAGACCGCGGTGACTACTCGATTCGTGCGCAGATTCTCAATCGTGACGAGCTCGGACTGCTTGCGACCGAATTCAACGACATGCTGCAACAAATCGAAAAACGCGACCTGGAACTGCAGCAACACCGCGAAAGTTTGGAAGAGCAGGTTACGCATCGTACTGCAGAGTTGCTGGCCATCAACGTCGAACTGAAAACAGCCAAGGAAATAGCCGAGGCCGCGAGCCTCGCTAAGAGCGAATTTTTGGCCAATATGAGTCACGAGATCCGGACCCCGATCAACGGCATTATGGGCATGACGGAATTAACCTTGGACACGAAATTGGACTCAGAACAGCGCGGCTACCTGCTGCTGGTGAAGTCTTCCAGCGAATCGTTGATGTCGGTGATCAATGACATTCTGGATTTTTCCAAGGTCGAATCGGGCAAACTCGATTTAGAAAACATTGACTTCAATCTTTATGACTGTGTGGGTGAGACCATTAAAACGCTCGCCTTGCGCGCCCATCAGAAGGAGTTGGAATTAGCTTACGACGCGGATCCCGAGGTGCCTGCGCATCTCTGCGGCGATCCGGGACGCCTGCGGCAAATTCTGGTAAACCTCGTCGGCAACGCCATCAAATTCACCCAGCGCGGCGAAGTGGTGGTCACAATTGAAAACAGCCAGGAAGTCGATGGGGCGGTGGAACTGCATTTCAAAGTAACGGATACCGGCATAGGAATTCCCGCAGACAAACAAGGACTGCTGTTCAAGGCTTTTTCCCAGGCGGACACCAGCACCACGCGCAAGTATGGAGGCACTGGCCTGGGGCTGGCGATCTCCGCTCGCCTGGTCGCACTTATGCAGGGAAGATTGTGGGTGGAAAGCAGTCAAGGCAAGGGCAGCACCTTCCATTTCACCGCGAAATTTGCTCTAGCCGGGAGCATCCCCACGGCGCCATCTCTTACTCCCGAAACCGAGTTGAAAGGTCTTTCTGTGTTGGTGGTCGACGACAACGAAACCAACCGGCGGATCGTCTGCGAAATGACGCGCACTTGGGGAATGAGACCTATGGCTGTCGAGAACGGCGCACTTGCGCTGGCTTGTTTCGAAACGGCGTGGCAGAAAGGAGAACCGTTCCGGATCATCGTGATCGATAGCAATATGCCCGGTATGGATGGTTTCGAGTTGGCGGAAAAGATACAGGCGATGGTAAAAAGCAACGGCTTCCAAAGCGAGTATAGCGTACTGATGCTCACTTCCAGAGGACGGCCAGGAGAAGCCAATCGTTGCGGACAAGCTGGGATTTCAGGCTATCTCCTCAAACCCGTGGCCAAATCCGATCTGCTGACCGCCATTCGAACTGCGTTGAGCCAGCGCCAAGTGCAGACCGATGCCAAGCCGGCCTTGATTACTCGTCACACGTTGCGCGAGTCGGCGCGCAAACTGCGAATTCTGGTTGCAGAGGATAACGCCGTCAACCAGGCGGTGATCATCCGGGCGTTGCAGAAAATGGGTCACACTCCGGTGTTGGCACAAAACGGCAAGTTAGCCCTGACTCTGGCTTCGACTGAAAAGTTTGATTTGGTTTTTATGGACGTGCAAATGCCGGAAATGGATGGTCTCTCCGCAACCACAGCGATTCGTAAAAGCGAAAAGCAGAGCGGGAATCATCTGCCTATTTTCGCCATGACTGCTCACGCCATGAAGGGCGACCGCGAACGCTGCCTGGCCGCCGGCATGGATGGATACATTACTAAGCCAGTGCGATTTAGCGACATTGAGCACACTCTGGAGGGTTTAATCCAGGAGAACGCGAATTCGTCTTCGGCGGTGGCGAAGACGGAGTGCTGGAACCGCAACGATGCACTTGAGCGGATTGGAGGAGATGAGCAACTGCTGCGCGATTTGTGCCAGATTTTTCTCGACGAGTCTCCAAAATTGATGGTGAAACTGCGGCAGGCGATTGCGTCTGGAGATTGCGACGCGCTTATGCGGGCCGCACATAGCCTTAAGGGGGAGTCAAGCTATCTGGGAGCAGGCAAGACTTCACAAGCTGCCCGTCAACTCGAGGACATGGGACGCAACCAGGACCTCTCGCACGCCGCTAATACACTCGCAGAACTGGAGCGGGAAATTTCAACTCTCCACGATGAACTGAAAGATTTAGCCGGTGCTCCACAATGAAAAAGATTTTTGCACCACTAACCCAAGAGTTCGTCGATCCAAAACCCGAAGATGCTGCCAAAGGCATTGCGCTCCATAGCGTGTTAATCGCTGAAGACGATCCTATTTTTCGTCGAGTTCTCGAAAGCTGGTTCACGCGCTGGGAGTACCGGGTTACGGCTGTGGAAAATGGCCTGGATGCATGGGAAGTCTTGCAAAAGGATGACGCTCCTCAATTGGCGGTGCTCGATTGGATCATGCCGGGATTGGATGGGATCGAACTGTGTCGCAGAATCCGCAGCCGAGACAACGGTCCTTATCGTTACGTTATTTTGCTCACCGCCAAAGATCATAAGGAGGATATCGTCGCCGGGCTGGAATCTGGTGCGGATGATTATTTGACCAAGCCATTCGATGTGGAGGAACTGCGTGCCCGGGTTCGAGCTGGCAAACGTATTCTCGATCTCCAGGCGGCGCTGATCCAGGCCCAAAACGCTTTGCAGTTCGAGGCCGCTCACGATGGGCTGACTGCCATTTGGAACCGCAGCGCTATCCTCGGTTTGCTGATAGGGGAAATGGAACGGAGCCGCCGTAACGGAGATTCTATGGGCATCATTATGGCGGATATCGACTTCTTCAAAAATGTCAACGACACCCATGGCCACTTGGTGGGTGACGCAGTGCTGCGAGAGGTCGGCCATCGATTGCAGTCCGGGCTCCGAAGCTACGACTCCGTGGGCCGATATGGAGGAGAAGAGTTTCTCATCGTTGTTCCGGGGTGCGATGCTTTGAACCTGAAGGTAACAGCTGAACGGCTGCGCCACCGTATCGTGGACAAACCGATCGACACCACTGCAGGTCCGGTTCCGGTCACCCTTAGCCTTGGGCTTGCGGCTACACAAATAACTGTTTCTGGCTTGATCGGCCGCGAGGCATTGCTTCACGATGCCGACCAGGCTCTTTACGCCGCCAAGGCTGGAGGCCGCAATCGGGTAGAAATCGCTCCGGCCGCGCTGGCGGCCACGCAGCAAGGTAGTTAATCGGGACTTTCTAACGGCAAGGTTAAATCATTCTCGGATAGCACCTTGGTGGCTCCGTCTGGCCCGGTCGGGCCATTCACAGAAATCAGACAGAGATTTATTTTCCTAAGTGAGCAGTTCTGGGGGAGGGCTGCCCGGGCGTCCAATGACTCGGAAGAGTCGGACGCCCGTTTTTATTTATTGCTGATTTTCATATCCCTAAGTAGAAGTCGCTACGTTTGAATTGTTCTCCTGAGATTCCTCGCCCCGCTGGTGAAGTCGACCTATTTCACCACAGAGACACAGAGTCACAGAGAAAAAGGATTTTCTTTCTCCGTGACTCTGTGTCTCTGTGGTGAACGGTCTCGGAATGACCCTCACCAAGACTCCAATCAATACGTGGAAATGGTGAAATTTACCGTGATGCGAGCCTGGGTTTCGACTGGCTGGCCGCCCTGATAGTACGGTTTGAAGTGCCACTGCTTTACTGCCTCACGAGCGGCCTCGGAAAGTATTGCTGGTCCGCTGAGCACCTGTATGCCTTGAATGCTTCCCGTCCGACTGATCAGAGCTTCTAGAATGACCGCTCCTTGAACTTTCATCTGCTTCGCCAGCAGCGGATAAGTGGGGTTTACTCGCGAGGCTACTTGCGCGCTTCCCGGCGACATTTGCACCTGCGCGGCGGCATGGTTTTCTACCGGACCATTATCCTGACTTTGCGTAGGAGCAGAAGTTTGCTCGTCCGCACCCGGATCACTCGGTTGCATGTCGAGTTTCACCGAACTATCCCCCGGTTTGACCGCTCGATGCTGATTGCCGGCTACGACCTCAACTTCCAGCGGGGGCAGCATGGCCCGATTGGACGCGATAATAACCGGCGATCCATCACTCTGCGGTGCAGCCGAACGCTTGGTTTTCGCCAGTGGCTTTGACTTAGAGCGCGCATGAGTGGCCGCGCGGGCTGTGGCTTTCGGCGAATTTGTCTGGGGGATAGTTTTGGACGTCACGGCCGCGGGCGCAGCTGACTCAGAAGTTTCGGATTCAGTGTTCGGACTCGGCGGGAACCAATATTGGCGGTCCTTGATGAGCACGGAAATCAGCGCTACCACCAATACGCCGAGCGCGATGAGCATCCGGCGGCGCTGCTGCTGTTCGAAAGACGGAGGCTGCAGGGGGTCGCCGATTTCCGTGCTGTGATTCTGCTCCGGCATAGACGTAGCGCAAACTCTCCTGCCGTAAAAGGGATTTGCCGCCTAGTATGCCCGGAAACTGTACACAAAGCCAGAGCGTTTATGATGTCGATAGTTAGCAGACCAGTTGTTCGCGGCTGAGCTTAAGGCCATTCAGATTGCCCAGAACCGTAACCGCGATCGACTCGGTAAGAAAGAATTCATTGGCAAGCTGCCTGATTTCTTCAGCGGTCACGCTTTCGATTTTCTCGATCAGCTCGTCCATGCTGTAGAAACGATCGAAGTACATCTCTTGCCGAGCCAGGCTGGACATGCGGGCGGTAGAGGATTCCAGCGACAACATCAGGCTTCCCTTCAGTTGATCCTTAGAGCGGCGCAGTTCTTCCTCAGGCACATTCTCGGACTTGAGCTTGCGGAACTCAGAAACGATGCTTTGCACAACCTTGCCCGCCGAAGCCCGCGAAGTGCCGGCATAGACCGAAAGGCAGCCGGTATCGCGGTAAGGATTCAGATCGCTGTAAATGGCATAGGCAAGGCCCTGCCGCTCGCGGATGTTCTGGAACAGGCGCGAACTCATTCCGCCGCCCAGCAGCGTATTCAGAATGTACGACGCATGCCTTCGCTCGTGGGCAATGGGATGCGAAGGCACGCCGACGCAAATCTGCACCTGCTCCAGAGCTTTCTTGTTGCGCATAACAATGCGAGGAACAATTTTCGGCTGAGGGCTGTGAAACCCGTTCTTCATGGGTTTCATGTGCTGAAAGTGCTTCGCCACCAGTTGCACGAACGGTTCATGCTCCAGGTTTCCCGCAGCACAAATGATCAGATTGGCGGGAGTAAACCGCTGATCGTAGAACGTGAGCACCGGATCCCGCTCGAATGTCTTGACGCTGTCCTTGGTGCCAAGGATGGGCTTGCCCAACGCATGATCCTTCCAGAAATTTTGCGTGAAAATCTCATGCACCAGGTAATCGGGACTATCTTCGTCCATCTTGATTTCTTCCAGGATCACGCCGCGTTCGCGGGTGATGTCCTGGGCATCGAAAGTAGGGTTCAGCACCAGATCGCTGAGAACATCCATGGCGATGGGCAGATGCTCATCCAGAATCTTAACGTTGAAACAAATGCACTCTTTGGCGGTAAAAGCGTCCATGTTGCCGCCGATGGAGTCAACCTGGCGCGCTATGTCCTCGGCGGAGCGGTGCTTCGTGCCTTTGAAAACCATATGCTCAACGAAATGGGAAATTCCATTCCATTGCGCGTCTTCATCGCGCGATCCGCTCTTTATCCACACCCCGATGGACGCAGAACGAATATGCTGCATCTGTTCCGTAATGACAGTCAGACCATTCGGCAACACTTCGCGCCGAATATTGCGTACTTCTTGAACCATTAGATTTTTTCCTAAACTACCGCCTCAGGACCGGGCGGACCCTTTACTATTGTTACATACCTAGCCGAGCCGTGCTAAATCATAGTTAGTCATTTATAATCAGTAATTTACGTTAACAACCTTAAAGGACGCCAATCGCTGCTCTTGTGCGCTGGCATCTCCTCTACAATCTAAAACAGACGGGCTTGATCAATGACTCCAGGGAAACAAACGGTTCTGTTAGGCCTCAATCTTCGCGAACTGACAGATTTTGTCGAGGAAGCGGGCCAGCCTTCCTATCGGGGGCAGCAGTTGTTCGAAGCGCTTTATCGCCAGCGTGTCGCATCCGCTGAACAGGTATCCACGCTTCCGCAGGAGTTTCGAAAGAGTCTGACTCAAGAAGGATTGTCCCTGGGGATCCCGTCGATCGAAAAGAAATTCGTGTCGCGCGATGGCACGGTGCGGTACCTCATCGGATTTGCGGATGGGGAGAGCGCGGAAACGGTCTGGATGCCGGAAGGCGACGACGGGGAAGCTGGCGACGGCAGCGAAGCTGGCAATGAAGCTGAAAGAGCGTGGGAGCGGGCTACCATCTGCGTCTCCAGCCAGGTGGGTTGTGCTGTGGACTGCCAGTTTTGCCTCACCGCCCTGCTCGGGATAAAGCGCAATCTGACGGCAGGCGAGATAGTGGGTCAGGTGTGTGCGGTTCTGAATGATCAAGGCGTTTCTCCGCCGCAAAACCGGGTAAACATTGTTTTTATGGGTATGGGCGAGCCTTTCCTGAACTACGAGAATTTCATTAGAGGAGTCAATCTGCTGGTGGAAGGCGTCGGCATACCTGAATCCCGTATGACCGTTTCAACTGCGGGAATAGTACCGCGAATATACGATCTCGGCGCCGAAGCGGTACGGCCGAAGTTGGCAATATCGCTGAACGCATCCAACGATGAAACACGCGGCCGGCTGATGCCGATCAATCGGAAATGGAATCTGGAAAAGTTGATCGCTGCTGCGCGGGATTTCCCCCTTAGAAACCGGGAAAAACTGACTTTCGAATATGTTCTTCTCGACGGAGTGAATGATTCCCCGCAAAGCGCCCACGAACTGGTCGAACTGATTCGAGGAGTGCGGGCAAAAGTGAACTTGATCGCGCTGAATCCCGGCCCAGGGATTTCCTTCCAAACTCCCGCGGAGAACCGGGTGGCGCAGTTTCAACAAATACTGATCGATGCAGGGGTGCCCGCATTCATTCGCCGTCCCCGGGGACGCGACATTTACGCCGCCTGCGGCCAATTGAAGCGAACCGTGGAACTGGCTGCCTCCTAGCCATAGTAAGCTGTTGCGATGGAGGCCTCATGACCGTCAGACCATCCTCCATCGCATTCGTCTTGTTGTCATCTCTTCACGCTTTCCCCCAGCAGGATCAGGCTTCGACTCCATGCCCCACTACGGAGCAGGCGGTGCGCGAAGTAAGCCAGCAGATTTGGGCGGCTGTTCGCGATCGCGATGTAGCTACGTGGGACAAACTGGCAGACGATAGCTTTATCTCTACCGACGATGGCGGTGTGCGCAAGGGGAAGCAGGAGTGTCTTGCCGAACTGAGGAAACCCGAAGGCAACATCCATACCGACAGCGATGAGCAGCCCGAAGATGTTCGAGTTGTATTTACCGGCGGCGTCGCAATTGTGAATCAAACCAAGCATTGGACCGACTATGACAAGAAGACGGGGATCAGCTGGGGTGCAACCTCCAGAACCACGCGTGTACTCACATGCAAAAATGGCGAGTGGCGGTTGGTGGCATTCCAGGAAACTGACATTCCCAACAAGCACCGGAAACCCTCCGCGATCGCGAGCGACCTCCTGGACGATTACGTCGGCCACTACCGACTGGTCGACAGCGGCGACAAAGGCGACATTTCCGTGGTTCGCAAAGGCGATAGACTCTCCGAATTCTCCGAGTCCTGGGGCAAGGACACCATCGAACTCTTGCCCGGCAAGTACGACACCTTCTTCAACCGGGAAGACGGTTGGGTGGAAAGGTTCCTTCGGGATAAATCCGGCAAAGTGACCGGAATTCTCTACACCCAGACCGACGGCGAACTCGAAGCCAAGCGAGTGCCATAGCTTATCCCCGCTGGAGAAATCATCCAAAACCACCGCCATATCGCCCACCACCCCGGAATTGACTCATCACTGGGCGTGTGGTCGGCAATGCAGAAGGAGTTCTGTTTAAGTTAACGCTTATGGGCGTGGACACCCGCGCCTACATTTACTCACGAACTCTCAACGGCTCACAGCTGCCTTCGCTTCAGAAAGCAAGGGCTGCCGTGAAAATGAGCCGCGAGTTTCCGCCATATCTACGACCGCGGGTAGGTCAATGCGGAATATGGCTCCCCCCTCGGGACGATTCTGGCAGGTGATCTTTCCGTTATGTTCCTGAATAATGCCGTAGCAGACGCTGAGTCCTAATCCGGGTCCCTGACCTACCTTCCGCGTGGTGTAGAAGGGATCGAAAACCCGCTCCGGCTGCTGCATGCCCGGTCCATCATCGGAAAATTCGACCACGACTGAAGTGTTCTCCAAACGCGCCGCAACGGTTAGCGTTCCTCCCTGATCCGTTAAGGCGTGGAGAGCATTATTCGTGATGTGGAGACAGACTTGTAAGAGTTGATTGGAGTCACCTAAAATATGCGGTAACTCCCTCGCGAAGTTGGTATGCACCTGAACGTTCGGAGCGCAAGATTGCGGCAAGCAAAGCTTTACCGCAGTCTGTACCAGGGCATTGATGTCGACCAGGGTCTTTTCAGCGGGAACCTGTTTTGCGAAACTCAGCAGACTGGAAACCAGAGTGCGAGTCCGCCGTACTTGCTGCTCGATTTTTTGCATCAGTAGGCGCTGCTCGCTGCCTAGTTCTGTCGCAGACAGTAAGTCCGCATATCCCATCATTGCGGTCAGCGGATTGTTCAATTCATGAGCGGCGCCGCCCACGAGCTGACCTAGCGATGCCAGTTTTTCCGACTGCACCAACTGGGCCTGCACTCGCTTGAGGTTGCCAAATGATTCCTGCGAATCATTCAGTAGACGCAGAAGTTCACAGTCCAGCAGATGCTGCTTAAAGAAGACCATTCCGCCCATGACCAGCATGCTTGTTAGCGTCAACACCAAGCGGAAAGTACGAACCGATTGCGGCATTGCGCCATTGAATAATGACCAAGCGGCGAACAGAGGCAGTGAAAAAATAGCGACCATTCCCAGCCTCGCCACCCACACGCCATAACTACCCACAGCGCGGGCAGGCTGTTGCTTGGCGGAGGAACTTGCCGCGAAAATCCCCAGCACCGTAATCCAGGCCATGGAAATGGCCAGCGGCAAATCATATAAGCTGCCCGAATAATACATTTTGCGCGCGAAGGCCCAGTTCGCGAAGTAGGAACTGAAAGAGTAGGTAAGGCTGGCGGCAAACCAATTTGCGTAAATGATCCGCCAGGCACCCCGGCTGCGAAGCCATAGCATTCCAACGCCCGCCAGAAATACCATCTTCTCGGTGAGATAAAGGGTATTGAGATTGTGATTGTAGGCAGCTTCCTGCGGAAGTACGTACTGCCATGGAATCACGGCAAATAAATAAAGATATAACCACCACACCAGAAGCAACGCGAAATCGAGCGTTCCCAGTCGGGTGGTACGATTATCCGGTTGCAAATGCGGTTGCAGGGCCAACGCTGCGGTCATTGGCACAATGTGGAGAAACATCACTACGTCGCCGCCGAACGGATTGGGAACATCGCGTCGCATCAGGACTTCGAAGTAGGTCCACAACACCTGGTAGGAAAACCAGAACCCCATTCCCAGCATCATCAGCGCCCAGAACAGTTGTATGCGTCCGCGGCTGGCAGCCAGGCTGGGTAGAAGCGAGACAGTCGCGGAAAGCAGGAGAAGCAATTGGACAACATCGCTCAAAGCAGTCAGGGCGAAGCCGCGACGGAGAAAAAGCGATGCCAGGGCCTGTGCGCACACTAAGGCGGCGATGCCCACGATCCATAACTTCGAGCGTTCGGACATATTCATCCACTTACGATTCTTAAGCACAACACCCGTAAGGGAAAGTTACTCAAGTAACCATCGGGCGCCGATACAATACTTTCGATCGACGTTTTATCGTATTTTGACGCTTACACTTGGCTGAATGTGTAGGAAGTTTCACTTGCTCTCTGGCCATATTGCAAATAATATCCGCGTGACACCATTCCCAGAACCCGGTCGTATTCGATTGCCATTCCAAAACCTACGAGATCGATTCCTCTGGCGACTTCGTGCCCCCATGGGCTCGAGTGAGATACGCCGTACTGAGCGTTGGCTGGCGACCGCGCGGGTTTCGCTGGCACTCGCTTCCGTGGTCGCCATCTGGATGGATCCGACGGAGATTCGCATTTCCCTGTGGGCCTATGGTTTGTTGGCCTTCTACATCATTCAAGGCTTGTTTATCATCGTCTTCCTCCGCAGACGGCAGGAATCGACCCCGAATTTTCGCCTGTTGGTCCACAGCGCGGACATAATCTGGCCGGGTCTCATTTCACTTTTTGCCACCGGGCAGAGCAATCTCTTTTTCTTGTTCTTCGTCTTCGTTCTTGCCAGCGCGGCTTACCGCTGGGGCTTATGGGAGACCGTGGGAACCGCGGTCGCGGCTGTGCTTTTGCTGTGGATAGAGAGTTTTGCTTTACTTCACATGAACTTTGTCGGCACGGTCAATACTTTGCTTTTGCGTCTTAAATTGCACTTGCCGGTCTTGCAAGTGAATACCACCGACTTCGAGCCTAAGCGTCTCTTCATGCGCTCAGTCTATCTGCTGGTGTTGGGTTTTCTACTTGGATACCTCGCGGAACAGCAGAAACAACTTCGCGCCGAGAAAGCTGTAATTGCCAGAACTATCGGAAAGGCCAGAGTCGAGGCGGGACTTAGCGGTACTATTCAGGAAATATCCGCCGAACTGCTCTCAATGTATGGAGCGAAACAACTGCTTATCGCCTCTCAGGAAACCAGCAATTACCGCGTATTTGTCGGCGAACTAAGGCAGGGCAGTGGCGATGCCTCATTTCGCTGGCTCGAACCTTCCGGCATAGACAAAGAAACCTACATGTTTGAATCCCCTGCCGTAACTTGTTATGCGCGGCGAAGCAACCGGCGCGACGCGGAATTTTCCATGGTGGGCTTAGACCGCGACGGCGCGAGGGTACGTGATCTTACCCCTGACTCGCTCAGTCCACTCACCAAGAAATATGATTTTCAAAGTTTGATGACGGTGTCGTTTCTGTTTGGGCGCGAATGGTCTGGACGAATCATTCTGCTTGACCCATCCTTAACCGGCGAGATCGAAGAGGAACTTCGTTTCCTCGAAGAATTGGTTCGCCAGGTTGGACCGGCCGTCTACAACGTTCTCCTCTTACGCCGGTTGCGGCTGCGGGCCGGGGCAGTGGAACGGGCCCGTTTTGCCCGCGAGTTGCACGACGGGGCTGTCCAGTCGCTCATCGCCGTCGAGATGCAAGTGGATGTGCTGCGGCGGCAATCGCCCGGTAAGCCTGGCTTGGTGACTGAGGAGTTGGGCAGAATCCAGGGCCTGCTGCGCGAGGAAGTACTCAAATTGCGGGAACTGATGCAGCAGATGAAAACTCTGGATGTAGATTCCAAGAGACTCTTGGGACTACTATCTGACACGGTGGAAAGATTCCAACGAGAAACCGGAATTTCTGCCCGCTTTCTTTCTGACTTGAACGAACTGAATATGCCGCAGCCGGTTTGCCGGGAATTGGCGCGCATTGTGCAGGAAGCGCTGGTCAACGTGCGCAAGCACAGTCGCGCGCATCAAGTTCTGGTGCGGCTTGGGTCGCGCAATGGCGCATGGCACGTCCTGATTGAAGATGATGGTTGCGGCTTTCCTTTCGCAGGTCGCCTCGCGCAGGACGAACTCGACATTCTGGGAAAAGGTCCTGTGATCATTAAGGAACGTGTGCGTTTGATTGAAGGCGAACTCACGGTAGAATCAACTCCGGGCTCCGGTTCACGTTTAGAAATCACTGTCCCGCAACGGCGGGAAGCCGCTTATGGATAATCGACGATCGCAGTCGACTCGCATCGTGATTGCTGACGACCATCCTATTTTTCGTGATGGATTGCGTCGGCTTTTGGAAACCGAACCTGACCTCAAGGTGATTGGGGAAGCGTGTGACGGCGCCGAGGCGGTCAAAATGGCCAGGCAGCTGAAGCCTGACATTCTGCTTCTCGACCTCGCCATGCCTCGCCATCCCGGCCTGGAAGCGCTACGCGAGATGAGCTCGGCTTCGAACCAGAGTGCGGTTCGCGTAATACTGCTGACTGCGGCTGCGGAGAAAAATCAGATTGTCGAAGCTCTGCAGCTCGGAGCTCGCGGAGTCGTCCTCAAGGATTCCGCTACCCAGCTTCTGCTAAAAGCCATTCACACCGTCATGGCGGGGGAATATTGGGTGGGACGCGAAAGTGTTTCCAACCTGGTGCAGTACCTGCGAACTTTGGTCCAGTCTTCGGGCGAAGAAGCTCGACAAAAAAAATTCGGGCTTACGCCGCGTGAATTGGAGATTGTTTCGGCGGTAGTCGCAGGCTACTCCAATAAAGAAACCGCGGAATATTTCAAGATCAGCGAAGATACGGTGAAGCACCACCTCAGCAATATATTCGACAAACTTGGGGTTTCCACCCGTCTCGAATTGGCGCTCTTTGCGGTCAATCAATCGCTGCCCCTGAAGCCCATTGCTTGATATGGCACTTTTGTGCCATAGACACACACCTCCGAGCCATTGTCCATAGGTCACCACAAAACTAGCATTTAGAGGAGAAGTGATATCAGGGCACTTCTGCTGATGTCCACCTGGCAACTGCTCTCGCCCGCATAGCTAGGATTCAAGGAGGAGCTCCGTGGCAAGATTGTTGCAGCAACTGTGGTTGGATGAACGAGGCCAGGACGTGGCGGAATATGCGGTCATGCTGGCGGTTGTATTGGTAATCGTAGTTGGAACTATTCGGTTGATCGGTTCGAACGCCAACAACGTATTCTCATCGGTGGCCAGTTCCATCGGGCAGTAACCCCGATCTTATAGATTTCATTCCTACTCCAGCTGAAATTAGTCGGTACGACGGCCCTTCCTGAGGTGTGTCTCTCCGGAATCAATCTAATCTCGCAGCGCCTCCGGCTGGTAATTCGCTGTTGACTCAAGGCGATTTCTTGTAGAAAGCCTGAGCTAAGTCTCAGCGGATTCGTCCCCGTCCAAGCCGATCTACGATATTTTCTCCAACTGTGCGAGCCGACATTAGAATTTCAGCAGTGGACTACTTTAGGACTCTTGATACCTTTCGTCGCGTTACGCGTATCCACCACCAGCTGTGACTCGCGCACGATGCGGGCATAGTCGTAATCGGAGTGATCGGTGACTATCAGCGTGCAGTCATATTGTCCGAGGTTTTCCAGCGGCGCGCATTTCATCTGCAGATCGTATTTCCGTCCCTTGCCAACGGTCGGAAAATAGGGATCGTTGTAACTGACTTGAGCGCCCTCTTTTTGCAGCAACTCGATGATTGTCAGGGACGGCGACTCGCGCAAGTCGTCGATGTCTTTCTTGTAGGCCAGTCCGAGTACCAGAATCTTCGAGCCATTCAGCGCTTTCTTGTGCTGGTTGAGTGCTTTGCCCACCGACTCCAACACGTGATACGGCATGTTGGTATTGATCTCTCCCGCCAGCTCAATAAATCGCGTGCGAAAATCCCACTCTTTTGCCTTCCACGAAAGATAAAACGGATCTACCGGAATGCAATGGCCTCCCAATCCAGGGCCAGGATAAAAAGCTTGAAACCCGAAAGGCTTGGTGGCAGCCGCTTCGATCACCTCCCAGATATCGAGCCCCATGCGCAGCGACAACAGCTTCAACTCATTCACCAAGGCAATGTTCACGCAGCGGTAGATGTTTTCTAAAAGCTTCGTCATCTCAGCCGCTGCCGGAGAAGACACCCGCACCACTCGGGCGAAGATGGCTCCGTACAAAGCAGCGGCCAAGTCGGATGCTTTGGCATTAAGTCCGCCGACCACTTTGGGGATGTCGCGCCGGGCTACTGTCTGGTTACCGGGATCTTCACGCTCCGGCGAGAAGGCAACGTAAAACTCTTGACCGTTAGAACCTTCTCCGCGGGATGCTTTCAGCCCAAGCCGGTTACCTTTCTCCAAAATCGGAATCAATACCTCTTCTGTCGTGCCGGGATAAGTCGTGCTCTCGAGTATCACCAGATGCCCCGGCCGCAGATGGGGAGCGATCGACTTCGCCGTGTCGGTGATGAAACTCAAGTCCGGCTCGTGATATTCGTTCAGCGGGGTGGGAACGCATATGATGATTGCGTCCATTTCCGTTAGCCGGGCATATTCCGCAGTGGCGCTGAACCCAGCTTTCTTCGCCACCTGAATATCTGTGGCCGGAATACGAAAAATGTACGAGCCTCCCTGATCCAGAATAGAGACTTTTCGGGCATCAATATCGAACCCGGTAACCGAAAATTTCTGTTCGGTATAAAGCAGCGCCAAAGGCAGACCCACATAGCCCAAGCCGATGACGGCGACACGGGCCTGTTTCTGTTCAATCTTGGCCTTCAGATCGGAAAACAAAGCGACCGGCATTGATTCAAGAGTCATAATTTTTGGAGATTCACGGTGATTTTAACATCTGGCTTCACAGAACCAGCCAGGTTTCTTGTTTTCGTGCTCACTCCACTTACTCATTTCGGTACTCGCCTGTTTGCGGCGTTGGTGCCTCTGCTGGTTCGTTTGCTGCATACGCTCTTGTCCTGTCTTCGCCAATAACTTACAGTCGATTTTTCAGATGGAGAATCGCACTGAGACTCTGGGAATCGGATCTCGCGCCCCGGATTTTTCTCTGGCAGCTGCAAATCAGCCAGAGAAATTCTCTCTTTCCGCTCTGCTAGAGCGCGGGCCGGTGATTGTCGAATTCCTGCGCGGAACCTGGTGACCGAACTGCGTAAAACGCATGGCCCAGTTTGAGCCAATGAAAGCTGAACTCGAACAGGCCAAAGCAGAGTTGCTATTTATCGCTGCGGAGAAACGCGAGGGCATGTTTAAACCGGCAAAGTTCTTGTCAAAGCATCCCGTGCCATTTCCTTTTTTACTGGATGAAGACCGAGCGGTAACCAAGGCGTACGGGCTTTATCACCGACTGGGTAAGGATGCGATTAACATCGCGCATCCCGCCACGCTGGTCATCGATAGCAGCGGCACGGTTCGTTATATCTATCGCGGCGACGATCAGACTGACCGGGCGCCGATGGAGAAGGTTTTTGAAGCACTCCGACGATTGACGACTGTGGGCTGACCGCGCTCAATCGCGAGGAAGCTCAAGTTCACCGAATCTACAACCGGGGAGGCGAAATGAAGAAACTTGTATGGCTCAGCGTAGTGTTATTCGCAGTGTCTGCGGTAGCGCAAAACAATATCGCATTGCCTGCGGGCACATCGATCAAAGTAAAACTGGAAAATGCTTTGACAACCTTCTCTAACAAGAGTGGGGATCCTTTTTCCGCTCGGGTAACGGAAGCGGTCATGCTTAATGGAAAAGCGGTGATTCCCATCGGCGCAACTGTACAGGGGCGCGTCACCAAAACACGCGAACCGCGGCGGATTGCCGGAAAACCAACGATTGCCATCTTTCCTGAAACTGTAGTCTTGCCTGAAGGCCAGCATTTCATGCTGAATGCCACGTTGGTTGACACCAGCGTGCGTAATGGAACTGACGTCAACGATGAAGGCCAATTCAAAGGTAAGGGGCACGACGGCAAAGATATGACCGAGATTGGCATAGGCACCGGCGGAGGAATGCTGGTGGGCGGCCTGATCGGCGGAGCCAAAGGCATGCTGATTGGCGGAGCAGTCGGTGCTACCGCGACCGTCGCTCATTGGATGGGCAAGAAGAACTCAGCGATGCTGCCTGCCGGTACAGAACTGGTGATGGAATTGAGCCGTCCGCTGGAGATGACTGCTGCAGCCACTGGACAGTAGAAATCAGTTATCTGTTTTGCCTGGCCGGAAGCCTTCGTTTCCGGCTTTTTTATGTGTGGCTAAAAAGCTAACGCCATCAAATCTTCTTCGCTCAAAAGACGTAACTCAATCCAGCCCTCAAGAGGCAAAGCATCGACTGGCAGACGGTTTTGCCACACGCTGAAGCGCAGGCGCAGCAAGGTCGCCACCGGAGTTGTTGCTTTTCCGCCAGTTCCAAACGCAACTGAGGCCGTTGGCTTCGCCAATAACCATGCCAGCGGAATTTTGAATTCGAAATTTCGCAGCAAAGCTACTTTAACTTCATCGCCCGGCTTCTCTGATGAAGCAATAGCCGTTTGCTCCTCCGGAGAACTGACCTGCCATGAGACTGGACTCCCTGCCTGCGCGCGCACATCTAACCGCAACGCGCGCCGTGGACGCTGCTCGTCCGGAGCCCGAGATTCAAGATTGACCACCAAAGCAAAATCCACGTCGGGAGGCTTGCCCACAAAATCCATACGGCCATAAACGAAATCTTCATCGATTCCAGTATGAACGCAAGCAACCAGAAATTGTTTGCCGTGCATGGCGCCGGCGCGATGGTCGGCGGTGTGCACCGCCGCACCCATCCACTCGAAATAGCGGACCATATCGCCAGTAATTCGAGGATGTATATAAGAAGTCTGCGGCGTGTATTGTGGCCGCGTTTCCACTCCGCTGATGGGCTGGGCGAGATAATCGGGCGGTGTTGCGCCTAGCGCCTGATAAACGTTCGAAAGATGCTTGCGGTAAAGTTCGTCGAATTCACGGTCATTAGCCGAGTGATGTTCGGGGCCGTACCACCAGTTCCAATCACTTCCCTCGGCAATGAACAACTCTTCAAGAGCCAATTTGCGTTGCGCGTCGCTCGCCCGGCCCGATGTCTCGGCATAAAATTGTCGGGCTTGATAGAGATAATCCCAAGAGCGGTTATCCTCAGGCGCGCCAATCCACACGTTGAAGTTGGCATTGATCCATGAGCCGGGTACCAGAGAAGTGAGTTCGCCAAAATCGCGGTGACGAGCGATTGCCCCGGACACCGTGACCGCCTCGATTCCCCGCTCATTCTGCAGTTTGTCATAAAAGCGCCGCAGAAATTCGCGCCCTGCCCGAGGATAGTATTCCCATGCATTCTCGCCATCGAGAATAATGGACACAACCGCATCGCGACCCAAATCTAGCACCGGTCGCGCCGCTTGCCAAATATTGTGAATGAGATGATTGGCAGCGTCCTGCGCGGGCATTCCTGAGTAAACGAATCCCACCAAATCCGAAATAGTGTGATCGCGGAAAACCATGTGCATCTGAGTCGATCCGTTTTCGAATCGATGGATGGTATAAAGCTTCTCGGCGCCCGCCGCCGACAACCGCCCATCGCAATCGCGTGCGAAGTTGAAACCTAAGCTTCGTCCCAGAACGCCTTCATCCGTGGCCATCCACTTCACGCCCAGATCCTGCGCAATGGTCAAAACCTCCTCTGACACGCTCCCCTCAGAAGGCCAAACTCCAACTGGCCGCACGCCGAAGACTTGTTGATGAAGATCGAGCCCACGCCGCAACTGTTCCCGCGCATCCTCCGGGTGGCGAAAACGGTTCTGGGGCAAGGGCAGCCCTGGCGCAGAAGCCGCACCCATATTCGTGTCGCAAACGAGAGGCAGTATTGGATGATAAAAAGGCGAAGTTGATATCTCGATTCTCCCCTGCTGTGCCGCGGCGGCGTGCGCAGGAATTACCTGGCCTACCAGTTCACACTGTCGGGCAATGACGAATGCCTGGTCCTCCAGCGAATATCCATGACCTTTCTTAATCAGCGCCGCGATCTCAGGATCTTCCCGAAAGAACTCATCAAACCATGCAATCTGCGAGAGCACTTGCAGATCAGTAAAATCCTGTGCCTGAAAATATTTATCGGCCCTCTCCGGAGAATCGCCTGCGCCTCGAAAGCGCTCCCATAGCGCCTGATAACGCGGATACCGCCCGATCATGTGTACTGGATTCGCCTGAAAAAGGTATTGCAGCGCGAAGCGTCGTTCCGTCGTGGTGAGATCTTTTGCAGGCCTGGCCGCAACTTTCAAGAACGGATCATGCGCGGTTCCGTCGACGTAATCCTGAATTTGCGTGATCAGTGATGGGACGAGGTTGAAAGTCTGGTGAACATTGGGAAACTCATCCAGCAGTTTCACCATGCCGTAGTAATCTTTCAAAGCATGCAGGCGAACCCAGGGAAGACGGTACTCACCCGTAACCAGATCTTTATAAAAAGGCTGATGCTGGTGCCAAAGAATAATGACGCGCAGAGCTGGCATTTAAAGTGTCGGCCCAGCCAAAAATGAAGTTAGGAATAAAGAGCCGTGCTGAAAGTTTAGCATGACGTATCGCGTTCGCATGGATCAGCAAAAGCCTTGCCGCCCGACGGTTTCATTCCGGTACACTAAAAGATTGTTCATGGAGGTCGGGCATCCTCGCCCGGTTAAACCGGCGAGATTCCCATTCTCCATCTTGAGGACGATCTCGAGGCCGCGCTGACATGGCACTTTTAACCGAACAAGACCTTTATCTTTTCAACCAAGGGCGCGACTACCGCGCTTACCAAAAGCTTGGCTCGCACTTGACTTCAGTGAACGGCGAAGCTGGCGCGACTTTCAGCGTGTGGGCGCCGAATGCGCGGTCCGTGACTGTGATCGGAAGCTTCAACAATTGGAACAAAGATTCGCATCCACTGCGGCCGCGTGAAAATTCCGGTATCTGGGAAGAATTCATCCCCGGCATCACCAAAGGTTCTTTGTACAAGTATCACATCGTTTCGCGGCATCACGGACACCTGGTCGACAAGGCGGATCCATTCGGATTCTTCCACGAAAAGCCGCCACGCACCGCTTCGGTGGTTTGGGATCTCGACTACCAGTGGTCTGATCATGAATGGATGCAGTATCGCGAAGGCCGAAATTCTCTGCACGCTCCACTTTCGATTTACGAGGTTCATCTCGGCTCATGGATGCGGGTTCCCGAGGAACATGGCCGCCCGCTCACTTATCGCGAAGCTGCGCCTCGGCTTGCGGACTACGTTTCACGTATGCAGTTCACGCACGTCGAACTGCTGCCGATCATGGAGCACCCGTTTTATGGATCCTGGGGATATCAGACCACCGGTTATTTCGCTCCGACAGCGCGTTATGGCACGCCGCAGGATTTCATGTATCTGGTCGACTACCTTCATCAGCGCGGCATTGGCGTAATTCTCGACTGGGTGCCGTCGCACTTCCCTGCCGACGAGCACGGTCTCGCCTACTTCGACGGCACTCACTTGTTCGAGCACTCCGATTCCCGCCAGGGTTTCCATCCTGATTGGAAGACGCTCATCTTCAATTACGGCCGCGACGAGGTCCGCAGTTTCCTGCTTTCAAGCGCAATGTTCTGGCTGGATAAGTATCACGCGGATGGCTTGCGGGTGGATGCAGTCGCGTCCATGCTGTACCTCGATTATTCGCGCAACCCCGGCGAATGGCTTCCCAACAAATATGGCGGGCGCGAGAATCTGGAAGCCATCGAATTCCTTCGCCAGTTCAATATGGAGACTTACAAGGAATATCCGGGCGTTCAGACTTATGCCGAAGAATCTACGGCATGGCCCATGGTGTCGAAGCCCATTTATCTCGGAGGGTTGGGCTTCGGTCTGAAATGGGATATGGGCTGGATGCACGACACTCTGCAATATTTCGCGCACGACCCCATCCACCGAAAATTCCATCACAACCTGCTCACTTTTCGGTCACTCTACGGCTTCACTGAGAATTTCGTGTTGCCGCTGTCGCACGATGAGGTCGTCCACGGCAAAGGTTCGCTTATCGGCAAAATGCCGGGAGACGAATGGCAAAGGTTCGCTAACCTGCGATTGCTGTTCGGTTACATGTTCGCCCAGGCGGGCAAGAAACTCCTGTTCATGGGCGATGAGTTTGGACAAGTTCGGGAGTGGACGCATGACAGCAGCCTGGAATGGGATGTATTGCGGTATCCCGTGCACTACGGATTGCAAAACTGGGTAGAGCAGTTAAATCGGCTTTATCGGCAAGAGCCCGCGCTTCACGAATTCGACACCGACCCGAAAGGATTCGAGTGGATCGACTGCAATGACAGCGCTGCCAGTACGATTTCACTGCTGCGTAAGGGAAGCTCGCCTAAGGATGTTGTGGTGGTCGCCTGTAACTTTACACCGATCCCTCGCATTGACTATCGCCTCGGAGTGCCCACCGGAGGCTACTGGCGAGAACTCCTGAACAGCGACGCCAAGGAGTACGGGGGTAGCGGTGTGGGGAATGCGGGAGGTGTTGAAGCGGAAAAACAACCGGTCCACGGACGTCCGTACTCCGTTAAACTAACCTTGCCGCCACTGGCGGCATTGTTCCTGAAAGCCGGTTAATCGGCACATTGCCGGGCATTCGGCACATTAAGTCCCGTTTTTGAAGGAACAAATTGTCACCGAAGATGACGGGGAGCGCAGGCGTTAAGTCGCGAGTAGAACTTGCAACCGGTCCAAAATGTGCCGTAATGGAACTCCTTTTCCCATTGCGGCATCGACGAACGGAGCCATCTGTTGCAGCTCCGGATGCGATCCCGAAATCATAATCACCGGCAGCTTTGGATGCCGTTGCTTAAGCCACGTAGCCAGCTCCAAACCATTCATTCCAGGCATCTCGTAGTCGAGAATGACGGCGTCAATTTCTTTCTCTTTAGACTCAAACACGTGAAGTGCGTGGCGGCCGCTGTTGGCGGCAATGACTTCGTACCCGTTTTGACCGAGCAGGGCTCCGTACAATTCTCGGATTGCCGCGTCGTCGTCCACGCACATCACGGTAAGAGCCTTCATAGGGGAGAACTGCCCTTCTCGCTTCGCCTAAGAGGGGTCTAGGACAAAACCACTTTGCCCAATCGTTAGCACGTTGACTGCCAGCCCACGTCGGGGCAGCAACGCTTCGCCTGAACGTATACGTGACCCGGTTTAAAGAGATTGTCGAGCACACGGTAGACAGGACGCCTACCGTCCCTTTACACTCGCTGTCGGACCGAGAGGCGTATCCAACGGGCCGTTCAAGGGTTTGCAGTCCTTAGCAATCTTTCCGTTTCAGATTCGCTTTCCGAGGTAGCAGATGAAGCTCAACGTATTCTCCCATTGGCTCAAGTTGCCTGCGGTCCTCATCACTGGCTTGTTCCTGTTTTGCACCCTGCTTCCTGCCGAGGAATCTTCAATTTCGTCAGTTCCCGCCTCGACCAATGCCATCACATTCTCTGTTACTCCCAATCCAGCCAAGGTGAAGGAGAAAATCACGCTCACTGCTGACGTTACGACCAACAATAAAGCGGCCACGGGAGGCACCGTCACTTTCTTCGACAGCAAGTTGCCCCTGGGCAGCGCGCAAGTGGTGGGCAAGAATCCGGCCAAGGGATACAAGACCGGCACCGCAAGATTGACCTTAATCATGTCACCGGGCGTCCACTCTCTGACTGCGCTCTATGGCGGAACCGCAGGCTCACCGAAAGTAGTGCGGTCCAAATCCGTGGCTCTGAACGTAACTGGCAGGACAGGCAGCACGACCGTACTGACGGCCAAAGCAAATGCCCAACACCCCAAGAACTACGATTTCACGGCTACGGTGAGCGGTTTCGGATTGATCGCGCCGAAAAACAAGGTGGACTTCACTGACATTACTGCGAACATGGACCTGGGCACAGCGCCGCTTGATTCAAAGACGGCGTCCCACAGCTTTGGCAAGGCACTCGTGACAAGTGCATCGGGTGCACCTACGCAGTCGGTTGTTGCCGACTTCAATGGCGACGGTTTTCCGGATGTTGCCACGGCGAACGCTGTGTTCGGTCCGAGTACCGTAGCGGTCTTCCTAGGCAAGGCGAATGGCGAGTTCCAATTGCCCGTCTCTTATCCGACTGGATATTTCACCAGCGGAATCGTCACCGGAGACTTCAACAACGACGGGATTCTTGATCTGCTCGCCATGAGCCAGGACGGGACCATTGCTCTCTTTCTTGGCAATGGCGATGGTACTTTTCAGACGCCGAAAACTGACTCGATTGGCGGCTTGCCCGTCGAACAATCGCCGATCTAAACGGAGATGGCGCTCCAGACTTGATCAGCAGCGACCTTCACGCTTCCATCAGTGTGCTGCTCAACGTGGCCGCAGCAAAAGCAAAGCTGACGGATGTTGCGGTCCCTGGGACCACCAAAGACGTCGAGGAAATCATAGCCAAATACAGCGGCGATGCCGGATACGCAGGCTCCAAATCAAAACCGATAAAAGTAAAAGGCTCCGGTGGACAAGCGAATCCCTAGCCATCGTGCGGTGTGCAGACTAGTGCCGGCCCCTCGCTCCTTGCGGTTTTTTCGCAAGGGAACGTGCCTGGATCAATCAGATATGGGTTTCCTTGTGTCATCCGCATGATGCACAATCGTTAACTCGAAGCCGGTTCCGCAGCCACCATCAGTCCGATCCTCCAGCTCCCTTGCAAAAGACGCAAGGAGCGGGGCACCCCAATCAAGTTCTCACCACCGCGCGCCCCGCGCCTCTCACGCGTGCTAGACTCGATTTAGCTGCTGGCCATGCGGATCCTCACCCGCTACATCCTGCGTGAAGTCACGGCACATGCCTTGATCGGCGTGGCTGTGTTCACCTTCGTCTTATTTACTCGCGATCTGGGGCAGATTCTCGAACTGATAGTCCGCAATAGCGCTCCCCTACCCAGCGTGGCCCAAGTCTTCTTCTTCATTATTCCGGTCACGCTTACCATCAGTATTCCCGCGGGTGTGCTGGTCGGGATCTTGATTGGCCTGAGCCGCCTCGCTGCCGACAGTGAAATTACAGCCATGCGCGCCAGCGGCATTGGGATTTGGAGTTTTCTGCGCATCGTTTCCATTTTCGCCGTGGCAGCGTGGATTCTGGCGCTTTTCAACGGACTGTACGTTGCGCCGCAATCGCAGGCCGCGATGGTCCACTTGCAGGACCGGTTGAAATCTTCGCAGGCATCGTTCGAAGTGCAGCCACGGGTTTTCTACGAAGGCTTTCCCGGGCTAGTGCTCTATGTACAGAATGTGAAAGCAGCCCAAGGCGCGGCCATCTGGAAGGGGGTTTTCATTGCCGATACCAGCACCCCGTCCTCGCCGCGAATTACCCTGGCGCAACAGGGCATTCTGGTCAGCGAAGGCCCGGAGACTTTGCATCTGCACCTGACCGACGGTGAAACTCACGAGATCGATCCGAAGGTCAGCGATCACTACCAGATTTCTACTTTCGAGCAAACCGACATTCCCATCCCCGTGCCTCAGGCTGACAGTACAAAAGAGCAAGAGCCGACGCCCGTTTCGCAAATGGCAACCTGGGAGCTGTGGCGGCAGGCCAGCCGTCAGAAAGATCCGGCCCTGGCGCGCTGGGATCTGATCGAGTTTCATCGCCGCTTCGCCTTGCCCACAGCGTGCCTGGTATTGGCGCTGGTCGGAATTCCCCTTGGCCTATCGTCGAAGAAAGGCGGCAAGTCGACAGGATTCGTGTTGACTATTCTTTTGGTGTTCGCCTATTACTCCGCGTCGTTAGTCGGGGTTTCGCTGGCGCGGCAGGGCAAGTTATCTCCGGGCTTTGGAGTTTGGCTGGCGGACATTGTGTTCTTTCTCGGAGGCGCGTTTCTGCTTTGGCGCGCTGAGCGGCGGCCGTTTGAAATCGCCTCACTGCGAAGATTATTGCATCCGCTGGGCGCGGGAATGCAGGAAGCAGCCCGCTTACCATTTCGCCGGGCCGAAGATGCCTTCGAGCGTGCAGCCAGCCGGCGCCGCGTATTCAGCGCGCGCTTCCCCATGATCCTCGACGATTATGTGCTCCGCGACTTTGGCATGAACCTGGCTATGGTCGTGGCCGCTTTCCTGATGCTACTGCTCGTGTTCACTCTGTTCGAGTTGCTGGGGGACATTCTCCGCAATCAGATTTCCCCGCTGGTTGTAGGAGAATATCTGCTGAACGTTTCGCCGTATTTCATTTACAACATCACGCCTTTAAGTATTCTGCTGGCCGTTCTTATCACTTTGGGTGTGATGCAGCGCTCGAACGAAATTACCGCGATCAAGACCACCGGCATCAGCATTTACCGTATCGTCACGCCTCTCGTAGTGGTCGCGGCCATGCTTGCGGTGGGCCTGTTCTTCGCCGACCAATTTTATTTACCGCACGCTAACAAACGCCAGGACGCTTTGCGCAACATGATCAAAGGAAAACCTGCGCAAACCTATTTGAATCCAGACCGAAAGTGGATTTTCGGACAGCACTCGGACATCTACTATTACGAGTTATTTGATTCCGATCGCGATCAATTCGGCCGGCTGGCAATTTTCCAGTTCGATCCCGCGACCTTCCAACTGACTAAACGCATCTACGCCGATCGTGCCCATTGGGAAGACAGCCTGCGGCGTTGGGTTTGCACTCAAGGTTGGGTGCGGGACTTCCGCGGCCCCGCAATAGAGAACTATCGCACCTTCGACGTCGCTACGTTCTCCGTCGTAAGCGAACCGCCTACATACTTCAAGAAAGAAGTAAAACAGTCTTCGGAAATGAACTATCAGGAACTGCGCCGCTACATCCGCGACTTGCAGCAAAGCGGCTTCGACGTGGTGCGCCTGCGGGTGCAACTGGAAAAGAAGTTCGCCTTCCCGATCATCACGTTAGTTATGGCCGTACTCGCCATTCCATTCTCGCTTTCTTCGGGAAGGCGCGGCGCCATCACCGGGATTGCGGTCGCAGTTGGTATCGCGCTTGTCTATTGGACGCTCGCCGGACTGTTCGAGGCCATGGGGAACATTAGCCAGTTGCCGCCAGTTTTGGCGGCGTGGTCGCCGGATTTGATTTTCGCATTGCTAGGTGGGTACTTGATTCTGAAAGTGCCAACTTAGAACCGAGCGCCAGCCTCGGACCACCGCAAAACTAAAACTTACCTGCAACCCCAGAGGTCTGCCCGAAAATAACAATGGGCTGGCCGACTACATTCAGAAGACCGCTACTCGTAGTGAGGGAAAAAATCGAGATCGTGCCTGCTCCGATATTCGCCGCGTAGACATAATCCGTCGTGTTGAAAAGCGTATTCCCCACATCGGCCCGCACCACGCCGGGCAGAATCGCAATGGATACCGGATTTAAGCCAGTCGAAATGGTGGCGGGAGACAACGGCGTCAGCACTCCGCTTCCGGGGCCGTATGAGTATTGCGAAATCGTGCTTGACCGTTGATCGACTACATAGGCAAAGTTGAAACCCGGATCAAACGCGATCGCGATCGGTCCCAGCCCAGCCGGAAACGGCGATCCCGTAACCGGACTAAGCGTGCCATCCGGAGTATTGGGATTGGCGCAACTGGTGACAACGTTGTCGCAGATCGCCCAGGCAGAAACGTTATTGGAATTCGCTCCCGCATTGGCAACATAAAGAAAAGCTCCATTCGGGGTGACGGCGAGTCCGGAAGGCGAGGTCTGCGCGTCCTGGTAGAAGGGCACAGCCAATGCGGTTAGAGCCCCTGAAGTGCCATTGATCGCAAAAGCTGAAACGAAGTTAGTAAGCTGGTTCGCCACATACAAGAACTTTCCCGAGTTGCTAACCGCAACGGCGGTCGGCAGCGTTCCATTCGCGAAAACGTAACCGACAGGAATCGTGGTAAAGGGCGAGCCCGGCACCGGCGTAAGCCCGGTGCCATTAATCGAGAACACTGAAATGCTGCTGGAGCCCTGATTAGCTACGAACAAGAATTTACCGCCCGAATCGATTGCCAGACCCATTGGCGTGGTTCCAGTCGCGGTGGTTCCACTAACCGGAGTAAGCGTGGCATCCGAATTTACGCTGTAGCTGGAAATGCTGTTTGAACCGCTGTTGGCGACGAACAATGCATTCCCCGACGGAGTCAAAGCGATTGCGGAAGGAACCGCACCCGTTCCAACGGCGTTTCCGTTGGCGGTGAGCGCTCCGTTGCTCTGGGTCACGCTATATGCGGAGATCGTCGTATTCGCCTGCGCGGTGACATAAAGGTAAGCGACGCCGGTTGTCGCCGCATTGTTGATTGAAGTGCAACCTGCCAGGCAGAAAAGTGCAACCGCAAGCACCACATACTTCGTGAGAGCAAACTTCATCCCCATTCTTTCTCCCAGTCGATTTAGATCTCGCAGTACAAGGCAGCAACGTGCCCAGCAAGTTGGAGATCAAGGATACATTGTTTCGCGTTATCAGGGATTATAAGGCAAAGCTCCACCTGCAGTTGAAACCGCCAGAAAGTCAAAAGTTGCTTGTTAGGAGTGGGCGCGACTGGAAACTATCTGGATTGAGTAAAGGTGGCTCCTTGAGAGCTCTGATCGTGGCTGATGCGCTCTTGAATACGAGAGACGAATCCCGGCGCGTGACTCATTAACAGTTGTCGGATGCCCGGGGCAAATTCGTGAAGAACATTCATACCGGCATCGCTGCCAATCGTCGAACCGAAATTGTTGAAGGTCGAGGAGGCGGACGACCTGACCCAGTAAGGACGGTACGCGTTATCGACCGCAACCGTGGTAAGCGTTCCCAGAAGATAGGAGGCGCTGAGTTTTCCCTTTCCGGAGTCGTCCCGCGTAATGAAAGTGTGCAAAGCCGCGGAGGTCGCGCGGCTTATAAAGCTGCCGCCCGTCGAAGACCGGTAATGCTGCTGCCGCGCTTGCAATGACCGCGAGAGATACTTGTCGAAAATGCTGGAATCTTTCTGACTTGCCACGGGTCCATACAAAGCTGCCGAGCTTGGCGGCCCCGAAAAAATGAGGAATTTCGACTCCGGTTCGCTCAGGGAAGTCGCGGGTATATCTGCTTGGGATAGCCCTTCAATAACCGGCGCTTGCAGTCTATTTGCGGGTATTTGCAGGTGTGCCGATGGCGCATCCGGTATGCTCTGGCAGCCCGCGGCGCAAGTAATCAACACCAAAAAGGAAATTATTTCAATCGCTGAAAGTCGCCTCATACTCAACTTCGCAGAACGATAAGGGTTTCCGGGCTCCCCGGCTATTTGCCCGCAACTACATACTCAACCGCAGCACTTCAGATGCCATTCCGGGGTAGGTGAGATGGCTGATTCCGGGACGAAAACTGAGTTTAAGCCGCCAAGTGGGCGATCACGGGTCGGTCTACATTGGTAAAGGGTTTCCTCGCTGCGAGGCGGTGGCACTCGAAGTGAAAACTCTTTCACACTGTTGTCGGGGGCCGAGAAGGTATAGACTTGCTGCGATTTTATTGCCGCGAAACTCCCGCCGATAGAGGAGTACCTATGCCTACCAAGACTTTCGCCCCGCGAATCTCAATGTTGGGAATCGCTATTGCGATTCTAATGTCCGCCACCAGTTTATGGTCGGCAACCGAGAGCGTGTTGTATGGTTTTCGCGCCTTTCGGGACGGACATATTCCCAGTCCAGGTTTAATTTCCGATTCAAGCGGGAACCTTTACGGCACTACTGCGGAGGGCGGCGCATTCGACAACGGCACGGTATTCGAATTGACTCCTGCCGCGGATGGTAGTTGGAAGCGGGAAATTCTTTACAACTTTGCGGGCGGGCCCGATGCATTTTTCCCAATTGCTGGTCTGACCTTCGGAAGTGACGGCATGCTCTATGGCACGACTGAGGGTGGCGGCGATTTTGGATACGGTACTGTTTTTGAGCTGTCACGTGATCGCGGGCAGTGGAAGGAAAAGGTTCTGTACAGTTTTACTGGGGGCAACGACGGATATTCTCCGAACTCCTCGGTAGTTTTGGATGCTGACGGAAACATCTATGGCACGACCGTTTACGGTGGAACAAAATCCGCCGGAGTTGTTTTTGAGCTCACGCACCCGACCGGGCATTGGACTGAGGAGGTGCTCTATTCCTTCTGCATTCTGTCTGGATGTGCCGATGGTGCATACCCGAATTCTGTGATTCTAGGAAAAAATGGCGACCTCTACGGCGCGACTGCGTGGGATGGTCCCGATCCTTCAGAAGGCGTCGTTTTCCAACTAACTCGCGAAGAACACGGTGGCTGGATGGAAAAAATCCTTCATGCGTTCAACGGCAGGGGCGACGGCGCCACTCCTACTGGCAATCTAATCTTCGATAAAGATGGCAATCTCTACGGCGCCACCACGGAAGGAGGGGATAGTTCGAGTTGCTCGCCGCCGATCGGCTGTGGCACGGTATTTGAACTAATGCCCCGCGCGGGCGCTTGGGCCGAAAAAGTGATCCACAGCTTTGCGGGTGGAACTGACGGTATCTCCCCTTGGGGCGGTGTAGTGGTCGATGACGTGGGCGATCTTTATGGAGCAACGCAGTACGGCGGCGAAGGGAAGTGTTCCCAAGCCGGTGATTCTGTCTCTGGTTGTGGCACCGTATTCGAATTGAGACCGGGGTCGTCGGGCCAGTGGACAGAGAGCGTGCTTCATAGATTTAAGAATAATTCGCAGGGAAACCAGCCCATCGGTACGCTCGCATTCGATTCGGCAGGGAGTTTGTACGGCACCACCGAGGGCAACAATTATGGGGGCGCGATCGTTTTCCAACTCACGCCGAACAGCGATAGACAATGGAGAGAGCGTGTCTTGGACGGTTTCGCGAGTGGGGACGGGGCCTCTCCAGCCGCACCTCCGACTTTGGCTTCGTTCGGTGGCATATACGGCACCGTCAGCCTCGACGGGGTTTACGGTCATGGCGCAGTCTTCCAGCTTGTGCCCGACGGTCACGGAGGCTGGAAAGAGACCCTGATTTATAACTTCAAGGGAAGAGACGGTTCCAACCCGGTCGGCAGTTTGATTTTCGATAAGAAAGGCAATCTCTACGGCACAGCGGACCGCGGGGGCACAACGGGGTGCGGGGTCGTCTTTGAGTTGTCCCCAACGCTGCACGGCGATTTGCGTGAGACGGTTCTTCATAACTTTGTCGGCAACGACGGGTGCAATCCGGTTGCAGCTCTTGTCTTTGACGCGGCGGGAAATCTATACGGCACGACGGCCGTCGGAGGAGCTTCCGGCAATGGCGCCGTATTTGAATTGTCTCCGGTGTCGAACGGTGATTGGTCGGAAGCCGTGCTATACAGTTTCACCGGCGGTAGCGACGGCGCCTTTCCTCGCGGAGGTCTCATTTTCGATGCCACAGGAAATCTCTACGGTACGACCTATTACGGAGGCAGTGCGACCTGCATTAATTATTTCGGCAACAGCTGTGGCACTGTCTTCGAATTGTCACCGTCCGCTAACGGCGGCTGGACAGAAACTGTGCTGTACAACTTTAGCGCAACCAATGACCCGCAGAACCCGGCGGCCAGCCTGATTTTCGACAAGAGCGGCAATCTCTACGGGACGGGAGCAAATGGAGGCACAAATTCCGAAGGGGCAGTGTTCGAGCTGACGCCTGGCTCCAGCGGATGGAGTGAAAGTATCCTCTACAGCTTTGGGGAGAACGGGGTTAATCCCGACTGCAGCTTGATACTCGATTCTCAAGGCAGTCTCTATGGAACAACGCCAGCGTACCGAGCCTCCGGTGGCACAGTGTTTGAGTTGAGCCTCTCGGGGGGCGTCTGGGTGGAGAAAACCCTCCACACGTTCGGAACTGGCCACGACGGCGCAGATCCTCATGGAGGAGTGGTTTCTGACGGAGCGGGTCATCTGTATGGCACAACCGATGGCGGCGGCATGCAGAGAGCGGGCGTCGTATTCGAGGTTACGCCGTAACTGCGAGAGTCAGCTTAAAGCTCGCGGGAAAGGATGGTCACGATTCGCGGATCAGCAGCCTTGGCTGGCTCCGCGGTCGAGAGAGGCAGACGGATTTCAACCATCAGGCCACCCTCTGGGCGATTGGATATTCTGATCGTGCCGCCGTGGAGGCGCACGGCGCGATCCGTGATTGCCAGGCCCAGTCCGACGCCACCGGTCTGGCGGCCGCGGGCATCGTCGATACGGTAGAACGGACGGAAAAGTTTGTCGAGGGCGTCCTCGGGCACGCCGGGGCCAGAGTCGGTCACACGTACCACCGCTTCCGCTTTGCGTGCGCCATCATTCCCGCGCTGCGTGTCATGCAGTCCCTTTTTCTTGCGGCCTATGTCTACAACCCCGGTTTCAGCTGTGGGGAAATTTTCATCCTGTTCCAGCCGCAGCTCAACCTTGGTCCCTTCGTCGGTGTAACGGATCGCGTTGCGCACAACGTTCTCGATCGCACTGTGAAGCAAACTAGGACTTCCCATGACCACGCAGTCAGCCAACACAATCGCGTCCACTGTGCAATGGCGGCTTTGCGCTTCGAAGGCGGCATCCCGGGCGATTTCATGGATCAGTTGATCGAGATGGACCGGACTTTTCTCTATCGATTCGTCACCGGCCTCAAGCCGCGCGATTGTCAGCAATTTCTGGATCAGTTCGTTGAGGCGGTTGGATTCGCGATCGATGCGATCGAGGGCGCTGGTGGCTTCTGTCCCACTGCGCTGGCGAGCCAGTTCCAGTGCGACGTTTAACCGCGCCAGCGGAGATCGCAGTTCATGCGAAATATCAGTCAGCAGGCGACTTTGTGCGTTTACCAGACTTTCCAGACGTTCGGCCATGCGGTCAAAGTCACGCATCAGTTCAGCCATTTCATCATGCCGCCGGGACCCGGGCGTACCGGCGCGAGCTGTTAAATCGCCGGAAGCCAGTTTCTGCGTCGCGCCACGGAGCTGGACGATGGGTGACGTTAAATATCGTGCCAGGATGTAACACACCAACCCGGAGGAAATAATTGCGATCAGAATAATGATGGCATGGACGCGCCCGAACAAAGGATGTTCTTCGGGAGGCAAATCGATAATCAGCATGTAGTTGCGGCCGTTATCGGCGGTGAGAGTTTGCCGTAGGACCTGACCGGGTCCGAAACGTCCCAGGAAGGTGTCGGCGGTGTGCATCCGGCCGCGCCTGGCCCGATCGATCCAGTCAGGCTGGCTGCGGCCTAACAGTTCGCGGCCCTGGTCGTCGAAGATGAAAAGCCGGAGGTGCTGACTATCGCGGACAGTTCTGAAATATTTTCGAGCACCCTCCTCGCCGCCCGATTGATAAGCTTGGAGAGCTTCGTTAAGAAACTTCGGTTCCTGCCCCTGCAGATTGGAAATCTCGCGCGACGGGCGCATGGCGAGAGTAACGATAATAGCTAAGACCAGGCACAGAGCCAGCGCAATCCAGTAGGAAAGAAATATCTTGAGGAACAAGCTTCTCATGCTTCCTCAGCCTTGGCTGGCGTACTTTTCGCATGGTCTCGCGAATGGGCAAAGATGTAACCCACTCCGCGCACGGTCTTAATATGATCGCTGGCATTATCGGAATCGCCAAGCTTCTTGCGCACTTTGCTGACATGCATGTCAATGCTGCGGTCGAAGGGAGAAAATTTGCGGCTGAGCACTTCATCCACCAGGTGCTCGCGGGTCACAACGCGTCCAGCCTCGCGTAGCAGGACATGCAGCAAATTAAATTCGACGGAAGTGAGTTCGATCGGCTTGCCATTCTGACGAACGATTCTGGTAGCAGGATCAAGTTCAATATCTCCCACTCGCACAACTTCCGGAATTTGATCCTCGAGTCGTTCTGCGCTCTTTTCGCCCGCCTGGGTGCGACGCAAAATCGCCCGGATGCGCGCCACCAGTTCGCGAGGGTTGAACGGTTTGGGAAGATAATCATCCGCGCCGATTTCGAGCCCTACAATTCTGTCGACATCTTCTCCACGCGCCGTAAGTAACAGCACCGGAGTTCGCGAGGTGTTACGTACTCTCCGCAACACGTCGAAGCCATTCATGCCCGGCAACATTACGTCAAGAACGATCAGGAGGTGATCGCCGTTCAAGGCACGGTCGAGCCCGCGATTGCCGTCGTGGACTGCCTCAATCTGGAAACCTTCAGGTTCCAGATACTCGCCCACCAGGCTGCATAACTCTACATCGTCGTCGATAACCAGAATGCGATCCACTTTACTTATTTTAGTTAGTGGCATAGGTAACGGTGGTAAAGAATTGTCAAACCAGTGCTTATCGCGCTTTACAAAACTTTACTCTGGTTGACCGACTCTTTACCACTGCTGATCAGGAAAAGTGTTTGTATGGTCAGAGGCAAATTGAGGCTTCCAGCTCACGGGAATGCTCACAGGGAGAGAATATGAAATTTCGCAGCAAGATGTCGATCGCAGCTCTGGCTATCGTATTGATCACAGGAATCGCGATAGCACAACCGCACGGTGGCCCGCGCGGTGGTGGTGATTTCTTCGGTGGTCCGATGTTGGGTTTCTTTACCGACATGCTTGATCTCAGCGATGCCCAACAGGCACAGATCAAGCAAATCATCGCTACGCAAAAGCCAGCTATGGAACCTCTGTTCGCGCAGGAAAAGGCGAGCCATGAGCAAATGATGCAACTTATCGAGAGCGGCACATTTGATCAGGCGAAGGCGCAAAGCATTGCAACTCAGGAATCGCAAGTTCACGCGCAACTTGAGGTGCTGCACGCGCAGATGGCTTCGCAGGCTTACCAGGTCCTAACTGCCGACCAGAAGGCCAAGTTCACGCAGTTTATTGCCAAACGGCAGCAGCGGATGCAGCAACACATGCTAGAACACCAGCAGAATCAGTCGGAACAGACACCAAACGAGTAGTTGAACTGCAGCAAGGGTGCAAGGGGAGGGAACGCGGTGTTTCCTCCTTCCTTGGTGAGAATTTCTCAAGAAGGAAAGGCGGGTAGTCACTTGGCCACTAGAGCCATCCCCACGGATCTGGTAGATGTTATCGCGCGGGAAATGTCGGTCGGTGTAGAGCGCGCTGTCGAATGCTGGATGTCAGAAATTGAAGATGCGCTCACCGATATGCATTTGACCTCGCTCGGCCGCCTCAATGCGGTTTGCGAGATTGTGAACGAATATAAGAAGCTGACCGGGAAAACGGAACTTAAGGACCGAAGCATTTGCTGAGCACGGATTCGAGGTGTGATCGTGAACGTTGATCTCGTTTATTCCTACCTGATAGATTTCACGTGGTTCTTTCTCGGCATCTGGGTCCTGTTGCTGTTGACCGCAGGCATCGTGGCATTCGCTGAAGGGCCATGGGTGCGGCTTTTGCCGTTGACGGAGACGATGCGCCGCAATTGAAGCCGGTGCTGTTAGAATCTCATCTAACACACCGATGCTGCCGAAAAGCCTTCGTCCCCTGATTCCCTACTTCAGAAAGTATCGCGGCAGCTATTTGCTGGGGACGATCTGCGTCTTCCTGACAAACGGCATCTGGATTCTTTTTCCTCAGATAATCCGCCGGGCGGTAGACGACCTTTATCTCGGTGTCACTCGCCACAAGCTCGTCACCTATGCGTTGCTTCTGCTCGCAGTGGCTGCCGGCAAAGGAATCTTCCAGTTTCTCACTCGCTGGGTGGTAATCGGCGTCTCCCGCGAAATCGAATTCGATTTGCGCAACGACCTCTTTCGTCATCTCGAAGGCCTTTCCTACTCTTACTATCAGCGCACGCGGACGGGCGACATTATGGCTCGCGCTACCAATGACCTGAACGCAGTCCGCATGCTGCTGGGGCCGGCAATTATGTATTCGGCGAACACCATCGTGTTCACCGCCGGGGCGTTGGCTTTTATGCTTTCGATCAGCCCCAAGCTGACGCTGTACGCGTTCTTGCCGCTGCCAATTGTCAGCATCACCATTCAACACTTCGGTCGCAAGATTCACGAACGCTTCGAACGAATCCAGGCGATGTTTTCGGATATCTCCGCGCGCGCGCAGGAAAATTTTTCCGGAGTGCGTGTGGTTCGAGCTTATGTGCAGGAAGAAGCCGAAATCGCGGCTTTCGAAACTGCCAACCAGGAGTACATAAAGCGCAGCCTGAAACTGGTTCGTCTTATGGGCATGTTATGGCCCACGCTTGAAACCATGCTCGGGCTCGCTATCGTGCTGGTGCTGTGGCTGGGCGGACGCGAAGTGATTTCCCACCGCATCAGCGTCGGCGAGTTTGTTGCCTTTAATACTTACATGGTGCAGTTAACCTGGCCGATTATTGCGCTCGGTTGGGTCATCAACATTTTTCAGCGGGGCACGGCGTCGATGAGGCGCATCAACGAGATTCTGACCGAGAAGCCAGAGATTGAAGATAGCGAAGAAGTCAAAAGCAGCAAGAGCGAGACGCTTGCGCCCACACAAATTCGTGGTGAGATCGAGTTCCGGCATTTGAATTTCTCTTACAATTCAACTCCCGTTTTGCGCGACATCAACCTTCGCATTCCAGCTGGCACCAGTCTTGCGATTGTGGGCCCGACTGGTTCTGGCAAAACTACGCTGGTTAGTCTGATCCCGCGTATTTACGATGCGGAGCCAGGAAGCGTGCTTATCGACGGCATTCCCATACGCCAATATCCTCTCGCGACGTTGCGCCATAATCTCGGTTTCGTATCGCAGGAAACTTTCTTGTTCAGCGAGACCGTGCGCGAGAATATCGCCTTTGGAAAAGAAGACGCAGCCGATGAAGATGTCCGTTCGGCGGCGTGTGCGGCCAGCATTGCCGAAGACATCGAAAGCTTCCCCGAGCAATATAAAACCATAGTGGGCGAGCGCGGCATTACCTTGTCGGGTGGGCAGAAACAACGCACGGCGATTGCGCGGGCGATTATTCGTAATCCTCGGATTCTGATTCTCGACGACGCGCTCTCCAGCGTCGACACTCACACTGAAGACAAGATTCTCAATCATCTGCGCGAAATCATGCAGGGGAGGACCACGATTTTCATCTCTCATCGGGTCTCCACCGTGCGCAACGCCGACCGCATCGCCGTCCTGCACAATGGCCGAATCGTCGAACTGGGCACGCACGATGAACTGGTCGCCAAGGACGGCTACTATACCGATCTGTACAACAAGCAGTTGCTCGAAGAAGAACTGGCGGAGGTGTAGCCAGAGTAATGGCGTCTTGCCCGTCCAGTCGGGCGAGGACGCCAGTTTCCATAAGTTCCCCTATGCGTCGCGTTGTCATCCCCGAGTTATTAGACGCCGATTCCGGCACACCAGCCGAAGTCGCCACGGCCCTATCCGACCTGCGTAATATCAATCATTGGTTCGGCGGCGTAGACACCACGCAGTCGATGATTGCAGAAGTGGCGCGGAAAACTGGAGCCACTTCGCTTTCATTGTTAGAAGTCGCCGCCGGCGCCGGCTATGTGCCGCTTTCGGCCGGCGCGCGCTTGAGCCAGTCGGGACTCAAGCTCCAAGTCACGCTCCTCGATCGCGCGCATTCTCACCTGAACAAGAATGGGAATTCGGCAGTGGCCGGCGATGCGCTCGCGCTTCCCTTCGCAAACGAAAGTTTCGATGTAGTAAGTTGTTGCCTCTTTATTCACCATCTGGAGCCGCAGGAGATAATCCAGTTTGTTAACGAGGGACTGCGGGTGTGCCGCGTCGCCGTCATCATCAACGATGTAGTCCGCGACCCCATTCATCTGGCTCTGGTCTACCTGAGCTTGCCGCTGTATCGCAGCCGCCTCACTCATCATGACGCACCGGCTTCGGTGCGTCGTGCCTACAGGGTTGCTGAACTGCATCAAATACTAGGACAGACTGTGGCAGCCAAAGTGAATATTGAGCCCCATCGCCTTTTTCGCATGGGCGCGATTGCGTGGAAAAAATAAACCAATGTACGACGTGATCGTGATCGGCGGCGGCCCAGCGGGAACTTCAGCAGCCATTACGTGTGTCCATCGCGGAGCAAGTGTGCTGTTGCTCGAACGCGGGCGTTTTCCACGTCATAGAGTCTGCGGCGAATTTGTTTCTGCCGAATCGCTGGGCCTACTCGGCGATTTGCTCGCTCCACAACATGCGCAGCTATTTTCGGCAGCGATTCGCATTCCACGATCACGCATATTTCTCGACGGACGAACGCTCCACGCCGCCGTGGATCCGGCAGCCGCCGGCATCGCGCGTTTCGACCTCGATGCCGCTTTGTGGGATTCGGCGCAAGACCGCGGCGTCGACTGCCGACAGGAAGCCTCCGCGCAAAATGTGTCTGGAGACGGTCCGTTCCTGGTGAAAACCTCTGTGGGAGACTTTGAGAGTCGCGCTCTGATCAATGCGTCAGGCCGCTGGTCAAATCTGACCTCCACATTTTCTGAAGTTGCAGACTCAAAGTCTAAATGGATCGGCCTCAAAGGACATTTTGTGGAGACTTCTGCAGTGGCCTCCGTGGATCTATATTTCTTCGACGGCGGCTACTGCGGAGTCCAACCCGTAGACCATGCCGGCGGGGTGGAACGCTCCGGAAGGGTCAATGCCTGCGCCATGGTGCGCGCCGACCTAGCCACCACATTGCCGGAAGTCTTCGTTCGCCATCCCCAATTACAGGAACGCAGCCGCACATGGAAACCGCTCAGCGATCCGGTGAAGACATCGCCGCTGGTATTTCGCGAGCCCCAGCCCGAGCGCGATGGAATTCTCATGGTCGGCGATGCTGCCGCCTTTGTCGATCCTTTCGTAGGCGATGGCATTTCTCTTGCCCTGCGCAGCGGCCGCATGGCAGGCGATTCGCTGCTGCCATTTTTTGCTGGAACAGTATCGCTGCCCGACGTTGCCCGCAATTATCAGGCGAGCTACGAGGAGCGCCTCGGAGCGATATTCCGCACGTCGTCGACAATCCGCCGCATGCTGCGTCTGCCGCAGTCAGTGCGAGCTCCAATTCTCCGCTTGCTGGAGAAGTCGCCGGCAATCACGCGATATATGGTTAGTAAGACGCGATAGAGGGACAATTCCAGGGAAGCCAACGATTCCCAGCGCTAGGGTCGGCGCAGTATTTGAATCTCGCTCTGAAGTCATCCCCAAAAACTTCGCTTACTTATGTAACTGGCGCAGATTGTGTGGATTGCTATCATCACGCAGAAGCCGAGGAGGCGAGTGTGAAGAAGCCCATTACCCTGATTCGTAACATGTGTTTGGTCATCCTCGTCACAGCCCTGTCCGCGACTGCGCAACCCGCGCCTCAAACCGCGCGCCAGGCGCTGCTGGAAATGTTCTTCAGCAAAACTCCGGGCACATTCGAGAAGCATCTACCACGGGCGACTCGGGCTGCGCTGCCGAGGATGGGTACGACATCGGGCATCCCTTTCCTCTACGGATTTTCTATGCTAACCAGCCAGATGGCGACTCGCGGACAACAATTGCAGACGTTTGAAGCCGGGTCAACGCTCTTGCACTTCGAAGATCCCCAGACTCACAGTAAGTTTGAAATCACTGTCGAACGGGATGATCTGCGGGGCGATGAAGACCAAATTGATCTCTCGTTCCATAGCTCAAAAAACGGCGAGACGCAAACTGCGGGAGCAAAATTGGGACTCACCTTCATCATGAAGCAGGAAGCCAGCATCTGGCGGCTTAACGAAATTTCGCTGACAGTAGGAGTATCGCTGACTGACCCGGAATTCTTGCAGGCTCTGGCCACCAAATTGAAACCTGGAATCAGCGAAGGTACACCAGGTCGCCCGGCTACATCCGCAGACCCGAATGCAATGATGATGATCGCGGCGAACGAATCCGCGGCTGTGGCTGCGGTTCGCACGTTTAATACGGCCGAGATAAGCTACAACGCGACTTTCCCGGCCCGTGGCTTCACCTGCACGCTGGCGGATCTGGGCGGCATGGGAAGCGGCGGCGGAATGAACGAGCACCAGGCGATGTTGATCGATCCGCGGCTGGCCTCAGGCAAAAAGAATGGTTACGTCTTCGCATTGACCGGGTGCAATGGGGCTCCGGCAACTAACTACAGCATCACCGCCGAACCCGCCAATCCCAGCGCCGGAACTCGCGCCTTCTGCAGTGACGAATCCGCCGTGATCCACTTCTCTGCCGATGGCAAAGCCGAGTCCTGCCTGCATGCGGGTACCCCGTTGCAGTAAGACAAATCACGGTTGTTCACTTTATGAGCGCCCGACTGCGCAAATAGCGCCTTTAGTAATACATCCGCCCAGAAAAATTGATTACTACCGTAACGGCAATGGAACGGTTGCGAACACTTCAGTTAAACGGCTAGCCATAAACTAGGAGCAGGTATGTTCCGGCGGAGCCACGGCCCGTGAGCAAAATGGAAACTCGCTGGGGTAAGCGTTTCGGACGATACGAGATCATTGCTGAACTCGGTCGTGGAGCGATGGGAGTGGTGTATAAAGCCCGCGACCCCAAGATCGACCGCTTCGTGGCCGTCAAAACGATTTCTCTCTCCACTCAAAACCCAGAACAGGAACGGGAATACCGCGAGCGGTTTTTTCACGAAGCTCAGGCGGCTGGCCGTTTATTGCATCCCGGCATTGTAACGATATTCGATACTGGCGAGGATCCCGAAGGCCATATCGCCTACATAGTAATGGAGTACATCGCCGGCCAGTCAGTGGAACGGATGCTTTCTGAGAAATCAAAAAAACTCCCGCTCGACAAAGCGTTGCTGTTGACCGAGGAGTTGGCAGAAGCGCTCGATCACGCCCACGGACAAGGCGTCATCCATCGCGATATGAAGCCTGCGAACGTTCTGGTGACGCCGCAAGGTCACGCCAAGATCGCCGACTTCGGCATCGCAAAAATGAACATGGCCTACATGACTCTGCGCGGCCAGGTGCTCGGGACGCCAGCTTACATGTCCCCTGAACAGTTAGAGGGAGAGGCAGTCGACCAACGCTCCGACCTGTTTTCATTAGGCGCGATTTTGTATCGCATGGTGACCGGCTTCGGTCCCTTTCAAGGTAATAGTACGGCGACTGTTTGCTTTAAGGTAGCGAACCGCGATCCGCTGCGTGCGAGTGCGCTTGATCCGGAACTTCCGCCTGAATTGGATGCTGTAATTGCGCGCGCCATGGCAAAAGAGCCGTCCCAGCGTTACCAGCGCGGCTTGGAATTTGCCCTTGATCTTCACGAGCTGCGCGAGCGCGGTCAAGCGAGGAACAGAACACCCGAGCGCCCTTCGTGGTTTCCAGGATCACGCGTAAGCCCAATACGGCCGGTCAAGCGGAGTTCCAGCGCCCTTCCCTCGGCAAACTACGCCTCAGCAGCTTTATTCAAAACCTTCAGCGAGGCTGCGAGGAAAGTACCGCCATTTATTCAGCGACAAATCTTACCTCACTGGCATTTGCCCCAATGGCGCCTTGCTCAAGTGCGCCTACCCCAGTGGCGCCTGCCGGCGGTTCGCATCGGTATCGTCTTTTCCGTCGCGATGGTTGTTTTGAGCCTGTTTGCTTATCATCATCACCGTCAAACATCGCTGAATGAAACTCACGCCGTAACAGCCTCGCAGGTAACAACGCATCCAGTAGCTATTGCAGCGAGTGCGGAACCAGCATCCGCACCGCCGAGCGTTCAACCCCCGGTTCCCGATGAGTTACAGGTGGAAGCAAATCTGCCGCCGACTGAGTCCAAAACAAAATTCGCCGTGGCGGCAAAAAAGAGTGGGTCAAAAGCAGCTGCAGAATCGGCCGACGACACCGGCCAAGCGAGCGCAGCATCTGTCCCCGCGATTTCTGATTCTACGAATGAAGTTGCGGATCCTCCTCGAGCAATCACAGAAACTCCGAAGGCGGTTTCCTTTTCTCCGAGGCCAGCAGAGGATTCAACATTAGCCATACAGATTGAACATCGGTTCTCCGACGCAGAGCTGTCTGTTTGGGTTGACGACAAACTCGCCTACGATCAGCCGTTACGCGGACAGAGCAAGAAACGGTGGAATCCGTTTCGAGGAAATATCAGGGAAACTGGAAGCATGCGAATTGCCTCAGGCAAGCACCGGGTGCGTGTCCGCATTCGTGCCACTCCGGATAAGTATGAACAGACAGACACCATCGTCGGAAGTTTCTCCAAGAACCGTCCGGGAACGCTGCAGATCAGCTTCGAAGGGCACGCAAAAGACATGCACTTGGAATTTCAGAAGTCTGGCGCCGAAACCTCGACTCTTTCAGAACCCCAAGCCCCTGAATAACAGATGGGAGCGCTTTCGCGCTCCCATGGTTCTGGGCTATGCCGCAGGCCGCTGCCGGGCGCGCTTACTCTTGAACAGCTCAATCATCGCCCGGTTAAACGCCGGAAGGTCATCCGGTTTACGGCTCGTCGTCAGATTGCCGTCAGTCACCGATTCTTTGTCCATCCACTCAGCTCCGGCATTGCGAAGGTCAGTCTTAAGCGATGGCCAGGACGTAATCTGCCGGCCCTTAGCCGCTCCCGCCTCGATGATCGTCCAAGGTCCGTGACAAATCGAAGCCACCGGCTTTTGCGCATCGAAAAAAGCCTTAACAAACTGCACCGCCTTTGGCTCGATCCTAAGCTGGTCTGGATTCAGAACTCCGCCCGGGAGTAGCAACGCGTCGAATTCATCGGCGCGCGCTTTATCGAGGGGAACATCGACTGCGACATCGTCGCCCCATTCGGTAAATTTCCAGCCACGGACTTTTCCGTTTTTCGGCGAGACAACCTGCGTCTTTGCCCCAGCGGCGTCGAGAGCCTTGCGAGGTTCCATCAGTTCTACCTGCTCGAAACCATCGGGTGACTAGGATTGCAATTTTTAGTCCTTGTAAGTCTTGGGTCGCCATTGTGTTTTCTCCTATGACAACTTCGGATGCGACCACGGGAGATAAGGTGTCCTCCAAAACTATTTTTTTTTGATTCTTCAATTGGAGCCTGAACTTTCAAATGCTTTCACGAAACAGGAAATAGTGCTGAGTTCGCACGACAATCGGGACTCGATGCCACCAGAAATCAAGACGGCAGATTTCGGGCAAGATGTGAGGATATAATCACTACCGTTTTCTACCCCATGAGGATTTGCCGATGGCTACTCCAGTTATCGCGGACTGCGAAGTGAATAACTCCCGCACTCTTCTGGAGTGGACGGTAGGAATTTTTTTGGCAACAGTCGCAGTGTGTCTTGTTTACGCCGCCGTCATGTCGATGACGAACAGTTTTCGACTCGCTCGGCAACCATACCAGTTTGATTACGAAGAAGGTAACGTCCTCAACGCTGCCGTGCGCATTAATGCTGGGCTCACACCGTATGCAACCCCTGGCAGCTGGCCCGTCGTGCTGAATCCATATGGCCCCATTCCATACGTTATTTCAGCGCGTCTCATCGGCTCTGGCCAGCCCGAGCTCTTTCGTCCCCGGATGATCAGTCTGGTTGCGGTATTGATAATAGCGGGCGAGATCGCGCTGCTGGTCCAAGGTTTCACCGGCGGCGTGTTCTTGAGCGTCAGCTTCGCAGCATTTTTCCTCAGCGTCCCGCTGGTGCAGGAGTGGGAGCCGCTTCTTCGCGTAGACTTACTGGCATTAGCATTCTCGCTCGGCGGACTAGTGGTGTTTTTCCGAGTACCTCGCCTGCATGTGCTGGCTTGGCTGCTGTTTGCACTTGCCTTGCTGTGCAAAGTGACCTTCCTGGCTGCTCCCCTCGCGTGCACCGCGATTCTTGTCAAACGTAAGGGATGGCGAGAAATCGGCTTGGGAATGCTGACAAGCTTCGCGGTATTGGGACCAACCGTCACCGCTTTGCAATGGAGTACGCATGGCGCGTTCCTGTTCCACCAATTTGGAACTCACGTGGATGCTTTCTCATGGATGAATTATATAAATCACTCTGCTGGGCTAGTGCGCCAGACACCTGTTCTGGTCGCGCTGTCTTTGATTGGAATTCTTCGGGCCCGACGACTGTCAGAGCCATCGATTTATCTGCTGGCGGTAATACTTGGCACTGTGACCGCATTGAAACGCGGCTCAGAAAGCAACCATTTCCTGGAACTTGAGGCGACGCTTTGCATTTCAGCCGCCATCGGTATTTACGAATTACAAAAGATGAAAAAGTCGCCTATGGCCTCGGCCGGGCTCATCGTATTGTGCGGCGCGATTCTTGCCGCAGAGGGAGTTGCAAATCGGGCGGCGTACAGTTCTCATGGCGTGGTGAACGATTGCGCGGAGGCGTACGCTTTCATTCGCAGTCACCATCAGATTCTCTCGGAAAATGTGGGGGCGTTAGTCCTAACCGGCAGACCGGTACTGCTGTCGAATCCTTTTGTGTATGCGCAATTAGTGCGCAGTGGAAAATGGCCAAGTGGTCGAGTGGAACAGATGCTTCAGGAAAGCACGGCTGACCTGGTGATCATTGGTAAGCCATCAATCCGCGAAGAGCGCTGGTCGCAACCCGCACTGGCCGCGCTTGATGCCAATTATCATGTGACCAAACGATTCGTCTGTCCCGACGCCGCACTGGCCTATGAACCAAACCTAGGCCAGACTGCTCCCCCGCGGTAAGCCCCGGACCGGACGACATACGTTCTAAATCTGCTGCTCTCCGCGCAGAAGACGGCAGTGCGACTGACCCGTCCCGCAGCGCATAGCTTCGCACAAGCCGATACGGCACGGCTACAAAACCACTATTTTCCCTTGTAGCTTCGGGGCGACCCGACGCCCGCGCACTCATCCCAACCGACCACACACTGCGAATCGCCCTGGGTGATGTCGAAGAAATACGCCTTATGCTGTTTCGGGTTTGCGTACTCTTTGTAAATCATGTCGAGTTCGTCGTGCGACGACTTCTTCAGCAGGCCCGCAGCGTTCACGATTCCGGCAAAGGTTGGCGAAGCCCAACTCGTGCCGCCCACTTCCCCCCATCCCTGAAGGTAGATCGCAGCACAGCAGTAATCCGAGGCCACGTCGGGGAATCCACGTTGAGTACCAACGATTTTCTTGATGATGTCCTGGTAGCTTGGCCTGGGTTCATACGGGCTGATGCCGCCGCCACCGCCGCCGGTGTAGTACTGTTCGTAGGTGAAATCTCCGTTGCTGTCCCGGTTGAAGTAGGTGCCGCCCACAGCGACCACGTTCGGAGAAGCCGCAGGATGGAACGGATAGTTCAAACCCCAATCGCCGGCCCCGGCGAAATAAACCACTCCCGGCGTGGTCATGTAGTGATCGTAGTCTCGCTCCTGGGCCCACTCCGGGTCTCCCCAGCTCATGCTGATTACGCCACCGCCGTTCTTGGCCACCAGTTCACTCGCCACTTTCACCGCCTGCCAGGTGGGATCCGTGTTGCACCGCTTGGACGTGCATAGCACGGACTCCACAAGGAACAATTTAGCCTTCGGCGCCATGGCGTGGACCCACTCGATATCCAGGGCTTCCTCGACGACCCAATCCGAATACTCAGGAGGCTTGTGGCCGTCGGCATAGACAATTTGCAAGTCTGCATCGGGAATGCCAAAGTAGCTGGAAAACGCATGCAAGTCTTCTTTGGCAGTTGGGTAGTCGCCGGCGTCCACGATGGCGATGGCACCCACACCGCCGGTGGGAACATTAGTGCTGGTGGCGATCGGGCAACCCTTTGGCCCCGAGACTAATTCGTACACACAAGCCACCGACCCCGGCGTCTCTGCGTCCGGGGGAGGCTGCGGCAGCCGCTGGTTCGACCCGACCAGAAAGTAGTTCGTATTGATATGGCCTGGGTGCGGAATGCTGGATTTCGGAACAATGATCGGATGCCCGTTTACCGTTGACCCAGCCATCTGAGCGGAACATTGCAGGATGGAAACGCCCAGCAATAACGCAACCGCAGCGATCATAGAAAACGACAAGAAACGTTTCAAGTCACAGACTCCTGGTCGATGATGGCCGAATCGTCTGTGTCGGCCTCAAAAGCGCCCTGATTATACACTCACCTCGCGTGGTTGCGTCCTGAACGTAGTCCACCTAAGTTGGGTCGATCTATCAATCATCTATGATTGGGGCAGAAACTCTATCGTTCTTCTCAGGGGGCTCGCAATGCCACTGGTTCGCATTTCGTTAAGAGAGGGCAAGTCGGAACAATATCGACGGGCGCTGGGGGAGGCGGTTCATCAAGCCATGGTCGAGGCCATCGATGCTCCGCCGCAGGATCGTTTTCAGATCATTACGGAACACTCGCCAACTGATCTGATTTACGATCCGAGTTATCTGGGAGTGGAACGCAGCGACAATATTGTGATGGTGCAGATCACTTTGTCAGCGGGGCGCAAGCCCGGGCAGAAGCGCAAACTGTTTCAACGTATGGCAGAAATCATGGCGAAGAATCCGGGATTGCGGCCGCAGGATCTCATGATCAGTCTGGTGGAAGTTGCTTGGGAGAACTGGTCGTTCGGAAACGGCGAATCGCAGTATACAAAGTGAACCCGAAGACATGGCGCCAGGGCTAAAAACTCCGCCCTCTCGCACAAAACGACACGCAAGGCACTCGCTTTTGCGCGTGGTAAAAGTATGGCCCGCCCCTCAATAGAATTAGTTCGCCTTGTACGACCGAGCCAATGAAGCGAAAAGTTTCTCACGCGCAGTGCGAATCGAGCCGGCCGCTTAGTCTTTCCTTGTGGTCATCGGAGAACTGCTTCGAATCACGTGTGGACCACTGAACCCAGCGGTCCATTTGATCTCGGTACAGCGAGAACGGTCGCGGACCGCGGCGGCAAGGCAACCTCGTTCCGGTTCGTTGACCAGCGCCTGCAGCATTCCGCAATTCCTCAATCCGGTTGACACCGTGTGGTAGCATGCGAAGAGTTTTGGCGCGCGGGACCGAATCCCGTCGACTAGAAAATGGAATTTCTCGGCCACTTTCGCAGGCTTACGCCGGTCCAGCGGAATACGTTTGTTGCCTGTTTTCTGGGGTGGTCACTCGACGCTTTTGATTTTTTCATTCTCATCTTTTGCGTAAACGCCCTCGCCAGCCAATTTCAGGCTAAAGTCTCAGAGATCACGGAAGCAATTTTTCTTACGCTAGCGATGCGCCCAGTGGGTGCATTTCTGTTTGGATTGATGGCTGACCGCTTTGGCCGGCGTCCCACGCTGATGGTCGACATCATCGCTTACTCGCTATTCGAACTGGCTTCGGCGTTCGCCCCGTCGCTGAAATTCTTTCTGATCATGCGAGCGCTGTTTGGAATCGCGATGGGCGGCGAATGGGGAGTAGGCGCGGCGTTGGCTTTTGAAACCCTGCCGGCGGAAGGGCGCGGCTTCTTCTCGGGATTATTGCAGGAAGGTTATGTAGTCGGCTATTTGCTGGCCGCTTTGGTGTTTGGCACATTGTTCCCCATCTTTGGATGGCGTGGCATGTTTGTGATTGGAGCGCTGCCCGCATTTCTGGTGATTTATATTCGCACCAAGGTTGAAGAGTCGCCGGCCTGGCTGCAGGGACGGGTTTCACGCAGGGAAAGTCAGCTAGGAAAAGACATTCTCAGCCATCTCGGCAATTTTCTTTTTCTAGTGGTGCTGATGTTCGCGTTTAATTCTTTCAGCCACGGCACCCAGGATCTGTATCCTACTTTTCTGCAGAAAAACCTGCATTACTCTCCGCACGTGGTGGGATTCATTGCGATTATTTACAACATCGGAGCGTTGTTGGGCGGGATTTTGTTTGGCACGTGGTCAGAGAAGATCGGCCGCCGCAAAGCGATCGTAATCGCTGCGCTGCTCGCGATTCCGGTGATCCCGCTCTGGGCTTATTCGCACACTATCCCGATGCTGGCGCTGGGTGGGTTTCTCATGCAGTTCATGGTGCAGGGTGCGTGGGGCGTAATTCCGGCTCACCTGAATGAACTTTCTCCGCCCGAGGTGCGCGGCACTTTCCCAGGATTTGCTTATCAGTTGGGGAATTTGCTTGCCTCGCGCAATGCGGTGATTCAGGCCAAACTCGTCGAACGTCGCTATGGCGGCAGTTATCCTCCGGTGCTGTCGTGGACAGTGATGATTATCGCGTTGCTGGTTGCCATCGTCACCTGGAGCGGTCACGAAAAAAAGGGCGCGGACCTTTCCGGTACCGGTTGATATCGCCGGTGGGCCACCACCGGTGCTAAAGATAGTTAGGATGCGCCAGCCGCTGACGCGGAAATGCGGGACGGACGATCCTTGACCTGTCACCCCCGGGACGCAGCATAAGATCCGTGAGCGATTCTGATGTGGGGTCGACCGCAACACTCGGCGACCGGGATATAATCTCGCCGCAGCACCTTCGCGAAAGAGGTTCTGATGCTTTCATCAACAAATTTCTGGATGGGTCTTGCCGGGCTTATCTATCTTGTCGCCGGAGTTTTTGTACTTCGAAAAGAGATCAGCGCGGCTCGAGGCTGGGACAAGCTCATCACGCTGGGTCCCTGTCTTCATCGCCGTTCCCCTCGCTGTATTCGCGCCCGAGCATTTCCGCGGCCCCGAGTTTGTCCAGAATATGGTCCCGTCGTGGATGCCGGCGCACCGTGTTCTGGCCTTATTTTGTCGGATGCGCGCTGCTCGCAGCAGCTGACCAGTCTTACTGTGAGGAAGTTCGTACGCTTGTCGTCCACCCTGCTCGGATTGATGTTCTTTCTGTTCGTCTGCATGATTTATATACCGTGCTGCGCTCAGGCATCCCACAGATCGATTCGCGTGGACCTACGTGCTAAGAGATCTCTCTTTTGCCGGAGGCGCATGGGCTCTCGCCGGACTGCATAGTCGCGCCTCGTCGCCGCAACAATCGAAATGGATGATTTTATTTGGCGCGCATCGTCATAGCGATTGCTGCGATCTTTTATGCCGTACAACATTTTCTTCATCCAGAGTTTGCGCCCGGCGTTCCTTTGGAAATGATGACGCCATCGTGGGTTCCATTCCCCAGCGTATGGGCATACCTCGCAGGAGCGATCCTACTGGCCGCTGGAATCGGCTTGGCCCTGAACAAAAACTCCCGGATAGCCGCAGCCTCGATTGGCGCATTAATGACCGTCCTCACTCTATTCCTATATCTGCTTATTTTGATCCTCGCCCAGCGGATCGCGTCGGAGATCAATGAAGCGTTAAACTACGTCGCGGACACATTGCTCTACGCCGGAGCAGCACTCGTCCTGGCATCGGCATTGCCGCGCGATCCTGATCGCGTGGCGAAAGGCGGCTGACGCAAAAGACCGGTAGTTGGCCGTTGAATGGCCGGGAGTATTGTTAGTGGAGTTGTTCGCCGGGATAGTACCCGCTTCGAGTGCGCACGGTCAGCTGACGATAGCCTGGCGCCTGCGCGGTCACGCGAATGGCGCGGTAGTTTGAATTTTGCCGGGGGTTGCTGGGTTTGTAACCAATTGTGTACTGACTGCGAATGTCCTTAGCTACCGTCTTGGTAATTTCGTCGACTTCATCCAGGCTTCTGGGGAAAAAAGCTACTCCTCCGGTGCTATCGGCGAAACTCTGCAGCGCATTGACTCCTGATTGTTGCATGTCGTCGCTAAGCAGGCCAACAGCGTAGAGCGTAGGTCCATTCTCCTGCTGCAGTCGCCGCGTGGCTTGCTGCAATGTTTCCTGGCTCGCATTGTCACGGCCATCGGTAATGACCAACAGAACTTTGCGCTCGATGCGATTGTTGTTCTTCAAATGGACGGCGGACGCGATAATCGCGTCATAAAGCGCGGTGCTGCCTGCCGAGGACAGCTTATGCAGAGCTTGCTCCAGCAGGTCGACGTTGGACGTGAAATCCTGATCCAGATATGGGTCCTGACTGAAGTTGACTACAAAGATTTCATCGTCCGGATTGCTGGCGCGAATCAGATTGAGCACGGCCTGATTCACTTTGTCTCGCTTGGCCCGCATAGACCCGGAGTTATCAATCACGATGCCCATTGCTACCGGAACGTCGTCCCGATGGAATGATGTGGTGACTTGCGCCACACCGTCCTCGTACACCGTGAACGCCGACCTGCCGAGATTGGTGACTAGCCGCCGCTGCTCATCCACTACTGTGGCGTGCAGTATTACTTCCTGAACTTCTTTCTTGAATACGAAGGTGGTGCTGTCGTCGACGGGCGCCTGGTCCTGACTTTGCGGAGTTGGTGCTGTCCCAGACCCGCCGCTCTGAGTTGCAGGAGGGGGAGCAGCCGGATGTGCTACCCCGGTTGCGCCCGGAGGAGCAGGAATTGTGTTGGCAGGCGCTTGAGCATGAACGCTCAGAGTTGCCAAAGCAACGAGTAAACAAACTTCGGCGATAGTCGCGTTGCCGCGCCATCGCCGGATTGAATTTCGTTCCTCGTACCTGGTAACCGTATCCGTCAACGCGACCTTTCTGCTAAGGCAGTTTGTTCAAATAGCATGCACCGTTCGTGTTCGGCGTAGGCGGCGTTGGAGGCGTCATCCATGGCGGGTTCGTGAAATCAAAGAACTCGGTCATGTCAGGTTGCGCCGCGTCCCGCTGCGTCAAAGGTGCAAGGTTGAAACGAGTTTCAATCAGCTTCAGGATTGCGGTCGTATCAGCCGGCGTATGCGAGACGTAGTTCTTGTTCGCGTACGGCGAAACAACGATCAGAGGCACGCGGTACCCGGTGATTTTGAAGTCGCAAAGCAAGTCTGTTGAGTCGCCTTGTTCATTGCAAACGTCACCAGGCAACAAATCGACCGGCGGAATGCCATCGGGATTCACCGTCGCCACTGGCCCGACGTGGTCGTAAAGGCCTCCATTTTCATCCCAAGTGAGAATAAACGCGGAATCCTTCCAGGACGTACTGTTCATCAACCCGTTGATTAGGGATGCGACGAAATTTTGTCCACGCTGAATATTGTTCGGCTCAGAATCAGATACTGATGGGTGTTCATCGAAACCCGCGTCTGTTGCAGGCTCAATCAGACCCACCTGCGGCAAGGTTCCGTTGGCCAGGTCGGTGAAATATTGAGAGATAGGAGCGATGCTCGTCGGATAGTTAGCCGCGATCGTATGCCCCCACTTGAAAAATTGAATGTAGCTCAGATTAATCAGACAGTTTGGATCGTACGGCGGTCCGGTGCAACTGCTGTTCGTGGGATCGACGTAGATCCTCCAACTGATACCCGCCGCCTGTAGTTCCTGGAAGATTGTAGCGGCGGTTAACAGACTCTGGTCCCCGCTGTCAGTGCCCACCGGGTACGCGTATCCTTGGGACGTAGCCGCAACCAGATACTCGCGATTCGGATGCGTTCGCGTCATCGCCGGGTGGAACCAACTGTCAGAGGTGCCAAAATCTGAAGCCATAAAGTAGTAATAGTTGAGGTCGCTACCATCGTAGTAACCCATGGCGCGGATACCATTGACGTCATAGAAGCCGTCGACTCTGGCGTCACCGCCGGCAGTTTTGACGAAGCCGTCTCCCTTGAAATTATTAATGCCGTACTTACCAACTTCGTCGTTGTAATTCCAATCCGCGTGAGCTTCATCCCATGAAGGACTCGGGTTCTCAATGCACTGCGTAATCAGATGATAAGAAGTCACCGGGTTACTCGGGTCGTAAACGCAACTGGATGGCGGAGGATCAGCGGGATTGCAACCTGGGATGCTCGGCGGGGGCCCATAGAGCGGCGGCGGCCCAGTCTTCGGATTGAACTGCGGCAGCCCGTTGAATGATTGGTCTGGAAAGCCATTCGCGGCCCAATAGGCTCTCAGGGCGCCGAAGTAGTGATCGAAAGAGCGATTCTCCTGCGCCAGGAAAATGATGTGATTGAGGGAGTTGAGATTCTGCTGGCCAGTGAATGTGGCGGTCACCTGCGCGCCGCTCGAGGTCATGGTCACTTGGCAAGTGTTGTTGGTGCCGGAGCAAGCTCCGGCCCAACCGGCGAAAGTACTATTTGGGCCTGGAGTCTCCGTGAGGGTCACCTGAGTTCCAGACGCAAAGCCGAAGCTGCAAGTCGGGTTTGGTGGACAAGTGATTCCGCTTGGATTGCTGGTGACTGTGCCAGTGCCGGTACCAGAAAGCGTCACGCTTAACACGGGCAAAGCGGCAAAGTTCGCAGTCACCGTCTGGATCGAGCTTGCATTATTAATCGTCACTGTGCAGGTAGGGTTGCTTCCGCAGCTGCTCACCGACCAATTCACGAAATAATAGCCTGCTGCGGTCGTCTCAGTAAGCGCGACTTGAGTATTGACAGCAAAGGTCGTGCTACAGGTGCCTGGACAACTAATTTGAGTGGGGTTTGGTGGTGTACTGGTGCTGCTTACCGTGCTGTTTCCCGCTGAACCCATAAAAATCACGCTTAACGTCGGCTCGATAAAGGTCGCGGTGATCGTCGGATTGGTAGTCCCGACCGTCACCGTGCAAGTGAGAGTGGAGGCGCAGCTCGGGACACTCCATCCACCGAAAAGTGATGTCGCAGCCGGGTTCGCAGTAAGGATTACCTGAGTCCCAACGGGGAAGTTAAAAGTGCACGTTCCTGGACAACTGATTCCCAGAGGCAGGCTTGTCACCGTACCCGTGCCGCTTCCCGCTGTTATGCTCACAGTTAAAGCCGACCCAACCAAAACGACGTTAAACGTCGCTGTCACCGACTGATTCGCAGTAAGAGTGACTGTGCAAGTAGAAGTCATGCCGCAACTCGACACGCTCCAACCGGCAAAAGACGAGCCCGAAGCAGCAGTCGCCGTGAGTGTTACCTGAGTTCCTGGCGGAAAGCTGGTGCTGCAAGTCCCCGGACAATTAATTCCGGTGGGAGCACTTGTCACCATGCCTGTGCCGGTGCCCGCGTTAGTGACCGTCAGCGTCGGTGGGGCTTGGACGGCCGTAAAAGTCGCGCTTGCGCTCTGGTTAGAGTTAAGCGTCAAGGTGCAAGTGGGTTTGGTGCCGCTGCACGCTCCGCCCCAACTGGTGAAACTTTCATTCGCGGCTGGTGTCGCGGTCAGCGTCACTTGCGTTCCACTGTTAAAGGTAGCTGTACAAGTCTGACCGCAGTTGATGCCGGCAGGATTGCTGGAAACGGTTCCTCCGCTGGAGGTTGTCACCGTCAATTGAAATGAACCGCCGGGAAGGCTGGAACTGCTTCCGCCTCCTCCGCAAGCATTGAGAATAATCAGGCCGAGAGAGCTAAGAACGAAGGCTAGGAGTCGGAACGTCCGAAGAGACATAAGTGGCACACTCTTTCATCTACTTGACGCTCTTGGATGGACGGAAACCCAAGCGGGTTGCCCGTTTTGTAGGGGAAGAAAGAGTGTTGAGGAGGGAATTAAGAACTATAAAACTAAACAACCCGAACTGATCGAACTGCATCAGGACCAACTAATGAAGGTCACGAAAAAATCCCTATCGCGAACGGCGATAGGGATTTATAGGCCGGAAGTGGGTGCAGTCGTATTAGATGACAGTTCCCTTTTCCACAGGAACTGCCAGTCGCCCGTACTGGGCATCATTTCGACGGTTGTCACGCTTGATGACAGATCGCGTTTTTCCACAGGACGCTTGGCATCCCAGGTTCGCGCCGTTCTCGTTCTTTGACGCTAACCTGGGATACTAACAGCGATGCAACCAACCACTCACTGTCAAAATTGACGGAAACGCCCCTATTCGACTGTGACGCTTACCGCCTTGGACGGAATCCCGTTCGCCACCACGACGAGCAAACTGTCCCCCGTCTCCATGTTCGCAGGGACATCGAAGTTGGTTGAAACCGTAGCTTTGCCGGTAGCCACTCCCATGCTGCTGTGATCGTGGGTCTTGGCATAGAACACGTGATGGCTGCTTTTATTCGTGATGCGAACCATGGGGTAATTGGTCGCGGTTTCGAACTCGTCTCCAAAGGCAGCCGCTTGCGACAAGCCGTTAAACTGCTGGCCGGAGATTTTGTAGGTGGAACCGCGCGTGACGGTCGATGGAGCAGAAGTAATCTTCGGCGCCCACGAACTCTTGTAGGTTCCCGTGGAACTATAAGCGTAAGAACCCGCAACCAGCACCTGGCCGCTGGGCATAACGATCAAACTGCCAAAGCCCTGGGTGGTAGCTTTAAAGGTAGTGCCGTTGAATTCGTACATAGTTCCGGAATTACCCAGCACCAGCACATTGCCATTTGTCAAAAGTGCGGCAAATGAATCGCCGGCCGCGTCGCCATTGGGAAAGTCAGGGCCCGCAGTCCATTTATGAGTGGACGGGTCGTAGATCGCTGTGTGGCCGGTCGAATCTCCCTCGTGTAGAGCGCCGGTGGCAAAAACCGTGCCATCTGGACGCAGAATACCCGGTCCGGTTTCTCCGGGAGGGCAGTACTCGTACTGACCGTGGCTTCCATAATGCAAGCAGCCCTCTTCCGGTGGTCCCATCAAATTCGCCACCGTGCTCCCTTCGCTGGTCCAAGCTTGCTTCGAAGGATTGTAGATCTCCGAGTTGGGAGCGTTCTTTACATCCCATGTGAGAACAGTGCCGTCCGGTAAAAGGGTCCAGCCCTCCTCGGCGTCGAAATCGCTTTTGCCCTTAGATCCCACTTCCGTCCATTTAAGAGTCGTAGGATCGAGCACCGCCATGTTTTTATTGGTTTTGCGTCCCAACAAGAAAAGACCGTTCGGCAATACCGTCGACGGTGAGTCCCCAATGTCGTACCAACCCTTTGGCGGGGCGACCATCGTCCACTTGTCAGTCTTCGGATCGTAGATCGCGCTCTGATTAGTAAGCGTGAATTGGTTGCCGCAGTTGCTGTATTCGCCGCCGCTTATCAGCAAACGCCCGTCGGCTAATACGGCGGCAGTATTGGCATATGGAGCATATCCAGAGGGCAAACTGGCGATTTGCTTCCAGGTTCCCTTAATGTAACTCCCGGTATTGGACGGCGTGAGCTTCCAAAAATCCGAGCAAGTACCGCCTTGCACTATGATCGAACCATCGGTCATCAGGTATTCCACGATCGCGCCATCCGGCGCGGGATGAACGAGCGGCGTAAGCTTCTGTGCTTGCGAGATACCCGCGAGCACGAACAGAAGTATGGTCACAACTAGAGATAGCTTCTTTGACATAGATCCCTTTCCCGTGGTGCTGAATGGCAGTGAGTACGGCGCTGGGAGACTAAGCGCAGGACCGCAATGCTAGCACAGTCTCACAGCAGCGTGGCAATAGGAAAAGTGCAGACGAAGAAAAAATAGCGGCGCGTGTTGCGCAAACATTTTCACTTGTGAGCGCTGGATTCAGCGTTCGAGTTGGGCGGCGAAAGCGTCAAGTGAGAGCGAGCGCAAAAGATTGCGGCGCATGCCGCGCTCAACTTCGGCCAAGCTGTCGGATGCCTGCGAAATCCAGGCAAAATCAGCTGACGGAGCCAGGGTGTTGAGTTCTGATTGGATGTCGGTATTGCAAATCAGTTCCGGACTCCCGGAAATCACGAACAGCAAATCTTGCAGCAGAGAGGAAATCGCGCGCAGCAGCTTTTCGGTTTTGTCGCGCCCTTCAGCGCCGGCGCGATACGTTTCCGTGATTTTGAATAACTCGCTGTGATCACTGCCGCGCAACGCCGAGGTAAGAATCGCAAGCGCATGCGCACGGGCTGCTGTGTAGGCTGGAAGATCAAAGCTGCGAGCCCGCCCAATGGCGCCCTCTGAAAGCCGCGCCAGCAGGGCACGCTGCTTCTGATTCCACTCGGGACGGTTCGACGCCAGGTATTGCTCTACATCCGCGGCATTGAGCGCATTCAACGTTACAACCATCGAACGCGAGCGAATGGTGGGCAATAACTCGCCCACATTTTCTGTCAGCAGAAAGATCGTGGCAAAGTCCGGCGGTTCTTCGAGCACCTTTAGCAAAGAGTTCGCCGCCTCTTTCATGAATGCTGAGTCGGTGAAAATATAAACTCGCTCTTTGGCTTCGCCCGGCCGATAGTGGATGGTCTCGATCACCCGCCGCACCTGATCGACCTTGATCATCATCTGCGGCGGGTCGGGCGGGATCACCAGCACATCAGGGTGAGTCTGCACAAAGAGCCGCGTGTCTTTCTTATCGGTTTCGCGCAAACCGTCGCGCGCCTCGACCGCCTCGGCAAAGCGAGCGTCTAGATCTTCCGCCTGCGCAATGCGTACACAGTTTGAACACTTGCCGCAGAAATCAGGAAGGCCGTCGGAAGTCAGCGGCACCATGCAGTTCATGGCTTTGGCGAGCATGAGCGCCAAAGTGTATTTGCCAGCACCAGCGTGCCCTGCCAGAATCACAGCTTGCGGAAAGCGACTGCGCGCAAGCATATCGCGCAGTTGGCGCACTGCCTCCGCGTTACCGTAAAAATCAGAAAAACCCATAAATCTTTTTCACCGCAGAGACACAGAGTCACAGAGAAACATTTAAGTCAACTGAATGCCATAGTAATCGCATTCTTTAAATTCTGATTCCTCTGTGACTCTGTGTCTCTGTGGTGACCTTAAGCGCCTTTGGCAAGCTTCAGCTTACCGCCCACGACTTCGACGATGCGCCGGTGGGTTTCCTCCGGCGTACCGCGAGCATCGACTACAACCACGCGCTGCGGTTCGCGCGCCGCAATGGCCAAATACGCACTCCGCACTCGTCCAAAGAAGCTCCGGCTCTCCTGCTCGAAACGGTTCTCGTTTCCAGTTGCAGAATCGTCGTTGCCGGCTTGCGCCTTGTTCCGCCGGCGCGCGCGATCCACGCTCGCGGCCACATCCGAGTCCATCAGGATGGTGAGATCGGGCAGCAAACTTCCACATAAGACTCGATGCAGGGCCAATACAATTTCACTGCCTAGCTTGCGTCCTCCGCCCTGATAGGCCTCAGTGGAATCAGTGAAACGATCGCACAGCACAACCTGACCCTGCCCAAGAGCAGGCTCGATCACCTCGGCAATGTGCTGCGTTCGCGCCGCGAACATCAGCGCCAATTCGGCCATAGGAGCCAGTGAAGATGTATTCGTGTCCAGCAGAAGCTGACGCACTTTTTCGCCGGTTGGCGTGCCGCCCGGTTCGCGAGTAACCACCACAGGTACACCCTCAGCGCTTAAGACTGCGGCAAGCTTTTTCAGTTGGGTGCTCTTGCCGCATCCGTCGAGCCCCTCGAAGGTAATGAATTTGCCGCGCTGAGTGTGGGAGGGCACGCAAAGATCATAGCAAAGCCTGTTCGGTCGCATCGCGATCAGCATTCGCGTTGTGACGCAAGATCAACAACGCTCTACATCCCCGCGTGACGGCCTTCCGCCATGACTGATATAGTCATTGGTTCTTTTGGGACGTTTTCAATCTTCTGTTTCATCAAAGGAGCTCCATGGCCTCGTGGTTTCGTAGTGTCCGGTTCTGGGTGATCGTAGTTTTGGCAATGGCCGTGCCGCTCGTGGCGCAGAAAAATAAGCCCGCTGCGCCCACTATCACTATTTCTGTGGATGCGACCAACGCTCCCCGCAAAATTTTCCATGCGCAACTGACCATCCCGGCCAGCGCCGGCGTGCTCACGCTTTACTATCCAAAATGGATTCCCGGCGAGCATGGCCCGACCGGTCCAATTCAAGATTTAACTGGACTGAAGTTCACCGCCAACGGACAGACTTTGAAATGGCGGCGCGACCTCCTCGACGGATGGACCTTCCACATTGAGGTGCCTGCGGGAGCGTCGGCTGTGAATGCGTCGCTCGACTTCGTTTCACCCACAGGAGAAGAAGGTCTGTTTACGGGAGGAGCATCGGCAACCGACAAGATGACTGTGTTGAGTTGGAACACCGTCCTGCTCTATCCGGCCGGTTGGACCTCCGACGAACTCACCTATCAGGCCAATCTGCGCTTGCCCGAAGGTTGGAAGTTCGGTACGCCGCTACCCATCGCTTCGCAATCGGGAGCCGAACTCAAATTCAATCCGGTATCACTCACCATGCTGGTGGATTCTTCCGTGATTGCCGGCCAATACCTGCGCATTGTGCCGCTGAGCGAAAACCCGCGCCAGGAACTGGATATCGCCGCCGACCACCCCGGAGATCTGGACGCGCCACAAGAGGTGCTCGATCCCTATAAATCTCTGACCGATCAAGCATTGAAACTTTTCGGAGCGCAGCACTTCCGCGACTATCACTTCCTCTACAGCCTAAGCGACCACGTCGCGCACTTCGGACTCGAGCACCACGAGTCCAATGACAGCCGCACTTCGGAGCGGGCTCTGGTTGACCCCGATCCGCGCCTTCTGGCTTCCGGCCTACTCTCGCACGAGTACGTTCACTCCTGGAACGGAAAGTATCGGCGTCCGGCAGACTTGACCACGTCGGATTATGAGAAGCCCATGCAGGACGACCTGCTTTGGGTTTACGAAGGACTGACTTCGTATCTGGGAGACCTTCTGAGTGCGCGCAGCGGAATTCGAAACCCTGACGAATACCGTGAAAATCTGGCTTCGATGGCGGCGCGACTCGATCACGTCCCTGGCCGCATCTGGCGCAATCTGCAAGATACGGCAGACGGAGTTCCCTGGATGCAGGGTGTCCCACCTCAGTGGGAATCGTGGCGAAGGACAGTCGATTACTACGACGAAGATGTTTTGAACTGGCTGTGGGTCGACACCATCATCCGCGAGCAAAGTCACGGGCAGAAGTCGCTGGACGATTTCTGCAAGCTCTTCCATGGTGGGCAAAGCGGGCCGCCCGAAGTTAAAACTTACACGTTCGATGATGTAGTCAACACGCTGAATCAGGTCGCTGCCTACGATTGGCGCGGCTTCTGGACCGAGCGGCTTTCCAACCACGGACCCGGCGCGCCCCTTACCGGCATCGAGCGCAGCGGCTGGAAATTGGTGTATGACGAAAACCCATCAGAGCTGACGAAGGTGCGCAAGCGCGAACTCAAAGAAGTCGATGCGGAATACTCAATTGGATTGTTGTTAGACGAAAACGGAAACATTATCGACACGGTAGAAGGAATGCCGGCGGCGCAAGCGGGCATCGGACCGGGGATGAAACTGGCGGCGATAAACGGTCGGCGCTTCTCGGCAGATGTATTGAGCGACGCCTTGAGAGCCGACAAAAACAGCTCCGAGCCACTCGAGTTGCTGATCGAGAACACGGAATATTTTAAGACCTTCAAGATTGACTATCACGGCGGAGAAAAATATGCGCACCTGGTGCGGGATGAGTCCAAGCCGGATGTGCTGAGCGAAATTATTAAAGCCCGTTAGGTCGCAAAGGTTCGCGCGTTCGCTGCCGACTGTATAATCGAAGCGTAGGCTTCATCCCACCAGTATTGGAAGGTGATCTCTTGAACACACCCATGGCGCCGCGTCCCGGTCAACCGCAAGGCCCGCAGCCTCTTCCCGGCGTAGATACGATTATCGCGGTCGGGTCCGGCAAAGGTGGAGTCGGGAAAACCACGCTGGCGGTGAATCTCGCGCTTGCGCTGGCCAAACTCGGCCACAAAGTTGGCCTGCTCGATGCTGACGTGTACGGGCCCAACGTACCGCTCATGCTCGGCATCAACTCGCAACCCAAAGTTCTTGGCGACAATCGCATCGAGCCTATCGAGGCACATGGATTGAAAGTCATCTCCGTCGGTTTGTTGAATCCAGGAGACAAGCCACTGATCTGGCGCGGGCCAATGCTGCACTCCATCATGAAACAATTTCTAGGTTCCGTGGAGTGGGGACAGCTCGATTATCTGGTTGTGGACCTGCCGCCGGGCACAGGTGATGTTTCGCTGTCTTTAATTCAAACCGTTCCGCTGACCGGAGCGATCGTGGTTTCGACTCCGTCAGATGTTTCGTTGCAGGACGCTCGCAAAGCCATCGAAATGTTTCGCCAGATGAAAGTAGACCTGGTGGGCATGGTAGAAAACATGAGTTACTTTGTTTGCCCGCATTGCAATCACGAGATCGATATTTTCTCTCGCGGCGGCGCAGAAAAGACTGCGAAACAGTTCGGCGTTTCCTTCCTGGGAAACGTGCAACTCGATCCCGACATCCGCAAATCAGGAGACAGCGGCAAGCCCACAGTGCTCGAAGGTGAGAATTCTTCTCACGCGAAGTCGCTTTTCGAATTCGCTCGTAACGTGGTGACGCGGGTGAGCGAGATTAAATCAACCGCAGGCGAGAGCGTAATTCAAATCCAGTAACGGCTCCATTTGGTGAAAGATCAACCGACGCTGGCCCCTTTTGACTCGGCGATGCGAGATGTGATATCATGATATCATCTCATTTGCGAGGAGAACAACGTGGCACAACTTGTCGTACGCGAGATAGAAAACGGGGTCAAAGAGCGACTGCAACGCCGCGCTCGACGGAATGGTAGGAGCATGGAAGAAGAGGCGAGGGACATTCTGCGAAATGCTGTACGGGAAGACCTGCCCGCAGGTGGACTGGGCGCGGAAATCTCTGGTTTGTTTGCCAAGGCAGGCATCGACTTCGATATTCCAGAGCTACGCGGACATGAAATCAAGCCTGCACGGTTTGACGAATGATTATTCTGGATACCAACGTGCTTTCGATTCTGATGCATGCTGCACCCGACCGCAGTGTCGTCGCCTGCTTGACCGGCAGCCTCGAACATCCATTTGGACTACCGCCATCACCGTTCTCGAAGTTCGATTTGGTCTGCAAATCATGGCGAGTGGAAAGCGGCGGTCCGCACTCATGCAAGCGTTCGAGGAGGTCCTCGAAAAATTGGGGCGTCGAGTTGTTGCTTTCGACGCAGAGGCGGCGCAACAGGCAAGTGATGTGATGGCATCCCGCCACAAGAAGGGACGCCCCGGGGATATTAGGGACACGATGATCGCCGGCATTGTACTCGCCCAACACGCCACGCTGGCTACGCGCAACACGGCGCACTTCGACGACATTTCAGTCCCGCTGATCAATCCTTGGTCTGCTTGAATTCACGGCCGTCTTGAATCGCGCCAACTTAAATGTCGGATCGGACTCTTTACCATCCATCACCAGAGCTGCGACCATTTCTCCTACGGCGGGCCCATGTTTGAAGCCATGCCCTGACCCTCCGCCAACCAACCAAATGTTTTTTGCTCCAGGATGCTGGTCGATAATCAAATGATTATCAGGCGTATTTTCGTACTGGCAGACACGAGTCTCAATTAACGGTGCGTCCTTCATCGCGGGAAACCGGAAGGCAACATAGTCGCGAATGGCTTTCAGCCCAGCTTCGCTCACAACGCGTTCTCCTGAAGTGGGATCGAACTCTGGGCCGCGAGTGTCGTCGGCAACTTTGAATCCGCGGCCATCTGTAGCTGGAATGCCGTAAATGAAAAGATCGCGATGATCAGCCCAGACTGGCATGCTTGTCTCCGAGAAACGATCGTCCCCTGCAGGCGCGCCAAAGAAAAATACATCTTGTTGGGTGGGGCGAACCAGGCCGCCAATGGTCTCAGGGAAAAGTTTGCCGAGCCAGGGTCCGCAGGCGAAAACATAGTAGTCAGCTACCAGCCTGGAACCATCGGAGAGCGTCAAGCCATCACTGGCACCGCTTTCAAGATCATGCGGCAGGACCGCGACTTGTTTATACTCGCCGCCTGCTTTCACGAATTGTTCGGCTATGGCCTGGCAAGCGAATCGCGCGCTCAGAAAGCCACCTTCGGGTTCGTAGATTGCCCAGCGCACATCTTCCACATGGATCTGCGGCCAGCGTTTGCTCAGTTCCCTCCCCGACAATTCTTCATACGCGACGCCAGCCTCGCGCAGCATGGGCAAAGATAAGCGCTCGAACTGATCATCCGCAGAGGTCACCATCCACAAGACGCCGATGCGATGCAAGAATTGCAGTCTCCACCGCGTCTCGTGTTCTTTCCACAAGCGCAACGCGTGAGCGGCCATTTTGGTGTAAGGCTGGTTGGGACCGTAGGTTCCGCGCATGATGCGGGTTTCGCCACCCGAGGACGATCGCGAATTGCCCGGCCCCCACGCGTCGATGAGCGTCACCCGCGCGTTGCGGCGCAACAAGAATAGAGCGATCCATCCACCGAATGATCCTGCTCCAATTACTGCGACGTGGACTTTTGATTGCATGTTGATTGTGGTGAATAAGAATAATGTCACTGGCCGGAGCTTCGGGGATTAATTTTGCTGGCCGTGGATGAACTTCGCGGATGCGCTCCATTTTTTCGTAGACATGAGACGCAACTCGGAGCAAGCTTAAGCGCGTCGCAAGTGGCTGAATTCTGGACTAAAGCTGCCCCACGGGAGGCGTATGGCGAATGCATTTGGTACCGATATTCTGATTCAAGCTAAGGATCCGATGAAGGCGGCTGATTTCTATGTCAAGCAACTGGGCTTTAAAATCACGGATAAAAAACCAAACATGATCAGCCTTCACGGAAAAAACATTAATTTCTTTATTGAGCGCGGGCCTGCGATGGGCCCGGTTTTCGAAGTTACCGTAAGAAGCGTTAAAGAAGCACGAGCCAGACTGACGAAAAAGGGCTGCAAGGTGGTTAAGGACGAGCCTGATTTTCCCAGATGCTACATCAGAGACAAGCATGGCCTGATCTACAACCTGACGGAGTGAGGACGCTAACTCGCCGCCGCTCTCGTTCAAGAATCGCGGGTTTGTAGGATTTGGGCGAGACTATGGTCATTGGCTTAGGATGCTCGCCAGAGACACACTTTGGCCGAGCATGAGTTGGGCAATCGGCTTGACAGAGGTTCGCCGCACTTCCTAGAATTTGGGGCAGATGTCAAATACCTGGATTTGCATCCTTCAATGTAAGTATTGCATCTACATAACTTAGCCATCAGTAACATGCATGAACCCAAGAGCCGACTGTCCCCGTCGGGTTGATGTGGTACAAGGGAGTATATGCCTCCGGGACCCCCAATAGGCGAGCGCGAACGTGAAATCCTGACCGCTATCGTGGAAACTTTTATTGCCACGGGCGAGCCGGTCGGATCGCGCACACTTGCGCGCGCGAATCGGGAGGGGTTGAGCCCGGCTACGATTCGCAACGTGATGTCGGATTTGGCGGATTCGGGTTTTCTGGAACAGCCTCACACTTCGGCTGGCCGGGTGCCGAGCACAGAAGCTTATCGCTATTACGTCGAGCAGCTTACAGGCAAAGCGCGGCTCTCGGATGACGATGAAAATATCATTCAGAAGTCATTCCACGGAGTTTCGGATGTGCAGGAGTTCATGGAGCGGACTTCGCATGTGCTCTCTTTGATCTCGCGAAACGTCGGCGTCGCCGTGGCCATTAGAGGAGCCAAGAACGCGTTGGAGCACGTTTATTTTTCTCGGCTGGGCGATCAGAAGGTTCTCGCCGTGCTGGTCACGCGGTCGGGCTTGGTGCGGGATCGGGTGTTACGCATGGATCTTCCGCAAGCTGATCTGGATGCCGCGGCTCGCTTCCTGAACGAAAACTTCCGCGGTTGGACCATGGAAGCTATGCGAAACGAGTTGGCTCGCCGGCTGGAACAAGAACGCAGCGAGTATGACCGCCTGATGACGTCAGTAGAGCAACTCTATAAACAGGGCGCGCTGGCGGCGGATGATGGCGCGCAAACTGTCTACGTTGAGGGCGCCTCTAATCTGGTTGCGGGCGAGCACGACCGGGATCGCTTGCAGGAATTGTTGAAAACTTTGGAAGAGAAACAAAAGATCGTCGGTTTGCTGGGCGCGTATCTCGATGCCAAGCAGGAAGCAGTGCGGGTAGTGATCGGGCTCGATCAGGCCTTGCCCTCGATGCGTAATTTCGTGCTCATTGGCGCGCCGGCGCGTGTTGGCGGCGAAGTCATGGGATCGCTTGCAGTGATAGGTCCGATGCGGATCGACTATCAAAACACCATGAACGCGGTTTCCTATATCGCGCGTATGTTCGACAAAATCTTGAATGAATCGGAGTAAGTAGGCGGTAAGAATATGGCAAGAACAAACGGAAAATCGGAAGTGGACGCCCAGGATCTGGATGCAGCGCACGAATTGCCTGCATCACAAGACGCGGCGGAAACAGAAACTACAGAGTCATCGCAGGGGCCAGGCGATGGCAGCGAATTGCAAAAAGTTCGGGCAGAGCGTGACATGCTTGTCGATCGCTTGGCGCGTCTGCAGGCTGAGTTCGAAAATGCCCGCAAGCGTACGGCGCGCGAGCAGCAGGATTTTCGCGAGTACGCTGTAGCTGACGCCATTAAAGCGCTACTGCCTTCACTCGACAGCTTTGAGCGCGCGCTGCAAACCAGCAAGGCGGACAAATCGGAGTTTCGCAGCGGAGTTGAACTCATCTACAAGCAACTGCAAGATGCACTGCAGAAGCTCGGTCTGCGCGCCATTCCTGCTAAGGGCGAGCCGTTCGATCCCCACCTTCATGAAGCCATTGAGATGGTTGAAACGTCCGACGCCGACGATCATCAAATACTTGAAGAATTGCAGCGTGGCTACAAGTTGAAAGATCGTCTACTGCGTCCCTCAATGGTCAAAGTTGCGCGCAATCCCAAGCATTAATTCCAATCGAAAGGATTTAAAACTATTCTGGCCAGCAACGTAAAACGCGACTATTACGAAGTGCTCGGGGTTGCCCGCGGAGCCAACGATCAAGAGATCAAGAGCGCCTATCGCAAGCTGGCGCTGCAATTTCATCCTGATCGCAATCCGAATAATCCCGACGCGGAAGAAAAATTCAAAGAGTGCAGCGAGGCTTACGCAATTTTGGCCGACGCCGACAAGCGCGCGGCCTACGACCGCTTCGGACATGCGGCGGTAAGCGGCGCGGGAGCGGGGGGATTCGATCCCACAGTTTTCCAGGATGTCAGCGAAATCTTCGGGGACTTTTTCGGATTCGGAGATCTTTTCGGCGGAGGTTCACGACGAGGCAGTCGCGCCCAGCGCGGTCCCGATTTGCGCGAAGATGTCACGCTGGAATTCGAAGAGGCGGTGTTCGGCACGGAAACCAAGGTTTCGGTTCGCCACCACGCGACTTGCGAAGACTGCCACGGCAATGGTGCGGCTCCCGGCAAGGCACCCGTGCCTTGCCGATCTTGCGGAGGGCGCGGGCAGGTTCGTTACCAGCAAGGCTTTTTCAGCATGGCCCGTACTTGTCCTACATGTCAGGGTGCGGGCAGCGTGATTACCGATCCTTGCCCCAAGTGCAAAGGTGAAGGCCGCGTATTGCGACAGAGGACGGTGGACGCCAAGGTTCCCGCGGGAGTTGAAGATGGAACCCGAATCCGTTTTTCGGGGCTGGGCGAAGCTGGAGCTCATGGCGGCCCCGCGGGCGATCTGTACGTCGTTCTGCACGTCAAAGAGCATCCGTTTTTCGAACGTGAAGGCAACGACTTGCATTGCGTGATTCCGGTTTCATTTACCCAGGCCGCGTTGGGCACGGAGATTCGAGTACCCACGCTCGATGGGGAGCAGACGCTAAAGGTGCCGGATGGGACGCAGTCGGGAACTACGCTGCGGATACGAGGCAAAGGGGTGCCGTTGCTTAATGGCCACGGCAAGGGGGATTTGTTTGTTGAAGTTCGCGTGCAAACTCCCGGCAAATTGAATAAACGCCAACGTGAGTTACTGCAGGAATTAGAGGGCATGGCGCGGGTGGAAAATAAGCCTCAGCGCCGGACGTTGCTGGGCAAAGTGAAAGACATTTTCGGATAGGTCGGCAGGAACATTTCGGGATTTCCTTTGTGTACCCTTGGCGTCTTTCGCGGTTTAAGTTTCTGGCTCTGACCCATGACCCGCCGACGCTGGATTGCCGACGAAGTTTCCGGTAACCGCGCGTTTCTGGTTGGGGCGCATGCCGATCACCTGACGCGCGTGCTTCGCGCTCGCGTGGGGCAAGAATTCGATATCACCGCAGGTAGTGAAGTCCGGCGTGGACGTCTTACCGCCATTTCGCCAGACCGAGTTGAATTCGAATTGGGCGAGCAGATTCCCATCTCTCCGAATGTTCAGATAACCCTCCTTTTGTCGATTTTCAAGTTCGACCGCATGGAGTGGGCCATCGAAAAGTGCACAGAACTGGGCGTGGCGCGCATTGTCCCACTAATTGCGCGACGAACCGAGGCTCACTTGGCAGCATCGGCGGCGAAACGGGTCGAGCGCTGGCGGCGCATCGTGTTGCAGGCTGCTGAACAGTCCCGCCGCAGTTTGGTGCCAGAAGTCTGCCAACCGCTAAAACTCAAAGATGCGTTGACGTTGCCGGGCGGCATGCGCATTGTGCTCTCTGAGTTCGAAACGGAAATAAAGCTGAAAGATTTGCTTCAGTCTTCCAGCGACAGCGAAGTGGTCATCGCGCTCGGACCGGAAGGAGGATGGACGAATGAGGAATTAACTACATTTCGCGAAGCCGGGTGGAGTTCAGCCTCATTGGGAAGCACAATTCTGCGGGCTGAGACGGCAGCGATCGCCGCCATGTCCATCGTCCAATCCGAATTGTCTTAGGCAGTTAAGTTCGAAGAATCTGGGAGCGGTCGCGGCGCCATATAGGTGCGGGTGATGCGATCGTGCCAGCAAAGCCGATCCTCGTCGAGGAAACACCAGGCGTAACCGAGCGCCAACGATAATCCCGACAACACCGCGGCCAACACACGCCAACGCCGCGTTTTCCTGGGAACTGTAGTGCCGTCGAAGCGGCTCAGTTGCAAGCGCGCCAGACGCAGGCCCGGCGTCGTACCCGTATAAACCAGCAAAAGGTATTGATAGGAAGTCCAGAATACGGCGTTTAGGACGAGCGAAACTGTCGCTGCCAGCTGCAGTGAGGGAGTAATCGCAGTGACGCGAAAAAAAATGTAGGCGAAGAGCACGAAGCCTGAGGCCACCAGCACCGCGTCAATGGAGCCCGCTAACACGCGCCTGGACATAGGAGCGGCTTGCAATGGCAGTTCGAATCCGGGGCGACGTTCCTTTGCCGGTTCTTCAACCGGATCCATCATGATCCCACCGAGGGCCGGCGGGGGCGGCAGTAGCTCTGGCACTTCGAGAATACGCGGCTGTTCCACGATAGGTTCGGCGAGTCCGTCGAAAACTGGCGGAGGCGGCGCGAAGCGTGGGAATTCGAGGATTCTCCCTCCCACTTCCGGCAGATCCAGAGTGTCGGCTTCGGTTGCAGGCGGGATTTGGATCTCTTCCTTATGAACTGCGGAGTCGTCTTGTATCGCGATTGCGAGTCGATTGTGCGCTGCAGGCGGCGTTGGCGGGTGATCGTTCCACGCGGGCTCAGGTGGGTCAAACTTTAACTGCAGCGACGGATACCGCGGGGCGCGCGGACGCCGCCGAGCGCGGTAATTATTTACTCGATCTGCAACTTCGTTCCGCCATGAGTCGGGGTCTGGCGGCTTAATTGGTTCGCTTTGAGCTGACCGGTTCGGCGAAACGGGGTCGAGTGGTTCATGGGCAGACGATGACACCGGCGCCGATCGGTTCACGGTCGTCGGGTTGGTTGACAAAACCTCCTCAGTATCCGCGACAAACTTCGGAGCCTCCTCGAGGCTGATCGCAAAAGTCTGCTCGCTGGCATCGTATGCTTCAGGGTCAATTAGCCGAGCGCCGCGCGGCGGCGATACATTGGAATCGACATCGGGTTCGAACTTCAATTTCATTTTGTAGAATCTCACCTCGGGTTGGCTTCAGGCACTCGGAACGTCAAACGCTTTTGCCTCTCAGGCCAGCACCGTGCTAACTTCACGGTACGCCGGCACGAACTTTAGGCCGGAGAGTTCGTGCGCGTCCCGATGACTTCCCGCAATCGATTCCTTATCACGGCGGCGTTGCTTTGTCATCTATTACTGACGCATCCCTTAGTTACCAGCCAGTTGCTCATTCCTCAAACCCCCGCCAATCCAACTCAGAGCCTACCCAATACCCCGTCCGCTCCGAAAGAGGAAGACGTCACAATAATCGCTACTGCGCAGGAAAAGATTGGTTTCATTTATAAGTTGCACGGTAAAGCTGAGATTCATTATGGGGTCTACATCCTGCGCGGCGACGAAGTCACGTATAACGCCGACACCGGCGAGGCCACAGCAGACGGCCATGTGGTTCTCGAAGGCGGAGCCAACGACGAACATATTCAGGCGAGCCATGGCACCTACAACGTTCGCACAGAGAGCGGTCGCTTCGAAAATGTGACCGGCAGCATCGGTGTACGCACTCGGGGAACCAAGCTTGCGCTAACTTCATCAAATCCTTTTTTTTTCACGGGAAAAGTAGTGGAGAAAACTGGCCCTGACCACTACATGGTTTATGACGGTACGGTGACGACCTGTGAATTGCCTCGTCCTCGATGGCAGTTCAATGCCAACAAGGTTGTGGTCAACGTAGGAGGAACGGCCAAGATTTATCACAGCACGTTCGGGATTCGCGGCATTCCCGTTCTTTATTTTCCCTTTGCAACGCTGCCCGCGGAGCGGGTTCCACGACAATCCGGATTTCTGATTCCTAACTTTGGAACGTCATCGATCAAAGGTACGATCCTGGGCGAATCGTTGTTCTGGGCCATCAACCGCAGCATGGACGCTCACGTTGGTGCGGAATATTTCTCTGCCCGGGGATGGGCGCCCCAGGGCGAATTCCGCGCGCAGCCGAGTGAAACTTCGTTTGTCGACATAAATTATTTCGGCGTGCTCGACCGCGGTGTAGGAAATCCTCCTGTAAATCAAGGCGGTGAAGAGGCACGCTTGAATGGTGAGGGCGAGTTTAGCCACAACTTCCGCGGAGTTGCCAACATCGATTACCTCAGTTCCTACGTGTTTCGTTTGGCTTTTAACGACGTATTCACGCAGGCGGTAAACTCGGAAGTAAAATCCACCGCGTTCCTTTCTAACACCACTAACGGCTTTTCCTATAACGCGTCGATGCAGCGCTATCAGGACTTTGAAAGCACCACTGCCGGCGACGTGGTGACGATTCTTCACGCCCCAAGTTTTGAAGTATCAAGCGTCGATCGCCCGCTCTGGCGCTCGCCTTTCTACTGGTCATATGACGCCGCGGGCGAGGGGCTCTCCCGCAGCGAGCCCGGTTTTAGTACTGCAGCTTTGGTCGGACGCTTCGATATCGAGCCTAGCCTTTCCCTTCCCTTGCAGCTTGATGGTTGGTCATTTCGTCCCCAACTGTCGCTCCGAGATACCGGCTACACGGAGCAGCTTGCAAGCTCCAGTTCGGCCAAAGTCGCGGAGTCTGATCCCATCGACCGGCGGGCACTTGAAGGCTCGGTGGAAGTTCGGCCTCCGGCTTTGATCCGAGTTTTTGCGTCGGAATTCATGGGACGCAAGTGGAAACACGTCATTGAACCACGCGTCACTTACAACTACGTAACCGGCATCAATAATTTCGCGAACATCTTGCGTTTCGACGAACGCGACATTCTCACCGATACGAATGAAGTCGAATATAGTGTGGTGAATCGTCTTTACGCCAAGCGCACCTCGTCGCAACCGGAAGACTGCGGAAAACCTGGGATGCCGTCGCTGTTTATCGGTGGAGCGCCGGTGCCAGTTCGCATACCATGGGGTCGACAAAACCTGCCGGCAGAAGCGCCCTGCAGTTCGGAACCACAAGTGCGTGAGGTACTAACTTGGGAACTGACGCAGAAATATTTTATTGATCCGACATTTGGTGGGGCGCTGGTTGCTGGACGCAGCAACGTGTTTACCAGCACAGTAGATTTAACCGGCACTTCGTTCTTGACTGCCCCACGTCACCTTTCGCCATTGATCTCGCGCCTGCGGGTTGCGGCCAGCGCCCGAACTGACATTGAGTGGGACGTCGATTACGACTTCGTGCGAGGCGGCGTAAACGCCAGTACGATCCTGGCCAATTATCACGTCGGCCCATTTACGATTGGAGGAGGCGACGCTTATCTGCAGGTGCCTGGCGAATGCGCCCTGGCTACCTGTATGTTCAACACCACCACGGACCCAAATATCATTTTCTGGCCGCAACTGTTCAACCAGTTCCGGTTGTTGCTTGGCTACGGTCACTCTGGCAAACAGGGGTTCAGTGCGGCGACCAATGTTGGCTTTGATGCGAAATTGGGCTTCCTGCAGTACGCCGCCGCGCAAACCACGTATAACTGGGATTGTTGCGGAGTAAGCCTCGAATTTCGCCGCTTTGCCCTGGGCTCGGTACGGAATGAGAATCAGTATCGCTTCACCTTCGCGCTGGCCAATTTGGGCTCGCTGGGAAATCTGCGACGCGCTGAGAGGCTCTTCTAATCACGGCGGACATTAAGGCAAGAAGGAAAATTGTGGATGCTGCTGCGAGCGGCGCTTCCAGCCAGACAACCGCGAGATCCTCAAGCACTCACTCGGCTCAGACAAACCCAACATGGTTTGACGCCGGAGTCCTCTGCATCATCGCAGCCGTAGCCGCCGCAGTTCGCTTTCACTTATTACCAGCAAAGTCGTTCTGGTTTGACGAGGGTGTAAGCGTCGCCATTGCCCGGCTCGACTGGTACAACTTTGCCCGCATTCTATGGCGGCGCGAAGCCAATATGTCGCTGTATTATTTTTTCCTTCGTCCTTGGCTACACTTTGGCGGCAGCGAATTTTTCATTCGATCGCTCTCTGTAGTTTTCGCCGTCGCGTCTATCCCAGTCATTTATTTGTTGGGTCGCCGTTTGTTTGACTCTCGGGTCGGCCTTTTTGCAGCTGCGCTGCTCGCAAGTAATGCTTATTTCGTCCAATACTCGCAAGATGCGCGCAGCTATTCGCTGATGGTGTTACTGAGCTCGCTTTCGAGCTTTTATTTTCTTGAGGTCTTGAGAAAACCTTCGCGCCGCAACCGTGCCGCTTATATCCTCACCAGCGCACTCGCGGTTTATGCTCAATTCTTTTCCCTACTGCCATTGGTGGCGCAGTGGCTTTCTGTAAAAATGTTGGATCGTAATCAGATTCCTCGAGAAAACAAAAACGACTGGCGCTGGATTGCATTATCAGTTGCACCCGTCATCGCTTTCGTCGCCACCACAGGAGCAGGCCCGCTGCGATGGGTTCAGCGTCCGGGCTTGAAAGATCTGTGGGTATTTGCATCGCATCTCACTGGGAATGGCGGGCCATTGCTTTTGCTGGGATGCGCGGGGGCGTGTATCGCTGCTGTCGCCCCTGTTTGGCGCACCCGCAGAATACGCCGCGCAGCTTGGGAATCCTGGCGTTATCGCTTTCTATTTTGTTGGCTACTTTTCCCCCCCTTGTTTACCTTGGCGTTGTCATTGGTCAAGCCGCTTTTTGTTCCTCGGTACTTCATTTCCTGCTTGCCCGCGCTTGTACTGCTTGTGGCTTACGGGCTAACCCGCCTTCGTTCGAACTGGCTTGTCGCGCCTGCTCTCTCATTGATGCTCATCCTCTCCCTGCGGGGAACTGCCCACTATTACAAACAGGACATCGACATTCAACGCGACGACTGGCGTGATGCGACCAAATATCTGTTGAGCCATGCCGAGCCCGGAGATGCCTTGCTGTTTCATGTCCCCATGGGCCGCATGCCGTACGAGTTTTATGTTTCTGTACTGGGTGCGCCCTCGTCTGCTCCGCTTGTGCTTTATCCACGCCATGGCGATCGAATCATATTCCTGGATTTTGTCGAGAAGCCGAATGACGCGGAACTTCAGCGCTTAATTCCACAGCACAAGCGAGCATGGCTTGTTCTTACCTACGCTGAAACTCCCTCGGGACAGCCTGATGCGAGAACGATTGAACTGTCGAAGATACTTGGGAATGTCTACCCGACCGTCGAGCAGCACGATTTCAACGGAATAGATATAAAAACTTACAGCATGAAGTGATTGGGTGTGACGCTACCGTCTTAATGCGCTAAGTATTAGGATATGTACATGACCAAAGCGCTCCAGACCAAGCGCGATGCGCTCGACGCCAAGATACGCACTTTGGGTCGAACTCTGGTGGCTTATTCCGGCGGCGTGGACTCCGCGTTCCTCGCCTGGGCGTCGCACCAAGTGCTCGGCACCGACATGCTGGCTGTAATCGCTGATTCGCCGAGCTTGGCTCGTACTCATCTCAGAGACGCGGTTGAGTTCGCGCGCGAACACGAAATTCCTTTAGAAATCGTTGCCACTACCGAACTTGACCGCGTCGAATATGTACGCAATGACAGTTCTCGCTGTTTTCATTGCAAAGACGAGCTTTTTAAGGTGATGGAATCGTTTTGCGGAGAACGCGGGTTCAAGTCCATCGCTTACGGCGTGAATGCCGACGATCAAGGCGACTTTCGCCCCGGACAAGTCGCCGCCAGAAATCATTCTGTTGCGGCTCCTTTGCTCGACGCTGGACTGACCAAGCAGGACATTAGAGAACTGGCACAGCAGGCCAATTTGCGAGTCTGGGATAAACCTGCTTCTGCATGCCTGTCATCGCGTATCGAATACGGTCGTCCGGTCACACGCGAAGCACTGAGCACGATCGAGCAAGGCGAAGACGCTCTGCGCGAACTGGGTTTCCGGCAGTTCCGTGTGCGTCATCATGGCGAAATTGTTCGCATCGAGATTGCCAGCAACGAACTGTCTCGTGCTCTGACTTCTGAGATGGCAGGAGAATTTACCAGGATTTTCAAAGCCCTCGGTTTCAAATTTGTGACTTTGGATCTCGAAGGGTTCCGCTCGGGTTCTATGAACACGCTGCTGCCAGCCGAACAATTGTTGCGCAAGGCATGACTGGCGAACAGTTTACTTCTGCGATGGGACCCGCATGGCTGGCTCTGCGTTTCGCTTTGCTGTGAGATAATCGAATTAATTCCCAAATGTATAGGCGGTTTTTAGTGACGATATTGCGACGTTCGATCCTTGTCCTCTTGCTTGTTTGCCTGGGGTGCTCAGCTCAGCTAGCCCCAATACCCTCCGATCTTACTCAAAAAATTGAGCGTCAGGTACGCGCTACCTACAGCATTCCTGCGACCGTGAGGATCACGGTTGGTACGCTGCGTCCGAGCGACTTTACCGGCTACGATGCCCTCACTATCTCAATGGAGGGCGGCGAAAAGAAACAGACGTACGACTTCCTGTTGTCGAAAGATGGAAAAACACTGGCCCGCATGACCAAGCTTGACTTGACGAAAGATCCTTACGTCGAGGCCATGAAGAAAATTGATCTCAACGGGCGTCCCACTCGCGGCAGCAAAGATGCAAAAGTGGTGGTGGTTAACTTCGATGACTTCGAATGCCCCTTCTGTTCGCGTATGCATCAGACGCTGTTTCCCGAATTGCTCAAAGAATACGGCGATCGTGTGGAGTTCGTTTACAAAGATTATCCCTTAACCGAGATTCACCCGTGGGCTACGCATGCCGCGGTAGACGCCAACTGTCTGGCGGCGCAGAATAACGATGCATACTGGGATTTCGCTGACCACATTCATGCCAATCAGCGGGAAGTTAGTTCAGAAAAAGGACTCGATGCCCAATTCGCAGCCCTCGATCGCCTGACTGTCGAACAAGGGCAAAAACATAATCTCGACCAGAGCAAACTGCAGGCATGTGTCAAGGCGCAGAATGAAGATGCGGTTAAGGCTTCGATGCACGAAGCTGAGGGCGTAGGCGTCACTGCGACTCCGACCCTATTCGTGAATGGCCAGGAGATGGATGGAGCGCTTCCCATCACTGAAATGCGGGCGGCGCTCGATCGTGCACTGCAGCAGGCTGGAGTATCGGTGCCGGCGCACCCGCCTACTTCCCCGAGCAGTGAGTCGCAACCGCCCACCAGATAATCCCGAGAGGAACCATTGAAAAATAATTCGCTATTTCGTCTCTTCCCGATCACGGTTTTGTTACTGGCTTCTGGCATCGGTTGCGGAACCAAGTTGGCTGGAGACGACGTTGCCGCCACCGTCGATGGACGCAAAATCTATCGCGCTGACGTGGAAAAGTATTATCAAAACCAAACTGCGGGTTCTCAACAGCAACCGGTGGGAGAACAAGCCACCAGCCTGCGTCTCAGCATTTTGCGCGAACTGGTTGACAATGAAATCCTGATGCGTCGCGCAGAGAAACTTGGCCTGCTAGCCACCGACGACGAAGTCGAGCGCAAGCTGAACGAGATCAAGTCACCGTATACGAAAGAGGAATTCGATGCCCGCATGAAGGAGAAGAATCTGACGATCGACGACTTCAAACGCGATTTGCGGCGATCGCTCACCGTCGACAAGGTTCTCAACAAAGAGGTCACATCGAAAATCAACGTTTCCGACCAGGACATTTCCAATTACTACAATGCGCACAAAGCGGAATTCAACCTGGTCGAACCTCAATATCATTTAGCCCAAATTTTCGTAACCACCACACCCAATCCACAAGTTCACAACCTTAAGAACGATAAGGCGCAGAACGAGGCTGACGCGCGTAAGAAAATTCAGATGATCGTAAATCGCCTGGACAGTGGCGACGATTTCGGCACACTAGCGATGAATTATTCCGAGGACACGGAGACTTCAGGGAACGGCGGCGACTTGGGTTTTACGCCGGAATCGTCTTTGAAAAATACGGACCCGGTAACCCGCGATGCTGTTATCAAGCTGAAGCCTGGCCAGTACAGCACCGTCATTACTGTCGTTAATCCGATGACAAAGCAGTTAATTGGCTTCCGCATTGTGAAACTGATTGCCAAGGAATCCGCGGGTCAGCGCGAGTTGTCGGACCCCAGGGTGCAGGAGGCAATCCGCTCCCAGCTTCGCGATCGGCGCGAGCAATTGCTCAAAGCGGCGTATTACGAAGTACTACGCGATCAGGCCAAGGTGGAAAACTATTACGCCGAGAAAGTGCTGGAAGGTAGCGGTACCGCGAAGCGATGATCCGAAGCGAGGTTATTCCACAACCGCCAGTACGTCCCCGGCGTTGACGTTGGCGCCTTCGATGGCCACAATTTTATGAACCGTGCCCTTCTTCGGCGATTTAATTTCGTTCTGCATTTTCATTGCCTCCACAACCAGAATGCTTTGTCCCGCCTCGACCGGCTGACCCTGATGGACGAGCATCCGAACGATTTTGCCTGGCATAGGTGCGAGGATTTTTTTCGGACCTTTGTCATCTGCGCCAGCGCCTTTGCGCCCACGCAGCGACCTGGGATCGCGAAGTTCCGCGAGGTAGCGCACGCTGCCGACCCACAAATGCGCATCAGTCGGCGTATGCTCGCGTTTTATCTCGTATGCCTTCCCGTCGATAAGAACCGAAAGCACGTCGCGCCTTGCCAGTACTGCGTCTATTTTGACGTCCCGGTCGTTCAGCCGACATTGCCAACCGGCTTCCGCACGCTCCAGTTCCAGCCGAAAATCTTTCCCGTCGATGGTGACGTCGTAGACCATAAGGAGCCAATGCGAAGTCGGATTTTCTAGCTCAGCGATTCTGCCCTTGCTGCCCTCTTCCAACTCGGAACGTCAAGCGCTTTGTTCTGATGATTCGATAATGCATTTCCATCGCTGACACCCGGCGAGTTCGAATCCAAGATGGCGAATAATCCAGCGGCGATCGCCGCGACTTCCGGATGTCCGCCTCGAACCCCGGGAGGCTTGGACTTTAGCAGTCGATCCAGATAGCCGGTGTCGATGTTTCCAGACTGAAAATCAGCGTCGGTCAGAATACGGCGAAACAATGAAATGTTAGTTTTGATGCCGCCCACAAAATATTCGTGCAGCGCGCGCGTTAAGCGCGAGATCGCCTGCGTCCTGTCAGTTCCGTAGCCGACCAACTTGGCTAGCAGCGGGTCGTAATCGATGGGCACGGTCCAGCCTTCGTACATGCCGCTGTCCTGGCGTATTCCTGGCCCTGATGGGGAGAGCAGTAGAGTAATCTTCCCAGGGCTGGGAAAATAATTGTTGTCAGGATCCTCCGCGTAGATCCTGCACTCGATCGCGTGACCGCGAACACTAATGCCCTGTTGGCGAAACGGCAACTTCTCGCCGGCCGCGATTCGGATCTGCAGATGTACAAGATCCAATCCGGTGATCAACTCTGTGACCGGATGTTCCACTTGCAACCGCGTGTTCATTTCCAGAAAATAAAAGTTCTTATCCTGATCGACCAGAAATTCTACAGTGCCAGCGTTGGTATATCGCGCGGCCTCGGCCACCCGCACTGCGACCTCGCCCATGCGCCGGCGCATATCGGCGTCGACAATCGGAGACGGCGACTCCTCCAGCACTTTTTGATGGCGACGTTGGATGGAACACTCGCGCTCGCCCAGATATACCGTGTGGCCGTGCTCGTCCGCGAGAACCTGCATCTCGATGTGGCGGGGATTGATAATTGCCTTCTCGATGTAAACTTCACGATCACCAAACGCACGTTCGGCTTCGCTCTGGGCTGCGTCCAGGGCGGATTTCAAATGTTCGGGAGCCTGCACCAGGCGCATACCTTTTCCGCCGCCGCCAGCTGCAGCTTTCAGCATGATCGGATAGCCAATCTTCGCAGCCACTTGCTCCGCCTGCTGAGCGGACTCAAGCCCTTTCGAAGTCCCAGGCACGAACGGAATCCCGGCTTTTTCCATTTCTTGCCGCGCCCGGGTTTTCGAACCCATCATTTCCATCGAGGCCGCTGTTGGACCAATGAATTTCACGCCCGCATCAGCGCAGGCTTGGGCGAAGTTCGCGTTCTCCGAAAGAAAACCGTATCCGGGATGAATTGCATCCGCGCCAGTTCGTTTCGCAATGTCCAGGATTTTCGCGAAGTTCAGATATGATTCCGCAGCCGCTGCAGGCCCGATGTGATAAGCCTCGTCGGCCTTGCGCACGTGCAGCGAGGCACGGTCCACATCTGAATAAACTGCAACCGAAGGGATTCCCAGTTCGCGGCAGGCGCGAATCACACGCACCGCAATCTCTCCTCGATTAGCGATCAGAATCTTTTTGAACATGGCTATGATTTGTGCGAAATTCTGCGGTCGCCGTCAGTTGGCGCCCAGCTGCCTTTGATTAAACTCTTAATTCTACCGGAGATTCGCGAGATCGAAGGCCAGAAGCTCTTACCACAGCAAAGTTACCGAAGGCCACGCATGCGCTCAGCCCTCCAGCTTTTTTGCGAGTAGCTCATTCACCAGTTGCGGATTTGCCTGCCCCTTTGAAGCTTTCATCACTTGACCAACAAAGAAACCGATTACCGTCTTCTTGCCGGTGCGATACTGTTCCACTTGTTTGGGATTGACTGCGATGATTTCGTCAATGATTTTTTCGACCGTCAAAGAATCGGTAAGCTGCTGCGGCTTTTCTTTTGCGTACACTGCTGCGAAGTCCTGATTACGCTCAAATGCGAGATCATATAAATCCTTGAGCATCTTCCCGGAGATCGTACCGCTTTCTACCAGGTCGGCCGATAGCGCCACTCCTTGCATCGAGATCGGAGACTGCTCAATTCCCAGGCCCTTCGCTTTTAATCGTCCCATCAGTTCGCCCTGAACTAAATTCGCCACGCGCTTCGGATTTTTTGCAGCCATCGCCGCGGCCTCGAACTGATCGGCAAATGACTTGGTGGAGGTCAGAACTTGCGCGTCGTAGTTGGTGATGCCGTAGTCGGCAACCATGCGCTGGCGGCGGGCTTCCGGCAGTTCGGGTAAATCACGGCGGATTTCAGCCTGCCACTTTTCATCAACCACCAATGGCAGAAGGTCGGGCTCAGGAAAGTATCGATAATCGTGCGCTTCTTCTTTCGAGCGCATGCTATAGGTTTTTCCTTCGGTTGGATTGTAGAGCCGGGTTTCCTGCATAATCTTGCCGCCAGATTCGATGATGCCGATTTGACGGTCTATTTCGAACTCCAGCGCCTCGCGAATGAAGCGGAACGAATTCACATTCTTGATTTCAGTTTTTGTGCCGAATTGTTTTTGCCCGCGAGGACGCACGCTGACGTTGGCATCGCAACGCAGCGAACCCTCTTCCATATTGCAATCGCTGACCCCCGTGTAGAGGATTATTTCTTTCAGTCGAGTTAGATATTCGTACGCCTCTGAGGAAGAAGTGATGTCAGGTTCGCTGACAATTTCGATCAACGGCACTCCGCTGCGATTCAGGTCGATGGCTGTACTTTCGCTGGAACCCTCAAAACCCTCGCGCAGGCTCTTGCCGGCGTCCTCTTCGAGGTGCAGGCGTGTAATGCCGATGCGCCTGGGTCCGGCTGCGGTCGTAATGTCGATCTTCCCAAACTCGGCCAGCGGCTTGTCATACTGCGAAATCTGATAGCCCTTGGGCAGATCGGGATAGAAATAATTCTTGCGTGCGAAAATAGATGTCTCGTTAATACGGCACCTAAGAGCCATCGCCGCCAGTACTGCGAAATCCACCGCCTTACGATTCAATACTGGCAACGCTCCCGGCAGCCCGAGGCAAACTGGGCAAACATTGGTGTTGGGTGGAGCGCCAAAGCGCGTGGAGCAAGAGCAGAAAATTTTCGAAACCGTTAAAAGCTGGACGTGCACCTCCAAGCCGATCACGGGCTCGTACTTCGCGCGCGTGGCTACGGAGGTTTCGGGCGTCGTGGCCATATCAAAGAATTATAAAGGCCTTGCGCTTCCGGCACGCGACGCCACAATCAGTTAATGCGGCTTAGAGGGTGCGCTCAAATATTTTTCCAGCGAAACTTCGAAATACATTAACTCGTTTCCCCTTGCATCGTGTACGCCCGTCAAATAAAAGTTCGCGCCCGCGAGCGGTGTCGAAATTCCTGAAACATCAAAAAACAAAAAACCGGATTGCGTACTGTGTGGCTCGACGGCCCGGGCCGCGAATTGGGCGTTTTGGATTTCCTCCATCGCGTCTTTGCTGACGCTACCTTTCGCCTTCTTCGGCCAGGGCAAAGGATTCTGGGAGATATTCCCCGGCGGCTTGCCAATTCTTCTGTAAATATCATCTTCAGTCGCAGGAGGAATTTTGCTCCGATCAATGGTGACAAGTTCCGCTTTCATTCCCGACAACGAGACCGGCTGATTGCCGTCGTTCGTAATGACAAGAAATATTGGCATAAGTCCCACGTCGTTGTAGTGAACCGAAAAGATGCTAGCTTTGTCGGCCATATCGTAGGGATCAAGCGCGACGGTGACGCCCTCGGTCTGATGTTCGTCGTGCGCGGGATAAGTCTTGGCCGGCTGGGCAGAAGGCATCACAAAGTGCTTTCCTGCCAGGCAAACCATAGAAGACAGCAAAAGAACAGAAACTCCGGCGATCTTCCGCGACGACGATAGACGTGCAAACGCGCAGGACATGATTATTGATTATAGGATGCGAGCTTCGGAAACGGCGTGCTTTGCGAATCAAACTAAGCAGGTAGAATGTTTTATCCCCCATGTATTTGATCTACAGCGCACTGCTGGCGGCAGGTTTGCTCGTAACCCTGCCCTATTGGTTGATGCAGAGGTTGCGCCACGGGAAATACCGCGCTGGCTTGAGCGAGCGCTTGGGAAGAATTCCAGAGCGCCTGTTAGTTCAGCCCGCGCGACCAACGATCTGGGTTCACGCGGTATCGGTCGGCGAAGTTCTCGCGGTGAGCGGTTTAGTGGACGAACTGAAGCGGCGGTTTCCGAACTACCGAATAGTCATTTCGACGACCACCGATACCGGCCAGAAATTGGCACGTACTCGCTTCGGGGCGGAGAACGTTTTCTACTTCCCACTGGACTTCGCCTTCGCCATTCGTCCCTACCTCCGCCTGTTACGTCCTGAGTTGATTGTTATTGCGGAGACTGAGCTTTGGCCAAACTTCCTGCGCATGAGCAAGGCCAACGGTGCTCGAATCGCGATAGTGAATGCACGCATTTCGGATCGCTCATGGCCCAGATACCGGCGCTTTCAGCGTCTGCTTGCCCGCGTTTTGCGGCAGGTGGATCTTTTCTTAACCCAAACCGAAGAAGACGCTCGTCGACTTGGACAGATTGGAGCTCCGAAGGAACGGATTCAGGTCACTGGCAACCTAAAGTTCGATGTGCCTGCGCCAACTGCGCCGCCGATTATCGCCAGTTTACGCGCTGCGTTCCAGCAAGCGAGTGCTGGCCCGGTGATTGTCTGTGGAAGCACGGTCGAGGGCGAGGAACCGATTCTGCTGCAGGCTTTTGTGAACATTCTGGGCAGCCATGCTCGTGCTGTTTTGATTCTCGCGCCGCGGCATCCGGAGCGCTTCAGCGAAGTTGCCGAATTGCTTGGCCAACTTGGCATCCGTTTCTGGAAACGCTCATTGTGGAGCGGAGATCCGATTGTTGCTGGCGTTCTGTTGATCGACTCGATTGGCGAACTGGCTGCGCTCTACTCCCTCGCCGATGTCGCATTTGTTGGTGGCAGTCTCGTTCCGCGTGGCGGACACAATATAATCGAGCCCGCGCTGCACGGAGCTCCTATTATCGTGGGCCATCATACTGAGAACTTCCGCGATATCGTGAGCTTGTTTCAGATTCGTGATGGCGTTCGTGTAGTCGGCCCAGCGGAGCTTCCGCTTGCGTTTATGGAACTGATTTCCAACCCCGAGGAACGGATTGGGCTAGGCCGCCGAGCGGCAGAAATTCTGCGCGCGCAAATGGGGGCAACGCAGCGGACGATGGAAGCACTCGAAACTTTATTGACTCCTGCGGCCAACGCCCAATCCACGCAATGAAAAAATCTCGGAAAAACAAGTGAATGTTTTTTCCTCTATCTTCGGAGCGGGTGTGCGGGCTCGCAATGCTTTGTACGATCGCGGCATCGTTCGTGCCCGGGAATTATCTGGCCCTGTGATCAGCGTGGGCAACTTGTCGGTTGGAGGCTCCGGGAAAACTCCGTTCGTTCTGCTCTTGGGGGAGATGCTGAAGAAGCGCTTAGTTCCATTCGACATTCTGTCTCGCGGTTACGGACGCACGAAACGCGGGGTCGCTCAAGTGGATCCGGGAGGGTCGCCTGGCGATTTCGGTGATGAGCCTCTGCTCCTCGCACGGCGTTTAGGATCGCCGGTAATCGTAGGGGAAGATCGCCATCAAGCTGGATTGTTCGCGGAAAAAAACTTCGGACCGCAGCTTCACCTGCTGGATGATGGGTTTCAGCATCGCGGGCTGGCGCGTGATTTCGACATCGTATTGGTGACCCCAGAAGACACGCGAGATCGCCTGCTCCCTGCGGGGCGTCTGCGCGAGCCGCTTAGCTCATTATCGCGTGCCGATGCAGTTGTGCTGACCAGCGGCGCTTCTCCTGATTCGTTTCCTTCCTATGGCAAGTTGGTATGGCGGGTGCGCCGTGGCATTTCATTGACGAGTGTCCTGGCTCGCCCCATAGTTTTCTGCGGAATTGCACGGCCGCAAAACTTTTTGCTTCAGCTGCGCACTGCAGGAGTGGAGCCTGTGGCACAAGCTTTTTTTCGTGACCACCACGCCTACAAGGAGCGGGATATCAAAGACTTGTTGAAACTGTGGCAGCAAAGCGAGGCCGATAGCTTTGTCACCACCGAAAAGGATGCGATCAACCTGGGCGGTTATCTGCAGGCTCTACAGCCGCTGACTGTGGTTCCAGTAAAGATGGAATTGGCGGACGCAGCTAACGCCATCGATACCATGCTGCGGATGATTTCAGAACGGAGAGCAAGGCGTGAGAAAATCGGTGCCGAGGCTGAGCGGAGTTCCGCGTCCAAATGACGAAACATCCCAAAGAAAAGGACCGGTTAAAAAAGATTGTCGAGGCTTTTCCCAAGGTCACCATCACTGTTGTCGGCGACCTGGTGGCCGATGAATTCGTTTTTGGAGAGATTTCGCGCGTATCTCGAGAGGCGCCCGTGTTGATACTGAAACATCGGGAGCGTACGGTGATGCCGGGCGGCGGGGCAAACGCAATCAATAATCTGGCTGACCTGGGCGTCAATGTTTTGCCGGTGGGAGTAGTGGGCGATGACGAAGCGGGGCGCTTGCTGTTGAAAAGTTTCCGCCACAAACACATTCCGGTTAGCGGCGTTTTGAAAGATAAAAGCTACACGACGGTGACCAAGACTCGCATTCTGGCCGGGATGACGCATACCGCGCGGCAGCAAGTCGTGCGCATCGATCGTGAGCCCGAGACGGAGCCCAACCGTCACTTGAAACGCGAACTCATTCTAGCGGCGCGACAATATGCTCGCGCTTCCGATGCGTTGCTCATCTCTGATTACGGTTATGGCGCAGCGAGCCCTGCAATTCTCAATGCGATTCGCGAACGAGGGCGGCTCGATAGCGTCCCGATCGTACTCGACTCGCGCTACCGCATGCTGGAGTATTCGGGCGTGGTCGCGGCCACGCCCAATGAGCCCGAAGTCGAAGCGGCGCTGGGTATGCGGATCGGAAATGATTGGCCGCGATTGTGTGTCGCCGGCGAGCAAGTAATGTCACGCATGAAGCTGCAATCGCTTGTAATCACCCGCGGGCGCGACGGCATGACAGCTTTCGCCGAAAAACACAAACCGGTCGACATTCCGATATTTGGTTCTGACCAAGTTGCGGATGTTACCGGTGCGGGAGATACGGTGATTGCCACTTTTGCTGCCGCGTTTGCCGCTGGTGCCAGCACCGAGGAGGCAGCGCATCTGGCGAATTATGCAGGCGGAATTGTAGTGATGAAGCGAGGAACCGCGACCGTATCACGGCAGGAACTGCTGGCTGCACTTGAACAATCACCACCGATAACGAGAGCGCATTGAATGTCAGCAGAAAAAATCTCGGGTCGCGAGCAATTGAAAGAGCGCGTTAATGCATGGCGAAGAGCAGGCGACTCGATTACGCTGGCTAATGGCTGCTTTGATCTGCTTCACGTGGGCCACATTCGCTACCTGCAAGCAGCGAAGAAACTCGGTGGGCGCCTGATCGTGGCCATCAATTCCGATGATTCCGTGCGAGCGTTGAAAGGGGAAGGCCGTCCGTTGATGCCAGCGGAAGAACGCGCGGAAATCCTCTCCGCATTGGCAGACGTGGATGCTGTCATCATTTTCCCCGAGCACGACGTGCGGGCTCTAATTCGAGAGCTTCGGCCAGATGTTCACGCCAAGGGAACCGATTACGCTGCCGGCACCGTGCCGGAGCGGGATGTGGTCGCTGAGTGCGGCGGCCGCGTCGAAATAGTAGGCGATCCCAAGGATCACTCCGCCAGCGAAATTATTCGCGAGCGAATCAGGCGCCGCTCCTGAGCATGGGATCTTCGGCTCAATTACCTCAACGTACTGCTCCATTCGCTCCCCGAAAATTGCTGATCGTCCGGTTGGGGTCAATGGGCGACATAATTCACACGCTCCCCGCGGTCACCGCTTTGCGGCGCGCATTTCCTGCGGCAATCCTGGGTTGGGTGGTGGAAGAGTGCTGGGCGGAGTTGCTGTGCACGCTGCCTGAGCCGCGCTCGGGACCTCTTTCGCTCCGCAGACCGCTTGTGGACAGAGTCCATACGGTAAACACGAAAGCGTGGCGCGCTTCTCCGTTTTCCACGCAGACATGGGAACAAATTGCGGCGGGGTTGAGCGAACTGCGGGCGCAGCGTTACGAATTAGCAGTCGATTTCCAAGGCGCCGTCAGGTCTGCGCTGATTACCCGTTGGTCAAGAGCACCGGTCATTTATGGATTCGCGCAGCCACGCGAAAATGTTGCCGGCATGTTCTATACCCGTCAGGTAAGCGCGCGCGGGAGCCACATTGTCGAGCAGAACCTTTCGCTGGCGGAAGAAGTCGTGCGTCGTCCTTTGGAGTTACCGAAGATAGAATTTCCAGGCGACCAGGCCGTCGAAGAAAAATGCGAAGAACGTTTTGGCAAGAAGTTCGGCGATTTCGCAGTTCTGAACCCGGGTGCGGGTTGGGGCGCCAAGAGATGGCCGCCAGAGCGCTATGGACACGTGGCCAAGGTATTGGCAGCCGAGGGCGTGAAATCGCTGATCAATTTTGGCCCGGGCGAAGAACCTTTGATGCGAGAGGTGGAATCGGCTAGTGGGGGTTCGGCAACAGGCGTTGCATGTTCACTCACGGAATTGATTGCGCTCACGCGGCGCTCACGCGTCTTCGTTGGGGGCGATACCGGGCCTATGCACCTGGCTGCGGCTCTCGGAATCCCAGTCGTAGCGATGTTTGGTCCCACTGATCCCGCGCGCAACGGGCCTTTTGCGACGCGCAGCATCGTTTTGCGTAGTCCGATCAGCCCGACTTCGCACTCCCGCCGTGCGCAACCTGATCCCGGATTGCTGGAAATCCGTGTTGATGAAGTGGTTGCCGCCGCTCAGACGCTGTTAAGGAGCGCCCGTGGCTAGAATCAGCTGGACAAGAATTGCGCGCCGCATTCGCGTGCCCCTGGGATTTGTTTTCACCGCGATATTTTTGTGGCTTGCAAAGCCAACTCCGAGATCAATGCTGATCGGCTCAGCGCTGATCATTCCCGGACTCGCGATTCGGGCACTTGCGTCCGGACACGTAAAGAAAAATGAAGAGCTCACCACGACAGGACCCTACGCCTACACACGAAACCCGCTTTATCTTGGCTCTCTGATTCTGACGCTGGGCTTTGCCATCAGTGCCCGGAACTGGTGGATTGGAGCGGGTCTGGTTCTGATTTTTCTGGGCATATATTTGCCCGTGATATATGGCGAAGAGGTTTTTCTTAAAGAACGTTTTCCCGAATTTGCAGAGTACGCGCAGCGCGTACCGCGACTCCTCCCCGGGGTTCGTTCGTTCGGTAGCAACGCAGGAGCATTTTCCTGGGACCTATACTGGAAGCATCGTGAGTACAATGCGACATTGGGTGCGGCGGCGCTGATGGCCGCACTGGTAGCAAAATTATTCTGGAGCCGATAGCGGGTTTCGATACATCTCTCACGTAGTATTCGGTATCTCAGTAATATTGGAATCACTCATCCAGGCAACATGGGTAATCTCTCAAAGTTGAAAACGTCACGGTTTTTGTTCGCGATGCTTTCGGTCGCCTTGTCACAAGGCCAAACTCATCCCGCTGCGCCGTCTAATGCGACTCCCCTGGCTACAATAAGCGCGGCTCCTTCCACGCGAGTTGTTCCTCCGCCGCCGAACTACGCTTATCCGAACGGACAGACTTACGTCTATGGCGTGGAATGGCATCTTTTTACTGCAGGAACCGCTCGTGTGGCGCTGGGAGTCGACGCCGGTCAGCAGCATGTGACTGCGACTGCAAACTCTGCAGGCGTGGCTAACGCTCTGTTCAAAGTGCAGGATCATTTCGAAGCGTTCTTCGATCCGCGTACATTCTGCTCACTGCGTGTTACAAGGCACACAGAAGAAGGATCTCACGCGCGCCAAACCGATCTGCGTTTCGATTATTCCCGCAACAAGAGTGTGCTCGATGAGAAGAACTTGAAGACGGGCGAAAAAAAACACGTAGAAAACGACCTGCCCGGTTGCGTTTCTGATGTAGTCACCGGGTTCTATTATGTGGCTTCATTGCCTCTGCAGCCCGGCAATACCTATACATTTCCTGTCAACGACGGAAACAAAACCACCGAAGTGAGGGCGCGCGTAGAAGGCAATGATGAAGTGAAGGTTCCCGCGGGCACATTCCGAACGGTGCGGGTAAAAGCTGAAGCGCTCTCGGGTGCTCTGCAGGGTAAAGGCACGGTGTGGGCTTGGTTCACCGATGACGCCAACCATACTCCAGTGCAGATGCGATCGAAATTAGGGTGGGGAACCCTTTTATTTCGATTGCAGCGAATAGAGCGGCAATGACCAACTATTTCTGCGCCAATAGCGCTCTTGCGTGACTGAGTTCCGGCCGATCCGAATTCGAGCCACTACATATCTTCACTAACCGGGCATAGTAGGTGTTAGACTTGTCGCTCCTGCCAGCCATTTCCGCAGCCCGTGCGGCGCCGTAGAGACCATTAAAGCGATTGGGATTGAATTTCAAGTCTGCCTCGTACTCTGCCAGTGCCTGTTCGGGACGGTTCATGTCGAGCATCATGTCCGCGAGCATTTCGCGCGCGGGAATCGCCAACGGTTCGTCGCCCTCAGCCTCTTCTTTTTCCGCGACCGTGCGCAACGTTTTGATGGCTTCGTCGTTGTTTCCTTCAGCATGCGCCAGCCATGCGGCGGCTTCCTGACGATACTGATCGACCGCCTCGGCAAAATATTTTTTCTTCTGCGTGAAGGTGGCGTGAATCGATTCGATCTCCGCCAACTCCTTACGTGCGTCGGCCACGTTGCCAGTGCGAGCGGCGCCAATTGCGCGAGCCCAGTAGATGATCGCAGAGTCTCCAGTTTCCGCTTCAGGAACCTGCGGCAAAGAAGCGGCATCCGCCCAATGATGCATTTCCAGCACATATCTCGCAGATAAAGTTACCAGCGCATCCGTGCGGGGATCGAAATCCGTACCGTACATATTGCTTTTCATTGTAGGCATTGCCTTAATTTCTTCGATCACTTTTTGTGCATCCGCCTCCTTTCCCGATTGCATATATGCGTACACCAGAAAATCCATGGCATGAAATTGATGGCCTTCTCCGCCCATGTGCATGGCGGCGGTTTTGCGCGTGGCCGCGATGGAAGCGAGATTCGAATCAATATCGTCCTGCCACAAACCGAGACGGGCAAAAATGTGCGACGGCATATGCAACGCATGCGGAGCGGCGGGCGCGATCGCCGCGTAGCGCCGGGCCGCTGGCAATCCAAGTTCGGCCAATTGCGGTTTGTCGTAGCTGTGAATCAGGTAATGCGCAACGCCCGGATGGTCGGGCTCCACGGCAAACAATTTTTCGAGAACCGCAGCAGCCTGCTTTCGATTGGCAAAGGTCGTATCATTGTCCGGCTCAGAAGCGAGCAGCGACAGCGCATAGAACGCGGCTGCCTCGCGGTCATCCGGATAACGTTGGTAAGCCGTGTCCATGGCCTTGGAATAGTCGTCGGCTCGATCGTGGTAATCCCGATTTTTGCCGCGATAGAACGCGCCCATTGCGGCGATGTAATCACGTTCCCGATTACTTTTGGGGTGCAGCGATTTTGCTGCCTTGACTTCTGCCTGCCCGCGCTTGATCGTGGCTGCGTCCGGATGGTTCCACAGCTGATGCCAGATGCTCATGGCGATTCCCCAATGCGCCATGGCGCACTGCGGATCATTTTTCGCTATGTCTTGAAATTCTTTTTCCGCCTCTTCGTACCAAAACGAGTGCAGCAGCGCCACTCCACGCTCGAACGGTTTCTGCACCGCGGTCGCGCACGATACGGGAAAATGTACCGTTCCTAGTTGATCCGTGGTTAGATCTTCGTGGTGATGACCTTCGTCGGCCAGTGCACCAAATGAAACCAGCAGGAGAATGGCAAAAGCCAGCAGAGATCGCTTCATGGAATACCTCGCCTGAAAAGCGAGTCTAGCCCGTTACGCTTTAGAGGGTCAACCAGAGTGCGCGTCGGAGGCGAGGAGAATCAGTGCCCCGTTTTCTCTCTCTGCTCGGAAGCGGCCGGGAATGAGCCAATGGCTGGTTTCATCATCTGGGTAGTCGAGCTGTATACTTACGAAACAGAGGCATGCATGGGCCGCTATTGCTGCAGCCAATTATTCTTGAATGTTGCTTTCTGTCTTTTTATTTCTTGTGTGGCCGAGTTCCGCCCGCTCGTCATTGGCGGTTTCTTCAAGCTAGTCGCTTCACTGGTGTTTGCTTGTTTGCTCGCGTTTGTCGTCATTCACTCGCCGCATATATGCAAACTGGTGGCAGACTGCCTCCGGCCCCTTGCAATTCCTCTCTTTTCGTTTGCCGTCGACCGACGATGGACGGATCGATCGCAGACGAATTTCGTAGTTCCGAATGAACCAAGTCTAGCTGCCCTCTTTCAGCGCCCCCCTCCAATTTTCTCGTTGTAGCTCCTCTAAAACTGAAGCACGAACCGCTAGGAGTTAGACGCACACCGCCGTTCTAGACGGCCACGTCCTAGCGCTTGTTCCGTCGCAGAACCTTAGATTCTCGGCCCCAAAGGAGATGGTGTATCCATGAGCGATTTCGAATTCGTGCAACGGGATAAGCTCGGCGCGGGAGCTTCGGTGACTAACGCGCCGCAGATCCCGGAGAGTGAATATGTTCGTCGTTTGGCGGAACGACAAGAGCAGCTTGCCGATGTCAGCGTTCTGCACCCGCAACTGTGGACGTACCTGATCGTGGTTGCGGTAGTTGGCCTCCTCATCGCGTATGTAGCACTTTCATCGCACCTACTCTCCACCCTGTGGATTTTGCTGCCTTCGGTGGTCGTCATAGCCATAATTCAAATGCTTTCGAAGAACGCACGCACGCATAGCCGGTTGCAGCGGATCGTAAAGTTTTACGAGCTCGGCTTGGCTCGGTTACGCCACCAATGGCAAGGACGAGGCGTTGACGGCAACGAATTCCTGCCTAACAGCCATGTCTATGCTTCCGACCTCGACCTTTTTGGCGCTGGATCTCTCTTCGAATTGCTCTGCACGGCCCGGACGGGCGTCGGTCGGGCCACGCTCGCAAAGTGGCTGCTCAATCCCGCCGAATGCAACGAGGCCTCAGCGCGCCAGCTCGCGGTTGGTGAACTTCGCGACCTGATCGATTTTCGAGAGGACTGGGCATCTGTTGGAGAGATTGGATTGGATCAAGTCAGTCCGTCGGCTGTACGCGATTGGGCAGAAACTCCTGCCGTCGCCTTTCCGTTATACCTACAGGGGCTCGCGATAGCGCTTCCCATCTGCGTGATGATCTTGTCAATCTTTGCCCTTATCGTTCTCCCCGGACATAGTTGGCTTTGGGTCGCCGCCGTCCCCCTCGGGATGCAAGCCGTTTTGGCTGCCTTGTTGCTAAAGAAAACCAGGGTGATAGCAGCCAAGGTCGTTCTGCCTTCGTTCGAGCTTGCACTACTTGGTCCATTGTTGGCTCGTCTTAAAGTCGAGCCCTTCGAGTGCCCATTGCTAACATCACTGCAATCGAGGCTCAGAACTTCGAATCGCCCCTCCGAACAAATTCGGATATTGAGCTTGTGGGTTTGGCTTCTGGATTTACGCCGGAGCGAGTACTTCGCACTTTCTGCTTCCCTTTTGCTGTGGGGCACCAATCTCGCTATCCGGATCGAGCGCTGGCGACAGCGAAACCGGGAGGGACTGGCGACATGGCTGGAATCACTCGGCCAGTTCGAGGCATTGCTCTGTTTGGCCCGGTATTCTTATGAGAATCCAGATCATACTTTTGCGACCCTGAAACCGGAGTCCGCTCCACTGTTTCAGGCCGAGGGTCTCGGCCATCCGTTGCTGGATCGCAAGACTTGCGTTCGATGCGACCTCGCACTTGGCGCTCAGGCGACACAGTTAATCATGGTTAGCGGTTCGAACATGTCAGGCAAGAGCACTCTGCTACGGTCGGTCGGCGTCAATTCTGTTTTGGCGCTCGCAGGGGCTCCGGTATGTGCCGCTCGATTGCTGATCTCGCCATTACAGATCGGTTGCTCGATTGCTGTTCAAGACTCTCTGTGGCAATCAAAATCACGGTTCCAGGCTGAAGTGGAGCGGCTAAAGTGGATACTTGCTCTGTCACGCTCCAAGAACTCGCTCTTCCTGCTGGATGAAGTACTTGGCGGTACTAATTCTAGTGACCGATTTCTTGGGGCAAGAGCGGTCATCGAACAACTAGCCGAGGCTGGCGCGATCGGACTCGTGACAACCCATGACCTAGCCCTTATCAAGATTGTGGAAGGTCTCGATGACCGCGCAATCAACGTGCATTTTGAAGAACACTACGAGAACGGCGAGATGCGATTCGACTATAGAATGCGAACCGGCGTACCGACTCGCACGAACGGCTTGAATGTAATCGCTGCACTAGGGCTAATGCCGTTGTCCAAGACGCGCGACCCAAAGTGACTTCTTATTGCAGGCGGAAGCGTTCGTTCATCAAGCGCTGGAGGCGAGGTTTGTAGAGGATGTCGTAGGCGAATTCTTTGTCGGGAAACATGGCCAGCGCGGCACGTTTGGCTCCGGCCACCAACTCTGAGGCTTCTTCGACGGTAAGGTTGGGGTCTTGGCCAATCACAGACATTACCATGCTGATCATGATTTGCAGGCGCCGGATGTTTTTTGCTTCCTGTTCTCTTTCGCTTAGGTTCGATTTATGCCCGTGCCGTTCTAAACTGCTCATTAGGCCCCCGACACCACTTCTCCAAGCTTAGATGTTCCCCAGGTGGAGCGCGTTGCGCCCCGCTGTTTTACCTATTGTCTCGGCAAGGCGTGCAGAGTGCAATGGCCTGATGGTGTACGCCTTCGGTTACCCCAAAACCATTCATGTGGCTTAGACGTGACGAGAATCTTGCTTGAATGCCTGCCCAATGCCGATCGATCGAGTTAGAATCGAACAAGCGCGCCGAAATTACGCGCGACTTGAAGCAGAAAATTATCCCCCGGAGGAAGTAATGGCAGATTCAAAGTCCACGCACGGAGCAGACCGTCCTAATCCGAACGAAAAGCTGGTACGCGTGTTCGACACCGAACAGGAATCGGAGGCGATGGTGGTGCGCGGATTGCTTGACTCCGCGGGCATTGAGTCTGACCTGACCTCGCTCGACGCGCAACAGGACATTCTGCCCGGTGTAGGTGGAACGGTGATATTGGTTCGCGAGGAAGATGCCGACAAAGCTCGCCGCCTGATTGAGGAGTACCGGCAAACGCCTGACGAACTCGAGACTGCGGAATATGCTCTCAATGAAGAGCCGCCAACGGAGAAGTGACCGTTTTGCCATCAAGATAGAATGTGACGGCTCCGTTCATATCCGTGCGGTAGGTGCGAACGTGGGCTGCTCCCAACCGCTCTAAGACTTCTTGCCGCGGGTGCCCATAGACATTGCGAGCCCCCACTGATATGACCGCGAACCTTGGATGCACGGCCGCAAGCAACTCTGGGATCGTCGAAGTTGAGCTTCCGTGATGAGCCACTTTTAAAAGATCAGCCTGCGGGTTTTCTTGTGCAACTTGCTTCTCGGTCTTTTTCTCAGCGTCGCCCTCCAGCAATGCGGCAGTTGCGCCGTAGCTGATTTTTATCACCAGAGACTCGTCGTTCGGCCGTGAAGGATGCGACTCAGCATCTCGCGGCGGTGCGAGAACCGCGATCCTCGCGTCATCCATCGTAAGGTTGTCTCCAGCTTTATGAAGAACGATCGGAATTCTTAGCCTCCTTGCTTCTCGCAGGAGCGTTTGCAGTTCCGGGCTTGGCGAGTCAACGCTCAGCCACAACTCTCGCGGGTGAAAATTCGCCAGCACCGCCGCCATGCCTCCCATGTGATCGGCGTGAGCATGGGTCAGCGCGACCACGTCGAGTTGATGAAACCCTCGCGACCAGAGGTACGGCGAGACGACATCTTCCCCGATATCCAATTCCGAATGCATCCAAAACGGTATGCCGCCGGCATCCACTAGGACAGTGTGACCCTCCGGCGATACCAGCAAGATCGAATCGCCCTGACCGACGTCGATTGCAGTGAGTTCCAGTACGCCGGCCTTGACTTGCGGGTGTGGAGGAATAACGCATACCCAGAATGCGCTCAGGACCAACGCGGCCCATCCGGCTGCGACCAGGAACCTGCGCTGGCGGCGGCTCAGCACCATCGCTAAAATGAGCGCCACAGCGCCCGACAAAATGAGGGTGAGTTGCGGTGTGGGCACGCGAGCGTCTGCGATCCGCAAAGCCCCAAACCAGCGCACGGAGCCGTTCATAGCGTGCAAAGCAATTGCAGCGATAATGGCCGGCAGCTTTGCGAATGCCAGCGTGAGATAACTCGCACTCACAGCTGCAATCGCTGCGACCATAATGATTTCGGTAAGAGGAACAGCCAGTACATTCGCTGGCAACGAAACCAGCGTGGCGCGATGGAAGTAGTAAGCCATGGGTATTGCAAATCCGACCTGGAGTGCAGCGGAAATTATGAAAAATTCGCAGCCCAACAGCAGCACGCGTGCAGTCCCTCCGAGTACGATCAAAGGCATGCGCTTGCCGAAAAAGCGTTGCAGCCTGCCGGCAATCATCCGCAAGTCGAGCCGGAGCTGCGCCAGTGCCGGCGCAAGCGCTGCGTCGTAGCTCGTTGCGTCCAAACTCCTCAGTGCGCGAGACAAGGGTTGCGTAGTCCGCTCGAGCAATGGAGCGCCGACGCCGGCGATAACGAGCACGCACAGGAAGCTGAGTTGGAAGCTGGCTCCGAGCAGCGCTGTTGGATCGACAATCAGCAGAGCCAGCGCTGCGGCTCCAATGGTGTTAAGAACTGATTTCCGCCGGTAAAGAAGCCTTGCGCCCAGATATAGCGCAAGCATCAGAGTAGCGCGCCACACTGGAGCACCAACGTCGGTCAGTAAGGCGTACGCGACCGTCAGAAGAATGGTGATGGCGCTTGCGGCAATATCGCTGACTCGCAGCCGGCGAAACAGCCAAAACATCACCAATGCGAGCACCGCGACTTTCAAACCGGAAATCACCAGCACATGGTAGGTGCCAGTTCGCTGGAAGTCGGTCAACGTTCCGCGCCCGAGGAAGGAATTTTCCCCGACAAGTATGGCATCGATCAGCGCCGCATCGTCTGGTTTCCATAAGGCATGGATTCTTTCGATCAGATTTCTGCGTACCCGTGTCCGCCAGAGTTCAAAGCGGTTGCCGGCGAACCCTGGCAGCAATTCAACCGCTTCTGACTTCGTTGATCCCAATGCGACGATTCCGTCTTGCGCCAGGTATCCCACATAATCGAACGCTCCGGGGTTGCGGAAATTGTGCGGGGGAAGAAGTTTGGCGGAAAACCGCAAGCGCTCGCCGTAACGGAATAGCCGCGCGGAGGTGGATTGTTCGGCTCCTTTTTGTGCCTCTTCATTACTCGCCTCGTGACCATAAACCGTAATGCGCAGTCCAAAGTGGGCGGCAAAGCTTCGGGCTCCCATGTCATCTCTCGCGGTGATCTGCTCAGTCTCAAGGTCTAGCCGCTGCTGCGCGTCGCCGAAGTTTTTCTCGTGTAAGTTTCCTTCCTTGATCACGTGGCCGGTGACGATTACTTCGCGACCATCCGCGAAGGGGAGGACATCCGTGTTGCCAGCGCTTTCAGGAACGCGAACCTGCATGATCAATGTGCCCGTCACGAACGTCGCAGAGAGCGCAAGCGCAAAAGAAGCATAGGAACGGCGCCGTAAGAAATAGGTGCCTGCCGCGCAGAACGCGACTCCTCCCGTTAGCCACCACAGAGCGGGACGCCAAACGTAAACACCGGTGATAATTCCGCAGGAATATGCCGAAGCCGCCCACAGCATTGGTTGTCGTGAGAGCGGCTTCGCCGAAGTAATCGGAGGACCTGTGGCCGCCGGCTTCACTGGTCAGCCTTAACGAAGAACGCAAGGACTCGTAGAACGATTGGGATATCGGCTTTCAATTTAGAAAGAAAACGTGATTGTTGCAGAGCTCTACCGAGCAAGATGAAACACGCTCTCAATGTGAAAGGTCTGGGGGAACAGATCCACCAGGTGTACCTGTTCGATGCGATATCCGGCGCTCAACAGGCCAACCAGGTCACGCGACGCAGTCGCCGGATCGCAAGAGATGTAGGTCATCCGGTGCGCTCCCAATCCGACGAGACTTTGGACCACAGTTTCCCCCAGACCGCTCCGTGGCGGGTCCACCACCACGAGGTCAGGCCGCAACTTTCCGGCAGCGCTCCGCAAGAAATCGGCGGTAGTCGCCCGGACTGCCTTCACGTTTGATGGGGAATTGTGCAGCAAATCAAGATGGGAAGTCTGTGACGGTTCAACGGCGATTACCTGTGCAAATTTTCTGGACAGGAATGTCGAGAAAAGTCCCACCCCCGCATAGAGATCGAGCGCAATGTCGCCGTCTTGTCGGCAAACCGTAGCCACTAACTCATTGATGAGGTGACGATTAATCTGAAAGAACGATCCCGCGCTGACCCGGTAGGAGACGCCGTCAACCCTACAATTGATCTCCCCGGAGCCGGACGTCGCGATTCTCTTCGGTTCCACCCGCTTGCCGGCGTGGGCTGCGTCCGTCTTGTCAGCCACGATGCCTATGATCTCGGGCATGGCGCTCCGAGCCGCGTCTGCCCATTCCCTGATCGGCGTGCTGGGCGTTCCGGGCTCGCAGGAAACCTCGATCAGGAGTTCGGTGTCTTCCGCATTTACGAAAAACTCGATCTCGCGAATGCCGTCGGGCATTTTGCGTTCACGACCCATTCGCCAGAATGCTGAGATGGCGCGATTGATCAGCAGCGAACTTACCGGACACTGTTCAACTGGAAGCACTTCGTGTGAGTTGAACTTGTAGTAGCCCAGGGTGAAATCGGGCGCAGTCCGAACGTGCAGCCGGGCACGATTGCGATAATTCCAGGGTGGCGACGGATGAATTTTGATCTCGGTTTCCAGTTCCAGCTTGGCTGTGCGGCGAAGGGTTTCTTTCAGTATGCCGGCCTTGATCTCCACTTGATGCTCATAGCGACTGTGCTGATAGTGGCAGCCGCCGCAACGGCCGAAATAAGGACAGGGCGGTTCTACCCGCTGTGGGGAAGGCTGCAGAATCTTCTCTACACGCCCCCGCGCAAAGCCGCGCTTCTGTTCGACAATCGACGCTTCGATCGTTTCGTCTTCGAGCACGAAAGGCACAAACACAGCTTTTCCGGGACCCTGTTCATCGGAAGGGAGCCGAGCGAGGCCACCGCCGCCATAAACGAGTTTTTCGATGGTAAGTTGCAAGGGAAGATTTTAAAGCCACGCACAAATTTCCGGGGAGATTTCCAATTGGCAATTGGCAATTGACAATTGGAAATCGTAAGGCGCTTCACATATAGAACAAGCTCAGCCGCGGCAGCCCATATTTTTCCAGCAACCGCTTGTGGACATATTGCTTCTGCAACTGCTCGATCTGTGCGGAGGGCATTTTGCGGCGGTAGGGCGCCAGCTCACGATCTGCTTCGGCTCGCACTGCAACGATCTGCTCATCCGGGGTTGCTGCCAGTAGAACGGCAAAGAGTTTCTCTTCGGCCACGGTAAGGCGGCGTTCGAGTTCTTCCAATCGCAGCGGGGCTTTCTTAGTCTCCAGTTCCATGGCAATTTCGCGAAGGGAGTTTGCAGTTTCTCTCAGCTAGCGGCTTTGCTGAAATCCCTTTTGCTTCGGGAAGTTTCGCAATTTCCAATTGTTTCGCATTGAGCCGAAGGAAAGCCGCAATTTCCGATGCATGAAATCCAGCGTGCTTGCTGCCCGGCGTCTCGCTCTGGGCCGCGCCGACCGCAGCCTCCTTCATCTCTTCCGCAGCGGTCAGCACGGCTTGCGCGCAATACGCGAGACTATTGACTTTTTGTGACTTCGACGGTCGCTGATCATATTTATCGAAAGCGGCATCGATGCCGCGCAAAACCGCTTGCAGCGGCACGCTCGCATCTTTCCAGGTCTCAATCAATGCCCAATCGAGCGGAGATAGATGAATGCGTCCGCGGCGCCGCTGAAAATGTTCTTCGATTTCGGTGAAGTAGTTGAAATAGTTTTCCACGACGGTTAGCGGCTAAGGGGCTTGTTTCCAGTGGGAACTTTAGAGGCGGCCGTCGCAGTTTCACGGGCTTTGGCTGTCACGTTACGCTCCCAGATAATGCGAAGGCCTTCCAAGGTCAAGAATTCGTCCACTTGCTTAATATGTTTTGAGCCTCCACCCATCAGTGAAGCCAGGCCACCAGTGGCGATCACCGTGGTCTCAGGGCCGAGTTCTGCGACCAGCAACTCCAGGAGTCCATCGACCAATCCCAGATAGCCGTAGTACAGCCCGGACTGCAGACTGCTTACTGTGTTGCTGCCGATTACACGAGCGGGCTTGCGGATGTCAACACGAGTGAGCCGAGCAGTGCGCTCGAACAAGGCGTCGGCAGAAATTCCAATGCCCGGGCAAATCACGCCGCCCATGTATTCTCCTTTGGCGGAGACACAATCGAATGTTGTCGCAGTTCCGAAATCCACAATTATGCATGGCCCGCCATATTTTTCGAAGGCGGCCACCGAGTTTACGATGCGGTCGGCGCCTACTTCCGCGGGGTTGTCGTAGTGTACCGGCATGCCAGTTTTTATCCCGGGTTCGATGAACAAGGGCTTCGTGTTGAAGTATCGCTCGCACACCTGGGCGAGAGTGGAATCGAGCGGCGGCACTACCGAAGAGATGACGATGCCTTCAATCCCTTTGGCTTCGAGATTGTCCATGGCGAACAGATTACGGAAAAGCACTCCATATTCGTCCACAGTCTGCGTGGCGACAGTCGCGACTCGCCAGTTCGCCACCAGCAATTCGTAGCGCGGCGATGCGGCTTTGTGCGCGGAATCCCCGCCCGGAGCGACTTTTTTCGCGGGAGCAAAAACACCCAGCACCGTGTTGGTATTGCCGACATCAAGAACCAGAAGCATATCTAGGAAGAACTATTTTAATCGTACCGTTCCGCTCAACACCGTACGTACGCCTTGTACAGTTCGCACCTTTAGAAAGCCCCGCTCATCAAGGCCATCCGTTATGCCCTGGAGGCTGGCATCTTCTTCGACCTCGACCTGCCGTCCTCTAGCCGAGGGTGACCGCTCCTGAAAGCGGCGCAGGATTGAATCAACGTTATTCGGGCTTTCGAGCAAGCTGCGATATTCACGGTCGAGCGATTTTAGCAAAGCCGTGCACAATTCCACGCGCGACCACTCGGTACCGGAAATTAATCGCAAAGAAGTAGCGATCGTCTGCAAATCCGCGGGAAAGGCCGACTGATTCACGTTGATTCCAATTCCTATCACGATGTAACGAACACGAGTGACTTCGGCATTCATCTCCGTCAGGATGCCGCAAACTTTTTTCTTGTCGATCAGAACGTCGTTCGGCCATTTCAGGTCGGGGACGATTCGCAAATCGATCTCCTGAATCGCCGCGTGCACGGCCAACCCGGCAGCAAGCGTGATCACCAGTACATCCGATGGCGGCAGGGCGGGGCGCAAAACCACCGAGCAATAAATCCCCGTCGAGCGTTCTGAATGCCATTGATTTGCTCCCCGGCCGCGTCCGGCGGTCTGTTGCTCGGCCAGAAAAACACTGCCCTCAGGAGCACCGGCGCTCGCTGCTTCCATTGCGGCGGTGTTGGTTGATCCTACTTTGTAATAGTGATGAATGTGCTTGCGGAAAATTGTGCCCTGCAATTGCGGGGCGAGCATATCCGGCAGCACCAGATCGGGCATGGACTTCAGACTATATCCGGTTGATGGATGACCGGCAATATCGACTCCAAGCTCGCGCAGTTGCTGAATGAGTCGCCACACTTCGGAACGGCTGCTACCGATCTCATCCGCTATTTTGGTTCCGCTCACGACGACCGTGGCATGCGCAATGATGAAGACGCACGATTCGGCCCAGACGGGCATCACCTTGCGGCGCGACTTGGTGCGTCGCAATTGTCCTTGTGCGTGAGCTTCGGATTGTTGAGGATCGCTTGATGCGGGAATTATGAGAAATGGGCCGAGAGTCGTGACGCGCATCACAAACTCGTGTGACATTCTCCCTACCCCGGTTGACTTGCGGGTCATTACCATGCGCTCAGAGGGACAGCCTGGAGATGCTGGCTAATTCGGCGACTTTCCAAAATTGGGCTGAGCGGCTTTTCAATGGCAGACAACAGCGCAACCATTTTTCACAGTAACCGCTACAACGCGCAGGCTGCATGCCAGCATTGCGAGGGCGTCATCCGGCATGAGCCCTGGTGCATCAGGCTGCATCCCACAGTTCATTAGGCCTATCAGATCGTCGCTGATCCAAACAAATTGACGATAGGAGACACGCTTATACTCCATTCCCTGGGGTGATCTGGGGGGCGAATGCTTGCCAGGGTAATTGCGAGAGAAACAAAGCTCCACAATCGTGCGGCTGAGCTTGCAACTTTCCTCAACCGGTCAACGGCAACTCTTCCGGAATGCTGTTCTGGAAGAGTTGCCGACGATCATTCGGACTGCCTATGCCGACAAGGGTAGCCGCACTCCGATGCGTGCCTGCCCTTCGTCTTTCCATTGCCGCGCTTGGGCGATGCAGATGATATGAAGAACAATCAGTAACGGCACGGCGAATGTCGGAATCAAGCTCATGGGCAACACCGTCATGAGCGCGGTGGGCACGTCGTGAGGGCGAATCATTCCGGCGGTTGCCCCCAGCGTGATCGCCGTCACCAGGTCTGTAATCCCCAGGATCTGCCAGAACATAAAAGCCCTCTGGCGGCTGAAGTTCGCAAGCTTGATGGCTGCCCAGGGCGCAGTCGCTCCTATGGCGATGTCCCCCAGGCCTGCTGGCAGCGCGAAAATGCCTGGGAGAAGTCCGGCAGCATAGAGGACCAGGAATGTGAACCCGACAATCCTCCAGGAATGCACATAGGTCAAAGTGCGAGGGTTTAGAGAGAATGCGAACTCACGAAATCGCGACGATATGTTAAACCAGATTAAAAACGCGGCAATCGGAATCACCGCTGCAAGGCCAAGGGCCAACGGCGGAATGCCAGGATCAGTTTTGAATAGGTGTAGAGCCGAAGCCGAGAGTGCAAGAACGAACCATACGGCGATCAGCCCGGCGGTAAGTTTTCCATAGCGTGCGTTGTTCATAACAAACCTCCTTCTTTCGCGGCCAGAGTCGTAACGTTATCGGTTAACTTCAGAAAATCGTGGAAGCGCTCGTCTCCCACTTCGAGCTCCAACTGTGTCTGAACTTTTTCCCAAGCGGGAAGCGCGCGGCGGAACTGATCGCGGCCAGCTTTGTCGAGACGCAGCAGACGCTCTCGCCGATCTTCACCACGGCGCTCTGCGACCCATCTTTGCCGAATCATGATTCGAAGCGTGCGTGTCAGGCTCGTGCTATCCATGACGAGGATCTCTCCCATCCGACCTTGAGAAATTTCTCCTGCCCGCGATAGCACTTGCAAAATCGTGAATTGCGTGGCTCGCAGACCCACAGGGCGCAACGCCGCGTCATACAAATGAGTGAGTGCCCTGGATGCCCGGCGGAAGCTCGCGCACATGCAGTACAGATCGGGAATTGCACGAATCGCATCGCTCATACCGGAATAGATGTATATACATATTATTGCGGATTCAAAATTTAAACCTCCAAAGCCTCAAGGGGAAGCAACGTACCCGCTACAGAAGATGAGGAGTCAGCGTTTGACGCCCTTCAGGCATGGTAGAATTTTCGCAAGTATCCCCATGCCTGGACCCCAACTGATCGAGCTAGCCCCGTCGATTTTGTCAGCTGACTTTGCCCACCTGGCCGAGCAAATCCATGCTGCGGCTGAAGGCGGTGCCAGCGTCATCCACGTTGATGTGATGGACGGACATTTTGTTCCCAACATCACCATTGGACCTCCGGTGGTTAGGTCATTGCGCAAGACCACGGATCTGCCGCTGGATTGCCATCTGATGATCGAAAATCCGGATCAATACATTCCCGATTTCGCAGATGCAGGAGCTAATTGGATTTCCGTGCACCAGGAAGTCTGCAAGCATTTGAACCGTACGTTGCACTTAATCCGCAGCCACGGCATGCTTGCAGGCGCGGTAATCAACCCGGCGACGCCGGTCGAGACTTTGAGCGAAGTGCTGGACATCATCGATTATGTGCTGGTTATGTCGGTCAATCCTGGTTTCGGTGGACAGAAATTCATCCCCGGCGCCGTGCACAAGATCCGGAAACTGGCTGAACTGCGCGAGCAACGGCGGCTCAATTATCGGATTGAGGTTGATGGCGGCATCGCTTTAGATACAGTTGGAGAAGTGGTGCGCGCGGGCGCCGAAATTCTGGTCGCAGGCAACGCCGTGTTCGGTAAAGGCGATCCAACGAGTAACGCGCAAAAATTGTTGAAGGCGGCCACTGAAGCAACTTTGCAGAGGGTGTGAAATTGCTTCGGTCGGGTGGCGGCGGGTCTGTGACCCGCCCGGTATGCGGCCCACGCCGCCGGTCCGCGGCAGGGCCGGGTTTGAGACCGGTCCCACATGATTACTTCTGGGTTTCTGAGGATTCTTATGTCACGTCGTATTCCGGTAATACTGCTTTTGAGCGTGCTCGCCGTCACGGTTGCTTGCACGAACAAAAAAGTCAGCAACCCGATCGCAAATGTTGATTCGAAGCAGCCAGACAAGGTTCTGTTTGACCGAGCCATGGACGCGATGAAACACAATCGCTTCGACGTGGCACGATTGTCACTCCAAACCTTAATCAACACCTACCCCGATTCGGAATACGTAGCTCGCGCCAAGCTGGCAGTAGCAGATTCCTGGTACGCAGAGGGCGGTTCCGCATCACTCGCCCAGGCGGAAATTGAGTACAAAGATTTTGAGACCTTTTTCCCCAACATGCCGGAGGCTGCTGAGGCACAGCTGAAGCTCGCGAACATTCACTATCAGCAGATGGAGAAGGCGGATCGCGATCCCACGCATGCGCTGCGTGCTGAGGAAGAATACCGGCAACTCATCATGCAGTACCCCGACAGCAAACTGGTGCCGGAGGCCAAGCAGCGCCTTCGAGAAGTGCAGGAAGTGATTGCCTCACGGGAGTTTAGCGTGGGGCGCTTTTACTATTTGCGCCAGTCGTATCCCGCCGCCATCGCGCGACTGAAATCTTTGGTTGATAAATATCCGCTTTACAGCAAAGCTGACGAAGCGCTGTACCTGCTGGGGCAGTCCTACGAAGGCGAGATCAACATGTTGCGGGCTCGGACAATGAACGAAGTTGCCAAGTCTCGCATGATTGACGATTTCACCAAAGGGGCCGCGGAAGCCTACGATCGCATACTCACTCGATATCCGGTGATGGATCGCGCTGACGATGCCAAGGCTCGGCTGATCGCGTTGCACCAGCCGGTTCCGAAGCCCACCAAAGCCGCGGTCGCGCAAAATAAAGCAGAGGAAGATAGCCGCCGCGAAGCCAGTACGCTGTCGAAAATGATGAAGACGTTCGCCAAGCATCCGAACACATCCGAGGCGGCGAAAGTTGGGGAACCGACACTAGTCGATCCCACGCCGATGAGCGCAAGCCAGGTGGTGCAGCAGGCCACCCGCGCTGCCATGGGAGGCGGCGGTGACAGCCATTCGGTTTCTGTCGAAACCGTAAAAAGCGGGACGCCTGGGCCCGATCAACCCGCTCCCCGTTCGGACAACCCAGCCGCCACGGATGCAGCAGTTGCTGTAGACACTACCGCAACGCCTGACACCGCTGCGTCTCCCTCAAATGCTCAACCTGATGCGAACGAGCTAAGGCCGAACAGCGGTCCCGCGGACCCCAATGAACTGAAGCCTAACGTGACCGACGATAATGGAGGTCAGGCTTTGCCTCCGCCGCAACAGGTAAATGAGATTCCGGCAGGGACTGCGGGACAGGCACAAAATGGCGCCACGACCGCAACAGCCGCAGCCAATCAGAAAAGCACCAACTCGTCAGCCTCTTCTTCAACCGACAAGACCGACGACACCGATTCCACCGTGGCTTCGAGCAAGCATAAGAAAAAGAAGGGTATTCACAAAATAGTACCGTTCTAGCCAGTAATTCATCGAACCAGACTGCGGATGAATCCCCATCCGTGCGCAGTGGTTACTGGTCCGTCGTAACCTGTTAACCGCCTATCTTCATTGACTTAGGCTTCTGGACCAGTTAACTTCGCGCTATCTCCCCTTTTTAAACAAGAGGACATTGCTTGGCGCGGAAAATTTTGCTCGCCGATGATAGCGTGACTGCCCAGAACATGGGCCGGAGAATCCTTAGCGACGCCGGTTATGACGTCACGACGGTAAACAACGGGTCGGCAGCCCTCAAGAGAATTGCGGAATCGAAGCCTGACCTGATCGTGCTAGATGTTTATATGCCCGGTTATGGTGGGCTCGAAGTCTGCCAGCGGCTCCGCGAAGCGCCCGAGACTGCGCGTATTCCGGTGTTGCTCACCGTTGGCAAGTTGGAACCGTTCAAAGCGGACGAGGCGCGGCGGGTAAAGGCCGACGGATTCATCGTGAAGCCGTTTGAAGCCAGCGAACTGCTGACCGCACTGACCAAGCTCGAAGACAAGATCGTCCCTCAAAGCCAGCCTGGCAAACCGAGCCGATTCGCCAAAGCCCTGGCTGGCGCAGAAGACCTCGCGTCTGGAAAAGACTACGGAGACAGTGAAACCGGATGGAAAAATCGGCTTCCCACCCCGGCTCCTTACGCGAAAGCGCGGGCCCCCATCGCCCCGCAACCCCAGGCCGAAGCGAGGTTCAGTGAGGAGCTCACAACTGAGCAGCCCCACACCACCGAAATGAAGTCGGGATTGGAAGAGGCTTTGCTCTCTTCCATGCCGCCGGATATTACGCTCGAGGAGATTGCCTCTATCAAGGCGGCAGGCGCGGCTCTTAGCGCTGCTGATGATGAATCAAACTTTAAAATGCAGTCCGCTCGCGATCCAGAAGGCGCAACCGGGGAGCGAGTTGCGGAGAACTTGTCTGAGCCAGAACGACAGGAATCTGTTGCAGCCGCGCAACAAATCACAATCGCCAACGAAGAAAGCGAAGCTCCTACGGGCGTTCCTGCAATGGCTATCGCCGAATCTACTGATACCACTTCTGCTCAAGTTGGGGATGAAGAAAAAGGCAACCTCGGCGACGAAGAGGTTTCAGCAGCGTTGGCGTCGCTGGCGCCCGCTAATGGTCTCGGTGACCTAACCCCTGCGGCGGATGCGGCACCTAATGAGATGGAGACCGTGTCGGCAGATCGCCTTCCGGTGACGATGGCAGCCGCAGGCACAACTGAAGAATTCAGCGGTCCCAGATGGATTGCTGAATTAGTTCCGCTAAGTGAGGATGAAGCAACTCTCGCTCTCAGCGAAGAGATGGAAAAGGCGTACGCAGCTTACGCTGCAGCCGACGCTAGCAGGATGCATTTTGCCGGTTCGACTGACTCTTATACCTCGGTGCTCGTCGCGGAAGAGCGATCGGCCGATCCGGAACCAGATTCCATCCCGGGTGAATCGCATTCGAATTACGACAACTCTGAATCACGGCCGGACGAGCCGACAGCAATTACCGCTAGCAAAGAAGAATTTGTCGCGCCAGAAACTCAACTGAGCACGCTAGACGCGCTTCCGGTAGATGCGGTCAGGGAGAGCGCTGCCTGCGAGAGCGAAAACGTCTCTGCCTACGCGGCTGCGGCCTCGGCTAGCTCAAGCACCGCCGAAGCTATGCCGCACACGGAATACACATCGATCCCGGCAAAATCTACGGAAGATAGTGCACCTGCCTCCGGTTCAAGCGAGGGTGAATCCGAGCACGCCACAGCCTGGGCAAAGTGGAAACAGATTCGTGAGTCAGTTGTCGGCTCCCAACTCAGTTCGCAGATTGTCGACACGGTTGCGGATATGCAAACAAGCGTCGACTCCGGTGAGCCCGAGTCACAACTCGATGCTTCACCTGTCGCCGATGACGCCAGCGAAATCTCCAACATCGTCGATAGTGTCCTTGCCGACCTGAAACCCAGACTAATGGCCGAGATCAAGAAGAAGATGTCGAAGGACAAGAAGTAGCCTGACGACCTCCGAAATTACTGCCTGTTACTCCTGATTGCCCTAAGCATTTCAAAACCGGCTTCACAGTCAGACATTTCCCCGATTGACAGTTTGCAGGCAGCAGGGCCGAAACGGTTATCCGATTAGGCCTGCGAGAAAGAGCCGAACGTCTTCAACAATCAATATTCCTCTTCGGGCGGTGCGGGGCGATGAATAGCCTTTGTATAGTCTGCAGCGCTTGTCGAAAAGCATGGCAGGGCGCTGTGATGTCGGCTGGTATTCAGCACGGGAGAATCGGCCGAGTATTTCAAGGCTACCTGGGTACGAGTTCTTTGGTCGGTGGTTATTTGCGCCAGAGTCTGATCGCAACTCGGATCTCGTACGGCCCGGACATCGTGCACTACGGAATAGTCAAAATCAGATTCAGAAAGCCGCGGCTGATAAGGAAGAAGTTCATACACAAGCTTTACCAGGCGCGATTCATCTTCGCTAAGCTGTTGCGCGGCGACAAATATCTCGTGAGTGGAAAAAAATGAGGACCTCGGATCAGCTTCCGCCAACGCGATCAAGCGAACGCGTAAATCTATTCTTTTCTCTATCTGCCAATGGAGCTCTGCTCTAGCATAGCCAGGCCCGCCGATCCCGCAAAGCACTACAAAAATCAGATTGACCAATATTCGAAAAAGGCGAGTTCGGCGCATCTGGTTACTCCTGGATTCCATACATAGGGAACGGCCTGCCACCATCAAATTTGCAGGTTCGCGGGAAATCCACCGCAGGACGAAGTAAAGACGCGGGCGGCCAAACCGAGATCGGTCGGCCTATCGGAAGATTCTAGCATTCTCGCGGTCAAGAGTGCCCGTATCGTTTCCTTAACCTGGAGAGCGTCCCGTCTATCCCGCTCCCCAAAGAAACTACTTGAGGCCAAAGGCGTAAACGTCGCCTCCATCCGAGCACACGTAAACCATTCCATTCACGACGATGGGCGACGAAGATATCGCGTTTCCGATGTCATAACTCCACAACTTGAGCCCAGAGCGAGCGTCCAGGGCGTAAAGCTTCCGGTCCCATGATCCGACGTAGACCACGGCATTGGCCACAGCAGGCGACGAGACTACTTCGTACCCGGTCTTGTATTTCCACAGCTTCTTGCCGGTGCGGGCATCCAAGGCGTACAGGTTATTGTCCGTCGATCCCACATACACTACGTCCTCCGCTACTGCCGGCGACGACTCTATAGCGTTCCCGGTTCGATAGGCCCATAACTTGGCGCCGGTACGCGCGTTCAATGCATACACCTTCTTATCCCACGAGCCGACGTACACGACTCCGTTCGCCACGGTCGGCGAGGAGAATACATGGTTGCCCGTGGCAAATTTCCAAGTTAACTCTCCCGTGCGTGCGTTTAGTGCATATACGTTGTTGTCGTACGATCCTACATACACTACTCCACCCGCCACGGCTGGCGAAGACAGCGCGTAACCCCCTGTCCGATAGCTCCAAAGCTTGGCTCCCGTTCGAGCGTCCAACGCGTACAGCTTTTTATCCGCCGAGCCGACATACACCATTCCATTCGCCACTACCGGCGAGGACCAGACACCACCGCCAGTGAGGTAACTCCATAACTTCGCGCCAGTGCGCGCGTTGAACCCGTAGACTTTCCAGTTTTCCGATCCGATATACACCACGCCCTTGGCAACTGCTGGCGAAGAATGTACATAAAAGCCGGTTGGGTAGGTCCATAGCGCGGTTCCGGTGTTTGCGTCCAGAGCATAAACGCCGTAGTCCTCCGATCCGAAATAAAGCAATCCGTTAACCACGGCTGGCGAGGAAAAATTTCCACCGGGCGTTCCATAGTGCCATTTCTTCACCAGGCCACGAACATTCTCAGCGTTGAGGATGTGCTCATAAGGATTCCAGCGAGCCATGTTGGGGCGATGGAACTCGGACCAAGTGGTAATCGACGTATCGACCGCAGAAATGGCCGAACCCGCAGGTCGGCCGAAGCAGAACCCCGCGAGCACTAATAACGCAATACACTTCCAACCTACTCGTTGGATGATCTCGCTCGGCATTTCCCGGTAGATTGGCTGCATCGTCTTGAACTGTGGCTTCACCACTGATTGCTTCGCGCCGCGCCTCTTCTCCGAAAGCATAACTCCGATAGCTGCTCTACGGCCACTGCTCCGGTTCTTTCCAGCCCCCAGTTTGCTGCTCTACGCAAAGAAAAAGCTGTGACATCCGACCTCGCCGTCCCCACCTTTACAAAGAAGTAAAGGTGGGCAAGCCACCTGATTGTCAGGTCTGATTTTCCAGTTGAGCGGTGCTTTGCAGCGCGATGCCCCAGCCACGGGCGGCGTTGGTGACCATTTCTCGTATCTGCATCATGGTTTGGTGCTGTTTCGTTGCGGTATTTTCCTCCGCGGACGCTTCTTCGTTCACGTCTTCCTCATTCACGTCTTCCTTATTCACGGCTGGGTCGCTGGCCTCGAGTTGCTTCGAGGCTTCGGCCCGAGTAGTTTCCACGAAATCTTCGCGGCGCCAGAGGTCCTCGCCTAATACGCTTTGGTCCACGGTGCTGGGGTCGATGACGACATGAGGTTGATAAGGTTCGAAATGGGTGCGCCTGAGGTTGGATGAGGCGGTCTGCAGGGCATAGAGGAGCAGGCCGGCAGTTCTGGGCTCTACTTGTCCGCTGAGGATGAGGCGCATGATCTGCATGAGCGAGACCTGGACAGACTCGGCGTCCTCGAGCACGGGCATATCGATGACGGCGCGGCTGCGGCGGGCGCGGTTGGCGTTGAGGACGACGCGAGTGTCGCGCCAGCGCTGGTGAAAATAACAGAAATGCTTGCCCCTGAGGGCGGGTGATCCGCACTGGGTGCCGTTGGTTTTGATGTGTTCGCAACGAGCGATGTTACTGGGATAAAAAGACATAAAATGGTCTCCACCCCCTCCCCCCTGATCTTTTGGAATCAGAGCGGTACCGGGGGACTAGGGTCAAAATTTTTGAGTTTAAAAGAGTTACAGGGAAAATCTTGGAAACAAAAGGGTTGTGAGTGGGGGAAGGCATCGTTAATTTGTTAGCTATATATATGTTATCTTATATATCTTATAGTGAAGTCAAGGAAATTGCGAGGAAAAACGAGAGGCTGTGCCGAAACGGGAAAGGATGTGGCGGTTGTTGCAGTGGGAGCCCATTTGAGTTAAAGTTCGCCGTCCCCACCTTTACAGAAAGGCGTAAAGGTGGGCCAGCCACCAGGTTTCCGAATTGGGAGGAAATAACTGGGGTACGTCCCGTCCTGTCCCCAGGTTGTCCCCAGGTTGTCCCCCCAGGTTGTCGTCCCAGGTTGTCCCGCCCTGTCTCTCCAAAAAGCGGAGAGACAAGGGCAGGGCACCCTCGGGAGTAAGGTCAGGAGGAAAGGATGGGCCAGCCCCCGGGTACCAAATACCATGCATAGGCGTCGACTCCCCAACTGATCAGAGCGGCGCAACTTGGAGCTTGATGGAAAGACACTACAACAATGCCAAGAGCTGGACGCAAGAGGAGTGGTGGGCGATAATTGCCAGCGCTCGGACCGATCAGATCACGCTCGCGACCGCATCCCACTGCACAACTTGCATTTGGTACGCCCTGGTGGAACAGATACAGGGGATTCAAGCCGACAATAACTGAGGTGGGCACCGGAATGGCGTGGGGCCGGGCCACGCCCCGGCCCCCGTTAGAATTACATGCTGGGCGCGTCAGGAACGGCCTTATAATGTGTTGGCTGCCAAGGCAGGGGGTGCTGGATGAGGGGGCGTGGTTTGGTGAGTCGAAGCCGGTTAAGACTTACACGAAGAGCCAGACTTGCGCTGGTCTGCGGGCTTCTGTTGTTAGGAATGGCGCTGTCAGCAAAGGCGCAAACCTTCAAGTCGCTCTATTCGTTTACTGGCGGGAACGACGGGGGCCTCCCCAATGGGCCCTTGTTCAGGGATGACAAGGGCAATTTATACAGTGCAGCGTTTACCTCGGCCAACGGTGTCGGGAACGGCGCCATATTCAAGCTGAGCCAAAACGGCAAGCTCACCGTACTGTACGCATTCCCAGGAGAAGGCGGTCATGGAACGGCCGGGGCAAATCCGCTGGGCGGATTTATCCGCGACGCCAAGGGAAATATCTTTGGTGTTACAGAGTTCGGCGGCGTTCAGAATGAGTACGGAGTCGCATTCAGGTTGTCGGCTTCCGGTAAAGAAACTGTCTTACATACATTCACAGGTCCTCCAGACGGTGCGGAGCCCGACACAAACGTGGTACCGGGCCCCTCTGCTGTGTTCTATGGAGCGACGCCTTTTGGCGGAACTGGCAAGTGCCGTGGGGGAATGCCACTGTGTGGTACTGTATTCGCTGTGGACGCCGCCGGCCATGAAACAATAATTCACAACTTCCAAGGAGGGCCAGACGATGGCTTAGAACCTTACGGCAATCTAGTTGAGGATGCGCAAGGAAACATCTACGGCGCCACGATGGGCGGCGGCAGCCTTCAATCCGGAATTGGATGTAATGACCCGACCATGCAGTTTGGCTGCGGCACCATCTTCAAGCTGTCGCCCAATGCGGACGGAAGCTGGTCCGAGAGCATACTGTACAACTTCACTGGCGCTGAGGACGGCTATGAGCCAGTAGCGGTGGCCATAGACGCGCAGGGCGACATTTACGGTGCTGCGCTTTTTGGTGGAAGTCAGAGGTGCTCGGGCGGATGCGGCACACTGTTTAAGTTGGACACAGCAGGTACGTTTACCGTACTACATAGCTTCACCGGAGGAAGCACGGGAATGGGCCCCTACGCCTTAGTCTTGGATGTGGCGGGTAATCTGTACGGATCGTCCGACGGAGGGAATAGCTCGTGCAACTTTGGTTGCGGAATCGTGTTTAAGGTTGATCCGACAGGCAAATTCTCTGTGTTGCACAGCTTCAACGGGAAGGATGGACAGCAAGCTGGCTATCCAATGTTTGACGAGGAGACCCAGACAATATACGGCACCACGGATTTAGGCGGTTCTTCCAACTGGGGAACCATTTTCCAGGTCAAGCCCTGATAGATTTGGTTTTCAGTCGAGCCGTTTGTGCAGCCTTCAAGTGGGCTGATTTTGCTGTCCGTGACATGCCTCTCCGCCTTGTGATTAGAATCATACCGACCACGGCGACGAGGGAAACAATTCCCGACATATCCACAGGGCTTTAAGCAGGATGGGCAGGCGGATGCAGCAGAGGAGCGCGGCTTCGTCCGGCTGCGCCCGCATGGCTCCGCCGGACGGAGCCGCTTCTTCCGGTGGTGAGAGTGTGATTGCAGGTGTAGTGTTGGAGAACCCAAAACCGGAGAAAGTCTCATTATCTCTGGACTAAAGATGGGGGGCAGGTCATTAGCCGAACGATTATCCCGGCAACCATAAAATCAAAAAAAGGAAGCGCCGTGGATGACTTCATTACTAGAAGCGAGACGTTCATTCATTTGCGCGAAAGTGAAGAAAAGAGTAATGTACGACCCAGATAGAACGTACGCGGTCAGTACCTGCTTTCCGTGTTCTCGCCCGATGACGATCCGGAGCAAGTCTCTTGGGCAGTTCATGGGTTTTGGATCTGGAAGATGGTGCCCCAGTTGGAAGAGCCGCCCTGTTTCGTCACGCTGTACATCGTTCCCGTTTTGTCATCAAAGAGTAGCGCACCGGGCCCCGCTCCATCTTTTCCGCTGAAAGCATGTACGATCGAGTATTTACCACTCAGGTCAATCTTGAAGACGATTCCGCAACCAAGTCCACAGTTCGTATGTCCACCATTTGACGATCCGTAAAGATTGCCCGCGCCGTCGAGAGTTACCGTGTACGGACGCATTCCGGTGCTCTCTCGCTCAAAACGGTGTATCACGGTAAACTTTCCCGCGATATCCACTTTGAATATCGTGCCGCAACCCCCTGGGCAGTTTTCGCTTCCACCAAATAGCGCAGCCCCGTAGAGGTTGCCCTGTGCGTCTATGGCTAAGTAATCGGGATCTAAGCCGTCAGCCAAGCCGGTAAAGCTGTAGAGTATACTTTCTGTCCAGCTTCCGTCCGCGTTCGGCGATAGCTTGAAAATTGTGCCGCAGCCAAACTCGTCGGGGGGACCGCAGGGAGGGCTCGATTGAGGGCCGCCACCCATGGTTGTTCCATAGATATTTCCTTGCGAATCCTGAACCAGATTGCCCCAAGGCTCGATTCCGTCGTCCTGCCCTCCTTGGAAGTTGTGAATTATGGTGTAGTGGCCAGCGCTGTCAATCGCGAACACTGTCCCGCAGAGCGGCATCCCTCCGCGGCATCTACCGCTGCCGCCAAACGCCGTCGTTCCGTAGAACATGCCGGAGGAGCCGGCGAGCAATGTCGTGACAGGGACTGCCCCATCCTTAGGAGGGCCGGTGAAGGTATGCAGCACTCTTTCTTTGCCACCCGCGGGCAGCTTGAACGCGACTCCGTACTCGTTCTGGACGCCGCCAAACTCGGTTAGACCGTAGATGTCACTCTGGGCGTCTCGGATGAACCCGCCAAGAGGATTCGCCCCGCCAGTCCCGTGACCGCCTTCTCCTTGAAATGTCTGCAGCAAGGAGAACTTCCCGCTTGAGCTCAACTTAAATAGGGTGCCATTGCCCGTGCCGTTGGCTGAAGTAAAAGCCGCACCGTACAAAGTGCCAGCACCATCCCGGAGCAATGGGCTGCCTGGTAATCCACCATCGTATTGGCCGGTAAAGGAGTAAAGCGACTTGAAGCTTTGTGCCTCCGCTAGCGGTATTAGCAAAGCAACGCAGCTCAGAAAGGTTAATGCGGCGGTGCGGATTATCGTTTTCACTCCACCCTCCTCGAACTGGACTTCGGCCCCTTTCAGAAATGCATTATAAGGCGGAATTTGAGCGCCGCTGCGGCATTATTTTGTGGGGAGGGCCGAGACTAAGTCCTTCGGCCCTCGTCCATTCGTCGTCGGACGCTAATCGTCCGCTTCAATCCCGTTTATCTGTTCCGCCATCGCGTACCATGTGCAAGTCGAGCACGAGTATCCGGTCGCTAGGGTAATTGTGTCGGTACCGGTGCTGCCAACGATCGCGTACCACTCTTCCTGGGTAAAGTCGTAGTTGGTGTTTGTGTTGTAGTGTCTTTCGACCAAGTGCCACGTAGCGCCACTGGTGTCCGAGAGGCCACCGACCCCTACGCACGGAGGTTCGTATAGCCCAGTGCCATACCAACCGCAGGTGACGGATATATAGACAAGGTTGTACGTTGTCTGGATGTTCTCGGTTGCCGTGAATGTGTTGTGGCCGACATTGGTCACAATCTGGTGATCGATGAGCGTCGGTTCGGGTAGGATGTTTTGAGCCAGGGCGAAACCTGACAGCAACACCACAAAGAGAGTTACTAGCGAGATTTTGCACTTCATGGGGAGGGTCTCCTTTCAATTGGAACATCCTGCTCGTCGTAGCACGTTGATCAGTGCAAAAGATGTTCTTGTACGAATTTGTTACGAATTCAGGAACTCAGGATGTGCTTTTGGAGAAGTTAAGTGGCGGAACGTGGGTCGAAAGTCAGCGCTATTAAGTTTAGCATTACCTTGGAAAAATTCGACAGCCAGAAAAGTCGCAAGGCCTTACCTCGCTACTCGGATTAAGCATGCCCTAGTCGCTCTACGCATGCCCCACGCTAAATCCCCCAACGTGCACAGGGTGTAGCATTTTCCCCTCGTGCCCTTAATACCCCTGAAGCGTTTGACCGCGTTTTCTAACCGCCTGTAAGATCGAAATTCAGCCTTTAGCCGTTCGCTCTTAGCCTTTAGCCGAAACATCTTGCGAATCCGTGCCAGACTGGCACATCGCCAGAGTTGTCAGAGCCAAAAGCCAGAAGCTAAGAGCTAGAAGCCGGAAGCTGCTTTCCTATGGCACACGATCTTCCTAAAGCGTATGAGCCGGGCGCGATTGAGACGCGTTGGGCCGAGTACTGGGTTAAGGAAAAGCTGTTTTCTGTGCAGACGCCCGCACCGAGCGAGACGACCACGGAAAACAGCACTTCGAATGCGAGGGCAGGCGGGCGAGGGCGCCCGCCCCACACGCGGGAGACGCGTCCGGTGTTTACGCTGCTGTTGCCGCCTCCGAATGTTACCGGACGGCTGCACATGGGGCACATGCTGAACCATACGCAGATGGACATCATTGTGCGTTGGCATCGCATGCGTGGCTTTTTGACATTGTGGATACCGGGGACCGATCACGCGGGCATTGCGACCCAGATGATGGTTGAGCGTCAGCTTGCGACGGAAGGCAAGAATCGTCGCGATATGGGGCGCGAGGCATTTATTGAGCGGGTGTGGGAATGGAAGCGGCATTACGGCGGGGCGATTCTGGAGCAGATGAAGCGGCTTGGCGATTCGGTGGATTGGGATCGCGAATACTTCACCATGGACGAGAACCTTTCGCGGGCGGTGCGCGAAGTTTTTGTCCGCTTGTATGAAGAAGGACTGATCTATCGCGGCAAGTACATCGTCAACTGGTGTCCGGGCTGCGGGACTGCGATCTCCGACCTCGAAGTCAAGCACGAGGATATTGCGGGCAAGCTTTACGAGATTCGCTATCCGGTGGTAGGCACGAATGAATTTATTACCGTCGCAACCACGCGTCCGGAGACCATGCTGGGCGATACGGCTGTCGCCGTGAATGAGAAAGACGAGCGCTACAAGCATCTGCATGGCAAAAAAGTTTTGTTGCCGCTGATGAATCGCGAAATCCCGATCATCACCGACGATCTGGCCCAGCCCGAGTTCGGAACCGGCGCGGTGAAAGTGACTCCGGCGCATGATCCCAATGACTTTCAGGCAGGACTGCGTCACAACCTTCCGCAAATTGAAGTGATCGATGAACAGGCTCGCATGAGCCAGAACGCAGGGCCGTATGCTGGCTTGGACCGGTATGCGGCTCGCAAGCGCGTGCTGGAAGATCTGCGTCAGCAAGGTTTTCTGGTGGGTGAAAAGGACTACACGATTTCGATTGGAAAATGCGACCGCTGCGGCACGGTGGTTGAGCCGAGGCTTTCAACGCAGTGGTTCATCAAGATCGCGCCCCTTGCGCAGCGCGCGACCGAGGCCGTGGAGCAAGGCGAAATCACCATTGTTCCGGAAAACTACAAGCAAATTTACCTCAACTGGATGCGTAACATCCACGATTGGTGCATCTCGCGGCAACTGTGGTGGGGACATCGAATTCCCGCGTGGCATTGCTCGTGCGGAGAAATTATTGTGGCTCGCGAGGCTCCTGCGAAGTGTACGAAATGCCGTGGTTCGGAACTTACGCAAGATACTGATGTACTCGATACCTGGTTTTCTTCAGGGCTATTGCCGTTTACGACCCTGGGTTGGCCGGAGAAGACGCGCGATCAGGAAGTGTTTTATCCGACCACGCTGCTGATCACGGCGTACGAGATTCTGTTTTTCTGGGTCGCTCGCATGATTATGTTTGGCTGCCATTTCATGCACGGTCATCAACAGGATGCGAAAGTGAAGCAGGCAAGTGGCTGGGGCGACAAGAAAGACGACAGCGTTCCGTTTCGCCAGGTTTATATTCACGCGCTGGTGCGTGACGCCGAGCGGCAGAAGATGTCGAAGACTAAAGGGAACGTGATTGATCCGCTCGATATAATTCAGCGCTTTGGGACCGATGCGACTCGTTTCACGCTGGCGGCTATGGCTGCGCCCGGCACCGATATCGCGTTCAGTGAAAGCCGGACTGAGGGCTATCGCAACTTCGCCAACAAAATCTGGAATGCGGCGCGGTTCATGTTCATGAACATTGACCGGGTGGCGCCCGGGCTGAAACCGGAGTCGGCTGTTGCCGAGGGTTGCGACGGTATTGCAGGGGTTGACACGGTTACGCTCGAAGACCGATGGATTCTCTCGCGCTTCAATCGCGTGACCAAAAATGTCAACGAGGCGCTGGAGACTTACCGCTTCCACGAAGCCGCCAATCAGATTTACGACTTTTTCTGGGGCGAGTTTTGCGACTGGTACATTGAACTGATTAAGCCACGGCTTCTAGAGGAGGCAGAGCCGCAATCAGCTCGCGTGGCCAGCGTCAGCCTGCTGGGCATTTTCGAGGCTGCTTTGCGATTGTTGCATCCCGTGATGCCGTTTATTACCGAAGAAATCTGGCAGGCAATTTACGATGGGAAACCGCAGCTGAAGTCGATAGCGCTGGCGCCCTATCCGCAGGCTGATGAGAAGCAATTAAACCTGGCTGCCGAGACTGAGATGGCAATTTTGCAAGACCTGATCGTAAACGTGCGCAATGTGCGCGCCGAGTTGAAGGTCGAACAGAAACAACGCGTACCGATCCAGATCTTTGTCGAAGACGCGGACATTCTCAAGCTTATTGAACAGAATCAGGGAGCCATTGAGCGGCTTGCTAACGTCGAGAAGATTGAATTTGTCAAGAATTCACTGGCAAAGTTATCCGGCGCCCGTCACACTGCGCGTTTCGACGTGCATGTGATCTACGAAAGAAAGATCGACGTCGCTACGGAGCGGCAGCAGTTGAATAAGGAATTGGAACAGATCGACAAGGAAATCGGCAACGGCCAGCGTCAATTGAGCAACGAACAATTTCTGGCTAAGGCGCCGGCGAAAGTCGTTGAGGGAATTCGGAAGCGGGCGCAGGAGTTGGCGGTATTGCAGCAGAAAGTAAAGAGTAAGCTGGATGAATTGAGATAACGCCGGACGGGCGACACGCCTGTCCTCCACTAACAACCATGGACTGGAATAGCCGCCGAATCACCGCTGTGATTGAGAATGCGCTGCTGGAGGATCGCGCCACCCGCGATGCCACCAGCTACGCCTGCATCGACCCGAACCAGCGGGCATCGGCCACGATTCTGGCGAAGGAAGATTGCATTCTCGCGGGCATCGGCTGCGTTTCGCGCATTCTGGACATATACGCTGCTCTCGACGGGGCGGTGACCTCACATTATGAGGTCACCACGCATCCTGAAATATTTGATGGCATTCGCCTGCACAAGGGGCAATCGATTGCTGTCGTTCGCCACAACGCACGCGTCATCCTTTCCTGTGAGCGTGTGATTCTGAATTTCATGCAGCGGTTGAGTGGGATTGCCACGTTGACTCGGCAGTTCGTAGAAGCAGTTTCCGGCACGAAGGCGCGAATTCTAGACACGCGTAAAACTGCCCCCGGGCTGCGCATGCTTGATAAATATGCGGTGCGCTGCGGCGGCGCGCAAAACCATCGACTGGATCTCTCGGATGGTGTTCTGATCAAACACAATCATATTGCTCTGGCCGGAGGCATCGTGCCAGCCCTGGAACGCGCTCATAAGAACCGTCGCGGCGAGCAGATTATCGAAGTCGAAGTTCGCTCTCTCGACGAGTTGGAGCAGGCGTTGGAACATGGCGGCGAGGCTATCCTGCTGGACAACATGTCGGTGGAAGATGTGAAGCGTGCGGTAGAACGCTGTTTACAGGCAGAGTGTCGAATTCCGTTAGAAGTGTCCGGGGGAATCACCTTGGAGAACGTGCGCGCCTACGCCGAAACTGGAGTGAATTTTATTTCAGTCGGGACGATAACTCACTCGGCCAAGGCAGCGGACATTAGCATGCGCCTCGCGCCAGTATAACTAACTCGCTAGTCAGGCCGTGATTGCTGACTCTCCGCCAAACAGCTTTGCCCCTAACTCCAGCATGGTTGGCGCCGAGGAAATTCTCAAATTACTTCAGGACGTATACTCTGCTCAACCTCCGCGGAACTTTGCCGTTCCTGTGCAGTGAAGAACACGATTGGAGTGAGTTTCGGATTCGACAGCCATACATCACAATCCGGTACAATCTTAAGTTCCTTTGGAGCGGCGCATAGCACCGTTCGCTGACAACCGGCCATTATGACTATGAAAGTTCGCAAAGCTGTGTTTCCTGCCGCTGGATTGGGCACGCGTTTCCTGCCCGCCACCAAAGCCCAACCTAAAGAAATGCTGCCGGTGGTGGACAAGCCAATCATCCAGTACGGCGTTGAAGAAGCGCTGGCCTCCGGCTGCGATCAGATCATCATCATTACGGGGCGCGGGAAACAAGCGATCGAAGATCACTTTGACGTTAGCTACGAACTGGAGAAGATGCTTGAGGAGCGCAAGAAAACGGACCTGCTCAAGACCGTGCAAGCCATCTCAGACATGATTCACGTTGCCTACGTGCGGCAAAAGGAAGCGCTCGGACTGGGCCACGCCGTACTCATGGCGCGCGAACTTGTCGGCGATGAGCCCTTCGCGGTGCTGCTCGCCGATGACATTATCGACGCCGAGACTCCCTGCTTGAAGCAGATGATTGAGGTTTTCAATCAGACACAATCTTCAGTGATCGCGATTCAGGTAATCGAGGGCAAAGCTATTTCATCGTACGGAGTGCTCGACGTAAAACCGGCAGACGGACGATTCGACGGACGGCTCTTCGAAATTCGCAACATGGTGGAGAAGCCGAAGCTCGAAGAAGCGCCGTCAGATCTAGCCGTGATCGGGCGCTACATCCTGACTCCGGCTGTATTCGAGGCTTTGGCACAAACCAAAGCCGGCGTCGGCGGCGAACTGCAACTCACCGATGGCATGCGTGCCCTGCTGAAGAAAGAAAAAATGTACGGCTACGTATTCGAAGGCAAGCGCCACGATGCCGGTGACAAAATGGGATTCCTCAAAGCCACAATCGAGTTCGCCTTAAAGCGCAAAGATCTCGGCGGCCCGCTGCGGGAGTATTTGAAAGGGTTGAAACTGTAGGCGGTCTGGATTGCGGAAAAATCCTCGCCCTCCTGCTACCCGATCCTCGTCCGTCACCTAAGGGGTGATCTCGAACACTAGGCCACAGCCAAGCGACGAGCAGTCAAGATCGCCACCATTTTCGGTGGTACCGTAGAGATTCCCTCTCGCGTCGCGGGTCAAACCTACGGGGAACAGGCCGCCAGCCCCTCCCGTGAAGCTGTGCAGGATGGTTTCTTTACCGGTCTTATCTATCTTGAACACTACTCCACAGCCGACGCCATAGTCGACGTTGCACTTGCCCGTTCCACCAAAGTTCGTAACTCCGTAGAGGTCGCCGTTCGAATCGAGAGCCAGACGCCCCTGTGGACTCGCCCCGTCCGGAGCGCCCTTGAAAGTGTAGAGCACGGTGTATGTGCCATTCCTATCCAGCTTGAACACGACCCCGCAGCCGTACCCGTTGCAGTAATTGTTATCGCCGCCCCATGCGGTAGTGCCATAGAGATTGCCATCCGCATCTCCGACCGGGCCTGCCTCGGGGGTCGCCCCGTCCGACTCACCCGTGAACGTGTAGAGTGTGGTAAATGTTCCCGTCTTGTCTAGCTTAAACACGTATCCGCACCCATACACGCAATGGTCGTAATCGCCACCCTCCAAGACAGTCCCATAAAGATTGCCTGCTGCGTCCCGGACCAAGCCGCCGGTGGGGCCAGAATTTGGGTCGAGAAAGCTGTATAAGACGGTCTCCTTGCCGGAGGCCGTTATCTTGAATACTGATCCGCTGTTTGCAAACCAATTTCCTCCATACCAGGTAGTGCCGTAGAGGTTGTCCTTGGCGTCGCGAACAACGTCTGCCGGACTTTGACCATCTGGGGGGTTAGCAAATCTTCCAGCGAAGCTGTACAGAACGGACTCTTGGCCTGCTTTATCCACTGTGAAGATGGTTCCCCAACCGGAAGCGCCGCCGCTCCAAGTGGTGCCGTACAGGTTACCTTTCGCGCCCAAGGTTAGACCTGCGAAGGGAGCCGATCCGTCCGGCGCTCCCTTGAAGCTGTAGAGCACAAACTCTTTGCCAGAGTTGTCGATCTTAAACACCGTTCCTTGGTCCAGTGCGCCGCCTCCCTGTGTCGTACCATATAGAGCGCCAGATGGGTCCAGCACCACGCCGGCTCGTGGATTCGCTCCGTCTGCCTGGCCTTTGAACCTATGGAGAACCTTGAAGGTTCTCGCTTGCGTAGAGATGGTGGTCAGCACGAGCAGGACCGCTACTCTTAGAGCGACACCTCTGACTCGTCGCCTTGTCGCGGAAATCGGGCTCCCATGCTCGACAAGCTCCGTCATAATCGCCCTCCTTCTTCTAAGCATCAGTCATCCTAGTCTTCCCGCGCCAGATGTCAACGGAGACTTCCGGCCCCGCTTTTCCGCTCCATATTCTCCCCAGACCTGCTCAAGGCCTTCCACGTTCCATTGAAAAATCCATTTCCGGCGGTTCCGGTTCGGCCACACCATCAGCACGTGGGTCGGACGCACCCGAATTCATGCCGCTTTTTGAATCGTGCATCACCGCCTGTCCGCGTCCCATCAGCACGCTGTACTCTTTATGCACGATGAGGTTGTGTCCTTTGTCGCGCAACGCCTGCAATACTTCTGGCTTAACCCGCGATTCAATCACAATGTCACAGCTCAGCGTATTGTCAGCCACCGTAAACCGCGGCGCTTCGACGGCGGCCTGAATGTTCATTCCATAATCGACAAAGTTCGAAACAAATTGCGCGTGCGCCAGAGGCTGATTGGTGCCGCCCATGATGCCAAATCCGATGTGCACATCGCCCTGCTCCATAAAAGCCGGAATGATGGTGTGAAATGGCCGCTTGCGAGGCTGCAAAACGTTGGGATGGTTGGGATCAAGCACGAACAGTGCTCCCCGATTTTGCAGCGCGAAGCCCATGCCGTTGACCACAATGCCGGAACCAAATTCGGAATAATTGCTTTGAATCAACGACGCGATGTTGCCGTCTTTGTCTACGGCTGCGAGGTATACCGTGTCACTCGTTGCAGGAGTTCCTGCGCCGGGATTGCAGTCAGCTTTGTTCGGATTGATGAGAGCGGCGCGCTGTGCGGCATATCCCTTGGACAAGAGTCCCTGCACCGGAACTTTGGCAAACTTCGGGTCCGCGTTGTAGCGATAAAGATCGGCATAAGCCAGCTTCATAGCCTCGATCTTCTTGTGCAACTCCACCGTGTTCTGTGGCCCGCCGGTGTCAGGCTGGAAGGTGCTCATGATATTCAACATCTCGAGCGCCGCCATACCTTGGACATTCGGAGGAAGTTCGTAAATCTTCCAGCCGCGATAGTCGATGGAAATAGGCTCAACCCATTCGGCGGAGAAGTCGGCAAGATCGTTTAACTGCATGGTCCCGCCGAATGACGCTGAAGTCTTCACAATCGCTTGCGCGATCCCGCCTTTGTAGAACGCATCGCGCCCCTGCTCGGCAACCAAACGCAGAGCCTTGCCGACATCAGGGTTGGAAAACATGGCGCCGAGCTCGGGAACTTTGCCGCCGGGAAGAAAAACTTTTCGCGCGTCGCTGGTCTTTTGCAGCTTATCCTCGGCACCCACCCAATAACCGTGAACGATTTCGGGCACCGTGAAACCGTGATCAGCGTAATAAATTGCCGGAGAAAAAAGATCTTTCCAGGGTAGGCGCCCGAAACGCTTATGAGCCTGACTCCATCCTTCGACCGCGCCCGGAACCGTGACGGTATTGATCCCGTCGCCTGGCATGGACGTAATGCCTTGCTTCGCCAGAAACTCCACCGAAAGGCCGCGTGGCGCCCAACCGCTCGAGTTCAGCCCATAAAGTTTGCCGGCCTTCGCGTCCCAGTAAATGAGAAACAGATCGCCGCCCATCCCGTTGCTCATCGGGTCGGTGACGCCGAGCACGGCATTGGCAGCGATGGCGGCGTCCATGGCCGTTCCGCCTTTGGCCAAAATTTGTGCCCCGGCCTGCGAAGCCAGGTAATGGCTAGTGGCGACGATGCCGCCGTTCGTCATCACGACTGAACGGCCGTAAGAACGGTCCTGCGCAAAGGATTCCATAGTCACAGCCAGAAGAAACACGAGCAGGATACTCGATCGCAGCATGCGCAACTCGAAGCGTTTTTTCATCCTGAGCGTAGCGAAGGATCTATGTACTTATTTGTAATGATGTCGCTGGGTGTTCGTTGTTGGTCATTGGCCGTGCGCCATTAGCGTCACCGACAATCGCGAGCTCTTGCCAACGACACAGGCCAACGACGCAGCCGGCTACGTTCCCAGTGTGATCTTCAATTTTTTCGACTTCTCTTCCACTCCGTTGGCCAGCGTTTCTTTGTGATCTTCAAGCTTCTTGGCGACAGGTCCGCTGGAGAGGCCTAATATCTGCGCCGCGAGAATCCCCGCGTTGGTCGCCCCCGGCTTTCCGATGGCCACGGTAGCAACCGGTATGCCCGCCGGCATCTGCACGGTAGCCAGCAGCGAATCCAAGCCGTTGAGAGAAGTAGACGGAATCGGCACCCCGATCACTGGCAATGTTGTATGCGCGGCGATGACTCCGGCAAGATGCGCAGCGCCACCGGCGCCGGCAATAATCACGCGGACGCCGCGGCTCGCAGCTTTGCGCGCATAGTCCGCCGTGCGATCTGGAGATCGGTGCGCCGAGGTGACGTCGATCTCGTAAGCAATCCCGAAACCCTCGAGCGCCTTCGCCGCCTCGCGCATGATATCGAGATCCGAATCACTACCCATCACAATTGAAACAAGTGGTTTGCTCATAGATCCTTTGTAGCGCCGCCTGTCTCGGCGGCTTTTTCGTGAATCGAACTATTTCTTCAGCGCCCGCGCAGCAATATCTTTGCGGTAGTAAGCGCCTCCGAAACTGATTTTACCCACTGCCTCATACGCACTCTTAACGGCGGCCTCAAGACTCGGCGCCCGCGTTGTAATCCCTAAGACGCGCCCTCCGGAGGTGAAGTACGCATCATCATGCTTGGTCGTACCCGCATGAAAGACCGCAACACCGGGAACTTTTTCTGCCTCTTCGAGCCCGGTAATTTTTTTCCCCACTTCAAAAGTGCCCGGATAGCCTCCCGAACTCATGACCACGCATACCGCGGCATCCGACGACCAGCGAAAGTCGCCATCGCTGACCCGGCCTTCGATTGAAGCCTCAAGCGCCTCGAGCAGATCGCTTTCCAGCCGCATCAGGATAGGCTGAGTTTCGGGATCGCCGAAGCGGCAATTGAACTCCAGCACCATGGGCCCGCGAGCTGTCATCATGAGGCCACAGTAAAGCACGCCTTTATATTCCGCGCCTTCGGCCTTCATCCCTGCAACCACCGGACGAGCAATGTGCTGCAGCAACCAGTTTTGCATTTGCGCGTCTACGATTGCCTCAGTTGAGTAAGCCCCCATCCCGCCAGTGTTCGCGCCGATGTCGCCCTCGCCTACTCGCTTGTAATCCTGCGCCGCCGCCAGCGCCACCACGCGTTCGCCATCGCTCATGGCAAGAAAAGAAATTTCTTCGCCCTGCAGGCATTCTTCGATCACCACGCGAGCACCGGCATCGCCCAGCATTTTGCCGCTCAACATCTCCGCCGCAACTGCCGTCGCAACTTCCTTAGACTCGCAGATCACCACGCCCTTTCCCGCTGCTAATCCATCGGCCTTTATTACGACGGGCATATGAAAATGCTGCAAGGCCTTGCTGACATCTTCCGTACTATCGCAGATAGCATAGTGCGCCGTGGGAATGTGATGGCGCTGCATGAATTCTTTGGCGAAACTCTTGCTGGACTCGAGTTGCGCGGCAGCTTGCGTGGGGCCGAATATCCGATATCCCTGCCGTGTAAATTCGTCAACGATGCCCAACTGCAGCGGCAACTCCGGCCCCACCACTGTGAGGTCAGGCTCAACCCGCTTCGCCAGCGCCAGCAACGAATCAATACTCTTGATGTCAGCAGGCAAGCACTCAGCGTAAGCCGCCGCTCCGGCGTTGCCGGGCGCGCAATAGAGCTGCGAAACACGCGGAGACTGGCGCAATTTCCAAACCAGCGCATGCTCGCGTCCGCCACTTCCGATGACGAGAACCCTCATAGATTGGGATAGACAAGGTTAGGGGTCGCCGCAGATGATGTCAAACCCGAATCAAGAACTGGACGCTCGGTTGCAAAGTCTGCCTCGCCCAGCGACAATCGCTGAGATGGAAATTGGCAATGAGCACGTGACTGGCAATCCATTTCGTCCCGGTGTCATGGTGCTCGTAACTTTAGGAAATCCGCGCGAGAAGTTTTGGGGCGCCATTCTGTCTCTTACAGCGGAAGGCTTGAGTCTCTGCGGAGTAGAACTCGCGTCGTTCGATGATTTAGTGTCGCTGGTAAAAGATGGCGAGCCATTTTCCCCCGGCGTAGTTTTTCTCCCCATGCATCGCCTGGAGCGCATGGAACTCGATCTGCCCGACGGCAGCATTCCCTCACTATCGCAGCGCTTCACCACCAAGACCGGACTTAATCCCGCTGAAGTGCTCATCCGACATGCCGCTATCGATTCGCACTCTCTCGGGGCGCCGCGGTGAAGCTCTCGCAACTGTTGACCGCTCCCAATCAGCTCACCCTGATGCGAATGATGTTCGTGCCTTTCGTCGTCATCAACATGGTCGAAGGCCATTATTCAGTGGCGCTTATTTTATTTGTACTCGCCGGGATGAGCGATGGCCTCGATGGCTTGCTGGCGCGCACGCTCAAACAGCAAACGGTCCTCGGACAATACCTCGATCCCATCGCCGATAAGCTGCTGCTGAGCACGATGTTTCTGGTGCTCTCCATCCTGCACAAAATTCCCTGGAAATTTACCGTGCTGGTTTTCAGCCGCGACATCACCATTCTGATAGTGAGCGCGCTGCTTTATGCCATCGCCGGGCTGCGCGACTTCCGTCCCAGCATTTTCGGCAAGGCAAACACATTCGCGCAAGTCGCCGCCGTCTTCTTTGTTCTGCTCATGGAAATAAATAAATCGCGATGGGTTGCCATAGCGCGGCTGACGTTTCTGCGCGCAACCTTCGCATTCACAATTATTTCCGCAATGCATTACGTACTGCTCGTAGGACAACGGTTGCGCGCCATTCATCACGTTCCGGCTGCACCATCCGCGAGCAGCAGCATTTGACGGGGGATAGGGCTAGCCGCTTCCAAAGTTGCACCTTGGAAAACCATCCTCAGACGGGGTTTGAGTGTAGTCGCCTGATCACAACAGCTAGCTGCTAAGTTGAGCCGGAGGAATGGGCTATGGCTTCCGGTTCGTCAGAATGTCATATATTGCGGTGTCGTAATTTCGGTGCCAGACGGTAAAACAATTTACCCCCATTTCAGCTTTCCGAACGTTTTCCTGGAATATCCGGTCGATCTCGGTGCTCCCTAGGTTTGAAAAGCAAGATCGTAGAGCAAAGGCTGCTTGTGCCGCATTGACTTCGCGAACTGTTGGCCGAAGCGCCGCGCTGCTTCGCTTCACGTCAGGTTGTATGTGCAGACAGACAACTGGAGAGATCGGCAAAAGGACCTCCACATCTGCTCGGTGAAAACCCAGTCCGTATGAAAGCGCGCCATCGTGTATTCTCTGCCAAGTCACGACAGGTGCATCCGAAATGATGAATGGATCGGTCGGGACGGTCCTGATGTAGTTCCATTCGCCCGAAAAAGGCTCTCTGTCCAGCTCTGACATCACTTTCTGGATCATCCCGACGTAGCTCCTCTGTGCATTCACCGCCTTAAAACGCTCACCGGAATAAGCACGTGCCATCTTTATGACCTGATCTTTTGTCACAAGACAGCCCAATTCCAGGCTCCACTTGGCAGCCACCGTCAATACCTGACGCTCATTCCCTATGAAGAGTTCCACAACGTGTTCGAACACTTCTTGCAAATGCGTGGAAGCCTGTCGCCTCGCTATAGAGCGCTGGAAGAGAAGAGTCACGTAAAAGGTGAGTTGCCTGCGGCGCTCGTCGGTTGGTATGAAACAGGGGTCACTTATCTCAAAAAGAAACCTATTGACGGGCTCTTCAAATTCTCGATTGAGACGCTCTTCAATTTCGGATTCCTTCGTGGCGTCCTCGGGATCAGAAAAGTGACGGCTAATACGCGTTGCGGTTCGTGGTGACGCTTTTTTGTAGGGCGGCCTAGCCTGTTCATATCGCCAAAGACGCTTGGACCCGGTAACTGCATCGTCGTATGCGAACTGCTCTAGCAGTTTTCTTGGAACGGTATGGGACTCCATCGGGAGTTTCCGGCTCTTTGCAAGATTTTATTACGCAAAGTGCTAATTGACGAAAAATCTCGATTACACTCATAGACGGGCCTAGCGCCTATCCCCGGGCCCATTTGACGGGATAGGAGATAGAGCGATCTGAAAGTGCACCCCCTCTTTAGTGGGATCGGTGGGGGCGCGCGGGGATAGCAAACGAAATGATCACCTAACACCTGTCGTCACGAACAGGACTAGCGCCAAACAGATCATTTGCTGGTACTGTAACGCAAGAAGGCATACGCGACTGAATCTCTTCTACAATTTCCGAGTCGCCAACATGCATCTCAGCGCTGCCCGATTTGATATCGAAAATAACAATGACTGTATCGCCCATCTCAACGGCCTGCCGTCGCAAGAATGGTCCCGCTCCCCACGCCCGTGAGCCCTCTACGACAATCGCACGGGCCTCTGAGTCGTCTCCGGGCCATACGTACACAAACCTTCCGGCTATGAAGCGCGTCATTGCCGCAGGAATGTGCAAAACGCCCGCATTTAACATCGCATGAGTCACCTTGTAAGCTATCCAGGGTCTTCCGTCGCGGCTCCACCCATAGTCCTCCGTTACGCGATTGGCTAAAGGTGTCATGGCAATCATGTCACTCAGAAGACCCGGGGGAAAAACCACACCGCGAAGTCCATAGATACACGGAGCATACCGAGCGATTATCGGTGAGTGCGTCTTCAACGCCATGATTGTATGACGATTCATGCCGTTCCTAAGACAAGCAGAATCCAAGTCTGAGCTGCGTACGAGAGGACCTTTCTTCGAAAGCATTGAATAAATTGAATACTCCGAATCAGCTAAGATCTTGCCGACATCGAGATTCACTGTCCTCACGACTTCATTAGCCTGAACCTTGCAGAACGGAAGATTCACGCATAACGCCAGGAGAATTCTCTTCGGAGGACTGAACCCATGTGTTCGAGGGTCGCGAGACACCGCGAGTCGGAGCTCTGAGATGTCGAGGCGATCACAAACTGCCAGGACCTTTCTAATTCTCTTAACGAGGCTATTTGTTGGAACATCTCGCAGCCAAAACCACCCAGCTTCCTTTTCTAGCCATACGCAATCACGCTCAGCAGAAAGCGATTCGATAACAATGTCGACGGGCACCTCATGGTCTGACTTCTCAAGAACCTTATCTTGCACAAAGGTACTTGTCGTCACGCCCCAAAACGATACCGCCTTTCTTGCAATTTGAACAATCCGCCTCTTAATTTCCCAGCCGGACCTGCCCTTCAGAAGAGCAGATTGGAATTCATCTAATGTGACGTGCGTTTCGATGTGAAAAAGCTCTGCTGCCCTAGCAGGTTGCGGAAAAACTCTGGTTCGAGCGCATGGCGGGATGCCATTGTTGACGGGGTGTAGGCAACTGTCTCCAGCTAACGATGTAAAGCGATATAGGCGATGTAAAAGAAGAGCGTGCCACCTGCGATTACAATCGTGCCCGCCAGACGTAGGCCCCAATCAGGCATCTTGTAGGGATGCCAGCTACCCTGTTTCCAGCTGTCGGCGAAACGATCCAAGTTTGCTCTGACCGAGCCAGGTCGCAGAATCATAGTCAGCCCGAACGCTAAGAAACCTGCCCCCATAACGAGTGCTGCAGGCGCGTCACTTGGGCCCATGCTTGGCACGGCAGCAGAGTACCAGAAAACTCTCTTGTTTCCACAACACAACCTGATAAGAAGAAGGCATGCGCGGAAAAGACGAGCAGCAGTTGGACGTGTTCAGTTACATCAGTCCCGAACAGCGAGTTCCGCAGGACCATCCGTTACGCTCGTTGCGGGCCATGACCGACGAAGCACTACACCAGTTGCAACCTCGGTTCAACCGCTTGTACGCCAAAACCGGGCGACCGTCGATTGCGCCGGAAAAGTTGTTGCGAGCCCTCTTGCTGCAAGCGCTGTACTCGGTTCGCAGCGAACGAATGCTAATGGAACAGCTCGACTACAACCTGCTGTTCCGCTGGTTTGTAGGCTTGAACATGGATGACTCCGTCTGGGACGTGACCGTGTTCACCAAGAACCGCGAGCGCCTCCTCGATGGGGACATTGCCGACGCTTTCTTCCAAGCAGTGCTCCAGCAGGCACGTGAGCGGGATCTGCTCTCGGACGAACACTTCACGGTGGATGGAACACTCCTGGAAGCGTGGGCGAGTGTGAAGAGTTATCAACGCAAGGATGCCAAGAACGACGTTCCGCCGGACGATCCCGGCAATGCGACGGTGGACTTCCACGGGGAGAAGCGGTCGAATCAGACGCACGCATCGAAGACGGACCCGGATGCGAAGATGGCCCGCAAAGGCAAGGGCAAGGAAGCCAAGCTGAGTTACAACGGGAATCTGCTGGTGGAGAACCGCCACGGGCTGATCGTGAACAGTGAGGTGTTCGAGGCCAACGGAACGGCGGAGCGCGATGCCGCGTTGGTGATGCTGGAACAGATTCCGGGCACGAAACAAGTAACGGTGGGCGGTGACAAGGGATACGACACGGCGGATTTCGTGGCCGAGTGCAGAAACCTAAAGGTCACGCCGCACGTGGCCCAGAACCTGGAGCGGCCCGGTGGGAGTGCCATTGATGCTCGTACGACGCACCACGCTGGATATGCCATCAGTCAGAGGAAAAGGAAACACGTTGAAGAGTGCTTCGGCTGGCTGAAGACGATCGCTCTGTTGCGGAAGGTTCGGCATCGTGGGGTCTTGAAGGTGGGATGGGTCTTTACCTTCGCGGCCGCGGCCTACAACTTAGTCCGTATGAGGAATCTGGCGATTCAATCGACGTAAGCCGAGGTCGCAGTGGGTTCGCAGGCCCGAAACGAATCCACGGGACACCAGCGGATGTAGCCAGAACCCTTCAAGAATCAGAAAATCACTGGGACCGGAGAGAACCTAAGTCGCGGAGTCCATTTTTCCGCAGCCTGCTAAAGAGACCGGACAAGCGAAATGCCCTTTCCGTGAGCCCCGCCGCAATTAGATGCCGCTGCACACGCCTTTCCGTCGAACCCGTACATTCCTTAATGCAACTAAGTGCCATCTGCAACTTGGGGACAAAAGGAGATGCTCTGAAACACCTAGCCATTGCTTTATCGCAAATCTGCCTAACCCGTTCTCGTGTGAGCCCGTACTCATCCCCGACTTGCTGTAAAGTTCGAGCACCTTTTCCGTCCAACCCGAAGTACCTAACAACGATCTCCTTATTCCGTTGAGTTGTCGTCAGACTACTGACAACATCAGCAAGTTCGTTTTCGAGACTCTGGGAAGCTAGTCCAGAAATATAGATATCAAGCCTGCTTATTTCCTCGATCACTCCCGGGATATTAACTGGGTCCGTTCTTCGAAAAACCACACGCTCAGCTAATTCCCAAGCAGTCGTGTCTGGCCAGGTCAGGTAACCGACGGATTGCACACTTGTCCGGAGCGCTTCCAAATGCGGCCCAACACGCGGATCATCACACTTGATAGATTCCACAAGCTGGTTCTTCATCAACTTCTGAGCAGCAATTGTTAGCGGTTCACTGGTAGTGCTGTCAGGATTTTTGTTTTTGGTCTGTGGAAGTGTTGCAATAGTTTCCAGAGCAGTGAGCAAATCTACCAAGCACCGGGCACCGAATCCGTGCGCGCGAACCAAGTCTGAGATCCTTAGTTCACCGAGTGGTTGCTTCTTATTGGGTCCCTTAAGTCGCACGAGGCAGTTGTACGTACGCACGCTGACTTCTGCTAGGTCAATGCTTCTGCCGTTTGTGATGCTATTCAGTGTGCGGCCCTGGATATCTGGAGGAAGCAATCGAAGTTGCTTTGCAACCTCACGAACAATTCGGTCTGCCAGTTGCTTGCACAGGAAAGGTCCATACTTGGACCATGAATCTTCTTGTAGATCAGATAATTTAACGGTCAGCCATGGTTCGGAGTTGCCAGCTGGAACACCGAGCACCGGCCTGAGCGTACGCGGCGCAAGTCGTGTCCCGGCCCTAGGATAACCGGCGATCTGCATATTTACTTACGCGTAGAGCGTTGCTCCCTTCCTAGCAAGTCGATTTAGTGTCTCGCGAATGTCAAAAATCGGTTCACCTGCGTCGAGATATTCGTCTCGTCGATAGAGTTCCGATGCCAAGGCAACGGCATATTCTGAGAATGCGACCTCGTACGCGAGACGACGGAAACCGGGATCGTCAATCGATAAGCTTCCTCGCGCGGCGCTCAATTGTGGATGATCAAGATTGATGTATATCGTTCGTTCATCAGCAGTGTACTGCGCACGATGGGACTCATTTCCCATCCCTTTGAACTTTACTGAAAAGCCTCCGCCTCTCGAATATCTTGCCTTACCGTTCTCACCTGAGGTAGGTTTACCTCTTTGGGTGCCTTCAGGATCCCTTGCCACTTGGGGACTTAGGTCACGCGGGATCGACCCGTCACTCGAGGTTGATTCTCCCATCGATCCCAAATCACCAACCGGAGCTTCTGCAGTCACCGGCACATTCCCTCCGAGAGTTAGATCGTCTTCTTGTTCCTTTTCGTTCCCACTGCTGGTCATGCCAGGAAGCTTGTCAACATGGCCGCGTGATTTTGCACGCACCTTTGCGATGCGCTGCCTGAAAGCTTCAAAGTCCTCGTTGATTAAGCGAGCGATTTCTGAAGCTTGCGCAGATAATTTCTGTGCTTCTTCAGTTGCCTTGCGCTCTCGTTCTGCTTCCAGAAGCTGTTTACGCACTTGCTCAATGGCCCTGCCTACAAACGCATAGATTACCTGGACCAATTGATTGTTGGGGTTTAATCGCATTGATCGACTCAAATCAAATGGTGAAATCGGTGATTTGTCATCATCGAGGCGTGGAACATCAATGTCTCCGAAAAGGTACTGAGACATTTCGCGTCCTTCGCTTCCAGCGAGCGTTGTCTCATGCCACACACCGTCAGCATAGATAGAAACTCCACGAAGTTCAGGATCTAAAGGAACTTTTGAAACTTTGATAGTTAGGAAAACATCTCCCAGCTTTTCCTGCATTGGCGGTTCCGGACGAAATCGCTTCTCATAACTAACCGGCGGATCGGAATACTCGCATTCGTACTTGTTAACAAGTACACTGCAGTTTTTTGGCCAGTGCGCTAGATGCCGTTCGATGTAATGAACAATTCCGGCTTGGTCGAGTGACGCAAGGTGAATGTTCTCAATTTCAATGATCGTCCCGTTCTCGGCATCCGTCGGCTTTTCGCTTTCAAGAACGCGAACCGGTATTTCAAACCCTTCTCCCATCTTCTCGACGCCTTGGCGCGTCAATTCGACCTTGTGCCTGTAACCACCCCTTACGGTGGTTACCCTCAACAAATCGGCGATACCGAAGGCAGCGGACTTCCCGGTGCCGAACCGACCCCTTCCCGGTTTTCCCTCACGGCGATCGAGATTTTCTCCGTGCATTACAAAGAAGTTTTGCAAGCCCGGCCAGTCCATCCCACGTCCGTTATCCTCTACCACAATTCTCTTTTTCTTACTATCTAAGTAGACCTCAACGACTGGGTTCGTGCCGTGGTCGACATATTGGAGACCATTCGACACATATTCCCAAACTACAAGCTTATCTGTCTTAAACAAGGCTGCATTCTGGAGAAGATCTCGAGCAACGTGGCTACGGACAACAAGCTCTGAGGTTGATGAACTCATTCCAACCCTCCTTTTACCTTTTCTGCAAGTGTGAGAATTGCGTTTCTGAGCACTGGATCACCCCCGAAAGCATTGACGATTCGTGTTACTCGTTTTTCGCGCATTTTCGAACTCACATAGTCATCTATTCGAAAAAATGCTGCTGCTTCCGAATAATTGACGCTGTCGCTAGAACCTGACGCACATTTTTGGAAGGCAGAACTGTTCAGTAGTCTGGCTCGTTCAGCCCGCCGCCACCGTTTTTCTCTCGGCCCAACTATTTCCCTAGAAAGATTTGCAGATGCTAACCTCACCATGCTCTTTTTCGCAAATGCAAGCCCACGTTGCGTCAGAACCCAGCCATCAGTGCCGGAACCACTCAGATAAGCGCCCTTGGTCTGTTTTTTCGCATCTGAAAGATAAACTCGAATTATTTCGAGATTGATTTGTTCAGAATACTTACGCCAAGAGAATCGACCCGGTGCAAGCTCGTTTGCCTTAACCGCCACGTCTTCGGTGTCGATAGGCTTAGTGCCACCTCCGAGCAGATAAACGGCGATTGCGACAATCTCGTGGTTGGCAAGCGCCGACACCCTAGCCCCTCGCTGCAATTGCCTCGGCAAAACAAATACCTCCTTTTCCTCGTCAAACTAGGCTAACGCGCGGCATGTCTTTCAGTGCTCTATCGGCGGTCAAAAGTGTAGCTTTCCGGGAAACCGCTACGGCAACTCCGAGGCAACTGTGATAAGGCAACCCACACTTCATTGCGAGGTCGGCAGCAGCCTGCGAAAGCCTGCTGTCTATCGTCTCAATCGAGACACCTAACTGCTCAAGCTGTCTTAGCTTACGCGAGGCAACGTCCGGACTGTGTTGGCGCGCAAGTGCAACTTTTAGTTCGCCCCACGAGGTAGCCGAAATAGACACAGCATGTTGTTTCTCGATCGCGTCCAGCAAAGCAGATTCAACCTTGGCTGCGCCTGAGGCATTCTCGAAAAACACCAGCAGTGAAGATGTATCAAGAACGATTCTCGCCATGCGTCTCATCCTTTGCGGTTAAAGAGCCACGTAGCGTTCTGACAAACTCCGGCGTTATCGGTTGCAGCACCAAGGAACCGTCGTGCTCGATAAACGAAATCACCGTCCCCTGTTTGATACCGTAGCGTTTTCGGAGCAAAGCTGGAATTACGAGTTGACCTTTCGAAGTCACAACCGATGTGTATACGGACATGGTTATAGCCTTACATAGACAGGCTAGTAAGTCAATATACGCACTGTCTTACAAAGCAGACTGTGTCGGACAGCTATCGGAGGCTCGGCTTACGAGTGGAACCGAGAGAACCAGCAGGCGGAGCGCAGTCTTTGATCACGACCTGATGTCCACTAGCTTCGCGAGTGCGATCCAGTGCCGTGGATGGGGACGGTGTCGGCCTGCCCGGATGTCTGCTGCATAAGATTCCGAGACTCCAAGCGTTGAGGCCAGGCTAGAGATTGTAATTCCTGCCAACCGAGGTTGAACTTGCCCTACGTAGGTGTTCTCATCGGGCCAATCTGGTTTCGGCGAAGAACGCCAATGCCGTTTTGCCGCCTCGTGTCTTCGCTGTGTTTTTGAACGTTTCCTCCGGGACGCCGGGCTCTTCGCTGCTTCTCGGCCAACTTTGGCGAGTTCGATTAGCTTTTCTTTTGATATTTCGCGGCCACACTTCGGACAGTGCCGACCCAGCCTGGTTGTGGCACCGCAACCGGCACACACGTTTGTAGGGTGGGGAGCTGGCGTAGTGTCGGCGATGAACTCGTTTCCTCTTCCTGCACTTCTTCGGCTCTGAGTGAGGCGCGTCGGTAGCAATTGATCTCTAATGGCAGTCTTGCGAGCCAGAGTCCATAAACTTTGCGCGACCCACTCCGCAACCGGTGCGACCGCACGTCCCCAAGTTGGAGACGTTTCGGAAAGTCGAATTGCCAGTGATGACATCAACCGACAATTGCCGTCGCGTTGCTCAAAGAACCATTCTCGCTTGAGGGTCTCGCGTGTCACCCAATCAATCAAGAACCCATCGATTTGGGGGCGCACGGCTTCCATGAGATCGCAGGCAAGGCTGTCGCGCGCGGGCGTATCGACATGGAGCACACCTATACCGGGATCGAGACCGAGGGTAGCAGCGGCCAGCCGAGATTCGGATTCGAGGAGAGCATACAGATAATTAAGAATGGCGTTTGGCGGATTGACCGCAAGACGAGGAGACCCAGTCAGCGGCGACACCCGAGTTCCAAATGTGCGCCAGTGTTCGGGTACTCGTAGCTCCTCTTTTCTCGGGAAACTGATCGGCAAATCGCGCCATATCGCCCAATAGGCGCCCGCCGCGCGTGATTCAATTATGCGAATTCGTTCCGACGTTACGGCTTGAGGCAATTGTGCTCGGTAGCTGGATATCATGTCAGCAGCTTTGACATTAAGCAGCTTGTAACGTGCGACCTGCTCCTGTCCCAACAGTTTCTTTTCGATCAATTTCGATGCTATCCGAAGAGCAGATCCCGTTTGACCTGCAAGGGATTGAGCACGTCGCAAGCGAGCGTCGGATGGACGAACCGGGCCGATAGTGGTTAGGACTGTGCCATCGCGTTCCAACATCACGAAAGAAGCCTTCTGGTCTGCGAGCCAACGGAGGGCTGCAAGCGAGACGATTCCATCTGAGCCGATCACCACGAGCCGCTTTAAACCATGCCCGACCCGACCAAAACGGGCTCTTCGCCGTGCGCTCCCAATGCCGTCTTCTAGTAGCAGGTGTCCACGATCCACGCGGGCCTGAATTCCGTAACCAAAAAGGGTTATAACCCCATGCCGAGCCTCAATTGCTGCGTTGCTCGGCTTGTTTTGTGGTGCGTTGTCCTTCTGCGGTTCAAAATTCATTTTCTTCTCTCCGCTTCAACTCATCTGAGAGTTCGAGGTGCCGCACTTCCGGCAAGAACCATTCAATGCGGGTCCCGCATAACCACAGGTGCATTCAATATAGAAATCTCGTCGCACAATCACGTGTTGCTGCTTTGCTCGTTCTTTCGCACAAATCTCTCTTGAACGTCGCGCTGTAATAAGGCCGCATCCCCCCAAGGAATCGGCAAGAAAACGGATCTGTAATTTAGTTCTCACTTTCGGAAATTTCGGATCGTGAATGATTTCAAAGATGCGCTCCGAAAAAAGGAAATCATCCATTTGGCTGATGATTCCTCGGCCCGACTTCACGACTTCCCAGAGTTGCACGGGCGACGCAGCGTCTAGTAACTGTCTTCCCAAAGTCGGCCAAGCTTGCGTGAGCTGTGAGCGAAATACATCCGCTGTGCCAACAACAATGTGAGGGTCGATCTTTCGTGGTCTTCCAGGTCGATTTTTCTCAGCGAATTCGTTGGCCCCCATGCAATTTCTACTTTATATGCGGTTATTGGGATATTCAACATAATAATAAGTAAATTAACTCGATTTATGACGGATTATTCTGCACGAATACAGCAGTTATCAACGGTAAATATAGTTTAGACAATTATTTATGGGAGTAATTAAAGGCAACCGCATGTTCATCCGCTATCCTGAGTTTGTCGATTGGTTATACGGATAAATGGAGACATTATGCGAAACAAGAAGCAACGCCGACGGGGAACGCGGACCAAGAGACTGGCTCATAAAGCCCCAAAAAACCTTTACGAGTATCGCGCGAAGTCGCTGCGCTTTCAGGACATTTGGAATCGAGTCATGCGCACCGTTTCCAGGATGCGATCCAACGGGGGTTCTCTCCGTCAAGTTGCGGGTGAGTTCGGACTTAAGCCTCAAACAGTTATTCGCTGGGGTAGACCCGCTTTGCGGAAGCGTGCAAACGGTCAATATGTAGCAAAGCCAACTGACGATCTCTTGCGTGTTCTGGTCCTACTAACCACCGATGGACTACATGAAATTGCGATTCGCGATTCGCGTGAAGCGAGCCTCATCGCAGAATATTGGTCTGCCGTGCAGAAATATCTCGAAACCGGAGACGCATCAACTCTACAGAAAATTCGCCGCAAGACAATTATCGATGCCGAAGGCAAACGAATTCGCCTAATTAAAGATTTGGCGGAACTCGAAAGGCTTGGTTCGGCAGGCGTGTTGTCGTTCGAATCGCTGTATGCGAAGGCGGCGTAATTGAAACAGATTCCCAAGCGCGATCCTATCGCCGCATTTCAACGGCAGACCACCGGCGCGCTGCGGGTCGGTTTGGGTGCACACTGTTCTTGTGGCGAAACGCGACCGGAAGCGCTTATCTCCAACAGCAATCCTGTAATTTGCGCAGGATGTGATCGCGCCCGACGGGGAAAAGCCGCGACCGATAATCACCATGTCGCTGGGAAAGCGAACAATTCAACAACGACACCGATACCCGTCAACGACCATCGCGCTCGACTCAGCGTTGCCCAGTACGACTGGCCCAGGCAAACATTGGAAAACCTGGACGGGAGTCCACTTCTCGCAGCTTCCGCCTGCATTCGCGGATTCATCGACACGATTACTTACGTCATCGATACTATTCTCCACCTCATTGATAAGCTTCTGCTGTGGATTCCCGAGATGCTCGAAGGCTATGACGCATTTCTCGTGAAAAAACTGGGCCGCAAGTATTGGCTCAACACAGAACTCGAAGAATTTGCGCGCAAGCGATAGTTCATGCCAACAAATCTGCCTTTGTCTATAGCCGTAAGGGTTTTTCCGAGCCTTGCCGATTCAGAGGAGCACATTCATTCGCGGAAGCCCTGGAAGACTCCCGCTGGGGTCCTGGTGTTCGATACAGAAACCCGCATCGACGCAACACAGCGTCTTACGTTTGGAAGTTACAGGTTCATAGTTAACGGGAGCTGCCTCGAAGAAGGCTTGTTCTGTGCAGATGATCTTCCAGTGGATGATGCTGAAATCCTTAAGCGGTACGTGGCAACCCACCGACCAAGTACGGCAAGCCGGGGCGTTCGAGAATTACAGCTGCTTACTCTTCGTGAGTTCCTTAATAAATTCTACAAGGCTGCATACAAAGGTCGCTGTCTTGTGGTTGGTTTCAATATCCCATTCGATTTGTCTCGTCTGGCTTTTGATTTCGGCGAAGCGCGCGGGCGATTTGCAGGCGGTTTCTCACTTGTTCTCTGGTCATATTTCGACAACGTTGGCGAACACGAAAACAAACATCGACCTCGAATTGATATTAAGCATATTGACAGCAAGCGTTCGCTAAAAGGCTTTACCGGACGGAGCAATCCTGACCTAACAGACCTTATTCCAGAAGGCTCGTTTGATGGGCAGCCCCAGGAAAAATATAAGTTTCGCGGACACTTCCTGGACTGTCGCACACTGGCATTTGCGCTGACTGACAGGGGATATTCCTTAGAAACAGCTTGTCAAGCGTTTGGGGTCGAACACGGTAAGCAGCGTACAGCGCGCCATGGCGCAGTTACAGAAGAATACATCGACTATAACCGACGCGATGTTTTAGCCACTTCGGAATTAGCGGTCAAATTGTTAGAAGAATATGCCAAACATCCAATCACGCTCCAGGCTACGAAAGCGTTTTCCCCGGCCTCAATCGGTAAAGCGTACCTACGCGCAATGGGAATCAAGCCCATTCTTGAGCGACAGCCGAATTTCCCAAACGAATATTTGGGGTATGCGGCGTCAGCGTTTTTCGGTGGAAGAACGAGTGCGCATATTCGGAAAGTTCCTATTCCCGTTGTTTATACCGATTTTCTTTCGATGTATCCCACGGTTAACAGTCTGATGGGCCTGTGGCAATTGGTAACGGCTGCCGAAATTAAGGTTGTGGAACACTGCCGAGCAGAGATCGAGACCTTTCTTAATCGCGTCGCTGCGGATGATCTCTTCAAGCCGGAAACATGGAAACATCTCACCGGGTTTGTAAAGATTATCCCGAATGGTGACATTCTCCCGACTCGTGGCAAATACAGTATTCAAACCAACGACTGGCAAGTAGCTGCAAACCATCTCTATGCCAACAACAATTCTCAGCATGCGCTATGGTTTTCACTCCCGGATATCGTCGTATCAAAACTGCTAACGGGTCGGATTCCCAAGATTGTCGATGCATTTCGCATTGAGGCGCATGGCATCTCGCCCGATCTCGAACCTACCAAGCTTTCTGGGGTAATAGAAATTGATCCCAAAAGACAGGATTTTTTCAAGGTTGTTATCGAGGAACGCAAACGGTTGGCGTCGCGTTCCGATCTTTCCGAACCCCAGAAAGAACGACTCGATAAGGCTTTGAAGGTTCTGGCAAATGCGGCGAGCTACGGGATTTACGCGGAGATGAATCGTCAAGAGTCTGACGATAAAGTTAGCGTAACGTGTCACGGTATCGACGCGAGACCTTTTACTTGTCGCGTTGCACATCCCGATATTCCGGGCGAATATTGCTTTCCCCCGCTCGCGTCTCTGATAACGGGCGCTGCACGTCTCATGCTGGCGCTATTAGAACGTTGCATTACCGAGCCCGGATTGGGTGGGGCATACGCAATGGAAGATACTGACTCCATGGCAATCGTCGCCACAAAAAATGGGGGAATGGTTGCCTGTCCCGGAGGTTCGCATCGAATGGCTGATGGGAGGGTAGCCGTCAAAGCCCTATCGTGGCGGCAAGTTAAGAAGATAACCGACCGATTTGCAGCGCTGAACCCGTACGCGCGCGATGCAGTGCCAGGATCAATTCTTAAGATCGAAGACGACAATTTTGAGCCCAAGACCGGCGATCAGCGGCAGCTGTTCTGTTTTGCGATCTCAGCAAAACGCTACGTGCTTTTTGTAAAGGATGACAAGGGTACCCCTGTATTTCTTCGTAAGGGAGTGAACAACAAAGATGACCGATGGTCCGAGCACGGCTTGGGTCACCTCTTGAACCCCACCGATCCTGATGACGAAGACCGAGAGTGGATTGCACAAACTTGGCTCAACATGCTGAGGCGTGCGCTGGATCTGCCAGTAAAGAACCCGAGCTTTGAGCACTCGCCAGCGGTCGGGCGAATAACCATTAGCAGCCCCGCCGTTATCCGACCTCTGAAGAGCCTCAATACCGGAAAGAAATACTGCGACCGAGTTAAACCATTCAACTTCTTATTAACGTGTCATGTAAAACGGTTCGGTCACCCGATCGGCACCGATCCTGAACGATTTCATCTTATCGCCCCTTATGACTCCGACTCGCGTAAGTGGCTTAAGAACCGTTGGATCGAACAATATTCAGGAAAGTCCTATCGCATCACGACGGCTGGAGATCATGGTATTCACCAAACCGCACGAGTGAAAACATACGGGGACGTTGTGCGGGAATATGAATTCCATCCTGAGTCGAAGTGTGCTGATGCGAACGGCGAGGTCTGTAAAAAGCAGACCATCGGCCTGTTACAACGGCGACATGTTCAAATAGCCCTAATCAAGTACATCGGAAAGGAATCGAACAAATTGGAAGACGTGCAGTCTGGCATGATCCATTCAGAGCAAGGTGTCTACACAGAATATCTCGACCCACGACGTGATGAGTGGCAAACGAAGATCGTGCCAGCGCTCCGTGGAGTATCCCTGGGCAAACTCCAAATAGAATCCGGCATGTCGCGTAGGATGCTTATCAAGGCTCGGTCAGGTAAAGTAAGGCCGCACAAAAAGAACCAGCAGCGACTCACTGCTATCGTCCAGAAACTCGGAATCATCTGATGGGTCATAGATGGCCGCATACACTCCTGGGCTAAAAATAAAGTATACTCATCCGACCATGCGAAATAGCAGAGTTGTAATTTTGTTGCTTTTGGTGTCTTCGCATCTAATGGGCACCGCTGCTCAGGGGCAAGACAATCCTTCGAAACCCGCCACGAAGCTCGAAAGTTTCCAAGCCAAAACTGGCGTAGTGCTAGTTCGTGGTTTCACCACGGTTGGGAAACTGCGTGGGCTCGGTGGTGAAATAACTGTCGATGCGCGTGACTTCCGCGACGCGGGTAATTCTGGTGCTCATGTCTCCGGCATAAGCATTTCGGTGAAAGAAAGCGATCGACTGGAACGAGAGAATGTCTCATTCATAGATGCTGATGAGATAGACAGTCTGTTAACTGGTCTGGATTACATATCAAAAGCGAATAAGGACTCCACAAAGTTAGATCACTTTGAGGTTGAATACCAGACAAAGGGGGACTTTAGCGTAACGGTGTTCAATGAATCGAATGGAAATCTTGCTGTCGCGGTCTCTAGTGGGCGTATAGGAAAAACAACTACTTACCTGAAATTGGGCGACATTCCCGAATTAGTGCGCCTTATTACCTCTGCGAAGTCTAAACTTTAGTAAACTGCAATATATTTTCTCTATTCAAAGTTACACCCCAGCAGTTCGGCATGGGGCTTGAGATCACTACTTCTGTAGAAACTCTGATGTTCCTAAGGGCGGAAAGAATGTTTTTTCGTCGGAATAATTCAGTGCTCCCACGTAGCCAGTAAGATCGAAGAGGATCGTAAAAAGGTCTCTGGACATTCCAAGAGGGCGCTTTAGCGAAATATCGCGATGTATACCTCTCAACGAGGGCGCGCTTCCGCGTTTGATCCTTCTGTACACAGCATCCTCAAACTCAGAGACCTCAAAGCCATACTTCGACCATGCTGTGATTAGAAGAGCGTGAAGCACCGAGTTGTACTCTTTCCCTCTTCTTTCCACCATCCGTCTCCCTGCCCGTGTGAGAGATAGCAGATCTTCCCGTTTGGCCATGCCAAGAAGCACTGCCAGTTTTAGGTACCGGCTGAATGCGTTTTCGCTGACAAACTCGTATTCTACAATCCCCGATCTCACCTTCCGGGGCTGCATAAATTCGGGCTGGCTCTTGCGTTTCAAACGTGAATAAAGATATCTCTCCGATTGTTCTCCCTTTGCTAACAGCTCCGACGCAATCACGAACAGTTTTCTATAAATGCACTTCTTTGGCGTCGATCCTTGGAATTGATCAGGAATGACGGCTCTTGTTGTCTGCGCAAAAAAGATTTCGTCGCCAAGATTTGCATCAAACTCGTAAGGCAGTTGCCCGGATACTTCTTTCATTTCGTCTTTTATGTAGCGGAAGCAGCTTTTGAAGGTGACGTTTCTCCCGTCAGAACGAGCTTCAGGGTCCTTAAATGCCTGGAGAATAAAGTTCGAAAAGATGCCGTATGCCCTTTCGCCGTGGTAGTCGATGGCAGCCTTTTCCTGTGAATTTACCGAGGCCATGATGTAGACATCCTTCACCGAGCCAGAAAATCGGAGAGCCTCAGCGCCCGTGCCTGCGTAGCAACAATCGAGCATCATAACTACTCTCTTAATCTTGTACATTTCGAGCCACTTGACCACATCACTCAGCGTTAGCATGCTACCTGGGTCGGTTACATCACTATCCCGGAAATAAAGATGAAGTTCCCTTCTATATGGATCATTCATCGCATGTCCGAAGTAGTAGATCAGCAGCAGATCGCTCCTGTCTGATTTGCGAATGTAATTGCGGATCGTTTCTCGGGCAGTCGCGTGCCCAGCATCAATTACCGGCTGAGTTTCAAAAGCACAGTCCTTACCTAGGCCAGAAAGACTTGCGCTAAGTTCTGCGACCACCGATGCCACCGTCGCACGCGGAACGTTTTTGGAAATATCGGAATACGCTACAGAATTAGCAATCAAAAGCGCTCGTCGAGACATTAGCGATTTTTCCGAGATGCGGTCTTCCTCTTGGGAGTTCCTAGCCTACGTTTTGCCCTTGGTTTCTTCGTGGCTGGGCTATTTTTGGCTTCACCTCCTGTATCGCGCTCCAGTC
>CAVUQA010000021.1:0-195892 GCA_963743375.1 uncultured Acidobacteriota bacterium | reverse complement strand
GGCCAGTTGCTCGTCCGACAGCTGACCGTCGACGCCGCGGAATACCCGATCTGGCGTGCCCTCGGCATGACCCGCGGCAAGCTCGTCGGCCTCTCGGTAATGCGGCTGGCCGCCGTGACCGTCGCCGGAGGCGTGCTGGCGGTCGCCGCGGCGATCGCGGCCTCCCCGCTGATGCCGATCGGGCCGGCCCGCCTGGCCGAGCCGGATCCGGGGATCGATGTGAACCTGGCAATCCTTGGCGTCGGCTTCGCGGCCACGGTCCTGCTGCCGCTGGCGTTGCTGCTGCCCGGCGTCTTTCGGGCGGCTGCGCGGGCTCCCGGTCCGCTGGGCGTGGCCGAGCCGGCGGCACCGGCGCGGCCGTCGCGGCTGGGGTCGGCCCTCGGCCTGGCCGGGTCGGTGCCCGGGGCCGCGGGAGTGCGGATGGCGTTCGAGCCTGGCCGCGGCCGGACCGCGGTGCCCGTGCGCAGCGCGCTGGTGGGCACCACCGTGGCGATCACGGCCGTGGTTGCCGCGATGGTCTTCGGCACCAGCATGATCGGCCTCGTCAGCACGCCGCACAGGTACGGGCAGAACTGGGATCAGGACGCCCCCCACTGCAGATAGATATTCCGTGTCATGGGATCGTCGAAGGCCTCCAGCACGCCTCGCACATGCGGGAAGAGATCGAGGTCGAAGAGCCCCGGCGTTTCGGTCTCCTCTGGCGTAACCACATTGGCCGGAATCCATTCGACCGCCGACGCCGGGCCGCGGCAGGCGCCACGCGCTGCCGACGCCGCCGAAAAGTTGGGGAGCCACGTCACTCCTTCACCCCCGATTCGAATGCGCGGGCCATCTCGTCGCAAATCTTGCGCACGTCTTCCAGCCCTTCCGCCTGCAGGACTCGATGAAATCTTTTCGGCACATTACAATTAGCCGCATTTTTTTCCAACTCCTTGATAATGGAGGCCGGGCGTTTTCGCCCGGCCGGACGGGCGAGACGCCCGTCTTCCTTTAGCAGGCGTGACGCCCATCACAATTTCTGGTGATGATCATCACCGCGAGGCGATTCGTACTCCTCTATCGTGACGCCTAGGGTGAGCGACGAACCCAGGTTCAAACTAAAGAGAGGAAGGCTGCATATGGCTTCGTCAAACGGCAACGGGCATACAACTCAAACCAAGCAGAACACACCGCGATTGATTTTCTGGGAGTTGACCAAAGGCTGTAATCTGCGCTGCATTCATTGCCGGGCCAGTGCGACCGAGCTGAGTTCGCCGGATGATCTTTCCACCCAGGCGGCGCGCGATATCATCGATCAGATCGTAGAAGTATCCACTCCAATTCTGGTTTTGAGCGGCGGTGAGCCCCTTTACCGTTCTGATATTTTCCAGTTGGCGCGCTATGGCACTGATAAAGGCTTGCGCGTGGCGTTGGCTACAAATGGCACGCTCGTCACCAAACATGTCGCGCAAATGATTGTGGATAGCGGCGTGCGCCGCGTTGCCATCAGCCTTGATGGCGCCGATGCGCTCACGCACGACATCTTCCGCGGCATTCCCGGCGCGTTCGATGCTGCCATTGCCGGCTTTCGTAATCTCAAGAATCTCGGCATGTCGGTGCAGATCAACACCACCATCGCCCGCCACAATGCGCATCAACTTCCGCTGGTGTTCGAACTGGCCAAATCGCTGGGCGCGGATGCCCTGCACACATTCCTGTTAGTTCCTGTAGGTTGCGGCGTGGATATCGCAGCCGAACAAATGGTTCCTCCGGAAGAGTACGAAAAGATGTTGAACTGGTTCTACGATCGCTCGCTCGAAGGCGGAATAGAAATGAAGGCGACCTGCGCGCCTCATTATTTCCGCGTGGTTCGCCAGCGTCGCGTGGCCGAACACCGTTCCGAAACGGCCGCCGTTCAAGCCGCACATGCAACTCCCGAAACAACGGGTTCGCGCAACATTGGCCCTACCGAAATGGCGATGCCCGGCTCGACCGGAATCGAATTGAAGCCTCACGGAATCGGGCACGCAGTGGTGCATCCGGGAACTCATCCTTCTGATATGAATGCCATGACCAAGGGATGCCTGGCTGGGACTGCCGTGTGTTTCATTTCCCATCAAGGCGAAGTCTATCCCTGCGGATACCTGCCGGCACTGGCTGGCGATCTGAAGAAACAGTCGTTCGCGGATATCTGGGGAAACTCGGTCGTGTTCAATCAACTTCGCGATGTCAATAATCTGAAGGGCAAGTGCGGCTGCTGCGAGTTTCGCAACATCTGTATGGGATGCCGCGCGCGTGCCTACGCTGCCACTGGCAACTATCTCGACGAGGAACCGTTCTGCGTTTACCAGCCGCGGACGACAAGTGTGAAAGAGAACACCGCGCTCGTGGAAGTCGCCCGCTGAGCACAACGCTCACCACAGAGCCACAGAGCCACAGAGCCACAGAGAAATTTGTAAGAGCTGCTCTCCCATTTGCCATCTCTGTGCCTCTGTGTCTCTGTGGTGAGGGCCTCGGGGGCGAAAAGACTCGGACTAGCGTGATATTCCACAATCAAGCCTGACGTACCTAGCCTTCCTTGCGTCAAACACTTCGCTAACTTATTGACAATACACATCTAAAGCATGCTTTTGGGGATGTCGTCCTTTTGGCACACCAGATGCCTTTGCTAGTACGATTCTGGAGATGACGTCGTGGAACCCACCCTCATGGTCGTTGGCTTGAACTACCGGACAGCTCCGGTAGCAGTACGAGAGCGTTTTTGGATTAGTGAACCCCGGCGCTACGAAGCCTTGATCCAATTGTCCAGAGCAGAGGGCATTGCAGAATTGATGGTGATGGCGACCTGCAACCGCACTGAATTTTGGCTGTGGGCCACAGATGTCACGCTTGCTGCCAACTCGGTTATGCGGTTGCTGGGCGCCGAATACGGGCTCAAGCTGTGTGAGTGGAAACATTTCTACCGCTTGCTGGATGAAGCGGCGCTGCTGCACATTTTCCGGGTCGCAGCCAGTCTTGACTCGATGGTGGTCGGCGAGCCTCAAGTGGTTTCCCAGGTGAAACAGGCTTGGCAGTTAGCGCAAAAAGTCGGAACGACCGGTCGCTTTCTGGATGCCGTGCTGCAGAAAGCGCTCACCGTTTCCAAACGAGTGCGCAGCGAGACGGCCATTGGCAACGCAGCCGTATCGATTCCGTACGCGGCCGTCGAGTTGGCGCGTCAGATCTTCGGCTCACTCGAGAATAAGAAAGTGCTTTTAATGGGCGCCGGCAAGATGAGCGAACTTTCAGCGCGCGGGTTACTAAATCACGGAGCCAGTTCCGTCTGCGTAATCAACCGCACTCTTGAGCATGCGACTGAATTGGCTGAAAAGTTGGACGGCGTTGCCATCCCCTTTGAGGAGCGGTGGCAACACATGGCAGAAGCCGACATCATCATCAGCTCGACCTCGTGCCCGCATACGATTCTGAGTCGTGAGGAAGCCGAACTTATGGTCGAGAAGCGTCGCGATCAGCCGCTGGTTATCGTGGATATCGCTATGCCACGCGATATCGACTCGGCAGTGCGCAACGTCCAAGGCGTTTTCCTGTATGACCTTGATGATTTGGAAAACGTAGTCGATCATAATGCGGCCGAGCGCGAAGTGGCCGCCGCCCAGGCGCACAAGATTTTACAGGCCGAGGCAAAAGGTTTTGTTCGTAAGCTGATGGCCGAACGCGTGGTGCCAACAATCGTTGCACTGCGGCTGCGGCTCGACGAGATTTGCCGGCAAGAACTGGATTCCTTTCGCGAAGAGAACGGACCGTTTTCCCATGACCAGGACGAAATGTTGAACGCAATCATGTCCCGGATGACGCAGAGAATCGCCGGGTCCCTGGCCCGTGAACTCAAGGAACTTCCAGAAAAGGTGGAGCAGGAACAAATGACAACTGCCTTACAGCGGTTGTTCCACCTGCAAACGCCGCAAGCGGCGCTTGCCGGCACCAGACTCTGAAAGGAAGAGTAAAGCTCTCATGGAAAAAATCGCAACGGGAAATAAAAAAACAATCGACTCGCTGCCCGACAACAGCACTTGGACCAGCGCGCAAGCGTACATTCTCGCCGTGTTCTGTCTGGTGCTCGGAGTCGCACTTGGCTATCCGTTTCGTGGCTCAGCTTCGCCTGCCGGCGCTACGGTCGCTGCATCAACTGCAAGCGACAGCAGCACGGCTCAAGGATCGGCAGCGCAATTGACTCCCGAACAACAGAAGGAAATGATCGACCAGGCAGTTGCACCGTTGCTTGCGACCCTGAAGACAAATCCGGATGACGTGGACACGGTCATCAAAGTGGCGAACCTGTACTACGATGGACGCCAGTACGCGGACGCTGTCAAGTATTACCAACTTGCCGCCAAGAGCCGACCGAAGAATGCTGACCTACTCACTGATCTCGGCACATCGATCTGGTACACCGGAGATGCCGATGGAGCCATCGCCGAATTTCAGAAGGCACTGAAGTATCAACCCTATCATCCGGGAACGCTTTTCAACCTGGGCATAGTTCGCTGGCAAGGCAAGAGCGATCCGAAGGGCGCGATCGAGGCCTGGGAACAGTTGCTGGAAAAGAACCCGAATTACCCGCAAAAACAGCAACTCCAGGAATACATCAGCAAGGCCAAGCAGCACGCAAAAGGATAGATTGCGCACACACGCCTGTGCGCTGGATCACAGTGCGCACGGGAATTAGCGATCATACTTATCTGCATGTGGAACGGTTTTCACTCCGCGGGACAAACATTCGAGGAATTCAGGAGAAAGCAAAGTGGTGCGCCCGCCACTAACCAGACGGACGCGTGGCAGTTTAATCCAAATTTGATTCGAGTCCACTTGGACCGAGCGGTCCAACAAAATCGTGGACTCCCAGGAGAAATTCAATGGCAAAGACAATGAAAGCGGCGTTCGTCGAAAAGTTCGGCGAACCGTTGAAGATTAAGGAAATTCCAGTTCCAGATCCAGGGCCGGGGCAGGCGCTGGTTCAGGTGGTCGCAAGCGGGGTCTGCCACACCGATTTGCACGCGGCGGATGGCGATTGGCCGATCAAACCCACTCTGCCGTTTATCCCGGGACACGAAGGCGCGGGTTTTGTGGCTAAGCTGGGCTCGGGCGTGACCCATTTGAAAGAGGGCGACCGCGTTGGCATCGCCTGGTTGCACAGCGCCTGCGGGCACTGTGAATTCTGCCTTACCGGCTGGGAAACACTATGTCCGGAGCAGCAGATGTCAGGTTATACGGTAAACGGCAGCTTCGCTGAGTATGCGTTGGGCCAAGCCGATTACCTGGGCCGTATTCCGGACCAACTGTCCTTTATTGATGCCGCGCCGATTCTCTGCGCCGGCGTCACCACGTACAAAGGTTTGAAACAAACCCAAGCGCGTCCCGGCGAGTGGGTTGTCATTTCAGGCGTGGGCGGACTCGGCCACGTCGCGGTCCAATATGCGAAGGCCATGGGCCTGCATGTCGCTGCCATTGACATCGGACCGGAGAAACTGGCGTTAGCTCGCAAGCTTGGCGCCGAGGTAACCGTAGATGCGAAAGAAGAAGATGTGGTGCAGGCGATCCAGAAGCAAACCGGAGGCGCTCACGGCGTATTGGTCACAGCCGTATCTCTTCCCGCATTTAAACAGGCGATTGGGACGCTGCGTCGTGGCGGGACTTGCGTGCTAAACGGTCTGCCTCCGGGCGAATTCCCCGTTTCCATTTTCGATTTGGTGCTGAATGGCCAGACCGTGCGCGGCTCGATTGTGGGCACACGCAAGGATCTCGAGGAGGCGCTGCAGTTTGCCGCCGAAGGCAAAGTGAAGGCGACCATCGAGGAGCAACCACTAGGATTCATCAACGATGTTTTCGACCGGCTCAAGAAGGGAAAAGTTAACGGTCGAATCGTTCTCGATATCGCTGCGGAGTCCGGAGCCAAGAAATCAACCGGCGCCCAGCCATATAAGAGTCACGCGGTCGCTTAGGCCTTGCTAGGAGGGAGGCGGATTTGGTGGTCGTCCCACGACGCGAGCCTCTTCACATTTCTTAACGAATCGTCGTGTTTTAACCGTACAGAAAAAAGGAGATTTCGTCATGGCAGTTACAGATATCGTCAAACAAACGTCCGTACAGCAAGCTGTTGCCACGCTTCGCCAGGGCGGCGTCAAATCCAAATATGAAAACTTCATCGGCGGCCGATGGCTGGCGCCGGTGAACGGCCGGTATTTTACGGATTACAGCCCGATCAACGGCCAGCCGATATGCGAAATTGCAAAGTCATCGGCTGAAGATGTTGAGAAAGCTCTCGACGCAGCCCATGCGGTTAAGGATCTCTGGGGCCGCACCGCACCGGCACTTCGCTCATCCATCCTGCTAAAGATCGCCGATAAGATGGAAGAAAATCTGGAGCTTCTCGCTCTCGCCGAAACTCTTGACAACGGCAAACCGATTCGCGAGACTCGCGCCGCTGATGTTCCTCTCTCCATCGATCACTTCCGCTACTTCGCCGGCTGCATCCGGGCCGAAGAAGGCACGTTGGGCGAGATTGACAACGATACCATCGCCTATCATTTCAAGGAACCGCTTGGCGTCGTCGGTCAAATCATTCCCTGGAATTTCCCGCTGCTGATGGCCGCTTGGAAACTGGCGCCAGCCATGGTCGCCGGAAATTGCGTAGTGATCAAACCCGCTTCCAACACTCCACTCAGTCTGCTCGTGCTGATGGGGCTGATTGGCGATTTGCTGCCACCCGGAGTGCTCAACGTCGTCACCGGCCCCGGCGGCGAGATCGGGAAAGCCCTGGCCAGCAATCCGCGCATTGCCAAAATTGGATTCACCGGTGAAACCACCACTGGGCGTCTGATTATGCAGTACGCGTCCGAACCTATCATCCCGCAGACTCTGGAGTTGGGCGGCAAGTCTCCCAACATCTTCTTCGCCGACGTAATGGACGCCGACGATGAATACTTCGATAAGGCGCTAGAAGGCTTTGCGCTATTCGCCTTCAACAAAGGCGAAGTTTGCACTTGCCCGTCTCGCGCCCTGATTCAAGAATCCATCTTCGACAAGTTCCTGGAGCGTGCGGTTGCTCGCGTGGGCAAGATCAAAGTTGGCAATCCGCTCGATCCTTCGACGATGATGGGGGCCCAGGCGTCCCGCGACCAACTCGAGAAGATTTTGGAATACATCCAGATTGGCAAGGGCGAGGGAGCGCGCTGCGCCATCGGCGGCGAACAAGCCCATCTGGGAGACGACCTCGAAAACGGCTACTACGTTAAACCGACCGTTTTTGTTGGTCATAACAAGATGCGCATCTTCCAGGAAGAAATCTTCGGTCCCGTACTTTCCGTGACCAAGTTCAAGAATCTCGAAGACGCCATCGCGATTGGCAATGACACCGTTTACGGTTTAGGCGCAGGCGTCTGGTCGCGCAATGCCACCAACGCTTATCGCGTGGGCCGGGAAATCAAGGCCGGCCGCGTGTGGACAAACTGCTATCACCTGTATCCGGCACATGCCGCATTCGGCGGATACAAACAGTCGGGTTTCGGCCGCGAAACCCACAAGATGATTCTCGATCACTACCAACAGACCAAGAACCTGCTGGTAAGTTACAGCCCGAAGGCGTTGGGATTCTTTTAAGCGACCTTGAGGAAAACGCGTTTGCGGGCGGGTGCATGGCACTCGCCCTGCATTTTTGTGCGGTTCCAAAGCTGGCTTTGGATGTCGCAAACCGGAAACACAGCTGCCTGAAAAGAAACCCAATTACCGGCAAAACAGCAACTCCCAGCAAGGCAAAGCCGCACGAAAAAGGTTGGTTCGCGGGGTCGGCCAGACTGTCCGGATGTAACATAGCCCTTGACTTGTGGTCAGAACCTTGCAATAACTATCGAGTCCACTTGGACCAGTTTGGGGGTGTAGTACCGTTGGCAGAAGTACGATTGCAAGAAGGCGAGTCTCTTGAAAATGCATTGAGGCGCTTCAAGCGCAAAGTGCAGCAAGAGGACATTATCAAGGAGGTTAAACGCCACTCCTTTTATCTGAAGCCCGGCGAGAAGAAGCGCGTGAAAGAAGCTTTGGCGCGCAAGCGTAGCCGGAAAAAAGCTCGAAAAGAACAAGACTGATCGACATCAGGCCGCCCTCCCGTGGTGGGCGGCCTCTTCCCTTTTCTCCAGCGCGCTCCCAAGTCTGGGATATGCGTAATCACGGGATCTCCGCAGTTTTTAGGCAACAGCAGTAATCCATGCCCAGTCAGGGCGTGGCGGGCCGAATCCAGGGGTAGTTCAACTGAGGGGGATGAAGCAAGAATCCTGCGCACTCGTGCGCCAGGGAGAGATTCCATTTCTCGTCTGGCAGCTGGGTGGGGCGGGAAGGGCTGAAGGAGCATCCTCAATGGAATTTCAAGACAAGATGTTAAAGTGCATTGACTGCGGGGCGGATTTTGTTTTTACCTCCGGGGAACAGATGTTTTTCCACGATAAGCAGTTCAGGAACGAACCGAAGCGCTGCAAGGCCTGCAAGGCGAAGCGGGTTGCCAATTTCGGAACAAGCGGTGGCGGGCAGCGTGGTTCATCGAGAACCGAGACACGCGCCATCTGTTCGCAGTGCGGCAAGGACACCACGGTTCCGTTCAGGCCGACACAGGGACGGCCTGTGCTCTGCCGGGACTGCTTCCAGCAGAGGCGGCCGGCGGTGTCGGCGTAAGACGCCAATCGGTTTGAGACGGCAGCAAATCAGTAGAGATATACCTGCGTACGTGCCTCTGTCGGCGATTCTTGGGAGTGAACGCCGGCACGTGAGGAGTGCTGCGAAAAAATCTCCTTCCGGGCCGGGTATTGGCGCCTGGGCTATTCCATTCTTTCCTGCAGTCCTAGACACACAACCATTGCATAGAAGATTGCGCCAACGCCGGGTTAATATTGAATGTGACCTCGTTGGACTTAAGACAAAGCGCCGAGAAAGGAAACGTGGCGAATTTTTACGTTGAAAATTTCGGATGCAGGGCTACGCAGGCGGATGGAGCCGCGATCGAGCGCCAGTTCGAAGACCGCGGCCTGATTCGGGCGTCGGCTCCAGCACAGTCAGACATTGTTGTGCTGAACACATGCACCGTGACTGCTGCGGCGGATCAGGATGCGCGGGCCGCCATCCGCCGCATCCGTCGCGAAAATCCCGAGTGCCAGATCGTCGTTACCGGATGCTACGCGCAACGCGCGCCCGAAGAAGTCGCGTCGCTACCGGGGGTAGATCGCGTAATTGGCAATTCTCACAAACCGCAGTTGGCGGAGATTGTGTTTGCTTCGCCGCGGGCCCCAAACATTGCCTCAAATTTTGGATTTGTCCCTTTGTCGAGTTTGGCTTCCGCAGCGCAGTCCGAGATTTTTGTCTCGGATATTTTCGCCCACACCGAATTGCTGGCTGCGCCGGTATTTGATGCCTCGGGGCCCGGATCGAACAACGATCGTACCCGTCCCAATCTCAAAGTGCAGGACGGCTGCGACAACCGCTGCTCATTTTGCGTGATCCCCTATGTACGCGGACAGAGCCGGTCTTTGCCGCTCAGCCAAATCGTCGAGCAAATAAATGCGTTGGTCGACTCCGGCTTCCGCGAGGTCGTAGTCTCAGGAATCAACCTGGGCCGTTGGGGGCGCGATTTCTGCGCACCTCTGCGATTTGAGGAGATGGTCCGAGAGATTCTGAGCCAGACTGATTTGCAAAAATTGCGCATCTCTTCAGTTGAACCGATGGACTGGAGCGATGAACTGATTCGAATAATGGCTGCATCTCCGCGCATCGCCAAGCATGCACACGTGCCGCTGCAATCGGGCAGCGATCGCGTGCTGCGCGGTATGCATCGCAAGTACCGTCCATGGCACTATCGGGAAAAGATCGAGAAGATTCGGGCCGCGATGCCGACGGCGGCAATTGGCGCCGATGTAATGGCGGGATTTCCCGGCGAGAGCGAAGCGGACTTTGAAGAGACGCGGCGGCTCATCGAAGATCTGCCTTTTACTTACCTTCATGTGTTTACGTATTCGTCGCGACCTGGAACTCCTGCAGCGTCCATGCGAGAGCAAGTTCCTGTCCAAGTTGCTCGCGAACGAAATCGGATCTTGCGCGAGTTGGCTGCCGAAAAGAAACTGGCCTTTATGCGAACCTTCGTGGGGAAGATGGTGGATGCGATTACATTGAACGTCTTCGATGGAGCATCTACGGAAGCACTGACTGACAATTATTTGAAGCTGCGCCTCGAGGGGAAGCACGAGCCAAATCAATGGCTGAAAGCGCAGGTCGAGCGAGTGGAAGCGGGCGCGCTGATAGCGGTGAAGGAACCCGCATAATTTCCTACCTGTTGTAAAGACGTAATTAATTACGTCTCACATAACACAACGTAATTTCGAATGGCCCCCGCACAGGACGCCCACGCCTACACGGGCACAAGGTGCCAATCAAATGTTGCATTGTTATGTTGGTCGCTAGCGCCTTCCACAACTAGGCGGTGACGGCAACTACTTTGCTATCCAAACTCTGGACGCGAAGTCTAGGTGGAACATGCCGGCCGTCGAAATTCCCAAGGCGCCGACTCCAAGACACATTCGAAGGAGGTAACCAATGCAACCGAACAATCCTACCCGTTCCACATGGCTTGCAGTTCTTGTGGTATGCATCGCAATATCGACTGCGTGCAGCAAGACCAGTGGCAATGTTTCCGCTTCGGCTTCAACGGATGGCGGAAAGATTCCCGTCTCGACCAAGTCCGAGGACGCCCGCAATGAATTTCTGCAAGGCCAAGCGCTCTCCGATAAGCTTTTTGGGACAAGAGTCCCTGCAGCATTTTGATAAAGCCATCGCGCTTGATCCAGAATTTGCATCGGCCGAGTTGGCTCGCGCCAACAACTCACCAACCCGGAAAGAATTCTTCGAACACTTGGACAAGGCCGTAAGCTTTTCCGAGAAAAGCTCGGAAGGCGAGAGACTTTTGATCCTGTCAAACCAGGCTGGTGCCAACGGCGACACCGTGAAACAAGAGGTGTACTTGAAACAACTCATCGCCGCTTACCCCAACGACGAACGAGCACAGTTCGGTCTGGCTAACTATTATTTCGGCCAGCAAGACTATATGCAGTCGGTCGAACACTACAAAAAGGCGACTGAACTAGCCCCTAATTTCTCGCCTGCCTACAACGTTCTCGGCTACTCGTATAAGCAACAGGGCGATTACGTAAATGCAGAGCAGGCGTTCAAAAAGTACATCGAATTGATTCCGAACGATCCCAATCCCTACGATTCGTACGCTGAGTTATTGCTTAAGATGGGACGATTTGACGATTCGATCATGCAGTACCAGAAGGCTCTATCGGTTGATCCGCACTTCGCGGCGTCTCACTTTGGAATGGCCGGCGGTCTGATGTACGAGGGTAAATCGGAAGAGGCGCAAGCCGAACTACAGAAAATGGCGCAACAGGCGCGCAACGACGGCGAACTACGGACTGCGTTGTTCGGTATGGCGGTAGTCGCCGCTGATAGCGGCAAGTTTGAGCAGGCTCTGCAGCAGATAGACAGAGAATACGCAGTCGCGGAAAAGAAAAACGATGCGGCGTCCATGGCGGCGGATCTGCAGGCGAAGGGCAACATTCTGGTTGAGATGTTGAAATATGATGCAGCGGGACAACAGTTCGACCATTCGCTTCAGATAATCCAAACCTCGATTCTCTCGCAGGGGGTCAAGGACAATGCTACCCTTCAGCATCATTTCAATCTTGCAGGGCTGGCAATCGCGAAAAAGGACTATTCCGCTGCAAAAACCCACGCGGAAGAATTCCGTAAAGGTGCGGAGACTAACAAGAACGACTTGCAGTTAAAGCAGGCGCATGAACTGGTGGGAAGAATTGCGCTGGCGGAGAAAAATTACGACATCGCCATCGCTGAACTTCAGCAGGCCAACCAGCAGAATCCTCGTAACCTTTATCGCTTGGCGCAGGCGTATCAAGCCAAAGGGGACGGCCTGAAAGCGCAGGAATATTACGCTGGGGCTGCCGGATTCAATCCGCTTCCGCAGTTGAACTATGCGTTCATTCGCGTGAAGGCTCAAAAGTTGGTGGCCAGCAACAAAGCTTGACGGAGACGGGCGCCGGAAATCGTTTGTGCGAGACTTATTACGACGGCGCCCATTCTTTTGCTCGTCTGGAAAGATCAAACGCAAGTTCGGTTTGCGTCAATCCGAGGGGCGAGTCAGCTGTCTTTCGAACGTGCTACCCTCTTTAGTTCGCCGCTGTCTAATTCATTGGCTGCGCTCGATCGCAGCACCGGAGCGCTTTTCATGAGATCCACTTTTAGCCGGTTGCATACTCTCCCATACCTTACCGCCTGCGTTTTCCTCGTTGCACTAATTTCTTACGCACAGGAGACGTCTAGCCAGGACAATCATGGTGTTGTTGTCGGCAACATGGATACTTCGGTCAAGCCGGGTGATGATTTTTATCGCTATGCCAATGGTCAATGGATCAAACGCACCGAGATTCCGCCTGATCGCGGAAGGATCGGCGTCTTCAGCACTCTGAATGACTTGAGCAATGAGCGTACGAAAGGCTTGATAGAGGAAGCAGTCAAAGCCGATGTTGCGGCCGGTTCGAACACTCGGAAAGTGGCTGACCTCTACAGTTCTTACATGGATGAAGCCGGCATCGAAGCGATAGGTCTCGATCCGCTTCGTCCCCATTTAGAAGCCATAGCTGCAATCAAGGATAAACACGACTTGGCGCGGGCTTTGGGCGAAACCCTTCGCGCGGATGTCGACGCGCTCAACAATACAAACTTTCACACCGCGAATCTTTTTGGACTCTGGGTTGCGCCTGGTTTCAATGACTCCGATCACTACGCCGCTTATTTAATGCAAGGCGGAGTGGAAATGCCTGACCGCGAGTATTACCTTTCGGACACCGCCCGCATGCGGGACATACGCACGAAGTATCAGGCTCACGTCGCAGCCATGCTCAAGCTTGCCGGATTCGATGACGCCGATGCCCGCGCTCAAGGTATCGTTGAATTGGAACATGCGATCGCAGAAAAGCACCTGAGCCTGGCGGAAAACGAAGACATTCAGAAAGCCAATAATCCATGGACGCAGGCTGACTTTCCTGTCAAAGCTCCGGGGCTGGACTGGACAGAATATTTTCGCGCCGCAGGCCTTAGCAACGAAGCCACATTTATCGTCTGGCAGCCTAACGCATTCGTTGCAGAATCGGCGCTGGTCGCGTCCACTCCGCTCGACACCTGGAAAGACTGGCTGGCGTACCACCTGATTGAGGCTTATTCGCCAGTTCTGCCGAAGGCGCTTGCCGACGAACACTTCGCGTTCGTCGGGAAGACTCTTTCAGGCACGCCGCAGCAGCGCCCGCGCTGGCAGCGCGGCGTCGATCAAGTCAACACGTTGCTGGGGGACGCCATTGGCCAGGTCTACGTGCAACGTTACTTCCCGCCCGAAGCCAAGGCGCAGGCTGACGCCATGGTTGCCAACATCATCGCCGCGTTCCGCAAGCGCATTGAAGCTTTGTCGTGGATGAATCCTGCGACCAAAGCCGAAGCCCAGGCCAAACTCACTACGCTTTATGTGGGGATCGGCTACCCGGAAAAATGGCACGATTACTCCGCACTAGAAATAAAACCGGGTGACATGTTCGGAAATCTCTGGCGCGGGCGCTTATTTGATTATCACCATGACGTCGCTCGTCTTGGTCAGTCCGTCGATCGCAAAGAGTGGTCGATGCATCCGCAGACGGTGAATGCGGTTAACTTGCCGCTGCAAAATGCAATCAGCTTTCCCGCTGCAGTTCTGCAACCGCCATTCTTTGACCCGGAGGCGCCGGCCGCGGTTAATTACGGAGCGATCGGCTCAATTATGGGCCACGAGATCAGTCATACGTTCGACACCGAGGGCAGCGCGTTTGACTCCAAAGGTCGAGTACGCGATTGGTGGACGCCGTCCGACTTCGCTCATTTCAAAGCCGCAACTGGGAGGCTCGCCGCGCAGTATGATTCCTATAAACCTTTTCCCGATCTCTCGGTAAATGGCAAGCAAACGCTGGGGGAAAACATCGCCGACAACGGCGGCATTACTGCCTCATACGACGCCTATCGCAGCTCGCTGGCCGGCAAGCCTGCTCCGGTAGTGGATGGATTCTCGGGCGATCAACAGTTCTTTATTGCGTTCGGACAGAACTGGGCGTCCAAGTCGCGCGAGGACACTCTGCGGCAGCAGGTCATGACTGATCCGCATGCGCCCGCGGAATTCCGCGCAGCTGAGGTCCGCAACGTCGATGCCTGGTATCCAGCATTCAACGTGCAACCGGGAGAAAAGCTCTATCTCGCGCCGCCGGATCGTGTGCAGATCTGGTAAGGAAGATCCGCCGCAACTTCTCTTTTTTCCTCAAGTTTTGTTGAGGAGGACACCGTGCAAGTCATTTCGTGGATTAGACGAAAATGTCTAATAGGTTTGCTGCAGGACGGAGCGGGCGAGCTCCACGGTGGTTATGCGAGATTCCAAACGCTTCTTCGGTATCACGCGGCATGACGGTGCCTTCTATTGCAACGCCGTCACGCTGCCGGGGCATATTTGAGGTTTCTCTGACGGCCGAATTCCACGAAAGAGGCTGCCCCGAACGATGTAAGTCCGCAATCAGATCCGCCAGCATGCTGGATGCACCCGCACTCATGCGCGTGAACTCCATCGAGATTCCGGAAAGGCCGCGTATTGACTTGACGTGAGCCCGGGCGCGAAAAAACCACGAGTTCACTTTCACCACGATCTCAGTCTGAGTGTCCAGGTCGAGGAGCGGAACATTTTCGGTGCACTCGATGCAGCATCCTCCCAGACCCAAGTCGCGAACCCTGGCCGTGAGGAGCGAACCGTATAGCGGTAGCGATGAGATTTGCGCCACTCCTCGGCAGGAATATCGGGGCATGCGACGACGATCGCAGCTGAGGCCGAGCGAGTCGTGCGGTGTTGTCTGCGGGGACATCTATACAGTCGATGGTATACCGCGGGACATACCTCGCCAATGGCTCAGCGGTACCGAAGCCTTCAGAACTGAAGTAACTTCTCTTCGGCTGTAAATGATAGCTAGGGCTCTTTGACGCCAAGAAGTTCGGCCATTTCCTCATACAGGAAGCCTTCGCCGGGACGATAGGGCTGGACCCATTCTCCGTCGATGACGAATTGCGGGATGGCGCGTTTGCCGGTGCGCTTGACTACCTCGTCGGCGGCTCCCGGCGTGTTTTCAATATCGACTTCTTCGAAGGCGATGCTATGCCGCTGCAGAAATCGTTTCGCTTCCCGGCAGTCCGGGCACCAAAAACTGGTATAAACGGTTACTTTCATCGTGACATCTAGATGCCGGCATGAGGCCGAAGGTCGCAGCTGTCGGTAGGCCGGCCGGGACGAAGGCTCCTGGGCTATGTTCGGCATTGATGGTTATTGAATCTTGGCTATTCCTGGAGCGACATTCGGGAACTTGGTGATGACTGCAGGATCGTGCCCGGGAATGATGAGCCCAGGGTTTGCCGCGAGTTGTTTCATGCGATCCTGTGCGCGGAGATTTGATGCGGCGTCGAGCGTGGCAGCAATTGGCTTATGCTTTTCTAAATTTTCGTAGAGATACATGTTATCGCTGGCCAGCACCACCGTTCCTGCGCTTGTACTTACTCCCACATATTGTGAGGCATAAGTGTGGCGGCCTCCGCTGTAGCAGATTATGCCGGGGATAATTTCCTGGGCATCGCCATCGACCAGGCCCACGTGGCCCTGGGTGTTTAATTTCACCAGCGTGAGAACGTCGTCGGGATCAATTCCGCCGTGCGTGTCCTGCGATTGCCACGCCTGTCCGGCGTAGTACTGCAGTTCATCTTTCTGGATCCAGATGCGGGCATTGGGAAACAGATCCATCCCGTCGGCGTGATCCCAGTGCATGTGAGTGATGATGATGTCAGTGATGTCCTCGGGTTTGACGCCTAGAGGCTTGAGGGTTTCAGAAGGCTTGACGAAGTCGTTGACGTGCCATTCCTTGAAGAAGCGGTCGTGATAAAAGCCGGAATCGACGAGGATATTGCGGCCGTTGCCACGCACCAACCAGATCATCATAGCGATATCGAGTTTGCGCGCTGGGTCTGCGCCGGCGACGAGTTCGGAGACTGGAAAATCAGGCAGGGTCGCATAACGGATCGCGTAGATCTGATATTGAGGTTTCGATTGGGCGGTCAGGGGCGTGATCGAAAGCGATGCGACGGCCAGTACCAGAAAAACTAGACGAAGGCTCATAAAAATCCCTCAGCAGTGAAAAGAACAGCTATTCTCGCACAGGCTCAAACGCCGCGCGGGCGTGCGTAGGCCTCAACGGGGTGGCCGAGCTTTGCCAGGATGCACAGGTAGCTAAGTGGGCGAGGACACCGCGCCTACATCGGCGATTCGTATTCAAACCCGCTCCAACTTATGGAGCGTGTGCTCGTTCACCACGTTTCCAGTATTCAGGGTAGAAGCCGGTTCAAAAAGTACTACCCAGCATTCCTGATCCGCTACCGGACGATGCTCGACTCCGCGCGGGACCACGATAAACTCGCCTTCTTCGAGCCAGACGTGACGGTCGCGGAACTCCATGCGGAAGCGGCCTTTGGCCACCAGAAACATTTCATCTTCATGCTCGTGATGATGCCAAACGAACTCGCCGGTAAATTTACCGAGCTTCACCATCTGGCCGTTTAACTCTGCCGCCACGTGCGGTTTCCATGATTCCTTGATGTGTCCAAACTTCTCAGCGATGTTTACTTTTTCCATGAGACTCCCTCAGAGGAATTTTAGTTCAATACCTGCGATTACAGATGGCAGCGAGGTCGGCTACGCCTCGGCCTCCTCAGGATGAACCATCTGAAATAGCACTGACGCTCGTATTTTCCTGCTTCCTTTTTCCCCTCCCAACAATCAAAACCAAACATCCAATTCTTCGCTGGAGGATTTCATGAAGGAAACTCCGGAACAATACATACAGCGCCTTCTCGGCTACGTCGAGGGCAAAGATCCGTTGCGAGTGCAACGGGAGACCCCGAAAAAGCTGCAAACACTGGTCAAACCCCTGAGTAAGAAGCAACTCACACAACGGCCGGAGCCGGGGAAGTGGTCAGTCGGTGAGATTCTAGCTCATCTGGCCGATGCCGAACTGGTCGGCGGCTGGCGCATGCGGCTCATCCTGGGCAACAATGGCGTTTCCCTGCAGCCCTTTGACCAGGATGTTTGGGCCGACACGTTTGCCTATGCGCGCCGTGATCCGGCGGCTTCGCTCGAGACCTTCCGCGTGCTGCGAGAAAGCAATCTCGCCATGCTCAAAGCTCTGCCGAAAAATCTGTGGGAAAACTATGGCATGCATCAGGAGCGTGGCAAGGAGACCATCAGCCATATCGTCCGCATGTTCGCGGGACACGACCTGAACCATTTGGGGCAGATAGAGAAAATCAGAAAAGGCGGCAGCAAGCGCGCCGCTTGATCTGAAAGCAGGTCGAACGTAGGTCTAGGGCGCGGGCTCCCGAAAGCGTCGCCCGCCGGGTGGTTTTTTTCGATTAACGAGACGGACGCTGGCCACTCGAAACCTTGCTCGAGTCCAGTTTTGGGAACCCGCGCGCCGTCAACCATACATAACAGTGTGGATAACGTTTTGTACGGCGGATAACGATCTTTGAGGAGCCCCGTCTAACCGATTAAGAACCTAGCAAGGAGCGGTTATGGTTTTGGAAAAAACAGCGTACTGGATGGCGGTGGGCGTGCTGGCCCTTGTCGTAAGCAATAATCTGGCAGTCCGTCACGGACTAAATGCGGGCTCGCTTCCCAACCGTTCATTTGCGGCCGTCGAGCGAGTTGCAGGTGACGCTACCCGGCTTCTAGGGACGGCGGAAGTCATGCTCGGTCAGGCCGGAGTCCATTTCGCGCGTTCTCAGACTACGCTGGCTTGCTTCCAGCGTCGGCTGGCTTCCGTTCAAAGCAGGGTTGCGCAACGTGAAGCGATACTGGCTAGGGTGCAAGCGCAACGCGCGAGGATGGTCGCAATTCAGCAATTGCGCGGCACCGCACTCTGTTCGCGTTAGAACAGAATCGGCGGAACCAGCGTGCGGTTACCGACGCACCGTGTAAGTACTGAGGAATGCCAGGACCAGTTGCCAGGCGTGCGCCGCGGCAATCGGATTGTAACTAGGTCGAGCGTCGCAGAAGAACCCGTGGTCAGCATCGGAAATTTCGACGTTAGTATATTTCTTTCCCGCCTCGCGTAGTGCCTGCGTCACTGCCTGTACCTGATCTGGACCGATGCGCTTGTCTTTCCCGCCCCAAAACAAGAGCACCGGGACAGTCAACTCGCCGATGCGGTTCAGCAGGCCGGGATTATTCGCGCTGGGCGCGATTCCTCCGCCGTAAAATGAAACTGCGCAAGCGACCGGTACCGTTAGTGCGGTCAGGATCGCAGCGCGCCCACCCATACAGAAGCCGACTGCGGCGATAGGAAAATCAGGGCTTCCGCCGTTGGCAGTAAGCCATGAGTACGCAGTCCGCAAGTCCGCAGCCATTCCTTCGTCAGTAAGCGCTTTCATGTGCGCCATCACAGAGGGAAAATCATCGTAGTGGCCTTCGAAACCCGGGGCGGTGCGATGGTACAACTCTGGCGCAATGGCGAGAAATCCCTGCCGCGCAAATCGCTCCGTTACATCGCGAATGTGAGCGTTCACTCCAAAGGCTTCCTGGCAAACAATCACGCCACGCGAAGCCGGAGCCGCCGGACGAGCGATGTATCCCCGCATTGATGTTCCATCGTCGACCGCCAGATTTGCATATTCGGTTTTGAGATCCATGCTGTCGCTTGAGGCGTCATCTTGAAAGTACTACACCTCAAATAAAATTTTCCCTCAGCGCTAGACTTGAAAAGGCGCTTCCAGTCGCAAGGCCTACGCTTACAACTTGCGTAGCAACTTCTTGAGAACCCGTACCCCTTTGTCGACATGCTTTTGCTGCAGGAGGAATGGCGGGAGAAATTGCAGAACCGCATCCTGAGTGCTGTTGAACAGGACGCCTTCGGCGAGTGCTTGCTCAACAACGGGACGGGCAGGAACATTAAGCTCCAAACCCTGAATCAGGCCCCGGCCGCGAACTTCGCGAGCCACTGAATAGCGCTCAGTGAGGGCTTTTAGTTGCTGTTGCAGATACGCTCCAACGCTGGCAACGTTCTCCAGTAACTTTTCCTCTTCTACGATCGCGAGATACTCAAGCGCTACGCGGCAAGCTAATGGGCCTCCTCCGAAGGTCGTCCCATGTTGTCCCACAGAAATCGCCGAGGCGAATTCTTCCTTCACCAGAAAAGCTCCGAGCGGGATCCCTGCGGCGATAGGCTTGGCGATGGCTACGATGTCCGGCGTGACGCCGAAAGTCTGAAAGGCAAAAATGTTTCCGGTACGCCCCAGACCGCATTGAATTTCGTCGAATATCAAAGCGGCATGATGACGGTCCGCCAGAGCGCGACACTCTTGCAGAAACGCTGGCGAACACTCATGGATTCCGCCTTCGCCGAAGATGGGTTCGAGTACGATGGCACAAGTGTTCTCATTGACGGCAGCGCGCAGGCCCTCGGCGTCGTTGCGAGGAACAAACTTCACATCCTCAAGCAGCGGTTCAAAACCTTTACGGTATTTGTCCTGCCCGGTCACGGACATGGATCCGAAGCTGCGTCCGTGGTAAGAGCCCTCAAGCGCGACGAGTTGGCTTTTCGCCGTGCCTGCCACACGATGTCCTGCAAGCCGTGCCAGCTTGATAGAACCTTCAATCGCTTCGGTGCCGCTGTTTGAAAAGAAAGCGCGATTGAGGCCGGAAAGGTTGCAGAGTTTTTCGGCGAGGCGCCCCTGATATTCGTTGTAATAGAGATTAGAAAGGTGAATCGCGCGTCCCGCCTGCTCGCGAATAACCTTTACGATTCGAGGATGAGCATGGCCCAGAGCATTCACGCCGAGCCCGGCGACAAAGTCGAGATATTTCTTCCCATCGAGATCGAAAAGAAAAACACCTTTGCCGCGCTCGATGACTATCGGGTAGCGATTATACGTCTGCAGCAGAAACTGTTTTTCGCGCTGGATTATTTCTTCGCTAATAGACATGGAATATTTCCGCGAAGTGGGCCGCGCAGTTTATGAACGGGAATTTCACCACGTGCGTTACGCTGAATCACGGCGTAATCTCGTAAATCACGCCGTTATTGCCATTGCCGCCTGAATCGGTGGCCCCGTAGACATTACCGGACGCGTCTTCGGTCAAGCTTCCGCTTGGCAGCGCTCCATCGGTTCCTCCGGTGAAACGGTAGAGCACAGAATATTTGCCGCTGTTGCTGACTCGATATACGACGCCGCAACCGAACATGCAATTTGAGTTCACACTTCCGCCGTATACGGTCACGCCGTAGAAATTGCCAGCTACATCCAAAAGTCCGCCGGATGGCTCTTCTCCGCCAGGGGGCTTGCCGAAAGTATGCAGGACTCGCTCTTTGTCCGCCGCGTTCACCGCAAAGACAACGCCGCACCCCGCTGAAGCGATCTTACAGTCCGTGGTATCGCCACCGAACTGGGTTACGCCATAAAACACGCCTTTAGCATTTCGCAGTAACCGCCATCGCGGCGAAGTGCCATCCGCGCCTTCAGGGAACGTGTAAAGAGTCGTGAGCTTGCCGGCTGGGTCGAGTTTAAACAGAGTTCCTCCATTACCCTGCATGTAACTGCCACCGGTGGCGCCATAAATGTTGCCCGCCGAGTCGCTGATTAAATCCTGCGGGAACCCGCCATCAGCCTGTGCGGTGAACCGGTGCAATACCGTCTCCTTACCCGACTGGGTGACTTTGAACAATACACCGCAACCCAGGCTGCCATCGCAACCAGAGACGCCCCCAAAACTAGCTGATCCGTAGAGGTCGCCGTTCACCATGACCAAGCCGAGCTCAGCCTGTCCTTGATTCTGCGCGCCATCTTTACCGCCCTTGAAGCTATGCAACACTTTCAACGTTCCGCTCTTCGTCAGTTTGAAGACGGTTCCACAACTGCATGTAGGATCACCGCCCAGCGATGTGATCCCGTAGAGATTACCGGCGCTGTCGCGAATCACGCGGCCGATGGGAATTCCTCCGTCTGCGCCACCGGTAAAGGTGTAGAGGATAGTTTCGTTGCCTTTGGCATCCAGTTCGAAGACCAGCCCTCGATTGGACGAGCCTCCGAATTGCGTCGTACCATAAAAGTTGCCTTCAGAGTCGCGGAGCAGATCGCCGTTGGGCGAGCTTCCGTCTGTGAAACTGAAAGAGTGAAAAACTTTGAATGTTTGAGCGGCAGAACTGGCCACGAATAGCAAGGTCAACAATAGTACCGGGAGTGTTCGTTTCATTGATGCCCCTTCCGAGCAGGCGACAGTATATTACCTTCCTTCATTTCTTGCACTCCGATTCAACCGTGCGAGCATTGGCGGAAACCTAGGACAGTAGCCGATTAGCGCGGGATGTAGCATGAGACAAAACGCTTCGAGTAGAATGAACCTGCGTTGTTTGAATTTCGCGGCCTGAGCCGCTTGAACGAGGGTGAACCTTTTGGCTACGACCGTGACCTCTGGCATGCAGGCTCCTGCGCAACTTCCTAATCACAAGGTGAAAATCAAGAAGCCGGGACAGCGGGCTTGCAATGAGAAGAACGAGAAAGGCAAGTTCTGCGGCGGACACCTCAAGCGTTGGTTCTACTCGACCGATGTCTTGGAGCAAGCTTGCGGCGATGCGGAGAAGGCTTGGGGTCGTGATGCTGAGGTCTATCGCTGTGAGCATTGCAAGACGCTTTATTTGCCTAACGCCGAGGACTCGGGTGGGTTGAACGTGGCTGGCTCCGGACGGATTTCGATTTTTGGATTGACGGTCCCGCCCAAGAAATAAGTAGGTAAGAGTCGATGGCTTAACCACAGTAGACACAAAGGCGCGCAAAGGAAAATCGAACAGAGCGGTTTTTATTATCAGATGAAATCTTCCGAACTGATTTACGACTGGAATCGAATTGATCTCGCGTCTTTGCGGCCATCGGGGCAAGTATTGCTCAATGATGAGAGCTTGCGCGATGGATTGCAGTCGCCTTCGGTGCGCGATCCTTCGATCGAGGAGAAAATCGCGATCCTCCATTTGATGGAAATTCTGGGCATCAACTCGCTCGATTTGGGGTTACCTGGGGCCGGGCCGCGTGCGGTCGAACACGTCGAGGCATTGGCCCGCGAGATCGTCACTAACAAAATGAAGATTCGTGCCAACTGCGCAGCCCGAACTCATCAGAATGACATTCGACCGATCGCAGAAATTGTGCAGCGCACTGGACTGAAGATCGAAGCGGCGACGTTTATTGGATCCAGCCCCCTCCGTCGTTTTACGGAAAATTGGAGCGACGACTTCTTGTTGCAGACGACCGAGAACGCAGTGAAATATGCAGTGTCGCTTGGGCTGGATGTAATGTATGTCACCGAGGATACGACGCGGTGCGATCCCGCGATGATTAAACAACTCTATTCCGCGGCTATTAGTTGTGGCGCGCGGGCCATCGCTATCTGTGATACCGCCGGGCATGCTACGCCGACGGGAACGTTTGCCCTCGTGCAATTCGTTATCAAGGAAGCAGTCGAGCCATCGGGCGAAAAGATTCGCGTGGATTGGCATGGCCATAACGACCGCGGACTAGCTATTGCGAACTCAATGGCCGCGCTGATCGCGGGTGCGGAATGCGTGCACGCTACAGCTCTCGGAATCGGTGAACGGGTTGGCAACACGCACATGGATCAGATGCTGTTAAACCTCAGACTCATGGGCATTCCACCGTGGGTCGATCAGGACCTAACCAAGCTCAAAGAATATTGCGTGGCCGTATCCCGCGCCACGGGCGTACCAATCCCAGCGAATTATCCAGTGGTCGGCGAAGATGCGTTTCGTACGGCTACGGGCGTGCACGCCGCAGCCGTCATCAAGGCCTACAAGAAAAACGATATTGAACTTGCGAATATCGTCTATTCGGGAGTGCCGTCGCATCTATTCGGCCTGGAACAAGTCATTGATATCGGACCCATGAGCGGAAAGTCGAATGTCCTGTTCTGGCTCGACCGGCGGGGCATTCCGGCGTCTGACGATGTGGTCGAGAGCATCTACCGGCGCGCCAAAGAGTCCGACCATACGCTCAGCGAGTCGGAAATTCTGGAATGCGTAGAGCGTGCGGAAGCCCACTAACGCGAGCGAAAACAGCCGAACAATCTGCGTCATCACTAACAGCAAGCCCGCATGATTTACACTGACCCGTTCCCTAAGGAGGCAGTCATGCGCGGTTTTATTTTTTCGGCTGTGGTCGTGTTATTAATCGTCCCTGCTTTAATTCCTTTCGCTTTGGCCGAGAGCAAACATACTTTCACTTTTGAAGACCTGATGTCGCTCAAGCGGATTAGCGAGCCCATCGTCTCACCAGATGGGAAATGGGTGTTGTTCAGCGCAGTTGACGTGAGCCTCGAAGCGAACACCAAGACGCCGCATGTGTGGGTTGTGCCAACCGCGGGCGGCGAACCGCGGGAGATCATTTCCAGTCAGGATGCGGATCGGCCGCGCTGGGCGCCCGATGGAAAGCGATTTTTGTTTCTGTCAACCAAGGAAGGCGGTTCGCAAATCTGGATTGCTGATTTTGATAGTGCGAAAGGTGCGGTAGCCGGAACGCACAAGCTGACCTCGATTGCGACTGAAGCAGATGGTCCTCTCTGGTCGCCAGATGGGAAGAACGTCCTTTTTATTTCGAATGTTTATCCTGATTGCGCCGATGAAGCCTGCAATGCAAAACGAGTTGAGGAAGCTGAGAAGTCAAAAGTCAAGGCGTTGATTTTTACGCACCTGCTTTATCGTCACTGGAACGCGTATGACAGAGGCAAGCGAAATCATCTTCTGATCATTTCAGCTGATGGAGGGCCGAGCCGCGACCTCACTCCCGGCACCTACCACGTTCCACCGTTCAGCTTAGGCGGGCAGGACGACTACGCGTTTTTCGCCCGACGGGCAGGAAATTTGTTACACCTCAAATCATGATGAAGTCGGGGCTCTCAGCACCAACAACGATTTGTTTATCGTTTCCGTGAACGGTGGAGCGGCAAAGAAAATCACCGACAATCCTGCAAGCGATTCGAGCCCCCTTTATTCGCCGGATGGAAAATACATCGCGTATCGGGCGCAAGTCCGGCCGGGATACGAGAGCGACCGTTTTCGATTGATGCTTTATAACCGCCGCAGCGGGCACATTCGGAATATGACGGAGAATTTCGATCGCTGGGTGGGAACTTATGCCTGGGATCCGGATTCGTCGAAGATTTATTTCGTGGCGGAGGATAAAGGGGATTCGCCGGTCTATTCCATAGCGCTGGACACGGCGGTGATCGGCGGTGATGAGGGAAAGGACACCACTCTTCGTGTAACGAAAAACAATATCAAAATGATTGTGCCCGGCCACAATGACGATGTGGCAGTGACGCACGACGGTAAAACTCTACTTTTTACTCGCATGTCAGTTCGGTTTCCGAACGAGATTTTTAGGGCAACACTTCCGCAACCCGGCGCCGGTGGTGGTGGCGCGACAGCTTTCGAAACCCAGGAAGTCTGCACCGATTCGAGCGGCAAGATCAAGCCGGAGGGATGCAAGAGCACGGCCGTAGAAAAGAGTGAGGCGCAACTCACCGATCTCAATCATGCAGTTCTTTCTCGGGTCGCGATGTCTCCGCTCGAATCTTTTTGGTTCACCGGGGCTAACAATGACAAAGTGGAAGGCTTTCTTATCAAGCCGCCAGACTTCGACGCGAAAAAGAAATATCCCGTCAAGTTCCTACTCCATGGCGGGCCGCAAGGTGCGTGGGGAGATGACTGGAGTTATCGCTGGAATCCAGAACTCTTTGCGGCTAACGGCTATGTGGTCGTCATGATCAATTTCCATGGGTCGACGGGCTACGGGCAGAAGTTCATTGATGCGATCAACGGGAATTGGGGTGGCGCTCCGTTCGACGATCTGATGAAAGGCCTTGACGATGCCGAACGCACATACCCGTTCATTGACAAGGACCGAGAGTGCGCCTTGGGCGCGAGCTACGGCGGCTACATGGCCAATTGGATTCTCGGGCATTCGAACCGGTTTAAGTGCATCGTCTCGCATGATGGGACGTTCAACACGGAATCTGCGTGGGGCACGACCGAGGAACTGTGGTTTATTGAGTGGGAATTCAAAGGGGCGCTTTATAACAATCGCGAACTGTACCGGAAATGGTCGCCGCATTTGTCGGCGCTGAATTTCAAGACTCCCACACTCGTCGTTCATGGGCAACTCGATTACCGGTTGGACGTGTCAGAGGGATTCCAACTGTTCACCACGTTGCAGCGGCTGAAAGTACCGTCAGAAATGCTGTATTTCCCCGATGAGGGACACTGGGTGCTCAAACCGCAGAACAGTCAACTCTGGTACAAGACGGTGAACACCTGGGTTGATCAGTGGACGAAGAAATAGTTAATTTCCGTGGATTACAAACGAGGTGACGCTGACGACAGGAGTGCTTTCTCACCTCACCCAGGAAGATTCGGCAGCCCCGCACGGGCGATGACGCCCGCACCTGCACTCTTCTATTGGATCAACGGCCATAAGGACTGCAGTTGAAACGGCATGGTTCCGCCTCCCGCAGTAACTGTGCCAAGGATGGCCAGCGCTCCCTGAAAACTGCCAGTGGAAGGCTGCATGCTGGCCATGCCATTCAAATCGGAAACTACCGAGGTCTGCGACGTCCCAAGCAGAATCGGCAGCGGATTAGTCGTTATGTTCGTATCTCCCACGGACACGATGGGCGCAGCATTGTTGGTGCGTCCGAGCAGCGATTGAAAAAGTACGCTGGCGCCGAGCACGGGATTCGGAGGAACGGCCGAGTCCGTTATCCGAACCGTGATTGGTTGAAACGAAGGTCCCACAGTAATGAATTGCAGATCACCGGCTACGGCCTGCAATCGCAGCACGGATAGGGGCACTGGAAAAACGTGGAACTGCATGCAAGGATTGTTGCTCGATCCGACGCAGGCGTTTCCATCGACCTCCGCTGACAGGTCCGAGAGCTGCAAACTGCTAGAAGCGTAGCCACTGGCGTTCGTAGTCGCGGAGGCAGGATTCAAGTGACCGATTCCGCGATACAGAGAAAAGTTGACTACCTTACCTGGCTGTGGCGTTCCATTCGAAAGCACGCGCGCCGTCAGGTCAACATTCACCGTCGCGCCCTGCGCCACTGACTCATTTTGTGGAGACAGGGCAATATCGAGCGACGATTCCCTTCCGACCAGCGTCGTCTGCACCTGCTGGGGGCTAGTGTACGAAGCTGGTGCGAGTTGCGCGGTCACCGTCATTCCGCCCGCAGTCAGAACGGTCATATAAGCGGAAGCCTGCCCCGACTGGTCAGTGACCAGCGTACAACTTGCGCCAGCACAGGCCACCGGCGAACCGATTCCCGGTGCAAACGTCACCGCTGGATTAGAGGTAAAGACCACTGTGGCTCCGGCTACGGGAGTGATTCCGTCGGGCGCAACAGCTTGCACGAGCATAGGATTTGGCGCCTGTCCGCCGATCGGCGTCGATGGATTTGCGCCCACGACCAACTGCAGAACATCGTTCGGCCCGGCGCCGAAAGTCACGACTCCGCTGAGGATTGAACTGGCCGAGGTCGGCGGATCGACGAGCGAGATATCTTGTGCACCATCCGCATGCGCGGATGCATTCACCAGTACCTGGTTCGCAGACACTGCCAGTACAGCTCCGTTCTGGCTTCCAATACTGACTGCGGTATTCGATTGGAATCCGTAGCCGGCAATCGCGAGAGCCGTTCCGCCAGCTACGCTGGCCCGTGTGGGAGTTATATGGTCGCCGTAAAGCAAGCGTCCGTGATACGCGTAGTCCGGGCGCCCATCGCCGCGGATATCAGCAATTCCGAGGCGGAAGCTGGTCGGCTGCAGCAGTTCAGCATTCAGAATCGTCGTCCCAAAAATTGAGGAGTTGAATGCCGACGACGTATTCGCCGGCGCAGGAAATGTGCCCGGATCAGATAACTGCCAAAGCCCAATTACCGGCTGAGCTTTGCTTTCTGATGGCGCACTGGTCGCGTCGAGCGCGGTCACCAATACTGAAAGGGTGCGGTTTGCCTGGCCGGAGAACCAGAAATAATCCAGATCACCGTAGGGATCGAGAGATGCTGTCCAATCGCCGGCGACCGGTAACGTTGCGGGCGAGCTGTAAGTTGTAGGTCCGAACCAATCAGGTTTTGCGCCAGCACTCTCGTGCATCACGATGTCTTGCGGAACATCTCCGCCCAGAATCACGTTGACGATAAAATTTTGCGTTGATCCTGACGGCAGGACTTGCCACGGCTGGTACGGGCCTACTGTGATCTGACCAGAACGAGTCGACGGGCTCGACACTGATCTGATATTGTGCACTGTTCCCGCCATTTGGAATCTGTAATCCCGCCAAATCATAAAACCCTTCGAGCGTCGGATCGTTCGAGCCGTACTGATTGAACGGCTGGCCAGCACTGTTGTTGAATCCCGTGACTGTAGTTCCCACATTTCCTGCAAAAAGAAATCCGGAGACTGAAGATGCCGCGTAAATTCCCGAAGGTAAGCCGGTGCTGGGATCGATCCATCGCGCGACTACATTCACTCCTTGCATGCCTTGGCCCGGTTCCCCGCTTCCGTTTTCGAAATATATATTGCCGTGAATTCGTGTAGTGCTGGCAGAAAAGGTCGCGGCTGGATACAAGCGCGACAGCGCCGCCTGATCATCCATTTTGGGGACGTAAGGATTGACTTTACCGCCATCGGAATAACACAGAGTAATCGGTACGCAGTTAAGAAGATCAATTGCATGCATGATGCTGAAGCCGGCGTAGTCGTCGGCAGTCGGTCGTGGAATGTCGGTCTGGACGTTAAGGTTTGTTTGCGACCAGCCGAGTCCGAGCACCTGGCCCAGCATACGCACCAGGCGGTACTCCACGTCGGGATCGGGTAACTGCGCGACACAGTTTCCGTTTATGACCACCAGGGCGTGCAGAAAGTTGGCGGTTGCAGCAAAATTATCGAGCCCGCCGAAAACTGCATTGCCGAAGCACTGGGAGGCATCGCCGGCGCCTAGTCCCAGAAACGCGTCAGTGACGGTTCCATCGACGTCGTACACGATTCCCACCGGTGTTCCCGTGGCCGTCGGCATAATATCGGCAGGCATGGTAAGGGTGCCATCACTGTTGCGATACACGTTTGCGCCACTGACATCTTCCGCCAGTTGTCCGGCATGCGTTACCGATAAGGCAGCGGTCGGAATCGAAGTCCACTGGCTGAATGCATCCGCTACCAGCGCGTCACCTTGAGGGCCGGAAACTGCGGGACTCAAGCTGCCTTGATCGGTGTAGTAGTTGACCGTCCCCTGGGACCAGGTCAGCGGCGTACCAACTGTTCCCTGATTGAAATAGCTGATGCCCGCAATGTAACGCGGACCTCCAGCTCCTGCGTATTGCGTGAGAAAGAAAAGCATCATCGCCACGGTACGGGCGAGATATCGCAGGGAAGATTCCCGTAACGCCCTGCATAAGAGCTCTCGAATTGAGTCGGCTGCTTGCACGCGCTGACTACAACGATCTCTCGACATAGGCTTACTCTTCCTCCGCCCCACGCAGGAAGCGCACAAACTCGGCAGGGCTCACGCGAGTGATTCCTCCGGAGAAATTTCCCGTCGCAGGATGCAGCGCACAGCAGCCAGTTCGTCGCGGGTCGACGCCTATCCTGCCATCGCTGCCAATGTTGAAGCGACCCAGCCAACCTTGGACCGGACTGGTCAGTCCCAGCTTGCTCGGAGGATAGAGAAATAGCAGAACCCGTTCGCCTACCCGGTAACGTTCGCCGGATGACCATAACCCAGCCCACTCGCGAACCGTCAGTGCTTGCCCGGTTCGAACTCCACGCATACCCTGATCCACATGAAAGTTGATCTGGACTGTACCAACAGCGTTTTTCTTCGGAGTCGTGCGATCAATTGACTTAACCGTGCCCGCAAAGATGTAGCCAGCGCTGGCGGTCAACGGTGTGGCGTGCTGGGGATGTGAGGATCCTGCTGGAATCGTTGGTGGCAGCAACCTTGAAGGTTGCTCCGCCAGCAGCGGCAGAGCGATCAACGTACGAATCAGTGCAACGACAACCAACTTCCAAAATAACGACAACATGAGCAAGCCTCGCTTCTAAATCGAGGCCAGCCGCTTGACGGGATGTGGCAATACTACGGCGTCCAGAAATCAGAGGATGTGCCGGCGGTCACAGGCAAACTGGATTTACCCTGAGGAAATCAGGTGGACACGATATCCAAACGAGGAACGTATTCAGCCTCTGAATAAATGTCCGATTATTATCAAATAGTTACACTTCAATCACACCGCTTGACTTACAGTCTGGCGTACTCCTGGAAGCACGGAAAACTGTGAGTCATATTCGCGATTCCGCTTTATTTCGTTTCATTGTTAATTCTTCTCTTGCCAGAAAGAAAATTCCTGAATATTATTCCTGCCGTTGCCTGAACATCGGCAACGACGTTCATTGCTTGGGTTGATGTTTTGTATATCGCAGTCGAAACTCGCGCCACCACGACAGGCTTCGGAGATTCACGCCATTTCTCAAACAGCGGCGTGAAATTCCGGGGTCTTTCTTATTGGAGCAGGGTCTCTACGACTGCGAAGCAACAATTGTTCGTCCACATGCTTTGAGGGGGTCACTCACGCGCGCGCTTCGCGAAGAATGTGGAATTTTAAAATCAGCAGAGGCGAAAGGAGTTCATTGTGAGAGAGAAGGGAACAGTGAAGTGGTTTAACGGGGCTAAAGGATACGGTTTTATCCAGCGGTCCACAGGGGAAGACGTCTTCGTTCATTTCTCCGCCATCCAGGAGAATGGTTACCGCACGCTGAATGAGGGCGAAACCGTGGAGTTTGATCTGCTGAAGGGCCCCAAGGGGTTCCAGGCGGGTAACGTCGTCCGCGCCTGATAACCTAACAAGTTCGAATTCTCAACCCTCTCAGGTTTTTCTGGGAGGGTTTGTTGTTTCGGCTGATTTCGTGCGTTCCCTGACACGACAAGGCTGGCCCACCCTTACCTTTTCGAGGCTGTTACGAAACTCAAAATCGTCCGCTTTGAATCGCAAGATGTTGCGCTTCGCTTTATGCTCGACCACAACCTATGACAGAATCGCCGAGTTTCGTAACAGCCTCTTTTTCTGTAGAGGTGGGGACTGTCAAGGTCGGCGGTGATAGTCTTTCTTTGACGAGACGCGGTTGCAAATCCACAAGCGGCGAGGCCAAAGCTCTCGATGCAGGCTGTAAAGTCCCCACCGACTGTCGTCTTCGCGAAGCGAGAGACTAGTCACACGAACCATGGCTGTGGGCCAGCTTTGAAGCAGAGTCTGTTACTCCTGCCTTTAAATGAGGGGACTAAATAATGTTCCACGTTCGGGAACTCGTTTTGACGCCTATGGCGCCGGGGCGTGACACTGAATTCGCCGAAATGCTTGAGGAGTTTCGCACGGCGGGAGAGGTCGACGTTTACAAAGGTCATCACGCTATCGCATAGCACGGTTATGCCGCATTTTACAGCCTGCTTTCGCAAATGAAAGCCGGCGGGTATCCCACTCCCGATATAATCCCGATGGATTCCTATTTCATTGAAGCCAATGGGCGAATGCTGGGTGAAGTATATATTCGACACCGGTTGTCTCCGCAGCTTGAGAAGATTGGCGGGCACATTGGCTACAAGGTCAGACCGACACAACGCAATCGGGGAATTGCTACCGCTGCGCTCAAGCTTGCGCTGCAACAACTTCGTAAGATGGGTATTGAGCAAGCATTGCTCACATGCGCCGACACGAATAAGGCTTCTGCGAGAGTCATCCAAAAGTGTGGTGGGGTTCGCATCGACGATGCCCATACCGAGCGCGGCGTCGAGCGCCGTTATTGGGTTTCGACTGTTGTTGGATAGTGTTCCACTTTCTTGAGTCGGAGACGTATGTATCAGCGGTTCACAATGTTTTCGTGCGCAGTCTCAGTTGCCTTGTGTTTACCCTGCCCAGGCTTTTGCACGTCGGAAGAGTGCGTGGCTCTAAAATCGACCTCCGCAGCGAGCGCTGTCGATTATTTAGAGCACCAGCAAGGAAAAACGGCCGAATGCGCCAAGGCGGCTTTTCAGTTGATATCCCACCTCCCTCACGACGATGCTATTCCGATCTTGATTAAGCATTTGGGTTATAAGCGCCCTTTGACTGACGCTGAGAGGCACGGGTTTTTGATACACGGGCCGTTGCCAGAAGTTTTGTACCCCGCAGTAGAGTCGTTGTACGAGATTGGCCTTCCGGCAGAGTTGCCGCTGATGGACTTCGTCGCACAGAATGAACGCAAGGATAGCGTTGAGCGAAAGAATGCACTATATGCGCTGGTCATGATTCGTCACTCCGATATGGTTCCTCTCATCAAGGCGATGCACGAACGCAGCTTATCGCTCGCCGGTACCCCAGGCAGCCGGCTAGAATCCGCCGCTTAAGACTTAAAGACGCGGTATTGCCACGGGAAGCTTGAACAGCCATGTGAGGACGCCCTAAGGCAATGAGCGTCCGTCCGCTTCCGCCAGGACAGGGACGATCCGCCGAAATATCGCATCGACAGTTCTGGCGCCGGAAACGAGCGTTAGTCACTCCTCAATCGCCGATCTCGGAGTTTGTCTCGCAACTACTTCCGCATTAGGTCACCGTGCTTCACATTCCCATGAGGTTGAGTTGCAGCTTGGAATATCCGTGCTGGGCCCAGATGTCGAGCGGCGCGGCGGCGATTTCGTCGACTATTGGCTCGGCCAGGCCGTTCTTGCTTAAGTCGACACTTTTTATATATGTCTTGCAGGTGTCGCAGCACTCTACACGGATGTAATCGAAATCGCTAGCGGTATAGACGGGAAGCTTGCTGTTGTCCTGCTCGTCGCAGTTCGGGCAAAGAATTCGACGAAATTCCCATTCAGCCAGACAGAACGAGCACATTAAGAAACGACTCGCGCCGTCTCCCTGCGGGCGCAACACTCCGAGACCCGCTTTGCGGCCGCAAAATGGACAAAGCGCGTGAGTGTGACCGTCGGATTTCATCCCGGAGCGCACGCGTAATAACTCGGCATATGGCTGCAGCAAAGCTTGCGCTAAGAGTCTTTCAGGGCCGTCCGGTGATTCGGTTGGAGTCCAGCTCGCATCAAGCAACTCTGACCATGATTCTGGCGACGATACGCGTAATTCATGCGCAATCGCGACGAGAGGAGCGGGAGCATGCTTTTCAACAACCACAAGGAAAGGACTAAAGCTGTCGATGAGTGTCTTCCGCTCTGGCGGGCCGGAAGGAGCCACTGTAGGGCCGATAGCTTTTTCTGACTCAGCCAGCAATCTGCTGTACAGGTCTTCCTGAAAAAGCGCAACCTTAATGTAGAAGTTGAGGATCTCGGAAGCGAAAGAATATTTGTTTGCCAGATATTCGGCTCGCTGGATGCGACGCTGCCAGGGCGAAGGTTTCATGCCAGTGATTATCAAGCGAGTCGACGCTATGAGCAACCGAACCAGGAGCAATCGGCAGTAAGACGCAAAATGATTATCTTTCTGTAATCCGCTCGTCGAATTGACTTCCCCCTTCCCACAGGTTTATATTTCTCCGCAATAAGCGAAGGCAACCGGCTGCATGTGGATTTCAAAAGGCCGTAACCTGTAACCGCTGTCTGGCATCTTAGTTTTGTTAGGTCCGCTGACTTTGAAGGTTGGCTGTTCGCGCAAGTTTTGCCAATTTCGTCGGAGGCCACAAAGATGGACCTGTCCCGCCGCACTTTCCTTAAAAGCACCATCGCTGGAGGAGTTGGTCTATCCGCTCTCGGATTTGATCTGACTCCTGTTTACGCGCAGACGTCGAGTCTCAAGATTTCGCGCGCAACCGAAACGCGCAGTACCTGTCCGTATTGTTCGGTGAGCTGCGGCGTCATCATTTATACACTGGGCGATAAAGCTAAGAACGCGATCCCGCAGGTGGTCCACGTCGAAGGCGATCCTGATCATCCCATCAATCGTGGGACGTTGTGCCCGAAAGGCTCATCGCTCGAACAAGACATTCTGAACGATCGTCGCCTGCTGAAGCCGCAGGTCCGGCGGCCAGGGGCAACTGATTGGGAAGATATTTCCTGGGAGCAGGCTTACGCCGAAATCGCGCAGAAAGTAAAGAAGACACGCGACGATAGCTTCGTCGAAAAAGATCCATCGGGTAAGACCGTGAACCGCTGCGAAGGTATGGCGTTCACCGGCGGCTGCACTGATACCAACGAATTTAATTATCTGGTCGTCAAGACCATGCGCAGCCTGGGGGTCTGCTACCTGGAAAACCAGGCTCGGGTTTGACACGGCCCTACGGTCTCCAGTTTGGGGCCCACATTCGGACGCGGCGCAATGACCAATGGCTGGATCGACATAAAGAACACCGACATGATGTTGATCATGGGCGGCAATCCAGCTGAAAACCATCCTTGCGGCTTCAAATGGGCGGTTGAAGCCAAAATTCACCGCAATGCTAAAACCATCGTGGTTGATCCGCGTCTGACGCGCACTGCGGCCAACGCCGATCTTTATTTGCAGATTCGCGCCGGCGCCGATATTGCTTTCCTCGGCGGGGTGATCAACTACGCCATTGCGAATGGCCGCATCGCGCACGATTATCTCGTCAACTACACCAACGCCGCCTTCATTATTAAAGACGGATTCAAGCTCCCGGATGATGGCTTGTACTCCGGCTTCGATCCCGAGAAAAAGGTCTACGACAAGTCCAGCTGGAATTATGAAGAAGGTGGGGACCTGACAGGCAAACCGGTGATGCCGACTCCCGCCGAGCAACATCCGCCCCAAAGCAAACCTGCGCACGCAGACGAAACCCACGAAGGACACGGATACCAGGCCGCCGGCCCCATGGGAGCCAAAGCCGGTGGCGGCGCCGTGGTGCCGGCAATGCTTCCGCCGAAGACGGCCTACGATCTCTCGCTGCAGCATCCGCGCTGCGTCTTCCAACTTCTCAAACAGCAATACTCGCGCTATACGCCGGAGATGGTCGAGCGCATCACCGGCATTCCCAAAGATCAGTTCCTCAAAGCTGCGGATATGTTTACCTCCGTCCGCAAAGATGGAGACATGAAGAAGGTTGCGACCATCATTTATGCCGTGGGCTGGACGCAGCACAGTTTCGGCACGCAAATCATTCGCACAGCGGCCATGTTGCAGTTGATGCTGGGCAACGTCGGACGCGCCGGCGGTGGGGTAAACGCCTTGCGCGGGCACTCCAACATTCAGGGCGCAACCGACATGGCGGGAATCTTCGACGTTCTGCCCGGCTATTTGAAGATGCCCAATCCCGCGGACACCGATCTCGCCACCTATTTAAAGCGAACCACGCCCACAGCGGCCAAACCCGACCCGTGGGACTCGATGAACTACTGGTCGAACACGCCCAAGTTTGTGGTTTCTTTTCTCAAGGCGATGTACGGACCAGCCGCGACCAAAGAAAACGACTTCGCATTCAATTACCTGCCGAAAATCGACCGCAACTATTCCTGGGTGAACATCTGGAACGACATGTACGAGGGCAAAGTGAAAGGTCTTTTTGCTTTCGGCATGAATGGAGTCATGATTGGCCCGGACTCAGAGAAAAACATCGCCGCGTTGAAGAAAGCTGACTGGCTGGTGGTGTGCGAAATCTATCCTGACGAGACCAGCGAATTCTGGCGCGCACCTGGGATTACTGCCGACGATCAAAAGAAGATCAACACCACCGTGTACCGGCTGCCGGGCGCGGGCTTCGCCGAAAAGGATGGATCGTTTACCAACTCGGCGCGCTGGTTGCAGTGGAAGCAGATCGCCCTGCCGCCGCCGGGACTGGCGCGTCTCGATCAGGATATTGTGGCGACAATTTTCCTCAAGGTACGCGAGCTTTACAAGAAAGAAGGCGGCAAGTTCCCCGACCCCGTTCTGAATGCAACATTCGCCTACACCACTCCGTACACGCCATCACTGGCGGAAGTTGCGAAGGAGATCAACGGCAAGGCGCTGGCCGACCTCACCGATCCCAAGACCAACATCACCATAAAGGCCGGCCAGCAGTTGCCCGGTTTTGCCTGGCTCAAGGATGATGGAACAACTTCTTGCGGCAATTGGATCTACTCCGGCTCATGGACAGAGGCCGGCGGCATGATTCAGCGTCGCGGAACCGAAGATCCGTCCGGCCTCGGAATTTATCCCAATTGGGCGTGGTCGTGGCCTGCGAATCGGCGCGTTCTCTACAATCGCGCCTCATGCGATATAAATGGCAAGCCGTGGGATCCCTCACGTCGCCAAGTTTGGTGGGATGAGGCCAAGCAGTCATGGGTGGGCAACGATGTGCCAGACTTCAAACCCGACTCCGCGCCCAAAGACCACATGGGCCCCTTCATAATGAACCCCGAAGGTGTGGGACGATTGTTCGTTCCACTAGGCGCGATGGCAGATGGCCCGTTCCCCGAATATTACGAACCCATTGAAAGCCCGATCGCGAATCTGCTGCACCCGAACGTGTCGAACAATCCAGTGGTGAAGAAATACAAAACCGACATGGATAAGTACGGCACGGTCGAGCAAGGCTTCAACGTCATCTGCACCACCTACCGGCTTACCGAACACTATCACTATTGGACTAAGAACAATCCGATGAATGTGGAACTGGTGCCAGAACCCTTTGTCGAAGTTCCGCATGAACTGGCTGAACAGATGGGCATCCTCGGCGGCGAGAAAGTGGTCGTCACCAGCGCTCGCAGTCATTACATTGCGAAAGCAATGGTGACCCGCCGCATTCGTCCCATGAAGATCGATGGGAAAGAAATGTTTCAGATTGGGATTCCGATTCACTGGGGTTTCCGCGGCATTTCCGAGGACGAAGGCAGGACCGCGAAGACGCTGGCCAATCAGTTGACGCCGACGGTGGTCGACCCGAACGCGTACACGCCGGAGTTTAAGGGTTTTCTGGTGAATATTAAGAAAGTGTAGAGCAGCTATCAGCTTTCAGCCGTCAGCTCTCAGTTGGCGGCGTAACGAACTGATAGCTGACAGCTGAAAGCTGACGGCTAATATGAGCGATCGCAAAACGCTTCAGGTTAAGCAAATCTCGGGACACTCCGGACCTGCGCCCGGATACGACGTACAACGCGACTACGAAGTCTGCAAACTGGTCGACACCACGACCTGCATCGGCTGCAAAGCGTGCGAGGTGGCATGCGTCGAGTGGAACGACATGCCGTTCGGCGCGACGACCTTCGACAACACCTATCAGACGATGCCGGAGACGCGTTGGAATTTCTGGAATTTGATCAAGTTCAACGAGCACCAGAACGGGGATGGCACAATTCAGTGGCTGATGCGCAAGGATCAGTGCATGCACTGCGCCGATCCCGGCTGCCTGCGCGCCTGCCCGGCAGACGGCGCCATCGTGCAATATGCCAACGGCATCGTGGACTTCCAGCAGGAAAATTGCATTGGCTGCGAGTTCTGCGTTTCCGGCTGCCCCTACAACATTCCGAAGTTCAATCCGGCGACGAAGAAAGTTTACAAGTGCACGCTCTGCTCCGACCGCGTGGGTCAAGGTCTCGAGCCCGCCTGCATCAAGGCTTGCCCGACCGGCTGCTTGAAGTTTGGCAGCAAAGATGACATGAAGTTCATCGCCGAGGAGCGTTCGAAACAACTGCGCGAGAACTTCGGATTTGAAAAGGCCGGGGTCTACGATCCGCAGTCGATTGGCGGAACGCATGTGATCTATGTTCTGCACGACGCGACCGACCCCGAACGCTACGGAGGACTGCCGAAGAATCCCGTCATTCCGTGGAGCTACACGGTGTGGAAGTGGCTGTTTAAGCCGGTGCTTGGCGCATTCGCCATGTTCGGACTTCTGGGCGTGGCCCTTCACTATGTGGGGGTCGGTCCGCGACGGCCGCAGCCCGAACCGCCGAAGAAGGAGGACGCCGATGTCTACCGCAATTGAACGCTTCGACGAAAAAGCCCGCCGCGCCTTTGAGCACATCGGTAGAACCGAAGTTTATGTCGGCGAATTAATGCGCCATCCGGTGTACACGCGGTTCCTGCACTGGATGGTGGCGCTCTTCTTTTTTCTGGCATTGTTTTCCGGATTCGGAGTCTATCTTCCCTGGCTGTTCCGCTGGTTTACACCTCTGTTCGGCGGCGGACCGCTGGCTCGCGAACTGCATCCCTGGTTCGGCCTGTTCTTTGTGTTCTTCTTCGGGCTGCAGATGTTGAACTGGGTTAGACCCATGTTGTGGGCGAAAGGCGACACGAACTGGATTCGAAACATTAAGAGAGTAGCCTCGGGGGAAGAAATAATCGATCCACCTGACACTGGCTTCTTCAACGCCGGTCAGAAGGCCATGTTCTGGGAAATCGTCACCGGCTGCGCCCTCTATTTAATCACTGGAATCATTCTCTGGGCCGGTGCCCCCACCTTTGGCCGCTGGCCCGTAGCCATCAGCTACATCATTCACGATATCTCGGCAATAATCATGCTGGGTGGAATCTTCATCCACATCTACCTGAGCACAATTGGCGAGCCGGGAACTTTCCAGGCGATGACGCGCGGTTCAGTCAGCGAAGCATGGGCTTGGACATTTCATCCCGCATGGTATAAACAGGTCACCGGACGCGACCCGCGGCAGGCGTACGAAGAGGCCCTGCGCAGACAGAAAGATCAGCTTCGACCCTAACTCCGAAAGTGGACTACCGCGACTGCGGACGATTAAATTCATCTGGCTGTATTGAATCGTCGGCGTATCATCGTCGCCGTAATCAAGGTCAAGTCCCATTCATTTACGAACATTTACATTCTGTTGTCCATTCTTTACCCTGTCGGGTGTCAAACAGTGTTTCTATCAGAGAAGCAATTTCGTAGCTCTTAGCAAACGAGGGCATCAAGGATTGCATCTGATGGAACCAGGTTTCGGCAGAAGCCTGCAGGCAGGTGTGCGAAAGCATGCGACCGCTCAGTAAAGCTGAAGGCTAGGTTGAACCCTCTCAATGCAAAGTACAGAAGTGAATAGACGGGGTGGCATGCCCTTCACATACCTCCAACTGGGAGGGCTGGGTTACATCGACTGAATGCAAGAAAATCGGATGGAAACCAAAGAGCCTTCGTCTATCGATCCGCAGCACCAGTTGCCGCCTGCCAGCACGCCGCACAAGTCCGGGTGGCAGCGGCTTTTCGTTTGGGCCGCGCTGCTGCTGACTTTCGCGGTAATTTTCTACCTGGTGTTGCATCACCACGAGGACCAGACTGCCGCTCCGTCATCGCGTCGCGTCGTAACTGGACCGGTCACGATCACCGCCGCAGTCGCGCAAAAAGGAAATATTCCGGTGTATCTGGTCGCCATTGGCACCGTCACCCCGGTCTATACCGCCTCGATCACCAGCGAAGTCACTGGAATGATCAGTAAGGTCTATTACAAGGAAGGTCAACTGGTTCGCAAGGGCGAGGCGTTGATCGATATCGATGCCCGGCCCTTTGAAGCGCAGTTGATGCAGGCCGAAGGCGCGCTCGAGCGTGACACCAACGTGCTTGCACAGGCAAAAATGGATTTGCAGCGGTATCGCGAAGCGTGGGCGCGGAATGCCATCCCGAAGCAGACCCTCGACGATCAGGAAAAAATCGTGCTGCAGGATGAAGGCACGGTGAAAAACGACGAAGGCACGGTTAAGTATGACCAAGTCCAAGTCGTATTCTGTCATATAACCGCCCCGATCCCAGGACGAGTCGGTCTGCGCCTCGTGGATCCCGGCAACGTAGTTCAGGCGAACGGTACGACGGGCCTGGTGGTCGTTGCCGAGGTGCAGCCGATCACCGTGATCTTTACCATCGCCGAAGACAACCTGCCTCAGGTAGAAGCGCAGACCCGGCGAGGAAAGCAGCTGCAGGTCCTCGCTCTCGATCGAGCACAACTAACAAACCTGGGAACCGGAAAGCTGCTCACCTTCGACAACCAGATCGACACCACAACAGGCACGGTCAAGATGCGGGGTATTTTTGACAACAAAGACGGCGCCCTGTTTCCCAATCAGTTTGTAAACACAAAGCTGCTTGTGGATACCTTGCAGGGAGCCACGTTGATTCCGAGTGCTGCCATTCAGCAGAACGGTCAGACATCATTTGTCTACCTGATTCAGAATGAGGCGGCCCAGATCCGCAACATTAAGGTCGGCGTGACGGACGCTGGACAGACTGCCGTGACTGGCATAAATCCGGGAGACACGGTCGCTACCAGCAGCTTTGAGAAGCTGCAAAACGGGGCGAAGGTTGTGATTTCCAAGCAACCGCCGCCCGCTGCTTCCACCGAGAGCCAATCCCCGTGAGCCCGTCCCGACCATTCATCATGCGGCCGGTTGCGACCGCGCTGCTGATGGCGGCGATCCTGCTCGTCGGCATCGTCGCCTTCAGGCAATTGCCGGTTTCAGCTTTGCCCCAGATCGACTATCCAACCATCCAAGTTGTTACCTTTTATCCGGGCGCGAGTCCGATCGTTATGGCGACCACGGTCACCGCACCGCTGGAACGCCAATTCGGTGAATTGCAAGGGCTCAGTCAGATGACGTCTACCAGCTCGGGAGGCGTTTCTGTCGTTGTCTTGCAGTTCAGCCTGACTCTTAACATCGACGTCGCCGAAGAGGAAGTGCAATCGGCGATCAATGCTGCACAAAGTTATCTGCCTTCTAACTTGCCCGCCCCGCCGGTCTACAGCAAAACCAACCCCGCCGACGCGCCCGTTCTTACCATGGCCATCACTTCCAGTTCCGTTCCTTTGTCACAGGTGGAAGATCTGGTGGATACGCGGCTGGCGCCAAAGCTTTCGCAATTGAATGGAGTGGGGCTGGTGAGCATCAGCGGCGGGCAGAAGCCGGCTGTGCGGATTCAGGCTAATCCGGTCGCGCTTTCATCTTATGGAGTCAATCTCGAGGACGTGCGAACCGCTCTCGTGCAGGCCAGCGTGAACGCTGCCAAGGGCAACTTCGATGGACCGCATCAGGATTTCCAGATTGACGCGAACGATCAATTGGTGAGCAGCGCCGATTATCGCAGTGTTGTCGTCGCCTATCGCAACGGCGCGCCCGTGATGCTTACGGACGTGGCCGCGGTCGTGGATGGCGTCGAGAATAATAAGCTGGCGGCGTGGATGAACCAAACGCCCGCCGTCATTCTCAACATTCAGCGGCAACCGGGCGCCAATACCATCAGCGTGGTCAAAAGCATCAAGGCGCTGTTGCCGCAACTCGAAACCAATCTTCCTGCCTCCGTCCAGGTCACGATACTCACCGACTTAACCACGGCAATCCAGGCCTCCGTCTCTGACGTCGAGTTTGAGCTAATGCTGACGATCGGGCTCGTGGTCCTGGTCATCTTTCTGTTCCTGCGAAGTCTGTACGCAACCATCATTCCCAGTGTGGCCGTGCCTCTATCGCTGGTGGGCACCTTTGCCGCCATGTACGCGCTTGGCTATAGCCTGGATAACCTCTCGTTGATGGCTCTTACGATCGCGACTGGATTCGTGGTTGACGATGCCATCGTAATGATCGAAAACATTTCGCGCTTCATCGAGCAGGGCGATCCTCCGATGCAGGCGGCACTGAAGGGAGCGGAACAGATCGGTTTCACGATTGTTTCGCTAACGGTTTCATTGATTGCCGTACTGATCCCGCTGCTGTTCATGGGCGATGTTGTGGGCCGGCTCTTTCGTGAATTTGCCGTAACCCTTGCGGTGACAATTGTTATTTCTGCCGTGGTGTCGCTGACCCTGACTCCAATGATGGCGGCGCGAATTTTGCGTCACGAGCCCAAGGAACAGCAGGGACGCTTCTACCAAGCCTCGGAACGCATGTTCGAAAAAATGATCGCATTCTATGGCCGGACCTTAAAAGTTGTACTGCGGTATCAAACCATCACACTTTTGGTGGCTTTCGGAACCCTGCTGCTTACGATCTTTCTCTACATCGTCATTCCTAAGGGATTTTTCCCGGTGCAGGATACCGGCGTTATTCAAGGTATTTCGCAGGCGCCGGAAACCATCTCGTTCAACGCCATGGCGGAGGAACAGCAGCAGTTGGCCAAAGTCATCCTGCAAGACCCGGCCGTGCAAAGCCTTTCCTCATTCATCGGGGCCGACGGTACCAACACGACCCTCAACAGCGGCCGCATGTCGATTAACCTGAAACCTCTGGAGCAGCGTCATATCAGCGCTGCAGATCTCATCCGGCGCCTGCAGTCCAAACTTCAGAACGTGCAAGGAATCACGCTCTACATGCAGCCGGTGCAGAATATCACGGTAGATGACCGCGTGAGCCGCACCCAATATCAGTACACGCTCGAAGATCCTGACGCGAACGAACTCAACGATTGGACCAATCGCTTCGTTGCCAAACTGAAAAATCTGCCGCAGCTCGAGGACGTCGCTACCGACCAGCAGACCGGTGGGCTGGCAGTGTCGATGATGATCGACCGGGTCACGGCTTCGCGCCTTGGCATTGCGCCTGCGACCATCGACAACACGCTTTACGACGCTTTGGGACAGCGCCAGATAAACACGATGTACACGCAGCTCAATCAATACCACGTGGTGCTTGAAGCTCTGCCCCAGTACCAGCAGGATCCCGATGTGCTGCAAGATTTGTATATCCAGGCGAACGCCTCATCTGGAACATCGGGACCAGGAGCGTCCAACTCTTTTTCGTCATCCGGATCTTCTTCTGCCGGATCAAATGCCATCACGACTTCAGTGCCGTACACTCCGTCCTCGGGTGTGCTCATCCCACCAACGAACGCTTTGTCCCCGGTCAACAATTCGACTGGCTCGTCCGCGAATACAGTGACCACTTCCGCGATGAGCAATGCCGTCCCGCTGGGCGCATTCGCTCACTTCCACCGCGCCAGCGAAGCGCTCTCTATCAATCATCAAGGACAATTCCCGGCAGTTACGGTGTCGTTCAACCTCGCGCCCAATGCGGCGTTGGGAAGCGCTATTACCGCCATCGACAAAGTGCAACAGAACATGCATTTTCCTCCGAGCCTGCAGGCGGATTTTCAGGGTACCGCCGCCTCGTTCAAAAACTCGCTGTCCAACGAAGCGCTACTGATTTTGGCTGCGCTCGTCACTGTATATATCGTTCTGGGCGTGCTGTACGAAAGCTTCATCCACCCAATCACGATTCTTTCAACTCTGCCCTCGGCGGGCGTGGGTGCGCTGCTGGCGCTCATGTTGTTTGGCCAGGACCTGAGTGTGGTCGCGATTATCGGCATTATCCTGCTGATCGGAATTGTGAAGAAAAACGGAATCATGATGGTTGATTTCGCTCTTGAGGGAGAGCGCGAGCACGGGAAGAATTCGACCGACGCGATCTATGAGGCCAGCCTGCTGCGCTTCCGCCCGATCATGATGACGACCATGGCCGCGTTGCTTGGCGGCCTTCCGTTGGCTCTTGGAACCGGCATCGGCTCGGAGATTCGCCGCCCGTTGGGTATTGCCATGGTTGGCGGACTCATCTTGAGTCAAGCGCTCACCCTGTACACGACGCCGGTGATTTACATCTTCTTCGACAGCCTTGGGCAAAGATTTTCCCGTTGGCGTGGAGCAGAACAGCCACGGACTGTGGGAGAACCGGAAGCGCAAGCATGAATCTGTCAGAGCCATTTATCCGCCGTCCCGTGGCAACTACATTGCTGACCATCGCAATAGCCATCGCTGGCGCGATCGCGTTCTTGGTGCTGCCAGTTTCACCTTTGCCGCAAGTTGACTTTCCCACTATCTCCGTATCCGGCTCTTTGCCCGGAGCCAGCGCGCAGATCATGGCTTCTTCGGTTGCCACTCCGCTCGAGCGGCAGTTCGGCCACATCGCCGGCGTGTCGGAGATGACTTCGGCAAGCTCGCTGGGAAGCACCTCAATCACGATACAGTTCGATCTGAGCCGCAATATCGACGGTGCTGCGCGCGACGTTGAAGCAGCAATCGCTGCGGCACGCACCTATTTGCCGGCAAATCTCCCCGCCAATCCCACCTATCGGAAGGTAAATCCCGCCGACTCTCCGATCATGATCCTCGGACTGACCTCGAGCAAATTCGATCGCGGCAAGCTTTATGACGAAGCCTCCACGGTGATGGAGCAGAAGCTATCGCAGATAAACGGAGTGGGGCAGGTTGCGGTGGGCGGCAGTTCCTTACCCTCGGTGCGGGTTGACGTCCATCCAACCCAGTTGAACAGCAACGGACTGACGCTTGCCAACGTGCAATCCGTGCTGAGCACACAGAATGCAGATCTCGCCAAAGGCCAATGGTCGGACGGCGTGGTCTCGGCCGACATCATTGCCAATGATCAGATTTCGAAAGCCGACGATTACAAACCATTAATCATCGGTTACCACAACGGCGCAGCGATTCGACTCCAGGATGTTGCTAACGTCACCGATGACGTGCAGAATGTCCGATCCGCTGGATACTTGAACGGCATTCCTTCGGTCACGGTAATTATCTTCCGCCAGCCGGGCGCCAACATCATTCAGACCGTCAACAATATTCGGACCCAGTTGCCATTTCTGAAAGCTTCGATTCCCGCGGGCATCGACACAACCATTGTTCTCGACCGCACGACCACGATTCGGGCCTCAGTCAGCGACGTGGAGCGCACGTTGCTGATATCAGTGGCGCTGGTCGTTGTCGTAGTTTTTCTTTTTCTGCGTAACGGGCGTGCGACCTTAATTCCGAGCATTGCGGTTCCTGTTTCTCTGATTGGGACTTTCGCCGTGATGTATCTGCTCGGCTACAGCCTCGACAATCTCTCGCTGATGGCGCTTACTATCTCGACCGGGTTCGTAGTCGATGATGCCATCGTCGTGATGGAGAACATTGCTCGTCATTTGGAACAGGGAATGCAACCCTTCGCGGCGACGCTGAAAGGCGCGCAGGAGATCGGTTCCACAGTTTTTACCATCAGCGTTTCCCTGGTTGCGGTTTTCATTCCGATTCTGATGATGGGCGGCATTGTCGGCCGTCTATTTCGCGAATTCGCCGTTACGCTGTCGACGGCAATTGTAGTGTCAATGGTAATTTCCTTGACCACGACTCCGGCGATGTGCGCTCATCTGCTAAAAGCCGAGAAAGAAGAAAAGCATGGCAGGATTTATCAGGCAAGCGAAAGATTCTTCGCGTGGATGCTCGAAACCTATCGTCGCACTTTATTGTGGGCACTGGACAATTCCGGACTGATGCTGGTTGTCCTGCTCTTGACCATTGCCCTGAATGTTGTGCTGATCATCAAACTCCCCAAAGGTTTTTTCCCGCAGCAGGATACCGGGGCAATCGTAGGAGGTGTACAAGGTCCGCAGGATGCTTCGTTCGCCGTGATGGACAATTCAATCCGGCAGTTGGTGGGAGTGATCAAAAGCGATCCCGCGGTCGCCAACGTGACTGCCTACACCGGTGGCAACGGGGCTACCAACGGCGGATTCATTTACATGGCTCTGAAACCACTCAATGAGCGCAAAATCGGTGCCCCGCAAATCATTAACCGGCTGCGCCCTAAATTGAATCGTTTGCCGGTGGCATCAGCTTTTTTGCAGGCTGCGCAGGATCTGCGCATTGGAGGCAGGTCGAGCAACGCTCTTTATCAATACACTATCCAGTGCGACAACGTTGTAGACCTTTCGAAATGGGGACCCATCCTTTTAAGCGAAATGAAAAAGCTGCCCGGCCTGCAGGATGTGAATTCCGATCAGCAGAATGGCGGGCGCGAAGAGTTGTTAACCTACGATCGTGCGACCGCTGCCAGATTGGGATTGACGGCGCAGACACTCGATTCGTCCCTTTACCAGGCTTTCGGCCAATCTGAAGTCTCGATTATTTATACGCAACTGAACCAGTACTACGTGGTTCTTGAAGTGGCTCCGCAATACTGGGCGAGCCCGGAGGGCCTGAAGTATATTTACGAGCACACTTCCAGTAGCGGCGTTATCCCGTTGGGCGCTGTGGCGAGCTCTCAATCCGGGACCACACCTTTATCCGTAAATCACACCGGATTGTTTCCGTCCGTGACCGTCTCTTTTAATCTGGCGCCCGGCGTTTCTTTAAGCGACGCCACGCAGCGCATTGCACTGATGCAGCAGAGACTGGGAACGCCCTCGACTATCCGTGGCTTCTTCGCCGGTACACTCGAAGCTTACCAACAATCGCTAGGCACCGAACCGATGCTGGTAGCGACCGCGCTACTGGCGGTTTACATCGTGCTCGGCATTCTTTATGAGAGTCTGGTGCATCCGCTGACTATTATCTCGACGCTGCCGTCGGCCAGTGTAGGAGCAATGCTGGCACTGATGCTTTTCAAGATCGACTTGAACGTGATTTCGATCATCGGAATCGTATTACTGATCGGTATCGTCAAGAAGAACGCGATTATGATGATCGACTTCGCTTTAGTCGCCGAACGCGAAGAGGGCAAGAGCACAGCGGACTCGATTTTCGAAGCCTGCATGCTGCGCTTCCGTCCCATTCTGATGACGACTATGGCCGCGCTTTTCGGAGCGTTACCGCTGGCCTTCGGTACCGGGACTGGTTCCGAGCTGCGCAGACCGCTGGGCATCACCATCGTGGGCGGATTGATCGTGAGTCAAATGCTCACGCTCTATACCACTCCCGTCGTATATCTGTTCCTCGACCGGTTGCGTCTGCGAATGCTGGGGAAGACGCGCGACAGCCTTACATCACCAGCCACGGAGGCTAGCTGAGAGGAACAGTTCAGGTAGGCAGAAACGTATGATGACCTTCCATCAAAAACCGGCGCGCCGCACCATTTGGCTATGCGCGTTGTTCTCTTTGCTGCTTTCAGGCTGCGTAGTCGGGCCGAAATATCACCAGCCGCCGCCCGCGCAGCCGCCTGCGGCGGTCTACAAAGAGTCGCCGACGCAATTTCCTGGAAATGAAGGTTGGACGGTCGCACAGCCGGCAGATGCCAAGCTGCGCGGCAAATGGTGGGAAATCTTCAATGATCCCGAACTGAACGCGCTCGAAGAGCAACTGAACATCAACAATCAGACAATTAAACAGTATTACGAGAATTTCATGGAGGCTCGTGCCATCGTGCGCGAGGCCCGCGCGCAATATTTTCCGACGCTGGCAGTTGCGCCCTCGTTCAACCGCTCGAGAACGTCATCGAATCTCGGCACGACCCCCATCGGTACGAGCGCTACGGGAGCTCCGATCCGACAACTGCAGACAACCGTCTATTCGCTGCCACTCGAAGCGTCATGGGAACCGGATCTTTGGGGACGGATTCGTAATACGGTGCACGAATATCAGTATGCCGCTCAGGTCAGCGCTGCCGATCTTGAGAACGAACGTCTGATCGAGCAGGCGAGTTTGGCGGAGTACTTTTTCGAAATCCGCGGTCAGGATGAGTTACAGAGAATTTACAACGACACCGTAGCGGCCGATCAGAAAGAACTCGAACTAACTCGCGCGCAATACGAAACCGGCATCGCCGACCAGAGTTCCGTAGTTGAAGCTGAAACCACTCTGCAGAGCGCGGAGGCTGGCGCAACCAACATCGCGGTCGCCCGAGCACAATATGAGCACGCAATCGCAACCTTGGTAGGCCGAACCGCCTCAGGCTTATCCATTCCCGTGAAGCCCATGACGACTGCGCCGCCGCCGATTCCGGTTGGCGTGCCATCGGAACTACTCGAGCGCCGCCCCGACATTGCGGCCGCCGAACGCACCATGGCCCAAGCCAACGCCGCCATCGGCATTGCCTATGCGGCCTATTTTCCGAATCTAACTTTAAGCGCGTCAGGCGGATTCGAGAGCTCGGCCTTCACTAAATGGCTTTCGTGGCCAAGCCGCTTCTGGTCGGTGGGCACATCGCTCTCAGAAACCATTTTCGATGCTGGCTTACGCCGCGCTACCGTCCAACAATATGTTGCGACCTACAATGCGGATGTTGCCGGCTATCGTCAGATCGTGCTGACGGCTTTCCAGCAAGTCGAAGATGGGCTTGCTGAGGTCCGAATCATGTCTAAAGGAATTCAGCAGCAGCAGCAGGCGGTGAATTCGGCGCAAACCTTCCTCAAGCTGGAAGAAGCCCGCTACGAGACTGGTATTGATCCCTACGTCGATGTGCTGATTGCGCAGAACACCTTGCTTTCCGACCAACTGACACTCAACAATCTTCAGGTACAGGAGATGACGGCCGCGGTTGCGCTGATTGAGGCGTTGGGAGGCGGGTGGGATCGTTCGCAATTACCCAGCCCGCAGCAAGTCACGCAGAAACCAGCTAGTCCGGACACGAAGATTCAGCAATAGGGTTGGGGCAGTTATTGGGAGAAGTTGAGGGGAAACGCTAGCCGACTAAATACAATTTCTGTCATCCAAATTTTCTGTCATCCCGAGCAAAGCGAGGGATGACAGAATGACTGATTTATCCAGCTTTGCGCTTTTCCTCAAGCACTTCATCCAGCGCGTCAGACAGATGATGCGCTCGCCTCAGGTAGTCGGTCCCTCCGCCCTCCTGGTTTCGCTTCAGCAGATGATATTCGTCGGCAATATTCAGCGCAGCGAGCACTGCCAGACGCACCGTATCGACGGTTTGTGTTTGCTTCGCGACTGCGCGCATTTTAGCGTCGACGTATTCCGCGAGCTTCATGATGTAGTTCGCATCTGAGCCGCGAAGATTGTAAGCCTGGTCGAAAATTTCCACGCGGACGCTGGTGTCGTCAGCGTTGCTCACTGTGGGCTGCTTTGCGCCGTTTGCCATGACTTTTTGCTCCTAGTTTCGCGCAACGAAGTTGGATTTGATGCAGGCCTCAGCTTGCAGCCTGCTCATCGGTCAGCGTGTCGATCTGCTGCAGCATTTTTTCCACGCGGCCGCGAATCTCCTCGCGTTCCCGCCGCAGTTGCACCATTTCGCGGCGCAGGCCTTCGACCTCTTCTTCGCGTTCTTCCAGTTGCTCGCGCAACCGCTGTGCATCGCGCTCGGATGCGGATCGCGCCTCCCGCGCAGCTTTATACAGTTCAATCGTACGATAAACTTTTTGTTCCAGAGTCTGGAAATCGTCAGAAGCAACTTGCGCCGATACTTCTTCTGCCATCTTCACCACCATGATTGCACTTCTTCCCCGAAAAGATTTCGAACTTCAGCGCAGTATACCGCAGAATTCTCTGGAGATATCAACAGAGATGCAGGACGGGTTGCTTGTGTGAGGACAGCCGCCCTCGGCTGTCCGGCCGGGCAGCTCTATCGGTCCAGCAACTTCTTCAATCGGCTCCCCGCTTCATCCAGGGTCAAGTCTTTTTTGCAGAATGCAAACCGGACCTGTTTCGCTCCATCGCGCGCATCATTGTAGAAACTCGATCCCGGAACCGCCGCCACGCCGATCTCCTTGACCAGATGCTGCGTAAAGGCGACATCATTCGCGAATCCAAACGCGCTAATGTCTGTCATCACGTAATAAGCGCCGCGTGGAAGAAAGCAGCGAAACCCGGCCTCCTCCAGAGCAGGTATCAACCGGTCGCGCCGGCTTTTGTATCCGTTAGCAAGATTTTCATAGTAAGTTGCCGGCAGGCCAAGAGCTACCGCACCTGCCTCTTGCATAGGGGCTGGAGCGCCAACGGTGAGAAAATCGTGAACCTTGCGAATCGCGTTTGTGATGGCAGGCGGCGCAACCGCCCATCCCACGCGCCATCCGGTTACGCTGTAACTCTTCGACAAGCCGTTGATAGTGACCGTTCGCTCGCTCATACCTTCAAGCGCGGCCATCGAAATGTGCTTGGCACCATCGTAAAGAATGTGTTCGTAAATTTCGTCGGTGATGGCCAGAACGTTGAACTCGACGCAGAGATTTCGAATCAGTTCCAGTTCACCCCGCGTAAACACTTTGCCGGTAGGATTATTAGGCGTATTGACGATGATCGCTTTGGTTTGAGGATGAAACGCGGCGCGCAACTCGGCTTCATCGAAAGTCCATTCGTCATCCGGCGTAACTGGTGGATGTAACTTTACGAAGACCGGCTTCGCGCCCGATAGCACCGCGTCGGGCCCATAATTCTCATAAAACGGCTCGAAGATCACCACCTCGTCGCCCTTGTTGCACACCGCCAGCAACGTCGAAATCATCGCTTCAGTCGATCCGCAACAGACTGTTACCTGTGTTTCAGGGTTAACCGCAATGGCTTGCCATTCCTGCATCTGCCGCGCGATCGCATTGCGCAAACTCTTCGCGCCCCAGGTGATTGCATATTGATTCACATCCGCGGCAATCGCCTCTTGCGCTGCCCGCTTAATCTCCGCGGGGGCGGGAAAATCAGGGAAGCCCTGTGCAAGGTTAACCGCTCCATGCAGCATGGCCTGCCGCGTCATCTCGCGAATAACGGACTCGGTAAAGTGTTCAACCTTGTCGCTAAGAAAATGCCTGGGTTGGAGGACTACATCAGCCATAATCGGCTCAGACTAGCACAAGAAGGACCGGGATTCACCGGGTAAGGATGACATGAGCACAGCCGTTGTTCAGCACAGAGGCGCAGAGTCACAGAGAAGTTCTTTTGGTTTCTTTTCTGTGACTCTGTGACTCTGTGGTGGATGGGTTCCAGCGGTCACGAAGCCCGCAGCATTCCGCCCAAACCCTCGAGCGCCTCAACGATCTGCGACGACCACCGTCCCACTTCATCCTCGCGCAAAGTCCGCTCCCTGGATTGAAATGTAGCTCGAAGCAGCAAAGAATATTTGCCTGCTGGAATCGAACCGCCACGGAAAATCTCGACCGGAACAAAACTGCGAAGCTTGATTAAACCCAATCCCGTAATCTCTTTTTCGATCCTCACGAACTCAACCGCGTCGTCAAAGATAAATGAAAAGTCGCGCTCCACCGCCGGATAGCGCGGCAACGGCTCATATCGCACTGCCCGCAACCCGCGATTGTAGAGCCGATCCAAATAAACCTCGGCCACGAAAACATCTTGTTTAAGCTTGCGTCCAGCCGCAACCTCGGGATGGATCTGTCCGAATTGAGCCACGATGTCGCCATCCATCAAAGCCAGAGCCGAGCGGCCAGGATGGTAATATTCCGTCGCATCAGGCTTGAACTCGAGGCTTGTGTGCTGGAATGCTGCTAGCAAAGTCTCCACGTCGCCCTTCACATCAAAAAACGATATCGGTCTCGGCGGACGATGCACGCTTTCAAGCGACGCGTTGCCGGTCGCGCCCATGCAGATGCGCTTGAACTCCGCTGTTTTTTCGCCTGCCCACTCGAAAACATTTCCGGCTTCGAACAAGCGAACGCTGTCATTGCCTCGATTGAGATTGTAGGCGAGCATATTGAGCATGCCGGGCACCATCGAAGTGCGCATCACCGAAGCCTCCTCGCTCAGCGGATTCGCCAGTTCGATCACTCGCACGGACGAGAACTGTTCCGCATCATGATGTGAAATAAAGGTCAGCGAAATCGCTTCGTCGTAACCTAAAGCCAGCAAGGAAGTGCGCAGCTTCTTATCTTTCGGCGCATCGGGCTGCTCGACGACCGCGCCCACGTAGGCGGGCAAACTGTTGGGGAATTTGTCGTACCCATGCAGTCGCGCGATTTCTTCAATCACATCGATCTCGCGCTCGATATCCAGCCGCCAGCTCGGGACCAGTACGGTGAATTCAGCTTCATCTCCAGGTTCGGGAATCAATTCGAATCCCAGTCGCCGCAGAATGCGCAGGATTTCGTTAGTCTCCAGCTTCTCGCCGAGAATGCGCTGCACCTCAGACACATGCAAAGCAATGGGCGCCAGATCCAGCTTTCGCCCAATCACATCAACGAGGCCGCCTACTTCGCCGCCGCCCGATTGCAAGATGAGTTCGGCCACGCGATCGCAGGAGAGCACGGTTGACTCATAATCCGCGCCGCGCTCGAAGCGATGCGACGCATCGGTATGCAGCCCGTGACGCCGCGACATTTTACGAACTGTCACCGGATCCCACCATGCGGATTCAATCAGGACGTTGCGCGTCTTCTCCGTAATCATAGTGTCGAAGCCGCCCATCGTTCCCGCCAGGCCGACCGGTTTCTTCGCGTCCGCAACCACCAGATCCTCGGAAGTCAGCTTGCGCTCGACGCCATCCAAAGTCTTGAGAACTTCGCCATCACGCGCCCGCCGGACGACGATCTTGCCGCCTTCGAGCAAATCCAGATCGAACACGTGAGTCGGCTTGCCCATTTCCCACAGGGTGTAGTTAGTCGCGTCCACGGCATTGTTGATGGGCCGCTGATCGAGTAGTCCAAGGCGACGCGTGATCTTTTCGGGTGACGGCTTGATGGTCACATTTCGAACAATGCGGGCCGTAAACCGCGCACACCCTTGTTCATCCTGGATTTCGATGGGAAATGGAGGCCGGGCGTCCCCGCCCGGCGGGACTGGAGCAGGCAACTTGGGTTCAATCGGCTTCAGCGGCAGGTCATAGATCGCCGAACATTCGCGCGCGACGCCGTAGTGATTCATCGCGTCAGGACGATTGGTCGTGATGTCCATCTCAAAGATCGTCTCATCACCCTCCCCACTAACCGATTCGACGGCGATTCCGGCCAGCGTCAGATCTTCTGCAAGCTGGTGGTAGTTGACGTTCAGGTCAACGAAATCGCGCACCCATTGTGGAGAAAGTTTCATTGCTAAGCTTTCAGCTTTCAGCTCTCAGCTTTCAGCTCTCAGCTAGGGTATTACGACTGATAGCTGAAGGCTGAAAGCTGATAGCTTTCATGCAAACTGCTCCAGAAACCGCACATCCCCGTTGAAGAACAACTGGATATCGTCCACGCCGTATTTCAGGATTGCAATCCGCTCAACGCCCATGCCAAAGGCAAATCCGCTTACTTTCTTCGGATCGTAATCCACGAAGCCATACACATTCGGATCCACCATGCCGCAGCCCAACAGCTCAATCCAGCCACTGGCCTTGCAGTTCCGGCACGGACCACCATCCCGGTATCCGCGGCCGCCGCAAAAAATGCAGCTGATCTGCACATCCGCGCTGGGTTCGGTGAACGGAAAGAATGACGGATAAAACCGCGTCTTCACGCTCGATCCAAACATCGCCTTCATCGCGTGATCGAGCGTTCCTTTTAAATCGGAAAACGTAATGTTCGTATCTACGGCGAGACCTTCGATCTGATGAAAAATCGGAGAGTGTGTAGCGTCCGGCGCGTCGTTGCGATGGACTTTGCCTGGACACACCACGCGCACCGGCGGCTTCATCTTCTCCATGGTGCGAATCTGCACCGGCGAAGTGTGCGTGCGCAGCAGCAACCGATCCCGCAGCGGCTTCGATTCCTGATTGGCGATAAACAGCGTGTCCTGCGTATCCCGCGCCGGATGATTGGGAGGAAAGTTCAGCGCCTCGAAGTTGTAATAGTCGGTTTCAATTTCGGGACCTTCCTCGACCGAGTATCCGAGATTGCGAAACACTCCCACCATCTCGTTCATGGTTTTGATAATGGGATGTTCCGCTCCGAGAGGACGGCGAATGCCCGGGAGCGTGATATCGACGCGCTCGGCCCGGCTCGATGACGTTGAAGCCTGCTTTTTCTCGACAGCGTCAGTGATTGTTTGCTCGACTTGCTTCTTGATTTCGTTGACGCGCTGGCCGACGTCGCGCTTTGCCTCTTTCGGCGCGGCCTTGAGCCAGAGGTCGTTGACTTGCGTGAGTATGCCGCTCTTGCGCGCCATCCAGCGATCACGAAATATTTTCCCCTCGTTTTCGCTGGTAACTTCCTCCGCTTCTCGACGGACTGCAGCCAGCAGATTCTCAGCAGCCTTCTCCAGAGCCGCCACCGAGAAATCCTTCAGCTCGGGAACAGAGTACGCCGATTTTTTCTTCGGACTCATATCAAGACCCTGTCATCCCGAGCGCCGCCCGAGCCGCGGCAGCGGTGAGGGCAAGAGAGGGATCTGCAGTTTCTTTCGAAGCCGGCAACCTGCAGATTCCTCGCGGGCTAACGCCCATTCGGAATGACAACTCTGAATTGCTAAATGCGAAGTGCTAATGCCAAAGGCTGGTTTACTACGCTGCTCCGCCGAGAGCGCCCTTCGCTTGCTCGGCGAGGCTCTTAAATGCGGCTGCGTCCCGGACCGCCAAGTCGGCAAGAATCTTGCGATCCAGTTCCACGCCGGCCTGCTTCAGACCGTGAATGAACTGGTTGTAGCTCATCCCATTCAGCTTGGCGGCAGCGCCGATGCGTACGATCCAGAGCGACCGGAATTGCCGTTTGCGCTGCTTGCGTCCTGAATATGCGAACTTCAGGCCGCGCTCGACGGCCTCTTTAGCCGACCGGTACAGTTTGGATTTTGTGAGGAAGTAACCGCTGGCGCGGTCTAATATTTTTTTGCGCTTGGCGCGCCGTTTGGTTCCACGTTTTACACGAGGCATTGATGTGCTCCTTTTTTAATCAATTTACAGCGGCTGGAGGTAGGAGACTGAAGCAGTCCTTATTACCTCTTCACACGCCGGGGGCCGCAATAATTTGCTGCCCACAAAATGCGGGCGAGGGCGCCCGCGCCACACAAACTCACACAGAACTATTCTAGTACGGAATCATGCGCTTGATTTTGGGCGTGTCTGCGTCGCTTACCAGTACTGCGTGGCCCAGCTTCTTTTTGCGCTTGTGAGATTTCGAGGTCAGCATATGGCGCAAATGCGAATGCCCCCGCTTCACTTTTCCGGTTGCAGTTTTCTTGAAGCGCTTAGCTGCGCCTTTATGTGTTTTCAACTTTGGCATAAGTCCTCAGAATTCGCGTTCAGCCGTCACGTTCAACCAGCGGCCTATCGTAGTGCTGCTTGAAAATTTAATCGGTTCGTTAGGCCTTAGCGGCCCGATCTTGCGATGGCGGCGGCGCTGCGTGCGGCTTCTGCGCCCCCGTTTCTTTCTTCGGCGCCAGGATCGCATGCAGCGTATTTCCTTCCTGGCGAGGCCGGAACTCCACGATGCTTTTGTCCTGAACGTCTTTAATCAGGCGTTCCAGAATCTGGCGTCCCAGGCCCGTGCGGGTCATCTCGCGTCCGCGGAAAAAAATCGTTGCCTTGACCTTATCGCCTTCGTCCAGAAAGCGCAAAACGTGATTCTTCTTGGTCTCGTAGTCGTGGTCATCCACGTTGATACGAAACTTGACTTCCTTGACCGTGATCGTCTTCTGATGCTTTTTGGCCTCGCGTTCCTTTTTCTCCTGTTGGTAAAGAAATTTCCCGTAATCCATGATGCGGCATACGGGAGGAACTGCGGTGGGCGAAATTTCAACCAAATCCAGGTTTTTTTCGCGGGCCATTTTGAGCGCTTCGTACGGGGGCATCACACCTATTTGTTCCCCTTCGTCCCCGATCACCCTGATTTCACGCGCTCTAATACGGTCGTTCGTGCGGATAAAGCGTTTATCGATACAATCCTCCGTCAGCTAAAGCGGCAACTTAGATGCAAAATTATAACATGTCGTATCGGGATTTTGGGCTGATCTCTCCGCCGATGCGCGCAAATGCACTGCTCAATATCAGTATTTAGCCGCGGATCTGCTTGCTGTTCCGTTTTGAACGAAAAAGTCTGTCCCATTTGTACATCGTCCTCCGTACCCTAGGAACGACGCAGCGTAAAGCGGACAATACAAAAGACTCATAGCTCAAGCACCGGCGCAACCTTCTCCCTCCAATCGCCGATAGCGCAGCCTGACGTTTTCATGGCAGAAAGCGATCCTCAAGTTCGAGAAGAGCCAGTCTGCACCCTCTGGCAGCGCATGCTCGAAGGTGTGCTGGGATTTTGCCTGCTCTTCGGCATCGCTCTCATGGCTCGCTACTACCCTGCAGCGAAGCCACCTGACCCGCAACCGAAAGATGACCTGCAGCGACAGGTGCAACAGCTCGGAAACAAAGTAGATCAACTTGAACAAGAGCAAGCCATGCCCGAGGTGGTGCTGCACCGTTACCGCGATTCCATCTGCTACATTTTCGGCATCTATCAGGTGGGGTTCAGCGGACAACGTCCGGAGTTTCGAGCCCGTATTTCCGGCACTGGTTTTGTCGTTTCTGACGGATTGCTCGCAACCAATCGTCACGTAGCCGAACCCTGGTACGAAGACCCTCAATCCACTTTGCTAATTCGCAAAGGCGCGATACCGCGGCTGGAGAAGCTCTTAGCATTCTTTCCCGGCCTGCCTACACCGGTGAACATTACGCCTGCAGTGGTCTCGGCGCAGGGAGATTTGGCGGTTCTCCACATCGAAGATATAGAGGCAGTGCATCAGCTTCGGCCAATACCTCTGGCCGCCGACACTCCAACTCCGGGCGAACTGGTCGCTGTAGTCGGATACCCTATGGGTGTGTTGGGCATGGTAGCGAAATCACCTCCTGCGGTTTACGATCGCCTTGCTTACCGCCGCGACGATCAGGGCGCCGCCAACGAACTGGCGGCGTTGTCGTTGATCCGGCCCTCCTCGACCTGCGGACATCTGGGGGACGTCGTTGGAGACAAACTGATCTACGACGCGCCCACCGCCCACGGCGGCAGCGGCGGACCGGTTTTCAATTCGCGAGGGGAAGTGATTGGCATCAACGCGGCCTATATCGATGGCTTCTCGGGAGGCACCCTGGGAGTTTCCGTGCGCGCGCTCAATCCGCTCGTTGCGGTGGCTAAGGCTGCCCTCATAAAAACGGACACACCGAAGCTGACGAATCCTGCGGCGTTGGAAGTGACGGAAACACGCCCGTAATGCACTGATTTTTTGATGGGTCTTTAATGTGGAGGCTACATTCCACAGGGCAAAATCTACATCAGGGCCGACGCGCCCTCCTTGTAAATCCTTGATTCAATGCTTCTATCGGATGGCATCTTCTTTGCGACTTTGATCTAAGCCACTCCGGCAGGATCGAGAATGAAAAGATCGCCGCAACCGAGCCAACGAATCAGGCTACTCCTTGCCTTGATGGCTGTGACTTTGTTGTGCTCAGCGGCGTGTTCTCACCAACTTGGGGCCTCAGGGCTTACTGACAATGCCAAGCGTGATCAGCTTCCCTTTGATCGCGTTTCCGATGGCGCCGGCATCTCTCCCACCAAGCGATTCGACCCCGACGAGATTCCCGCCGGGACCCAACTTAACGTTCGGTTGCAACTCCCATTGTCCAGCGGAGGCGTTCGGGTTGGAGATTCTTTCTCAGCTGTGCTTGATGATCCCGTAATCGTCGGCCAGAAAACCATCGTGCCTCACGGCGCGCTAATCACTGGCAGCGTTATGGCGGCAAAGGCTTCCACCGCACCACATGATCCAGGCTACCTGCGTCTCACACTCGTATCGATGGTCGTGAACGGAAAAACCATTCCTTTGCGGACATCCAGCATTTTCGCCAAAGGTATTTCCTACATCAGCTCGCCCACAATAATTGGGTCTGGGCTAAATTCCGCGACCGTCGGCGAATCTTCATCGAATCATTTCAAAGACGATGTCCGGTTTTCCACAGGACATCGCCTAACTTTTCGACTCGCCCAGCCTATTCAATCCCAAAGCTGAACTATCAGGAGGCAGGCTTCACCGTTGCCTGCCTACGAGTTCGGAGCAACTCATTCCTCCCATTTTGGACTCGCCTCGATTCCGCAAATTCCTGTTCAACCATCACAGCGCTCCTCAGGCTCATCCACCTAGACTTCCCAAATGGGGAGCAACGTAGCTCACGCATGGCTGCAATCCAACAAATTAACCACGGACAATTGAGAACCTATGAGCGCAATTGCACAATTGCAAGTAAGAACCGAGGAGACGGTAGCGCGTCCGCAGACTGAACAACAGTTGCGAGACGCCCACAAAATGGAGGCCATTGGCCGCCTGGTTGGAGGCGTTGCCCACGACTTCAATAATCTGCTTACCGGAATGGTGCTCTGCAGTGAACTGATTCTGGCTGGCCTGGAACCCAATAGCAGGTTGCGCCGTTTTGCCGAGGAGATCCGCAAAGCCGGAGAACAGGGCGCCGGACTTATCCAGCAGTTGATGGCGGTGGCGCGTCAACGGGCAGTGGAGCCTTGTCTGCTTTGCTTGAACGACGTTGTATCCGAGATTCGCAATCTGTTAACCCGATTGATTGGTGAGGACATCGAGCTTATCCCAGAGCTGGCCACTGACCTCAGTGTGGTACGAATGGATCCGGCGCAGGTTCAGCAGATCATTCTCAATCTGGTATTGAATGCGCGAGACGCCATGCCAGCCGGCGGCCGCATCACCATCAGTACCAGAAATTATGATGGCGCCAAACTGGGACGCGAAGCCCATAACCAGTTTTGCGATTCCTGGGTCGCTCTCGCCGTCAGCGACACCGGTTGCGGCATTGACCCCGAAACCCGTGCCCGCCTTTTCGAGCCCTTTTTCACCACTAAGAAGCCGGGCGCGGGCAATGGCCTCGGTCTCGCAACTGTTTACCGCATCGTGACCCACGAAGGTGGAAGCATCGAAGTGGAGAGTGAAGCCGGACGAGGCACGCGGGTAGTTGTCTATCTCCCGCGAGCTGGAGTCGGATCCAAACCATCCAAAGTTCCCGAAGCTGCTAACGATAGCCCGGTCCCGAATCATAAGCTCCGCAGCCCCAGAAAAGTCAAAGCCAGAAGAGGAAAATCTGTATGACAAGCGCAGTAGCCCATGCTTTTAATCCGCCACAGCTCGAGGCGGCGAATTTACTGAATCTGGTAATCGTCGATGACGAGCGGGCCATTCGTGACGTCTGCCGCGAAGTGGCGCAGTCGTTGGGCTTTAATACCATGGTTGCTGAATCGGCCGAACACACCTACCGGCTTATCGATTCGCAGCCGATCGATGTAGTTCTGCTCGATCTGAAATTGCCCGGCGCCGGCGGGATCGAGGCCTTGCATAAGATCAAGCAGCGACGACCCGATGCCGAGATCGTCGTAGTGACTGGTTACGCTACCGTGCAATCGGCGGTACAAGCCATGAAAAATGGCGCCTACGACTATGTAACCAAGCCGTTCACCATCGACGAACTGAAGCTTTTGCTGGAGCGGGTGGCGGCTCACTTACGCCTGAAAACAGAAAACCGGATGTTGCGCGAAAAAATCAAATCGAAGCTGGGCTTCGGAAGTATCGTCGGGCACGCGCCGGAAATGGAGAGACTCTACCGCATGATCGCGAAAGCAGCGGTAAGTAGCCATCCCGTGTTGATTCTGGGGGAGAGTGGCACGGGTAAAGAAATAGTTGCGCGATCGATTCACTTTTCTGGCCCATTTCGCGACAAACCGTTCATACCCGTGGACTGCGGATCGTTGGTTCCCACTTTGATCGAAAGCGAATTGTTCGGCTACGTCAAAGGCGCTTTCACGGGGGCCGTACAGGCGAAAGAAGGACTGCTGGCCATGGCGGAGGGGGGCACGGTGTTCCTCGACGAGATTGGGGAACTGCCGGTAGATCTGCAGGCCAAGCTATTACGCGCCATCCAGGAAAAAGAGATTCGCCAGGTAGGCAGCACTAAACGCACGACTATCAATGTTCGCATCCTGGCCGCAACCAACCGCGACCTGGAAGTCGCGGTTGCACAAGGCACCTTTCGGCGCGACCTGTATTTCCGATTGAATGTCTTGAACCTGCGAATTCCTGCTTTGCGGGAGCGGCGTCAGGATATTCCCGTGTTGGCCACGTACTTTCTGGAACGAATGACGCGAGAATTCGGACAGCAACGGACTCTCAGCGACGATGCCGTCAAGGCCCTGCTCGCCTACGACTGGCCCGGCAATGTGCGGGAACTGGAAAATTGTTTACAGCGAGCTTGCGCCATGAACAGCCCCTCCGAAATCCAGGTGGTAGATTTGCCCAGTTCAATAACTGGCAGGGATATTCATGCCACGGTCGACGGCGGCGGTTCTGACAAAATCATCCCTATCTCCGAGCTGGAAAGGAAGACCATTCTCAGCACGATTACGCAACTTAATGGCGATAAGCTCTTGGCGGCGAGACTGCTGGGTATCGGCAAGACTACGCTTTATCGCAAGCTCAAGGAATACGAGATTCAAGCATAAATAACGGATGCCTCCCTATGCGACCCGTCATCCCGAAGGCCCGCGCTTTCTCCAGTGGGCCGCGGGGTCTTGCCCGGAGTACTGAACCTTCTTTCCTCCATGCCGCGAGCAAAGGCGCGACCTTTGATCCCGCTGACGGGTCAAGGAGCATTCCCGAGCTTTTGATCCCAACCCGGAGTAGCCTTCCCGCAATGACACCTATTCCAGAAAAACAACTACGCAACCCCCCTGTTATCAACCGCGCGTTGTGGCCCGTGACGTGCCATTGACCAGGCATGATTCTGCTCATTACAGCTATCGCAAAAGCTCAAGACTGCGCAGCGGCGCTGCAGAAAATTACCGCGGAGCCTGTGCAAGTGGCCGCAACGCTTCACGAAGCCGTCGCCCAACTACAAGCCCATGAATTCTCAGCCGTGGTTCTCGACCAGCTACTCTTGGACGCGGAACCGGACGATGTAGAAACCATCTTCAAGCACATCGGCACCGCCGTCCCCGTTTACTCCAACTTCGCCATAAGCGGGATTGAACGAGTGTCGCGCGAATTACGATCGGCCATACATCGCCGCAAGCGCGAACTGCTGACTGCTCGGCAAGAGGCAGAACAAGAATTACGCAGTGAGCTAAAGAGCACCATCACCGCCTTACTACTCTCTTGTGAGATGGCTCTCGGCGTACCAAACCTTCCCCTGCTTGCCGAAACCAAAATGCGGGCCGTGGACGCCCTGGCGAAGGAGATGCGCGCCAAACTGGGGGGCGCGCCGTAAGGCTACAAGCCACCTATAAATGCCGATACAGGTAGCTGAATGACAGCCAGACGAACAAGCCAGCAAAAGCGAGTGTAAGCGCGCTCCAACAAATATAAAACAGCGAAAAGATAGCACGCACCCGATGCCCGCTGGCGAACGATTTGACCAAGAGGACAATCGCCCCGACTGGCAGTACGAGCGCGAGAACCAGGCCGAATATGGCATAGCTCTCGGCCAAACCACCGGCGACCGCGCCAAGGCCGGTGGCCTTCTGCTCGGATATTCCACGGAGAGAATGGAAAATTCCAATGACAAGCGGCGCGGACAGAGCCCAGGTGAGGGCTGTCCCCCAAAGAAAATAATTCCTCTTACGATCGTCGCTAGAGCCGCCGTCCATGGAGAAACCTAGAGGTTGTCATAAGGTCGGACGAAAATCAAGCGTCTAAACTCGTCCGCCATTCGGCCGTGCACCATTCACGCAAAACGCACAGCTCAGCGTGAAGATCACTGCCCCAGCGAGCAATTGCGATTGACATTCTGGATGTAGATGCCGTTGTTACCGCTGCGATCGTCCTCAAAGGCCACGGCAGAAAGTCCGGACCGCACTATGTCGGACGATAAGCGTGCCTTGTTCGCAGGCAGCGAGGACACCGGAAACTGCTGGCAGACGACCTTACCCGCCTGGTCGAGCCTTGTTACCTGAATCGTGCCCGAACCGAAGCCGACCTGATCAACCCAATATGTGAGAGCGCCGGTGCCAATCTGCACGTTCTGCACGAAGATCTGCTGATCCGCTCCGAGAGGCACAACTACCAAACCCGAATCACCCCACTTGCGCATACCTTTGGCATCGAATTTCTGCCCGTAAACTCCGTTCAGCACCTGATTGGAATCTTCTTCGGTCCAGAAAAGAAACACTTCATCGGTAGCCGCCCGATAGGAGGCTGCGGGCGACACCCTCACATTGGTCGTATTGGTCGACGCCGCTGACCCATTGTGAGGAAAAGCCTCTTTGCCACTGGCAAGCACATGCTGCGCGAAGCATTGCAGAGCCGGACTGCTTGTATACCAGGCAAACACCGCGCCCCCGCTTCCATCCGGTACAAAATACGGAAAAGCACCAAATTGCAGCGAGCCATTATCAAAAACTTTCACATGTGTTTTTCCCCACAGCAGCTTTCCTTTTGCAGAAAGTTTGTTGGTGTAGATATACCGGTTGCTGCCGAAGCCCTGCTCGCGTATCCAGGAAACAATCACCGATCCATCTTCCGCCGCATGCAAGTCCGCCAAGCCGTAATCGTAACCGGATTCGCTCAGCACCACTCCCTTGCCCCACAGAGCGTGCCCGTTCGTATCAAGTTTCTGCAACACCACATTGCTGTTGCTCGTCCAAGCCACAACCACATTGCCGTCGCTAGTCCCTGCAATTTTGGGAGCGCTGTTGGTGGCGGAGCCCTTAGTCGTTTGCACGCCCAGTTTTCCCCAAAGAGCTTTTCCTGCCGGACTAATCTTAGCCGCCGTCACCTGTTGATTTGATCCTTCGCGGGTGTCAAGAAATGCGAGCAGAGCATTGCCCTCCGTGTCGACATCGAGGCCGTAATCTTCGGTAGAGCTGTTTCCGAGATCGGCGATCTTTATGCCGTCGTGGCGAAACTGTTCCACTCCGCCGGGATTCAGCCGTTGCAAATAAACGTCATAGCCGACGGGTGGGGGACTGTTCGGATCGGCATCGAACCAACTCACATACCATCCATTGTTCGATAGCGGCCGCACTTTCGGCTGCACCTGATCATTGCCGTTGCCTTTGTCTGCAAGCGCCAGGTTCTTGGACGGATCGGATGACCATTGCGCCCAAGCCGACGACACCAGTATTAGAACGAAAGCCACCACGATTGCATATCGAATTGCGGATCGCATGAATCCCCCAAAGTCTCAGTGCCTGGCTCTTGCCGTCAAAGCCCGGACTAGACCCTACTCCGGCCGAGGGCGCAGGTCAATGTTAAATCGCTGAAATGGCCCGTCCAGCGTGGGCGATGGCAAGGTTCGAAACTGACCTGCGAGTTGGCCATGAGATAGCTTCTCCGAGTTCTGCTATCATTTTTCTGCCTCATTTAACTCGTGCAGTATGGACGAAATCCCCAGCATTCGCATTTCTTCGGAGGAATTCATGGATGAAGCACCCGCCAACACAGCCGGATCACGCCGCAATGAAGACATCGCTCTCGATCTAATGAAATTTGTCGCCATGACAACCGGCTACGGCCGCACCAGTTCGTCCGGCGTCGGCTTTCAAGGCTCAGGCGCGGCCTCGAAGCCAGAAGACTACGCCAACCATCTGTTAGAACTCTACGGACGATGCCTGGAGGCAGTGCAGCGAAAGAAGTAGTGCGAAGATAAAGCTCGGTCACGTGCTGGCGGACACGCGTCCGCCATGCTGCATACAACCTGCCTGATATGCGATTTCATCAACAGTAGACGTATGCAAAAGCTCAGCGTCAAAACCCGAAGCAAACGTGAAGTGCTCGACATTACCGCCACCGTCGAGACTCTGCTCGAAAAAAATCATGCGAAGGGAGCTGGAATCTGCAACCTCTTCATTCTCCATACAACGGCGGCGTTAACCACCGCCGATCTCGATCCCGGCACCGACCTCGACATGCTCGACGCATTCGACGCCATGGTTCCCAAGCTGCGCTACCGCCATCCGCACAACCCAGCACACGTACCCGATCACATTCTGTCTTCCTTAATCGGACCGTCCGTCGCGCTGCCATTTGAGCACGGCAGGATTCTGCTTGGCACCTGGCAGCGCATCGTACTGATCGAACTAGACGGCCCGCGCGAGCGCGAACTGGTGGTCACGATAACAACAGCGCAGTAGGCTATTTCGAGTAACGCCGGCATCTTGCCGGCTGTCGCGAGGGCATCCTGCCATCGCCGGTGCGAACCGGGCGCCCAAACCAACGGCCGAGGCGGCGGCGAACAAAGCCAAAATCCCCGATTCTGCATCAAACATAAGCTTAAAGAGGATCAACCATGGATGACAAACTGGCGCAGCAGGTATTCGAGGAGTTGCTTCCCTCCCTTGAGGCTCGGGACACGAAGTGCGCAGCCATTCTGCAATTCCTGAAGAAAAAAGGAATCGCCAGCGACGACGAACTGGCCCCTTATTTTGAACAAGCCGGGAACGCGAGCAGTGTGAGATGGCGTGCCGCACGGGTGCGAATCAATCATCTGCTCTCCACCCCCCCAGGCTGAAGAGAAAGGCAAAGACAAAGAAACACCGTCCAGCCAACCTGCGGAAAAAACCGCCGAACCATCCGCCTCCAAAAAGAGCACAGAGGCCGAGGGTGAGAAGCCAGAAAAAGACGAAAGTGAGTTACAGAAAACCAGGGACAACGCTCACGCTGAAAGCACCTCGGCTGCGGAGCAAGGAAAAGAAGACCAGAAAGACGATCAATCACCTGGGAATGAAGAAAAAATGCTGCCTGAGATGAATGCGAATGGACGTGTCAGCCGGACTGGCCACTAATATGAGTCCCCACCTCGGCCAAGGTGCAATTGGATTTTGTCTTCCAGGAAGGCGGCTGGGGAATAACCGTACACCTTCAGAAGTAGGAGCGATATCAGCGATGCCGTACATCAGTCTACGGCTAGCAGCTGATCTTTCGCGAACTGAGTCACCTACCTCAAGTTCCCGCGCCTGTGCCAAACTATCGCTTTCATTTACTCGCTCGGAGACATGGGCCTGAGCCGCCCTCCGCAACCTACGGCTTGGGGGTCGTTGGCGGTGCCGCGGGTGCTGGTGCAGGCGTTTGTTCTGGAACCAGCGGTATGGGACGGAACAGCGCGCTCTTCACTGAGTCCGGAAGTTTACTCGCATTCGCCGCCAGCAGGCTGACTTGCCACATCTGCGTCTGCGACAGCGATTCGCTGAAGCTGGGCATTCCGCTGAGGCGGATGCCATTTGCCACCTTCCAATAAGTCTCGCCCGGGGGATCATCGGTCACGCCCATGCCCTCAAGCAGTTTCGGCGGTTTCGGAAACATGCCACGCGAGATCGCCGTTGGCGTGCCTCCGGGAATGCCGTGGCACACCGCGCAATTTTCCCGATAAACGTTCGCCCCGCCCATTAAATTGGGTTCGTCCGCCGGAATGGGAACGGTCTTCGGCATCTCTTTTTCGATGTGCGCGTGCAAAGCTGCGCTAGCCAGCGTCTTCTCAAATGGCAAGGGCGGCGCGGCCGTAGCCACAGGGGCGCTTCCGGTTGCGAAATAAATGTAGACGCAGAGCGGGATCAGGACCAAACCGACCACCAGACCGATAAGGAAGTATTTCAAAGGACTCTCCTTAAACTGAATCTCGCAGTATACACAGAAAGATTGCCGGCTTTTCAAATCGCGAAGTCAAACCGGAAGGGCGCTTGTTGCCTTCAGACTCTGAAAGAGACACGGCGCTGCTCATCCTTTAAAGACGTTCTTTGCGATGTAATAGAAATGCGCCGATGGCGCCTCCAAGGCTGGAAAACATCATGAAAATCAGGAGGGTCGCAATCAGGCTGAAGATCATGACGAAGGTAAAACCGTCAGGGGTGTTGAGCAAGTCGATCACCTGTTGAAAGCGGGGGTCGGACGCTTGCCCCGCCTGTTGGATGTAATTCAGGAAGGCATCATGAATTTCTTTTCCCGAGCGGAAGATGGTGAAGAGCGCGAGAGTAATACCAACAACGCCGAATCCCAAAACGCCTGTCAGCGCGCCCAGTCGCGCTCCCATGCCTGCACTGACATGCGCAGCAGGACAGCGTCGCCGGTAAATCACTACACAGAGAAATCCGGCGGCCAGCATAGCCAACCAGGTAGACTTGCTTACGACCGTGATCAAAATCGCTACGAGCAAGGCAATTCCGGCCGACGGCAATGCCTGAGGCCATTCGATAGCGGACGGCGGCGAGGCAGCGTGCGAGGCGTACTCCTCGATTGCCGCTTGGGGTATAGCGGGGCCGGGTGTTCCCATCGGTTCGGGTCCGACGACCCGAATTTGGGGAGCGTTGCAGTGCGCGCAGAATGGGGTGCCCTCTTCGACGCTCGCACCACACTTGTAACAAGCGCGTTGCATTGATTTTCAAGGTACAGCAGGGAGGCGCGGCGCGCAACAAAGCGGCTCAGGCAGGAATGCATCACGCCGTATTGTTGGTTCTAGATTTCGCCCTGCTTGCCGCGCACCCGCACCCACACGATGGCGAAATCCGAACCTTTACCTTCCGGATCGACAGACACAATTCGCTGATTGTCGTCGGTGCCGACTTTCAGCTCTACCGTGCTTCCGCTATCGTCGTTTTCGCACTTCAGGTTGCCTCCGACGACATAACCCTTCCTTCCGCCAACAAAGGGGACATCATCGTCGAGTTTGGTGCGCTTGCCGTGACATTGCACCACACTGCCGTATCTTTTCAGCTGATCCTGATAGTAAGTGATGATTTTGGCAGGCGGATCGTCAGACTCATACTCCAGGGCAACAACCTTCAAGCCAAAACCGAAGGCGGACAAATTAACGTTGGCGCTTTTGTGGTCGCCGTCCTTAGAGTTCGGTTTCAACTTTGCCCCGGGATACACGGGCAACCCGGTGTCGCGCACATCCGCATTCTGGTCGACATGAATTCCGCCCACCGGAGTGCTGATATCGACTTTGCCGTTGCCGTCATTGTCGTGGTCTTTCACGCTTACACTGCATCCCTGCAGAACCAGCGTGCCGAGCACGAACAAAGTAGGAAGATACAGATTAACGGTTGGCAGTTTGAGAATACGCATGTGGCGAACCTCCTTGCGCACTTTTTGCCGGACGCTCGATGCCAGCACCCCGCTGCGCAATATTCGGAATGCTGACTGGCAGATGTCCCCGGATGGGGATTTCACCAAACAACGCTTTCACCGCGCTGATTTCCGAAACGGTAGCATTGGAGAATGAGCACAGATAATTTTGTACCGCGGGGAAATCCTGAGCCAGATACGGATTCCCCATAGCAACGACCACTGTTTTCTCCGCGGCTTGGCCTAACACCTTTTGCAACAGAACTTCACCAGCGTCCGACAAGCCGATCGTATTTGTGGCGTCAGCGACCCTCCCCGGCACCGGCACTTCGTAAACCGCGGCAATCACTGTCTGCGCATTGGCCACGGCTTTCAGTACATCGTCTGTCATAGCAGCCGCCGCGCGGGGATCAACATAAATCACGTGGGCATCAGGCACACGAAGGCGTAGCTCGCGCTCCAAGGCGCGTCCAGCCTCAGTGCGCATGTCATCTGAAAACATTATCGCAACTACGGCATCGCGCACTTCTACCACCTTCTGATACGGAAGAACCGGCTTCGCAGTTCCATTGGATTTCATGGGCAACAGCTTGCCATTGTCCCGCACCAGGGTGACGGCATCATCCGCTATTTGCTGGCCGAGGGCGAGATTCTCTGGCTTGCCAACCAGTGTAGTAAGAGCATCGACGTTCACCAATCGAGTCTTGTGCAGCGACAACGAAGCCTTGGCCCTCAATATCTTCAGCACGGACGCGTCAAGTTGCGCCTGCGAGATTTCGCCACTGCGCACGGCCTCGACCATTGCACGGTATGACGCGTCGAGGTCAGCGGGAATAAGCAACACGTCGTTGCCCGCCTTGAAAGCGTCTACAGCGGCGCGCCCGATGTTTGGCGCGTATTGGCGAGTCAGCGCAGCCATGTCGAGAGCGTCGGTGACGACGATTCCTTTAAATCCAAGTTGGTTCTTGAGCAGGCCAGTCACGATTGCCGCCGAAGTCGTAGCCACGCGGTTGGGATCAGAGTCGAGTGCCGGAACTGAAACGTGAGCGACCATAACCGAGTCCACGCCAGCTTCGATCGCCTTTTCAAAAGGCGGGAGTTCAACGGATTTGAGGCGCGCCATGCCACTAGTGACTTGCGCCACGCCCAGGTGCGAGTCGGTTGCGGTATCGCCGTGCCCGGGAAAATGTTTGACCGTGGTCATCATCCCATTTGCCCGAGCTCCGCGAATGTACGCAGAAACCAGATCCCCGACCTGCCGCGGATCCTCACCAAATGAACGGGTGTTGATGATGGGATTGGCGGGATTCGAATTGACGTCGGCATCAGGAAAAAAATTCCAGTGCACACCGATGGCGCGAGCCTCTTGCGCAGTAATGCGTCCAAAGGATTCTGCATATTCCAGGTTGCCCGCAGCTCCAAATGCCATAGCATGAGGAAATTCGGTAGCCCCGTGCAATCGCATGGTGACGCCGCGCTCGAAATCCGCAGAAATCAGCAGCGGCAACTTAGATTCCTCTTGCATGCGGTTGAGCAGTTCCGCAGCTTCAAAGGGCTGGTTTCGGTAGAGAAACGGCGGATCCCAGCGAACCGTCATGGTGAATCCGCCGAGATGGTATTTGCTAATAATGTCGCGAATCTGCAAATATTCGAGATTGTCGACATTCAAGAATTCCGCTCGCACAAAGACATTAAAAACCTGACCAACTTTTTCTTCGGTGGAAAGCTTGCGAAGAGTTTTCATCGCCCACTTTTCACCTTCGTGATCGAGGTGTATCGGCCGCGGCTGCGGGTATTTATCTTTTGCAGGGCTAAAAGCAATGAGGGCACAGATAACGACCGAAACCACGCCAGACTGTCGCAGCATCAGCAGACGATAGCATGGCGGCAGCTTTCTGGTCTGTGCAGATCGCGGAATCGATCCTGTCCAAAAAGACACGCCGCGCACTCAGAAGCTACAATGTCGTGAATTAGAATCAAATTGCTGGATGAATGCGAAGAGTTAAGTTCAGCAGAGTCTCGCACGCGGGCGCGTAGCTCAAACGGATAGAGCATCGGATTTCTAATCCGAGGGTTGCAGGTTCGATTCCTGCCGCGCCTACCAAATACGCCCCCAGGTTGCTCACCGGAACCAGTGATACTCCACGCTTACCTGCACGCCGTTGAACTCCGGGTTCCGTACGCCCAGATTAGCATTCGAAATATGCTTCCAACGGCAGCCAATTTCAATTGACTGACGCGGCTTGGTGAATACTCTCAGTCCCCCTCCGCCGCGGGCGGAGAAGTTGAAGCTTGAAGTATCCCCTGCGGGAAGATTTACGTTGGTATATAAAGCTCCGCCTGCTAATTCAATGTACGGGGCAAAGCGATGCCTACGCAGACTGGAATTCCAGCGCAAAACTACCGGCTCAAACCCGCCGCCGTATACCGAATGAGGCCGGAATTGCCGGAATAGCGGGATAACATCCACTCCATATTCGAAGCGGCCGCGGCGCCATCCCTTGCCGACCTCGCCAGTCAGAACCTTGCCAACAAATACCGCCGCGCTCAAAATCTGCGCTTCGGCAAAAGAGTTTGTGTTTTCTTCTCCCGTCGCCGCGGCCACCCAGACACCGAAGTCCCAGTTTTTGGGCTGGGGGGCAGGAGGCTCGTTTTGCGCATGGAGGGGTCGAGCAAGAATCAGTCCTACCGCTAAATAGAAAAGAACTCGCGAAGAAAAACTGGAGAGTAGCAGCAGCACCATCAGTTTGTGTTCCCTGGGTTGTCGGCGAAAATCTTCGGTATGCGATGCCGTTCTGACCGCATAGTTTGGATGCCTTCGCCACGTTTCCAAAACTTGGGGCTCATATACGGAATTGCAGACTCCGATTTAATGGGTCTGGGCCCGAGTAAAGTTCTAAAATCGTAAGGGAAAACGATGCAAAAGGTTGCATAACAACCAACTTCGCTTCGACAATCTGCATTGAAAACGGCAGTTTTACAGCGCTATGGTTGCGGCATTCCAATTGCATCGATCCCGAAGTGCGCCAAGGCATTGCTGTGTCACCCCGCCCTGCAGTCGCGACTCGAGGAAAGAAATGAATACCAAAGAAAGTTTCTGGATGGCCTGCGACTCGATCGAACAGCTGCGAGCGGAATACGGTCCCTTCCAGACCCGAAACGAAGCCGAGGCCGAAGCCCGAAAGCTGGGATTTGGCTTCCTGCTACGATACGAGCACATAATCGACGCCAACGAAAACATCCAGGAAGTTCGCTGTATCTTTATCGAATTGCCCAATGCGCACCAGGCGCCGACAGGTCCGGTGGTCCGCAAGCTTCACACTCGCTGCGCTACCTGCGGTGAGAATGCGATCCACGAAGAACACTGGCAGGCTGAAGTCTGGGCCGATATCCACGAGTTTGAGCACATCCGGCATCGGGTTCGCCTGTTTGAGCAATCCCGTCGCGAAGGCCTCAAGGAAATCGGCGACTGGCGCGATCAATGTGCCTAGTCTTGATTCCCACCCTGCAAAATTAAACCATTTTCTGCTACTCTGTTTCCCAGTTGGCCCCGCTCTGGGTCGCTCTCCGACAAACCTATGGCCTTGGTGATTTCGCTCTTTCTGGCGCTGATTCCCTTACTCGGCATCGTTTATATCGTGCTATTTGGCTCTTTGACCACGGTGGATGGGCTATTCATGTCGCTCATCCTGCTGTCGATTTCCGCCATACTCGGCCTGAATGCGTTGATCGAGTTGCGAAAAGGAAAGGCTGCTTTCGCGCCCAAGGGGAGTGCGCCGATCATGCGCTCGGCTGGGCTGGCTTCGGACGGTTCACGAGTCAAAGCTCGCGGCACGGTAAGAGAAGTCGTATTCTTCGAATCGAATGTCGGACAGCCGAATAAGTCGATTGTGACCCTGTCTGACGGCGCGGGATCCCCACAAACCCTGGCGCTTGAAGGAGACATGCGAAACGCACTCCCCGTGGGCCAGACTCTTGAAATAACCTTGCGGAAAGAAGCTGGTAAGAACGTACTCTTAGATGTCAGCCATGCCTAGTTTCGAAGACGGCCCGTAATCGGCCATGTCCGCATGCCGATTACGAACGTAACCCGAGACCGCACTTCAATCTCGCTCCGCCCGCGATTCCAAAGGAAAATACAGTGTGGCAATCCCCGGGGGTCGGTACGCCCGGAGCGGAGGGGCAATGCAGACAAAAGAGCAACAGCCCGCGCTACCGCCCACGATGTTAGCGCGAGCGGAACAAATCCAACGGGAGATTCAGCAACTCGGGGGACGCGACCTGCAACTATGGTCGATTGTTATTCTGGTGATTGTCGTACTTACGGCCGGGATGCTGGCGTTGGTCCTGCCTAACGTGATCTGGGCACAACGCGTCATTCGCGTGGAGCACGCGTACCTGCCACAACTGTTCTTTGGATTGATCTCGCTGGTCCTGCTTTTCAACATTTACCTGGTGGGACAAAAAATCGCCCTGAATAATACGCGTCGCGCCCTGATCAGCGAATTGGTCCTCAACGAGCGGTTGGAAAGCCTATCGTTGATTGATCCGTTGACCCAACTATTCAACCGTCGTGCGATGAATGAGATGATTCCGCGAGAGGTAGCACGGGCCAACCGCCTGTCCAGCCATCTTACGTTCTTGACCATCGACCTCGATAATTTTCGCGCCGTCAATTCGAAGTTTGGGAACATCGAAGGCAATTTTCTGCTAAGAGAATTTGCACGTTTACTGACGACCAGCTTTCGCGGAGGCGATATTGTCTTCCGGCAGGGCGGCGACGAATTTCTTGTAGTGATGCCAGATACCAGCGAGCAAGAGTCCGACGCACCCATACGGCGACTCAACAGTATGCTGGAACAGTGGAACATCAGCAGTGGCAAGAGCTATCAACTGGCGTTCAGTTGGGGCATCGCAGGCTACGTAACCGGGAGCCAGGTTGAAGACGTTCTACGCGCGGTCGACCGCCAGCTGTACCAGAAGAAACACAACCTCGTCCCCGTTTTCTGAGTAAGTATCCAAGCGACCGCGGATCACGGCTTATGCGGACGAAACATGAGATCGAACCACGGTTTCCAGGTTTTTCCGTCGTCGGTTGATTTCTCCGCAGTTTCTCGAACGCCTCCCTCAACCGGCTTCCAGATGCCACGAACTAAAGGCTCGCCTGCCATTGTGTGAAAGACGCCACCTAAAATCATTTCGCCTGCGTCGAACTTGCCTTCGATCACCAGCAACTCGCCTCGATTGGTAACCCAGCTTTGGTGCCAGAGCTTGCGAGAAGAATCGTAAATACTGAAGCTCTGCCCCTGGTGCCCATCCGAGCCTTCATAGGTCTCCCGCAAAACGCAGCCGTCGAGTATGAGGTCGACCCGGGTGCGCGCGCTTCTGACACTCGGATTGTCAACGTCAACGCATCCCAGTCGCCGATCCAGAAATCAAATTGTCGATACTCGGAGGCCGCGCAGTGCGTCGATTTCGGAGCTTCAGCGTTAGGCTTTGCGGCAGTGGTTGGAAGTCCGTTCTGGGCCTCTAATCTGGAAAGGAAAATTACTAAGAAGAAAAGTCCGAACTTAAGCCATCCAGGAGTCAGGTTCATTGGAACTTCACAAGGGATACTCTGGCTTTGCAAGACGAACGAGCGCAGTCACGCCGCTGGAAAAGACTGGAGGCGCGGGTCGGAATCGAACCGACGCATAAAGGTTTTGCAGACCTCTCCCTTACCACTTGGGTACCGCGCCCTGATTACCTAAATTAGCTTGATACGCTATAAAAGTCTACCCGACTGCATACGACACATCTAGACCAGCAGAAAAATACGACTTTGTTTCGCTTTGATTGCCGAATTGAAAGCCGAACGATTCAGGGCAGAATCGCCGCCGTATATCAAGTGATTCAGCAAAGCATTGTATAGTAGTAACTGTAACTGCATGAGATCCCACCTGCCAAGATCATTCCTAGCATGAAATACCTCTTACTTGGTGTCGCGACCTTCCCATTCATCTATTATTTGATTGCGCTTTTCAGTGCGTGGCAATTTTTTCGCAGACGAGCGTCTAGCGTCACTCCTGATCATAACTTCACCCCGCCGGTCAGTATCCTAAAGCCGATTCGCGGGCTTGATCCCGAGGCCTACGAAAACTTCGCCAGCTTTTGCAGGCAAGACTATCCAGATTATGAATTGCTCTTCTGCGTCGGTGCGGACGATGACCTGGTCATTTCTGTGTTGCAGAAGCTTGTAGCTGAGTTCCCCCAGCGCCGAATTCGCGTATTGTTCGGCTCCGGCCGCAGTGGTTCGAACGATAAGGTAGTAAAGCTGGCGCGGTTGGTTAGCGAAGCTCAGCACGAAGTCATCGTTATCAACGACAGCGATGTCCGGGTGCAGCCCGACTACTTGCGAACAATCGTTGCTCCCCTGGCAAATCCGAAAGTCGGAGCGGTTACTTGTTTTTATGTTCCCACCGAGGAGAAAACGCTGGCCGAGAGTTTACAGACGGTCGGCATGTCGTCCGATTTCTACGCCGGCATTTTAGTTGCGCGTCAACTCGATGGGGTGAAGTTTGCCTTAGGGCCGACCATCGCAACTACACGTACGCGGCTTGCTGGATTCGGCGGCTACGGAGCGATTGAAAACCGTCCTGCGGATGATCTGCTGGTAGGCCGCCTGATCGCCGAACAAGGTTATGAAGTTGAACTCCTGCCCTACAGCATTTTGACGGTAGCTGATTACGGGTCCATGCGCGATCTGTTGCACAAGCGCCTGCGTTGGATCGTGGTCATGCGCCATCTGCGGCCTTGGGGACACCTTGGCTTGCTTCTCACGCAGGGCTTGCCGTGGTCCTTGGCCGCGGTTGCAGTTGCCCCATCGGCCGGGATTGCTTTCGGCTATCTGGGCACGTATATCGTTCTGCGATTCGCCATGACCTGGATGGTCGGCATTTGGGGACTGAAACACGATTCGCTTTGGAAAAAGCTGTGGCTGATTCCGCTATGGGATGGAATAGCTTTCTTGATCTGGCTGACCAGTTTTGCGCGCAACAGCATTCGCTGGAGGGATGGGGAATACTATATTCGTGACGGCAGATTGGTGCCCGTCGCTTCAACTAACGCTGAACCGGCGGCCTAAGGCCTGGCCGCGTCAGCTGCCAACTTTAGTTTTCAATTCGCGGCGCGCGGTTTTTGTGCCGCCACGATTGCCGTTATTCTTCCCGCCCGCGCCAGCCATGACTTCCAGAGAGCCTTCGATCCGAGACCCGCCCCGATCAGACTGCTCGCGCCGTTCGTTGTGTGGCTCCCTCCAATTAACCCGCGGAAGCATCACGTTTGGATCAACACGATCGCGATATTTCAACGCAACATTCATCAGTGAGTCCAACAAAGAGTCAGAAAGTAAATGCGGTTCCAACCCTAATTCAATCAGCTTCGAGTGTTTGGCGTTGTAATAATGCTCCTGGGCTTCAACGCGCGGATCTGCGATGTGATCGACCTGGATCGTCAGGCCAAGCCTCGCGCCGGCCGTTTGTACGGTGCGGGCGAGATCCAAAACCGAGAATTGTTCGGTGAACTGGTTGAAGACGCGGCACTCACCTTGCGCCGCCGGATTCAAACATGCAATCTCAACGCATCGTACCGTGTCGCGAATATCCAGGAAACCGCGCGTCTGCCCGCCCTTGCCGTACACAGTGAGCGGATGCCCGATGGCTGCCTGCACGCAGAATCGATTGAGCACAGTGCCGAAAACTTCGTCGTAGTCAAAGCGATTGATGAGCGCCTCGTCCAAAGCCACCTCATCGGATATAGTTCCGTACACAACCCCTTGATTCAGGTCAGTAGCGCGAAGCCCCCAGGCCTTGCAGGTGAACATGATGTTGTGACTGTCGTGGACTTTTGAAAGATGGTAAAAGGAACCGGGCTGCTTAGGATAGGGGACGGTATCCCTTCGTCCATTGTGCTCGATGGTGATGTAGCCTTCTTCAATGTCAATATTGGGCGTGCCGTACTCGCCCATGGTGCCAAGCTTTATGAGGTGACAATCAGGCTGAAATTCGCGCAATGCAAACAGGAGATTCAGCGTCCCGACGACATTGTTGACCTGAGTGAAGACCGCGTGCTTGCGGTCGATCATGGAATATGGAGCGGCACGTTGCTCAGCAAAATGAACAACCGCTTCCGGCTCGAAATCCTTAATTGCGGCGGAGAGAAAATCGTAGTCCATCACATCGCCGACAAACAGCGGGATGATATTTCCGGTGAGTTCCTGCCAAACTCGAAGCCGCTCCGAGAGTGGACGAATCGGCGTGAGGGTTTGCACGCCAAGCTCGTGGTCCCACTGGCGGCGACAAAAATTGTCGACAATCGCAACCGAATGTCCCTTCCTGGACAGATATAATGCGGTCGCCCAACCACAGTAGCCATCGCCTCCGAGCACTGCAACCCTCATTTTGCCCCCTCGCCTTATACTGATGAGTTATCGCCGAAAATGCTGGCGTTTCTTGCCGACCGGTTTGCGTTTTGGACAACCACTGAACTAGTCTCGCTCAGACCACGCATAATCCCATTTTCACAGTAACCAATATTCTAAAACACGGAGGCCGTCTTTGCCGGTTCCGACCCAGAAATAACAATGGGATGGTTCGTCATTACCACTTTGCCTCCGCTTGACGCAACCAGATTAAGATGTTCGGAACCCACAAGTGATTCAAGTTCAGGAACCACATTTTGTTTTGCCACAATGTAGGAACGCTCAGGCTTCAGCCAGACATCCTTGAACTGCGAGTTGTCGATAAAAACGTCAGGCGCGCCCGGAGCATATGCGCCGTATTCCAGATTGAAAAAGCGTCCATTGCGAAGCAGCGCCGTGCGGTTCGTATAGAAAAAAATGGAAGAGAAAGTGTAATAGTGATGATCTACGATGAGGGTGCCTTCCGGCGATTTCAGTATTGCCTCAGCCAGGGGCCTTGACGACATAAACGGATCGAAAACCGCCATAGCCATTCGAGCCGCGTGGAAGAAGATTAGCATCATCAGTGCGGCGGCAAGAAAGGCGCGTTGACCAGCCGATTTCCAGATTGCTAACGCACCAAGACAGAATGCAATTGCAGCCACCAGCAGAGGCGTCCGAAGATACGCGAAGGAAGCCAGCGTAAGATCCTGCATGTGTCCCAATGAGAGCTTGTAAGCGCCCGGATGTTGGCTCAGCGCTAGCGAAATATCTCCAGGAGCGGGGAGATTGCGAGTGAAACAAAATAGCGCCAACGTTATCAGTCCTGCACTCGCGGCGATAACAGCCAGAACCCGCGTTCCGCGCCGGATCCAAGCCCCTCCCGTTGCCATTGCCAAACCGAGCAGCAACGCGATCGCCGGGTAGCACGGCATCGAATAATATTCCTGGGTAGTCGAGAAGGTAAAGAAGATCAGCACAAACCCAACCCAGCACAATGCCAGAAGCCGAGTTCGGCCGGCGCGGTCGACCGGTTTGAAGGAGAGCTTGGCAATCGCAGGAAAATAAACACTCCAAGGAAACAGCCACACCAGGTGCAGCAGCCAGAAGTAAAGTCGCGGCACCGTGTTGTAATCGCGCGGATAGCGAAGGTTCAGGAAACGCAGCAATTGTTCATTGATGAAATAGAACCAAAGAAAACCGTGATATTGGCCCGGACCACTGTGAAGCGTGAATGCGAAATAAGGCGGATTGCGCAGGGTGGCGAGGACGTGCCACGGCGCGGCAATGAGCAGGATGACCAGCAACCCGCTGATGGGATGCAACCGGCGCCAGGCGCGAGCGGACAAGAGCTGGCGTGTAATCCACAGATAAATCATCCCGGCTGCGATCGGAAACAGGACTCCAATCAAACTCTTCAACAGCAGTCCCACGCCAAGGTTTGCCGCTAATATGAAAGCCCAAAAGCGCGGATGTGCTTCCTCTTCGTCCAGGGCGCGAAGAAATGCCCACATACCCAAGGCGACGGTAAACGTGAGCATGACGTCCGGAATCAAAACTCTGGTGAATAAAAAAAGGCCAATGCACGTGGCCATGCACAAGCCCGCGTAAAATCCTGCCCGCTTACCGAAGGCCCACGCTCCGAAAGCGAACGTCAGCCAGCAGAGACCAATAGCCGATAGAGCAATCGGAAGACGCGCTACCCAATCGTGCGCGCCGAGAGTTGCGTAGGCAACCGCCATTGTCCAATAAATCAGAGGAGCTTTTTCCAGATACACCACGCCATCCAAGCGGGCAGTAACCCAATCGCCCGAAGTCAGCATGTTGCGCGCGATCTGCGCCTGCACGGCGTCGACGTCATCCATGAGCGATGGAGGAGAAACGATGCAACCCAGGTAAACGGCCGCAGCCACCAGCAAAAGAACTAAGTGTAAGTGCCAGTCTTTTCTGCTACCCACAGGCTCGCGTGGTGGGACGCTGCTGCTTGAATCCTCCATTTTTTCATCCACAGAAACAGCACCATCAATCCCCATAAGTGATATCCAGCATTGACTCGTCTCTCCAAGTGCTCTCGAATTTGTGTCTCGATTACCTCACGGCGGAAAAGCGTTGCATGTTCGGACGCCCCATCCATCAAAACTTCCAGCATCAGAGGGCGCAGACAACCGCGAAGCCAATCATGCGCAGGAATGTCAAACCCGACTTTTTTTCTTCGCAAAACCGAGGCTGGGAGCTTATCGCGCATTAATTCTTTTAGAAGAACCTTCTGCTGCGAACCGCGAATTTTCAAAGACGCAGGCAGTGTGGCGGCAAACTCCACGATACGATGATCGAGAAACGGCGGCCGTACTTCGAGCGAGTGCGCCATGCTCATCCGATCCGCTTTGTTCAGAATATCGTCGGGAAGAAAATAGCTCTGATCGAACCACAAGTACGGAGATAAATCGTCGTTTGCCTGAAACCGATCGCGCAGTCCACCCAGAATTCGGTCGAGGGCCGGTGGAAGTTCTGACTTCAGGAGGGCCGACTTCTGCTCCTCTGAGAAAGTCCCATTCCAAAACACATGCGCGCGATCGGGAGGCATCAGCGAGCCTTGGAGAAACCGCTTGAGCTGATATTCGAAGCTAATCTTTTCATCTGAAACCGGCCAGGCCCACAATGCGTGGAGCGCAAGTTGCAAAACCTTTCGTGGCACTCGCCGAGCGAGCGCTGCCAGACGGTTCGCTCGATGAGTGAGATAGCCGCCAAACAACTCATCCGCACCTTCGCCGCTCAGGCTCACCGTTGTCTTCGTTTTGCTGAGCTTTGAGAGGAACCAAACCGGAAGAGCTCCTGCGTCAGCTGAGGGTTCGTCCGAATAATAGGCAAATTCCTCGATTGCACCCCGCAGGTCAACATCCTGATTCAGGTCTAGTTCCTCGTGTTCGGTCTGATAACGCTGCGCCACTTCGCGAATGTATGCAGTCTCGTCGAAACTGCGTCCTTGGAACGAAATGGAAAATGTCTTGAGCGGCGCGCTCGATTCATTCGCCGCGTAATGCAAAATTGCGGACGAATCGATACCGCCGCTAAGCCACATGCCGAGTGGAACATCAGAGATCAAATGCTCGCGGATGGATTGCCGCAGAAGCTCGTCCAATTTTTCCCGCGCAGACTCTAGCGTCCAAGCGACGGAAGACGCGCGCGGCAATTGCCAGTAAGCTTGCGAAGAAACCTTGCCATCCCGCCATTCCTGCCATTTTCCGGGAGGAAGTTTTTCGATGCCCTCGACCAGCGTCCAAGGACAGGGCACATAGTTTAGTGACAGATAACAGTCAAGCCCTTCCAAACTCAATCGCCGTTCAATTTCAGGATGAATCAGGATCGCTTTGAGTTCCGAGCCGAAAAATAGATCCTCTCCGCGGAGCGCAAAGTAAAGCGGCTTAATTCCCATCCGATCACGTGCCAGCACCAAACGCTTCGTCGACTTCGTCCACAGCGCGATCGCGAACATGCCTCGCAACCGTGCAAAACAGTCTGTATCCCATTCGATAAACGCTCGAAGAACGGTTTCGGTATCGCAGTGCGAATAAAAGCGATGGCCGAGTGCTTCCAGTTCGGCTCTCAATTCCCGATGGTTGTAGATCTCGCCATTGAACACAATGGCCAAATCGCCATCTTCAGAGAGAATGGGCTGGTCTCCGGAGCCAAGATCGATAATCTTGAGCCGCGTCGCCCCAAGCGAGCACAGGCTCGACTGAAACACGCCTTGCTGGTCCGGGCCACGGTGAAGTAATGTGGCGGTCGCATTCCGAATGCGATCGGGATCAGGTGCCCAACGTTTGTGGGTAAAACCGACGATTCCGCACAAGTGCTCTGCACCTCTTCCAAATTAGAAATCAGCCTGCAATGGTCCACGGAATGAACGCCGCGAATGCAATGCTACGGGTTTCGCCGGTTCCTTAGAAAGCCATCCTAACGTTTTGCACCCTGCGCCAGCAAAAGCCGTAGCGTCCTACACCTATCACCTGCGGCCCATAATTACCAATGCGACCCCGAGACAAACCAGGAGTACGCCGGTCCACCGCCGCCGAGTAACCTGCTCTCCGAGAAAGAATTTTCCTCCCAACGCGCCAGCCGCATAACTCAAGGCTGTAACCGGAACCACCAAACTTACATTTTCCATCGACAACACGCCAAGCAGGGCGAAGAACGCAGTCCCCATTAGCGTAAGACCCAACCACATCCAGGGCACTCGCAAAGCGCGCGCGGCGATTTTAACCAGGGAAGCGGGCCGAAAATCTTTGACCTCACCTACGGACTTCATCGCCCGACTCACGCACAATTCGCCACCGGTGCCGGCACAGATGATCAGCAGATAGAAAATAAACTCGCGCATTTAGAAGGGCTCCGTAGTGCGCGGAGGCGTGTTTCCTACGACGACGACACCGAGGCAAATAACTAGCACTCCGGCCCAGCGCATCGGAGTAACCACCTCTCGCAGCATGTAGTGTGCCAGCAGCGCAACCACGGCATACGCAACTGATGACGCTGGCTGAACATAGCTGTAATCCGCCCACGAAAGGACCAGCATATATGCGACGAAGAAAGAAATAAGAGACCCGATGCCTAGCCAGATCGTGCCGGACCCGAGTACACGGGAGAGAACATCAAACGCCTCCGCAGGCGTAGATATGTTCACCGCGCCAACACCCTTCATCCCCTTGCCGAGCAAAACATTACCCAAAGGCCCGAAGATCACCATTAACAGAATCAATAAATAGGTTTTCAGGTGCAAACCCGTAGAAGAGTTCATGCGCGGCGGGCGCTTTCGGCCTGGCAGATATAAAGCCGCTTGGCTCGCGCAAGGCGATAGTCCCGCTGAACGAATACAATATCTCTCTTGCAAATAATCATCGGTGAGAGAGGGTTCATGTATTTATCTTACTTGATTTCTCGGGTCGGCCCAACTCTGCAACGACCGCGTTCGATTGCAGTGGCGCGCTTCCCGGAACGGATGTTTAAGCCACAAAGGAAATTGCAACGTAAGAACGTCTTTTTTCTGCTTGGGCTTACGGTAGCTGCGCTATTTGTCCACGGCTACCATCCCCGCGCGGAAGATGCTGCAATTTATCTGCCGGGGGTGGAGAAGATTCTGAATCCTCGACTATTTCCGTTCAACGCCCAGTTTTTTGAATCACACGCCCACCTCACGTTTTTCCCCAACTTAATCGCGATTTCAGTTCGTGTGACTCATCTGCCGTTGTTGTACGCATTATTTTGCTGGCATTTGATTTCGATTTTTCTTTTGTTGTTTTCCTGCTGGGAGCTTGCCCGAAAGATTTTCGCTGAAACCATTGCGTGCTATGCGGGCGTGATTTTGGTCGCCGCGCTTCTGACTTTACCGGTGGCGGGAACCGCGCTTTACATCATGGACCAATATCCGAATCCACGAAACCTGACGGCTTTCGTGGGCGTTTTAGCCATCGCCGAGGTGCTTGATAGAAAATATCTCACCGCGTTGTTATTACTTTTGTTTAGCGCTGCGATTCATCCGCTCATGTCGGTTTTTGCTTTCTCATTTTGCGTTCTGCTGTTGTGCGTGGAAAAGTTTCGACCCTGGCAGCCGGCGGTTGCTTGCCTGATGCCTCTCGCCTTACTTGATCCGCCCTCCGCTGCTTACCACAAGGTGGCCCTCACGCGCGGTTATTTTTTTCCGTTGCAATGGCAGTGGTACGAATGGTTGGGTGTGATCGGTCCCATTGTGATTCTCTGGTGGTTCAGCCGGATTGCGCGACACCGACAGATGAAAAACCTTGAGCTTTTGTCCCGCACGCTGGCGCTTTACCAGGTCATTTTCACGATCGCCTCGATAGCTGTATCCGCCCCTGCGCGTTTCGAAAGCCTGGCACGTCTGCAGCCCATGCGCAGCCTTCATTTGCTCTATATCCTGTTCGTTTTATTTTCCGGAGGCCTGCTTGGACAATTCATTTTGAAAGACCGCTGGTGGCGTTGGATGGCACTTTTTCTGCCTTTATGCGGGGGAATGTTTTACGCGCAAAGGCAGCTTTTCCCAGCAAGCGCTCAGATTGAATGGCCCGGCGCTGCAACGCGCAATTCGTGGGTACAGGCTTTTGAATGGGTACGCGAAAACACGCCATCTGATGCTATTTTTGCGCTGGATCCTAACTTTATGCATATTCATGGAGAAGATGAAAACGGTTTTCGCGCCATTGCCCAGCGCAGCATGTTAGCCGACCGAATCACCGACAGTGGCGCCGTCACTATGTTTCCTGAGATGGCGGACGCATGGTTCAAGCAAGTGCAAGCTGAACGCGGCTGGCAAGAGTTTCAGCTCCAGGACTTTCGCCGGCTGCGGACGCAATATGGCGTAGATTGGGTAGTCGTGCAGACGCCTGGTGTCGCAGGGTTGGAGTGTCCTTATGAGAATAGTTCCGTTAAAATTTGCCGAGTCGAATAAGCCTTGTGGTCCTCCGTGAAACTCGAGATCGGACTTCCCTGAGGTCTACACAAAGAAATCTTGATGTAAGCAGCACGGGACTGTAACGCTTTTGCGCGACTCGGAAGGAAAAAATCTGGAGCGGGAGACGGGATTTGAACCCGCGACTTCGACCTTGGCAAGGTCGCACTCTACCACTGAGTTACTCCCGCTCGCTCTGTCATTCTATAGCACTTGCATATTTCGTGACAATTTACTGCACCCGCACTGGCACCCGCTCAGCAGCATTCGGCTCTTCTACTGCTTCCTCTACGCCATCACCGTTCGGCAGGAACGTTCGCTAGCCCCTAATCCACACGCGCTGCAATTGAGAGGATCGCGAATACAATTCAAGAATGCTGAACGAACGAAGCTAAGAATCTTCGGCACGCATTTCTGCGAAATAGCACAAATCGCTTAGTGTTACCCGTCGTGACCCAACCATTTGTCTAGGATCTGGACACCAGAACTAACCGAAAGTCTGCTAAGTGTCCTGATTTGAAATCGCAGCGTCCAACCAGGCGAATTAACATTGACATCCATAACAAGGCCATTTCAGAATCGATCGTTGTTGTTACTTATTGCGTCCAGTTCCCGCTGGAGCGTGAGGAACGATGGAGAAGTTTAGGAGATGTTTCATCCGCCACTAAGCCAATTCTTAAGGAGAATAGAAAAACAATGAAAACTTGTTTTGCTCGACTCGGTTTACTGGTTGTGCTCGCGGTAGTAGCCAGCGTTAGCCTGGCCTCGGCTCAGGATGTTAAAGCGCCGGTCAAGGGAAGATATGTAGTTCTACCGCCGCGGCTCCGCTATGACGTGGCAGCGCCGCCGGCTGCGTTGCAGACGTGGAATGGGTCCTTCAATTATCAGGGAACGAACTATCCGTACAACATGGTGGGCACGGCGCCTTCCAGCAATTCTGCGACTACAGTTCAGGTTTACGTGATCCCGCTAAAGATAGTGATCACGGCGAGGAACGGAGTGAAGACCACATATGACCCCTCGCATGTGTTGTCGAATGGTAAGACCGTCACCAACAACACGGTTGGATCTCCCATTTTCAATTCGAGCACGACCTACGTCCAAGGCGGGACCGACGTGGGCACCACCCAATATATTGACGCGTACCAACGGGCTAACTTCTGGGGCACCGTGAAGAACGCTCCGAACTATCACCTGCTGTTGGGCGGGCCGACAGTGCTGGCGGAACAAACTTTGAGCCCGTCTTCTCGCTACGGGACGACGGGTTCGCCATTCGGGTTTAAAGCCGGACTGGTGGACATCAACTGGTTTGATGCGCAAATACAAAGCCTCATCACCAAATTCACCCAGATTCAACCCAACACCTTGCCCATCTTCCTTGCGTACGACGTTTATCTTACCCAGAGCGGACAATGCTGCATTGGTGGTTATCACAGCTCGGAAGGCAGCGTAAGTAATCCCCAGGCCTATGCCTTCGCCACTTACGTTGATCACCCCGGCGACTTTGCGCAGGATGTTTCCGCGCTATCGCATGAAGTGGGCGAGTGGGCGGACGATCCGCTGGTGGTCAACACCAACGGCAACAACACACCGTGCGGGATCCTCGAGGTCGGAGACCCGTTGGAGGGCGAAGCCAACTATGGCGGCTACCCGTACACGTTGAACGGGTTTACCTACAACCTGCAGGATCTTGTCACTCTGCCCTACTTCGGAGCGCCGACGAGTACCTCGGTAAATGGGTGGCTGAGCTTCCAGGGGAATTCGTCGCTGTCTGTGTGTTCGAACGGCAGTTAAGACGTTCTGCGATTTTACGAGCCCGCTTCTCACGAGGCGGGCTTTTTTATGGACGTAGCGCGCAGTTTGGCTGGGCGCTCTGACGGGCGAGTCGCTTGTCCCCACACAACCGGTCGAATCAGGTAAGATACTTCGTCGTCTGCTCATAAATGAACCGCGAATATCACCGAGGATATAGCCAGGAGCTGCATCGTGATATGGAGGCGCTGGTCTTTGGACACGGCGGCTCGCCTCTGCTGGTCTTCCCAACCTCAATGGGAAAATTTTTCGAATACGAAGACCGCGGCATGATTGGCGTGCTCGCTGGGAAAATTGATAATGGCGAGTTGCAGGTGTTCTGTCCCGACGCGGTTGACACGGAGAGTTGGTACAACAAAAGTGTTCATCCGCGGCAGCGCGTGATGCGCCACTTGCAGTTTGAACGCTATATCTTGCACGAATTCCTTCCGTTTGTGCGCTGGAAGAACAATTCGCCAAAATTGGCGGTGACCGGATGCAGCTTCGGTGGATACCAGGCGGTGAACTTTTCTTTAAAACATCCTGATATTGTGACCCATTGCGTTGCCATGAGCGGTGCTTATGACATCCATCAGTTTCTGGATGGATATTACGACGACGACTGTTATTTCAATTGCCCGGTGGATTATCTGCCGAATATAAATGACGATTGGTTTCTCAGCCGCTACCGGCAGATGCAGATCGTGCTGGGGTCGGCGCATTGGGATATGTGTCTGGATCAAAATGTGAAACTATCGGCGGTGCTGCACCAGAAGGGCGTTCCGCATTGGCTGGATGTCTGGGGCGATGAACTGAAACACGACTGGCCGCTGTGGCTGAGGATGGCAGGGAAATATTTCGGCTAGTGACCGTAGAGACGTAGCCTGCTACGTCTTTCTTGGGCGTGGAAAGAGAGACGTTGCAAGCAACGTCTCTACAGGAGAGCGGTTATGAAGAAAATCGGAATTTTATTTGGCATGGAAAATACTTTTCCCCCGGCGGTGGTGGAAAAGATCAACAGCATGAAGGTCGAAGGCGTGAGTGCCGAGTTCGTGAAACTCGGCGGCGTGAAGATGGCTGATCACAGCGGCTATCGCGTGATCATCGACCGGATTTCGCAGGACATTCCTTTCTACCGCGCCTATTTAAAGAATGCCGCATTGAACGGTACGATCGTAATCAACAACCCTTTCTGGTGGACAGCTGACGACAAGTTTTTCAACTACGCTCTCGCGACCAAACTGGGCGTCGCGATTCCGCCAACGGTCATATTGCCGCACAACAAGCATCCCGAGGGAACGACTGATCTGTCCATGCGCAACTTGATGTATCCCCTGAATTGGGAAGAGATTTTTGAATACGTCGGCTTTCCCGCGTTTCTGAAACCGTATTCCGGCGGCGGCTGGAAGCATGTTTATAAGGTGCATTCGCCAGAAGAATTTTTCTACCATTACAACCAGACCGGCGACCTCTGCATGACCTTGCAGCATGGAGTGGTGTTCAAGGAGTACTTTCGCTGTTATGTGGTAGGTCAGGAAAAAGTGCGGATTATGTATTACGATCCGAGCCTGCCATTCCATGAACGCTACGTGCGGAACCCCGTTCCGGCCGATGCCAAGTTGCTGGAACGCGTGGAACAGGATGCATTGATGCTGTGCCGCGCTCTGGGATACGACCTCAATACGGTTGAGTTCGCGGTTGAAGACGGCATTCCTTATGCAATTGACTTCATGAATCCTGCCCCGGACGCTGAAGCTACGTCGGTAGGCCAGGACAACTTCGAGTGGGTGGTAAATGCTGTCGCGGAACTGGCAGTAAAAAAGGCGCTTAGCGATGAGAACCCCGCGCGGGAGCTGCGCTGGGATGCCTTTCTAGCTGGCTCCGGGCCAGTAGGAATACCCGCCAAGCCTACTGCTCGTAAGCGCGCCAGGGCCTGAACATAGTGGAGGACGAGCGTCTCGCCGTCCTCTATCGATCAAAGTTCGGGCGCAATCCCGGTTCTGATTGTTATACTGATGCAGCTGAGTAGCTGCTGACCATGCGTCCTACTTTCACCATCGGTATCGAAGAGGAATATCAGACCGTCGATCCGGTTACGCGCGATCTGCGCTCCCACATCCACGCGGAGATGATCGAAAAGGGCAAACTCCTCCTGCAGGAGCGCGTCAAAGCTGAAATGCACCAGTCAGTGGTCGAAGTAGGCACTTCGGTTTGCAGTCACATCAAAGAAGCCAAGGAAGAAGTAAAAAAGCTTCGCGGGGACATGATCAAGTTGGCCAAGGATAATGGTCTGCGACTGGCGTCAGCGGCAACCCACCCTTTTGCCGACTGGCGGGTGCAGGAGATTACGCCCGACGAGCGTTACAAGAACATTGTCGAAGATATGCAATTGGTGGCGCGAGCGAATCTGATTTTCGGTTTGCATGTTCACATCGGGGTTGAAGATCGCGAGACGGCCATTCAGTTGATGAACCACGCGCGCTATTTTCTGCCGCACATTCTGGCGCTTTCCACCAATTCGCCTTTCTGGCTGGGCATGAATACAGGATTGAAGTCTTACCGGTGCAAGGTTTTCGACAAGTTCCCTCGCACTAACATTCCTGATTATTTCCCCAGCTGGGGCGAATACGAGAATTTCATCAAGCTGCTGATCAAAACCAATTGCATCGACAACGCGAAAAAGATCTGGTGGGATATTCGCCCGCATCCATTTTTCAACACGCTGGAATTCCGGGTCTGTGATATTCCCATGCGTGTGGATGAAACCATTGCGCTGGCTGCCCTCATCCAAGCAACCGTCGCCAAGCTGTACAAGCTCCATGCGGCGAATACGGGATTTCGGCTTTATCGTCGCGCTTTGGTGATGGAGAATAAATGGCGTGCTTCGCGTTACGGCCTGGAGGGCAAGTTGGTTGATTTTGGCAAGCAGCAGGAAGTTTCCGCGCGCGAGTTGATCCTGGAATATCTCGATTTCGTGGACGATGTCGTGGATGAACTGGATTCCCGCGAGGAATTGAATTACGTCCATAAAATCCTGGAAATGGGGACTGGAGCGGACCGCCAGTTGCGCGTATTTGAGGAAACTAACGATCTGAAAAAAGTGGTCGATTACATTATTGAAGAGACGGAAGTGGGCGTGACCGATTTGCCGATCGCCGCTTCCGCTAGAAAAGCAGGGTAATGAACGTTCCCGTCAGTGAAGCCAACCGCAAGTTTAATACGATTCCTTTCGACCCAGAACTAACTCCCGGCGCCCGCAACGCGGTAAAGGTATGTTTGCGGGTGCAGCCCGGTGAGAAAGTGACGGTCATCACCGACGAGGCTACGAAGGAAATCGCGGCCAGCATCGTCCATGAACTGGAAGCTGCGGGCGCTCCCTACTACGCGTGGGTTCTCGAAGATTTGGCGTCGCGGCCACTGGGCGATTTGCCGCGAGAGATTGTCGAAGATCTTGAAACCAGCCAGGTCAGCATTTTTGCGGTGCAGGCGCAGACCAATGAACTGCGCTCGCGCATGCAGATGACGGACGTCGTGAACCGCCGCCGGATTCGCCACGCTCACATGGTGAATATCAACCGTCAAATCATGCTTGAGGGAATGCGGGCGGACTTTCTCAAAGTCGACCACATTAGCGTGAAGGTGGTCGAGTTGTTGCGACGCGCGAAACAGGTTCGAGCCAAAACTCCCGCCGGAACTGATCTCGTTGCGGATTTGAATCCAAATTATCGCTGGGTGAAAACCAGCGGAATTATCAGCCCGGACAAATGGGGCAACCTGCCGGGCGGAGAAGTTTTTACGACCCCGGGCGAAGTGAATGGCACATTTGTGATTGACGGAGTTGTCGGCGATTATCTTTGTGCAAAATACGGAGGCCTCTGGGAACATCCGCTAACCATTCGGGTGAGCAAAAATCGTGTGGTCGAAGCTCATTCCACCAATCCAGACCTCGAGCGCGATTTCTGGAGCTACACTCACACAGATGAGAACAGCGATCGCGTGGGCGAATTTGCTATTGGCACCAATATTGAATTGAAAGATGTGATTGGCCAGATTCTTCAGGACGAAAAATATCCCGGGGTCCACATCGCGTTCGGCAATCCCTATGGCGCACACACCGGAGCGGAGTGGTATTCGGGTACGCACATCGACGTAGTGGGCAGGAAGTTCGATATTTGGGTCGACGAAGAGCAGATCATGCGGGACGGGAAGTTCTTGCTGGAAGCGTAAGAGGTCGCTCCCCACCAGTTACTGCGCTGAGGGTTGCATCGAGAAACCATGATTCCCGCCTTGCGACAGCAGTTCAACGCGAACTTCACGCCGGAAAAGTATCAAACTTTTCTGAAGTTGATGGAAGAGCGCTGCGGTACCCCGGTGAAGTTCCAGCTTTCCGAGACGCCTTGTTTTTTTCCTAAGCCGCTGCTCGACCAGATGTCTCAATGCGGCGAGGAGTTGATCCGCCAATTGGGCGGTCTGGAATATCGCAAGGCTTCATTCGAGGCCATCCCCTCCGAATTCAATGTTCCCCGCGAAGCGCCGCATCCTATGTTCATTCAGGTGGATTTTGGGTTGGTCCGTGACGCTGCTGGCAAGATTCAGCCCAAGTTAGTTGAGTTGCAGGGCTTCCCATCGCTGTATGCGTATCAAGCCATGCTCTCGCAAACCTATATGGAGGTCTTCGAACTCGACGAGAATTTGCAGTATCTGCTGAGCGGGTTGGATTGGGAAGGATATAAAAAGCTGTTGCGGCGTGCAATTGTTGGCGATCAAGACCCGCAGAATGTAATTCTGATGGAGATCGATCCCGCACACCAAAAGACATTCCCGGATTTTCTGCTAACCGAAAAACTGCTCGGCATCGCGACTGTTTCGATTGCTGACATCGAGAAACGTGGCAACGAGCTGTTTTATGAAAGCCAGGGCAGGCGTACTCCGATCCGGCGCATTTACAATCGCGCAATCGTCGATGAGTTAGTGCGAAAAAAGCTCAAGCTTTCTTTCAACTTTACTGATGATCTTAATGTCGAATGGGCTGGACATCCGAACTGGTATTTCCGCATGAGCAAGTTTTCCCTTCCTTACTTGCGTCACGAGTGTGTGCCAAAAACATCCTTCCTCGATCGCGTGGAGCCATTGCCTCAGGATCTGGAAAATTATGTGATCAAACCGCTCTTTTCCTTCGCTGGGCTGGGCGTGATTCTTAATCCTAAGAAAGAAGATCTGGCGAATATCCCCAAAGGAAAGCGCTCGCAGTACATTTTGCAGGAACGCATGCACTTCGAGCCAGTAATTGAAACACCACTCGGCGGGACTAAAGCAGAGATCCGCATCATGTACATCTGGCTCGACGAGTTGCTGCCAGTAATGACCATAGTCCGCATGGGACGCGGACTAATGATGGGCGTCGACCACAACAAAAACATGCAATGGGTCGGATCGTCGGCCGGATTTTATAAAGGGTGAGACTGGAACAAAGCTCTTGGGCTGTTATGATCTTAGCCACTCCCACAGAATGAAGCCGGCAACTATCGTTACGGCGCTGTCGTTGTTGCTCTCCTTTTTGATCCTGTTGTCTTCGCAGGCATCGGACGCTGACAAACAACCTCCCGGCAATGCTCAAGCTCAGTTCTCTGCCGACGATTTCGACTGGCGAGAAATGGTGCCTTATCTTTTCGTGGCAGCCGATCTGCCCGGCGAGCAAGGCGTCAAGGCAGTGCTGGAAAACTGTAAAGTGCTTCGCGTGTATGTTGCGAACGAGGTCCGGCAGTGCAGTCCAGGTAAGAATCCGTGTCCCGCAAAGAATGACAGCTCAGAGGAACAAGTGAGCAAGAAGATCGATGAGATCGTACTGGAAGGCATTTCACATAGGCACCAGAAAGCAATCGTGGACTACACATTGACGCGCAAACCGTTTCCGTTCGCGGAAATCGCGGCTGTCAAAAGTGAAAACCACCCAGAGGTCTATTTCATGCTCACCTTCGCTGACCGCAGCTACACCGCTGCGGACGTGCAGGCCAAGTACGGCGCACCTTATGACACCGATGTCGTGCAGTGGTACAGCGTCTTCAAATACCGCATAGACACTCCGCGTTACACCAGCAAGGCCGTGTTCGAAACCGATCCCATAGATGGCGCAGTTCTACAGGTCTCTGTCAGCTTGAAAACCAAGAAAGACAAGAAAGAAAAAAGCGGCCACTAGCCTCCACTCGGCAACCCCGCCCGCCCTTTAGCATCGAAAAATCCACGCTGTCTTGGTGTCCGCGGTGCGCAGCGGGTTGCCGACTTGCTGGAACCGGGCGGATGAATTCGGGAGATCTCGAATCTTTCGATAATTAGCTTTTGGCTGAGATCTAAGCTGGGAGGCTCGCATATGAGAGGTAAAAACCTGGCCGTCGTCGCGAAAACGGCCTTGACGATCGTGACCGTGAGTTTGCTTTGCGTCAGCGCCTTAGCCGGCAGTCGCGAAAAAGTAGTCCATGACTTCAACGATAAGGGAAATGGCGGAGCGGTGCCCTTCGGCGAGCTAATCCTCGGCGCCGATGGCAATTTCTATGGTACCGCTTCGGGATGGGGCGCTGAGGGCGGAGGTACGGCGTATGAATTGTTGCCCCAGAAGGACGGGGACCTGGCGGAGCAGGTGATTTTTTCCTTTAACGGCCAGCAAGATTCGAAGACCGGTAACAATCTCGAAGCTGGGCTGGTGTCCGGCCGTGATGGCAGTCTTTATGGGACGACCGTCCAGGGCGGTACTTTTGGTTACGGCACGGCATTTAAGCTCACGCCCAAAGCGGGCGGCGGCTGGACGGAAGAAATACTACACAGCTTCAACTTTGACAGCACCGGGGCTCAACCGGTTTCTACTCTCCTCGTGGACCACGCCGGCGATCTCTTCGGGATGGCTGCGACTGGCGGCAATTTCAACTCGGCATGCCCCAATGTTGGTTGCGGCCTTGTCTTCGAATTGATTCCGGGCACAGACGGCAAATGGACTTATAAGGTGCTGCATAAATTCAGCGGGCCCGACGGACAGAATCCCGCTTCAAATCTTATCTCCGACGCCGCAGGCAATCTGTATGGCACGACCTTTGGAGGCGGCGCTTCTAACAACGGTACTGTCTTTGAACTTGCTTTAAAAGCAGGCGTGTGGTCCGAAAAGGTGTTGCATAGCTTCACCGGGCCAGATGGAGCTGGTCCCTCCACCAGTGTGATCTTCGACAGCCACGGCAATATTTATGGTTCGACATTAACCGGCGGCAAACAGCAGTGCAACATGGAAGGCATGGCCGGTTGTGGAACCATTTTCGAGTTGATGCCCAAGAAGGGCGGTTGGACAGAGAAAGTGCTGCATAACTTTGCCCTCAATGGAAAAGATGGATTCTTCCCGACCTCCGGCGTGATCCTTGATGCCGCGGGCAATCTTTATGGCACAACTCCATCCAATGACTACTTGGCGTTATGCGATAACCCCGGTGCTGTCGGATGCGGCGTTGTCTTCGAGTTGATCCCCAACGCCAACGGCACATGGACGGAAAAAATTCTGCACAGCTTCACCGGTCCTGATGGCGCCAATCCTAACGGCCGCCTCACTTTCGACAAAGCGCGCAATCTATACTACGGTCTAACAGCCAATGGCGGTGCGTACAACGACGGCACGGTTTTCTCCATCGCGCCCTAACGAAGCCCGACGTCTTTCGCTATTCGCGACGTGGCCCTGCTCGTTATGTTTTATTGATGCGGTGCCCACTCGTCGATCACCGCGACGAGTGGGACAGCTGGTTTTGTGACGCATGAACGGAAGTTTTTAATCGCAGCGAGTGGGCCGGTTCCCCTTATTTGCTGGTATCGACCATTGGAATCAGCGCAGAAAACTGCAAGTTGATCAGGACGTCGATGCGGCGATCGATCTGGTACCACAAAGCAGTCTTCTTAGGTGAGATAGCTTTCTCAAACACTGGAACATACTTCATACGCAATGCGAGCAGTTGCTGGTCAACCTCGGTTTCTTTCCTGATGTATTCCTGCGCCTGCGCATCGGTCATGCTGTCATAGTTGGTTGCATAGTCCTTGATTACCGCCCAGCGTTGGTCATTGGGCTTGATAGCTTCCTTCCGGTACTGGTCAAAGATAGGCCAGAACTTGGTGGCCTCGTCGGCGGTGAGAGTCATGTTTTGCGCCATGATCTGTTTGCGCTGCGAGCGTAAATCCGCCCGTAGCATCTCGATGTCCTGGTCCTTAATGTTAGTTGGTGGTGCGCCCGCCACGGAAACGCTCGCGGGCTTCGAGGACTCCTGAGCCAACATCGATATGTTGCACAAGAACAATAAGCAGGCGACAATCACGACCGGTTTGATACTTTTCTTTTGCATCAGTGTCTCCTCTGAATGTTTAAAGGGCAGTCTCAATAATTGGTGAGCACGCCGGGATCAAGGAGAGGTTAGGGAAGTTCGCCTGGTGTGCCAACTGGCAAAAATGACAGCTCAGTGACCTTCACCTACGTAGGGAGTTGGCCCGCCCAAGGCAGGGATATGTACGAGGCTGCCCCACTCATCGAACAGCGCGACGAGTGAGGCAGCAGCTTTTGTGGCGACGCATTCAGAACAAAGTCAGCGAGTGGTCCAGGTCCTGCCTGCTAGTCCGGGGTCATCCCCAACATGTCTTCGTGTCCTTCGAATATCTTTGCCATATTCGTGATTCGGAACAGTTCCTTCACCCGCTGGTTCAAATTGATGAGCTTCAGTTCGCGTTGTTGCCTTCTTGCGGACAAGTAAATGCCTACGATCGCACCGAGGCCGGAACTATCCATGTAACTGACATCGGTCAAATCCAGCACGACGCGCTTGTTTTCCGGGATGAGATTTCGCACTGAAGTCTGGAGCATAGCCGAACTGGTCGATGTGATCCTTCCGATGCAACGTACAACAGTTTCTTCAGGACCCTTTGTTGTTTCGAGTTGCAATTCTGGAATTGGAATTGGAGTTGCGGCCATGGTGGCCTCCTTGGCTTGGGAATGTCAACTGAACGTCCGATCAATCGAGTCGTCATTCGCTGGGGAAAGCCAACTCAATAGAGCCTGGAATGAACCCGCTGAACGGAACCACGATACGCTCAGCCCCGGCAAAGTCAAGCTGGATTTATTAGGGTAAAGCGTGGGTCAGGCCTTCTATAGCTATCCCCCACGCCATGGTTGACCTCGTCGTCGGGGCGGCCTAACATTAGCGCGAATGGCAGCGTCGCCCATGATCGGCCAGACCGTTTCCCACTATCGAATTCTGGGAAAGATTGGCGGCGGTGGTATGGGGGTCGTTTACGAAGCCGAAGACGTGCGCCTTGGCCGTCACGTTGCCTTGAAGTTCGTTCCCGACAATCTGCTGGGCGATCGCAAATCTCTTGACCGCTTTGAGCGCGAGGCTCGAGCCGCGTCGCGCTTAAACCATCCGAACGTTTGCACCATTCATGACATTGAGGACAACGGCGGACATCCCTTCATTGTGATGGAGAAGTTGGAAGGGGAGAGCCTGAAGCAGCGCATTCACGGGAAGCCGCTGGAATTCGAAGAACTGCTTGACGTGGCGGTGCAGGTGGCGGAGGCGCTGGAGGCGTTTCATGCCAAGGGCATCATTCATCGTGACATCAAGCCTGCCAATTTGTTTATCACTCATTCTGGTCAGGTAAAAATTCTCGATTTTGGCTTGGCCAAGCTTTCACGCGACCAGGGCGTGGCCGCGGACGAAGATACTCCGTATGAGGATTCGCTGACCGCGGTTGGAGTGGTTCCTGGGACTGCGGTTTATATGTCGCCGGAACAGGCGCGCAGCGAAGAACTTGATCCACGCAGCGATTTGTTTTCGTTTGGGGTGGTGCTGTACGAAATGGCGACCGGCAAGAAACCATTTCAGGGAACGAACGTGGTGACCACCTTGGATGCGATGTTGCATCGGAAGCCGGTTCCGCCACGGTCGCTAAACGCGGCTCTGCCGCCGCAGATCGAGGGCATCATCGGGAAGGCGATGGAGAAGGATCGCGACAAGCGCTATGCGAGCGCGGCCCAGATGAAGGCCGATCTGCAGCGTCTGAAGAAGCAGACAGAATCGGGACAGGTTAAGACGAAATCGCGGGAAGCGCCTTTACGCGTCGCCACGAATGCTTTCGAGACTTCGAGTGCGTGGCAGAAATATCTGTTGCTGGGAATGGCTGGGCTTTTAGCCGCAGTGCTAGCCGCGGTAGGCGCGTGGTGGTTTAAACATCGCGCTACCGCCGTTAATCCAGGGGGAAACGCTATTGCCGTGCTTCCGCTGCAAAATATGAATGGCGATTTTAGCGTTGATTATCTGCGCTTCGCGCTGGCCGATGAGATTGACAACGTACTCACCCACAGCCGCAGCCTTGATGTGCGTCCCTCGGGTGTGACCCGAAAATATGCGGGTGCAGACGTTGATCCGCAAAAAGTGGGCCGCGAACTGCACGTGGGTAGCGTCGTGACCGGCCATTTCTTGCGACAAGGCGACCATCTCCTGGTGACGCTGGAAGACACAGAGACCAAAACTAACCGCATGTTGTGGGAGACGAACTTCACCACATCGAGCGAAGACCTACTCGCTTTGCAAGCGCAGCTGGCGACTCAATTGCGTCGGGGGTTGCTGCCCGTTCTTGGAGCGGCTGGCAGCTTTTTGGATACGAGCACTCGCCCTAAAAATCAGGAAGCGTACGACCTTTATCTGCACAGCCTCGCATTGCCGCATGACGCCGGACCTAACAAGGATGCTATCGCAGTGCTGCAACACGTTGTGGATGTCGATTCAAATTACGCTCCGGCGTGGGAAGAACTCGGAGTGCGCGCTTACTATGACGCCGACTATTCAAATGGCGGCGAGAAGATGTTCCAGCTTTCGAACACTGCCTCGGAGCGGGCGCTGGCGCTTGATCCCAATCGCGTCGTGGCTGCCGGCCAACTGATCGCAAACCGTGTGGAGCGAGGCGAGCTAACCAAGGCGTACGCGGCCGCGCAAGCTCTGTTGAAGAGCCGTCCGGAGAGCGGTCAGGCACATTTCACAATGTCATTTGTCCTGCGATATGCGGGGATGCAAGAGGAGTCGGCGCGCGAGTGCGATACGGCGCTGGAGTTGTCTCCGGGAAATTACCAGTTCCGGTCGTGTGCGTGGGCGTTTATGGAGTTGGGGCAGACGCAACGGGCGATGGATTTTATTCGTCTGGATGCTGGCTCGGAGTGGGCCGCTTCTGCAACCATGTCGGTCCTGTTGCGCGAGGGAAAGCTGGCTGAGGCGCGAGAGAGCGTGAAAAAAGTATCACCCGCCGCGCATTATCATCGCGATCTGCTTGAGGCGTGCCTGGGGATGCGGCCTCCTTCTGAACTGGACAGAACCACCGCTTTCGTGGAGGCTTCCGTGCTGTCGGAGCCTGATCCTGAGCCATGGTATTACGAAGGGACGATTATGGCGTTCTGCGGCAAGCCTGACATTGCTCTGCACATGATCAATGCCGCAGTGGAGCAAAATTACTGTTCTTATTCTGCCTTGCTATCAGATCCGTTGCTGGCGAAGCTGCGCAGTAGCAAAGATTTTGATGCTGTACTAACCGCCGCCCATCAGTGCCAGGAAAGCGTACGCAACCCGCAGCCGCAGTGAATCAGGTAGGATTGTTAGTGAGTGCGGCCTGGCTCGTTTATTCCTAGCCTTTCGGGGACGGGCATCTCGCCCTTCCAGCCGGGCGAGGACGCGCGGCCTCCATTTCGATTATCAGGAAAAATATTGGCTCTTCTCCGCGAGAAACTTAATCTTCTATCTATGGCAGATGAACCCCGTGGGGCCTGGCGGCAAAAAGTTAGCTTTCGTTTCCCGAAAAACTTTCTTTTTCTCCTTCCAATTCTGCTGCTGATCGTTGGCTGGTTTGCAGAATCCCCTACGAAACAGGATTCGACCGCATCTCAGTTTAGCGATCCCTTGCCGCAAGACACCGGTGCGGCAGGGCTGCAGGAAACGCTGCTGCGGTTGCGGACGACGGCGCGGCTGATGCAAACCGTGGCCCATCCTGATGATGAGGATGGTGGCATGCTGACGCTGGAGTCGCGGGGCAAAGGTGCGAGCGTTCTCTTGTTGACGCTGAACCGCGGCGAAGGCGGGCAGAACAAAATAGGCAGTAATTTGTTCGATGTGCTCGGCGTTTTGCGCACGCTGGAATTACTGGCAGCGGACCGCTATTACGGCGTGGAGCAGCGCTTCACCCGGGTTGCTGATTTCGGGTTTTCCAAGAATGCGGCGGAGACTTTTCAGAAGTGGCAGGGTCACGACATTCCGCTCGGGGATATGGTCCGAGTGATACGCACTTTCCGGCCTGACGTTTTAGTCGCTCGTTTTTCTGGCACGGATCGCGACGGACATGGCCATCATCAGGCTTCGTCGATTCTTACGCGCGAGGCTTTTCGCGCGGCCGCTGATCCGAATCGATTTCCGGAGCAGATCAAAGAAGGTCTGCTGCCATGGCAGGCGAAAAAACTTTATATCGGAAATGTGTGCGGCTTTGGGGCGCAGACTTGTCCCGCGGAAAACTACACTGTAAGGCTGAATACCGGCGAACCAAATCCACGGTTGGGTATGTCGTACGTCCAATTTGCCATGGAAGGCTTGCAGCACCAGCTTTCGCAAGGGGCAGGCGCCTGGTCGATTGATTCTGGTCCGCGCTACACGTATTACAAATTAGTGGATTCGGTTTTGCCAGCGACCACCGACAAAGATGGTCACGAGCAGGATTTCTTTGATGGAATTGATACCAGTTTGCCGGGGCTCGCGGGGCGATTGGGGGCCGAAGAATCTAAGGCGCCGTGGCTGCAGCCGGGCTTAGTAGAAATTGCCAACCGAATCGAGGATGCACGCCGGCGAAGCGAGAAAGAAATGAGTGCGGCCGCAGGAACACTGTTCGCCGCGCTGCAAGAAATGGATTCGCTCGTGAGCCACCTCGACACTACCCCGATTAATTCGCCAGTCAAAGAGGATTTGTTAGACAGGCTTCGCGAGAAACAGCAGCAGTTGCAGCGAGCCATCAACCTGGCGTTAGGCGTTTCAATCGAGGCCACCGTGGCTCCTCCGCGAGACACAGGCACGAAATTGCCGAGCGAGCAAGAAGCGTTGACGACCGTTTCTCCGGGTCAGAAATTTCTCATTAGGGTGAAATTTCATAACGGCTCGAAGTACAAACTAGTGCTGGATCGAATGCGACTCGAAGCTCCGCAAGCATGGGTAAAACAAATTGATGCGCAACTGGCTTCGGTAGCCGCTGCAGGCCAGGATCAGTATGCAAACTTTGTGGTACAAATTCCTGCCGACGCCGCTAACGACCACGTGTACACGCGTCCTTATTGGCATCGCGATGACCCTGAAACTGAAAGCATCAATATCATCGACGATGAACGTTACGTTACTTTGCCGTTTCCTCCGCCTCCATTTCACGCGACGGTGCAGTATCATCCTGAGCGCTCCGGATTCGATTTAAGTTTCGTTGGGGGAGAACATAAAATTGGCGCCTCAGAAGGCCCCAGGACTGGGATCTCAACTCCTGTAGTCGCGCAATTTTTGGATGATAAGGGCGTGGAACAGAAGCGAACGCTCGCGATTGTTCCTGCGTTTTCGGTCATGCTGGAACCGGGACAACAGGTAATTCCTACCGACAAAGATGGGGAATTCGTGGTGAAAGTCGGGGTGTCGAGCAATTTATCCGGCGCGAAGCAAGGAACGTTGCATCTGGAATTTCCCGTTGGGTGGAAGGTAGAGCCAGCGCAAGCGGCTCTGGAGTTTCACCGGCGCGGGGAAAAGCAAGAAGTCGAGTTCAAAATATTTCCCGCCAGTTTGAAGGAGGGGCGAGCGAATATCCGCGCGAGCCTAGAGTCGGGAGGGATCGATTACAGCGAAGGTTATAGTTTGGTCACGCGCGAAGATCTTGCCAGCTTTTATTATTATCAGCCGGCGCTGCAACGCATCAGCATCGTCGATGTGAAAGTGCCTGCGGATTTAAACGTCGGTTACATTATGGGCGCGGGCGATGACATTCCGACGGTGCTTAAGCAAATCGGAATGAAGGTTACTTTAATTTCCGCGGACACAATCGCAAGCGAAGACCTGAGCCGGTATCAGACAATCGTTCTGGGAATCCGCGCTTACGATACGCAGAAGTATCTCGCGGTCAACAATAAGAAGTTGTTGGATTTTGTTTATAACGGCGGAACGCTGGTCGTGCAATACGAAACCAGTCCGGCTGATTTCAATAAAGGTAAATTCACGCCTTATCCCGCTGAACTGAGCCGGGCGCGAGTAACGGTTGAAGAGGCTCCGGTCACGATTCTGGCTCCCGAAGACAGCGTCTTTCATTACCCGAATCAAATTACGCAACATGATTTCGACGGCTGGGTACAAGAGCGCGGATTGTATTTCATGGATCAGTGGGACAGCCGCTACACGCCGCTGCTGGCGTCGAACGACCCTGGAGAGCAGCCACAAAAGGGCGGTTTGTTGCGCGCGCAATACGGCAAGGGAGCGTACATCTACACAGGGTACGCGTTCTTCCGGCAACTGCCGGCGGGCGTTCCCGGCGCCATACGACTCTATGTGAACTTGTTGAGTGCCGGGCACGACAAGCAGTGATTTAGATTTCGATCGTCAGTAATATTCAGCAGAAACCTACGGCGAATGACGCCACCCCCACAGCCCGATCAGAATTCTCCGCAACTGATTCGTGGGGTGGGACTCGGTAGCGCGACCGCGCTCAACATGATCGACATGATCGGCGTAGGCCCGTTCATCACCATTCCACTGATAGTGAGCGCAATGGGTGGGCCGCAGGCCATGCTGGGATGGATTTTAGGCGCCATCTTTGCCATGTGCGATGGACTGGTTTGGGCGGAGTTGGGCGCGGCCATGCCACATTCGGGCGGTTCGTACGGGTATCTGCGCGAGATTTACGGACCGAATCGCCTGGGACGGCTGGTTTCTTTTCTTTTTGTGTGGCAACTTTCTTTCAGCGCGCCACTTTCAATCGCGTCGGGATCGATTGGCTTAGCTGGCTACGCATCGTACTTTTGGCCTGGCTTGGAGAAACAATTCATCGCCCGGCACTGGAGCGTGCCGTTGCCGTTGTTGGGCAGGTTGCAATTGCATTGGCTGGTTTCCGGTGCAACGTTCGTCGCCATCGGAATGTTGGCGCTGGCAACTGCGCTTTTGTATCGCAAGATCACGAGCATTGGCTGGATCTCGAAACTGTTGTTGGCGGGCGTGCTCGCAATTATTTTCTGGATCATTGGCGCGGGAGTTACTCACTTCAACGCCGCGCAAGCTTTCAGTTTTCCTCAGGGCGCGTTCACGTTATCGCGTAATTTCTTTCTGGGATTGGGTTCGGCCATGCTGATCGCGACCTACGATTATTGGGGATATTACAACGTCGCGTTTCTCGGCGACGAAGTGAAGGACCCGGGTAGGACTATACCGCGGGCGATTTTACTTTCGATTTTTCTGGTGGCCTGTCTTTATGTAGTGATGAATGTCACTATTCTGGGCGTTGTGCCGTGGCGCGAAATACAGTCGGGTCAAGACAATCGCGGTTTGTATGTGGTCTCTATTTTCATGCAGAAGATCTATGGTCCGTGGGCTGCGAACCTCGCTACTGGGCTGGTGATGTGGGCGGCATTCGCCTCGATTTTTTCGCTGCTGCTGGGATATTCGCGCGTGCCTTACGCCGCCGCTCTGGACGGAAATTATTTCAAGGCCTTCGCTCGCTTGCATCCGAAGGGGCGATTTCCTTACGTGTCACTGCTCGCCTTGGCCGCAGTTGCGGGCTTATTTTGTTTCTTATCCCTGGCGGATGTGATTGCCGGGCTCGTCGTAATTCGAATTGTCTTGCAATTCCTGGTGCAAGCAATTGGGGTGATCGTGCTGCGCATTCGGCGTCCCGATTTGCCGCGGCCGTTTCGCATGTGGCTTTATCCGCTCCCTGCGTTGGTGGCTTCGGCCGGATTTTTGTTTGTGCTGATCTCGCGTACGAACTCGATGAGCCAGATTCGCTATGCGCTGCTGATTCTGATCAGTGGCGTGGCCATATATCTTTTCCGCGCATGGCGTCGCAGGGAATGGCCGTTTGGGAATTACGTTTCAGCGGAAAACGTGGCGGCTAAGTGAAACATCTACGCTGCCATGCCGCTCAGCCGCGAAAGACTATCCTACGCTAATGGTAAGGACGCTGCTGGCAAACACCCAACTCCCACTCGTTGTTCGGGATGACAAGTCATTTTTGTTCTCAGCGTGAACTTATTCGTTCGGGCTCCCGGTCGTGCTGCAATCACTTGTGATCGGGTTGGCAATGTGCGAGGCTATTCGAGCAACTTCTGACAAGACTTGCTTAGAGCGCAGGCGATAGTTGTGCGAGCTGTGCGCATGTGAAGGAGACACTCGTGAAAACAATGAAGTGGATTTGTGCATTGATGCTTCTACTCGGCGGCAGTGCGGCGCTTGCGCAAGACACTAAACCGGCTGAACGCTGTACTGTCGCTCAGGTTCTAGATCATGCCGTTAGCGGTGTGGAGAGCGAATTCGTTTCGGCTGCGGATGCCATGCCGGAAGATAAATATTCCTTTGCTCCTACAAACGGCGAATTTAAAGGCGTGCGTACCTTTGCAGAGCAAGTGAAACACGTCGCCGCAGTTAATTACATGGTGGGCGCGGCCATTCTCGACGAAAAACCGCCGGTCGATCCGGGCGGCGAGAATGGGCCGGATACAGTGAAGACCAAGGCGGACATAATGAAATTTCTCAAGGATTCATTTGCCTATATTCACAAAGCAACGGCGACCATTAATGAAGCAAATCTGCTGAACCCGATTAAGAGCCCATTCGGCTCTGGGATGACCACGCGACTAGGAATGGCGACGTTAATTGTGGGACACTGCTTCGATCACTACGGTCAAATGGTGGAGTATTTGCGATTGAATGGAATCATTCCGCCTGCCAGCCGCTAGATTTTCCCAAGGCGGGGTGCTGGAGTTCGCAACGGCAGCCGATTTTATACCTTTGCCATGAGATAGCACGAAGGTGCTATTTACACACCTATGACTGCAAAATAATCTGATTTCCTCTTCGCAGGACAAATTGCGAGCAGCCTAGACCTTGGATGAGGTGGAGTAGGTCGCAATACAGTTGTGCGGGTGGCCATGCAATCTCGCCCGATGCAGGAGAAGTAAATGAAGACCAAGAAGTACCACGCTATTGATGTGCAGTACCCTAAGGGAACATCGCAGCAGCAGGAAATAGACAGTTTTCTCAGGGCGCTATACTCCTATCCCGAGCGTTTTGCCATCCAACCTGACCTGAGTTTTCAGCAGTACTTGTTGAGCATCCCGAGTCCGCCTGACGTACCCAGCCGAGAGAAATAACGTTCAGCCAGAGTTGAGCTCAGCGTATCCGTAAGCCTGCTCCTCGCGTTGTGATCTCGGTCTGAATCAGTTCGGGATCGAGTCCTTGTGCGTGCAGGCATTGGCGGATTCGCGCCGTCGTTTGCTTGGTGTTACATTTCGGGTCCAGGAAGACCAACACCGAAGGTCCAGCACCGCTCAAAGCACTGCCCAATATTCCGCGAGTCCCTGCCAGTCTTTGTAATGCGGGCAGCAGGGGGCACAAAGATGCGCGATAAGGCTGATGAATGCGATCCTCCAGCGCCGAGGCAAGCAGGTCTTTTTGTCCCTGAAGAAAGGCCGCCAACAACAGCATCGAATTCTGAATGTTGGTAACGGTGTCGGCACGCGAATACATATTGGGAAGAACACGGCGCGCTTCCTCGGTCGCAAGGCTTTCAGTCGGAACAGCGAATAAAAGCGGCCATTTTCCTTTCGGTCGCAAATCCGCCATTTGCATTTCGCCGCCGGCGGAAATTCGGGCTATGGCTAAACCACCCATCCAACAGGCGGCGGCGTTGTCCGGATGATGCTCGCGGCGGGATGCTTCGTAAACGATGCGGCTGTCAGTCCAACGCAAGCGGCCGAAGTGAACTGCGAGAGCGATTCCGGCGAGCCGCGCGGCGGCGGACGATCCGCATCCTTTGCCAATAGGAATTTGGTTGTTGATGCGGAGCGCGAGCGGCTGTGCAGGTTTTTTCTCGGTCTGCAATATTTCACGGTAAGTTGTGAGAATGAGATGGTTCTCGACTTGTGAGCAAATTTCAGGGTCGCGGCCGCGCGCTATCACCGAAAATTCGGTTGCGGTTTTCGCGCGGACTCTCAGAAACAAAGCGAAGGCCAGAGCGGCCGCGTCGAAGGCCGGTCCCAGATTCGCGGAGGTGGCGGGAAGGGAAATCTCAAATGACCGTGTTCGGTTTTTCCTTTTGTGGTCGATCATGCAGATAAGGCATTGCGAGCAACGTACTGTTGTATAGACGTAGCTTGCTATGTCTCCAGCCGGTCGTCTGCTTTTCTCAAGATTTGAATAATTGCATCTACTGTGGCATCGAGTGCGATGGGTGCGCGTTGCTGCGATTTAAGAATATCAGCTTCCGTTTCAGTTGCAGTTCCGGCAAAGAGATCGCCGCGATGAAACTTCAGGGTGAACTCTGGATCTTTCAGCAGGTGCCCGGTCAAGATCAAGACAACGCTTTCACTCGACTTCACGAACCCTTGCTTCACCAGTTTCTTGAGCCCGGCAAGCGTTACTGCAGATGCTGGTTCGCAGCCAACGCCATCTGAACCAATTTCGGCTTTGGCCAAAGCGATCTCCACTTCGCTGACTTGTTCGACCGCTCCTCCCGTGGCTTCCAGCACTCGAACCGCTTTTTTCCACGAGGCGGGACTGCCTATGCGAATGGCGCTTGCCGCCGTTTCAGCTTGAACCGGGATCAACTTCTTGCCGCCATTTTCGCGCATCATTCGCACTAATGGATTCGCGCCTGCAGCCTGAATAATGGAAATCTTCGGCACGGAAGAAAAGAAACCGAGTTGTTTCATTTCCAGAAATGCCTTGCCAAGAGCCGAAGAATTTCCCAGGTTTCCACCCGGCACAATTATGTGATCGGGCGGCTGCCAATCGAATTGCTCCATGAGTTCGATCGCCGCTGTTTTCTGCCCTTCCAAGCGATACGGGTTCACTGAGTTCAGCAAATACACTGGCAAGCGCCGCACGACTTCGTTCAGCAGACGCATGCAGCCATCGAAATCGGTTTTCAACTGGCAGGTCAGGGCGCCGTAATCGAGTGCCTGAGAAAGCTTACCCCACGAGACTTTTCCCTCCGGAATCAGCACCAGGCTGCGCATTCCGCCACGAGCGGCGTACGCCGCCATGGATGCCGAAGTGTTCCCGGTGGAGGCGCAAGCTACCCAACGGAGCCCCTCACGGCGGGCGGCGGAAGCAGCCACGGTCATGCCCGTGTCCTTGAATGATCCCGTCGGATTCATTCCCTGATGCTTGGCGTAGAGTTGCTGCAGGCCGGCGATACGAGCGCACGAAGGCATTTCATAAAGCGGAGTGTTGCCTTCGCGCAGCGTGATAATTTCTTGCCAGTCGAAACGCGGCAGCAATTCACGAAAACGCCAGACGCCGCTCTCGTCAACTGGAAGCCCGGAGGTGCGCCGCTGGCGCCAGAGTGTTCTGAGCGCGACGCCGTCCAGCCTGGTTGAGTTCCAATCGGGATAGACGATTTCGAGCAAGTCGCCGCAATTGGCGCAGCGAAAATTCTGTTCCGCTTTCTCGCATACCACGCTGCAACCGATGCATCGCAGTTGCGATGTTTGAACGGAACCGGGGTCGCTCGATTTACGGTTGGTCATCCTGTTTGGAATCTGCGGAAGATGATCCCGCGCATTTACTTCCCGCCCCGCAGATACTGATCGGTTTTTTGAATCCAGTCAGCGCGGGGAGGATTGAAAACGTCGAGGTCTACCGTATCCTTGAGCGCTTCTGCTTTGTGCGGCATGTGGGGAGGGATGGTGAGCACCTCGCCGGCGTTCACAACTATTTCTTTACCGTCGATCCAAAATTTCAACGCGCCTTCGAGGATATAAGTTATTTGCTCGTTGTGGTGGCTGTGTTCGGGCACAACGCAGCCCTTTTTCAGCAGTACCCGCGCCACCATCAGATCTTGCCCAACAACAAACTGGCGTTGCAGCAACGGATTCAGATCTTCAAGCGGGATCGAATTCCAGGGAATGTGCTTTAGTTCGCCCTTGGCTCCGGCTACTTTCGTCGTTTTGGATATTGGAGTAACACGTTTTGCCTGTGCCGTCTTTGCCATTTGTGCACCTCTCTCCATTTATTATCGCGAGTATTGCGAACTTACTATTTCGCGGCTGCGGTTCCTTGCCAGGTGGTGGATACGCGCATGATGCGCTTGACTGCCTCCTGCAGTGTTGCCGTCGAGGATGCAAACGAGAAGCGGATGAAATCTGCGCCCGCGCTCCCAAACGCTGCACCGGGGATGGCCGCCACTCCCGCTTCTTCCAGCATGATTCTGCAGAGATCTTCGGCGCTGAAGCCGGTCTCTGTAATGTTCACCCACGCGTAGAACGCGCCTTCAGGTGATGAGCAGCGGAATCCCGGAACACGGTTGAGATCATGAGTGAAGTGCTCGCGTCGTTTGGCGAATTCGCGAACCATGCGCGGGGTAGATCCCTCGCGATCTTGCAATGCCTCAATCGCGCCATACTGGCTGAATTCCGCAACACATGTATAGCTGTTGACGGCGAGCATCTGCAGAGCCGGAACGATGCGGGGCGGAGCGACGGTGTATCCAAGGCGCCATCCAGTCATGGCAAAACTTTTCGAGAAGCCGTCAATGATGAGCGTGCGCTCCTCCATTCCTGGGTAGTTCATAAGTGAGACGTACTGGCCGCCATAAATGATTCGCGCGTAAATTTCGTCGGAGAGTACGAGCAAATCATTTTCCACCGCGAGTTCCGCCAGGCGGCGCTGCACTTCGTCGGTGTATACAGTGCCGGTCGGATTGCCGGGAGAGTTGGTGATCAGGCATTTGGTGCGAGGCGTAATTTTCGCAGCGATTTCGTCTAGGTCAGGCTGAAAATGATTGCGTTCTGAGAGCGTGAACGGCACGGGAACGCCGCCGAGCCCGAGAGTGATAGATGCATATCCAGGAAAACCAGGCTCGGGATACAACACTTCATCGCCAGGATCAGTTAGCGCCATCATTGCCATGAACAGGGCAATTTTGCAGCCGGGGGCGATCACGATGTTTGCCGGAGAGATTTCCAAGTTTCGCGTGCCGTGAAGATAACTAGCGATCGCTTCTCGGAGCGGCAGGACTCCGGCAACCGCGCAGTAGCGGTCTTTGCCATCGTCTACGGCTCGTTTGAGCGCTTGATTCACGGACGCGGAGGGATGAAAGTCTGGCTCTCCGAGTTCGAGGTGAATGATCGAGCGGCCTTCGCGCTCCAGTTCCTTGGCGCGCGCGTAAACGGAGAGCGCGCCTTCACCGGTCATCACTGCCATTCGAGACGCTAATGGTCGCATTTATTTCCTCTTTGAGCCGACATCGTACGTGCCGCACGGGCGATGACGCCCGCGCCTACACTGCTACAAGCCTTTGTATAGGCCGCCATCTACTAACACGGTTTGTCCCGTCACGTAGGATGCACGCTCCGAGGCCAGCCAAACGATTGCGTCCGCAATCTCGCGGGGCTCGCCTAGACGCTTCACCGGTGCGTCAGCACTCCAGCCTTCCGCGATTTCTTTTTCGCTCTTGCCCAACGCCGCAGATCGGGCTTTCGCCAACTCTTTCAGACGATCCGTAGCCGTGTAGCCGGGGCCTACGTTGTTTACGAGTATGCCATCTTTGCCGAATTCGTTGGCTAAACTTTTTACCAGACCGACAACCGCGGCGCGCACGGCATTGGAAAGTACCAGGTCGGCCACCGGTTGTTTGGTGGTGATTGAGGTGATGGTAATAATTCTGCCCCAATGGCGGCGCTGCATGTGGGGAATCACTTCGCGAGCGAAATAAACTGTGCTCATAAAATTCGCGTCCACGGCGCTCCGCCATTCTTCGATGGTGGCTGCAAGAAATCCTTTTGCCGGTGGGCCTCCTGCGTTGGTGACACAGATGTCTACGCCGCCGAATTTCGCAACCACTGCCTCGACAAAGTGACGTATTGCTTTTGCATCAGTTACGTCCAGAGCCTGAGCAAAAACTTCGGCGCGATGCTGTTCCCGGATGTGCTCAGCCGCCGCTTGAAGCGTTCGAGGGTTACGGGCGCACATCGCGATATGGCATCCCTCAGCAGCGAAGGCTTCTGCCGTGGCTTGGCCGATCCCCTGGCTGGATGCGGCAACTATCGCGACTCGATTTTTTAGGCCGGTTTCCATGTGTTGAAATTATAACGGCAGGCCTGAATTCTTGCGGATAGTGACTCTCTTGCGCCACTTCCCTGCGAACTATAGTCTGATATTGCGATTTCGAGTTGGAGCGTTCATGAAAAAGCATCAACACCGTCCAGAAACCGAGGCCGTACGCGGCGGCGCCAATCTTGATAAGAAAAACGGTCCGCTGGCCACGCCTATCTATCAAACATCGACTTTCGAGGTTACCGACAACGATCAGCAGGTGCGTGCGACTGACACTGACATGTTTTACACGCGCTACGGCAATCCGACGCACACCGTCGTCGAATCAACGATTGCGAAACTCGAAGGTGCTGATGCAGCTTTGCTGTTTGCCTCTGGCATGGGAGCAATTACAACTTCAATTCTCGCCCTGCTGAAAAGCGGTGATCACGTTGTGGCCCAGCGTGACATTTACGGCGGGGCCTCAAAGTTTTTTACCCAATGGCTGCCGAAACTGGGGATTGAAACCACTCTTGTCGATACTGTCGAGTACGAGCAGCACGAGCACGCAATCCGACCCAACACCAAGATTTTGTATTTGGAGTCACCGACCAACCCCACGGTGCGAATTGTCGATTTACATAAGACCGCGGCTCTGGCGAAGAAGCATGGGCTCATCAGTATGATTGACAGCACTTTCGCTACGCCGATTAACCAGCGCCCGGTGGAATTTGGCATTGATCTCATCATGCATTCCGGAACGAAGTATTTTGGCGGGCACTCCGATCTCATCTCCGGCATTGTTGCTGGACGCCAGGATTTGATCGACAGGATTCGTCAAACCCGAACGACCTTAGGCGGGGTAATGGATCCGCATGCTGCTTGGTTGCTGCTGCGTGGTATCAAGACGCTCGCAGTGCGCGTGCAGCGCCAGAATGAGAGCGCTTTGCGTATCGCAGAATTTCTGGCTCGACATTCGAAGGTGCGGCACGTGCATTATCCGTTTCTTGAGGGGCATCCGCAGCGTGCGGTTGCGATGGAGCAGATGAGCGGCGGCGGAGGAATGCTGAGCTTTGAGGTCGAAGGTACGGGCGAAGATGCGAAACGCATGACCGAAGCGCTGCGTCTTTTCACGTTGGCGCCCAGCTTGGGCGGAGTCGATTCTTTGGTGTCTATTCCCGTGCTGACGTCGCATGCCATGATTTCACCCGATCAGCGGCAGAAGATGGGTGTGACAGAACAGTTGATACGTCTGTCAGTGGGAATCGAAAATGCAGATGACCTGATTGCCGATCTCGAGCACGCGCTCGCAGCGATAAGTTCGTCGCGCCAGCACGCGCAGGTCGGGTGAACTCTTCCAACCTTACTGGGGAAAAATCCTGGCCTCATGCGAGGCCAGGACGGAGGACCTACTTCGCATATTCCCTAGAAAATGAATTTCAGCGCCAGCTGTAAGATGCGTGGGTTATGCGCTGAGTTCGGCTGCAGCAATCCGTTTCCAAGACAGCTTGGGTCGCCGGCGGAATTGTTGGCCCCGCCATAGCAGCCTACAGCGTTCGCAGTGGTGAGTCCGGTTCCATTCGCATTGTCTGCGGCTGAGCCAGCGTCACCGCCGAGCCACGAATACTCGCGGTGGTTGAATACGTTGAAGGCTTCGGCGCGGAATTCGAAGTATTTTGATTCGGTAACAGCGAAGTGCTTCAGCAGCGCCATATCGAAGTTTGTGCGCCATGGATTGCGCAGGATGTTTCTGCCGGCGTCACCGAAAGTGAGTCCGGTGGGAGCGACAAACGCCGCCGGATTGTAGAGCAGAGGCGGATTGCCGGGCGGAAGTGCAGGTATGCCGATGCCCGGATTGCCTACTATGTCGGGATATGAGGCAGCCGTCGCAAATGTATTGTTAACTCCGGCATTGTCGCTGGGAATGTTTCCGCCGCCCGCGTTATAAACGCTGAAAGGCGTACCGCTTTCAATGTCTGTGATACCGGACCACTGCCATCCTCCCAGGAGCCGGTCGGCGAGACTTTTGCCCTTTAAAAACGGCAGATCGTAAACGTAGCCAATGTTAATGATGTGTCGCTCATCGAAGTTAGAACTAGCGCGGTAAGCATTGAGAGCGTAGGTGTCGACGAAGCCTGAGTCGTTGTAGTCGGAAGAGTCGTCAATCGAGTGGCTATAAGTGTACGCTGCGTTCAGCTGCAGCCCGCCAATACTGTGGCGCAAAGAAGTCTGCAGCGCATTGTAATTCGATGATCCGGTCAGATCCTTCCGAGTGATGCTTCCGATTCCCGCATAAGGTAAAAACGGAGCGGCATTGTTGCCGCAAGCGACGAACAGATTGACTGCGGCTCCAGAAGGAAGGCCGTTGGCACCGGGAGCACTGTAGGGAACCGGAGTGCCGAATGACGTTACGGCATTGGTGGGAACGCCGTATGCGTCAACCACTACGTTGGGTTGAGCGTTGCCCGGACCCCAACTGCAGTCGAATGACGTATTGATTGGCTGACCAGGCGCATAGGGATTTTGGCTGGCCGGAACCGCATGCATTTGGTTGTATTCATACGAGCGGGTGAGATGCACTCCGGCGCTGCCGACGTAAGAGACGGTCGCGACCGTGTTCTTGCCTAGATCGTGCTGCACATCGAGATGCCACTGTTGCATGTAGGGCCAAGTGGCTTTATTTGGAATCGATACGAAATTCAGCGGAGGGGTTCCGCCCCCGAGGAGACCGGAATTCAGGTTGCTATATCCCGCTATATTTACGACGCTGGCAGTCTGCGTGTTGATGTTGTATTGCTCCAGAGACTCGGTATTAGCCTCATTGCCATTCGTGTGCTCGAAGAAAATGCCATAGCCGCCACGGATGGCCCATTTACCGTCGCCCAGCGGATCATACGCAAAACCCAAGCGCGGAGCGGGATTCCACCAGTGATTGGCCATGCAGCCGGAAGGAACTCCGGGGGTGACGCCGCAGTCTACCCATCCGTTGAATGGATTTCCGATTACCAACCCCGTGTTTGGGTCTATGCTGCTGGCGCCGGGAACATAGTGGGCGGGATCGAAATTCCAGGCCAGATTATTTTTTTCGGAATAGGTTCCGAAAAAGCTCATCCTCAACCCGACGTTTAAGGTCAGGCGTGGAGTGGCATGCCAATCATCCTGAATGAAGGGCTCAAAGATGTTGTATTGCTCGTGCATCTTGAGTGCAGCTTGCTCCTGGGTGAAGGTACCGACGTTTCCCAGAAGCAGATCGGCAAAGGCATTCCCGGTCGTGACCGAACTGCTGGTACTAAACTGCAACTGGCCGTTCACGCCATACGTCGGCTGCGGAATTTCGTTCTTGTGGGCCAGCACCGTGTAGATGCCGAACTGCAGGTTATGCGCACCGATAATCTTGGTAACGTTATCGCGGAACGTGAATGTGGGATTGGAATTTAGAGGGCCATTCGGAACATACCCCGGGTCTTCCGCGAAATTATATTGGCCTCCAGTCAACATAATGCCAGTAATCTTGCCGCCAAAGCCGTTGTTGTAGATTCCGATCGGGGGGAAGCCTGCGGGGCGCTGCCACGGCCCGATCAGGCTGGTGGTGATGTGGTCGGTGGTGTAGCTGGCAACGAATTCATTCAGCAAGGTCGGCGACGCTGTAGCTGTGACGCGCGCGACCATGCTGACGCCAGGACCGTTAAAATTGGTTTGAATCGTGGGGAAGGTAACGCCATTGGTCCAGAGGGGAACAGGATAGTCCTGGTTCCAGGAGTCATGGATGTAGCGAAAAGTGGCGCGGACCTTATCGCTAATGTTCTGATCGACCCGGAAAAGTTCTTCCCGCCAGTGAGTGGGTAAGGATGGAGTTGCGAACCAGTTGTTCGGTCCTGAATTTGGCGTGGGAATGAGTGCCAGCAGGCCGTTAACAACTGTGGGATTGCCGATTGGGACTTGATTGCCCGGGAAATAAGCACCTGATTGGGGATTGACCGGACAATTCGGAAAATTTGTTGTATCGACCGGTGAGTTTGGCGCGGCAGGGCAAACATCGCTGAAATTCCCAGATCTTTCAGCTAGCGTGGGAACCGTGGTCACGCTAAAAAAGCTTGTTGCCGGCACAATGTCGCGCCGCCACTCTTCAGACCAGAAGAAAAACGTTTTCTGTTTGCTGGTGTTGTAGTGTCCGGGAATGAATACCGGGCCGCCGATAGTGAATCCGAAATCGTTTTTCTTGTACGCTGGGGGAGAAGTCTGGAATTCAGGCGTGGCGTTGAAAAAGTCGTTGCGGACGAATTCGTACAGATCGCCGTGGAAGTGGCTGGTGCCGGACTTGGTTTCAACTTCAACTGTGCCTGATCCGTTGCGCCCGTATTGCGCGCCGTAGTTCGAGGTCAGCACCTTGAATTCAGCGATGGCATCAATGCTGGGGTAGACGTTGAGCGTCGTGTTGCTGCCATTGTCCATGGCGTCGCCACCGTCCATTTCCCAGTTGTTATATTCGGTGCGGCCGCCGTTTACGCTGAAAGAAACATTTCCCGAAACGCCGACGCCTGCTTCATCCTGCCCTGTCTGATTGCTTACGCCCGGTACTAGCGTTATAAGTTGTGTGAAGTTGCGGCCGTTCAATTCCAGTTGCGTAATTTCTTTGCCGGTGACCGTACCGCCGAGATCAGAGGATTGAGTTTCGACTTGGGCGACTTCCTGACCCTGTACGATAACTTCGGTGTTAACGGCGCCTACTTGCAGCACGACGTTGACGCGAGTCTTTTCTGCAACTCTTAGGATCACGCCCTGAGCTTCGTATTTCTTGAATCCCGTTTCGCTGACGGAGAGATTGTAGGAACCGATGGGAAGCGCGGCGAAGAGGTAGTCGCCGCTGCCGTTTGTGGCCGTGCTGCGCGTTATCCCGTGTTCGGTGCTAATGACCGTAACCTGGGCGTTGGCGATCGCTGCGCCCGATGCGTCAGTCACTGTGCCGGTGATCGAAGCTGTGTCCTGCGCGACGAGCGCGGCAGGAACGCATGTCGAGAACACGAGGAGAGAAAACCACAGGAGACGGGATTTCATCATCAACTCCCTGATATGTAAAGTTCGACGGAAATCGACCCAGGTTTCACCCCTGAAAACCGGGTCATTGTGGCGCTTCCCACTAATTCCTTATTTCAACAAATCATCAAATCTGGCTTTATTAAAACGTGTTAATAGTGATGTAGGGTCAGTTAACTGTCAAGTAAAAAGATGGCGCAAATACGCTCGCAAAGGACTGAAGATCAATGAACGTTCCGGGTCGATTCCCGTACCGCTAGCTCTGGGGCCAGCTTGCGGTGCACGGCTTTGACTTCACGTTTTTCCTGCACCGCATTGATTCCATCGACAATGATGCTGACCGCCATCTCACCCATAGCTTCCATCGGCTGGCGCACGGTGGTCAGCGATGGCGTGTACAAACTGGAAGCGGCGACGTCGTCGAAACCGATAACCGAACAATGTTCCGGAACTCGCAGGCCGGCTTTCGCCAGAGCGCGTATGGCTCCGAATGCGGTCATGTCGTCGAAGGCCATTAGCGCGGTAAAGTGATGCTTGTGTTTGATCAGATCCTCGGTTAGCTTGTAGCCCGCTTCAAAACTTGAAATCGGGTCACGGGATTCGGGAAGATCTACAACCAGCCGGGGATCGAGTTCCAAACCGCTGGATTTCGCGAAAGAGCGGATTCCTTTCCAGCGCGGCGCGCTGTCGGACAAAGTTTTTGGCCCACGAATGAAAGCTATCTTGCGGTGTCCCAGCGAGTGAAGATGTTCGAGAGCGGCGTGAGCACCGAGTTCGTTGTCGACCATCACAGAGCTGATGGAATCATTGCGCAGTTCGCGTCCGATCATTGCAGTGGGGATGCTGCTTTTTTCAAGGTCTGCCAGAACGTCAATATCCACGAAAAGCCAGTTCGCCAATACAATAAGCGCCTCGACACGACGGTCCAGCAGCATTTCGAGATAACGCTCAAAGCGGCCGCGCTCGTTATGCACGTCGGTAAGAATGGGAAGGTAAGAAGACTGGTAGAGCGTATTCTCAATGCCGCGCAGGACCAGAGTGCAGTAGGGGTCGGTCATGTCGAACACCATCACTCCGACTGTGTGACTGCGCTTGCTGCGAAGGGAACGTGCAAACAGGTTGGGGCGATATCCCAGTTTCTTGGCGGCGCGTTCAATTCGCTTTTTCGTGACGGCGGGGATGTATCGCGCCAGGGGAGCATTGTTCAGGACGATCGAGACAGTGGTTGACGAGAAGCCGCTATGTTTGGCGACGTCGCGTATCGTGACCGTTGAACTTTTCAGGTCGAGCTTTTCGTCCGTTGAGCGCATTAACAGTGCCTTGAATCCATGCCGCTGCTGGCGGACACTACATCAGAGAGTGAAATCAGTGTCAAGTTCTAGCTTGCGATTTTTGGCGGTTTTCCTGCTATTCGCTGGCTGCCAGGCTGGCCTTGCGCAAACGCAGAAATCGCAAACAGCCTCCACGGCAGAGAATGCTGATCCGCAGAAACTGTTTCAGCAGGGTGAAGCTGCGCTTAAGAAGGGCAATCTGGATGACGCTGATCATGCTTTTCGGGCTGTCTTGGCGATCAATCCGCAGGTTGCAGGTGCGTACGCGAACCTCGGCGTGATCAGTATGCGGCGAAAACAGTGGATGCAGGCATTGGAAATGTTGCACAAAGCACAGCGCCTGGCGCCAGAGATGGCGGGAGTAAGACTGAATATTGGATTGGTTTATTACCGGCAGAACGATTTTCGCAAAGCGATTCCTCCATTCGAGTCTGTAGTGCACGATGCGTCGGACTCTTTTCAGGCGCGCTATTTGCTCGGGTTGTGCTACTTCTTCGTTGAGCGTTACGGGGACGCAGCAAGCACGCTGGAGCCGCTCTGGTCGCAGGCTTCAGGACGATTGAACTATCTCTATGTGCTGGGCATCGCGGCTAACAAAGCGGGTAATTCGCAAGTGGAGGAGCGAGCTCTCAGCCACTTACTTGAGATCGGGCAAAACTCGCCCGAGTTCCATCTCTTGATGGGCAAAGCCTACCTCAACCGCGAAGAGTATGACCACGCCATCTCTGAGCTCGGGCTGGCGGCCAAAGGCGATGCGGCTCTTCCGTTTGTGCACTTCAATCTCGGGATGGCTTATCTGAAGAAGCAAGATCTGGATCAGGCTAAAGCGGAATTTCTCAGGGACGTCGCCATCGAGCCCGATGTCAGTTATGACTACGATCAACTGGGTGAAGTGTACTACCTGCAGCAGCAGGATCAGGCAGCGGAAAAGGCTTTTCGCAAGGCACTGCGGCTCGATCCGCAATTGGCCAGCTCTCACTTTCAGCTCGCGCGCGTTTATCAGCGCGAGAAAAAATATGGGGAAGCGCTGAGCGAGGCTGACACAGCCCTTAAGCTCGATCCTGACAGCCCCGGCATTCACTACTTGCGAGGACAACTTCTTCAGCATTTAGGGCGCGAGCGAGATGCCAAAGCCGAGATGCAGACGTTTACCCAATTGTCGAATGCAGCACGTGAAAAACGGCATCAGGAGCTGGAATCGGGACCGATGCCGAATCCCGAGCTCACGCAGGAACCTCAGTAGTCTTCGCTCAAATTCTTTTGCTATTGTTGGATGGATGACTGAAATCACGTGTGGTGCGCTGCTCTTTGACTTGGACGGCGTGCTGGTCGACTCCACTCCTGCCGTCATTCGCGTTTGGACACGGTGGGCGATGGCGCATGGCTTTGACCCCGCCGAGGTCGTGCGCGTAGCCCACGGGCGTCCGAGTATTTCGACCATACGTGAGTATCTTCCGCACGGCGATCATGAGGCCGAGAACCGGGTTGTGGAAAGTGGCGAGATTGCGGATTTGAATGGAGTAGTCCCGTTGCCCGGAGCGAGAGAATTACTGGAAGCTCTTCCGCCGGAGCGATGGACGATTGTGACGTCATGCACACGTCAGTTAGGAACAACCCGACTGCGTGCGGCGGGGCTGCCGATTCCTCTACGTTTAGTCACGTGCGACGACGTTAAGAACGGAAAGCCTGACCCCGAGCCTTATCTGAAAGGCGCCGCATTATTGGGGGTAACAGCGAAGGATTGTGTCGTTGTGGAAGATGCTCCCGCCGGAATTCGCGGGGGCAAGGCGGCTGGCGCTCGAGTCATCGCATGCAGAACAACTTCCCCGGAACAGGAACTCAGGGATGCCGGGGCTGATTGGATTGTCGACGACTGCAAGTCAATTTCAGTATTACGCTCGGACGGGACGAAAGAATTCAGCCTCGTAATAACAGGCGAATCGTATGGACATCAGAGCCTGAACGGGGTTAGGGATTTCGAGTAGTTCCTCTAGACGAAAGAGACGTCTAGCGGGCTACGCCCGGCCTCCATTGGCTTAGACGGGAACCAACCTCAGAGATTTCGCTCGCATCGTAGAGTGGTGAAAATAACTGCTGCACTCATCGTCCTGATGCCCCTGCTTCTGGCAGGATGCAATACGCAAAACTCGAGTCCTGATGAAGTGCGGGAAAGAACTGCGCAAGCCACGTCTGAGATTAAAAAGGACGCGAAAGCAGTCGCCGACGGCGTGAAAGAGGGATGGAATCGCAACCAACCCCTGGACATCAATAAAGCCAGCAAAGATCAACTGCAAAGTTTACCGGGAATGAGCGCCGAGGGAGCAGAGCGCATTATCGACGGACGCCCATATAGCAGCGCCACGGAATTAGTCCGGCGCAAGATCGTATCTCAGCAAGAGTACGACAAGATCAAGGACCAAATCACTGCGCAGTAAATCATTGCCGGAAGTCAACTTCAGTGCGCCATCACCGCTTTGCCCTTCTTAGCCTTTCGTATGTGGAAAAACAGCGGCAGCATGAGCACGAACATCATTCTTAAAAAACGAAAAGTGTCGTTGCAGGAGAGCATAGCCGCCTGCTGTTTTCCCCACACTGCATTGCAGGCCTGGCGGGTCGCCGTAACAACGTCTTTACCTGCGCCGGACTCGAATTCTCTCGCTTGTGCGATAGCATCTATGTTCAGTTGCCAGTTTTTCAATTTATGCCGGAACTGCAATCGGGTAATCTGCGACCCAACTCTATCCGTGGTAAGGGCGAAGTAGCATCGAGCTGGAAATTTGCTCTTCGCGCTCTGCGGTCGCGAAATTATCGTCTCTTTTTCACTGGCCAGTCGGTATCGCTGATCGGTACTTGGATGACGCAGGTTGCTATCAGTTGGCTGGTTTACCGGTTGACCGGTTCAGCATGGCTGTTGGGCATCGTAGGGTTCGCATCGCGGATACCCACTTTTTTTCTCGCGCCGTTTGCGGGTGTGTGGATTGACCGTTGGAATCGTCATCATACGTTGATCGTTACCCAAATTCTTTCCATGCTGCAATCGTTCGCTCTGGCTTGGCTGGCGCTGGCTGGGATCATCACCATTCGAGAGGTGATCTGGTTGGGGCTGGCGCAGGGCGTCATAAATGCCATTGATATGCCCGCCCGGCAGGCATTTGTCATCGAGATGGTCGAGGACCGTGCTGACCTGGGCAACGCCATCGCGCTGAACTCTTCGATGGTCAACGCGGCCCGGCTTCTCGGACCATCGATCGCTGGGGTGATTATTGCCGCGGTGGGTGAAGGCTATTGCTTCCTGATCGATGGCTTCAGCTATCTCGCGGTCATTGCTTCTCTGCTGGCAATGAAAATCCGCCCAGTCGAGGAGCGCAAGATCAGCAAACCGGTTTGGCTTGAACTAAAAGAGGGCTGGAGCTACGTTACTCATTTCGTGCCCATCCGCTCGATTCTTTTGTTGTTGGCCTTAGTCAGTCTTATAGGAATGCAATACACGGTGCTTATGCCCATTTTTGCCGGCCAGGTGTTGCATGGAGGTCCGCACACATTGGGCTTCCTGATGGGTGCGTCGGGCGTGGGAGCTTTAGCCGGTGCAATGTTCCTGGCGACGAGAAAAAGCGTGCTTGGCCTCGGACGCATAATTCCTTCGGCCTCCGCAGGGTTTGGAATCGGGCTGATTGCTTTCGGCTTATCTCGCCACTTGTGGCTCTCTCTTGTGCTCATGCTGTTCGTGGGCGGATCGATGATGATTCAGATGGCGGGCAGCAACACAGTATTGCAGACCATTGTGGAAGACGATAAGCGTGGGCGGGTGATGAGTTTCTATTCCATGGCATTTCTGGGAATGGCGCCCTTTGGAAGTTTATTGGCCGGAGGATTGGCGCATCAGATCGGCGCTCCGGGAACCGTGATGATTAGCGGTGCAGTATGCATTGCGGGCGCAGCGTGGTTCGCATCGCAACTAAGTACGATTCGAGAACACGTGCGCCCGATCTACAGAACGTTGGGCATCATTCCTGAAATCGCCACTGGCATCCAGAGCGCGAGCGCACTATCCACTCCACCCGAGGAATAGCAATTCCGGATCGTCCCGTCGTCAAAATCAGATTGACGGCCTCAATTCGGGCACAATTGCCACCGGCGGCATAAGCATATCGTCTGGCATGCTCCAGTTCGATGACTCTGTGCGCCGTGCCAAAGCGCGCACTGCGGATGCACGTTTCTTGCTCCGAGTGTGCCCCTGGGCCTCTCGCTCTTCCACAGAACGGGCCAGCAACTCGCGAATTCGCAGCTTGGCTTTGTGCAGCTGAGATTTTGAATTTCCTACTGAGCAACCAAGCATCTCCGCGATCTCTTTGTGCTCATAGCCTTCGACTTCATGAAGCAGGAAAATTGACCGGTATCCGGGAGGAAGTTCTGTCATGGCGCGAGCCAGTGAGATACGGTCGACGCAACCGGTAAGGTCCGTATCGCGCGTGCCGAATTCGCGGCGCATCTTGCTCCCGTCCTCGTTGCTGTAGGGTTCGTCGAGCGAAACTTGACTAAGCGACTTTTTGCGGAAGTGCATGAGAACTGTGTTCACGGAAATTCGATGCAACCAAGTGGAGAACGCTGAGTCTCCACGGAAGCTGCTGATCTTGCGAAACACTTGCAAGAATGCGTCCTGAGTAAGGTCTTCCGCCTCCGCGGCGTTATTGGTCATGCGTAAACAGACGGAATAAATACGGGCTTTGTGCGCGTGAAAAAGAGCTGCGAACGCCTCCGAATCGCCTTCTTGAGCGCGCTTAACCAAGTCCGAAGTCAGAGGAACTGTTGCTGTCATCGCCGTATCACTTTTCACCAGAGTCTTCCTTTCAAGTATCGATTTCAATCCAGGTCGCACGCCGCGAAGTGTCGATTTCATACACGAAAGCTTAAAGTCCAAAGGCGGGATGGTCTATCGAGTGCAGCCTGTACGCCCGATTACTTACTCCTGTAGCGGCGTGGGATATTGTGATTAGGTGAAATTGCTGAAATGCGATGTCGCAACACGTGGTCCGAAATAGAGTTGCGCTCGAATAAGATGAAAAATATGTCAATTAGCCTTGCGCAAGTGGAAGAAGCTCGTCGGAACATTTCTCCGGTCGCTCTGCGATCCCCACTGGTTCGATGCAACGCTGACGCGCCGGTCGAACTGTATCTGAAGCTGGAAAACTTACAGCCCATTGGATCATTCAAGATTCGTGGCGCGGCGAACGTGATGGCGCGGACCCCGCGGGAGCAATTGGAACGGGGAGTGCTTACTGCATCCGCCGGCAATATGGCGCAGGGAGTGGCGTTTTGCGCGAGGCGAATGGGAATTCGCGCAACCATTGTGGCTCCGGAGACAGCCCCCGCGACTAAGGTTGCCGCGGTGGAACGCATGGGAGGGCGAGTTATCAAAGTTCCCTTTGCCGATTGGTGGCAGACTTTTGAGACTCGATCCTATCCCGGAGTCGAAGCCACTTTTATCCATGCCTTCGACGATCCAGACGTAATGGCAGGCAATGGGACAATCGGGTTGGAATTGTTGGAAGACCTGCCTGATCTTGATGCAGTCGTAATTCCTTGGGGCGGAGGAGGGTTGTCATGCGGCATCGCGGCGGTTTTGCGAGCGCGGGCGCCCCACGTTCGAATCTACGCGGCTGAAATCGAAACCGCGGCGCCGCTGGCTGCATCACTCGCGGCTGGTGAACCGCGAACCGTGGAGTACACGCCATCATTCGTTGATGGCATTGGCAGCAAAATGGTGTTTCCCAACATGTTTGAGCAAGCGCGGCATCTGCTTGATAGCTCGCTGGTTGTAACTCTGGCCGAGGCCGCAAAGGGGCTGAAACTCTTGGCCGAACGAAATCGTGTGATAGCCGAGGGTGCGGCGGCTTGCGCCGTGGCTGCGGCTCTCTCTGGTCGCGCGGGCTCGGGAGAAATCGTGGCAATCGTCTCTGGCGGAAACATTGACATGGATAGGTTTACTCAGATAGTTAATCAAGCTTAATCTTGCGTATCTGCTGCTGAACAATAAGTTGCATAAAGTGAAATCGCAAAGCGCTTTACGTCGCGTCAAAGACACTTAAGCTTCGTCCTTTTGCAGCTATTGTTTACAATAGGTAATCTTCGCACAGCAAGTAAAACGGCTCGTACGCCTTTGTCTCGGGTACAAAGCAGAACTTGAAACAGTCAAATCATAATTCCGACGGTAGGAATGCAGCGCGGGTGTATTGGCGGGTGGAGGGCAGCCTTCTCGAACTGACCACCGTGCGTCCGATTGCATTCTTTACCTGGAACGGGCAGACATTCATCGGACGGTGGATGCGGCGGGGTTCGGTGTTGTTGATGGCATTGCTGCGTCCGTTCTTGTATGCAGCCCACCGGGTCTTTGCCACCCGCGTGGTTCACGCGGTGTTGCGCGGGGTTAGCCGCGACCGCCTGGATTTGTTGGGCGAGGAATATTTTCAGTACAAGCTGAAGCCGCAATTGAAACCTGAGGGCGTGCGTGGCTTGAAAGAGTTGATCGATTCGGGCGCGGAAGTCGTGCTGGTGAGCCAGGGACTGGATCATGTGATGGCTCCGCTGGCCAGGCATCTCCGCGCAAAGTGGGTGATTGCCAATCGACTCGAATTTCGCGACGGCATGGCAACGGGAAGATTGCTCGATCCCGTGATTCGCCCTCGGGGAGTTTTTGCGAGGATCACAGGCGCTGGACCGGATGGAAAGCGTGCGCCTGAACAGTTGGTTCGGGATCTGGGTTTGAGTTCCGGGCCGCAAGGGATTGAGGAGTTGCAGTCGGCAGTCGTTCCGGCTGCGCGCCAACTGCCGGTGCTGGAGCGTCCTATCGTTCACTTTTACGATGGACGTCAGTCTGGGCCGCTTTCGGTTCGACGGGCGCTCGCTGGTAAGAGCATCATGCTCATCGGAGTCACCGGCTTCATCGGAAAAGTGTGGCTGGTGAATTTGTTGATGGATTTGCCGGAGATTGGACGGATTTACCTACTCATTCGACGGCAGAAGTCGAATCCAGCGCTGGGGCGATTTGAAAAGATGGTGGAGGAATCGCCCGTCTTTGATCCTCTGTACAAGCGTTACGGTGCTGGGTTAGCGAGATTTCTTCGCGAGCGCGTGGAAGTCGTGGAAGGGAATGTGACCGCGCCGGATCTTGGCTTGACGGCTGAAATGTCTCAGGTTCTGCGCAAGAATCTTGATCTCATCGTCAACAGTTCAGGGTTAACAGATTTTAATCCCGATCTGCGGGACGCTCTTACTACGAACGTGGATGCTGCAGTAAGCATCGTCGAATTTGTACACAGCTCGGATCATGCTGGACTGTTGCATCTTTCGACCTGTTACGTGGCCGGGGCGCGGGATGGACGAGTAAGTGAAGCTGTGCGCCCGAATTACACTCCGGCGGGTGTTGCCAATTTCGATGCTGACGTGGAGTGGCGCTCGCTGCATGAATTCGTGAAGCGCGCGACCGAAAAAGCGGAAAGCGCGGAAGTCACCGAAGAACTGCGACGTCAGGCACTGCAAAAAGAACATGCTTCGAAGGATTTGAAAGGCGCAGCACTGGAGAATCAGGTTCGCAAGAATCGCGTACGCTGGCTGCGCAACTATCTAACCGAAGCAGGGAAGAAACGCGCCAACGAATTGGGCTGGGCAAATACCTACACGCTGTCGAAAAGTTTGGCGGAGTCTTTGATCATCAAATACGGCGCAGGTTTGCCGATTGCGATTGTGCGTCCCGCGATTGTCGAGACCTCGCTGGAGAAACCTTTCCTCGGCTGGAATGAAGGCATCAACACTTCTGCTTCACTTTCGTATTTATTAGGGACGTATTTCCGGCAACTGCCTTCGAACGAACGCAAGCGGCTCGACGTCATCCCAGTGGACTCGGTGTGCCGCGGCATGACATTAATCGCGGCCGCCGTCGTCGAACGGAGGAATGCGCAGATTTATCAGTTGGCAACTTCAGTTACAAATCCCTGCGATATGCGGCGCTCGATCGAGCTCACTTCTCTCGCCCATCGCAAGCATTATCGTGCGTTGGAAGGTCTGGAGAGCTGGCTGCGCCTGCGTTTTGATGCGATTCCAGTTTCGAAGCAGCGCTATGAGCGCATGTCAGCGCCGGCGCAGAAAGCGATCATTCAGTCGATCCAGCGTATTGTTGCGCCGCTGCCGCTGCGCAAAACTCCGCTCGCGCGGGCGCAGCGTAATCTGGAAAAAGTCGAAAAACTGATCGAACTATTCAAGCCGTTCATTCTTTTGAATGAGCACGACTTCGTGGCGGAAAATGTCGAGAAGCTAGCCTTCGCGCTGGTGCCGGAAGAGCGTGCGGCCTTCGGTTACGACACGCGCGGCATCGACTGGTGGGAGTACTGGATCAATATCCACATTCCGGCGCTGCGGCGCTGGACTTATCCGCTCATTGAAGGGCGTCCTCTGGAAGCGCGTCCGTCACGAAGTTTTCAATTGGCGGAAGCCGAAAGCAACGGAGAAACCGTCAAAACTGGCACAAACGGGGCAACGTGGCGATATTCCTGACCGGCTCTACCGGATACATTGGCGGACATGTTGCTGCCAATCTGCTGCAAGACCACGGCGCCGCGCTGAATGTGCTAGTGCGCGCGCGCGATCCGCACGAAGCTGAAGTGCGCTTGTGGCAGGCATTGCAATTGCACATGAGCTTTCCGCGTTTTTATGAGAATCTGCAAACGCGCATCAGAGTTTTTCGCGGCGACATTACTGATACGCATTTCGGGCTAGCTCGCGATGATTACGATCGATTGATTCACACTAGCGATTCCGTGATTCATTGCGCGGCATCGCTGAATCGAAAGTCCGAAAAGAGTTGCCTGAACGTCAATCTGCGCGGAACCTTGGAAGTGCTGCAACTCGCAATGCGCGTGCACCACTATCACGGGCTGCGCCGTTTCAGCCAAGTGAGCACGGTGGCTGTCGCGGGGAAGCGCAAGAACGAAGTTGTCACCGAAGACAATTCGATCGATTGGGAGCGGTCGGATTACGATCCTTATGCGCGCACGAAAAAGTTCTGCGAACACATGATTCGGGAGCTTTTGCCGGAAGTGCCAATCACGATATTCCGGCCCAGCATTGTGCTTGGAGATAGCCGCCGTCCGGAGACCACTCAATTCGATATGGTGAAGGCTTTCGTTTTTCTAGCCGGTTTGCGCGTGCTTCCTTTTCGAGCCAACGACAAGATCGACATTGTGAATGTGGATTTCGTGGCCGACGCCATTGCAACCCTGCATCAGAAAGACACTCCCCAGTTCGATACCTATCATTTGTCGTCGGGCAGGGCTTCGCAGACTTTCCGTGAGGTGACGGTTGCGCTGGCGAGGGCGCAGCAGAAACGCGCTCCAGTGTTCCTGCCGATGCTCGAGCGGCCTTTTTCCGGCACCGTGAATACTCTTGCCAATCGTAATGGCGTGGTCGCACACGGGGCGTCGCTGATGAAGGTGTTTATGCCATATCTCGTGTGGAACACGGTCTTCGATAATACCCGCGTCACCTCAGAGCTGGGCCGCAAGCCTGTGCCGTTCTCGCAATACAGTTATCCGCTGTTGAAGTTCAGTCGCGAAACCAATTTTTCCTATCCGTATCAAGACTGGCCGGCAAAGGTCGGAGGCTCCGCGGCATGATGGACTTTCTGCTCGAAGCTTGGGTTAGTGCTTCTATCGAAAAGTCGAAAGCCGCATGGATGCTGGGCAAAGGGCGACCCTGGCAGCCGGGAGAAAAGTTGAAGCTGCTGTTCGCCGGATACAATGGCACCCGCAACATGGGCTCGGACGTGCGCGTGGAGGAGATGCTGCGTCAACTTCGTCATATCCTGGGCGCGGAGCGAGTCGAGTTCAGCGTGATGACACAGGTTCCGAAATTCTCACGCGGATATTTCGAGAACACCGCGCAGGTGCATCTTCCCGATATTTTTCCTCCTTTCTTGTCGGACGAGGTGCCCAAGCATCACGGCGTGGTCGCATGCGAAGGCTCAATGTTCAAAAGCAAGTTCGCGAATGCGCTGACCACCATGATGATTGGATCGCTAGGCATTGCCGCGGCACAGAACAAACTTTCGGTTGGCTACGGAGCCGAAGCCGGGCACATGGATCCATTGGTCGCCAAAATGTGCGCCCGCTATTGCCGGAACTCGCTGGTGATTACGCGCAACGAAGAATCGCGTACCATCTTGCGCGAGCTTGGCGTGCCCAACGAACTCGGCACAGATACGGCTTGGACCTTTGAACCACATCCCGCGGAATATGGCAGGAAGGCACTGCGCGAAGTTGGATGGGATGGAAGCACGCCCGTGCTGGTGGTATGTCCGATCAATCCTTTTGAATGGCCGGTCAAGGCTTCGGTAGCCAAGTTCGCATTGCACGGAGCGACCGGAGCATACAAGGATAGCCACTACCGGTCGGTTTATTTTCACAACTCGGGACCAGCAGCCGATCGGGCTTACGAAAGTTATCTGACGGCGATCGCGAACGCGGTCGACGCATTCCGCAAGCAGCAGAAGGTATTTGTGATCCTGGCAGCGACGGAGCGCCTGGATGCGCGTCCGGCTACCCGCATTTCAGAAAAGCTTGGCGGCGTGCCCGTGCTCAGTTCAGAAGATTACAACATGTATGAATTGGTGAGTGTGCTGCGCGCGTGCCACATGATGGCATCTTCGCGCTATCACGGCATTGTGACTTCTATGCCGGGACTTGTGCCGTCGGCGGGCATCACCATGGATGAGCGTATCCGCAATCTCATGCGGGATCGAGGGCATGAGGATTTGCTGATGAACGTGGACGATGCCGATCTGGAGTCGAAGCTCTTTGCGGCGTTAATCAAGCTCAGCCAGGAGGGCGAGAAAATCGCGGATGGCATCGGGCGGACTGTGGTGCGAAATCTTAAAGTGATGGCGCGAATGGGTGTGTATTTCGAAGAAGAAGTGCAGAAACGCTATCCTGAATTTCCGACGCGCAAGGGGGAGTGGGGCTGGGAAGATTATCTGCCGCCGATGAGCACGGGGCTGCATAGCTTGGCTGAGGCGTATAGCTGAAATCAGAGGAGGGACAACGTGATTTGCCGGATGTGGCATGGCTGGACAGCCACCACGAACGCCGATGCTTATGACACTTACTTGAAGAGCGAACTTTTTCCGCGTCTGGAGCGGGAACTTTCACAGCACGGTTATTGTGGGTTTCAAGTGCTCCGAATGACTGAGGGAACTGAAGTGAAGTTCGTTACCTTGGTGTGGTTCGAATCGCTGGCAGCTGTGCGGGCCTTTGCCGGCGAAAACTACGAGAGCCCTGTCATCACGGGAAAAGCGCAGTCTTTGCTTTCGCGCTATGCCGAGCGTGTCGCACACTATGAACTTAGCGGTGTCCGGTGGCCGGGATGCTCCTCCGACTAAAGTTTGCAAGACGGTTCACTGACAAATGAACTTTCTGGAAAAAATCTTTGCCCAGCTTGAATTGATGGGAGAGACCCTTGTCGTAAATGAACAAGCCAATGCGCAACACGCCGCCTGCGTCTTTAGCGGTCGCGCGTTGCTTGAAATGATCTCTCAGGCGCGTGCGTTTTTGTTGCTTAAGGGCTGTAAAAAGGGCGACCGGTGCGTTTTACTCGCGCCAAATAGTATTCGCTGGGTTGCGATGGACTTGGCGGTCATGGCTGAGGGAATGATCGCCGTTCCGTTATACGCGCGGCAAGCCCCGGCAGAACTCGTGGTCATGATGAAAGACTGTTGTCCGGCGTTGATCTGTTGCGGAGATGCAGCTCTGCGTGAAGCGATAATGCAGAACTGGCCCGATGCGCCATCCGCCGTACTGTTGGATGATTCGTTTTCCAATAACGCGCAAAGGGTGGCCGAGAGTGTGGCGCCTCAAGAACTAGCTGACACCGATCCGGTCACGATTATCTATACCTCCGGCACTTCGGGCGAAGCGAAAGGGGTTGTGCTTACGGCCGGCAATGTTGGGCACATGTTAGGCTGCACCTCTGGGCGTCTGGACGCCTTGATGGAGAACAAACCGGGACAGGATCGCGTCTTCCATTATCTTCCGTTTTGTTTTGCCGGCTCCTGGATCATGCTGCTGACGTGCCTCCTGCGCGGCAGTTTCCTAACGCTTAATACGGATTTGACTAAAATTGCCGGCGAAATGCGTGGCGTTGCGCCCGATTATTTTCTCAACGTTCCTGCCCTTCTTGAACGCATGCGTAAAGCTGTCGACGAACAGCTTTGGAAGACTGGTGGAATCGTTCTAAACATTTACACTCAAGCCAAAGGCGCGTGGATACGGAAGCAGGAAGGACATGCAGGGTTCGCGGATGTCATGTGGCTGAAGTTGGCGAATGCCATGGTGTTTCCGACCATCCGAAGGAAAATGATCGGTTCCAACCTCAAGGCCCTCATCTGCGGGTCGGCGCCGCTTAACTTGGAGACGCAACTTTATTTCATGATGCTCGGGATTCCGGTGCTGCAGGTTTACGGACTAACCGAGACGACCGCCATTTGCACTATGGACGAGCCGGGTCATGTCGAACCAGGCCGGGTGGGGCGGGCGATCAACGGGATTGAAATGAAGTTGGGCCAAAACGATGAGATCGTGGTACGCGGTCCGAATATTTTTCTGGGATATTGGAACCGTTCACAGGAGACAGCGAAAGTTTTGCGCAACGGCTGGTTTCACACCGGCGATCAGGGCGAGGTAGATGGGGCGGGGAACTGGCGGATTATCGGACGCATCAGGAATCTTATTATTCTGGGATCGGGCCACAACATTGCGCCTGAGCCGATCGAGGATGAGGTTCTGCAGAATTTGCCGGCAGCGCAGCAGGTGGTGCTGGTGGGCAATGGGCGCGGATATCTTTCGGCGATCATCACTGGCGCTGTGACGCGCGAACAGGTTCAGAGCGCGTTGGATGCAATGAATCCCAGTCTGCCACATTACAAGCAAATACGCGCATTTCATATTTATTCCGAACCATTCTCGATCGAAAACGGTTTTCTGACGGCGAACGGAAAGCTCAAGCGAGACTTGATTTCGGCGCGTTTGAAGAATGAGATTGAAGAGATGTATCTAGTGACGCAAGCTTCTTAGATGATCAAACGTTGACTAAATGGAATCTTTTCGCGGTCAGGCGATTTCGTGGACACTGAAGGACGGCGTGGTCGAGTTGGCGTTGCATCGCCAGCCCTGCAATGAGATAGGCTCGCTTACGCTCGACGAACTGGAACAATTCGCCGCCAACCTCGACACTTTCAACGACAAGGCTCATGCGTTAATTATTTATAGCGAGATGAAGCCCGGATTTTGCGCGGGGGCTGATCTCCGTGAACTATTTTCCCGCTCGCAGGAACTGGAACTGGGCAAAGCTGTTGAGGGGGTGCGTGCCTACCTGGAGCGTATTCACCGGGTGCTGAACACCATCGATGCCTCGCCGTTGACCACGATTGCTGCGACCCATGGCGTGACTTTTGGCGGCGGATTCGAACTGGCGCTGGTTTGCGATCTCATCATCGCAGACAAGATGACTAGGTTCTGTTTTCCCGAGCTGCGGCTGGGATTGATTCCCGGCTTCGGCGGGATTCCGCGACTGAAACGGGATCTGGGCAACGCGGTGGTTCGCGATCTGCTGCTGACGGGGCGAAGTTTTAATGCGGCGAAACTGCAGCAGGTTGGCTTAGTGAGTCAGGTAGTGGGGGAAGGTGAATCGCTGCGAGTGGCTAGGGCGACGGCGGCGCAGCTGGGGAAATTTGATCGCCGTACCGCAGTTGCGGCGAAAAAATTCATCAAGCCGATTCCCTATGAGGACTTGCGGCGGGAGATCGATATTTTCTGTGAACTGTTTGTTCAGCCCGCAGTCGAAGCTGGCCTAAGAAAGTTTGCCGAGAGTGAGGATGCGCAGCCGTATTTGCCTTAGGCATCTGCTGTCACCATAAATTGCATAGATCCTCGCTTCGCTCAGGATGACAGTTAAAGTGATTGAATTATGACCGCATCTGACCAAACACTCGAGCAGATATTGAATCTCGCGGCCACTCACTTCAAAGTGCCGCGCGAAAAGCTCACGCCTGACGATGATTTTTTCAAGACGCTTAGGATTGACAGCTTGCAGGCGCTTGATCTGCTCACCCGGTTGGAACACCATTTTCGCATCGAACTGCCGGATTACGAGTTGCAAGGAGTTTCGGATTTCCGCACGCTGGCTGACCGCATTCAAGCACGTTTGTAGCAACAAGATTTACAATTGCGGGTTGCCGCGTCAATCGTGATCGCACTTTCCTGATGCTCAATCTCGACCAATACAGCTGCCTCGGTGCTGCGCTGCGGGATGCGTTGGACTGTTGGCCGAACGAAATTTGCCTGATTGAGGCGGACCGGGACCGAGAGAAAACTCGGCTTACCTACTCCGATTTCAAGGAGGTCGCTTTGCCCCTGGCGCGTGCGCTTGAGGACGCCGGGTTCAAGGCCGGGAACCGCGCGGCGATCATCATGACCAATCAGTCGAAGTGGCTGATTTCCGCGTATGCGGTTTTCTATCGCGGCGGCGTACTGGTGCCGCTTGATTACAAACTCACTGCCGCCGAACATGTGCAATTACTGCAGCACTGCCAAGCCGAATTTCTGATCATTGAGTACCATCTTTGGCGCGCGATTACACAAGCACCGGAGTTCAAAAATCACAAACTCAAGAAGGTACTGGTCACCGAGGCCCCTCTCGGCGCCGATCTCGCAGGAGCGTATCGCTGGGAGGAATTTCGCCGCAAAGGCGATCCCGCGTTCGTGATGCGAGAGCGCGAAGATACGGCCTGCATCGTTTATTCGTCAGGAACGGGTGGGCGCCCCAAGGGATGCGTCCTCACGCATGAGAATTATCTGGAACAATGCAAGGCGCTGACTGCGTGGTATCCATTCTGGCCGGGTGTGCGCTATCTCAGTATTCTGCCTACGAATCACGCCATTGACTTTATGGTTGGCTTCATCGGGCCATTTGTGTGCGGCGCTTGCGTGGTTCATCTCCGTACACTGCGGCCCGAGTTCGTGCGCGATGCTTTTGTGCGCTACAAGATCACCTACGTCTCGCTGGTTCCGATGATTCTCAAGAACCTGGAACGCGGACTGCGCGCGCAGTTTGAGGAACTGTCCGGGGGCAAGCGTTTCGTGCTCGATCGAATGATCGCGCTGAATAAATCTCTTACACGCCGGCGCCCGAAGGTTGGCTTGAGTCGGAAACTCTTAGGACAGGTTCATCAAGGCTTCGGCGGAGAACTGCGGGCAATGTTTACCGGGGGCGCGTTTATGGAGCCTTCGACGCTGCAATTTTTTTATGATCTCGGCATTCCCGTCGCCAACGGATATGGCTTGACCGAAGCGGGTACTTCGCTCACGCTAAATGATCTGAACCCGTTTCGTGCGGATACCGTCGGCCGACCGCTTCCCGGAGTTGAGCTGCGTGTTCTCAGTCCTGACGCAGATGGCATCGGCGAAGTCGCGGTGCGAGGCAAGACTGTGATGTCGCACTATCTGGATGATCCGGAATTGACCGCGCAGACGATCGTCGACGGATGGCTTATAACCGGCGACCTTGGCCGCTTTGACGGCGACGGGCACCTGCAGCTTTTTGGCCGTAAGAAGAACATGATCGTCACGGAAGGCGGCAAGAATGTCTATCCCGAAGATATTGAAACTGCGTTCGAGGGGCTGGCGGTAAAGGAGTATTGCATTTTCGCTGCGAATTATCTTTGGCCAGCTAAGACGCTCGGCCGCGAGATGCTGGTTCTCGTTCTGCGCCTGGAACCAAACCAGGAATTTTCTGAGGCACTAAAAGAAGAGATCGTGACGCGGAACCGCTGTCTGCCCGACTTCAAACGAGTTGGCGGATATTTAATCTTCAGCAATGATTTTCCCCGAACTGCGTCCATGAAGATCAAGCGGGAGGCACTGGCGGAAGAGGTGCGCAAAATATTCGATCGCGCGGCCGTGGTTGAATTGTGAGCGACGCGGATGCTTTCCTTGCCGTCGTGAATCCGGCTGCGGCTGGAGGACGGTGTAGAAAACTTGTTCCGGATGCGCTCGACCGTTTACGCGCAGGCGGAATAAAGTTGGAAGTGGTCGAAACCACTGGGCCCGGACAGGCAACCCACATGGCGCGTGACGGCTATGCGCGCGGTTTTCGCAAGTTCATCGCCGTAGGCGGGGATGGTACATCCTATGAGATCGTCAACGGACTTTTTCCGCGCCGTGAATCTGACGATGTAGTTACGCTCGCATTTCTCCCCTTAGGAACCGGGAATTCGTTCCTGCGCGAATTCTCAGATCGGGGTGTCGAACACGCAATCGAAGCGCTGCTTGCGCGGCGGTCTCAGTCCTGTGATGTCCTGCGATTGCGCCATGGGGAGGGAGTTCTTCACTACATCAATCTGCTGGCCATGGGATTCGCTGCGGACGTAGCCGCCTTGCGTGCGCGACGTTTCAGCGGATGGGGAGAACTTGGGTATCAATCCTCAATCTTCATCTCGCTGGTTCGCCTTCGCCGCAGGCCGTTTCCTTTGCGCGTCGACGGCGACGAAATCGACCGCCGTCCCTGCCTTTTCCTGACTTTCAGCAATAGCAAGTTCACCGGCGGAACCATGATGATTGCGCCCAAAGCGGACGTGAATGATGGACTGATCGAATATGTGCGCTGGGGACCGATCGGGCGGGTGGGGCTGATTCGCAACTTGCCTACGCTCTACGATGGCACGCACATTCAGCATCCTATGGCCGAGCGCCGTGCGGCAAAACGAATTGATTTCTACCTCAATGCCCCGGTGGACGTGATGATCGACGGCGAGGTGTTGACCTTACAATGCCAAACCTTGGACGTGCTGCCATCGGCTTTGCAGGTCGTGGTATAAGAAATTTATCCATATGTCACAAGAGCGCAGAAAAAAGCAACAGAAACGGCAGGGGCAAAGCCAATTGCAGTCAAATCCGGAGCGGCTGCGTTATGCGATGGTTGCGGTAGTGATCGTTATAGTTTTTGCGGTCGCATACTATTTCCTTTGGAGCAGGCACAATAAGAAACTGGACGCTTTCGCGCAGTGTCTTACCGCCAAGCAAGCCAAAATGTATGGTGCGTTTTGGTGCCCGCATTGCGAGGATCAGAAAGAAAAATTCGGTTCGTCTTTTCAATACGCGCCATATATTGAATGCGGAATCAAAGGTTCTCAGGGCATTCAGGCGGTGTGCACGCAAGCAGGTATCAAACGGTTTCCTACGTGGGTCTTCGCTGATGGTACGCGAGTCGAGGGCGAGCACGAGTTGCAGTTTTTGGGCGATCAAACCGGATGCAGCCTGCCATGACGGCAAGTGAACGACGCATTTTTCAGTTGATTGCGGTTCTGGCGCTGGCTGGAATCGTCGTCTCTTCTGTATCTCTGCAACATCACTACGGCACTTCGCAGACGAACTACTGTGACTTTGGGACCAGCTTCAACTGCGACATCGTTAACCGCAGCGTTTACTCGACGGTTTTCGGAGTGCCGGACGCGCTTATCGGGATTCTCGGGTACGGTTTTCTGCTGGCCGTCGCCACATTTTACCGACAAAAATCGGAAGCTCCGCTCGTGCTTTTGGCTGCTTCCACAGCGGGGCTGGGCTTCGCTCTTTATCTCACTTACATCGAGAAGTTCGTGCTGGCGACCTGGTGCATTTTGTGCCTGTCGTCGCTGTCGCTAATTTTTCTAATCACGGGGTTTTCTTCATTTTTGGCTGCGAGGTCGATGCGGCGGAGTTGAGGCTTTAGTCTGATCGCAGATTCCTGGTTGCGCCAGCACGGGTGAGGACGCCCGCGACCTAAGTTATGGAAGAAGTTAGTCAAGAACAATCCGTGCCGCAGAACGATTCTGTCACGGGTGATCTCCGGCTGCACGAATTTCGCAGTCGCGTATTTCGCAACACGCGGATGCTGCGCGTGTGGCTACCTCCGCGATATGACGCGCCTGAAAACAGCGCTCGCCTTTACCCGGTGCTTTATTTGAATGACGGGCAAAATCTATTTGACCGGACAATAGCTTTCGGCGGCGTCGAATGGCAAGTGGATGAAACTGCCGATCGTTTGATCCATCAGGAGGTAATTGTACCGCTCATCATTGTGGGTATCGACAACGCACAGGGCGAGCGCATAAAAGAATATTTGCCATTCCGGTCTTTTAATCCTCCAATTCTGCGGCCGCTGGGCAAGCGTTATCCTAACTTTTTGATCAATGAGGTGATGCCGTTCGTGAGTGAACGATACCGGGTCGCCCGAGGTCCTGAAAACTCTGCCTTGGGCGGTTCTTCCCTGGGCGCGCTGATTTCCTTGTACACGGTTATTCAGCGCCCGGAAGTCTTCGGTGGTCTTCTTCTCGAAAGCCCGTCATTGTTTATTTCCTATCGAAGAATCGTGAAGTTCAGCCGCTTGGTGCGGCAATGGCCGGCAAAAGTTTTTCTGGCAATAGGGACGCGGGAAGCGGGGCGCGAGGATAAAGACCGACAGGTCGTGGAAGATGTCCGTGAACTGGAGCGAACCCTGCGGCGGGCAGGGTTAGATAATCGACGATTGCTCGTAAAAGTCGACGCGGGCGCAACTCACAGCGAGGGAGAATGGGCCAAGCGTTTCCCCGAGGCGTTAAGTTTTCTCTTCGCAAAGTCCTAACGCACGCTACCGTCGAGATTGCCACTGTTACAATCGTTTTCATTCATGAAGAGATCGCGCTTCCCCCAGGTCGTATTGAGGATCATGTGTGCTCCTCAGGTTGTGTTCCTGGCTGCATTCATCGCCAGGCTGCGGGTGTTGTCTCAACTACTCCCGGGGCAGGAATGGACACGTTTTTACCGATATAACGAACCCGCTCACATCGCCTGGGCATTGGTTTCAGGATTCGGATTCAGTGCGCCGTGGCCAAACACTCCCATAGCGCCAACAGCACAACAACCTCCTCTTTATCCTTTTCTCTTAGCAGCAGTCTTTAAATTTGCCGGGGCCTACAGCCATCTATCTTTATGGATCGCTGACGGTCTGAACGCGGTGTTTTCGGCACTCACCGCGGTATTGATTCTGCGCATAGCAAAACGCGACTTTGGCGCGGGCACTGCCATCCTCGCGGCGTGGGTTTGGGCATGCTGGCAGTATGAGGCAGTTGTATCTATTCGCCTATGGGAAAGCAGTCTCTCGGCGTTGTTGCTGATGCTTGGAATGCTCTGCGCGCTAGAGTTGGCCGAGTCACTACAGATCTGGCGCTGGCTGCTTTTCGGCGCTCTTGCGGGTGTTGCGGCACTGAACAACACAACGCTTCTTGCGGTGTTTCCATTTTTCTGGCTGTGGCTCTGCCTGAAGTATCGAAGGCGCCGATGGTCGTACTACAAACCATTGCTGGCATCAATCGCAATTTGTTTTGTCACCTTGCTGCCCTGGACAATTCGCAATTATTCGGCTTTCCATCGGGTCATGCCGCTTCGCGATAATTTTGGCTTGGAATTATGGGTTGGCCTGGAGCTGGGAGAAGCAAGGCCGACGCCTGGGATTTATCGATATTTTACGCGGGATTTTCCCTTGCGCGATCCAACTGACTACAACCGGTTGGGGGAGACTGCGTTTATGGAGAGCAGGCGTCAGATGGCGATGGATTTTATTGAGCATCATCCGCTTCAGTATGCGCGCATGGTGATCATTCGTTGCAGCAAATTTTGGAGTCATCCCACGGGCACTCCGTGGCCGTATATTAGCTTGCTGGCTTGGGTGGGATTGTGCTTGGCGCTGTGGCGCAAGGGCCTTGATGCAGCGCTGTATGCCGTGCCACTTATCGTGTTTCCGCCGGTTTATTACATTACCCATACTTTTCCCACGTATCGTCATCCCATCGAGCCGGTGCTTATCATTCTTGCGTCGTATGCAATCGTTAGCGCAGTGGAAGTGGGAGTTGCGCGATTGCAACAGCGCTCAGCCAGTCAATCTGGCGGCCAATCCTTGATCGGGCGTCGGGCAGAAAATATCTTGCGCTGAAAGATGGCTTGAATGTCAGACTCGCGGTTGGTTCGAGGCCAAAGCTTGAAATATCGCCTCCGAGGTTTGTAGATGGCGGACGCCGCTTTGAGTGCCGAGGAGATTGCGATGCGCGGAGGACAGGGCTCCAGCACTCGAGATAACGTCCTCCGCATGGTCCTGCTTTCCATCCTTTTTCTCATTCCTTGTTTCTGGCAGTCACGGATTCAGGCGGGTGATCTCTCCAGCCATGTCTACAATGTTTGGCTCGCATCACTGATCTCGCATGGACAAGTCCATGGGCTCCAGATCGTGCCCCAATCAACCAACGTACTATTCGATCTGGAACTGGAATGGCTGGCTCGGCATGTTGGTTTCGACGCTGCGCAGTGCATCGCCGTGTCCGCCGCGGTTCTTATCTTTGCCTGGGGCGCTCTAGCGTTTGTTTTTGCAGCGGCAGGAACGAATTGGTGGTTTGCGGTGCCATGCGTAGCGATGCTCAGTTACGGGTTTGTCTATGAAATTGGGTTTTTCAATTTTTATCTCTCGATGGGGATTTGTTTGTGGTACCTGGCAATTTTCTGGAACGGAAGCTGGAGGCGGCGAATTGCGATCACTCCGCTGCTGCTGCTTGCCTGGCTCGCTCATCCGTTTCCGGTTGTATGGGCCCTCGGCACGGCGGCGTACATCGCGATTGCACAAAGGATCCGGCCCCGGCAGCGGCTGCTGCTTTTAGGTTTAGGGCTGCTCGCACTTGCGGCTACGAATTTTATTCTCATCCGCCATTACGAGTGCAGATGGTCTTGGAAACAGATATTTTTCATCACCGGGACGAACCAGGTAGTGATTTACGGTACGAAATATGTATTTATTTTGGCGGGACTCTTGTTTATCTGGTTTGTGCTGCTACGAAAATGGATTAAACAGCGGGGCTTGGCTGAAATCATTCTTAGCGTACTTGGTCAGCTTTGGCTACTGAATGCCGCAGGCGTGGTACTGATTCCCAGCGCGGTTAATTTTCCGAATTACGGATTACCTTTTACTTACGTAAGCGATCGTCTTTCGTTGGCCGCTGCGCTCGTGGGCTGCGCGCTGCTCGAAGCGGTGCCGCTGAGAATGCACGAAAAGATAGCGCTGACCGCACTGGCGGCGGTGTTTTTTAGTTTTCTTTACGTTGACACGCGAGAACTCAACCGGCTGGAAAACGGCATCGATGCTGCAGTAGAGCAGTTGCCTGCGGGGCAGCGTGTAATTGGATCTTTTCCTGGCTGGTCCTTGCGCGTAATACCGCTACAACACGCTCTCGATCGGGCTTGCATCGGTCGCTGCTTCAGCTATGCCAACTACGAGCCGTCGTCACGGCAATTCCGGATTCGCGCTCAATCTGCGAACCCGGTTGTCTTCGACAAATATTATGACGTGAAAGCCGTGGAGGAAGGCAGATACGTGGTCAAGCCGCGCGATCTGCCGCTCTATGAGGTTTTCTTGTGCGGGCGGGAGCGGCACGAGGTCTGTTTGAGTTCGCTCGAAGCGGGAAAGGTTGTTCAAAGGTAGGCCAAAACTAATCAGAAAAAAACGAACGGCCAAGATGCTGCTAGAAGTAAACAACCTCTCCAGTTTGTGATGCTAGACTCTGCTTGATGCGGGTTCTGGGAATTGATTGCGGCACCGAATACACCGGATATGGTGTCGTCGATCTTTGCAACGACGGCGAATTGATTTGCCTCACCTGCGGCGCGGTGAAACTCTCTCCTCGCCAATCGATGGCGGCGCGGTTGTCGACAATCTTCAACCGGCTGGGCGCGATTATTGTGGAGCATCGGCCTGATCGGGTGGCGATCGAAGACGTGTTCTATGCCGTGAATGTGAAGTCGGCACTCAAGCTGGGACAGGTGCGCGGAGTTGCGATGCTGGCCGCGTCGTCTGCTGGACTGGAGGTCGCCGAATATTCACCGCTCTCAATCAAATCTGCGGTAGTCGGATACGGCAGGGCTGAGAAGCAGCAAGTCCAACACATGGTTACGCGGCTGTTGAATCTGGCTGAAATTCCCGAACCGCCAGACGCTGCGGATGCACTCGCGATTGCGATTTGCCATTTACACACTGCAGCTACGCTGGAACGCCAGCGAGCATGACACGTTACTAGCCGCCTGTACTTTGGCATAATTCTTTGTACACATGTCGCTTAGCCAACTACGAAATACGAGTGCTCTTAACCAGCTGTTTGCGGGCAGGTCTTTCATTTTCGTATGCGTGATTGTGTTCGCGCTGATGTCTGCGGCCCAACAAACTATTGTTCCCACCGTCACCTTCACTTGTGATTTCCCGGGCTCCGAACCGGATCACTATGTCATTTCGGTGGCAGACGACGGTACTGCTACTTATAACTCCGCCAGCAAACTAAGCTCCGAATCTGATGCTGAAGATTCTTTCCATTCAGATTTCACCGTCTCGCAGGCGGCGCGTACGCGGGTTTTTGATCTCGCCAGGCGCTCGCATTATTTTGAAGGGGACATCGATACCAAGAACAAGAAACTGGCGTCTACCGGCGCCAAAGTCTTGACCTACAAAGATGCGCAGAAAAGCACGCGCGCCAGCTACAATTATTCCCCTGTACCTTCAGTTCAGGAACTCACCACCTTCTTTCAAGGCCTGGCCACGACTTTGGAGTTTGGCCATCGCATTGGCTACGACCTTCGCTATCAGAAGCTCGCTTTGGACGATGAACTTAAAAAAATGGAAGAGATGTTGCACAGCGGTGGCCTTGACGAAATCTCGGCGGTGGCTCCGGTGCTGCAGAAGATTGTCGACGATCCGGCTGTCATTAACGTGGTGCGAGGCCGGGCCCAACGCTTGCTGCAAGCCGGGGGAAGCGCAAGCAAGTAGAAAATTGTGCTAGATTTGACAACTCTAAAGTCTGAATAATGTTCTAATAGGGTAAGTGGGGCGGATCCCGGGGGTGTTCTATGTCGAACGCAAAAGTCAGGTTGGCAATGATCGCGGCGGCCGCCGCGTTTTTTATTGTCATATCGTTTTTGAGTAGTTCGGCGTTTGCTGATTCGCAGGTTCGCGTGGTGCGGCTCAGCGAGGTGCAAGGCGATGTGAAGATCGACCGCAACCTTGGACAGGGCTATGAAAAGGCATTTCTCAATTTACCGATTACCCAAGGCGTCAAGTTGCAAACCAAGGCTGATGGCCGCGCAGAAGTGGAATTCGAAGACGGCAGCACGCTGCGTATCACGCCAGACACGGTGATTGAATTTCCGCAGCTCTCGCTGCGTGATTCCGGAAGCAAAGTTTCTACCGTGCATCTGCAAGAAGGAATTGTCTACCTGAACTTCACCGGAGCCAAGGACAGTGAGCTCACCCTGACCTTTGCTCATGAAAAGCTGCCGCTAACGCATGCCGCGCACCTTCGCATTGATTTCGCGGACGTCACGGCCACCCTGGCGGTTTTCAAAGGCGACGTGCAGGTCGAGGGCGATTCTAGCAAAGTGGCTGTCACGAAGAACCGCACGGCTACATTTGATTTAACCGACGACGATCATTCGACCATCGCGAAAGATCTTGAAGCCGATCCCTTTGACGCGTGGGATAAGCAGCAGGATCAATATCATCAGCAATACGCCAGCAACTCGTACAGCAACTACTCGCCGTATGCGTACGGCACGAGTGACCTTAATTATTACGGCAGCTTCTTCAATGCTCCCGGCTACGGGATGATGTGGCAACCTTTCTTCGCCGGCGCCGGGTGGGATCCGTTCATGAACGGCGCCTGGGCGTTCTCGCCTGGCTTTGGTTATGGCTGGGTCTCCGGATACCCGTGGGGATGGACGCCGTATCATTACGGCACTTGGGCCTATCTGCCCACGTATGGATGGGCGTGGCAGCCCGGCGGGTCGTGGGCTGCGTATAGTGCTCCGAGGATAGTCGGTGCACCCGCAAACTTTTTGACGCCGCAGCCTCCGACTGGAGGTCAGCGCACGGTGGTGGTGAACCGGGGTCCGGTTCCGATCCAATTGGGACGAACTTTCAACCGGCTGGAGATTTCCCGGAATTCGGCAGGACTGGGAATTCCACGCGGCGGGATTAAGAATCTGAGCGAGGTGTCGAGCACAGTTCAACAAAAAGGATTTGCCACCGCGAAAGTTCATGCTGCATCAGTGGGCGGAGGTTATTGGGGCGGTGGAGGATATCGGGGCGCTGGAGGGTATTCAACGGTGGGATCGCGGGGTGGTTTCAGTAGCATCGCTTCCTCGGCGGGTCATTCCGGTTCGGGGCATTCCGGCGGTCATCGGTAGAGGGAAAATTAATTGCGCAGAGGCGACCTTCCGGTCGCCTTTTTCTTTGTGCCACTCATGTTCCATTTCGATGGACGGAATAGTCACGGGGGATTCGGTGCAAGTGTGCGGCCACCTTCTTGAGATAGTCGAGACAGCGAGCTCGTGTTTTGTCAGAAAATCGCTGTATTCATGCCCTGTTCATGTACCAGAATTGAAAAGCGCGTGGTAAGCTTTCTTTCCGTTCAGCAAACCTGAGGGCGAGCTACTTATGCGATCACTTCTACTGTCGCTTTTGCTATTGAGTTGTTTGCCGTTCATCGGAATCGCGCAGACCACAACTGCGACAGATGCCGGGAAACCCGCTCCACAGCTTGATCACTTCGACCCCAAAAAGGTTGATACCTCCGTCGATCCTTGCGCGGATTTCTACCAGTACTCGTGCAATCGCTGGATCGCGGACAATCCCGTGCCTCCCGATGAAATTTTCTGGGACTCATTCGGGAAGCTGCAGTTGTGGAACGAGACCTTCCTCCATCAAACGGTGCTTCAGGTAGCAGCGAAGCCAGCCGCACAGCGTACGCCGGTTGAGCAGAAGGTCGGCGATTACTGGGCCGCGTGTACGGATCAGAAAGAGAGAAATGCGACTGCCCTCGCCAGCTTGCAGCCTCAGTTGCAGCGCATTGAAACCATGTCCAGCAAGAATCAGATTGTTGACGTCGTCGCCGATCTTCATCGCTCGATTCCCGGGGCCTGGAATCCCGCCGATCCCGAGACCTACGCGGCCTTGTTTGGTTTTGGGGCGCAGCCGGACTTCCACGACACCGGGCACGTAATTGGTCAGTTTGATCAAGGCGGCATGTCGATGCCCGGACGAGAGTTCTATCTAAACGATGACGCGAAGTCGCTCGAGATCCGAACCAAATACGTGACTCATATCGCTCGCATGCTTGAACTCTCTGGAATACCGGCCGCTCAGTCCAAGACCGATGCTACGGTAGTGCTGCAAATGGAAACGGCGATGGCGAAGTCGGCCATGGAAATCGTCAAGCGACGCGATCCCAAGAACCTCGATCACGAGATGAGTCTGGATGCAGTTCAGAAACTGACCCCATCGTTTGACTTCGGCCGCTATTTGCAATTAGTCCATGCCTCCACGACAGGTACTTTCATTGTCACCTCGCCGGATTTCTTTCGAGGAACCGAGCAGTTGATCCAAAGCGAACCTCTCGATCATTGGAAGGCATATCTGAGGTGGCACTTGCTGGACGGTCTGGCAGGAGCAATGAGTGACGATTTCGTGAACGAAGATTTTACCTTTGTCCCGCAGACCCTGTTCGGTGCGAAACAACTTATGCCGCTGTGGCGCAGATGCATTCAGTCTGAAGATCGTGATATCGGTCAAGCATTAGGACAAGCCTATGTGGCGCGTGCGTTTCCACCGGAGAGCAAGCAGCGCGTCCAGGAAATGGTGGTTGCGCTCAAAGTCGCGCTGGGCCAGGAAATGGATTCCATGGACTGGATGAGCCCGGAGACCAAAAAGCAGGCGCATGTGAAGTTGGCCGCGCAGATTGATAAGATCGGCTATCCCGACCACTGGCGCGACTACTCGGCCCTGGAAATTAGTGCGGATAATCATCTGCTGAACGTGGAGCGATCCGCTGCGTTTGAGTTCGACCGCCAGCTAAAGAAGATCGGCAAACCGCTCGACCGAACCGAGTGGCAGATGACTCCGCCAACCGTGAATGCCTACGAGGATCCGCAGACCAACACCATCAATTTCCCCGCCGGAATTCTGCAGCCGCCGTTCTTCGATGCGGCAAAGGATGACACCGTAAATTACGCGGCCGCCGGCGCTGTCATTGGGCACGAAACGATTCATGGGTATGACGACCAGGGACGGAAGTTCGACGACAATGGCAATCTGCGCGACTGGTGGACTGCGGACGATGCCAAGGCCTACGACAAACGCGGCGACTGCATCGCCGAAGAGTACACCGAGTTCGTCCCCGAAGCCGGCGTGCAGCAGAACGGCCGCTTGACTCAGGGAGAGAACACTGCCGACAATGGCGGAATCCACCTGGCGTTATCGGCGCTGGATGCGGACTTGCAGAAAAAGGGCCAGAGCCTTGATACGAAAGGAGACGACGGCTTGACTGCACTGCAACGCTTTTTCCTGTCCTATGCCAACATCTGGTGCGGCAACTTGCGTCCGGAAATGATGCGAACGATTCTGCTTATGAACCCGCATCCGCTCGATAAGTACCGAGTCAACAATGTGGTGTCGAACATGCCAGAGTTCGCCAAGGCTTTCGGCTGCCACAAGGGGCAAGCCATGGTGCGGGAGAACGCCTGCCGAGTTTGGTGAGAACCTATGGAGGGTCCGCGTCCCGCCCATTCGAACGGCTGAGTCGCCCGTTGTCCATTGATTTTATTTCTTCCCGAGTGCGGCTTCGTCTTTCAGGTAGTTGGGACTCAGCGTTCCCTTCATCTTGGCGAGCTCGATTAGGGTCGGATAAAACTGCACGAACGTCGTATCCACTGCAGCGTGCTGCTCGTGGCAGGAGTAGCATGCCGCTTCCTTCGGGACCTTTTTCCCGGGACCGTCGCCGTCGAAGCCAAAAAAAACCCATTTGCCCGGAAACCGCGATTCATCTTTAACGTGCACTTCGCGGCCCATCACTTCCGCTGTCTGATAGTGTCCGCTCTTGTTAATCGATGCCTTGGTTCCCGCAACTCGAACTTCGAGAACCAGCATCGTTTGGTCGGGCCACGTTCCTGTTTGAAGAAACGCTTTGTAAGCGTCGGGGTTCACAAAAACATTGTCGAACATGGAGTGGTCCATCGCCATAGCGTTCGGGCTGTAGCTCATGTCGACACCGGAAGTCAGATAAACCCATTCGCGGTAGTTGCCCGGGAAAAGGAGGCCGCCATCTCCGGTATAGGTTGGCATCTGAGTGGACGAAGTGTTCTCGCTTTTTTGTGCTGGCGCAGTTATTGAGTCGTATTGCGCAGGGAACAGAAAAGCCAGGCATAGCAAAAACCAAGCGCGCATAGTTGCACCCTCTGTTGCTCTTTATAGACGTTCTGCAGAATCCACGGTTAGCATTGTGCGTACACGCTAATGAATGCCAATTCCAGACAAATGTATAAGCTGTGCCCCAACGTAATGTTCTCTGCGTCGCAATAAATCGCGTATACTAAATTTAGCCCTTAACCACGAAGATTATCGCAACCAGCCCTGCGCCTTCGCGATTGAGAAGACTCAAAAGCCGGGTGCGGCAGGAGATATTTATGTCGTTAGTCAATGGAGACAAGTCCCGAGCGAATCGTGAGCGGAAGCAGAACATTCAGCGTCGTTTACGAACTCAAGCACTGCTCCAGGCTGAGGCTGCCAAAACCAAAGCGGCGGGCACACCTAAAAAGGTGAAATCTGCGGTCCATTCCGAACCAGCATAGTCCGTAAACGCTGTGGCGCCGGTGTTCGGGTCGATCGCAATCCGCAAGAGATCATCATTGGAGGTAGGTATGGCTGGACGAAGTCGCTCGAGCTTTAACAAACGCCAGAAGGAGCGCTCGCGGCAGGACAAACAGCGCGAGAAATTAGAAAAGAAGCAGCAGCGCAAGTTGGAGAAACAATCGGGCGTCCCGGGAGAGAATGATGACTTCGGATACAACGATCTCAGCTTGGCTGGAGATTACGAAGAGCCCGAAGAACTGAGCATTTCCAATTCGAACGCCGAAGATTAGCTCGAACGCCGAAGATTGGATGGTGAAGCCATTTCCTCATTAGCTTTTAGCCAGTCCTCTTTTGGAATGTTCACGTAGCCCCGGACGCCTCCGTCCGGGGTCTCTGCTTCGATCGCATACTTTATCAAAGGTTTTCACACAAACCGATCTGGCGCCGGACTGATTTCATCGCACTGTTATGCCCGCGTAGCCGACTACCATTTCGCGGTCGCCGGAGACGTCGCCTGAAGTGGCGTACTCGACGAGTTCGGCCGAGGTTGCTCCCAGACGCTTGGTGGCGGTCAACATGGCGACGGCCGGGCCGAAGCCGCACATGCTTATTTCTTCGCGCATCACTATGTCGAACAGGCCGCGGGGATCGAGCGCCAGCATTTGCTCGATGGCTTTATGGTCTTTTATCCGAGTTACGGTGTCGTTCTCGTAGTGGTTCATGTCGCTCGAGGCGATGATTAATATTTTGTCCGCTTGCGCCTGAACTACATTCGCTATGGCGTCGCCCAGCTTTTCGAGAATTTCGAATTGGCCTGTGCCCAGGGCGATGGGGACGAAAGTAAAATCGGAACGGCTTACTTGGAGGAACGGCAATTCTACCTCGATAGCGTGTTCACTTCGATGAGCGTTGGCGTCTTCGGTCAGCAGGGAAAATTCTTTCTTCATCGCATCGGCTAAAGGCGTGTCGATTGGTATTTGGCCAAGTGGCGTCTCCCATGCGCCGTTGCTCATGATGGCTAACGGGCGTCCTTTGCCGGTGTGGTTCGGACAAAGAATGATGATGCGCTGCGGAATCTGTAGTTGGGCATACACCGCGCCCGCCACCGGTCCTGAGTAAATGTAGCCGGCGTGCGGAGCTACGCAGCCGAGAGCTGGGGTGGAAACTGCTTGGGGCGAGAGGTACTTATGGACATCTTGCTGCAGAGTGTCGCGGTCGCCCGGATAGAAGCGTCCGGCTACGGCGGGATGACGGATGATTGCGGCCATACGTGCCCTTTGCCCGCAAGGTATCTCAGCGGCTAAAGCCGATCAATGCCAGTTGCTTGAAAGCAGCGCTGGAAACGCTGCTCCCAAAATCTTTCGCCGCAACGAGCAACCCGCAACACCAAGGCGAGTTAACCAAAACCTATGAGGGCCGAGATGGTTGCGTCAAGCTTGATGTGAGTCTATGCACCGATCGCGGCCAGACTTAATCGACTTTGCTGCCGTCCAGCACGGCGCGAAACAAGGCTGCGCTCTTTTCTAAAGATAGTGCTTCCGCTCGCAGGGTTGGCTTCACTGCAGATTTCTCAAACGCTGCACGCAGAACCTTGGGTTCATATTCTGATTTCAGATTGTTCCACAGCGTCTTTCGCTTTTGGCCGAATGATTTTCTCAGGAAATCGATGAAAGCGTTCTCGGGCACGCCTAAGCTTTCGATGCGCGAAGCGATAGAGAGCCGGACCACGGTCGAGTGAACCTTCGGCGGCGGAGAGAACGCGCCCGGTGGCAAAGTAAATAGCTTCTCCACATGGCTATAAAGCTGGGCCGTTGCGGAGAGCAAGCCATACTCGCTGGTCCCTGGCTTCGCCGCGAGACGATCACCGACTTCGCGCTGCACCATGAGCACGATAGTTTCAAAGTATTTTCGGTAAGCGAAGAGGCGCAGCAGAATATCGGAAGTGATGAAATAGGGAAGATTGCCCACGACCTTTACCGGTTCGGGCTGATGATTCATGCCTGGACGGGTGCTGCCCGGCTTGGGTCCGAAAAGCGTGTCGAAATCGATGGCGAGAATATCGCCCTCGATTATTTCGACGTTCGGGGTCAGGGAAAACTTCATGCGCAACTGGGCTGCGAGAACGCGATCCAGTTCGATGGCGATGAGCCGTCGCGTTCGTCGAGCGAGCAGGGAAGTCAGTGCGCCGCGTCCAGCGCCTATTTCGAGCACCGTGCTTTGCGATAAATCTCCGAAAGCTTCAGCGATTTGCTCTGCCGCCGAGGTGTCGATGAGAAAATGCTGACCTAATTTCGGCGTTCTAGGTGTCGGACGCGCAGCAGATACCTTTGGCACATTGACCCTCTTTCTTTTGGACGACTACACTGGACTCTCTGCGAGCGTGCGACGCAGAGAAGGCCGTAGCGATAGCGCCCTCTATGATAACTTGCGCCGAAGCTCCGGCCATAATCTGAAGGATGGCTTTCATGCATATTGCTTTTGCCGCATCGGAGTGCGTGCCTTTTTCTAAAACTGGTGGACTAGCCGACGTTGTTGGGGCCTTGCCGCGAGCGCTGGTCGCCGCCGGGCATCAGGTCAGCGTCTATGTTCCGCGTTACCGGCAGACCGAGCTTTCGGATGCGCGAACGGTGGTTCGCAGCATTACGGTGCCTTTCGATGACCGTTACCGATTCTGTTCGGTGGTGACTGGTGGCAGCCATTCTGGCGTGAATTTTTATTTCGTGGATTATCCGCCATATTTTGATCGCGAGGCATTGTACGGGACTTCAGCCGGGGACTATCCAGACAACGCCGAGCGTTTTGCTTTGTTCTCGCGGGCGGTGCTCGAAGCCTCGAAAATTCTGGGCGTGCCCAACGTTTTCCACTGTCATGACTGGCAATCGGCTCTGATACCGGTTCTGCTGCGCACCCAATACGCCGAAGATCCTGCGTTCCGCGATGTGGGTACGGTCTTCACCATTCACAATATGGGATACCAGGGCTTGTTCCCGCCGGATACGTTGCCGCTACTGACGTTGCCGTGGGATTTGCTCGCCATCGACAAGATGGAATTCTTTGGCCAGGTGAACTTCCTCAAAGGAGCGCTGGTCTACGCCGATTTCATTACCACGGTCAGCCGTAAGTACAGCCACGAAATTCAAACTGCGGAGTTCGGTTTTGGTCTGGAGGGCGTTCTGCGCGACCGGGCTGCGACCGTGACTGGAATTCTCAATGGAGTGGATTACGACGAGTGGAGCCCGCAGGTCGACAAATTCATCGTGGCAAAATATTCGCCTGAGGATTTGTCTGGCAAGGCCAAATGCAAACAGGATCTGCTGGCGACTTTCGGGGTTACCAATCCGAATCCAAATCTGCCGGTGATCGGAATTGTCTCGCGCTTTGCTGCGCAGAAAGGTTTCGATCTGATTGCGCAAATCATGGACCGGCTGGCGCGTGAAGAAATGATTATCGTCGCGCTGGGCAACGGCGATAAGCAATACGAAGAGATGTTCGCGCGCATGCAGAAACAGTTTCCGCAAAAGATTGCCATTAAAATCGCGTACGACAACGCCGTTGCGCACAAGATTGAAGCTGGCAGCGACATGTTCCTCATGCCGTCGAAATATGAGCCTTGCGGCTTGAATCAGATTTACAGTCTCAAATACGGTACCGTACCCATCGTTCGCGCCACCGGCGGCCTTGACGACACTATTGATCCATGGGACGCGCGTACCGGCAAGGGCACCGGTTTCAAGTTCACCGATTACAGCGGCGAAGCACTTTTGCTGACCATCAAAGAAGCGCTGAAGGCTTTTCGCGATCAGTCGTCCTGGCAGACGCTCATGCGTAACGGCATGAATAAAGACTTCTCCTGGAACGCATCGGCCAAGGAATATGCACGTATTTACGAGCGAGTGCGGCAGGCGCGATCAGCTCAGAACCCGGCTCTGGCGGCGGTTTAGGGCTGCCATTCGTTTGCGGGAAAGCCCAGAACATTCGGAATTTCAAAACGGGAGGCCTGCTTGTCTTTCAAAATGACGTTTTTGTCATGAATCTTGACAACGGTACACCGGTACTCTAACCTGTTATCTGCCGCTATTTAAATCCTGTCTTGCGGTGTTTTCGAAGCTTGTGGGGTTCTTCAGGCCGAGAGAGTGAACACACTGTCTACTCCCGCTCCCTGCCACATGTAAATACCGCGCCTTTCAGAGTGAATGACAACGACGCGGAGCTCGTCGCCTTGATGCAGCGGCGCAGTTCATCGCAACTGCCTCGCGACATTCCGGCCTTTTCAGGGAGGCTTCTGCGTGAAGATTCACCTCATCAACCCGAGCGTTGTGTCCTTTGGTACGGCTGTCATTACACCGCGCTGGCAGTACGTGCTGGCGGCGGCGACTCCGAAGAGCTTTGGCGATCCCATTCTGGTAGATGAAACTCTGTCGCAATTGCGTCCTGAATCGATTCAACCTGGAGACGCAGTGGGAATCGGCATTCATACGGGGAATGCGTTGCGCGGTTACGAAATTGGTAACGTGGCGCGTGAGCGCGGAGCATACGTAATCTTCGGGGGAATTCACGCCACGCTTTATCCCGAAGAAGCGCTTGAGTTAGGTGGAGCGCATTCGGTGGTAAAGGGTGACGGTGACATCGTGTGGTCGAGAGCTCTGGCAGATTGCCGCGAGGGGGTTCCCAAACCGATTTACGCCGGAGGGCAGATCGAAGCCAGCGAGTTCGTGGCTGCGCGCTGGGATTTAATTCCGCGCAATCGGTATATGTGGGCGTCGGTTCAGACCGTCCGCGGCTGCCCCAAGCACTGTTCGTTTTGCTCGGTCTGGCGCACCGATGGCCAGCGGCCCCGCCAGCGCGCCTCTGATGTGGTGATAGAAGAGATCGTACAGTTGCGTCGCCTGGGCTTCCGTTTTATCGCTCTCGCGGACGACAATTTTTACCCGGTCACACTCACCGATTTGGACCTCGCGGCCCAGCAAAAAAATACTGCGCGGCTGAATGAACTGAAAACCATCCGAGCCGAACGGTTCGAACTGATGTCTCGCCTCGCGAAGCTTCCGGATGACATGGTTTTCTTTACGCAAATTACTATGGAAGCCGCCGAGGACGTGGAGTTTCTCGATGCCATGAAAGCCGCGCGCATCAAAGGCGCGCTGGTCGGAGTCGAATCGGTAACCCCGCAAGGATTGAAAGACGTCTACAAAGATTTCAACCTGGCGGGCGAGAAACTGACTGAACAACTGCGGACTTTCCGCCAGCACGGCGTGCATGTGCTTGGCTCATTTATTTTTGGCTTGCCCAGCGACCGGCCAGAAACCTTCGCGGCCACGGCCGCTGCGGCCATAAGCGCGGAATGCACTTTCGCGCAATTCGTAACGTTGAGCCCGTATCCGGGGACGGTCGATTTCAATCGCTGGGAAAAGACCTTGGGTGACAATCCGCCAACCATTGCCGGGGTGCCGCTGACCCGCCGCTGGCTCATACCGCAGGCGCTTCGTCCCAAACTATATTGGGATCATCCGGTGATGTCGGCGGAAGAAATTCGCTCGCGCACTCAGGCGGTATGGGATAGCTTCTACGGTTGGGGGCGCATTTGGGAGCGCTCCAAATTTATCAAGTCGTGCCGAGGGCGCCTGGCATTTGTGCTCATCTCCAGAATTTATCGGATGATGTATGCCGATACCGGCCTTGCTACCGACAGCGCGAGAATCACCTGGTCTGGGCGCTGGGCCCGCTGGATGGCCAAGCCTTGCCGGCGTCATTTTGCGGGCCGTCCGATGCCTGACCTCGAAGTCCCTGAAGCCCAGCCACGTGAAGGGTCGCCGTCGCTGGTTCAATTGTCATCCTGAGTGAATGCCGTTCGCGACGGGCGCGTCTTCTTTAACTGTAACCGCTGATACAATCCTCTGCAGGACCCGCCCCCCTTGCTATGCTCGCGCTCGCCAGAACGATTTTTCACGTCGACATGGATGCATTCTTCGTCTCGGTGGAGGAGTTGTTTGATCCTTCTCTGAAAGGCAAAGCTGTGGTTGTCGGAGGCCAGCGCGATGAACGCGGCGTGGTTTCAGCGGCATCCTACGAGGCGAGGAAATTTGGCGTGCATTCAGCCATGCCGCTGCGCACAGCAGCCAAAATGTGCCCGCAAGCGATTTTTGTGAATGGCCATCCCGAGCGTTATAAGGAATGCTCGGAAAAAGTTTATCGCGTACTCACGACATTTTCGCCACTGGTCGAGATGGCCTCGATTGACGAAGCCTATCTCGACATGACCGGAACTTCACGCCTCCATGGTCCGCCGCTGAGCGCCGCGCATACTTTGCATAAACAAATCAAATCGGGTACGCAGCTGAATTGTTCGATCGGAATTGGCAGCTCACGCCTGATAGCGAAAGTTTCATCGGCTAAGGCGAAACCGCATGGCATCCTCTGGGTGATTTCCGGGCAGGAAGCGAAGTTTCTTGCTCCGCTTGATGTGCGCGACATCCCGGGTGTGGGAAAAGTTACTGAACAAAATCTGCATGCTCTAGGCATTCGACAGGTTGGCGATCTGGCGAAATTTGACGATAGATTTCTGGGAGAACATTTTGGCAAGTGGGGTTTGGCGCTGGCAGGCAAAGCGCGCGGCGAAGATGCTGGTGGATGGTTTGACACCGAGGTCGGCGCCGATAGCGACCCCAAGTCAATCAGCCACGAACACACTTACAATGAAGACACCGCTAATCCGGAGCAGATCGAATCTACTTTGATGCGGCTTTCGGAGATGGTGGGGCGCCGGTTGCGCGAGCATCAATTGCATGCGCGCACCATCCAACTCAAACTCCGTTATAAAGATTTCACCACCATTACCCGTGCACATACCTTGCCCGCTCCGACACAACTCGACACAGAAATTTTCGAAGAGGTGCGTGCTTTGTTTCGCAAGAACTGGCGTAAAGGCATGCAAGTACGATTGCTGGGAGTTCATGTGTCGTCGTTTGAAAACGAATCGCAACAGGAAAATTTACTGGAAGGCGGCCGCCATCAACGCTGGCAGCGAGCCCTTTTCGCAGCGGATCGCTTGCGCGATAAGTTCGGCGAATCGAGCGTCTCGATGGCCTCAGGAATGAAAGCCAGCTTTCGCGAACGTACTCACGAAACCCCGGCCGGTTTGCCAGGGAAAGGGAAAGAGCAGAATTAGTGAGTCAATATTCCAGCCGTAGAAAAAGTTTACGTTCTCCATCTTTGTCTGCGGCTCTCGGTTTTGTTCCTCCCGTAGGCTGGCCGGACCCGGCAAGCATTTCATCGAACTACCGATTTCGCTGTATAGACTTGCCCTCCCTCAAAAACCATTATGATTCTGGCATTTCAGGTCTCGCGCCAACGAGGCTTCAAGAGATGCGGACAGGCACTTTTACCCCGAGGGCCGTCGGGTTCCTGTCGGAAGGAGCTGTATGAGAAAAGCACTTCGTCTATTGGCAGCCACTACGGCTGTATGTGTTTTCACCGCTCTTACCCAAGCTCAAACCCAAGCCGCTCAAGGGGCCAATCACAAAGAAAAAGTTCTGCATGCTTTCAATGGCACCACCGATGGCTGGGTGACCACCTCAGTTATCCGGGATGCGAAAGGAAACCTTTATGGGGCCAATGCGTGGGGCGGGTATATGGGTAGCGGATGCAACTTCTTTTTTCCTGGTTGTGGAACTATCTTTGAATTAACTACTGCGGGGAAATTCAAAATCTTACACACTTTCGAGTACGGCGACGGAGCGGTGCCCTTGAGCAACCTGATGCTGGATGCCAGCGGAAATCTTTATGGAACAACCACCGATGGCGGCACCGCCGGAGATTGTGACAGTGGGTGCGGAGTAGTGTTCAAGCTAGCCACAAAAGGCGACTTCACGAGGCTCTACAGCTTCACCAATGGGCCCGATGGAGCTTACCCTCTCGCGGGAGTAGCGATGGATGCCGCGGGGAACCTCTACGGCGCGTCGCAAAATGGCGTCTACGGTGCTGGGGTAGTATTCGAGTTAACTCGCTCGGGCGATCTTCGCGTACTCCACAGTTTTGACAAAATGGATGGATTCGCGCCGAACGGACTGATTCTGGGCGCTGACGGCAATCTTTACGGCACGACCAACTCAGGGGGCGACCTGTCTTGTAACGCAGGCGGAGGCAATGGTTGCGGCGTGGTATATAAACTGGACAAAGCTGGCACAGAGACCGTCTTATACCGCTTTAAAGGAGAGTCAGACGGAGCGTCTCCCGAATCACCTTTACTCATGGATAAAGCGGGAAATCTGTTTGGCACCGCTCAAGCGGGGGGTGACAAGAAAGGTCATTGCAACTACTCCGATGCGCCGCCAGGGTGTGGAACAGTTTTCAAGATTGACAGCGCAGGAAAGTTTTCTGTGCTCTTTACTTTCGACAGTGCAGATGGAGCGCAGCCGTATGACGGCCAATTAATTCAGAACTCACAAGGCGACTTGTTTGGAACAACCACCGCTGGCGGCGACGGACGGTGCACGTACACCGACGGCGCCGTTGGGTGCGGCGTAGTATTCAAGTTAACCGGTGCCGGCAAAGAGTCAGTCTTATACAACTTTAAGAGACAATCGGACGGCGGCGTTCCTTATACCGGAGTAGTTGAAGACAGCAAAGGGAACCTGTACGGCACAACCGTATACGGCGGCGATCTTTCTTGCACCCCCGGAAACGGCGAAGGCTGCGGCGTGATTTTCGAGCTGACTCCGTAAATGGAAGAGCGGTGGGAGTCTGACTTCTTGCCGCTCTCCATGGTCTCGTCGATCTCGCAATCCAAATAAATATGCCAGGTAAGGCGCGCTGAAGCAGCTGCCTCTGGGCCGGTTCCCCACTCCCCATCACTCCCAAGAAGTAGATCACGACCGTTGGTAATCTATCGAAAGTAAGATCTTGATTCCATAATCAAGGAGTAGCACATGAGGTTTGCACCAAGTGGATTCAATGAACGCTTTCGAAGAACTCGAACAAGCTATCGCGCCCGAGCAGGCACAATTGCTCGATGATTTGAATTTATCTGCTGAAATCGAGTGCTCCAACTCCACGCAGAAGTTGCTAGACGACATGCTTGGCCTTTTCGAAGATGATGATTCGACGATGCTCCGGGCACACGGAATCAACCCCGAGCTCTACGCTGGCTCTGACGAGTAGTGCCACCCGATAATTTCCGTGAAATGAAATGTGAGGCAGGTTAGCCGTCGCAGTCCCTACGGGACCTGCATTTTTCTTGCGCCCTGAGGCTTACTGCCTGTGCCGCCATCGCCCCGACGCGCGCGCCTCACTGCTGCGATGTATTCTACGATCCAGAGTACAATGCGTTCTGCATCGAAGATGCCTCGCGAACATGTCACGCGAAATGAAATGGCTGCGATTCCTCGACCTTAGCGGCTATCTCATACTTGCGGGGGTTGCATGCACGCACTGGCACAACGATCTGCACCACTGGATTGGCGCTGTCATCTCGGTGCCGAATTTTTTCTTATGGATGCTCGCCCGCCATCAGCTTGGCGATTCATTCGCGGTGCGGGCCGAAGCCAAGAAGTTGGTGACGCATGGGCTTTATTCCAAAATCCGCAATCCGATTTACATCTTCGGAGGATTCGCATTTCTGGGAGAATTCCTGGCCCTGGGCTGGTACATCGGGACGGCATTCTTCATCCTGATGAACCTCGGTCAGTACTTCCGCATCAGGCGCGAAGAGCGAGTGCTCAGCGAAGCTTTTGGCGATGAGTATCGCGCCTACAAGGCCAGCACCTGGTTCTGATTGCCCGTTAAAGACGAAGGCCGGAAACCCGGAATTGCTTCCGGTCCCGGCCTGCGCTTCCATCAACCTGTTTAGAATTTCTGTTAGGAAAAGACGGGCGGGACGCCCGTCCTCCATTCTTTCCTAGTTGCTCGGCGTGGTGTTTGACGCTGAGGTTGTGTTCCCCGTGTTGGCGTCGCCGGTCAGGCGGCTCAGTCTGGGGAAGAATGGCGTAACCTCGAACGGCATTTTGTCGCGTGCCGAAATGATTGCCACCGGCGCGGACTTGGTGAGTTCCACTCGGTCGGTCCAAGCATTTAGTTTCACGCGTCCGCCCATGGGCAATGCCGCGATCTGGTCCAGCTTGTTCGGATCGAGGGCCGGCCCTTGGCCTGCGAGCGCCGTCAGCCTGGTTAGTTGTCCTTTGTCGGTGGTGAAGCTGTTGCCCAGATGAGCAGTCAGCAGAGCGGAGAGTTCCGGAGCGCGTGCCGTCAGTTCTTTCAGGAACAATGAAGGCACGTCCAGCTTTTGCGCGTAAGGCGAGTTTTTCAGCAGGTCCATTGCTTTGGCATCGGCTGCGGTTTCTTCATCCGGGTTGTGACGGAATCCAAAGTTGTGGTATGTCGATTCGTCGGAGAACAACATGCGATCGTTAAAGGCGAACTTGCTGCCCAGGTTATGCCCGAGAACAATGTGCGCCAGTTCGTGTGAAAGGACCATGGCCAGGCTGGCTTCATCGGGAAGTACATCGATCAAGCCACGGCTGACCACGATGGTGTTGCCCACGCTGAAGGTTTCGAGCGGAGAAGTAATCATCACGCGAGTCCGCACCGGACGCGGCAATTCGATATTGTTGGTGACGATTAAATTGTTGACTACCGTCTGCAGAACTTTGTCGACTTCGCCGTCCGGAGCCACGAGACCCGACTCCTGCAGACGTTCGACAACGTTATCTTCCGCCTGCTGCTGCCATTGACGCTGCGCTTCCAGCGGAGACGCATCGGTGGTCGCCGGCGTTTCATCTTTCACCGAGTCAACTCGCAATGTTGTGAGTTCGTCTTCCTTCGCGCCCTTCTTCAGGTCATAGCCCCAGATGCGGCTCTGGGCTTTGAATGCCATCTTGTCTTTGGCGCCGTAGCTGAAGTCGCCTTCCTCGCTGTAAATGTAGGACGGAACCCAGTAGCCGGGGATGAGATTCAGCCGCCAGCTGTCCATGTGGAAGTACATCGCATTTCTCGGCCGCGGTGCGTACGTACCGTTCAGGCGGACGATGTTGTATTCCTGATCCTCGACCCAGATGCGCCCAAGGAAGCGGCCCTTGCCGGCATCTTTCTTCGGAGTGATGTCGAAGACGAGGCAGCGAACGTCGCCGAGAAATTCGCGGCGCACGTATTTGAATCCGTAATGGCCACGATCGAAGTCGTCGCGATCGGCGAAAATCATCCAAGAAAAGCCCATTGGCTTGTATTCAAACTTGAACATCTTGCTGACGCCGCCTAACAGGTTTTTCTCGAAGCTCTCGTCCTTCGAAAGGTAGTCGCGACGATCGACGCTTTGCCCGAGATCGAGCCGGCCGAGGAAGTAATGGTCTTCACTGGGCACCGGGCCGAGTTTTGGATCGGGCTTCAGATTCTGAAGATAGGTCTCGACCAGTGGCGTACGCGTTTTCAGCATCTCCATCAACGCGTGCTCGCGAAAGATGGCGCGATCAACTACCTCATCCATCGTCGTGGGCGGAGCCATTGCCGCACTTGGGGTGGAGGCGGGCGCGGATTGCGTCGCCGGTTTGCTGGCGGGCTGCGAAGCATCTGGTTGAGCCGTCGGCGCTGGCGTGGTCGCGGGTTGCGACGCGGCAGCATTCTGCGCGGGGTCCGATGACGGCGGTATATCCGTTGTCTGCTGCGCCATAGCGCCGAGCGAGATCAACAGGGGAGCAGTGAACATCCATTTCCAAGTACGCATGACTCTAGTCCTCTCTGAAGCTATTCGAATCAAATTCTGCAAATCTCAATACGCCAACTGGAAAACCACATGCACGATCGCGGTCGAATCGACCGGCGTACCCACCCGCTGGGCCGGCTTGAATCGCATCTGGCTGGCGGCCTTGATTGCTGCTTCGTCCAGCCCGTGACCCAAGCCGCGCACTACGCGATTCACATGTACCTGCCCGTTCGCGCTGAAAAGCACCTCGAGCAAAACCTCTCCTTCGAGTTTGAGCTGCCGGGCTTCCTGCGTGTAAACCGGGTTCGGTTTAGAAATGATTTCTACTTGCGTAGTCGCGGGGCCGCTGTCCGCCTGAGCGATTTTCGGGCCGTTGTGCGCCAGCTCTTGCGACCCAAACCCCGCAGTCTGCACTGACGCGCCGTGATTTCGATTGTCCGCCTGGGCAATTCCGTTTCCGAAACCGGCGCTGGCGACTGTGCCCTTGATCCCTTTTGCTCCGCCGGCTCCGTTGCCGTAGCCTTGACCTTCGGGCAAATCAAACGATCCTAATTTCGCGCTGGTGAGATGGGCGTTGTCTTTGCCTTGGCCTTTCAACCCGTTGGGATCGCCGAATCCGCCGGTTTGCACTTTTTGTATCGGAGCCACAACTGTGGCCGGAGCTGAGCTGCCAAACGCGCCCGTGTACACGATCCGCGCTGGCATGGCACTGGGCGGCGGCGCTAATTCGAGAGGCTTGAACTTGGCCTCCAGCTTGGGCGCCTTTTCTTCCTCTTCTTTCTTCTTTTTATGCACGCGCAGCTCTTTTGGCACAAATAATTTCGCTGTCTGGACCGTAATCGGTGGCAGCTTTGGAGCGGCCACGGGATGATGCGCCTTGGCCCTTGGCTTGAGCGATTCTGGCTTCAAATCCGGTCTTGGGACTAATTCCGTCACGGTGTATCTCTGCCTCAGCCGTAAGGTATCGGGAAAGAAAAACCCGGCCCCGACCAGCAGCAAAACAAACAAAGCTTCAATGCCATAGCTGGCGGCCACGGTTCGCCAGTCCATGCGACGCTCTGGCAGAAGACCTAATTCAAACTTGTCAGGCGTAGACATCCACACGCTCCAAATGAGGAACCCTACCCACGGGGAGAGAGCGCGGGTGGAAGTTTTAACTTACGGGAGAGTGGGCGGGGGGTAAACGTGTCTCCGGCACCTGTACTTAAGTAACGAGCAGCCGTCTACAAGGGAATCGGTCCCGAAACGGCAGAATTGGAGGGATTCACGAACTACTGGAGATCGCACACGCCGCGCTCGGTGGACGTGACAGTGGCAGGGCAAAAAGGGCCAAGGTTATCTTAGGCTGGCAAGCAGCGCAACCAACTCCGGGATCCGATTGAGCCCCGCAAGAGTTAGCAGAGATCGAATCTGTGTGCGGACGGTAGTCAGGGTGACTCCTCTGTCGGCTGAGATGCGATTCGGCGAATGCCCGCAGGCCAGATCCGCAGCAACCTCCGCTTCTGCCCGGGTGCAATCCAAGGCTACACGAATTTGTCGGATATCGACGGACCGCGATTTGGGAGGCTGCCGCACGAAAACCAGAGCGCAGCCTGCGTAGCGACGATCGAATGGATTGTCCATTGACATGGCGCCAGGCACGACCTGAATCATGCAGAAGTTGTCGCAGGCAGCGTTCGTGAGGCGCATCACTCCTCCGCCACCACCAGTGGCAGCCAGCGCTATTAGCTGACGGAGTCGCTTGGTTGCGGTTTCGGAAGGCGTAGCCAGTCGACCTCCAATCTGGACTTTGAGTGAACCGCCGTGTTCAAGAAAAGCGGCTGCGGCAGCCGAGCAATCAATCAACTTTGAGTCTCCATCAACCATGATGCAAACAAGCCCCGCGTTATCGATGGCTTGCCGCAGCATGTAGGCCTGGCTCGTGCGCTCGGCGAGCTGCAGGCTTAGTGATACTGCTTGGCGGGCATGCTGAGCCATGAATCCCCAGCGCTCAACCTTCTTGCGTTCGAATGGAGCATTGCAGTTCTGCATCGTGAGAGCTGCAAGCGTTGCCTCATTGTTTTCCAAACACCATCCGCCCATGTAACGGCCCCCAAGCGGGATTAAGTAGTCCTGATAAGATTCATTCGTTGCGGCGACCTCCGGCGATACGTACTCATGGCATAGCAGAAGGGATCCAGCTGGACGTTCACGAGCCGCTGACTGCAGTAAGGGGTCGACCTTGTAATAATGAGTCAGGTAAGCGCGCAACGCATCCGGGCTGAACACCCGGCAGCCCGATAAGAACAGCCGCGGTTGGCCACGTTTCTTGTCGATCACCGACAGGATCACATCTCGGCATTGCGTGAGGTCCGCGAATGCCGCCAATGCGCTCGGCCAGAGGGATGGATTAACTGCAGCCTCGTACAACAGGCTGATGGTGTGATTCCGGCCTTTCACAAAATCTCCGTGCATCATCAAAATTGATGATGACTTGGCCCGAATTGTTCCCTATAGTCCCCCACTGCGAGACGGCGCGGATAAGCATAGCTCTATTTCCGCTATGACACAACAGTAGCCGGGTTTTCACGGGCTCTTGAGGGGGTGCGCGCCGAATCCCGATTCCCCAAAACCTCAGACCAAAGGAGAACCTAACAATGAATAACAAGGGAAGAAACACGATGCACGAAGCGACCCGCAACGTAATCGCGGCTGTAGCGGTCACGCTGTTGCTGGCCGCATCTGCGCTGGCACATGACACGGAGACAGTTCTCCACACCTTTACCGGAGGCAAGGACGGTGCTATTGGAGGAATTCAGTTAGTCTCTGACTCGGCAGGTAATCTCTATGGCACGACCTTTAACGGGGGCAACAAATCCACCAGTTGCGAACCTTATACGGGCGTCCCCGGATGCGGCGTGGTGTTTAAGCTGACTCGCGATGGGCGCGGGAGCTGGAAGGAAACCGTGCTCCACACCTTCACGGGGGGCAAGGACGGAGCGATACCCGCCGGCGGCGTGATTCTCGACTCCGATGGCAATCTGTATGGCACCGCGTCCTTTGGTGGCAACAAGAAACCAGCCAATTGTCGCTTGGAAAACGTCCCCGGATGCGGCGTAGTGTTTAAGCTGACTCGCGATGGGCACGGGGACTGGAAAGAAACCGTGCTCCACACCTTCACCGGGGGCAAGGACGGGCGCGAACCCTGGGCTGGCCTTACCTTCGACCAGGCAGGAAATCTTTACGGCACGGCCACCCGCGGCGGCGATACCCATTGTAAAGGAAGAACGCCCTACGGATGCGGCGTCGCCTTCAAGCTGACGCTCACCGCCGAAGGCCTGTGGACTGAATCGGTTATTTACACGTTTGAGACCACAGGCACGGGCGGCTATTTGCCATATGGCGGCCTGACGTTCGATTCCGGGGGGAATCTTTACGGCACAACGTACTTAGGCGGCGACAACTCTGTAAGTTGCTTTGGGGACCCCGGCTGCGGTGTTGTCTATGAGCTGACTCCACGTGCGCACGGCCCCTGGAAGGAGACAGTACTTCATGCCTTTACGGGCGGCACGGACGGCGGTATTCCCCTATTTTACGTAACCCTAGACTCCAGCGGTAATGTCTATGGCACTACTATTTACGGGGGCAATACGACGGCAAACAATTGCGTTGGAGGATACGGAGTCGGGGCCCCCGCTGGCTGCGGCGTGGTCTTTAAGCTTGCGCACGGGACCTGGAAGGAGGCCGTCCTCTACGCTTTTACTGGTGGCAGCGACGGGGCGTTTGACCTCTCGCCCGTGGTTTTTGACTCATCCGGGAATCTCTACGGCAACACCGGAAACGGGGGGGACCTGGCTGGCCCTTGCACCTTCGGCACGGAAAACAACGCCGGATGCGGAGTAGTTTTCCAGTTGACACCTAACACCAACGGCTGGACAGAAAATGTCCTTTATGCCTTCACGGGCGGCGCTGACGGGAGTGGGCCCGAAAGTAATCTGCTTCTTGATTCAGCCGGAAACATCTTCGGCGTCACTGAAGGCGGCGGCAATATATCGGAGTGCTCTGGCTTCGGCTGCGGTGTTGTCTTCGAGCTTACGCCGTAATCAGGGTTCGAGTCTTCCGGGCCAGGCCCATGGGCCGGTCCGGAGACCGCCATCCAACGAGAGATTCTTCTAGGGGCTGGGCGCGCAGCCCGGTTGGAATTGCCGAGCCTCCCGTTTTCTTAGAGAGAGGATCAAGATATCTGTGTTTTTTATTAGCGGCCTCGGCGGGCCCCACGAGTTCCTTGCTGGCTTGGTCGACTCTAGAAAAACCGGGTCACGCCTTCTTCCAGCACCAGCACGCGATCCTCGATGCCGGCGGCCTTGGCTTCCTGTTCAAGCAACTGCAGGGGTTCGTCCATGGGTTCGTGGGAGAGCTTGAAGGTTCCGTAGTGCATGGGGACCATCCAGCGCGCATTCAAATCCAGAAAAGCGCGAGTGGCATCCGCGGGATTGGCGTGGACATTGCGAAAAGACGGCGGATTGTAAGCGCCGATGGGAAGCAGCGCCAGCTCCGGTGCCAGACGTCGCCCGATCTCGCGGAAGCCGGAAAAATACGCAGTATCGCCCGCGTGATAGAGAGAGTGCTTGCCATCGCGCAAGACGTAGCCTCCGTAGCCGCGGTGTGAATCTTTGATGATACGGGCGCCCCAATGGCGTGAAGGCACATGGGTGACGGTGAGCTGAAGATGGCGATAGCTATTCCACCAGTCAAGTTCCACCACGTCGGCGAAACCGAGGTCGGAAACCAGATCCATAACGTGATGCGGCACTACAATTATGGGCGGCTGTGCCTGGCGGACCCGCGCATGCTGAACAATTGCGCGCAACGACGGACGGTGAAGATGGTCGAAGTGAGCATGCGTAACCAGAACTAAATCGGTAGGAGGAAGATCGCGGATCTTTACTCCCGGTTTGCGCAAGCGCTTCAGCACAAATAACCACCGCGCGAAATTGGGATCGATGATGACGTTCTGTCCGCCGATTTGGACAAAGAAGCTGGAGTGGCCGATGAAAGTCAGGCCCAGCTCGCCGTTGGTGATCAATTTAGGTTTATAAGCCTGGCCGGTTCGCGGGGTGACGGCAGAGTGCCTCACCAGGGCGCCGAATGCACGCGCCCGTTTGCGAAGCACCGGATTGGTTAGCGTCGGCTTTAACATCTGCTCCTTGGGGGAAGCGCTGGTCCGATCCAGAACAATTAGTTTAGACGCGCAAAGAGCGAGAAGAAATGATTTCTGGCCTCCGGCGAGTTCGGTGCCAGAGCCGGCTTCATTCTAAGACATTTTCTTGTCAATTGCTTGACCGTTATGCGGACGGTCAGTTCTAATCCTTGTTAGAAAAAGGTTCTTTTGTAGCGCCGCCGTCTCGGCGGCTGTCGCGAGGGCATCTTGCCCTCGCCTGGTGCGGGCGGGACGCCCCCACGACAGCCGGCGAGACGCCGGCGCTACCAGGAATTTACAGGAGCTAACATGCGGGTCGCTTTTTTAGGCTTGGGAATTATGGGACGGTCGATGGCAGGCAATCTGGCCAAGGCCGGTCACGAAGTCACGGTGTGGAATCGCACTCCTGGTAAAGAAGAAGTGGAAGGAGCGCGGATTGCGGCTTCTCCGGCGGAGGCGGCACGCGGCGTTGACGTGATATGGATGTGCGTGTCCGACACAAAAGCCGTGGAGAACGTTTTATTCGGCGAGCAAGGTGCACAGGAGTCACTGACCGAGGGCATGATTATTGCGGATTCCAGCACCATCTCGCCTTCTGCGACACGCCAGTTTGCAGAACGGGTGCGGGCGAAAGGCGTGCACTACGTCGACGCGCCTATGACCGGATCGAAGACTGGAGCAGCCAACGGCACCCTGATTTTCATGGTCGGGGGAGAGGAATCGGCGATTGAAAAACTCAAGCCGCTGTTTGCGGTCATGGGCAAGAAAGTTTTCCAGATGGGCGAAACTGGCAAGGGACAAGCCACCAAGCTGGTGATGAATCTGCAAATCGCGCTCATCTATGAAGGCTTCGCCGAAGCACTTACTTTAGCCACGAAACTTGGAGTCGATGTCGAAGCGCTGGTGCCGTTGATTCAGGCTTCCATGGTCAACTCGGGCGTGGTTGAGTACAAAGCGCCATTTGTCCTGAAACGTGACTTCACGCCCAACTTCCCGCTTCGCCTGATGCACAAAGACCTTCGTCTAGCATTGGAGGCGGCCAAAGAGCTTCGGGTCAGGCTGCCTGGCCTGGAGACGGTGGAAGAAATCTACGACGTAGCTGACGAAGATGGACACGGCGACCTCGACTACGCCGCGACCCTGACGTTGCTTGAAAAATGGGCTGGGGTGGAAGTGAAAGGCGCGTCGGCGGCCTAACCCTTGGGCACAAACGTTAGATTGGCGTTCAGAATTGCAGGGGCGCGGCCTTCAAGCCGCGCCTTTACCGCTTCGAAATGCCTTACGGCACGGCTGAAGCCATGCCCCTTCAAGGCTTCAGACGCGGCGAAAGCATCGTAGAGCGCTTTTCTCATGGGGCGTTTGAAGCCGCGGTCGATATGTTTTGCGAACAATCCCAAGCTGAGTACCCGGCGGGTACCTCCGTAATCTGATCTGCGCTGCTTATTACAGAACTATTACACTCCGCTCGGGCCGTCCCTGTTAGCCTAACCTTATAGCACCCACAACGAATACAGGGACCCCTGCAATGGAACTTGAAGCATTAAATCGTGAGCCAGCCGCTGACAACGAAATCAACTGGGTAACCGCAACTTTTATGTGCCTCTTTCACATCGGGGCCATTGCCGCACTCTTCTTTTTCACCTGGAAAGCACTTTTCGTGTCAATGTTTCTGTGGTGGGTTTCGGGAAGCCTTGGCATCGGCATGGGATACCACCGGCTGCTCACGCATCGCGGCTATAAGACTCCGAAGTGGGTTGAATATTTCCTTACCACCTGCGCAACTCTGGCGCTCGAAGGCGGACCGATTTTCTGGGTAGCGACGCATCGCATTCATCACCAATTTTCCGATCATGAAGGCGATCCGCATTCGCCCATCGATGGCAAATGGTGGGCGCACATGGGCTGGATTCTGACCGGCAAGTCGATGCATCATGACACCACCACGCTGGCCCGCTACGTTCCCGATCTCGCGAAAGACAAATTCCACGTCTGGATCACCAAATATCACTATGTCCCGATGATCGTGTTAGGCCTGATTTTGCTGGCAATTGGCGGCCTGCCGTTCCTGCTGTGGGGAATTTTCATGCGTACCGTGGTCGGTCTGCATTCGACCTGGCTGGTGAACTCGGCGACGCATAGCTGGGGCTCACGCCGCTTTGTCACCAAGGATCTTTCGACCAACAGTTGGTGGGTTGCGATTTTGACTTTTGGTGAAGGCTGGCACAATAACCATCACGCGCATCCGGTTTCTGCGCGGCACGGTTTGCGATGGTATGAAATTGATATGAACTGGTACGGCATCTGGGCTCTCAAGAAGTTGGGCTTGGCACGCCACGTGTATCGCGTGAAGCTGGACGAGCTCTCACGCAAGGAAGAAGCTCAGGCAGCCGCTCCAACACCCGAGTTAGCTTCCGTCTAACCCCTCCATCCTGTCATTCCGAGGAGCGACAGCGACGACGAATCTGGGGACGCAGAATATCCAGATCCCTCGCCTCGCTCGGGATGACAAGAGTGACGGGGGACGACAACATAAGCGGCAACGCTAGTAGCCTATTCACTCAGCTCTCACTCCGGTTTGCCTCTGCTTCGCGGTAGAATCGTTCCATGCGCATCACAAGCCGGCGCAAAGCTACAATCACGTTTCTTGTTCTGGGCGTTGGCCTGGCGGGCGTGGCTGTGGCCGTTGGTTTCGGCTGGATCATCCTCAACTGGCGCGAGGGCATCAAAGTTTTCCTAGGCGTGATCTTCTTCGGCGCCATCACTGCGGGGCTGGTGCTCAACACTATTTTTCTATTGCGGGAGATTCGCCGCAACGAGCAGCACGATAGCTTCATCAATGCGGTAACGCACGAACTCAAGACGCCAATCGCTTCCATCCGGCTTTACCTGCAAACTCTGCAACATCGTGAAGTAGACGAAACTCAGCGGCGCGAGTTTTATCGACGCATGCTTGACGATACTGATCGGCTGCTGGGCACGGTCGAGCAAGTTTTAAAAGCTGGAGTCGCAGGGCACAAGAAGAGCAGCCGCGAACGCGTCGCGATTGATTTCGAAAGCCTGGTTCAGGAGTGTGTAGAAGTTGCCCGCACCGGTCATCACCTCCCGTCACAGGACCTGCGACTCGAGCCGTCTAGTGAACATGGAACGACGGTAACCGGCGATCCCGAGGAGCTGCGCACGGCAGTTGCTAACCTGCTCGACAACGCCATTAAATATTCTGGCGAGCGGGTGGATGTATCCATACGCCTCGAGACTCCAGATGAAAAGCATGTGCGGCTCAGCGTCCAGGACCATGGCGTTGGAATTCCGCCTGCTGAGCTTAAGAGTGTTTTCAAACGTTTCTATCGGGTTTCGAATCGTTCGCTGGCGCATGTAAAAGGAACGGGCCTGGGTTTGTTTATCGTTCGCGCTATCGCCAAGAAGCATGGAGGCCGTGCCTTTGCGCAAAGCCAGGGCGAAGGGCACGGCACGACTGTGGTTTTCGAACTGCCGCGCGATGTTTCAGTGAACGGCCAACGGGACATTGCGCGGGAAAGCCCTGCCGCAGACAAAGCGGTTTTGGAGAAGCGGGCATGAGTCGTGTGCTGATCGTCGAAGACGAGGCTCATCTGGCGCAGGGGTTGCGATTTAACCTTGAGGCGGAAGGGCACAAAGTTGAAGTTGCGGGCGACGGCGAGAGCGCGATTGAGTTGCTGCTTGGTCACAAGGAAAACGGCCACAAGAAGGACAACGGCAAACGCGGAGTTGGCAAACGTGAATCTGGTCCGCGCGAGGAGTTCGATGCCGTGGTGCTTGATGTAATGCTTCCCGGCAAGGATGGTTTCGCCGTTGCGACCGAGTTGCGGGCCGCGAAAAATTTCGTACCCGTTCTCATGCTTACTGCTCGCGCTCGTCCGGAGGATGTGCTCAAGGGATTCGCTTCGGGCGCCGACGACTATCTTCCCAAGCCGTTCGAACTTCCTATCCTTCTCGCGCGGTTGCAAGGCTTGCTACGTCGACGTGAATGGATGGGAGTGAGCCAAGCGCCTGCCGCGGACGCATTTTCATTCGATGGACGAGTCATTGATTTTGGCAAGCTCGAACTGCGAGTGAAAGGGAACACGATTCAGCTTACTTTGATGGAGACGGAATTGTTGCGTCATCTGGTTAGCAACAGCGGCCGAATTGTTTCGCGCAAAGCAATTCTGGAAGAAGTCTGGGGATTGCATGAAGACACTGATACTCGCGCGATAGATAATTTCATCGTGCGTTTGCGGCGTTACATTGAAGACGATCCTGCCAATCCAAAACATTTGTTGACCGTTCGCGGCGTGGGATATCGGTTCATACCGGAACCGGAGAAAAAGTAATATCGACGTTATTCCTATTTCAATGCACGGCGGAGCTTCGCTCCGCATGAACGGGCGAGCCGCCCATCCCTACATCTTTTCTCTTTTGTTACTGCCGATGGGTTGAGGCTCCGGCGGCCAAATCCCGAAGAACCCCTAGGAAGCCGGCGGCGGCGCGCTCGTCGGATAGCGCTTCGAGATCAATAGTGGCTGCTAAGTGCGGGGATTCTGGACGGAAGCGGACACTTAGGAGATTGTGGCCGCGCGAGGTCATGAGAGTGCTGATCACGGGCGGGAGTTCCTGCTTCCACTCGGTGCAAGTAGTTAGCACCACCGGGCCGGGACGGACTACTGTCCAGTCTCGCGATTTGCGGACCACGGCGTTATCGCTATGGGTGAGCCAGCGATGACGAAGCACTTCCAGGCAAGTTCCGGGAGGGCAATCCAAGTCGGCTTCAAAGGTGAGAGTCTCTCTCTGCTTGTGCCAGGCGCTCAGTATCCATTGAATGGGCATGGGCCGGGGCATAAGTCGGATGGTTACACGTGCATTCTCAAACCAATGCGAGGCAAAGCGGAATTGAGCCTGCAATCGCGAGGCTCCAACCCAGCGCGCCTGGGTTACGTGGCCGCGATGCGAACATGCAAGTTCAACGCGACGCAAGGCCTTGCTTCCTCGGCGACGGTTATACGTGGCGAGGCAGAAATACCAAACCGCCACCGCAGCGATCGCGCCTACTACGTCAATCAGGAGAAGACGCCCCACAACATCCTCAGATGCGCATGGTACGTCTTAGGGTACAGGTCGAGCAATGATTTTACAGAATATTTTTGGCAGTTGCCTAACTCTCGGATCCTCATGAGGAAGCGCAGGATATGTGAAGCCCTGCGGCTACAATAAGCTGGTGAATTTTGCCCTGCGAGAGTTTCGAGGAGAGGATTTCGACAGCCTGTGGCGGATTGATCAGGAATGTTTTGCCCCAGGAATTGCATATTCCAAACTAGAGCTTGCCGCTTACATCCGTTTGCGCGGGGCTTTTACCATGGTCGCGGAGGCATTAGCGAGCGAACCTGAAAAGAGCGCTAAAAATGCGGTCGTGCAATCACTGCCGAGAATTCTGGGTTTCGTCGTTGCGCAGGCCACGCGTCGCGGCGTTGGCCATATTCTCACCATTGACGTGCCGCCTGCCAGCCGACGATTTGGAATTGGTACCCGATTGCTGACTACGGCGGAAGATCGTTTGGGTGCCGCAGGCTGCCACAGCGTCGTACTGGAAACCGCTGTGGATAACTCGGCCGCGCTCGCCTTCTACAAGCGGCACGACTACTGCGTGGCGAAGACCATCCCGCGCTACTATTCGAATGGGGTAGACGCGTTCGTGCTGGAGAAGCCATTGCATTCTGGTTCTACGCACAGTAGGTTGCGAATATGAAAGTTGCCATTCAAGGCGAAGCGGGTTCGTTCAGCCATGAAGCGGCCAAGCGCATGATCAAAGGATGCAGCATCGTACCCTGCTCCCACTCGGTTGAGGTTTTCGATCGAATTAAGCGTGGCTCGGCTGATGCAGCCGTCATTCCGATTGAAAATTCGCTGGCAGGCTCAGTGGCGGAACACTTCGATCTTTTATTAACGCGGAATGTGTTCATCCAGCAAGAGTATCGCCTGCGAATCGTGCACAATTTGATTGCCGCGCCGGGTGTGAAGATAAACGATATCCGGCAGGTCTTCTCTCACCCGGTAGCGCTCGATCAATGCCGGGATTTTTTTCGCGAGCATCGGAAGATACGAGCGATGCCGTTTTACGATACGGCTGGCAGCGTGAAGCATGTGATCGAAAACGGATTATCGGATGCAGCTGGGATCGCCGGTCGCCAGGCTGCGACCGTATACCAAGGCCGGATACTGGCAGCTGGTATTGAGGACGACAAACAGAACTTCACCCGTTTTTTCCTGATCCGCAAGGGACGCCGCGCTGTCCCGGGCGCGAATAAGACTTCCATCGCATTCCGGGTTAAGAATGTGCCGGGAGCGCTATTTCGGGCGCTAAGTGTATTTGCGCTGCGCGACATCAGTCTGACCAAGATCGAGTCTCGCCCCATCCGAGGACGGCCTTGGGAATACGCGTTTTTTGCAGATTTGCTGTGCGGGGACGATAGGAAAGCCCGGAATGCTTTACAGCATCTCGCGGAAACCGCCAGTCCGGTAAAGGTGCTCGGTGTGTATCGCGCCGCCTGATAGGGGTATGCGTGTTGAAAACTGAGCTGCCTCTCATCAAAAGGGGATGTCAAATGAAGTCCAAGAGTCCGCAAACGTTGGGTGTACCTTTGGTTTGGTGCAAACCATTCAGATAAGGTTTAGAATCCAGCAGCTCAAAAAATTATTTCCCGAGGCTAGGCTGCATCTTCGGGGGCATTTATCTCATCAAACTTGAGCATATTACACTCAAGGTGAAATTTATGGCACAGGCAACGCGCTCAGAGCGCTCTGCAAAAGAAACTAAAGAAATCAAAGAAGTTAAAGAAAACACAAGCAATATTGAACCCGAAGACCGGGCGCTTCCTATATTGCCGGTGCGGGATACGGTTCTGTTTCCCCACGCCGTCCTACCCCTAACGGTGGGCCGGGAAAGCTCGGTTCAGCTCATTAATTCTCTCGGTGAGGATAAAACCATTGTAGTCGTGGCGCAGCGTGAAGCTCGCGTAGACACGCCTCAACCTACCGACCTCTACACCGTCGGAACCCTGGCGGTCGTGCATAAAGTCGTCAAAATGCCCAACCAGAGCCTTTTCGTCTTTGCGGAAGGCCTGGAGCGGGTGCGGTTGGTCGAATTTGCCCAGCTTGCGCCGTTTATGCGGGCGAAAGTCGACTCGGTGCCAGAAGCGATTCCGCCCACGAGTTCTGAAGTCGAGGCCCTGCAGCGCAACGTCTTGACGCTGTTTCAGCAGATCGTTGCAGGCTCACCGACCCTATCCGACGAACTCTCTACCGTCGCCATGAATATTGAAGAGCCAGGGCGGTTGGTGGATTTCATCGCCTCCTCGCTGCCCTCGCTGTCGACCGCCGACAAGCAGGACACGCTGGAGACGACCGACGTTCGCGTTCGTCTGGAAAAGATCAATCAGCATCTGGCTAAAGAGCTCGAAGTCCAGCAACTGCGCAACAAGATTCAGTCCGAAGTGCAGGACCGGGTGCAGCAAACCCAGCGCGAATACTATCTGCGCGAGCAGATGAAGGCGATCCAGAAAGAACTGGGTGAGCAGGATGAAGGCGCGCGCGATACCGAAGATCTGCGGCAGAAAATCGAATCGGCCGGCATGCCCGATGAAGTCAAGAAAGAAGCGCTGAAAGAACTCGGGCGTCTCTCTCGCATGTCACCCATGGCTGCGGATTATTCCGTGACCCGCAACTACATCGAGTGGCTGGCAGTGCTGCCGTGGGCGAAAGCCTCCGGCGGCGATGTTGACATCATCAAGGCCAAAGAGATTCTCGACACCGATCACTACGATCTGAAAAAAGTGAAGGATCGTATTCTCGATTATCTTTCCGTGCGTCGTCTGAAACCGACGATGAAAGGGCCGATTCTTTGCTTTGTCGGACCTCCGGGCGTAGGTAAAACTTCGCTGGGAAAATCCATCGCGCGAGCCCTAGGGCGCAAGTTCGTCCGCATCTCGCTCGGCGGCGTTCACGACGAAGCAGAAATTCGCGGTCACCGGCGCACTTACATCGGCGCTTTGCCGGGACAGATTATTCAGGGCATTCGCCGCGCCGAAACCAAAGATCCGGTTTTCATGCTGGACGAAATCGACAAGGTAGGCCGTGATTTCCGCGGCGATCCAGGCTCGGCTCTGCTGGAGGCGCTGGATCCAGAGCAGAACTCCACGTTCCGCGATAACTATCTCGACGTGCCATTCGATCTGTCGAAAGTGCTCTTCATCACCACGGCGAACATGCTCGATCCGATCGCCGAGCCGTTGCGTGATCGCATGGAGATCATCGAACTTCAAGGCTACACCGAAGAAGAGAAGGTCCACATTGCGTTTCAATATCTGATTCCGCGACAGATTGAGGAAAACGGAATCACGCCGGAGCAGATCGAGTTTCCCGAACAAGCTGTCGGCGACATCATTCGCCACTACACTCGCGAAGCCGGGGTACGCAATCTGGAGCGGATGATCGGTACGGTCTGCCGCAAACAGGCGCGCCGATTGGCTGAAGGCAAAAGCGAAAAACTGGTCGTTACTCCGAAAATCGTTCATGAATTTCTGGGTGGCATCAAGGTTCGCAGCGAGGGCGAAATCGCTGAGCGCACCAAGCGTGCGGGCGTGGTTGTGGGACTTGCATGGACTCCATCTGGCGGCGACATTCTTTTCGTCGAAGCCAGCACCATGAAGGGCAAAGGCAACCTCAGTATCACCGGCCAGATTCAGGATGTGATGCGTGAATCGATGCAAGCCGGCCTGAGCTGGGTGCGTTCCAACGCGGCGCTACTCGGCATTCAGGAAGACTTCTTCGAGAAGCACGATATTCACATTCACGTTCCGGCGGGCGCGATCCCAAAAGATGGACCGTCGGCGGGTGTGACCATCGTGACCGCGCTGGTTTCGTTGCTGACGAATCGTCCGGTGCGGCCGTTGCTGGCGATGACTGGAGAAATCACTCTCAGCGGCAACGTGCTTCCGATTGGTGGCGTTAAAGAAAAGGTTCTTGCTGCCAAGCGAGCCGGAGTGCAGAACATCATCCTGCCCGCGGAAAATAAGACCAACGTCGAGGAGGATCTCACTCCAGAACAACTGGAGAATGTCGAGATTCACTATGTGAAGCTCATCAGCGAGGTGCTGGAATTAGCATTGCCCTCGAGCCCGCGGGAGGAGAAGCAGGACGCGGAAGAACGGGAGAAAGTGCTAAGCGAACAGCCGGTGGGCTAAGAAGCTGAGAAAAGACGGGTTGTCAGATAAGGTGCCAGTCCCGAAATCGGGACTGGCATATTTTTGTTTGAGATAAAGTAACTGCTGTACAGCACCTACGGTATGGAACTTATTGGTCCAGGAAGTGTTAATACATAGCGTAAAGCGGCAGTCTTAGCGGCCGCAAAAGAGGAACATAACCGATGAAGATGCAGAAAAGCTTAGCAGTTGGAATTGTCCTGGCGGGGATGTTGCTGATGTTACAGGCACCGCCCGTAATTTTGGCACAGGGACCACCACCTCCGCAGGAACAAGGCCCGCCTCCACAGCCGGGACAAGATCCTCCCGGAAGAGTGGCCCGCCTGAGTTTTTCTGACGGATCGGTTTCCTTTCAGCCGGGTGGCGAGGGCGATTGGGTCCAGGCAGTCCCCAATCGTCCATTGACCACCGGCGACAACCTATGGGCCGACAAAGATTCGCGGGCCGAGTTGCAGACCGGCTCGACCTCCATTCGCATGGATTCTGAGACCAGCGTCACGTTCCTGGATCTCGACGATCGGACAACCCAGTTGAAGTTGTCGCAGGGCTCGATCATTGTGCGGGTACGCCATCTCGATGATGAAGATCAGTTTGAAATCGATACGCCGAATCTGGCGTTCCAGATTCAGCGCACCGGTGACTATCGCATCGACGTAAGCGCCGACGGAAATGAAACCGATGCCACGGTCTGGCATGGCCGCGCCGAAGCCACCGGAGGCGGCGCCTCTTATATGGTGGTCGCTGGCCAGCGGGCAAGCTTCACTGGCACCGATCAACTGGATCACGAGATTGCCCAGATACCGAATGCCGACGATTTAGATAGTTTTTCCTCCCAGCGCGATCAGCGCGAAGACCACTCTGAGTCTTCGAATTACATTTCTCCCGAGGTGACCGGCGCCTCCGACCTCGACGAATACGGACATTGGCGATACGTAGCGGACTACGGTCCAGTGTGGGCGCCAGCCGCGGTCGGTCCCGGATGGGCTCCGTATCGATTCGGGCACTGGGTTTGGGTTGCGCCGTGGGGCTGGACTTGGGTAGAAGATGAACCTTGGGGCTTCGCCCCCTTCCACTATGGGCGCTGGGCCTTTGTTGAGAGTTCATGGTGCTGGGTACCGGGTCCGGTGGTTGTGCGCCCGGTGTACGCGCCGGCTCTGGTTGCCTTCGTGGGCGGCGGTGGCTTCGGAGTTGGTGTTGGCGTAGGCGTAGGTGTGGCTTGGTTCCCGCTGGCACCGCGTGAAGTTTACGTACCGTGGTATCGGACCAGTCCGGCTTACGTGAACAATGTGAACATCACGAACACGCGGGTTTCCGTAACTCAGGTCACCAACGTTTACAACACGACGATTATCAACAACACCACCACCAACGTAACCCGAATCACGTACGCCAATCAGCACGTAGCCAATGCTGTGACCGCCGTCCCGCATGACACGTTTGTAAATGCTCGTCCGGTTGCGGCGAGCATGGTCAAAGTGGATCAAAAACAAATTGAGACCGCCCCTGTTACTCACACCATTGCAGCACAACCAGCCCGTACAAGTGTGATGGGAGCCGGTCGACCGGCGACATTTAAACCACCTGCTGCGGTCACGAATCGGCAAGTCGTAGCGGTCAAACAGCCACCAGCTCCGCGGGCTTCGTTTGAACAGCGGCAAGCGGCCGCGCCCAACGTTCGCAAAGAGACACCCGCTGCGGCGCCGCAGCCCGCCGCTCGAGCCGCAACCCAGCCCGCCCCGCGACCGGGGCAGCCGGCGGCGACAACGCCACAAGCCAACGAGCGCCCGTCAGCACCGGCGAATGTTCCGCGACCAGGAACGACACAAACCCCGCCACCAGCAAATGAGCACGCCGCAGCACCGGCGAATGCGGCGCGCCCGGGTGCAGAGCCAGCGCAGCCGGCACGTCCAGCCGAGCCGGCATCACCCATGGCTCGTTCGGTGCCGCATCCCCCTGCGACCGAAACCGGACATCCGCTGGTAAAGCCAGCGCCGCCGGTGCAGGAGAATCCCCAGCACCAGCAGAATGAGCAGGCAAAATTTAATAACTGGCAGCAACAACGCCAGACTTCTGCTCCGCGGCCACCAGCTGCACGGCCCGCGCCGCCGTCGCATTCTCAACCTTCTGAGAAAAAAGAGGAAGAGAAACCGCATAAGTAATGGATTTGATTTATTCTGCAGAATCCGCCAGTTCTCGAAAGGGAACTGGCGTTTTCTTGCCGGAAAGCACCGGCAAAGGCTGCCGCGTTACACTACTCTCAACCGCGGCATTGAGATCTCCATGCAAGTTCGCATTTTATTTTTCGGAGTGTTAAAGGATCTGACGGGGCGCACAAGTGAGCTGCTCAATCTGCCTGAACACGCCACGTTGGGCGATGTGGTAATGCATTACGAAGACATCAATCCCCGATTGAACGAACTTGCCCCTTCGCTTGCAGTTTCCATCAATCAGGAATTCGCCGCACCGGATTCTCCGCTCAAAGAAGGAGACGAGATCGCATTCTTGCCACCGGTAAGTGGTGGCGCGCCGGATTCCGAGAGTGACGCAGCGCAAGGCGGATCCTCTATTGTCCGGGAAAAAATCGATACGCAAGCCGTGCTCGCCAAGCTCAAACAACCTGCGGACGGCGCTGTAGTTGTTTTTGAAGGCGTGGTTCGTGACAACACCCGCGGACGGCGCACGCTGTATCTGATTTACGAAGCTTACGAAGAAATGGCCTTGAAGCAGATGGACGGGTTGATCGAACAAGCGCTGCAGCAGTTCCCCATTCGCGCTGCATCGATCGTTCACCGCTTAGGACGGCTCGAAATTGGCGAGACCAGCGTCTTGATTGTGGTGGCCTCGGCCCATCGCTCAGCCGCCTTCGATGCTTGCCGCTGGCTCATCGATACCCTCAAGCGCACTGTGCCCATCTGGAAGAAAGAACACTTCGAGGATGGCGCGGTCTGGGCCGATGGGGATCCGTTCCCGGACGGGGTTCCTAAGGCTGAAGGCAGCCATTCCGAAAGGTCTGCATCTAAGTGAGCAGATTATCTTTTCGCCATTTCTGCCAAACTTCTTTGCGAGCTTTGTGGTTGAACGCCATTCTTCATAAAACTCATGTCCGCAACGCTTGCGACCGGGAGCGCGCCAAAGTCGTTAAGGCCGATTCAAGCGTGCGAATGCGGGGCATATTTCTTTTCCTCGCTGTCGCAGTGGCCACCTCGCAAACGCAGGTACCCAAGCCGCCGTGGGCTACCGGCGGTTCAACCACAGCGAAAACGAGCTCTACCAATCCAAAGAATAACCCCGGTTCAGATAACGCGGCTGCATCCGCTCAGACTCCTGAAACAACGCTGAAGGTTGACGTCAAACTGGTGAACGTGTTCGTTACGGTCACAGACGAGCACGGGGCGCCAGTCGGCGGTTTAAAGAAGGAAAACTTCACATTGTTGGAGGATGGCAAACCACAGACCATTTCCATGTTCGACAAAGAATCTGCCTTGCCGCTCTCGATTGTGCTCGACGTCGACACAAGCTTGAGTACGCGCAAGGATCTGCCGCTCGAACTTTCGTCGGCGCGCCGCTTTGCCCATGCCATACTTCGTCCGGTGGACGCGCTCTCGCTTTATGGTTTCAGTGAAGTGGTGAGCGAGGTTGTACCGTTCACTTCCGACCTCAAGACAATTGACCGCGGCGTCGACCACGTTCGCCTGGGATCGGCTACTGCACTCTACGACGCTGTCTACCTCGGAGCGCAGGCGCTCGCGCCACGAAAGGGCAGAAAGGTCCTGGTCGTGATCACCGATGGCGGCGACACCGTCAGCCGCATGGATTACAAACAAGCGGTACGTTCCGCGCAAGAAGCCGAGGCCATCGTCTACAGCATTATTGTGGTTCCGATTGAAGCGAGCGCAGGGCGTGATATCGGCGGTGAGCACGCCTTGATTCAGATATCAGAAGACACAGGCGGCAAGTACTTCTATGCCGAGTCGGTGCCGCAACTTGATGACGCCTTCCGCAAAATCAGCGACGAACTGCGTACGCAATATCTGTTAGCGTACTATCCTTCGCAACGCTACTCCGATTCCAGCTTCCGCCGCATTGAAGTGAAAGTCGATGGCATGCCCGCAGGCTCGAAGTTCACCGTGCGGCACAGAACCGGCTACTACACCTCCAAATCCAAGCTCTGAGGTGGCTCTTCGCGGGCTCGCTGATTTCATTTTCCGTAATAATCTACAGAATATAGAATCCAGTTCGCGATCCAGCCACCCTGTGAATCTACATAACACCTCAATAACCTATTGACAGAGTTGTACATCACATGACAAAGTGTCTCGGTCAATTTCTTGGTCTGTCAATTGCACAAGCACGCAGATAAGTCTGCTCGGGTTTCGTGTTTGCGGGGCTTCTGAATTGGGTTTGCTGGCTGGTTTTCGCACATCAACGCCGAACACAATGATCAAGAAGCGATTGATTTTCCGCTTCACGGATTCCGAAAGATTTCTGTTTGGTGAATAAATAAAGGTTCCGACTCTGAAAGGAAGGTGGACGATGTCCCCGAATTTCAACCGCCCTGTCCGTCCCGCCACAATCTTCGTAACGTTTGTTTTGGCGATTACTTTTCTCCTCGCTTCCACACTTCTGTTCGCACAAACGACTGTCGGTAACGGCAGCATCCAGGGCGTAGTGACGGATCCTTCCGGTGCCGTCGTTAGCGGAGCCACGGTCACTATCACCGAAAAATCTAAGGGGACGGCCACTCACGTGACCACGGATTCCAGGGGTGCGTATTCCTCAGGCGCCTTAATCCCCGGCACTTACGTTGTGAGGGTGGAAGCTGGCGGCTTCAAGACCACGGAAGTGCCGGTAAACGTACAAGTGGGCAATACCGCAAACGGTAACGCCAGATTGGAGCTTGGCCAAGCGAGTCAAGTCGTCGAAGTGGAGGCCAATACTGTTGCGGTTAACACCGAGCAGGCGACCGTGCAAGGTGTGATCACAGAAAATCAGATTGCTAACCTGCCGGTCAATGGCCGCAACTTCCTTGATCTCGCCCAGCTTGAGCCGGGCGTGCAGATTCAGGATGGACAGAACTTTGACCCCACGAAAGCGGGCTACTCTTCGATCTCCTTCGGCGGCCGTTTCGGACGAACCGCACGCATCGAAGTTGATGGCGTGGACGTCTCTGACGAGACCGTAGGTACGACCACCACCGACATCCCTTCCAGCGCTATCCAGGAATTTCAGATCAGCCAGTCGAGTCTCGACATGTCCACGGAGCTGACTTCTTCCGGCGCCGTGAACGTGACCACGAAATCCGGAAGCAATGCCTACCACGGCGACGCGTTTGGTGCATTCCGCGATAGCGCATTTGCGGCGGCTCTACCCACGCCTCCGGGATTCAGCGCGCCCTTCCAGCGTAGCCAGTACGGCGGTGACTTCGGTGGGGCACTCATCAAGAACAAGCTGTTCTTCTTCATCGATGGGGAGCGAACCATTCAGCACACGTCTGTGCCTGTCCCCATTTCCGCTCCTTTCTCGTCTTTCTCAGGTACTTTTTCCGATGGATTCCATGAGGGCAACTTACTGGGCCGTCTGGATTACCAGCTTACGAAGAATGTGCGTGCGTTCTTCCGCTTCTCCGATTTTCAGAACCTTCTGGGCGCCACTTTCGGATACGGATACTCTCTGTACGACAACAAGGACATTACCCGGAACTTTGTGGGCGGCGTGGATTTCAACACCGGCAGCTTCAGCCATGCCATCCGCTTCTCATATCTGAAATTCCAGAATCAAATCATTGATGCGACTACAGGCAGTACCACCTTGCCGTTTGCCAATATCGGCGCAGAACTCTTCATGGGCGGCACTGGCCTGGTGGCTGGCCCTAATCTTTTGGCCCCACAGAGCACTCCGCAAAGCAACCATCAAATCAAGTACGATGGCAGCAAAATCATTGGTTCGCACGTGATCCGCTACGGGGTGGGGTACAACCACATTCAGGGCGGCGGGTTCGCCTCTTTCTTCAAGAACGGACCACAAGTCGGATCGGGGGTTTCTACCGACGAAATCGCTGCAGCCGCCACCGGTCCTTTTCCAGGTGGCGCTTCCAACCCACTAAATTACCCGGCTGACTTCGTTACGGTGGCCAACGGCTTGGGTTTTTCTACTATCAAGCCGGCCCTGGGTTTCCCAGCCGGTGGGCTGGGGCCCGATAACCGGATTCTCTTCTACGTTGGGGATAACTGGAAGATCAAGCCGAACTTCACACTCACTTATGGCATCCGCTGGATGCGCGACACTGGCCGCACCGACAGCCAGTATCCAGCCATATCCGGGTTGAACGACCTGATTCCGGGGCTAGGCAATCAAGTCAACCAACCGAACCAGAACTGGGCTCCACAATTGGGTTTTGCCTGGGATCCGTCGAAGAATGGCAAGACCTCGATTCGTGGCGGCATCGGCTTGTTCTACGAGAATGCCATCTGGAACAACGTACTGTTTGATGGCCCTCCTCGTGAGCCCACGGGAGCATTCCTGCAGTTCTTCTCGCCCTGCTCCGGTGCGGGTGCGCCGGTGACTTTGCAAACGGCGAATGGTCCGATAAACACTCCGGGAAGCGCGCTCGCGGTCGGAGTATGCGGCCCCGCGGGTGCACCCAGCTTCCCGCTAATCGGCAATGCGTTGCCGTCGATTCTCGCCTTGCAGCAGGCCTACGTTGCGGGATCACCTCTGAACCTGCAGACGAGTAATCCGGCCTACGCGGGACAATACCTCACAGGTTGCGGCTCGACTCCTGCCACCGCGACCAATTGTTTCTTCGGGCCGGGCGCCTCCATGTTTAACCCCGACTACAAATCACCACGATCGGTGCAGATGAACATCGGCATTCAGCGTGAACTTCGCCGAGGTATGGTGTTTAGCGCCGATTTTGTTCGCAACGTTCAGACCCACTATCTGCTGGGGGTGGACCTGAATCACGCTGGTGACAGCCGCTACTTTAATATGGCTGGAGCACAAGCTGCCATCGCTGCCACGCTTACTGGCTGCGGCGCTACCTCGATAAATGGGGCGATCGCCGATTGCTCAGCGGTGAACGGGTTCACTTCCACCGGCGCGCCAATTGGGGCGAGCATGAGTAACTTCGCCGCCAATGGCCTGGGATCCTCCGCCGACCAGGGCGGTAACAGTTGTATGGCCGCGCTCGGATACAATTGCGCCTTCGGCGGCATCAATCCCAGTGCACCACCGCTCAACTTCTTGTCCCCTGTCGGTCGGTCCACGTACGACGGATTGCAGATGAAGTGGACAGACAACGTGAAAGCGCCCTTCAGAGGTGCAACGGGCCTGAACTTCACGGCGTCCTACTCCTTGTCCAGCTTCAAGAACACCGGCGGAGGCGTACGTGCCGATGCCAATGTAACGGCGTCCTCCGGCGACCAGGATTTCATCGTTCCGTCGCTCAACAACGCCAACGTCAACAGTTACTTCGGCCCTTCGACGTTGGATCGTACTCACCAGATCTCCCTCGGCGGCTACCTGGATTTGCACTACGGGTTCCAGATCGGCCTGATAGCGCATTTCTACAGTCCGCTTTCGACCACACTTACGGTTCCCAACACGGGCAACGGCGCGGGTGAAATCTTCCGCACCGACTTCGAAGGAAGCGGAGTTACCCAGGATCCGCTGCCCGGAACCCACGTCGGCAACTTCGATCGCGGCATCAACGCCGGCAACATCAACAGCGTGATCAGCAACTACAACGCCACGGTGGCAGGACAGCCTACGCCGGCAGGCAATGTACTGATCCAGAATGGCCTGATGACGCAAGCGCAGTTGGTCGCCCTGGGCGGCGTAGCTCCGACGGTGGCCCTGGCGCCTCCAGACCAAGTCAACCTGGCCTGGTTGCGGACGATGGACACCACGATCGCGTGGACCTACACCATCAAAGAGCGCTTTACCATCAAACCGTCAGTCGGTTTGTTCAACGTTGCCAACTTCGTCAACTTTGACTTGCCGGAGAGCATGCTGTCCGGCCTGCTGAGCGGCGGACCGGCACCATAAACGGCACCAATTACAATGGTCATTTCGTGAACCGGGTGGGCGTCGGTACCGGCGTGTATACGCTGGGGTCGCCGCGCCAGATCGAATTCGCTCTGAAGCTGACGTTCTAGGCGAACTTACCGGTAACTAGCAAACACCAGCCCCACGGGGCTGGTGTTTTTTTGTCATGCGAAAGATTCAAGGGGTAAGCTGACTGCGCAAACGCTTGGAGAGTTTTTCCACCTGCTTTAGCTTGTCAATCAGATCCTTCTGAAGCATGCCCTTCCCTACGTCGTCGATGCCGGAGTGAATCGACTGAGACAGAAGCAGCAGTTGATCCGCGTCTTTCTTAACTTTTGCGAAATCCACTGAAGGTTGCTGATGAATTGGAGGAGGTATGGTTTTCTCGAAATCTCGCTCGGCTCTGTCGGCCTGCAGATGACCGTCTGGAGGAACTGGACCCTGGGCAAAAGCTGCGGACACTGAAAGAAGAAACGCAAACAAGAGAAGTGAGATTCTCATGGCGAACCTCCCAGTCAAACCAAATTTATCTGCATTTTACTCCCAACTAAAACAGCTAGTGTTTTTTAATTTATCCTCGGCTTTGTTGGCCAAGACAACGTCAGCCGAAAGTCGGAAAGTGAAGGACATATTTCCGGCGCTTCGACTCTGCCTGAGGGTCATTTGTAGGTGTGCAGCAGCCTGGCTCTCGCTTCCGCCTGCTGAGCTTCGGCCTTCTTCCCCAGGCCTAAATAAGCTTTCGCCAGCAGATCGAAGACGTTGGGATTCTTCGGCTGCACTTTCGATAGTCCTTTCAGCGATTGAGCGGCCTCCGCGAAGTTGCCTTTGGTGATCTGCGCCTCTGCCAATCCGAGTTGCGCTTCCACGCTGCTCGATTGGAGCAACAACGCTGCCTCAAATTGATCTTCGGCAGCCGCGGGGTCCTTTAGGCCCAGGTAGACATGGCCGAGCAGCAAGCGGGCCTGTAACTGCCCGGGCGTGAGTTTCAAACTGGTTTCGAGCGCGGTCCGGGCACCCGCAAGATCGTGCGTCTTCTCGAGCGCTTGCCCCTCGAAAAACGATGCCGTGGCATCATCCGGTCGGGCCTCCGTAGCGCCCTTTAGATGACGGGCAGCTTGAACGTAATCGCCCGTCTGCAATTCCAACTCACCTAGCTGACGCAGAGCCGTCGGCGACTTGGGATCGAGCGCGAGTACCTTCTCGAGTATGTTGCGGGCGTCTGCAGAGCGGTTGTCCTCCGAAGCGATCATCGCGGTATGGAGCAGATTTTGCTCTTCGATTTTGTCTTTCGGATCGGGCAACGACAACGGAGGTACGGATGGGGCTGCATCTGTGGGCCGCAGTTCTGCCAACATGGCACGCGATTTTTGCACCCGTGCGTCCCGAGGCTCATATTTATTGCTTAACTCGCCAGAATCTAGTTGCAGGTCATACAGTTCGGGCCGTGGCGCCTCAATGAACTTAAAACCATCGCTGCGCACCGAGCGCAGCGGGGCCCAGCCGAACCGTAAGGGGTAATCGGCTTCGCCAAAAGCCGGTCGAGCGGCTTCACTTTTATTTTCAAAATAGGGCTTCAACGACTCACCGTCGCTCTTTTGAGGAGCGGGAGCTCCCGCTAATTCCAGCAGAGTTGGCGTGATGTCAAGGGTTCGCACTTGAGCTGTTATTACGCTGCCAGCACTGCGTTCGCGGGGCAGCTTGACGATCAAGGGTACGTGGGTAGTCGAGTCATACAGGAAGATTCCATGCGTGTCTTCGTGATGCTCCCCGAGACCCTCGCCATGGTCACCAACCACAAGTATGACCGAATTGCCATACTTCCCGGTTTTCTTGAGATACGCAATGAAGTGGGCCAACGCGGAATCCGCATATGCGATTTCGCCGTCGTACAAATGATCCTTGTATATTTGCGAATAAGGCGGCGGAGGTTCGTACGGATCGTGGGGATCGTAGAGGTGAATCCACATGAAATGTGGGCCTGCGGGGTGCTTGCTCAACCAATCTTCCGCCCGTCCCGCGACGACCATACCGCGGCGCTCGACACGTCCCCAGCGTGACTTTGTCGAAGGATGTTCGGGAAAGTTATCGTAAAAATCGAAGCCTCGATCGAATCCCGGAGCCAGGTTCTTGCTGTCGAGGATCACCGCCCCGATGAACGCTGCTGTGCGATAACCTTGCGCTTTTAGCAACTCCGCTACGGTTGGATGTGCCGTGGACAATGGCACACCGAAATCCGTGACGCCATGCGAGCTCGGGAGTAGTCCGGTGAGAATGCTGGCATGCGATGTATTGGTGATCGGGCTCGGTGTAAAAGCCTGGGTGAACCGCACACCGTCCTTCGCTAATGCGTCCAACGCAGGCGTCGTCACGTTCGCATATCCGTAGCAATGAACGTGGTCGGCGCGAAGGGTATCGATGGTTATAAGGAAGATGTCGGGAGAGGATGGCTTCGTGGGTGCAGAGGATGCAGCGCAGAGGGTAAGCAGTACAGGGAGCCCGATTAGCGCGCGAAGAACCTTCACGGATTTCATGAGCCTAGCACAAATAGCGGTATCCTCACCCGGATTGGAGTGAGTGCGGTCAGTTACTTGTTTAGTGTTTCTCCTTGGGCTGCTCTGGATCGTTCTCGCGCAGCATCTTGGCTGCGTCCCAGGTGCTCGTATACTTCGGCCAGCTCGGAATGCAGTGCGGAGAATGCGGGCAGTCGCTCGGAAGCAATTTCCAGGTGAACAGCAGAAGTCTTGAAATCGCCGGTCTTCATCAGGCTGAGCCCCATCGCATAGTGCGCGAATGCGGAGTCGGGCTGCAGTTCGATCGCTTTGTGCAAGAATCCGATGGCATCTGCATATTGCCCCTGCTGAACGAGCGCAAAACCCATTCCATACTGCGCAAGGTAGAAGGTAGGTTGCACGTCAAGAATCTGCCGCAGCGACGGAATCGCCTTCTCCGGCTTGCCGTCGTCCAACTCGAGCAGGGCAGCAAGAGTCTTGTTGATGGCAGGTATGACCTCCTTAGGATCGGTTCCCTCGGTTGTGGCGTTTACCCCGGTGCCGCCCTTTTGCAGGCCAACGTACCCCAGGGAGGCCAGCTTCTGCAGTTCGCTGGAGGTCAGTCCCGAGGCGGTTAATTTGCCGGGTTCGTTTCCCAAGCGGCTATCGAGAGCTTGAAGTTGCGAGGCCATAGTTTCAAGCGTCGCCTTCGAACTCTGTGCCAGGTTGTGGATCGCGTTCAAATCACTCGACAAATCATACAGCTCCGCCTTCGGCGCGCGGATGTAGAGATATTTTCCCGCCCGCCACGACTCGAGCATGCTGCATCCGAAGCCCCGCTGCGGAAGTTCGCTGCGCGAATAGACTGGTTGGTCGTTCTGAGAGCTTGCTTGAGCAATTCGCAGCAGAGACTGTCCCTGCATCTGCGTGGGGATGGGGACGCCGGCCATCTCCAACACAGTTGGTGCAATGTCCAGAAGGCGGGTGCGATTCTTGATCTGTTTACCAGCCATCTGGTTTTTCGGGAGTTTCAGAACAAGCGGTACGTGGATGGTCTCGTCATATAGGAAAATGCCGTGTGTTTCTTCTCCATGTGCGCCAAGACTCTCTCCGTGCGACGAAGCGATTATGATCAGAGCGTCGTCATAGAGCGACTGGCTGCGCAGAAAACTGATCAGCTTCCCTACCGCGGCATCGGCAGTCGCGATTGCATGATCGTACGAAGCTGCGTAAGGGGCATGGGCATCCTGCAAATGTACCCAAAGAAGGAATGGCCCGTGTTTGTTCCCGGCCAACCAATTCGTCGCACGCGCAACTACCTGGTCTCCGTGGCGTTCAACTGATTGGAAGCGGCTTTCACCACGCTGCGGCTGATGGAAGCCGGCGTCGTAGACATCGAAGCCGCGATCATACCCCTGGAAGGGCCCGTTTCGGGGATCCAGCAGAATCGACCCTACAACCGCAGCCGTGCGGTATCCGCTGGAACGAAGCAAGTCCGGCAAATACGGCAGCGTTGTAACCAGGGGAACAGCAAATTCACTTGCCCGATGTGCCTGGGGATATGTGCCTGTAAGAATGGTCGCGTCGGAGGCCACGGTGGTGGGCGCTTGGGCATAGGCCTGAGCAAAGACCAGCCCCTGACGCGCAATTCCATCCAGATTGGAAGTCAGGCCGCTGCGTGCGCCGAGAAAGCCCATGCGGTCTGCGCGCGTCGAACCAAGTGTGATAAGGACAATGTTTGGCTTGGTTGCGGCCGCGGAGTCGACCGGAAAAACGAGCAGGATTAGAATGCCAACAAGGAACCACAGGCACAAATGCCGCAGCATGGTTAGAAGTCTAACAACGTTCCGCAGACCTGTCACAACGCGGAACGAGGACCTTTGAGGATTGAGTCTCTGAAGAAAACGTTCTGGGTATTGTGCGCTTCGCTGCTTTTAATCGCAGTGGCGACGCTGCCTTCGTGCCGATCCGCCCCGGCCCAATCGCACAGCGAACAGCGGCTGATCATTCTTGGCATCGATGGCATGGATCCTCAACTTCTGCATCGATTCATGCGGGAGGGAAAAATGCCGAATTTCGCGAAACTGGAGGCTCAGGGCGGTTTTCGCCAACTCACAACCAGCATTCCACCGCAGAGTCCGGTGGCGTGGTCGAACCTTATCACCGGCATGAACGCGGGTGGTCACGGCATCTTCGATTTTATCCATCGCGATCCGAAGACCTTGGGACTCTATTTTTCGGCCTCGCGCGTCGAGGGACCGAAGCACGCGATCCACCTCGGTAGCTGGGCGATTCCTCTCGGCGGTGGCAGCGCTGAACAACTGCGAAAGGGTGTGGCGTTCTGGCAACTGCTTGATCAACACGGAATCCCAAACACAATCTTTCGGATTCCCTCGAATTTTCCTCCTGTGACGGCCAGGGGAAAAACTCTGTCGGGCATGGGCACTCCTGATCTGCGCGGCACTTACGGAACATTTTCTTTTTACACCGATGAGCCCGCTGCCGTTGCTGGGCCAGTCGAAGGTGGGCAGATTATCCCCGTGCAAGTGGAAAACTCGCGCGTAACCGCCAATCTGATCGGGCCTGACAATTCGTTTCGTAAAGGCTCTCCCGCCGCGGTGGAACCATTCTCCGTCGCGGTTGATCCTCTGGAGCCTGTGGCCAAAGTCACGGTGCAAGGCCATGAATTTGTGCTGCGTGAGGGAGAGTGGAGCGACTGGATCCGCATCGATTTTCGGCTGATTCCTTTCTTCGTAAACGTAAAAGGCATGTGCCGGTTTTATTTCAAGCAGGGGCACCCCCGTTTTCAGTTGTACGTATCGCCGATCAACATCGATCCTGCCGATCCCGCGCTGCCGATTTCAACACCGTCCAGTTATTCGCGCTTTCTTACGGATGAAGCCGGAGAGTTCCATACCCAGGGAATCGCCGAAGACACGAAATCTCTTTCGGATGGCGTGCTCGACGACGACGAGTATCTGCAGCAGGCGCGAACCGTTTTGGCCGAGCATCGCCGCATCTTCGACGCCGAGTTCCCCAAGTTCAATCGGGGAGTATTCTTTTTTTACTTTTCGAGCCTCGATCTCAACTCGCACATGTTCTGGCGGCTGATGGATCCCAAGCATCCCGAATATGATGCCGCGCTTGCGGCTCAGAACGGTTCGGCGATCGAAGAGTTTTATCAGCAGATGGATCAGGTGTTGGGGGAAGTGCTGCCTAGACTGGATGACCACACCACCCTGCTCGTTCTCTCCGACCACGGATTTGCGCCGTACTACCGCTCCTTCAACCTGAATACGTGGTTGCTGGACAACGGATACATCAAGCTGAAAAATGATGCGAGCCGCAATTCCAGCGAACCGCTTGCGAATGTCGATTGGACCCAGACTCGTGCGTATGGTCTCGGGCTGAATGGGCTCTACATTAACTTGCGAGGCCGCGAGAGCAATGGAATTGTTGAGCGGGGAACTGCGGCCGACAGTTTAATAGCGGAGATTCGGGCGAAGCTGCTCGCAGTACAGGATCCAAAAGCGAAACAGCAAGTGATTACCCGCGTGGACGTTGCCACCGAGGCGTATCAAGGGCCCTATGCGAAGGAGGGACCGGATTTGGTCGTCGGGTATAATCGCGGCTACCGGGCTGGATGGCAAACGATTTTGGGCGCTTTTCCGTCCGAAGAAATCGAAGACAACACCAATCCCTGGAGCGGTGACCATTGCATTGACTACACGCTCGTTCCGGGAGTTTTGCTCAGCAACCGAAAAATTGCGGCCGAGACGCCCGCCTTGACGGACATTGCGCCGACCATTCTCGCCGAGTTTGGAATCCCTAAGGCAAAGGGTATGATTGGACAATCCGTATTTCAGTCCGGCGGCGAGAGTCACTGATCAGGAGAAGGATGTTCAACTCTCACAAAGTGAAGCTAGAAGGCGAATTGCTGGATAAAGTAAAGCAGTGCGCGGAGGCGTGCGGCTACGCGTCGGTCGACGAATTCGTGGTGCATGCTCTCGAGAAAGAAGTGAACAAGGTGCTGCCTCCCAGCGAAGGCAGTTCCACTTCGAAGGAAATCATAAAGAAACGGCTTCAGGGGCTTGGGTATATCGAGTAGCGCCTCACCGCTTGCCACGCCTATGGGCTCTCTTGGAGTCAACTTCCCAGCCGCAATTGTTGTCGGAATCTCACTGATCGTCGGTCTGGTAATGGTGGTAGTGTTTCGCTACACCAGCGACCAGAAGGCAATACGCGTAGCCAAGGATCAACTCAAAGCCCATCTGCTAGCGCTCAGGCTTTTTCAGGATCAGATCCCCGTCGTCTTGCGTTCTTATGGTCGTATTGTGGTCGCGACCGGCCATTATCTTCGACTGGCATTCAAGCCTTTGCTGTTTGTGATTGTTCCTCTGATTTTCTTGATTGTGCAACTCGACCGCTATCTGGGCTCGATGCCGATCGAAGCAGGGCAGCCATTTCTGATAAAGGTGCTGATAGACAATCCAAAAGCGTTGAATGAAACTTCGCTTCAACTGCCGGACAGGCTGTCGACTACGGCTCCGGCGGTGCACGTGCCGTCGGAAAGCGAGGTTGTGTGGAGAGTTGTCGCCGAAAAGCGCGGAGAATACACGATCAATATTCAAGCCTCTGGCCAGACGTTCTCGAAACTACTAATCGTTGGCGCCGGTTTGTCGCGCTTGTCGCCCGTCCGCATTCGCGGGAAATTCTGGGAGCGTATTTTCGTCTCTGGAGAACCCGCTTTACCCGAGAATAGTTCTATCGAGTCCATCGACATTCAGTATCCCTCCCGGAAGATAGCTTTTGTAGGATTCGAATGGAACTGGATCTGGCTGTTCTTTGTTTTGTCTCTGGCCGCGGGTTTTCTTTTCAAGAGTATCCTTGGGATTGAAATATGAAGCGGAGCGAAACAACCTCTCCGACTGAGCGTAGGCGGATTCTTGCCTGTCTGGCGGTTCTCGGGATCGTCCTACTCCACCCCTTGCCCGCTCACGCGTATGCGGGGCCCGGAGCGGGTTTCGCGGTCCTCTCATCTCTCTGGACGCTTTTCGTTGCTTTCTTCTATTCCGTATACGCCTTTTTTGCGTGGCCTTTCCGGCAGTTGTTTCGGCTGTTGCGCCGACACAAGTTCTCCGGGAAAGCACAGATCCAGCGCGCCATAATTCTTGGCTTCGACGGAATGGATCCGGAATTGACGGAACGGTTCATTGCCGAAGGCAAGCTGCCGAATCTCGCGAAGTTGCGCGAGGAAGGGACATTTCGCAAATTGCAGACCACATTCCCACCCATTTCCCCGGTGGCATGGTCAACGTTCATGACCGGCGTGAACCCTGGCAAGCACAACATCTACGATTTTCTCGCCCGTGATCTCGACAACTATCTCCCCTACCTATCCTCGGCGGAGATTAAGGGACCGAAGCACAGTTGGAAGATTGGCAAGTACAAAATCCCACTTGGCGGCCCGAGAATTAAAGGCATGCGCCGTGGCACGCCTTTCTGGCACTGGCTGGGCGAAGCTGGCATTTTTTGTTCGGTGATTCGCGTGCCGGTGACTTTTCCTCCGGAGAAATTTTCGGGAGTGCTGCTTTCCGGCATGTGTGTCCCTGACCTAAAGGGGAGCCAGGGAACATTCTGTTTGTGCACCACCCGACCGCGCGGCAACAAATTTCGCGAAGGCGGGGTTCGTGTTCCGATCGAGCGCAACGGCGCATCATGCAGTTCTTACGTCCCCGGCCCTGAAAATCCCCTGCGGGATGGTTCTGGCGACGACCTGCGGGTGAACTTTGAGATCCATCCTGACAAAGGGAATCAGGCACGATTTGTCGTGGACTCGCAGACCTTCACCTTAAAGGTTGGCGACTACTCAGAGTGGATCCCTGTGAAATTCAAAGCCGGGGTGGGCTTCAGCGCACACGGAATCTGCCGCTTTTATCTCAAAGAACTGTCGCCCGAGGTTGAGGTGTACGTGACGCCGGTGAATATCGATCCCGGTAAGCCCGATCTACCCATTTCTCATCCTGTGACGTATTCCATCTATCTGGCAAAATTGTTTGGTCCCTACGCAACCCTGGGATTGGCGGAAGATACATGGGCATTGAACGAAGAAGTGCTGGACGATGAAGCCTTCCTCGCCCAGTGCTATGCCAATCATGACGATCGCGAACGTATGTTGTTCGACGCCCTGGAAAAAACGCAGCAGGGCCTTTGCGCCTGCGTGTTTGACACAACGGACCGCGTCCAACACATGTTCTGGCGCTACCTCGAGGAGGACCATCCTGCTGCCCGCGATGTGCCTCGCGAGCAACGTCCCAGCGTGATCCAGGATCTATACATCCGCATGGACAAGCTGATCGGGCGCGTCATCAGGCAGATTGACGACAAGACTCTGCTGATGGTCGTTTCCGACCACGGTTTCAAGTCGTTCGCCCGCTGCGTTAATCTGAATGCGTGGTTACATCAGAACGGATATCTGGCGCTGAAACCTGGGAAGACTGAGAGCGGCGATTGGTTCGACGACGTGGACTGGTCTCGGACCCGTGCTTACACCATGGGTCTGAATGGACTGTACCTGAACCTCAAAGGGCGAGAGCGAGAGGGCATAGTTGAACCAGGCCCTGACGCGGACGCTTTGAAAGACGAACTACGCCGCAAACTTGACGGGCTCGTAGACTCTGCCTCTGGGCGCGCTGGCATTACCGGTGTTTTCGATTGCGACTCAGTATATGCCGGCCCCTACGTCGACAACGCACCTGATCTGATTGTTGGTTACGGCGACGGGTTTCGCGCTTCTTGGGATTCCGTCATGGGCAAGGTTACGGGCCAGATCTTCGAAGACAACCTGAAGGCGTGGAGCGGTGATCATTGCATTGACCCGCGGCTGGTTCCTGGGATTCTCTTTTGCAATCGTAAGATCAACGATGAGAATCCCGCAATTGTCGACGTCGCCCCAACGGTTCTGAAACTATTCGGCCTCGCGCTTCCCGGGCACCTGGATGGGAAGCCGTGGACCATCGCACCATCCACCATGCCCTAGAGTGGCTGTGCCGTGCCGCATGCCATAATCGAATCGTGATTACTATCGTCTCGGGCTTACCTCGTTCCGGTACATCGCTGATGATGCAGATGCTGGCTGCCGGTGGCATGACTTTGCTGACCGATCGGGAACGCAAGCCGGACATCGACAATCCCCGTGGTTATTGCGAATGGGAGCCGATCAAACTTCTGCCCAAGGAACCGAATCGCATCGATGAAGCCGAAGGGAAAGCCGTAAAAGTTATTTCTCAGTTACTGCTTTCGCTTCCCCCAGACAGGAATTACAAGCTGATTTTCATGGAGCGGCCGCTCCCCGAGGTACTCGCCTCGCAAGATGAAATGCTCAAGCGCCGCGGATCGACCGAACTTGTGGACCCAGCTCTACTGACTTCCGCCTTCCGCGATCACATGAGAGGAGTCGTCTACTGGCTCGAGCATAGAACCGACATCCCGGTTTGCCGTCTGGGATATCGAAAAGTGCTGAGCCACCCAGCGGAATCCGCAAAGGCAATCCGCGATTTTCTTGAGATTGACTTGAATGTGGAAGCGATGGCCGGTGCGGTGGATCCGTCGCTGTACCGCAACCGTCGCACCTGAGTCGTGAGGATTATAGTGCGGCAATTATGCGCTTCAGGGGTTGGCCGTCGCTTTCAACCGCTGTGCCTCGGCTCCTTCGGCGCGCGCTTTCTCCTCTTCTCCCAATACCGTATACACATTGGCTAAAAATTTGTGCGCATCTGCCGATTGCGGGTTCAGCTTCACGGCTTTTTGCAGCAGGGGCATAGCTTCCTTGGGACGATCTTGCATGGCAAACATGCGCCCCAACAGCAGATTCGCTCTGTAATTGTCGGGGTTCAGCTCAAGAGCAGCCTGGTATTGCTTCATTGCCTCGCCGGCGCGGTCGAGTTCTTCATAAGCTGAACCTAGGTAGAAATGCAGTTCGTCGGAATTGGGGTCCTCAGCCACAGCGGCTTCCAGTTGCTTCGCCGATCCCGCATAATCGCCCATTTCCCCCAACGCCGCTCCCAGTTCGTAGTGCGCCTCCACCGACTGCGGTGTGAGTTCAACCGCCTGCTGCAACCAGGGCAAAGCCTTGTCGTATTCTCCCAGACTGTTCAAGGCGCGGCCCAATTGCAGGTTGGCAACAGAGACTTTAGGGTCCGTTTTAACTATTTGCTCGAAAAGCGGAATGGCTTCGCGGTAGTTCTCTTCGTCCGCTTCGAGCAAACCCCGGTGCAGCAAGTTGGCGATCTGGACCTTGTCTTTTGGATCGGGTCCTCTTTCTTTTTCTTGGCTCTCCGGCTTGCTGGAGCCGGAACTCACATAGCCCAGAGCCTGCAGTTGCTGAGCTTGACGAGGACTGAGAACGACTTCCGCGTTGCCGGCAACGCTGGTCTTGCGTCGGAATTCCTCGAGTTGCGCGGCCATGGTGTCGGAAACGCTGGGAGCGCTGGTCAGTAGGTTGTGCGACGCGGCTGGATCCAGCAGTTGATCGTAGAGCTCGCGTTGCGGCGCATCAACGTACAAGTACTTTCCAGCCCGCCAGGCGCGCAATGAACTCCAACCAAAAGCGCGATACGGATAATCAGTTTCCGCATACTGCGGGCGGTCGTCTGCGGCGACCTTAGATTTCGCTGCGTTCGCACCGCGGCTTGCGCCCGGCTTTATAAGATCCAGCAGAGACCTTCCCTGCATAGCCGCAGGCGCGCCGATTCCCACTTCCTCCAGAAGCGTTGGCGCAATGTCTACCAGGCCGACTCGACTTTCAATCGCTGGATGAGGCGAACCTTTGGCCGGCAGTTTAATCACCAACGGAACATGGATGGTTTCGTCGTAAAGGAATAGTCCGTGGCTCCATTCGCCGTGTTCTCCAAAAGCTTCGCCATGGTCCGCGACCACGACAATCAGAGTTTGGTCGTAGAGGCCGCGTGACTGCAGCGTCGTTAACAGCTTGCCAATTGCGGAGTCCATATAGGCAATTTCACCGTCGTAAGGCGAACCCGAGTATTGGGCCTTAAACGGTGCCGGCGGATCATAAGGATCGTGCGGATCGTAAAAATGCAGCCAGAGAAAGAAAGGACCCTGCGGATGTTGCTTGAGCCACCCCAAGGCGGACTCTACGACCATCATTCCCCTGCGTTCCACGCTGTGATAGCGGTCTTCACCCGGGCCGCGAATGTGAAACGGCGCGTCATATGTCTCAAATCCGCGATCGAATCCCGCGGCCGCTGCGCTCTTTGGATCGAGAACCTGCGATCCGACAAAGGCCGCTGTGAGATAACCGTGCTGACGCAGAATGTCGGGAAGATAGGGTAAGTCCTTTGCCAGGGGTGAGCCCAAATCGCTCACATGATTGAACTGCGGGTATGTTCCCGTCAGAATGGTCGCATGCGACGGCGTTGTCAGCGGGACCTGCGAGTAAGCGCGGGCAAAAACTGCAGCTTGGCCGGCCATGGAATCCAGATTCGGCGTAAGTCCACGCTTGGAGCCCAAGAATCCCATGCGGTCCGCACGCGTAGTATCCAGGGTGATGAGGATAATGTTGACCGGTTTAGCGAAACTCGCGAGCGAACTGCCTGCCAGCAGAAGAACACACACAAACGGCCGACACAAAAACATTCACACCCCGCCTTCCATCTTTGCACCGCCAGAAGGTAATTTTACACCGGCTGGATTGTGCCATCTTTATCTGCGGCCGTGCCTGGCTACGGCTTAAGGGGCTAACTCGCTACGCAGACGCTTGGACAATTTTTCCATTTGCTTCAGCTTATCGATCAGATCCTTCGGTAGCATGCCCTTTGCCACATTGTCGACCCCGGAATGAATCGACTGCGAGAGGATGATCAGTTCATCCGCATCGCTTTTAAGTTTTGCGAAATCCACTGACACCTGCGGATGAGCTGGCGGCGGAACACTCTTTTGGAATTGGTCCTCGGCACGGTCGGCCTGACGCTGTCCCGTGGGCCCGTTACGTTGCGCCCAGCTCAGTGATGTGAAAATCAGCAGAATAAATAGGAGTGTTGAAGTTCTCATGGCAATTCTCCTACTAAACATGTGTGCCGAGAATGTTAAATACTAATCCTGTTCGTTCACCGCGCTTGCACATCCACCGCATCGGGCATTTGCATGGAACCTTGGCTGCCTCCCGAAACGGTTAGCGTTTTTCCGTGTTCGGCGTAGTGCGCAATTACGCCTGGGCGGGACCAATCGAGGTCCCACCCATTTTCGATGGCGACGATGGTATACGAACCGGGAACGACACTGCGCAGGCTGAAGCTTCCGTCCTGATCGCTCTGATCCCTGCGAAACAGATCGCGATGGGACTCCGGATCTTTGGGTACCAACACTACCATTGCCCCAGGTGCGGCCTTCCCCGCGCGCTTGGCGAATCCTTCAACATTCACTGCGCCGGCGACCAGCGAGAATGAAACTGCGAGTGACGATCCAGCCGTTACATTTAAAATGTGTCCCGCAGTGTCGCTGCCAGTCGAAGAAATTCGTACTACGGAATATTGCTTTGGTTGTGCGAAAGCCAGAACCTCATATTTCCCAGGGGCAACATCCTGAAACCCGATCTCGCTTTTTGCGTCGACTTCCTGCCAGTCAACAACTCGCATTTTGCTGTTGCGTAGCGCGATGCCGAGATGTGGCGGCATCTTGTTTTCTCCCACCAATTGCACGGTTGCCTTAATATTCGCACCTGCTTCTGGTCCCGGCACGTTCAACTCCTGCCCATCGTTGGTGAGATCAATTTCGTTTGCCTCACTGCCATCACCGCTTCCGGGAGTGCGAACCGAGTACCGTCCCGGCGCGACTCCATTAATCTCGAATACTCCAGGGGAAACCTGTTGCATGCCATCCGTTTGCACGGTGTCCACGCCATCGAAGGACGGCCTTTGCAGCATGGGAACACTGATTCCGCGTTCGCCGTTGTCAGGGACGCGGAACAGCAAATGCAGCGCGGGAACCGGGTTCAGATGAATGTCGGCCTGCAAATGATCGCCGCCGCGGAGGGGTATCGGCGTAGCGTCGTCGGGCTCGGTGGAATCGCCGAAGTACGTGATCGGATATGCAACATCCAGAGAGTGATCGACCGAAGACAGTCGATTATCGGTTTCAGATTCAGTAGAACGAGGATGGTTCGCATACCATGGTTTTGCCGTGACCGAAATGAAATAAGTTCCGGCGTCGAGCGATGAAAATTCGTATGCGCCCTGATCGTCAGTAGCATCCCCGCTAATTTTGAGTATTCGCCCTACGCCCGTACGACGATCTTCACGATAAAGAGAAACCGTGGCATGACGAACCGGATCTCCAAGTTCGTCGAGAATTTTGCCGGAAAGCACCGCCGAGGGCGCAAGCCGTAGCACAAGATTTTCTGTATCGAAACCCGCGCCAGTCACGATGGCAGTCGAAAATTGCTCATGCTGCTCGTACGCAGCAGCGATGTAACCGCGTTTGTTCCCTTGCAAAGCGTACTTGCCGCGGAGAACTTTGAAGTCGAAATGGCCACCTTCATCGGTGACTAGCGACTGTCGACGCTCGGGGTTTTTGTCAGCAATAATCGTAACCCGCGCGTGCGCGAGCGGATTCCCTCCGGTCGAACTGACCACCACCCCTGCGATTCGAAATGTGGAGCTTGCAGATAGGCTCTGCGTGGTTGAGTCTTGCGCCGCCAGGAATGCAATCGAATGAAAAAGCAGCAAACCACTGATGAAGATCTGCGCTACTAATCCGCGAGGATGGAAAAAAGAAATCATGGTTTCTCATTGGTCGAAATCAACTGCAGATGCAAGTGTTCCTTTTGCCCAGCCGTCACTCTGATCAATTGTCCTCTTTCCTCGTAGGCTCGCATTGCTTCAGGATTGCCGTATTCAAGTTCGGGTTGCGGATGATCAAAAGCCAGCGCTAGATAGGTGCCCGGCGGCAATTGCTGAGGCCCGAATTTTCCCTCTCCACTCACCCACACGTCGCGAAATTCTACGCTGCTATCGGGAGGTGGAACGAAATAGACGTGCGGAGAATTATCTGGCGAAGCCGCAACGCCCGCAGTTTCGTTAAGCGATGTGGCTACGCCGTCGATCGTTCCGTCGACATCGCCTCCAGCATCCCGCATTGTGACTTCAATAGGAGAACTCGATCCACCCACTCCGACCACCAGCGGCTGATGCCGTAGGTCCGTGGTGTCGGAAGTGATTGATGCCACGAATCCACGAGATGAATTGGTGTGCACCCAATAACGGCCCGGCTGGACACCTTCAATAGCGAAGGAATCACTTTCACTGGAACTTGGACGCATCCATGCGCTTCGTTCCTGGCCAAAGTCGTCGCCCGGATCGAGATGCAAAATGAGGTAGCGCGCTGGGCCGTGTACTATAGTTCTCTGCCCGTTAACTGCGAACACAGGCGGGCCGCTGGTGTCTGCCGTAGACGTGAACTCCTCCTTGATGTTCACGCCGATCGAACCATTGGGGACCAGCGCCATGCGGGGGCCTTCAACGGGGGCGCCTTTAATGCTGATATTCAGCACTCCAGACGCGCCATTTGCTCCAAAGCTCGATGCCTCCAGTGTGTAGTTACCATTCGGCAGCAAGCCTTCAATCGTCTGCTCGCGATGGTTGTAGCCAAGTGCGTATCCCGGTCCTCGATGACCTTGCACGGACACCACGATGCTGATGCCCGGAGCCGACGCCGAATTCGCCACAGCCACTTTGACCGGATAGTATGCGTGCCTAACCAGCGAAATATCCGCCTGAAAAATTTGGCCAGCGGCTAATTGAATGGCCTGCCCGCCGGCAAAGTCGGTTGCATTGGGAAAATAAACCGGCGGATATCCATAGACCTGGCTTCTTGGGTCGGATGCCAGAGGATCGCGGTCCATCAGTTCACGAGTCAGCAGTTTGTAACTTCCCGCCGGAAGTTCCGCAAACCGAAATTCGCCATTGGACTTGGTCGACGTCGATCCTGCAAGAACCCAATGGGCGCGGCCCTCGGCGACTTGGCGCCGATATAATTCCAGTTGAATTGGGTCGGAAGCCTCCGCGCTGGAGAGAAGAACTCTGCCGATTACCAATGATTCTGGGGTGAGCGAAAGCACGACCTCCTTATTGGAGGCTTCTGATTGCACGGTTGGGGTTACTCGGCCTTCGATAAATCCTGGTTTCCGCGCCATCAGACCGAAAATTCTGCCTCGCCGATACGAAAGTTTATTAGCCGAGCCCGATCCGTCATTCGTATTGTCGTTGTCAGGCTTGGCAACGGTGAACTCAAAATGCCCTTCGCTGTCTGTCATGGCGGCGAGGCGATTGTCCGGAGAGTACACAAGTGCGCGGCCAATGGGTTCATGAGTGACGCTGTTGATCACCGTCCCGTGAATACCGTCCGCCGATTTGTTCTCAGATTGTGAATTCTGACCGCAAGTTGGTCTCGCGATTACGAACAAAACATAAAGCAGCAGGGTGAAAGTGGTGGTCCCCAGCTGACTGCGCAGATGAAAAAGCCTGGCCATACGAGGTGACGAAAGCTTGGCAGCTTTTCTTCAGAATACTCTCAAGCCCATGATTGCGGCATGGACAACTTCACATTTTAGGGCTGTCAGCCGCCGAAGCATAGCCCTACTGGGTTGGGCCGCGCAAATATACTTGTGCCTCTTCGATGCGCTCCATCTCGATAACACCGATCCACTGGCCATGGCGAACGTCCAGATACACCAGCCGTCCACCCAGAACTTGTGCAGCCACGTCTGGGGGAACGTCGCGATGGTAACCGAAGAATTCCGTTTTCCATTGTTGCCATTTCCGCCAGCGCTCGAACCATGGGTGCGGTGGTTCGTACTTGGTGGAAAATACCAGCGCCAGATCAAAATCCGAGCGAAGATCAGCCGCAGTCACGATTTGCTCTGTAGAGAAGTCCTCAATGCGGAAAACTCGCATTGGACGCGTCACGTATCCGAGGTAAGGCCGCGTGAGTTCGTCACTGGCTGGCCAGGCTGTGAGAATCTGAGCCACTGGATAACGTGCCTCCGCGAATTCCTCTGCACGTTGGTGAAGCAGAATGTAGTCGCGATAAGCAAGGTTGTCTTCGATGGAAAAGCCGTGAGGTGGATTGACAAAAAGTGCGACTACAAAAGCCAATGCAACCATCGCAATTACGCCGCGCCACAACCGCGCTCTCCGCCGCAACGTAGAAACGCAGACGATGATTACCAGCGGCACTACTGGAAGCATGTAGCGGGCAAGTACCGCGCCGCCCACGACGGCCATCACAATCACATAAGCAGTGACCACGGCAAGAAAAGAAAACTGCACGTCAAGCGGAATCCTTTCGCGTTCTCTACCGTTGTCGCGCAGGGGTGGAAGCCACATCGCGAGCATGGCTGCCGCAGTAAGGGAGTAAAGGTTCAGATATCCAATCATCTGCCAGAATCGCAGTCCAAGCGCGAGTAGCACACGCAGCGGTTGCATCGTAGCTTTGACGTTGTAGCGAAAAAACTCGGGATTGCCGAAAACGAATCCAGTCCGGGAATAATGAAACGCGTACCAGAACGCGAGAGGAATAATGGGTGCGAGAAGCGGGTACGCCTTTCCCATCCCGATGTCGTTCCGAGGAGCGAAAGCGACGAGGAACATGGGTTTCAGGTGGCGACGAGAAGAATCCAGATCCCTCGCTTCGTTCGGGGTGACAATTTCGGCCTCTGCGGGAATCGAAGGCGATGCTGCTGTTGGGTCGTGTTCCAATAGACATTTCAGCGCTTCCCACGCGAACAGCGCGAATGGAGCCACCACTGCGGTTTCTTTCGCGAGCACGGCAAGAGAAAACCATATTGCCACGCCCCATCGCCGGTGCTCGACATATGCCAGCAGTCCCCAAAAAGTAAATGCGGCGGCTGCTAAATCCAAGTGCGCGAGCGAACTTTGCGCGAAGAACACCGGGTATAGAGCAGTGCATATAACGGATGCGACTGCGACTTCCGTGTTTGCGACCCGTTGTGCCAGGCGAAAAACGCCGAGCAGAGCAAATGCGGCAATTGCCAGCATGGCCGTGCGCGTGATCAAGGGAGTGTATCCAAGCACCTTCCAGATCAGGGCCAAGTAAGCCATAACCAGTGGTGGATGAGCGTTAGACGGGGTGGAAGATGGAATTAACGTCCCATGCAGAAGTAGATCGCGAGCGGCGGGAATATAGTATCCGGCTTCATCCCAAAAATACGGCAGACGCAGCAACGGAACATGAAACGCGATCAGCGAAGAAAAAAGCACCACAAAAACCAGCGCCGAAGGATACCGTCTCCGCTGCCCGGTGTCTCCCGCCAGATGAGGCAGCTTAGTGTACCGGTCCCGCAGTCGCCATTCGAGGATCCAGCTTTATCTCTCCAAACGTGCTTTCATAGCCGGAAACGTTTTGCTGCAGAATCGACATCAGCGCCTTGGCTTGCTGCGGGCTTAAGTAGACGCCTTGAAAGTTTCTGACTTCGACCTGAGTTTCACTCTGCTGTTGCAAAGTGCCAAAGACCAGAAAGAAATCCCAAACATTTACACGCACCTGCACGCTGTTGGCGTAGCTTTCGCGGTAGTCAGGAGCATTCACCAGCCGGACATTGGGTTGAGATGGATTATTCATACGACCTTCAGTTTAGCGGCAGTCGAGGAAAAAGGGAATTTGGACCGCAAGCATCTGAAATCGGTTTTCCGCCGCTTGAAACTTTTCCCCAAAGAAACTTTGTGGCTTTGAGGGAATCGGGCTGTGAATGTCGCCTTTATAAGTGAGCGGGAAATTAAACGGCCCGAACGGCCAATTCCGATCACACGCCTAATAAAAATAAAAGAGGAGAAAAAACATGAAACTCAAATCGCTTGCCCTCGGCTTAGGATTCGCCGTTTTGGCTTGCATGTCAATGGCGGCCCAGACGTCCTACACTTTTCAGACCATTAACTATCCGCACGACTCCTTTACCCAGTTGCTGGGTATCAATGACCATGACGAAATTGCCGGCTACCACAATGTGAACGAAAACAAGGGGTTCACCTTGGAGTTGGCCACGAAGAAGTTCAAGAACGAAAATTTCCCCGGCTCTGTCATGACCCAAGTAATCGGCATCGACTCGCTTGGCGGCACATGCGGTTTTTATGTCGACAATGCGGGCGTCACTCACGGCTTTCTGGACGATAACAATTCCTTCAAAGCGGTGGATTTCCCGGGAACGCCCTTCAATCAGTTGCTCGGCCGTAATGACCTTGCGCAGGCCGCGGGCTACTACAGCGTAACCGCAAACGGAAGCGGCCCCTTCGTTCCATACGTCTACGACATCAACGGCGGCGTGTTTGAAGTAATCAACATTCCGGGATCGACCAGCGCACAAGCGACAGACATCAACTTCGAACAACAGGTTACCGGATTCTTTATCGACTCCAGCAACGTCACCCACGGGTGGTGGCTCAATGCAGGAACGTTAGTTCAGCTTGATTTCCCAGGCGCAAGCTCAACCCAGGCGACCGGCGAAAACAACGTCGGGCAGGTGGCGGGAATCTATCAGGATTCGGGCGGCACGCATGGCTTCGTCTGGAGCAGCAAGACCGGGAAGTACAGCTCGGTGGACGATCCCAAGGGCGTCGGCGTCACCTTCGTCAACAGCCTCAACGACAAGGGCAAGCTCGTCGGCTTCACCATGCCGAGCGGCACCACGGCGCAGGGCTTCGTTGCCACCCCGAAGAAGTAAGACTCACGCATCGTGGTTCGAGTTGAATCCGCTACTCTGAAATCCGCGCCTTGGAGCATGCCAACCAGCAAACTCCGGGGCGCGTTTCTTCTCTTCGATTTTCCTGATCCGATGCGATTCTGAAGCGAGCGTGTCTTAATTGTCACGATTCGTGTCTTTTTGTTGAACTAAGGGCAACTGTGCTGCGCGCGACAGTATCAAAAGCTCAAGAGGGCGTGATGAAGCATAGCAAATCTAAAAAGCAGCCAAGCCGGCATGAGTATGCTTTAGCGTTGAAGACAATTCGTGCCCAGTTTCAGACAATCGAATCGCAATCCGATACTATCCGCCGTCAAAATCAATTCATGATCACGATATGGATGGACGATGAAGGCCCCGCTAATCGTGACAAGTCTCACGATAAGGTCTGGCAGGGTTCTACGGGACGTTGGATTAACTGAAAAGCAAGAACCTGACCTGTCCCGCCTCAAGTTATTAGCAGCAAAGGGACAACAGGTCTTGTATCTGGTGTTCGGAAGTCCTCTGTCACTGATCGTGACTACGGGATTCACTGTATTGTCAGTATCCCGCTTCACGCGTTAACGTGTGGACATCACAGTGAGCTTGACGGTCATGGGTTAGCGTCGGCTAGGGACCCGACATTCAGACTCTCACGACCGTGAACTTATACCGCACGTTTCAGGCCGGGCAGTACGTCTCGGCCTTTTTCCTTTGGCAATAATCCGACGGTCCCATACGCAGCCAGTAGCGCATAGTGTAGACTCGTAGCCATCCCTTTGATTCTTCAAGTTCCGATTGGAGGAGAACTATGCGGATAGCCGCTTGGATTTTGATATCAGGAGCGGTCGTCGTGTCGGCGATGGCGGGCACCCCCATTAAGGCGCAAACGGTCCCAGCCCCAGCAAACAAGACGGTATCACAAAACCATGCTGCAGCATCACAAAGTCATGCCGCTGCTGAGAGCAACCCTGCTTGCCAGCGAATACTCACCGAATGCAAGAAATTGGGATACATTCAGGGTCAATGGAAAAAAGATAATGGCCTTTGGAAAGATTGCTTTGATCCCATCGTCAAGCGAGGCGGTACTCCGACTCGAGACGGGAAACCCATGAACGTTCCTGTCAGTTCGAGCGACGTGCAAGCGTGCCGCGTCGCTGAAGGCCACAAGTAGATAAAGATTAGTGAAGATCGGTCTGATCGCCGGGCGCCACGTCAGAGCCGGGATGATGGAATTGGCAGACGCGCTGGGCGATTTTTTTGAATATACCCTCACTCGATGCGTGCGCTGTCATGCCTGAACGCCTGGCGAAGAAAGTTCTGCTGATCGGCTGGGACGCGGCCGATTGGAAGGTAATCAATCCGCTGCTGGACCAGGGATTGATGCCAACTCTCGACAGTTTCATCAATCAAGGCGTCATGGGAAATCTGGCGACCTTGCGGCCCATCCTTTCGCCCATGTTGTGGAATTCGATTGCCACCGGCAAGCGCGCCAACAAACACGGCATTCACGGATTCATGGAGCCTGACACGCAGAATGGCGGGATCCGGCCGGTCTCCAGCACCTCGCGCAAGGTCAAGGCGATTTGGAATATTCTGACGCAGCGCGGGTACAAGACCAACGTTCTGGGCTGGTTTGCAGGTCACCCCGCTGAGCCGATTAATGGCATTTCGGTCTCCGACCTCTATCCGTACGCTACTGCCCCACTGGATAAGCCTTGGCCACTGCCGCCCGGCGCGGTACATCCTGAGAGTCTGCGCGATACTTTCGCGGAGCTGCGCATGCATCCGAGCAATGTTACTGAGGCGGCGATTCTTCCCTGGATTCCGCGCGCGGCGGAAATCGATCAGGAGAAAGACAAGGGTCTGATATCGTTTGCCAAGATCCTGTCGGAGAACTGTTCTATCCATAATGCAGCTACCTGGATTCTGCAGAATGAGCCGTGGGATTTCATGGCGGTTTATTACAACGGTATTGATCACTTCTGCCACGGCTTCATGCATTACCACCCGCCGCGAATGGAGGGCATCCCCGAGGATCGATACGAAATTTACAAAGATGTGGTGAATGGAGCGTATCGCTTCCATGACATGATGCTGCAAACCTTATTGGAATTGGCCGGTCCGGACGCGACCGTGTTGCTGGTTTCCGATCATGGTTTTCACTCCGACCACTTGCGGCCGCGCGGCATTCCGGCGGAACCGGCGGGTCCAGCGATTCAGCATCGGCCATTCGGAATTTTTTGCATGAAGGGGCCGCACATCCAGCGGGACGAGCGCATCTACGGCGCCACTCTGCTGGATGTGACGCCGACCATCCTGACTCTATTTGGACTGCCGGTGGGCGCGGACATGGACGGCCGCGTGCTGGTGCAAGCCTTCGAAGAACCGCCGCAGATTACTCGCATTCCAAGTTGGGAGCAGGAGCCCGGCGAATGTGGAATGCATCCCAGCGACCTGCGCATGGATCCGGCTGCGGCTCAAGCGGTTCTGCAGCAATTCGTGGCGCTAGGTTATATTCAGCCGCCCAGTGAGGATCAAACCAAAGCCGTGGCAAGCGCAGTGCGCGAAGCAAATTACAATTTGGCGCGCGATTATCTGGATTGCAGCCGTCCCGACGATGCCTTACCTCTGCTTGAAGACTTGGCCAAGAATGATCCCAAGCAGAGTCGTTTTCAGATGCATCTCGCGCAATGTTACCTCGCGCTCAGCCGGCGCGCAGACGCAAAGAAAATTCTCGAAGCTCTGATCACAGCGGATATGAACCCGCCTGAGGAGGAGGCAAAGGGTGAACGGCTGGACGCGGCAGCCGCCACCGTTGGAGATCCCAAGACCAAAACACCGGAAGCGATAGCGCCGGAAGTGCCACCGCAAACGGAAACAGTTGAAGCGGCTGCGCCCGAAGCAATGACTGCTGAGACGACATTACAGCAGAACAAACAGCCCAATCCTCGGCCTTGGGCAGACTTGCTGATGGGAGTAATTCATTTTGAAGAAGGAGATATGGAAGCCGCCATCGCCAGCCTGCTTAAGGCCGAACAGTCCGACCCGCGGCTTCCCAATCTTCATTTGCGCATTGGGGAAACTTATTTGCGGCAGAAGCGAACCGACGATGCCGACCGCGCCTTCCAGCAAGCTCTCGACATCGATGGTGACAGCCCCGAAGCCCACCTCGGTCTAGCCATGGTGCGCCTGCGGCAGCGCCGAAATGACGAGGCCGCTGAACAGGCTTTGTTGGCTGTGGGCCTGCAGCACTTCCTGCCGTTAGGTCATTTTTATCTCGGCGTGGCGCTGGCGCGTTTAGGGCATCGTCAGCGCGCTATGCTCGCTTTCGAAACCAGTCTCAGCATGCTTCCCGGACTGGTGGCCGCGCACCGCTGGCTTGCTGCTTTGCACAGCCAATCTGGCGGCGATCTCGACAAAGCCATCCGCCATCGCAGCCTTTACGCCCAACTCATGCAGCAGAGAAAGACCAGAGCCTGATTGCCGATGTTTCGCCCCAACCCTTCATAAGTTCAGAAGTCA
>CAVUQA010000020.1:0-62078 GCA_963743375.1 uncultured Acidobacteriota bacterium | reverse complement strand
AATCTGTCCGCAAGTAGACCGCAATGTTTTCCCTAACGAGAACACAAGGCGCGCGCCTACGACCCGGACACGGGGATCGCTCTAAGAGCATCGAATTGAGAGGGCCGGCCGTGCTACCGCCTGGTCCTTGTGTGGTGTTTGTCGTGCACTCGCCGCGACCCCCAGAATGCCTACGATCACGCGTTGGACACTTTTCGAACCGGCGACTTGGTGGCTGCGGCTTCGGAAGCGCGGAAAGGCTACGAGGAATTGCACGCCAATAGTCCGGAGTGGGCGTGGAAATTTACTATCCTTCGGGCGAGAATTCGCTATCGGCAGGGCATGAGCGAGGAGGTCTTACATATCCTGGCTTCTGAGCTAGACTCGCCCCCCTCCGCCGATTTGACAATACAAAAATTAAGATGGGAGGGTCTTGCCTATATCTCTCTGCATCGGTTCGCGGAAGCCGAGCAGAAGTTGGGCCAGGCGGAGCAGATATGCGCTACTCATGGGTATCCTGATTGCACAAGGGTGCTCGACGCCCAAGGCAGACTAGAAATGGAACGTGGCCATTACGCCATAGCCCAAGGCCTCTTCTCGCGCGTTCTCACTTCGGCCCGTGCCAGCGGCGACCCGGCATGGGAAGCCAACGTCTTGCTGGATTTGAGTTGGGCCGCAGAACATCAAGCACATTTTGATGAGGCGCTCGACTGGGCCGACGCCGCCCGCCAAATTTCCTTGCGTCGGAACTTTGGGAGCGTCGCGCAAAAAGCCCTCGGCAACATGGGCTGGGCCTACTACAAGCTCGGCGATACAGAAAAAGCTGAGGGAATGTTCATCGAAGCCAAGAACCAAGCCAAGAAACTCGGCGAGGTGGGCAGCCATGTCGGCTGGCTCACCAGCGCTGCATACATTGACCTCGACGCTGGAAGGTTCTCGGTTGCAGAACAGGCGTTCCAAGAGTCACTCCAGCTTGCAAAACAAATCAACAGTAAGGAAGACATCATTAATTCCCTGATCGCGTTGTCCTTTGTCTCTGAGCAAACCGGAAAGCTGGACGATACGAAACGCTACGCGGCCGAAGCGCTCTCTATGGCGCAAGCCGATGGGAACAAGCGCGACGAAGTCTATCCCCGGCTCGTCCAAGGGCAAGTTGCCGCGCGACAGCACGAGGTTGCCGCCGCGGAAAGCGCGTTCCGCGAGGTCGCGCAGTCTGAAGATAGCCCAGTGTTTCTCAAGTGGGAGGCGGAGCGCTCGCTTGCCCGGCTTTATGAAGATGAAAACCAGCCAGGCTCCGCCGAGCGGGAATACCGGACCGCGCTCAGCACCTTCGAGGCAGCCCGCTCCGGACTCCAGCACGAAGATTCGCGGCTGCCATTTCTCACCAACGCTTCCCGCATCTACGACGACTACATTCATTTTCTGATCGCTCATGGCAAGACGAATCAGGCCTTGCAAGTCGCCGACTACAGCCGCGCTCGCACCCTTACCGAGGGTTTGGGATTGTTGCCCAAAACCACCTCATTCGCTCCAGATCCGCTAAATGCGCAACAGGCGGCCAAACGCGCCGGTGGCGCAATTCTTTTTTATTGGCTGGGCGAGAAGCAATCGTATCTCTGGGCGATCACACCGCAGAAAACCAGTCTGTTTCCGCTTCCTTCCAAATCGGAGATCGACGCGGCGGTACAGCGCTATCGAAAGGCGCTGGTCGGTCCGCAGGATGTCCTTGAAACCGCCAACGCTGATGGCATCGCGCTCTACCAAATGCTCATCGCCCCGGCGCAGTCTCTACTGAAGAAGGACACTCAGGTCTTCATCATTCCCGATGGCAGCTTGAACAACCTGAATTTTGAGACGCTGCTGGTTCCTGAACCGAAACTGCACTACTGGATCGAAGACGCAACCATCGCCGATGCCAGCTCACTGCGCCTGCTGGCAGCCTCGTATCCGCGCGTTTCATTAAAGACCGGCCTCAGCAAACTATTGCTCATAGGCGACGCCGTCACTCCCAACCCTGAATACGGAGAATTGCCAAAAGCAGAATTAGAAATCGAGAATATTGAAAGACACTTTTCCTCGGCGAGCCGCGAAGTTCTCACGCGAACTAAAGCCACAGCTCCGGCTTATCTGACGGGATCTCCGGAACAGTTCGCCTACATCCATTTTGTAGCCCACGGAACCGCCAGCAGCCTAAGCCCGCTGGATTCCGCTGTAATATTGTCGAAAGCCAGCGCCGAAGAAGATTCCTTCAAGCTGTACGCGCGCGACATCATTCGTCACCCGTTGCACGCGCAGCTGGTGACAATTTCGACCTGCTACGGCGCCGGCTCTCGCGCTTATACCGGTGAGGGATTAGTAGGACTCTCCTGGGCGTTTCTCTTCGCCGGCGCGCATAACGTGATTGGCGCACTATGGGAAGTCAGCGATGCTTCCACGCCGCGCCTGATGGACCAACTCTACGCCGAGCTCAAGCAACGCCGAAGCCCGCAAGCAGCGCTGCGCGCAGCGAAACTTTCCCTGCTCCACTCCAACGATTTTCGCAAACCATTCTACTGGGCGCCATTCCAGCTCTACACCGGGACCTAGAACGATAGAGGTTTTAGCCGCCTCGCATCACTCGCCGGTCAGAAACTTGTACTGCTCTTTGCTCAATGGCACCACGCTGAGCCTTCCCTGCCGCACCAGCGGCGAATCCGCGAACAGTTTGTTAGCTTTGACTTCGGCCAGCGTCACTGGCGTAGCCAACCGCTTGCCAACTTTAATCTTCACCAAAGGAGTTTTTGGATCACTCGCATCAACCGACACCACGGACGCCGTTCCCACCGCGCTCTTGTGATCGCCAGTCTCGTAAATCACCAACCGCTCTCCAGGCTTCATCTCGCGCAAATGTTTCACAGCCACAGGATTAGTGACTCCATCCCAAATCGTGGCCTTCTCACGTTCAAGGTCGGCGAAAGAATAAACAGTCGGCTCAGTCTTCAGTAAATAATCCATATGTCCTCCACATTCTGATCAGCTTGAAACCAACGATTTGTACTCGGCCGAAAATCATTTCACTCTATCCGAATTCGGCGAAATCGGATAGACTAGCCGCCGCATCTTGCGGCCGGGAAACTCCCCGCCTGAAGGGTTTAAAAGGAGCTATGGAGAGCGCTCGACGTCAACACTGTGGTCGAGCCAGAGGCGTGCTTGTCAACGCTGCGGCGAAGTTCGCATTAACGCTAACAGTGCTGGCCACAGTTACGACCGCTAGTGCGCAGACTTTTCGTTTGCTCTACCAATTCAGGTCCGGACGCGATGGCTCCGTCCCTTATGCGAGTTTAATTCTCGATCCCCATGGGAATCTCTACGGCACCACCATGATTGACGGCGCCTACAGCTATGGCACCGTTTTCAAAATAACTCCGGAAGGCAAGGAAAGGGTACTGCATAGCTTCACGGGAACTGGAGGTGACGGAGCCAACCCGATTGCTCCGCTTACCAGAGACGCTGCCGGCAATCTTTACGGAACCACAGAAAATGGCGGTGTTTTCGGGGCCGCATGCGGTGCGATTGGCTGCGGAACCGTTTTCAAGGTTGACCCAGCGGGTAAGGAGACGGTGCTGTATCGCTTCACAGGAGCCAACGGGGATGGGATGAATCCTTGGCAAGGCGTTGTGCGGGACGCCGCGGGGAACCTTTACGGAACTACTAACGTGGGCGGATATTACGGCGGAGGCACCGTATTCAAAATCGATTCATCCGGCCACGAGACGATACTCCACAGCTTCAATGTTGATTTCAATGATGCCGACGGCTCTTTCCCAACGTACGGATCTTTGGTGCGCGACGCTGCGGGTAACCTTTACGGGACGACCTTCGCAGGAGGTAGCGCCGGTTTAGGAACCGTCTTTAAACTCGATTCCAACGGAACTGAAAGCATCTTGTACAACTTCAGCGGCGCCGACGGTATGCTCCCCTACGGAACCCTGGTGCGAGACTCGGCTGGCAATCTTTACGGCACAACGTATCTAGGCGGCGCGTTCAGTGGTGGAATCGTGTTTAAGCTGGACGTCAACGATACTGAAACGACACTCCACAGCTTCGGAGGCAGCGGTGACGGCATCCCTCCATCAGCTGGCCTGGTAGCTGATCCCCTCGGCAATCTCTACGGCGCCACTGAGTACCGCGGCAGCTCCTATTTCGGCACTGTATTCAAGCTTGACTCCAGCGGTAAAGAAACCATCCTGCATACTTTCTCGGGCAAAGACGGGAGTGATCCGGAGATGGGTCTCGTTCGCGATTTGAAGGGCAATCTGTACGGGACAACACAATATGGCGGCAAATATGGCGGCGGAGTGGTCTTTAAGGTCACTCCATAGTTGCCGGCGCACAAATCGACGTTGAGAAGCTCTTAAGGTTTATTTTATGCATACGAGTGCTATGGCAGGCACGGTCATCGCAGTTTCGTCTCCGAAAAATGCGGGCAGACTGGCTCTTGTCATTTGCCTGATATTCATTATTGCGCTCGCTCCGGTCGCACCGGCTCAGACTTTCAGCGTGCTCTATCAATTCAGGTCTGGCTCCAGCGGGATCAATCCTTACGCAGGCGTGGTCCTGGACGCCAGTGGCAATCTTTACGGCACTACGCATAACGACGGGGCTTTCGCCTCTGGGACAGTTTTCAAAATGACTGCGTCCGGAAAGGAAAAAGTCCTTCATAGCTTCAGCCAATTCGGGGGCGACGGCGTATTCCCTGAATACGGCACGCTGGTGCGAGATTCTTTCGGCAACCTGTATGGCACCACGATCTGGGGCGGCATTAATGAACAGTGTTGCGGCACCGTGTTAAAGGTAAGTGCTTCAGGCAAAGAGACCGTTTTGTACAGGTTTACTGGAACTGGAGGTGACGGCTTTCCTCTCGCAGGTGTGGTCCGAGATTCCTCTGGCAATCTCTACGGTGCGACTCCCAACGGTGGCCCCAATAACGCTGGAACCGTATTTAAAATCGATTCAGCCGGTAAGAAAACCATACTTTACAGTTTCACGGGCTCACCCGACGGCGCTTATCCCCAAGCCGGTTTGCTACGGGATAGCAAAGGCAATATCTATGGCACCACCATGCAGGGCGGCTCTTCAGGTGCAGGGACGGTATTTGAAGTCGACTCTAGCGGAAAGGAAACTGTCCTTTACAGCTTCACCGGCGCTGCCGATGGAAGCTTTCCAGAATCAGGGTTGATCCGGGATTCCCGCGGTAATCTCTATGGCACAACCTCCGCCGGAGGAGCTCAGCCTGCCGGCACCGTGTTCAAGGTTGATCCTAGCGGCGAGGAAACCGTACTGTACAACTTTACCGGCAGCGCGGATGGCGGCTTTCCCGTGGAGGGAAGCTTGGTTCGCGATTCCGCGGGTAATCTCTATGGCACGACTCCGCAGGGTGGGGCTTCGTACTTTGGCGTCGTATTCAAAGTTGATGCCACTGGCAAAGAAACCGTGCTACACAGTTTTTCTGGAAAAGACGGCAAGGTTCCTTACGGAACTCTGGCTATGGACAAATTGGGAAACCTCTACGGCACTACTTATGAGGGCGGCGGTTACGGCGGCGGAGTGTTGTTCAAACTCACCACCCATTGAGGCGGGTGGACCACCCTTTATTACGGTTTCAACAATTGAGGTGGATACGCCGTTCGCGTCGTTATACAAGCTCAGCACGACGCCGTTGACTCCGATCACCCACCCAGCGGCTACTTCGATTTAAGATCTGATAATTTAGTTTTGTCTTTTCGGCCTGCAGATTTGCAAACGAGTCCGTCCGCCATACCAGTCGTCGCGGGTCAACGGCATGCTGCTTTTTCCGAGAAAAGGTTTGGCCAGCAATATCTGGTTCATGCTTCTTGATCGAAATCTATGTGCCGACCCGGCCACGTCGCCACAGTGCGGTAGGTCAAGTCATCCGTAACGCGGCGTACTTCTTCAGCATGCGCCTCCAGGGGCGCACCCAATGGCGAAGGGTCAATCATCACCGCCATTGAGAACCAATACGTGGTTTCCCTCATACATACACCCAACTTCGGAAAGCATCTGGGTGACTTTTCAGTGCCTTCAGCGTAAAGCCACCGTCTGACTCGCCTTGGCGGGCACTGCTGCTGCCTACCTTGTCGGATGAAGATCGGTTGAACCAGATTTGTGCGGATTGAAATATATATCGCTCCACGATATGCTGTTAATTGATAAATTCCGGCATATCGCGGTAATCGATAATGCCACCCGCGAAAAGGCTTGGCAGGAGTAGCGTGGGAAGATCAGGCTGATGTGTGCAAGCGCTACGCGCTCGTGAATTGCAGGATATCGCTCGGATTTTCGATCTGCATTGGAACTCGCAAATACCTAATCCAAATGAAAACCACACTCACGCCTTGTGATTATCGGTCGTTGGCTGAACTGCGTCACCAGATTCGACTTTTCACGCACTTCAGCGAGCAGGCGGTGCGCGACGCCGGGCTCAATCCAGGTCAGCATCAGCTCATGTTGGCGTTGAAGGGGCTGCCTCCGCATCTTCGGCCAAGCGTTGGGGAGTTGGCCAAACGGCTTCAGCTCCGACATCACAGCACCGTTGAACTGGTGAATCGGCTGTCTTCGCGTGGGTATGTGCGCCGCCAGCGCGGAGCCACGGACCGGCGCGAAGTCCTGCTTTCGCTCACTATTAAAGGAGAGAAAGTACTGAATGAGCTTTCATTGCATCACATGGCAGAGCTGCGCAAAGCAGGTCCAGCATTGATTAGCGCGCTGCAGCGCATAATCCGGGGGACAAACGATTCGGGTGCGAATAAGCCGGTAAGAAGCAAGAAGCAGGAGAAGAAATAAGCGTGGAAAATGACAATAACCAGGGACCACTCAATGCAGATCTCGGCCATGGTCAAGGCGCCAAGGATGCAATGAATGGAGGACGGCTTGCCGTTTTGCCGACAGGCGAGTCCGTGATTACTCCTTCCGCGCAGTTTCGAATGCTGTTAATTTCGTTTTTAGCTGCTGGCATTGGGCTCGTGGCCGGATGTATAGCATTTCTGTTGTACAAGCTAATCGGTTTGTTTACTAACATCTTCTTCTATCACCGCTTCGCGGCCGATTTCACCAGTGCCCGCCTTAACCATCTTGGGCTCTGGGTAATTGTGACGCCGGTCATCGGTGGCATCATTGTTGGTTTCATGGCAAAGTACGGCTCCCCAAAGATCAAGGGCCATGGAATTCCGGAAGCCATGGAGGCGGTGTTGGCCAACCGCAGCCGTATTGAGCCCAGAGTTGCAATCCTGAAGCCGATCTCTGCGGCGATCGCGATTGGAACGGGCGGTCCCTTTGGCGCCGAAGGTCCAATTATTCAAACTGGTGGCGCGATTGGATCGCTCGTCGGGCAGGTTCTTCACACCACCGCATCGGAGCGCAAGGTGCTTCTCGCTTGCGGCGCAGCGGCCGGAATGTCGGCGACGTTCAATACGCCCATTGCAGGCGTGATCCTTGCCATTGAGCTTCTTCTCTTTGAATTCAAATCTCGTTCGTTTATTCCTTTGGTCGTTGCCAGCACTCTGGCAACCGCTGTCCATGTTCGACTGCTGGGCGGAGGGCCGATGTTTTCGGTTGCGCCCGTTGACTTTGGCATACCAAGAGCGCTCCCGTTCTACTTAGTGCTGGGTGTGATCTGCGGATTGGCCGCGGTGGGGTTCAGCAAGGCTCTGTATTGGGTGGAAGATCAGTTCGAGAAGTTGCCCATCGACGAACTTTGGTGGCCGGCGATTGGGGCTTTGGGATTGGGCATCATTGGATATTTTGTGCCTCGCGTTTTGGGCGTTGGATACGACACGATCGGCGACATTCTCAACGCGAATCTCGCCGTGAAATTGCTCTTGATCGTCATGATTGCGAAAGCGGTAGCGTTGGTGGTTTCGCTGGGATCGGGCACATCGGGAGGGTTACTGGCGCCGATGTTCATGTCAAGCGCAGCACTGGGTGGCGCTTACGCAATGGTGATCGATGGCGTGTATCCAAGCGCCCAGCTAGCGCCGGGTGCCTTTGCGCTGGTAGCGATGGGGGCTGTGTTCGGAGCGGCATCTCGTGCCACATTTACCTTCATCATTTTTGCATTCGAGATCACGCGCGACTACAACTCGGTGCTGCCGCTCATGCTGGTGAGCGTGATTGCGGATGGAATCGCTATGATGCTTATGCCGAAGTCATCGATCATGACGGAAAAATTGGCGCGGCGCGGTATGCGCATCCATACGGATTACGAAACCGATGTGCTGCAGCAGGTACCCGTGGGCGAAATGATGGATCGTGAATTACCGACGATTTCCAGTGACATGAGCGTGGGAGAACTAGCAGAAAGAATTGCCCGCCGAGATCCTCTTGTGAGCAAGCACGAGGGGCTGTTAATCCTGGATGCTGCCGGGAATCTCGAAGGTGTCATCACGCGCAGCGATATCTTGCGAGCGTTTGAGAAAGATAGCGAGGGCAAAATGAGCGTGCTGGATGCGGGAACTCGCAAAGTCGTGGTGACATATCCGGATGAATTGCTACACGATGCAGCCGCAAAAATGCTTCGGCACAATATCGGTCGGTTACCGGTGGTGGAACGCTCGGAACCGATCCGGATAGTGGGATACCTGGGGCGCCAAGGAGTCATGGCAGCTCGGCTCCGCAGGCTGGACGAAGAACACGTTCGAGAAGTGGGGTGGGCACGTCGGTTCACCAGAGGGCGGCCAGCGCAGTCATAATAAAATCGAACTGCAAAAGGATTTTGTTAGTGGATATCCAGTCAAATAAGCCGGTTTGCAGTCCCACATAGACAAAGCAAGCCAAAAGCAGATCCATCCACAGAAGCACCTGCCCGACGGTCATTGCGGCCAAACCTGACGCTGTTCTTCGAGAGCTTCTGCTTCGCGCCGAATGTATTTTTCTACAATCTCCATCATGACAAAATATTCCGGACGCGACAGGATTCAGATCCCAGTCCGCCGTACGTTTTCGCTCCTCACTAAGTAGGATTGCGGAATTCGGTATGGTGTTGCCTTGAAATATTTCTATATGACTATTTCAATAAGACAACTTCTGGCGCCAACCTGCTAACCATCAGTGCGGGGCACACACTCGACTTGGTGGAAGCGGTCCTTGGAGAGATCGTCCAAGTTGATGCCCGAACCGAGATTCTATGGCCCACCGTCAAACTGACCGACACTTGCGTGAAGAGTGTGCGTGAGACCGCCGATCACGTCGACATCCGGTGATGTTTTCGCACCTGCGACGACCTCGACCAATGGAACTATGTGAGGAGGATTAAACGGGTGGCCAATCACACACCGTTCGGGATACTTGCAGGCCGATTGCATCACGCTCATCGTTAGCCCGGACGAGCTCGACGCAATGATCGAATCCTTGGGAGCGGCAGCATCCATGTCAGCGAATAGTTTGACTTTGAAGTCCTTGCGTTCGGGTCCGTTTTCCTGAACCAGATCAGCGCCGGCAACGGTTTCTTTCATATCGAGCGTAAACCGCAAATGATCACGTGAGCCGTTGGGTGAAATTCCAAGCGCCGTCAAGTCTTTCCACGCTGCATCGATGTATCGCCGCAGATTGGCTTCGGCGTTTGGCGCCGGATCGGTGGCGACAACGTTAAGGCCACGCGCCAGGTATAGAGCAGCCCAACTGGCGCCAATGACTCCCGTCCCAACAATCGCTACATTCTTAACCGAATTATTTTTTGCCATGATGATTCCTCTCCATTTTCGTTTGTGCGACTCATGCGACCGTCGCCGTTTGTTTTATTCGACTGAACTCTGGTGGACGTTTCTCTAGGAACGCCGTAAGTGCTTCCTTCGACTCGGCAGAGTGGAGTCTGGCTGCGTACTCTTCGTTCTCCGCTTTCGCGGCTCGTTCCAATTGCTCACGCATCGGTTGCCTCATCAATCTTTTGCACGCCTGAAGAGCGCCAGCGGGTTTTTCCGCCAACTCCTGTGCTGTGTCCATAGCAGTTGCTAGGATTTGATTGTCAGGCACGACCTCGGTTACTAGGCCAAGTTCCAACGCGCGCCTCGCGTCGAAACGCTTGGCCAACTGAATCAATTCAGCCGCTCGAATGTAGCCTATTCGAGCGGGAAGGGAGTAACTCGTACCGAATTCGGGCACCAGGGCCAGATTGATGAACGGCATCTGGAATTTGGCGGTCTCGCCTGCGTATACAAAATCGCAATGTGTCAACATAGTGGTTCCACCGCCGATAGCGAAACCCTGCACGGCCACAACGATCGGTTTGTCGAAGTGAATCAGTGCGTCGATCAACTGGGCTTGCGGGCTGTCACCCGCTCCCATTGGGTTTTTAAGAAAATCTTCAACGTCATTGCCGGCGCAGAAGGAGTCTCCAGCTCCATGCCAAAGCACCACTCTCACGCTTTCATCTCTTGCTGCGGAGTTGAGGGCATCCGCCATCCCGATGTACATCGCGGCCGTCATCGCATTTTTCTTGGATGGTCGGTTGAATTGAACTCGCAGAATGCCGCCAGCGCGCTCTGTAACAATTTCGGTCATCGTATGCCTCTGGTAAGGAACGTTCTTGTTCTTATTTGAGCCATTTGTTCCGAACTCCTTCAATCTGCCGCGACTGGACCTGATTGAACCGGTGGAATGGCACCGCTTGCACTAAGCCCATCGATATCGTCAGTGGTGAAGCCCAGCTCGCTGAGCACTTCGTGGTTATGCTCGCCGATTCGCGGCGCGCGCCTGGCAGGTACTTTCGCAACACCGTGCACTTGAATAGGACTACTGATGGTCCAGGTCAGTTTCTCCCCGGCTCCTTCGAGCGGAACGACGATGTCATTCGCTCGCAGTTGCGGATCATTAACGACTTCCTGCGGCTCACGCACAGCGCCGAAGGGGACGTGAACGCCATTGAAGACCTCATACCAATGCGACATTGGCTGCGAACAAAAGATCTCATCGAGCATTGCCGTCAGTTGCGGCCGGTTCTGCGCCAGCTTTGCAGGATCGGAGAATCGCGGATCCGTTAGGATATCCTCACGACCCATTGCTTTCAGGACCGCGGGTACCTTGTCCGGAGTGGCTACAAGAACGAACCAGGTGCCGTCGGAAGAGCGATAAGTGTTCAACGCTGCATTGGCCGGATGTGTTCGATCGTGCAGCCCGTAGAAACTCGCACCACATAGTGCGGCCTGGATAAAGACGCTGGCCGACCAGACGCCCGCTGCGAGGAGCGAAGTCGTGACGTAGGATCCTTTACCGGTGCGTTCGCGACGATAAAGCGCGGTCACGATCGCGCTATAAATGCAGACCGCAGTTGCATTGTCACCGCTACCGGCCACGGGCCAGGTCGGCGGCTCTCCAGCATCGCGCGTCATGAATAACAATCCGCTTCGCGCCCAGAAGGCCGTGAGATCGAATCCCGGAAGTTCGGCGTCCGGACCTTTCTCGCCGAAACCGGTGAGATCGGCATAGATCAGACGCGGATTCCACCGCGCGACATCGTCATATTCGAGCTTCAATTTCTGGCGCGCGGAATGCGGTGTGTTAACGATGAACACATCGGCCCACTTGGCCAATCGCTCCAGAACCTGCTGCGCGCTTGTAGCTTTCAGATTGAGGGCAACACCACGCTTGTTTCGATTCGCCAGTTGGAACGGATAAGCCTCTTCCGAATGCGGCTGGGGCGGGATTTTCTGCCCCTTTCTCCACAGCTCTCCTTCAGGGGGTTCGACTTTGACAACGTCTGCGCCGAAATCGGCCAGGATGGTTGCAGCGCTCGGCCCGGCAATGAAGCTCGACAAATCCACGACCTTCAATCCGGAAAATATGTTGCCTTCTGTCATTTTCATCTCCTTCTTTACGATCACTACTTATGGCAGCGAGTCATGGCGCGCAAAGCTCTACTTTCCCTGAAACTTCGGCGCGCGTTTCTCAAGGAACGCCGCGGTCCCTTCTTTCTTGTCGTCGGTCGAGGCGCAGACTGCGAAAAGCGAGGCTTCGATGAGCAGGCCTTCGGCTACGCTCGTCTCCAGCCCTTTGTTGACCGCCTCAAGCGCATACTTCACGCTAAGGGGAGCGTTCGCAATGATCTTTTTCAAGACAGTTTCTGCACGCTCGATGACCTGCGCGTTTGGCACCACTTCGTCCACCAGGCCGATGCGATAAGCTTCAGCTGCATCGATGATGTCGCCGGAGAGGATGAGCTTGAGCGCCCGGCCTTTTCCTACTAGCCGAGGCATGCGCTGCGTGCCTCCATAGCCGGGCATGACTCCCAGCTTTACTTCAGGCTGACCGAACTTCGCACTCTCGGCAGCGATCCTGATTGTGGATGCCATCGCCAGCTCGCATCCACCGCCCAGGGCAAATCCGTTGACCGCGGCGATAACCGGTTTGCCAAGGTTCTCAATGAGGTCGGTCAATGCCTGGCCTCGGCGAGTCGCCTGTTCTGCTTCCACAGCTGTGTTGTTGGCGATCTCCGCGATGTCGGCGCCCGCAGCGAACGCTTTCTCCCCGGCGCCCGTCAGGATGACTCCGCGGACCGCAGAATCGTCACGCGCGTCTTCGAAGGCTGACCGCAGCTCGTCGACCGTCGCCTTGTTCAGCGCGTTCACGACCTTGGGCCGGTTTAGCGTCACATACGCAATCGGCCCTTTCTTGTCGTAAATGACGTTCTCGAGTTTTAGAGCAGAAGCTAGCGAACTCATTCCCTTCTCCTTATTCGTCGTTATGATCTGGCGTTCGTCATTACGCGGCAGGAATCTCGGCGTAGGCGATGCCGGTCAGATTGCCTTCTGCCGCAAGCACTGTCTTCTTGTCAGACCCGTCGAGATTCGCGCTATAAACGGATCCACCCAAGTCGGTCAGAAACATGCGGCCGCCTTTCAGATCCAGGGCGATACCGATTCCTTCCATCAAATGGTCGAAAATAATCACCGGCTCTTTCTTGCCATTCCCCTGAGCTGGATCCATGGGCGCCCGATTCACGGTGTTGCCACGCGGTGGATCGCCGCGGTCTGTCCAGTAGATCGTCCGGTTGGCGAGGTCTAGTTCGAGGTCGATGGGTTCGGGCAGATTTTCGTAGGGCAGTTCGATATCTTTGCGGCTCGCCGGAGTCTGCCCCTTGGGAATTTCGAGATTGGCGCGAAAGATACGTCCCTCGCCGGCATTATCCCGGCCCTTCTGAGTCCAATAAAGTCTTCCGGCTTCGACGTCGAGCGCGATCCCTACGCACCATTTCTTTATGTCCTTCCCAGGACGCGCGTCGCCTTCGCTCGTATCGAGAATCGTTTCGATCTTCGAGCCATCCAGGTTCGCCCGCATGATCCGCATGCCCTCGCGATCGCACCAGTAGAGCTTCCGGTTCTTCTCATCGAGTTGCAGTTGCTTGGGAGTGAAGGTGGCGCCCGGAGGACAATATGGGTAAGGTTTTTTCCGTCAAAGTCCGCGCGCTCGATGGAACCGTCGTTGGCGGTGGGGTTGCCCATGTTGGTCCAGTAGAGGTGACCGGCTTTGGCGTCCACAGCAATGCCATCTGGCAGTCGCCTGCCCTCGCTCACAATGACTTTCAGGTCGGAGCCGTCGGCGTTCGCGGAAAACACCTGGCCACTGCTCGCACTGAGAAAGAACAAGCGGGCCGTCGTATCCTTTGCTACTGGTTTGCCGATTGTTGATTTAGCGGTCTTGACAGCCATAAGTTTCCTTCGCTCCTTTATTTCTTCAGTTTTTGGCAGACAGGTTCAATAAGAAACCGCACTTCACTTCCATTCCGCTACACGAAGGCGCTGAACCCGGTTATCGCTTTGCCGACGATCAGGTTCTGCATCTGGAACGTGCCTTCATAGGAATAAAGCGCTTCGGCATCTGCGAAGAAACGGCCCACGTTGTAGTCTGCAGCAATGCCATTGCCGCCCAATAACTCCCGAGCCCACGCGACGGTTTCTCGGCACTTTGCCGTTGTGAATGCCTTCGCAACCGCCGCATGGGCGTCCGTCAGCTTGCCTTCGGCCTGCAACTGGGCCATGCGTACTAGCAGACACTGCGAAGCCGTGATGTTAGCGAGCATCCTGGCGAGGAGGTCTTGCACCATCTGGAACGAGGCGATCGGCTTTCCGAACTGAAGGCGTTCCTGACAGTACTTAAGCGCGTTCTCGTAGGCGCCCATGGCGCATCCAGTCGCCTCCCAGCCAACCATGAAGCGCGTCATCTTCAGAACGCGGGCGGTGTCGCGGAACGACTGATCTTTTTGCAAACGGTTCGCTTCCGGTATTCGGCAGTTTTCCATCGTGATCAGCCCGTTCTGGACCACCTTGAGGGCGATTTTGTTCTGGATCTTCTCTACGCTGAAGCCAGGTGTGCTCTTGTTCTCCACGATGAACGCTTTGACTTGGTCGTCAGCTACATCGCGAGCCCAGATAATAGAAATGTCGCACCACGGAGCGTTCCCGATCCACTACTTCTGACCATTGAGGATCCAGGTGTCTCCATCCCGCTTGGCGGTCGTCAACATCCCGCCGGCAGTTCCGGACCCAACTAGTGGTTCAGTCAGGCCGAAGCAGCCAATTTTCTCCCAGCGGGCCATCGGCGGAAGCCATTTCTGTTTTTGTTCTTCCGACCCGCCCAGGTAGATCGAGCCCATTGCCAGACCGTTGTGCACCCCAAAGAATGTCGCAATCGAGGAATCAACGCGCGCCATCTCCATGGCGATCAAGCCAAATAGCTGCGCGCTTCCGCCTCTGCAGCCATAACCCTGCATGGCAACCCCGCCAATGTTGAGTTCTTTCACCGCGGGCCGGATTTCGAATGGGAAAGCATCTTCGACCCAGTACTTCGTGATGATGGGCGCAACCTTCGTCTCCATGAAAGTGCGCACTTGTTTCACAACCGCCAACTCTTCAGCCGGCAGTGTTTCGAGGAGTTCATAGAAGTCGCTATTGGGTGCGGGTAGCGGCGCAGGCTTTCTGTCTTTTGCTGGGCTTGCCATTAAAACCTCTCTTCTTAATTATGTTTTTGTCTCGTGCTAGCGACACTTCACTCAAAGCAAGCGGACCGCCAAACGTATCCGGAAATTACCTGCTGAAAAGAAGCGAGTTGCAGTCTGAAGGGAGGCGTTAAATCAATAAATCAGTGTCATCAATAGATCAGTGTCAAATGCTGGTGACACAGATCGGATCTCCTTGCCATGAAGAACCCAAGTATCGCGCGGGCCGCACTACCAAGAAACAATAAAGCCAGTGTGCGATGCGCGACAATGGAGTTCGCGCTCGCACTTTTTCTGATGTTGGTGTGGAGTAAGGATGGAGCTTTACGCAGCCGACGAAATCAACTGGAGTTTGAGTTCTGCCCGAGGAGTTGGATCAACGAGTGTCTGGCAGTGCACTGTTTGGATTGGAGAAAGTCCCCACTCTTGGTCTCTAGACACCCGATTCCCACCCACACTGGCACCGCACCTTCTCGGCCAAGCGAAACTTGAAAAGAACTGTCTTGCAAATGGCGCACGTTCTCATCCAAATCCGAAGCGCAGGAAAACACCATCCGATGGTCAGATTGAGCCTTCGACCAATCATTTGTTGGGAGAACGCTCGAAAACGATTCACTGATCGGCGGCCGAATATCTCTCGGAACCAAACGCGAAATGCGGCCCGCCACTGTCATCGCCTTTCAACGGCGATGGGCTCGGGCAATCGAGGGAATTTGCTGTGATAACAGTTAATTCCGAGGTCGTGTTCGGAAGCCAGCTTCAACCCAATATTACGAAGGATGACTGACCGGTTCGAACCATGGAACCAAATGGCATACTTAGCAGGAGACCACGTGAGTCGCCCCCGCTGCGACAGGGATCGTTGGGTTTGTAAACCAACGACCAGAAGCTCGGATTAAACACAACATCGACGCAGCCGTTCACCGGAACGAAAGTGCGATACAGGCCATCGCAGGCCTCGTGCTGACCGCATTAAGTGCGGGAACTAGCGTTCACAGTTTAGTCACCCATCGCGGCCAGCGCGTTCTCAGCCGCCTTGTCTAACATGTCCTGCTGTTTCCTTGTAAAGTGAGCGTAATACTTTTCCGTCACATTGATGGACGAATGCCCCAGCGCCTTGCTGAGCAATCGAATGTCGCCACCGGCTTCCAGAAAGGTCGCGGCATACGTGTGCCGCAGGTCATGGGATGTATGCTCGACTCCCGCCTTCTTGAACACCTTCCGATATAACTTCTGAAAGTACGACGGCGCATCCTCGGGAAGAGTATTGCCCGACGCGAAGAAATACTTTGGGTTGCCGTTCTTGACCTTCAGGAGCAACTGGCCGAGTTCTTCCGTGATGGGATTGTTGACAGAGGTCCCCGTCTTCTGACGGCTGGTCTTGACGCGGAATCGGCCCGCCGCTTCTGTCAGTTCGTCTTTAGACAATCCAACGGCATCGACAATAGCCAGTCCAGCCTCGCGCTGCAATCTCATACACGCTTTCACGCGGTCCCGGTTCTGTTGGGTCATTGGAACTTGGTCCACCGCCTTCATGATTCGAGCGTAGACTTTGGCTCGGATAATCCGGTCCTCGGAGACGTGAAGGTCGTTCGTGTTCAACTTTACGGACTTCCATGCTGAGATCGGATTTCTAGAGATGTACTCGTGATTGACAGCGAATCGGAAGAAGTTGCGGACCTTTTCCTGCCTATTGCGCTTCGCAGCAGGAGACTTCAGGGTCCACGTGTGCTGCCATTCGGTGACGACCGACAGCGTGATGTCCTTCAGGAGTGTGATGCCTCGGCCTGCGCAGAAGTCCTTCAGCAGAGTGAGCACGGCCTCATGGCGATACAGCGTGTCAGCCGCAACCGGCTCAGAGCCCTTTTCTTTGTCGGTCAGGAATGCTTCGATGACGTCAGCGAGCGCAGTGGCGCGCGTACTGTGAATATTGTGCCCGGAAGCCTCAGCCTGCTCCAACTTCCGTGCCTTGCGTTCCGCGGCATCCCAACTCCGCTCTTTGGAAGACCAGCGTTTTTGCTTGCCATCTCGGTTGGTTTGAAACCATACCGGGCAATGGCAGCGCTTGTATTGGGGTTCGTCCTCGTGTTCGCAACCGGCGACGTGCCGCTTGTACAGTGCAATCATTTCAGGCTCCTCTTTGGGGGAGGCAACCTGAATCAACAGTACATTAGCAGCACAAATCAGTCAATGGCTGTGTAAGTTGTTGACTAATATATTATATTTTTGGTGGCCAGGGACGGAGTTGAACCGCCGACGCCAGCCTTTTCAGGGCTGCGCTCTACCACCTGAGCTACCTGGCCACTTTTGTCGCTCCACTGCCGAAGGCTTGCGAGTTGTGGGCTACGCCAAGTTAGGCGGAATCGCCGATAATCGCGGGCACTTGCAATGCGGAAGCTTGAACAGCCCCGATTATAGCAACCAAGCTTCATTCTCTCAATGTGAGCAGCTAGTTATTCGCGCTTCGCGCTTATTTCCTTTGTGCCGACACTCATGAATTTCATTTCGGTCGACGGGGACGAGACTCCAACTGAAAGTGTTGCCCACCTTTATGATCACGTACCGGTTGCCCGGCTCCTTGCCCTTGTCGCAAAGGATGGGTGCACTAGCGCGACGGGCGCTTCAATCACAAAATTTCAGATGAGGTCTTCGTTCGGGAGCGAATTCCCGCGCGTGATCTACAGCGACGATGCTCCACGGTTGGAACATCCAGAGAGGTCACGAAACCCGTCGTGGTTGAGATCGCTTGCGGCGATAGAGAACGGATAAATAGCCGGGCCCTTAATCGTGATCGCCTTGGAGAAAGACACTGAAGTGGAAGCTTGGGCGGAGGATGCGACGGCGTCTCCTCAAGGAGAGTGAAATACTGGCTAGCAACGTGCACCCGACGATCAAGATTGCGCACTTCATGACGACCGTCTTCTCGGAGGTTCACTCGCACCTCCTGGGTGCTGAAGCCGCGATTTTAGAAAGCTTGCGGCGAGCTAAGAGCCGCGACCTTTCAAAGCCATCGGTTTTATCAATACTTCTGACTCGGGAGGCTAGGCGGTAACAGGCACTGATGTGGCTGACAGCTTTTCTGCGCGTTGCTTAAGGTAGCGAGGCAAAGCGTCCTTCCACGATGGCAGCGTCACTCCTACGGCCCGCGCCTTGGCCTTGCTTAGTACGGAGTATGACGGTCTTTTCACCGGGCTGTTGAACTCGGTGCTCTTTACTGGCGAGAGTTTTGCCTGGATGCCGGCGCTTTCGAAAATGTGGCGGGTGAAGTCGTACCAGGAACACTCGCCTTCCGAGGTCAGGTGATAGAGTCCGTACTTTTCTGTCAGAACCAGTTTGCGAACTGCTTCGGCGAGATCGACCGTGTAGGTGGGCGTTAGCACTTGGTCATCGACTACGCGAATGTTGTCACCGGCCATGCCTTTTTTCAGCATGGTCTCGACGAAGTTGCCGCCTTTACCGCTACTGCCTGCGGTGCCGTAGAGCCCGCAGACGCGCAGGATGAAGTAGCGATCGGTGTAATCGGGGATGAGATATTCTCCGAGAACTTTGGAAGCGCCGTAGACGTTCAGCGGGGCTGGGCGATCGGTTTCGTCGTATGGAGTGTTCTTTGCGTAGCCGCCGAAAACGTAGTCGGTACTGAAGTGTACCAGCGTTGCGCCTGCTTTCTGGCAGGCGATTGCCAAATGCATCGGTGCGGTTCCGTTTACTTGAAATGCGAGGTCCGATCTTTTCTCGCACTCTTCCACGCGGTGGTACGCAGCAGTATTGAGCACGAGGTCGGGATGGGTTTCGTCTAAAACCTTAGCGATGCTGGCCTCGGAGCAGACGTCAAGTTGAGCGTGTACATATGGGAACACAGTATCGCCCGCGTCGCGAAAGACGCGGTGCATATCCGTTCCCAGTTGCCCGTTGGCACCGATTAACAAAACCTTCATCGCGCCACCTCCGCTAGTGAGCGCAGGCTGTTGCTGGCAGAGAGCAGCTTCAAGGTTTCAATGTTGTAGTACTGCGGATTGTCCCAGTCTTTGAATTCGTCCATGTGCTCGATGAGATTTTTCACGATGGCTTTCACATTGTGATTGGGATGGAAGCTGAGGACGTTCTCCGCCTTCTCGATGCTGACTTTGTAATTGCGGAAATCAGTCTTGTGGTTAATGGTCAGATGGACGCGAATGCCGAGTTGTTCCTCGATCGCCATTTTCACCAGGTCGCCGACTTCGCCGACGGTGTAGTTTCCCGATGCGATGTTGAAAATGCCGGAGATCTTCTGGCTGGCTTCAATGGCGCGGACGTAAGCATTGGTGGCATCTTCAATGCTCATAATCGGGCGCCAGATTGATGGGTTGTTGACGGTGATTTCGCGATTGCGGACGCCATTCTTGAACATGGTATTGACGATCAGGTCGAGGCGCATACGGGGACTGTAGCCGGAAATGGTTCCCTTTCGCAGAGAGATCACGGAGAACTCATCATCCATCAAGTTCATGGCCGCCTGTTCGCCCTGCAGCTTGGAAATTCCGTAGGGATAGAACGAGGAAACGGGGCGGGTTTCGTCAAACAATTCGTTCACGGTGTAGCCGTAGACCGAACAGGAACAGGCATAAATATAGCGTTTCACTTTAGCTTTTTTCGCAACGTAGGCCAGATATGCGGGAGCGGCAGCATTGAAAATGAAATTCTCGCTGGGTGAGTACTCGGCCATGGGATCGTTCGACAATCCAGCTAAAAATACGACCTGCTGGTACTGCTCGAGATCGGGCACAGTGATGTCAAAAATATCTTTGCGAATGATTCCGGTTTCGGACGGCAAATGGTTGCCGAACCAGAAGAGGTCCAGCACATCGACCTGGTAGCCGCGATCCAGCAGCTTTGGCACTAACACCGATCCAACGTAGCCTGCTCCGCCCGCAATTAGAATCTTCATTGTTATCTCCCTGCTGTCGTTTGTGTTTCTGTTTGAACTTCCGAATACTTGAAATTATCGGATTCGGGCCGTGCCAGCCATTCTTTCAAAGTCTGCGCCTTGCGGTCTTTGTCGGAAAGTTGAACCTCGCGAATGGGCCACTGGATGCCGATCTCGGGATCGTCCCAGCGAATTCCCGATTCGCCCTTGTTGCTATAAATACCGGTACATTTGTACTGAATTTCCGCGTAGTCGGAGAGCACGCAGAATCCGCGGGCAAAACCGGCGGGTGCCCAGACCTGTTTATGGCTTTCGGCGGAAATCTCCGCACCGAACCATTTGCCGAGGGTGGGCGAACCTTTGCGAATATCGACCGCGACCAGAAATGCTGTGCCTCGCGTCACCCGCATGAGCTTGCCCATGGGAGGTTCCCACTGGAAGTGCAATCCGCGCAGTACGCCGCGCACGGAGCCGGAATGGTTGTCCTGCACGAACTCGGTCGGCAGTCCCAGGGATTTGAATTGGTCGGCCTTGAAGACCTCCATGAAGAAGCCGCGCTCATCCTGAAACACCTGAGGAGCGAGGACACAGATCCCGTTTAATGGCTTGGATTCGATTCGAAGTTCCATTGTGATCTAAGTGTACGACATGCGGTAATCCGGCTCTCCCGAAGGAAAAATTGACAGTTGATAATGATGCGTCGCGTCTGGGAAGTTCCTTGCGTATCTATTGTACGGTCATAGCTTGGGGGATCAAGCCTGAATGTTGAAGTCCAAATATCGGACTGCAGAGGAGAGTCCAACAACGGTGTAATTCTCCCTCATTTCCGGCTTGGAATCAAGAACTGTTGGGACCCGACGCTTTCCCTTCGCTACCGCGTGTAACAGCAAAAAACAAAAGAAGTTAACTGGGCTGGGTCGTTTGAGCGGAGCTTTCGTCAGCGATTTCACGAAACTGGTTCGCGGATAGTGCGGTGTTATCCTTTGTTGGGGGCGGTCCTCAGCTTAATCAGTGTAACTTCCGGCGGACAATTCAGCCGAGCCGGAATCCGAATCGTCCCCAGTCCAACATTTGTATAGAGAGTGAGTTGACCAAGCCGGTAAAGTCCTTTCGGGTACTGCCGAGCGAGCGGTGGCAGGTATGGCGGGCCTACCAGCGGGAGAACAATCTGGCCGCCGTGGGAGTGCCCGGAGAGCTGCAGGTCGATGGGATGCTGGGCTGCCTGGCGAGCGTAATCCGGTTCGTGGATCAAGGCCACGACTGCTTCATCACTTGGAACGCCTTTCATTGTCAGATCAAGATCCGGATCTCCTTCTAAAACGTCGTCGACGCCGGCGAGCCAGAGGCGTTTTCCCTGCCGCTCGAATGGCACTGAGCGATTGCGAAGCACCTGGATGCGATTCGCCTGCAAACATGTAACGATAAATTCAGGATCAGTGTCGGCGTCATGATTTCCAAGGACGGCGAAGACACCCAGAGGAGCGCTCAATTCTGCGAGCAGCGCGGCGCACGGCTCGGCAACACGAGCGGAATGCTTCTTAGCGCGAAAAAGCTTCGCGAATGGAGGGACGGTAACAAAATCTCCGGTGAGAACAATCAGGTCTGGCCGCAGCCCATTTGTGATCTCAATGGCCCTGCGAATCGGAGGCACTGTAACGTCAGGATCGTAGTGGAAATCGCTAAGTTGCACGATGGTTAGTCCATCCCATGCGGCCGGAAGGCGCGCCAGTGGAATTTCAACGGATACGAGCCGGGGGTCTTCTGTACCAGTGATGATTGACTTAGCTTCTGCAGCGAGGGCAGCGCTGGCAATCACTGCCGCGCCGGCTTTAATGAAATTTCTTCTGGTGAAATGTGACAACTTGCTCCTGTACTTGAGGGCTTTGCTGCGATGAGGCCTTTTCTAGCCTACAGTCGTGGAGGAAATTTCGGCAAATGCGGGATGGTTCGTCCTTCGCGTAGTTCTCACGGTTGCGCTTGCGCACTTCAGTCTGTGAACATGGCACTGATGTCGCGATAGCTCACCGCTTGTTCGGCGAAAGTAAAAGTGCCGTTTTGCCGCATCTCCTCGGCCGCGCGAAGAAAAGCGCCGAGCGCAGCCCGGGAGAGTGCGCTGCCCACGCTGACCCGCTTGACACCAATTGCTGACAACGCTGCCAGTGGCAATTGAACACCTTGCAATCCCATGAGGACATTCACCGGGCGATTAAGCGAGCTCACCACTGTGGCAATATCGCTTTTGCTGGTGAGACCAGGCGCATAGAGAACATCGGCGCCAGCATCCTGGTAAGCCTGCAAACGCTTTATCGTGTCCTTTAAATCGGGCTTGCCGACCAGATAATTCTCTGCCCGCGCGGTCAGCGTGAATGTAAATGGCAGGCTGCGCGCCGTTTCTATGGTGGCGCGGACTCGCTCGGCAGCGCGCTCAAGTTCGTACAATTCACTTTCTTCGCCATTCCGGAACGCATCTTCAATCGACCCGCCAGCCGCTCCGGCCTGCGCAGCTAGCTTGATCGTCTCCGCCACACCTTCTGGCGTGTCGCCAAAACCATTTTCGAGATCGGCGCTGACTGGAAGCTGGGTGGCCGAAGCAATAGCCGCCACGTGTTGCAGAGTCTCATCGCGGCCGATCGTGCCGTCGCGTTTTCCAACTGAGAAAGCATAGCCGGCGCTGGTCGTAGCCAGGGCTTCAAACCCGAGATGGGCCAGCAACCGCGCAGTACCGGCGTCCCACGGGTTAGGAATGATGAATGCTTCATTGCGTTGATGGAGTGCGCGAAAACGGCGTGCGTTTTCAGCTTGCGTCATACAGATTCACCTCTGAGCATCGAAGGAAGTCCGAGCGTTACTTCGACTGCCTCGACGAAATTTCTTTCTTCACGAAGGATAAGCCGCTTGCTCTGTGCCATAGCGAAATTCTCGCGTGCTTCGGGATCCGAACGCAAGCGTGCTCGGTAAGCTTCGTAGGCGGCAAGGCTGTTGAAGGCGATGAGACCCCAGGCGATATCGTTCGTGCCCTCGTGCGGAAGGAAATATCCGACGAGATGGCCTCCGCAGCGAGAAATGATGCGCGCCCAGTTTTCTGCGTATTGTTTGAACGCGTCTCGTTGGAACGGATCGATCTGGTAGCGGATGATGCATGTGATTGTCATTTCCTGCTCCGTTTCGAATGCATGTGGTTTAATATGCCAGTTGTCTGACATACACACTTCGTTTATCATCAAACTATGAATGCAACGCAGGAGGCCGATGCGGCAGTGTCCAGCATTGCGGGTTGCATTGCCGAACCCGCGCGAGCGCGCATGCTCTATTGCCTGATGGATGGCCGCGCCCGCACCAGTACCGAGCTTGCAGTGGTTGCTGGGGTTAGTCCCTCGACAGCTAGCGTCCACCTGCAGCGGCTGACGACGCAGCGACTAGTGAAAGTGTTGTCGCAAGGAAAGCATCGCTACTACAGTCTCGGAGGAGTTGGCGTGGCTACGGCGCTCGAAGCCTTGAACGTGCTCGCTGGCAGACCCCGTGAGGCATTCGTGCCTAGCACGCCGAACCGGCTACGCGCTGCGCGAACTTGTTACGATCACATCGCTGGCACCGTGGGAGTCTTGATGCATGACCGCTTTCAAACCTTGGGCTGGATTGCGGCAACCTCAGCAACTGACAACACTTGCGATCTGACTGGAAGGGGAATCAAGGCGTTTGAGGCTCTTGGGGTCGACGTCGACGCGGCGCGGACGCTGCGACGCCGGTTCGCATATTCCTGCGTGGACTGGAGCGAGCGACGGCCTCATCTTGGCGGCGCGGTGGCGGCGGCTCTTTTGCGAGTCGCGTTGAAGAAGAAATGGGTGGTGCAGGATCTCGACAGCCGAGCCTTGAGCGTTACAAGTTTCGGCCGACGCGAGATGCTGACTCGATTTGGCCTTCAGGTTTGAGGATGCTGTTGTCGCGTTTAGGCAGTCATTCCACGCCCCGCGTACTCACCAGCGGGCCGAGGAATCCCGCAGTAAAGCTGCGCCGAACTGACCACTCCCCGCATTTCTCTCAATTTCTATCCGTATAATTGTTGAGTCATGGAGAGGCTTGCGTCTGCCGCCCGATGGTTTTTCTCTTCGGAGCAGGGTGCGGCGGACCGCCTGATTCCACGCTGGCTGTTCTTGCGTGCTCTTGGCTTAATTTATTTTTCTGCGTTCTTCTCACTCATCTTTCAGATTCGTGGGCTCATTGGGCCTGACGGCATTCTGCCGGCAAACCAATACTTGCAGGCCGTCTCACATGCACTCGGCCACGCCCGCGGCCTGTGGTTCGCGCCAACCGTGCTCTGGCTTTCGAGCGGACCGCACATGCTGACGGCGCTTTGCTGGGTTGGTATGGGCGCTTCCCTGCTGCTGGTGCTGAATGTTTGGCCGCGGGGAATGCTGGTGATCTGCTTTATTTGTTTTCTCTCTTTCGTGAGCGCTGCGCAGGATTTTTCCAGTTACCAGTCGGACGGCATGCTGCTTGAAGCTGGCTTTATCGGGTTCTTTTTTGCTCCGCCTGGATTTCGTCCAGGCTTCGGAGTTGCTTCTCCGCCGTCGCGCACCAGCCTTTTCCTGCTGCAATGGGAATGGTTCCGCATCTATTTTGAGTCTGGCGTCGCGAAACTTCTCGGCGGCGACCCTGAGTGGCGCAACTACACCGCAATGGACGAGTATTACCAGAATGGTCCTCTGCCTACTTGGATCGGCTGGTACGCGCAGCATCTGCCGCACTGGTTCCATGCGGCAAGCGTCTTTGCCACGCTGGCGCTGGAGTTGGGTTTGGTTTGGATGATGTTCTTGCCGCGGCGCTGGCGCATTGTTTGCTTTTTTATTGTGACCCCATGGGAGATAGGAGTAATTCTCACCGCAAACTACACTTTTCTCAATTACCTTGTTCTCGCATTGGGAATTTTGTTGTTGGATGATCGCTTTCTGCTGCGATTTTTTCCGGAGCGATGGAAGAAATGTTTCGTCGAAGCTGTTGCGACACAGCCGTCCCAACCGCAAAATGCAGATGGTTTCATTCGTCAGTTCAAGGTCGCGAAATTGGCGCTGAGTAGTGCTGTTCTCATCTGGATTTTTTATGCGACCATGGCGCAATTGATCTGGATGTTCGCCCGAGTTCCTCTGCCAACGACCCCAGTTGTTGCGCTCGATCCCTTTCGCATCGCCAATCGGTACGGGCTCTTTGGCATTATGACGAGAGGGCGTTACGAGATCGAATTTCAAGGTTCTGACGATGGACAAAACTGGGTGACGTATCCGTTTCGCTACAAACCTCAGGAACTTAATAAGGCGCCCGGGATCTACGCACCCTATCAGCCACGTTTTGATTGGAACCTATGGTTTGCTTCACTAGGTTCTTGGCAGGATTATCCGATCGTGCTCAGAACCGAAGTGCAGCTGCTTTCCAATGATAAAGATGTTCTCGAGCTGTTCGCGAACAATCCTTTTCCGCAGAAGCCGCCGCGCGAGGTGCGCGCCGTCATGTGGCAATATTGGTTCACGTCTCTGGCTGAAAAACGTAAGCAGGGTTTGTGGTGGCGGCGCCAACTTCTAGGTTTGTATGCACCGACGGTTGAACGCGAGCCCGATGGAACGATTCGCGGCGTCGAGCGGCCTACAGTTGGCGTACGGCCCTAACCGCGGTTCCAACGCGATAGTGCCATTTTCGCTGCATGGTAGCCGCACATGCCATGCACTCCCCCGCCGGGAGGAGTAGACGACGAGCAAATGTAAATGTCCCTAGCCGACGTGGCGTAGTGTCCCCAGGTTGGTCGAAAAAGTATCTGGCGAATGTCCATCACGCCACCTCCGATGTCGCCGCCGACGAGGTTCGCGTCCATGCTTTCGAGATCTGCGGGAGAAAAAACATGGCGCGCCAGAATGCAATCGTGAAAACCTGGCGCAAAGCGTTCAATCTGATCTTCTACTCTTTCAAGCATGTTCACCTGTGATCCGTTCGGAACGTGACAATAAGCCCACGCTGTGTGCTTGCCCGCAGGAGCCCGTGAGCTATCGAACAGACTGGGCTGAGCCAGCAGAACAAACGGACGGTCGGCGTGCTGCCCCATGCGCACTGCCCTTTCCGATTCGGCAATCTCGTCGAAGCTTCCGCCCAAATGCACAGTCGCGGCGCGGGCGCATTCAGGAGCGCGCCAAGGGATTGGAGTGTTCAGCGCGTAATCCACTTTGAAGACAGCGGAGCCGTAGCGATATTTTCCAAGTTGACGCTTGTAGTTATCAGAGAATTTCTTACTCCCGACCTTGAGCAATTGCCGCGGCGTCAGATCACAGAGCAGTAAGTTGTAGTCCGACAGCACGTCCAAACTCTCGACCGGCGACGAAGTAATTACTTTGGTTCCCAAGCTCGAGAGAAATCCGCAAAGCGAATCTGTCAGCGACTGCGCTCCCCCGCGTGGAATCGGCCAACCAACGGCGTGCGCTGGCACGGCCATCAAAATTCCAAAAGCTGCGCTTAATGGTTCATCCAAACTAAGGAAAGAATGGGCAGCCAAGCCGGCGAATAAGGAGCGTGTGCGAGAACTGCGAAAGCGACGAGCTACCGCGCGGGCCGACCGCAACCCGACCAGACCGAAGCGGGCCATTAAGAATGGGTGTCGGGGCAAGAAAGAAACGGGACCCAGTACTGCCGGGGCGAATTCACTCCAGCGTTCCACGAAGGGACGCATCAACTTGTCCCATGCCACTCCATCAATCCCAAGGGAGTTTTTGGTGGCGTCCAAGTCACGTTCCAGCATCACTGCGGTGCCGTCGTCGAGCGGATGCGCTAATACAGCCGGCGAATGAATCCACTCCAGGCCGTGGTCGGCCAACGGCAACGACGAGAAAAATGGCGAGCCTGCACCGAGCGGATAGACGGCTGATCCGAAATCATGCTGAAAACCGGGCAGAGTCAGCGGCAGCGTGCGCACAGCTCCGCCTGGGGTAGACTGCGCTTCCAGAACATCAACCTGCAGTCCGGCCCCGGCCAACACAATGGCGGCTGCCAGCCCATTCGGACCAGCGCCGATCACGCATGCTTTACGGGTCAATGTGAATCACCATAAACACCGCCGTCCCTAGCATAAGGGATTCCTGGCTGCCGCGGGCGGGTTCTACTTGGCGGAGTTGTTTACCGGAGGATTGGTGTTCAAATCAGTTGCGATGGTGCTCGGAGGGATGCCCTTGGCGTCGATGATTGCCCAGTGCCAATCCTGCTTGTCGTCGAGACTAGCGTCGAGCTTTTCGCGGTAGACAGTTGTCGCTAATGGAGCGGCTGTGCCTTTCATGTGGAGAAGCACGGTCGAGTCGGAACGTTTCTCGGCGGGTGTCGTGTCTTTCTCGTTATCGGGATCTTGCGCAACCACCGGTAACAATTTCACAATCTCGTTGTTCGCAGCGCTCGAATCGCGTGGGCGCACAATGGTCAGGCCCACGGTAATCTCTTTCACACTCCACGCGCTTGCGTTATAAACCGAGACCTCGAGCGTGTCTCCATTTATGTTCGCCGGTCCATCCAGCTTCGCCAGTTCGCTCGGCGGGAGATCCTGCGATACATATGGGCTGGATAGCAGAGCTGTGGCGTTAGCATTGAATGACAGGCTGCAGGTGCCATCTGGCGAAGACACTCGGAAGTTTGTCCCGGCGGCGTCGAAAGAGAATATTGGTTTCCCGTCTTGCCGGAAATGTTCAACGTCGTCGATGACCTTTAAAAGATTGTCATTATCGATGATGTCAGCCGCGGCCGGCTCTTTTGGAGTTTTACTTTGCCGCAGTGAGCGCGCCAGATCGCCAAGCGATACCGCGTTGTCCTCTTGCGCTTGCGCGTAAGCCGGAAACATTACTCCTAAAAGAAGTAAAACGACGCGGAGATAACGCAGTTTCCTCATGGATATTCGCGCGCGTGGTTATTCCAGCGCAAATTGCTCTATGACAAATTGTAGTCAGAAACGGGCGCAGGTTTGAATGTGGACGGGGAACGTTGGTCGTAGAACCTTCAGCGGCGAGCAGGGATAGATCACGGACGTACGGGACGAAGCAGCCGGCGCAAACGGGGCACCGTACGTCCGTGAAATCTAAAGCAAGCCCGAGGAGCGGAAACGAGTGACTGGATCAGCCAGCGACATTGATTCTCGCTTAAAAATCCAGCGAGCCACCGCGAATCCCAAAGCCGCGTAGCAGAAATGAACAAGTTTCATAACTCACCCCCAAAGAGATGCGTAAAGCACCTAAGGGGAGGCTCAATGAGCACAAGGTAGCAAGCCGGCACCATCAGTGCAACGCCCGAACGGGCTATAGACGTAGCACTAAAGTTTAGGAAGGTAACTCGCGAAGTAACCGGGGAAAGCATTTTCCCAGCGGTTTATTGCGTCCCACCCTTCTCGTTACGAAACGAAAAGGGTGGGCACAAGGCTTATGACACTACTTTCCCTTAGGGTGGGGTGGCTGTTGCTTCTGCTGCAAGTGCTGTTGCTGTTGTGTGTGTTTCTGCTCTAGTTGCTGGGTCTGCTGCTGGTGCTTTTGTTCCAGCTGCTGGGTGCGGGCAGTATTTGCGTTATTTTGCGCTATGCGTTGATGTTCCTGCTCTTGCTTCTGCTGGAGTTTCTGGTGTTCCTGATTCTGCTTTTGCGCCAGCTTGGCTTGCTGTTGTTGATACTTCTGGTCGCGTGCAGCATTTCCCGTGCTGGGAACTGCGGCGGGTTGGTGTGGTTGCAGTTCGCTCGCATGAGTTGCAGGTGGTCGGGGAACATTGTTCTCCGGCCGACCAGCGGGCTCATTACGAGCTTGCGTCCCGCCGCGTTCGGCTGGTGGATGGTACGGCGCTCCAGCTTCTCTAGCTGGCACGGCCTGCTTGAAGTCCGCAGGCCTGGCCGTGGCTGCTACCGGAGGTCTGCCCTGATTAACCGAAGCCCGTTGTTGTGGGTTAGTGCGGGCGACTTGCTCATGCTGCCTTTGCACAGGAGCGGGCGGGAGGTGTCTCTCGCGTTCAGCCTGCTGCTCTTCAGGGGTCGGACGCTCCTGAATTCCTCCGGGCCCGTTGTAGCTGACGCGATTGACCGTCGTGTTGTTGATCACAGTGGTGTTGTAAACGTTGTGAATGTTCGTGACATTTATATTGTTGACGGATCGATTGTAGAAAAAGTGTCCGCCGTCCCAACGTCCGCCTTCATAGCCGTGGCCGAAGTAGCCAAAGCCGTAAACGATTCCGCCATAGAACCCGACATGCGGGCCCCAGAACCCTTCATGGAAAAGATACACTCCGCCACTCCAGCCCCACCACGCAGGGGTCCAGAGGAAGCCGACTTCCGGAGCCAGTACCCATGTACCCGGCACCCAATAGTAATCGGCATCATCGGCATCCCAGGCCCAGTAGCCAGGAGTCCAGATGTAACCCTCAGCGGGGCACGGAGGCTGCTCGTATACAGGAAGCGCCGGCGGAGCGAAATTGACCGATATTCCTATGCCCACCTGGGCGTACGACGCCGCCGACAGCGCTAACAGTACCAGCGCGAAAAACAGAAAACGACTGTAGAATGCACCACGCATTGCGTTTCCTCCGCCTGACGTCCTTCGTTTTCCCGGTGAGGCTTTGCTGCTGCGGGTTGCGTGGATCGCGAGGCGATTGCTTCAGACCTAATAAAGTCCAGTTCCCGAAAAACCTTCGGCTCATCATAACGAAAGCCCAAGGTAATAAACCCTGGGCTCCTGATTTTGTAGCGCGCGCTTATCGAATCCTCATCGTACAGTGACTTCTTTTTGAAAAGATTTGTAACCCAACTTTGGTTGCGCCATGGAGCTTTGGGGTTGTCTGGCTTTAATCTGACCTAAGCGCAAGGGCATAAACCTCAGCGACGGCAGTGGGTTGCGTGATATAGACTGCATCTTTCGCGCGATGGTAGCAGCAATGGAGGCGATGAAATGAGTTGGGCGAGCAAATTAGTCAAGCCTTATCGAGTAGAAGATGGAGCTAAGTTCCGGCTGAAGGATTTTGATCCCGGAGATACGGGCAACATCCATTCCAAAGAGGAGGCGGAAGAACTATTGGCGAATGGCATTGCCGCGATGGCGGAGTTGCAAGACAAGCTCTACGCTCAGCAAAATTGGGGTTTGCTGCTCATTTTTCAAGCCATGGATGCGGCCGGGAAAGACGGCTCCATCAAGCACGTGATGTCGGGGGTCAATCCGCAAGGCGTTGAGGTGTATTCCTTCAAGACTCCATCGTCGGAGGAACTTGATCACGATTATCTTTGGCGCACATCGCTGCGTGTTCCTGGACGAGGTCGGATCGGCATCTTTAATCGCTCTTACTACGAAGAAGTCTTGGTGGTGCGGGTTCATCCGGAGTTCTTGAAGAATGAAAAACTTCCTCCGTCGCTCGTGACCAAGGACATATGGCAAGAACGTTTTCAGGATATTCATTCCTTCGAGCGTTATCTGGCGCGCAATGGAATTGTTGTCCGCAAGTTTTATCTCAACCTGTCGAAAAAAGAGCAGAAGCGACGTTTTCTTGAGCGCCTGGATCATCCGGAAAAGAATTGGAAATTTTCAGCATCTGACGTCCGCGAGCGTGAATATTGGAAGGATTATATGAAGGCCTACGAGGACATGATCACTAATACCGCTAGCGGACATGCGCCCTGGTATGTGATTCCGGCTGACCACAAATGGTTCACTCGCGCCGCCGTCGCGGCGGTGATCGTTGAGACGCTCGAGGATTTGAAGCTGGAGTACCCGAAGGTCGATCCGGCGACGCGCAAGGAGTTGGAGGGCGCACGAGTATTGCTTGAGGGAAAGAAGAAAGCGTAGAAGTCAGCTTTCTTCGGCGACTGATAACGTGTTGCTGTCCGTCACCGTATGTTCTGAATCCTGTTCCCGGTTCCATGCAGACTATTCCAAGCGGTACACTGAGTTTTCATTTTTCTCGGAGATGAGCCCAATGAATTTTGCCCGATTAGCAGTTCGCCGGAGTGCGTGGATCGCAATTCTTTTTCTCATGGCTCTCGCAAGTACTGCTCCAGCACAGACGCGGGAAAAAGAGCGCAAGCCGGTTGAGCTTGAAAGCGACACGCAGAAGATTTCCTCGACTGACACCGAAAATGAAGACCCGCAATTCAAGGGCATGAAGTACCGGTTGGTGGGACCGTTTCGCGGCGGGCGCTCGCTCACAGCCTCTGGGGTAACCGGCGATCCTACCACTTATTATTTCGGCTCAACCGGCGGCGGAGTTTGGAAATCCACCGACGGTGCGATGACATGGTCTCCGGTGTTCGACAAGCAAACTGTCGGGTCTATCGGCAGCCTGGCGGTTGCGCCTTCCGATCCAAACGTCGTGTATGTGGGAACGGGCGAGGCGTGTATTCGCGGCAACATCTCGCATGGGGATGGAATTTACAAAACAGTAGATGGCGGGAAGACCTGGAAAAACGTGGGCCTGCGCGACTCGCGGGCGATTGGCAAAGTCATTGTCGATCCTAAGAATGCGGACGTTGTTTATGTCGCAGCCCTCGGCCATCCTTTTGGTCCGAACATCGAGCGTGGAATCTTCCGCACCACTGACGGCGGCAAGACTTGGGAAAAGGTCCTGTACAAGGACGAGAATACAGGCGGCATCGATGTAGCGTTTGATCCCCACAACTCGCATATTCTCTACGCGTCGCTCTGGGAAGCACGGCGCACTCCGTGGGGGCTTTCGAGTGGAGGCCCGGGCAGCGGGCTCTATCGCTCTGACGACAGCGGGAGCACCTGGAAGCGACTTGAAGAAAATGGTCTGCCCAAAGGTCCGTACGGGCGCATCGGCATCGCCGTCGCCGCAAACTCCGATCGCGTGTATGCGTTGATTGAGGCGACCGACGGCGGTCTTTACCGCTCCGACGACGGCGGCAAAACCTGGGAGTTATTGAATAACGACCGCGCCTTCTGGCAGCGAGCCTGGTATTACATGCACATCATTGCCGATCCGCAATCGGCGGATGTGGTTTACATCGCGAACGTGGAGTTTTACAGATCGAGCGATGGCGGCCACACGTTCAATAAAGTGAAGGTCCCGCATGGCGACAATCATGGCATGTGGATCGATCCGAATAATACCCAGCGCATGATCGTATCCAACGATGGCGGCGTAACCGTGAGCCTTGATGGCGGCAAGACCTGGTCGCGGCAAGACAACCAACCAACCGCGCAGTTCTATCACGTGATCACGGACAACGCGTAGCCCCTATTATCTGTATGGCTCGCAGCAAGACCTGGCTCAGCTGCGATTGCCAGCCGCTAGCGACGAAGGCGAGATTGAGCGCTCGGACTGGTACTCCGTCGGAGGCGGCGAAGCTGGCTACATCGCGCCCTATCCGCCCGATCCGAATATCGTTTATGCAGGCGAGTACGAAGGTGTGATCACCCGTTTCGACAAACGCAACGGACAATTGAAGAATGTCCAAGAGCAGCCGGAAATCAGCGATGGCGGCGGTGCAGCGCAGCTGGAGCATCGTTTCCAGTGGACGGCTCCAATCCTGATTTCGCCGCACGATCCCAACACTCTGTACCACGCTGGAGAACGTCTCTTCAAGACTACGGATGGCGGCATGCACTGGGAAGCGATCAGCCCGACCTCACGCGCAACGATAAGACTAAGCAGCAGGTCTCCGGCGGTCCAATCGACAAAGACGATTCCGGTACGGAGTATTACGACACCATCTTCGCCGTGGCAGAGTCGCCCCTGTAGAAGGGTTTGATCTGGGTGGGCGCGGACGATGGATTGGTCCACATCACCCGCGATGGCGGCAAGAATTGGACCGACATCACGCCCAAAGACTTGCCAGACTGGAGCCGCATCAGCCTGATTGAAGCTTCTCCGCACGATGCCGCGACAGCTTATCTGGCTGTCGATCGACATCCGAATGACGATATGCATCCCTATATTTCTCAAGACCACACGACTACGGTAAGACTGGAAGTGAAAATAACCAAGGCATCCCCGAGAATACCTTTGCGCGCGCGGTGCGCGAAGATCCTAAGAAACGCGGCTTGTTGTACGCAGCTACGGAATCTGGCGTGTATGTTTCGTTCAACGACGGAGCAGACTGGCGCGCTCTTGCAACTCAATCTCCCACCACTCCGGTTCACGATCTGGTAATCACGAATGACGACTTGGTCGTGGCCACCCACGGCCGCTGCGTTCTGGATTCTCGACGATGTCTCACCTCTCCGGCAATATAGCGACGAGATTGCGAAGCAAGATCTGCACCTGTACACTCCCGCGACGGCAACTCGCTTTCAGACTGCGAGCGAGGACGCGGGTGCTCCCAAGCCCGTGCTGGTGGGGGAGAATCCGCCGGCGGGAGCATTGATTTACTACTTCCTGAAAGAAAAGCCCAAGGCCGAAACTACAATCGAAATTCTGGATAGCAGCGGCACCGTTATTCGCAAATATTCGAGCAACAAGATGGATGAGTTGGAAGAACCTCTGCTGCCGGAGGATAAAAAGCCGGAGAAACAGGTTAAGGCAGAGGCTGGGCTGAATCGCTTTGTCTGGGATCTTCGTTACGCTGGAAGCACTCACGTGCCTGAATACTATCTTTGGGAATACAAAGACGGCAGCCGCGGTCCTCTGGCGCTCCCGGGCAAATATCAAGTGCGGTTAACGGTTGATGGAAAAACTCAGACCGCGCCTTTCGAAGTCGCGCTGGATTCGCGAGTGAACGTGTCTCCGGCTGACCTGCAAAAACAGTTTGACCTACTGATTCAGGTGCGAGATGAACTCAACCGGGTTTATGAAACGGTGAACCAGATTCAGGACGTCCGCGCGCAAATGGATGGGCTGCGAAAACGCCTGCCAGATACCTCCACGGTCAAACCGATGCTCGCAGCTGCCGTCGGCTTGGACAAGCATCTGCTTTCGGTGCGCGACGATCTGGTTCAATTGAATATCAGATCCAATGAGGATTCGCTGGCTTATCCGCCGGGAGTTGACGGCAGACTGTCTGCTCTGGCGATGGCCATTGGATTGGGCAGCGATTCAGCTCCCACCGAAGCGGAGTATCGGACCTTCGACAAGTTGAAAAAGCAGGCAGACATCTCAATCGCGCATTGGGCTGAAATCCAAAAAACCGAGCTTGCCGATTTTCAGAAGATGATGGCTGGACAAAATATTCAAGCCATCGTGGTGCCCGCGATTGAAAACGCGGGTTCGGCGGGCGAAAGTCCGCGGTAGTGATGCCCGGCGTACCTCGCGCATCAACTGGTACAAGAGCTATTGAGTTTTGACGATGCACATAAAAAGAAGATAATTAGGGAAAGTGTCCGTACATCGTCATACGATTTTCATTCTGAAGGTTCTTGCCTTTGGCTTGGTCGCTTTGTGTTGCGTCGCAGCCGGCAATCAGGCTCCTGCTGCCCTGGCACAATCGTCGACTCAATCTTCGAGTCAGACGCAATCATCCGGTCAGGCGCAATCCTCGGATCAGCCTTCCAGTGCGCCCTCCTCGAAGACGGCTCCCGTTCACAAAAGCACTTCAACAAAGACTGCTTCTACGAAGAACACTCCTACGAAAAGCGCTGCGAGCAGGAAAAAGACCAGCTCGTCTGTACGCGCGACACGCAGGCGCAGCTCACCTCGCATGCGTCGCATGCATGAGGCATTCGTGGCTTCGGCCAGTCTGAAGACCATGGCCCGCCAACTGCTTCAGGATCGTACTCCCGCGGCTTACACGGGCGTGGAAGCGTTTGCCAGGCGTCACGGCAAGGAAGACGCGGGATCGCTAGCGTGGCTTGTGCTTGGATACGCACACATTGTGGATCACGACTATCTGAAAGCGATCGATCCCTTGAATCGCGCCAAGCCCAGAGCGGGCGATCTGGGGGATTACGTTGATTTCTATCTCGGCACCGCTTACTACCAGACCGGGCGGCTGGCGGAGGCGGTAGCGACGCTGCAAGGGTTCGACAAGAATTACCCGGAGTCGCTGCTGATCCGGGATGCGCATGTAGCTTACGGCAATACCTTGATTGCGGATGGGCGGGCGCCGGAGGCGGTTGAGTTGCTTGCGAATGATCGCCAGCCGATTCGAACTGACTTGGAACTTGTGCTGGGGCGCGCTTACGAGGTGACAGGTCAGCCGGCAAAGGCGTTAACGATATTTCGCAACTTGTATTTCACTATGCCGCTCAGTTGGGAAGCGAGCCAGGCCGAAGGCGAATTGAGAAAGTTGGCGGCAACTCCAGATACGCAGACGATAAGTTTTGCGGAACGGAAAACGCGCGCCGATCTGCTGGCGAAAGGCAAACAGTACAACGAGGCGGCCAACGAGTATCGCGCATTGCTGAATGAGGCGGCACCGGAGGCCCGTCTGCCGATTCAGATGGCGATGGCCGAGTCGCTGCGTCACGCGGGACAAGACAAAGAAGCCAAGAAAGAATTACAAGCGATGCCGGAATCGACTCCGGAGATGAACGCGGAGCGCCTGTTCAACCTGGGAGAAATTGCCCGCGGCGCTAATGATGATGACGGCTTCTTGCGGATCGTTGACCAGTTGCGGCAGACGGCTCCGACCAGTTCATGGCTCGAGCAAGCACTACTTTCGGCAGGAAACATTTACCTTTTGCGGCGCGATTACGACCACGCGATCGATTCCTATCGCGAGCTGCAAGTCCGATTTCCCAATGGCGGGCGAGCTTCGTATGCGCACTGGAAGGCTACATGGTTTAGCTTGCGGCAAGGCCGCCGTGAGGATGCGGAAAAAGGATTCGAAGGGCAGATTGAACTTTATCCTTCCTCGGGAGAAGTTCCGGCTGCGCTATATTGGCGGGCTCGATTGGCGGAAGAAGATGGAGATGCGGCGAAAGCGCGGGCTTTTTACCAGAAAGTTTCAGACAGGTTTCGCAATTACTATTACGGCGAGTTGTCGCGCGAGCAAATTAAGAAGCTGAAGCCCGATAGTGAGCCGGCACACTATGCGGTGCTCGACCACGTGCCTCCAATCGACGCGGATGCGAAGATGACCGCAGATCCGCTTCCCACCGACAATCTGCGTGTGCAGAAAGCGGAACTTCTCGAGAATGGCGCGCTCATAGATTTTGCCGTGCGCGAACTGCGGGCGGCGGCTGCAGAAGGTAAGGGAAACTGGCTGGCACCCGAGACCGCTCGTCTCTATGCGGATGCCGGTCGCTACAATATGGCGATTGAAACACTGAAACGCGCGGTGCCCAGTTATTTTGCGGTGGATTTGCCCAGCCTGCCACGGTCTTATTGGGAGGCACTTTTCCCCAAGCCTTACTGGATTGATTTGAAGCGATTTTCTTCGAGCAACGCGCTGGATCCGTATCTGGTGGCGGCTTTGATCCGGCAGGAATCCGAATTTAATCCCAGCGCCGTCTCCCATGCGAACGCGGTCGGGCTGATGCAGTTGCTGCCTAAAGTTGGCAAGTCTGTCGCCAAGCAAGAAAAGTTGAAACATTTCTCCAGCACCCAGCTGTTTACTCCTGGAATAAATCTTCAGTTGGGTACACGCTACTTCCGCAGCATGGTAGATAAGTTCGGGGCATTCGAATACGCGCTAGCCGCATACAATGCTGGCGCGGATCGGGTGCAAGACTGGTTGGGTCAAGGCAAGTACCGCGATCCGCAGGAATTTGTGGAATCGATCCCTTTCACTGAAACTCGCGAGTACGTGCAAGCCATCCTGCGAAACGCAAATGTTTACCGGCAGTTGTATGGCGCGCCTTAGAACCAAAAAGCACAAACCACTAAGGACACAAAGGTTCACAAAGGAAAGCCCCTGCTATTTGAACGCCTCGACGGCGGCCTTGGCGCACTGCGCGTCCTGGGCACTGGTGGCGCCTGAAACTCCTATCGCTCCTATAATCTTGCCGTCGCTGATCAGAGGAATGCCACCCTCAACAGGAACTGCGCCTTGCAGGGCGAGCACACGCCAGCCTTCGCCGCCCGCCGCCAATGCATCCTGGAGCGCCTTCGTGGGGCGTTTGAACAGGGCGGCGGAGCGCGCTTTGTCAAGGGAAACATTGGCGCTTCCGAGTTGAGTGTTGTCCATCTTTTCGTAATACACCAAATTTCCTGCAGGGTCGACGACCGCCACTGCTATTAGCCAATTATTCTTGGCTGCCTCAGCGAGCGCCGGCAGTGTAGCTTTTTTTGCATTTTCTAAAGTGATGCTTAAACCATAAGGATTCGGCATCTGCGCCAAGGCGCCAGGGAAAATACATGGGACGAACATCACAGCGACCGCAGTTCGTAGGACTGATCTCAGCGACATGATAGTCTCCTGTTTAGTGGTGTGCTTGAATAACAGAAAAAACTAGCAGTGGAGTATCGCGCACTGTCCGCCCGAACTCAAGCCGCTCACGCCGTGGTTTCGTGAACAGGAGACTTCGCGAAGAGGATTTCGATGACCAGCAAACCGGCTCCGACCACAATGGCGCTGTCGGCTACGTTGAAAGCGGGCCACTGATATTGGCCAACGTAGAAAAGCAGGAAATCCACAACCCGGCCATTGAGGAGACGATCCCAGAGGTTTCCTAAGGCTCCGCCAAGAATCAGCGCCAGGCCTATTCCTGTGGTGCTCATGGAGTGGCTGTTCCGCCACAACAAGGCAGAGACTACAATCAGAGCCACAATCGAAAACAGCACCAACATGGCGATCTTCCATTGTGCAGGCGAGTCGGCAAACAGGCCAAAGGCAGCGCCCCGATTCTCCACATGGGTGATCCGAAAAAAGCCGGGAATCACCTGAATGCCGTCATGCAGGGAGATGTTCTTGGCAACCATCCACTTGGTAACGCGATCCAGCAGGACTACTGCGAGGGCAATAAGAAAGTGGTACCGGCGCATTAGGCGTGGTTGGGTCATTGAATTTTGCAGGTTTTGACAGGTGACAAATCGCCAAGGTCCAGCCCAAAATAGGGCGAAAATCGTTGGTCCATCCCAGACTTAACGGGCGCCAGAATGAAGCTGGGTTCCAAGTCGAACGGCACTCTTCGATGTGCTCCCAAGCGGTTGATTTATTTCATTATAGGCACCCCAGCGTTGGACGTCCAACCGCCGGGGGTCGCAAAAATAGGGAACCCCAAAAGCACTGTGGAAAAGGAAATCAAAAAGTGTACAATTTTATTGGCAGACGCTTTCCCGCGCCTTTGCATCTAATTACGCGTTGGAGGGAAGTTCCAGTTCTTGATTGGCGCGGTATGAAAACGGGGCAGCCTCAAAATAGTTAATCGCGCCGGGCAAGCAACTGGCTGCGGTTTGACTTCATCAGTTTTATGGTGAAGAGTAGCTTTTTTGGGATCGAGCCTTAAACACCAGGAAGTCGGGTCAAATATGGTAACCAACGACATCGAGCCCATGCGGGAAAGCGAGCCTGAACTTAATCTGCTGATGGCCAAGAGCGACTTCGATCAGCCGCTCTGGAAATCACTGGTTCAAAATTTCAACGACCGGTTCTTCCCGAAGAAGCAGCCGCCTTTAGTCCTCACCTCGAAACCCATCCCGGTCAAGGACATCTGGGGATTCTACGATTACAAGAAGAATGGTGCGCTGGGTTCGACCGTAGTGCACATTCTGGCGGTGATCGTAATTATTGGCGGGACAATGTTGGGACGGCGGGTGGTACAGCAAATCACGAAGCCTGCCGAAGTTACAACCCTGGTTGCCCCTCCGGAAGATACACCCCCGTTGCCTCCTTCTAAGACTCAAGTCGGCGGCGGCGGTGGTGGTGGCGACCGCGACAAGTTCCAGGCGCCGAAGGGTAAGCTGCCAAAGTTAGCCATGGAACAGATAACACCGCCGATGATGGTGGTGCGCAACGACCATCCGAAACTCGCGGTCGAGCCTACCATCGTGGTTCCACCCCAGATCAAGTTGGCAACCAACAACCTGCCTAACTTGGGCGATCCAATGTCGCACTTGCCGTCGGGGCCGCCGTCGAATGGTACGGGTTCTGGCGGTGGCATTGGTTCAGGCAACGGTGGTGGCGTAGGTTCGGGTGAGGGACCTGGATATGGGCCGGGCCATGGTGGCGGGACCGGCGGCGGAGCATTTAAGGTCGGTGGCGGAGTGTCGGCACCAAAAGCAATTTACGCGCCCGATCCTGAGTATTCGGAAGAAGCTCGCAAGGCCAAATATCAAGGAACTTGTGTGCTGTGGCTGATCGTCGGCCCGGATGGCCGCGCACGCGACATCAAGGTCGCACGCACTTTGGGTCTGGGACTTGATGAAAAAGCTATGGAAGCAGTGAAAACTTGGAAGTTTGAGCCTGCGATGAAGGATGGCAAGCCTGTGGCTGTGCAGATCAACGTTGAGGTCACATTCCGGTTGTATTGATTTGAGTGTGGGTGATGAAAGCGGCCGCGAGCGATCGCGGCCGTTTTTCTTTGGGTAGAGTTCCCTGCGGGTGCCTACTCGGGTAGATCGACGTGCCGAACGTCATCGATCTGCTGTCCCAGAAACTGCGCTCCCAGGCGGCGAAACTTCTCGGCTGAATCTGTCGCAAAACATCTCAGGCGCGGCAACCGACGTCGCTCCGGCTCCCGCGTGGATGACAGCGGGATGCGGCGCAGCAATCTTCCGACAGCATCAGCGGTAGCGTCGGCGGAGTCGACAATTTTGACGTGCTTCGGAGCGACCCGCCTCAGTACCGGTTGAATCAGCGGGTAGTGAGTGCAGCCGAGCAGCAGCACATCAGCCGACTTGAAGCCATCGGCAAAAGCTTCTCTGAGATAAATCTCGGCCACGTCTTCTGTTACTCGATGGTCGATCCATCCTTCCTCGACCAGCGGCACTAATAACGGGCAGGCTTTTTCTCTTGCCTCAATCCCACGCGTTTCAAGAGCCTTCAAATACGCATGGCTGCTGACGGTGGCTTCAGTTCCGATTACGACCACTTTCTTATTCTTGCTTTCTCCGGCAGCGCGATCGGTTCCAGGTTCAATCACCCCTACCACCGGGACGCTTGCCGCGTGAGTAATTTTGTCCATAGCCAGGGCTGTGGCCGTATTGCAGGCAATCACCAGCGCCTGCGCACCTTGCTGCTCAAGATAGTGCGATGCGCCGACAGCATATCTGGCTACGGTTTCCGCTGATTTCGAACCGTATGGCAAACGCGCAGTGTCACCAAAGTAAATGTAGTCGGCATCGGGAATAAGCCGCAGCAAAGCCTTGAGCACGGTGAGGCCGCCAAAGCCGGAGTCGAAAACGCCGATGGAAGTTCTACGGGCGGTCATGAAAAGGTCAGGCGGGCCGCTCTGATTTTTCTACAGCAACGCCGGCGAAGTTTCTGGTCCTGCCACAGCATGGGCCCGGAGGAATCAGCGCGCCGTGAGGGCAGGTGCGCGGGTGGCCGAGGAAGGCGCATATCTTGTCGGTAGCTTCGGGGGACAGAATGTGCTCGAACTTGCAGGCCTGTTGTTCGATTTCAGTTTCGCTGTCCATGGCCAAACTGTCGGTGAACAGGCGCTCCGCAAGACGATGTCTGCGAATGATGTCGGCAGCGCGCTGGCGTCCGCGGGACGTGAGTTCCACGATCATGCTGCCATCGCCAGTTGAAACTCCAGACGGCTTAAGCGCGTCGTGGCAGGGATTAACGAATGGCTTGTGATCGTGCGGCTCGGGCGGATGCGGAGCTGCGGTCACCAACCCCAGCTCAGTCATCTTTTCCACGGCGATGCTTACCGGGAGCGCGCCATGCACTTCCATGCGTTCGAGTTCGGCGATTTCGCCGTGTTCGGCCAGCGCCCATAGTTCTTCCAATACTTCGTCAAACTGTTCTTCATCGGCCATGGCGAAGACTTCCTGAACTGCAATCTTGCCATGATGCAGTTCGATGCGGCGGTCGGCGAGCCGGGCGACCACAGGGTCATGAGTTACCATGACGATCGTTCTTCCCTGCTGATGCAGTTCGCGCAACAGCCTCAGCACAATCTCTTCGTTCGCGGCATCGAGATTACCCGTGGGTTCGTCGGCGAGCACAATTTTGGGATCGTTGATCAAGGCCCGCGCTATGCAGACGCGTTGCTGCTCGCCTCCGGAAAGCTGCGACGGAACGTGGTGCGCGCGCTCTTTCAATCCCACACGCTGCAAGGCATCAAGCGCCTCTTGCTCATCCGTCATGCTATGGAAGTACTGGGCCAGCATCACATTTTCGAGGGCTGTGAGGTAAGGAATCAAATGAAACTGCTGAAACACGAAACCGATTTTCTCAGCGCGCACCCGGTTTAATTCGCTCGCAGAAATGTCGGCCACGTCTTCGCCATCCAGCCAAATCTCGCCTGAAGTTGGCCGATCCAAGCAGCCAATCAAATTTACGAAAGTAGATTTGCCGGAACCGGACGGGCCCATGATTGCGATCCACTCGCCGGGATCGACATTGAGGGAGAAGTTATCGAGCGCACGGATGACGCCGCCGTTAGCTTCGGCTTTGGCGGGGTACAGGCGGCTGACATTTTTCAGCTTGATCATCTCACTCCCCTCTCAAGATCATAGCGGGTTGGACGCGCCGCAGCAGAAAAATCGGCAGCACCGCGGAAACTAAGGCCACCACAACGCTGCCCACAAAGACGAGAGGCAACACGTTGAAGCGCGGAACGACCGGCGCATGAAAGTTTACCCGGCCAATCCATGCGGCGACAGCTACGCCAATGCCGAATCCAACGAATGAGCCGACCGCTCCCAAGGCTGCGGCTTCGGCGGCGAAGAATCCGCTAATCAGGCCTTCTGATGCGCCCAGAGCTTTCATAATGGCAAAGTCGCGACGGCGATCGAATACCCATCCGATCAATGTGGAAAGCACGCACAGGGCTGCGGTCGCAATAATCAAGGCAGCAGCGGCAGCCAGCGTAGCGCGAGTTTTTCCCAGCACCCGAGCTTCACCTTCCATGATTTGACGGATGGGATGGACCTCGGCAGCAGGAACAGCTTGCGAGAGTTGTCGGATCAGAGCGTTGACGTCCTCGGGCGAACCAGAAGCTGCAATCTCTATGGTCGAGGGTTTCACTCCGTTCCAGCTTTCGAAATCTTGCGACGAAAGATAAATGCGGCTGTCTTCAGACGCCCCGGTTCGCAGAATACCCGCTGGGTTCAGGTGGATGGTGCGTCCCTGAAAACTGAGATCAAAAGGCTTCCCTTGCGGACTGACCACTGCGGCCGCGCGTGTGCCGACCAGCGCATCTTGAAGCTTCGCAGGCCAGGATGTAACCGACCACCAACTGTCGAGCTTCCTCACCTGCTCGAGGTTGGTTCCTGAAACAACGACGGATCGGCCGTTTGAGGTGCGAGCCACAACGTAGGCAAACGGCACGGCGAGGCCCCGTCCGGCCAATAACGCGTTAACTTTATCGAGCGCGTCGGCGGGAAGTGTCTGATCCCCCTTCGCAACCATCAACACGTTCGCGCCGTAGTTGCGAAACTCCTTGCGCAACTTGGCTTGCACATCAACATAGAGATTCAGCATGGTCGTGGCGACGGCGGCGGCAACTACCATCGCCAACATGGCCGAGGCAGCGCGTCCGCGGCGCAGCACGGCGGCGCGCATCAGCATACGGAGAAACATTGAGGTGTGAGGCTTGCCGGCACGGCGGTGGGTGACATCTGATTTCACGCTTCACCTCGCAGTGCGTAGACGGGATCGAATTTCACCGCGCGACGAATCGCCATAGCGCTGCCGGCGAAAGTTACGATCACAGCGATGGCAAGAATCACAGGGAATAGAACTGGATCGATCGTGATCTGAGAATCAAAAATCGAACGGCCAATCTGCCGCGCCAGCAGCGCTCCTCCGGCAAACCCTACGATACCGCCAATCAGCGCCAGCAGCAGAGCTTCCGCAAAGAATAAGGCCGCAACTGAAATGTTACCCGCGCCCAGCGCTTTCATCAGCCCAACTTCGCTGCGCCGTTCAAAGATGGCTGTCGCCATAGCCGCGGAGACGGCAAGCGCAGAGGCAAAAAGAGCCGCCAAAGTCACCAACAGCATCAGGCCTTTGATCCGTGACAGCACTGTGCCTTCGTTCTGCGCAATCTGACGAATCTGCTCCGCGTGCGAATGAGGAATCGCCTCCTGTAACTGGTATGCGATCGAGGCTACGTAGGGTGAGCAGTACCAGCGATCGAACATTTCTGGGTTCATCGACTTGGGGTCGCGGCGAGCAAGGGCGTCCTCTGGCTTGGTCAGCGCACTGACGTAGAGACGCCGCACCGCTCCGGGCTTGCCCAGAATCTGTTGCGCCAGTACCAGCGGTGCTACGATTTGATTATCTTCGGCTCCGCCGGTTGAAAGAATTCCGACGATGCGATGCGGCTGACCGGCGATTTCGATTTCATCTTCTGCTTTACGGCCGAGGTTCGCGGCCAGGCTTTCGCCTAGCAACACGTCAGAGGAATTATCGTCGGGCCACGCGCCTTGCACTTTCCACCACGGATGGGTGATGCGCACACCGGTGGCAAAACTTTCTTTGCCGAATGTAAGGCTCTTGGAGAAATAGGTTCCCAGCAGAGTGAGATTCTTCGCCTCAGCGTTGTCACCAACGCGAACGCTCACGGGCAACATCGGCGCAAAACCGACGATATTGTGATGCCAGAACGTACCACGGATCTTAGGCAGGTCGGCTTCGTTCAGATATGCGCCATCACTCGGCGGCTTGAGGTCGACGCCGCCGATTTGAACATCCAGGGTGTCTTCTTGCGGAGTGACGACCAGGTTCGCGCCGTAGTTGCGCAGTTCGCGACTGATCTTGTCGCCGATATCTGTCGCAACCGCGATCATAGCGGTTGCCACGGCCACACCCAGAGTGATGGCAACGCCCGCCAGAATCTTGCGGCGTTTTTGCCGGCGAAAAGATTCGTAGACCAGGCGTCCAAACATGGCTATTGCTGGAACATGCGGCTTCGGGCCGCGATGTCCGCCTCTTGAATGATTATGGCGTCGGAGGTAACTTGCGCCTTCAGCGGAACAGGATTACATCCGCCGGGCATTCCGACTGATTGCGGATTGATAGGCGCAGCGCAGTTTTTGCAGACTACTCCGTTGGGACCTCTATAAAAACCCACCGCGCCGCAGATTTCACAGGCATCGAGAACAGTGGCAATTTTTCCATCCGGCTTTTGATACAGCCAGAACCTCACTGTGGTGCCGTTTTCCTGCGCGGCGAAGCGGTGTAGATCGCCGTCTTGAACCTGCGTGAGCGGAATACTAAGCTGGCCATTCACGAATGTAACCTGCGTGGCGGGTGACAAAGCGCTCACGCTCTTGGTGTAGATAAACTCGGCGGTTACGAGAACGATAAATACAAATGAACTGGCATACACGGAAGCCATCCACAAACGCTCGCGGCGCGCGCTCCAAATCGCCTTGCGCCGTTCCGCCGGAGATTCGGGCAGTGCCCCCGGCTGCCGGCGCTTGACCTCGAACAGCACCATGAGCGCTGCCAGAGCCAGAATCGTGATGAAGAAGAAAAGATCGTTACGGACGATCGGACCGATAATTGCCATTTCCGTCTTCGAAGAAGGAAGCACGCCATTCTCGGAGAGCTCGTGCAAGCCCGAGATCACGAGTTGCGCCGCAACGAAGAACAAAATAACCGTGGTAACGCGGAAGAATTTTTGCAAATTAATGCGGACACTGCCCTTGACGAACATCACCCCGAATACAACCGCCGCAACAACACCGAGAAACGTGCCCATGAAGCTTAGCAGTTCAGTTGAATTCAAGGAGACCGCTGACAGAATCAGAACGGTTTCAACGCCTTCGCGCAAAACCATCAGAAATACGAATGCGAAAAGCCCGAACCACGCATTGCGGCCCGCCAGCAGTCCAACTTTGCCCTCGATCTCGCCTTTCATCTTGCGGCCCGTCCTCATCATGAAAATGATCATGGTGACGACGAAAAAGGCCGCGGCCAGCATGACCCAACCTTCGAAAATGTCCTGATTCCACTGAGTGTGAGCAAGCAGCGCAGCGACTCCAAGGCTGCCCACGAAGGCCGAGATTAATGCCGCGTAAACTGATTTACGCAGCTCGGGACGATTAATTTTGCCAAGGTAAGCCAGCGTGATGCCCACAATCAGAGCGGCTTCGACGCCTTCCCGCAAAGTTACGATGAATGCTTCTAACATCTGGAAATCAGCCTTTGCAATGCAGTTTGATATTGAAAATGAATTTCAATTTCATTATCTAGGATAGTCTCTCGGCTTCGTGGGCGTCAACGCGTGACGTCACCAGCAATTGTGATTTGCATCACGTAACCAGTTGATAGGATGCCGCTCCGGTGAATCCGTTTACAGATGTCTGAGAAAAGCCTTCGCCCGGTCGATATGCGGATAAAGCTTCTCTTCGGCCTGGAACTCTGATGAGTGTACGCAGCGGCGGCTGCCGCGCAGTTTTACAGGATGCTTGAGGTGAAGCATCTCGTGATAGACGATATATTCGACGGCGTAGCAAGGAACCCGCGGGTGGTCGAAAACGCGGCTTACGACGATTGCGTTGTGGGCAGGATCGTAATGGCCGAGCCGGTTGCGAGCGTGATCGCGGCTCCAAGTCATGTGCGGCCGAGCCATCAAACCATAAAAGAAGCGTTGATTCAGATCTTCGAAGATGTTTTCCAGGTTGTAGGTTCGTCCCTGGGCACTTTCGATTCGCTTGCGTCCACGTATCTGCCGCAGAAGATGGGCTTTCTTGGTGATGTCTTGCGCGGAAATGTGGCGGCGATAGCGCGTGGCGTGTGCCCGGTCGATGGGCTTGCGGTACATCTTAGCCAACAGAATGTGAGCAATTGCCCGCAACACCGGGTCGGGAGCGCCTTCCAGCAAGTCTGAGAGACGAACGAACAACTTCCCTTCCCGCATGCGAATCGTATTATTGATGTTCGCAAAAGCGAAAAATTCTACCGTGAGCTCCGGCATGGGCGCCCGCGGACGCAGCTCACGATAAGTTTCCTGAAAGATATGGTGGATTCTGTCTTGCACGTTGCGGCTAGATTAGCATGGATAAACGGTAAAACTGAGTAGCGCGAATGATCCCGTAGGTCTTCCACTGCCTCTCACTTTTTCTTGTGCTTGAACGCTTCTTCCTGTTCGCTCAGTAATTGGCGATGGTCCTGTACGCTGCTATCAACGGTTTCCACGACGCTGGTAAGAAGGAAATCATATTTCCGGGCTTCCTCTTTCTTGGCCTCCGCCGAGCTTTTCAAAGCTCGTAGCTTGGCTTGAAACTCCGTATCGGCTTCGATGATCGCCTTTAAAGGTTTTCGCAGGTCAGCTTTGCGCTCGACAAACGTGTCGATGTTGTCATTCAATTCGTCGTAGACATCGAGAAAGTCCTGCAGCAGGCCACGAGTCTGCTGACCGCGATCGGTAACCTTCGGATCAGCACGCATCTGTTCGAGCGAGGAAAGTCGCGCGCGGGAGAACTGGATGTAAAGCTTGAGCCGGTCAGCTGGTTCCTGGGCCGCGTCCCGAAGCTGGTCTTGTTCCAGCGGATTCAGCGGGTCTCGGCGCGTTTGCGCCAACGCGGGCAATAGCAGCAACAAACTCAACGCCAATCGCGCGACTTTTCCCGAAGAACGAGTCATTTACCTTTAAACATGTGGGTTAAGAGATCAGTGCGCAAGCTCTCCAAGCGCTCTGCGGCAGCCTGCAGCGGTTCCTGATCATCAAAGTTCACGGTGCGCTTGATATCCCGCAGCTTAGCTGCCATTTTTCTAAAGTCGATCTCCGTATTCTTGACTCTCTTACCCGATTGCATAGCTGCGTCGTGCGCTTTCTCTGAGTAAGTCACCACCTCTTTTATCGCGCTTCGAGCCTCATCGACTTTGCCGGCAGTGTAGAGCTCATCGGCGGATTTAAGTTGGCGCTCAGCAACTTCCACGCACACTGCGGGCCGGTCGTCGACCTTCGCCGATTCGCAGCGGGCCATGAGGTCCTGCAAAGTCTCCTGCCGACCTGCGCAGGCCAAGCATGTCGCCAAGACAACCACAAACACCGTTGATTGCTTACGCATAAGTTATTTCTTCGGCTCGATGGCAATCAGCCGATGCCGGGCCTGCCACTCCTGATCAGGATACGCTCCGTTCGCGACCTCTAGAAAGCGATGATAATTCTGTGCCGCCAATTTAAAGTTGCGTAGATGATCATAAGCGCTGGCGCGAAGAAAATAGCTGACAGGAATCTCGGGAAGAAACTTGGCCCGAGCATCGGCAGCCTTTATGGCCAACTGATAATTATTGTTCTCTACCGCAGCTCTCGCTAAATCGCCATACGCCTCGCCGAGATCGGGCTTGAGCTTAACCGCTGTCAGCAATTCCTGTTGTGCCTCCGGAAATTTCCGCTCCTTCAAAAGAGTAATGCCGAGGTATTGATGTAGCTGAGCATTGTCCGGGTGGGTCGCTAACATTGAACGGTAGAACGCTTCTGCTTGATCGTATTTCTTCGCCCTAAGATAAAGATCGCCAAGATCGCTTTTCGCTTGGGCATTTGCGGGATCGACTTTTAGTGCCTCCTGCAAATCGGCAATCGCGTCATCGTACCTTTCGAGGACGATCAGAATGTGGGCAAGCTGGATTCGGGCCGACACATCATGAGGATGCATAGCAATGAGTTTACGCAAGATCGGATCAGCCTCGCCGAAGCGTTGGCCGCGCATGTAAATGTTGACCAGGCCGGTCAAGGCATCGCTGGAATCTCGGTCGATGGCCAGCGCCTGTTTATATTCCTGCTCCGCATCAGCAAAACGGTTATCCTTCTCCAACATCAGCCCGGCTGAAAGATGAGGCTCGGGATCTTTTGGTTGGAGCGCAGCGGCCTGCTTGTACGCGGTGATAGCTTCGTCGGGCTTGCTGCTTTCGAGCACATGAGCGAGAGATAACCATGCACGAGCGTGGCCTTCATCTATGTTTGCGGTAGGTTTTAGCGTGGTTGCTGCTCGAAGAAATTGTTCTGCGTCCGGTTGGCCGGTTTTCGCCAGCATGATACCAAGATTCAGGTTCGACTCGAACACATCTGACTTCGCAGCTACGGATTTGCGATATGCCGTAATCGACTCTTGCGCGTTTCCCAGCCCGTTGTAGACAAATCCCAGGTCAAACCACGCTTGAAAGTTATTGGGATCGGAGGATACGACTTTTTTCAGCAGCGGCTCAGCGGCAGCATAATCATGCTTCTCGATAGCGGTTTCACCTTGAGTTAACTCCGCAGGGACGGGCGAATCCTGATCAACTACTTTGTGATGACGGACGGTTTGGCCGGAACTCTGAGCGAAAACAATCCCGCCAAACTGGAAACCCACACATAGCAGAGCGATACAGGCAGGCTTATTTACTGCCATTCCTCGACGATCCGTTCCCCGATGGCCCATGTCCGTTCAACACACTCGCCAGAAAGTTTCCCGTGTACGAATTCGGCAGCTTTGCAATCGCTTCCGGCGGCCCCGCCCCGACAATGTAGCCTCCGCGCGCACCGCCTTCGGGACCGAGATCGATCACCCAGTCCGCGGTTTTGATTACTTCGAGGTTGTGCTCAATCACCAGGATCGAGCCGCCCGCATCTATCAGTCGGCGGAAGGCGGATAGAAGCTTACTGATGTCGTCAAAGTGTAGCCCAGTCGTGGGCTCATCGAAAATATACAAAAGGTGCTGACGCCGGCGAGATGAACCCTCTGAGCTTCGCAGCCGGCTGGCCTCGCGTGCCGCGGGCTGCAGATGAGCGGCCAATTTCATACGCTGCGCCTCGCCGCCCGACAGCGTCGTAGCCGACTGGCCCAAACGCAAATAGCCAAGACCAACTTCCTCCAGCACACGCAATTTCTCGACGATTTTGGGTACGCCGGCAAAAAACTGCAGCGCCTCTTTTACCGTGAGGTCCAAGGCTTCGTGAATGTTTTTCCCTCGATAACGAACCTCCAAAACTTGTGGTTTGTAGCGCGCGCCCTTGCACTCTTCGCAAATGAGTTCCACGTCCGCCAAGAACTGCATTTCTACGGTCACGGTTCCGTCGCCCTGGCAAGTCTCGCAGCGTCCACCGGGCACGTTGAAGGAAAAATGTCCAGCGGTGAACCCGCGCTTCTTAGACTCAGGCAGAGACGCATAGAGATCACGGATGCCATCGAAAGCCTTGATATATGTGACCGGGTTCGACCGAGGAGTGCGCCCAATCGGAGATTGATCGACCAGCACAACCTCGTCTATGAACTCCGCACCTTCCACCTGATCCCAGTACGATGCTTCTCCTGAAACCGCGCCGGGCTGCCTCTTTGCAGCCGACAATGCCTGATACAGCACGTCGTGCAGCAGCGTAGATTTCCCCGAGCCCGACACCCCGGTAATCGCCACCAGCATCCGCAATGGGACCTCAAGGTCTATTCTTTTCAGGTTATGCGCGCGAGCACCGAAGATCTTGATTTGCTGCGTCCCCGGCTTGCGTCGAGAACTCGGAATTTGAATTTGCAGTTCGTCCGAGAGGTAGCGTCCAGTGAGCGAACCCGGCATTTTCTGGATTTGATTATAGGTTCCCTTCGCAATTAACTTGCCGCCGTTTTCGCCGGCCCCGGGGCCGAGGTCGAGAATCGTGTCCGAAGCCTGCATCACGTCGCGATCGTGTTCGACCACCAGGATCGTATTGCCCAAGTCGCGCAAATTGTGCAGGATTTTGATCAGCCGGTGAGTATCGCGACTGTGCAATCCGATCGATGGCTCATCCAGCACATAAAGCGTGCCCACCAGACGTGAACCCAGCGATGTAGCCAGTTGGATGCGTTGTGCTTCCCCCCCGACAGCGTGGACGCAAGCCGGTCGAGAGTCAAGTACTCCAATCCAACTTCATTCAAGAAGCGCAAGCGTTCGCGTATCTCCTGTAGCAACCGCTCTGCGATTCCCGCTTCCTGTTCCGTCAATTGCAACGCTTCGAAGAACTGCGATGCGGCCTCGACTGTCATGCAACAAACTTCGCAGATATTCTTGCCATTAATCTTTACCTGGCGCGCTTCCATCCGCAGGCGAGCGCCTTCGCAGTTGGAACACAAGGAATATCCACGATAGCGGCTCAGAAATACGCGAACGTGCAGCTTGTATTTCTTGCGCTCCAGATGATTGAAGAAACCGCGCACTCCCAAAAAGCGACCTTCGCCGGCAACGATCACGCGCTGATGTTCACGATCAAGTTCGTTCCACGGCACATCCATCGGAATCCCAGACTCGCGAGCAAAGCGCTTCAAGTCGGTAAACAGGGGGCGATACTTGGGCTTAGTCCAGGGCTCGATCGCGCCCTGATTGAGGGTCAGTGATTTATCCGGTAACACCAGGTCCAGATCGAAATCAATAGTATTTCCGAAGCCCTGGCAGCGCGGACAAGCGCCGTACGGATTGTTGAAAGAGAATAATCGTGGTTCCGGCTCTTCGTAGCGAAGGTTGCAGATCTTGCACTCGAAACGCTGGGAGAAGCGTAGCCATTCCGCAGGCTGCCCGTCGCGCGGCACAGTCTCGAAGATGACCTCGCTGGACTCGCGATAGCTGATTTCAACCGCGTCCACGACTCTCGAGCGGGAGCCAGGTGAGATGACGAGGCGATCAACCAGCGCAAAAACTGGCTCGGCGAAATTGATATTTAGCAGTGACTCGGGGGTTGAAAATTCGAAGATCTGCCCGCCTTGATAAAGCCGGTTAAATCCCCGGGTGCGCAGATCGAGAAGACGACTTTTGACTTGATCGGAAAGAACGCTGCCCGGATCCTTCGCCTTTTTCTTGCGCCCGCGTGCTTTGGCCGCAGCCGCAGCGTCAACTGACGCAACCACTGTGGATACCGTCTGCAGCGGGAACAGCACATTCAGCCGTGTGCCCTCGGGCTGTTTCACCAAGGCATCGGCGACTTCATCGACCGTATCCCTCTTAACCTCTCTGCCGCATTGCACGCAATAAGTACGGCCAACCCGGGCGAAGAGAAGCCGAAGATAATCGTAGATTTCGGTCGCCGTGCCCACCGTGGACCGCGGATTCCGCGTCGTATTCTTCTGCCGGATCGCGACGGCCGGCGCGATTCCATCAATCACATCCGCGTCCGGCTTCTCGATTCGCTCCAAAAACTGGCGCGCATAGGCTGACAGCGATTCCACATAGCGGCGCTGTCCCTCCGCATAGATCGTGTCGAAGGCGAGCGAGGACTTCCCTGACCCCGACACTCCGGTCACAACCGTCAACGAGTTGTGTGGAATCTCAAAATCTATATTCTTGAGGTTATGAACCCGCGCACCGCGAACAACAATAGTTTCCGTGGACATCGATAAGAAGACACCCGTAACTGAATCCGCATCACTCCGGACCTACCTGCCTGAAGGCGTTTTCCGCGCCCACGGGCCCTCTCGCGGCACCGAAGAGGAGAATGAATCTCTCTATTATAAAACACTGCCCAGCGGGACGCAGAACAGTAAATCGGCTTAAACGCTGACTTTCGCGGCGGAAAAAGGTTAATATCGTGCAGCCATCGCCAGATTCGCCGAAGGCACACTTAGAGAATGGTTTTGACTCTCGCCAATGCGCTCAAATTGTTCACTTCGCGAAGCGGGCTCGGGATGGTCTTCATAGGCCTGCAATCATTGCTTCTGTTCATATTCCAGTCTTCTGACCAATTTTCGAGCAAGAAAGAGAACGTTTACAACATTCTCTGGGTGCTGGTTTTTGGCTTCGCGACCTTGAATATTCTTGGCTTAGTTGCTCGTCGCTTCGAGCCACGGCGAAGCAATCTCAATTTTGGCGAGATCCTGGCTATTACCGTCACCGTAGTCTCTCTAGTTCTCTTAGGTTGGGAAATGCTTTCCCTGCTGCATATTTTCCCCATCAAGATTCAGCCTCGTTGAGTTTCTCGATCAAGAAAAGCTTATTTGCGCTATCATTTCTGCATGGCGGATAATTCGTCAGCTTTCGATGTAACCTGCCCGTGCTGCAGCGCTGTGCTGAAAATCGACCCAACAGCCAAAGGCATCATTGCGCATACTGCAGCGATTAAACCCAAAATGTTCAATGATTTCGAAGCAGCCGCGAAAGCAATGAAAGAACAGGATAGCCGCCGAGAATCTATCTTCCGCCAATCGGTGGAAGCCCAAAAGCACGCTGGAGATCTGTTGGAAAAGAAATTTCAGGAAGCGGTTAAAAAAGCCAAAGAATCTCCTGACACCGGCAAACCCATTCGCGATTTCGATCTCGATTAATCGCCAACGGCCTGAGGGACACGGAATCGGCGCCCAGTGTAAAATTTTGGTATTGGTGTGAAATTTTGTGTGCTGAGCCACTGACATCCAGCTAAAATCAGCCAGTGCCCGGCGTTCCCCTGCTACTCGGTCATCGCGGTAGCCGTATCAACACTTCAGTTCCCGAAAACACTCTTGCATCTTTCGACATCGCTCTCGCATATGGCTGCGACGGCTTTGAGTTCGACGTACGCTTAACCGGCGACGGACGTTCTGTGGTCTGTCATGACCCCGAGGTCGATGGAGTCTTGGTCTGCCAAGCTACGACCGATCAATTGGTCCATTTGCCGGTCCTCGACGATATTCTGTCGCGCTACGGCCAACGGGCGTTTCTCAATATTGAACTCAAGGTCCCGGGGTTGGAATCCAAGGTGCTTGGTTTGTTACGCGAGCACAAAATAGGTGAGAACTATGTTGTGTCTTCTTTCATTCCCCAGGTTGTGATGGAACTGAAGACCCGGAGCGCCAGCATTCACGTTGGCATTATATGTGACAAACCCAGGCAGCTTGAGTTTTGGCGCGGAAGTAATGTCGAGTACCTGATTCCCCACTACACACTGATCACTCGCGACTTGGTGCAGGAAGCGCACAACGCAGGCAGCAAACTTTTGGCTTGGACGGTGAATGACGGCAAGGCAATGTTGCTTCTGGCCAGCTGGGGAGTTGATGGCATCATTTCCGATGACACCAAATTACTGGCACAAACCTTTGCCTGAAGCGCAGTGCCAGGCCGCGAACTCTCCACGTTATGCTTTTACTTCCGCGATAGAACGCGCCTGAGACACGTTCCGCAGAAAGCTGTCTCGTTCACGCTCGAATGCTTCTAACTCCAGGGCCACACGGTCCTCATTCCACGCCATGACGGCGCCAATCCGCGTAGCCGCTTGCCGGCTGCACGACGACGACCAGCACCCGCCCAGCGCAACCGGCACGCGCCGCAGCAACACATCTGCCAGCGTGCACGCACATTCGTTGCTGAATGCGTCCACTGCTTCGGCCACGATGTGATGCGTGTGAGGACACAACGGAGCATGCATCTCCGCGCTGCCGTGCGCCAGATCAGCGACCACTAGAGTGCGCTTTCCATACCATTCCGCGATACCGTGCGCGGCCTCTTTTGTGAGTTCGCCTCTTTCGGCGACCTCCAGCACCCAGTGCTCCATCGCCACATCTGCTCCGGTCTCCGGAATAACGGCAAGCATGGGCGTCGAAATCTGTGCCCCGATCTTAGTCGCGCACTCGCGCGCGAGGCTGCCGGCCGTGGTCAACTTTCCGCCAATAATCGAGAGCATATGCGCTGCGCCCTCGCCGGCGTGGTCATGGAAATAATGTTTTCGAGTCACATCCGAAGGGCTGTTTTTTGGCGAATACGGAAGCGGCCGCACCCCGGCGAACGCATAATGTATGTCGTCTCGCGATGCGTGTATGGCGGGAAACAGGCGTTGCAAAGACAGCAACAGATAATCAATCTCTTCCGCCGAAGGCCGCACCGTGCCTGGATCGCTGCTATCCGCGATCTCGGTAGTACCAACCAGCACCTGCTCGTTCCACGGGATAACGAAGATGGGGCGCCCATCAATGGCCTCGGTGTAGACGGCGGCATCAGGCGCGCCTGGAAACTTTGACAGCACAATGTGCGAGCCGCGCACTCCTCCAACCATTGGATTGCGAGTCTGAATATTCGAACTGTGGCAGATGTTGTCGGCCCACGGCCCGGTCGCGTTGATAATCCAGTTGGCCTCGACGCGCTCCTCTTTTCCGTTGAACTGATCCCGCAGCAGCACCCCAGTAGCGCGTCCATTGCGAATGTCAACCGTGAGAACCTGGGTATGGTTGCGCGCCGTCGCCCCAGCCGCGACGGCTTCTACGAGCCATTCCGCGACCAATCGCTCCGGAAACTCACACTGCGCGTCGTCGAAGTTGAAAACCGAAAACCGTTTGCCAGCGTCCAGCAATCGTTCGAGTTTTTTCTCCTCTGCCTCGAAGTCATTGCCACGCAAACTCGTGCTTCCCAACCTTTGATAAAGCCACAAACCCGTGCGCACAGCCAGAGCACTGCGGCGGCTGTTTCCATCCAACGCCAGGAGAAACTTCAGGGGATGAACCAAATGTGGATACCGCTGCAACAGCCATCGCCGCTCCCGTAGCGATTCGCGCACCTGACCAATGTCGCCGTGCTCGAGATAGCGCAAACCTCCGTGAATTATGCGCGTAGAACGGCTGGTCGTGCCTGCGGCGAAGTCATGTTGCTCAACCAGAAGCGTGGTCCGCCCGGCTCGCGCGCACTCCCGCGCGATCGCGACTCCGTTAATTCCGCCGCCAATTACGATCACATCGAAACGCTTGTTTTCCAGCGACGATCGCAGCTTCATGTTCGAACTTAGATGCTACCCATTGGTACGGTATCGACCTATACGCTCCTCAGTCTCGTCCATCTGACTCGTCGTCGAAAAGATAACGTTAGTTTCAATATGTGTTGGAACGGTTCACTTGACTCGCCTCCCGTTGTCGCGGGGCATTGCTGGCCGATTAGCTCCGGAGGACGCATTGTCCGGCGGGCGAGCACCTGGAGTATAATTTTGGCCCCAAGACTGGGGTAACCGTACCGCGCAACAAGGGTAGGAGGCGATCATGAAGCTTAGAGGACTTGAGGGCCTGGCGATAATACTGCTGCTCGCATCCGGCGCATCCGCCGGAACCGAGAAGGTACTCTACTCCTTCGAGGGCGGCCAGGATGGGGTAGGGCCGAACAATAGCCTGATTAGGGATGCTCAGGGAAATCTTTACGGCACTACGGTGGCGGGTGGGGGCGGTTCTAACTGTGGCTCGCAAGGATGTGGCACTATTTTTGAGCTCTCGCCAAATTCGAATGGAGCTTGGACGGAGGCCGTCCTCCACAGTTTCAATTTCAATGACGGAGCAGAGCCTGCCGCGAATGCTGCTCTGGCATTAGATAAGGCAGGGAACCTTTATGGAACAACGGCTGTTGGCGGAGCCAACGGGGCCGGCACGGTTTTTGAATTGGAGCGTGAGGGCCAAGGATGGAGCCTTATCACTCTGTTCAACTTTGCTGAAAGACTCGGCGCATCTGGGGGAGTCGTCATAGACGGCTCAGGTAATCTTTATGGTTCAATGGGCGGATACACTAACCATTATGGGGCCATTTATAAATTAGCTGTTGGTTCGTGGCAGGAATCGTTGATTTACTCGTTCGCGGGCTACAAAGATGGTTCCTATCCTGGAACACTGGTCTTTGACAGGCATCACAATCTTTACGGAACCACGAACCAAGGGGGCGATCACCATCTGGGAACTATTTTTAAACTGGCGTACAAAAATGGAAGCTGGAGCCACTCAGTGCTCTATAGCTTTGCTGGCGGAAAACACGGTGCGCACCCCGCTTTTAGAGCCCTCGCAATCGACGGGGAAAGGGACCTCTACGGAACCGCAGTTGCGCAGGTCGTCTTTGAGTTGAAGGCCGCGACGGACAAAGAGGATAGTCTTTATAGTTTACCTGTGAACGAATGCGATGACCCCGAAGGAGGTGTAATTCTGAAGAATGAAAACATCTATGGTGTTTGTAGTTTAGGGGGGACATACCGGGATGGGGTAGTTTTCGAACTTATTCGCTCGAAAAAAAATTCGTGGACAGCAAAGATCTTGTACAGCTTTAGCGGCGGCATCGATGGGGGTCAGCCGGATGCGGGCTTACTCTTAGACGCGGCGGGTGACCTCTATGGCACAACTTCGAATGGTGGAATCGGTTGCAACGGGAGAGGCTGCGGCGTGGTCTTCGAAATCACGCCATAATTGGCTCGGATATCGCTCGCAATGAAAATCGCACGACTCGACTTATGCGCTTTCGCAGCGAGAGAATAGCCGGAAGCCCATACGCCCGGTTCGACGCTTGACGTTTTCGTCACGCTCGGCTTGCGCTGATGATCAGTCCGGCGAACCCTAATTTCCTCCTGAGGAGCTTCACCTCCCGTTCATTGCCCGCGCTCCCGCCCCTCATTTACAGTAATCACGCCCCATGCCAACGACCGGAGAACGTTTCGAACGCGCCGTCTCGATCATGGCCCGCCTCCGCGCGCCCGGCGGGTGCCCGTGGGACCGCGAACAGACATTCGATTCCATCAAGCCCTATACGCTCGAGGAGACCTATGAGGTTCTCGAAGCCATCGACAATCGCGACTGGAACGAATTAACCGGCGAGCTTGGCGATCTGCTGCTGCAAGTTCTCTTCTATGCACAGATGGCAAAAGAACAAAATACGTTTTCGATTGACGAAGTGATCGACCGCTTGTGCCAAAAACTTGTCGACCGCCATCCACATGTTTTCGGGGACGTGAAGGCCGAAACGTCATCCGAAGTATTGCGTAATTGGGAAGCGCTAAAAGCTGAAGAGAAAAAGAAACGGCTGGAGGCAGGCGGCGAAAGGCCAACAAAGAACGACGACAAGCCGGACTCGGTGCTGGCAGGTGTTTCCCCGGCGATGCCGGCATTGCTCGAAGCCAACAAACTCAGTTCCCGGGCGGCTCATGTCGGCTTCGATTGGCCAAACGTACAAGGGCTTTTTGAAAAGCTGCAGGAAGAATCGGAAGAGCTAAAAGAACAGCTTCAAGACTTCCCTGCTCCTCAATCCAGCCGAGGCGTAGCCGGTGCTGGACGTCCGCAAATTAACGAAGAGTCGCGCGCACGGCTGGAAGGCGAATTGGGAGACCTGTTTTTCGTGCTGGTAAACATCGCGCGCTATCTCTCGCTTGATCCCGAGTCGGCGTTAAAGAAAACCAACCGCAAATTCAAACGCCGCTTTCAATGGATGGAAGATCAGCTGCGCATTTCGGGACGTACTCCTCAGCAAGCTTCGATGGACGAACTCGAATCCCTCTGGCAACAGGCCAAGCAACAGGAAAAGGGCAGCCAGTGAGCGGGGATTCAATCGTCATCCGCAAGTGTCACGATCTCGATGAGCTGCGTACCTGCGTCGCACTGCAAAAAGAAGTGTGGAATTTTTCCGATGCTGACCTGGTGCCGTTGCGAATGTTCGTAGTCGCCGAGAAAGTTGGCGGTCAAGTGATCGCGGCCTTTGCCCAGAACGAAATGGTGGGCTTCGCGCTCTCCGTACCCGGCTTTCGCGCAGGTCATTCCTACCTGCATTCGCACATGCTGGCGGTACGTAAGCAGTATCAGAATGCTGGACTCGGGCGCCGCCTCAAGCTCTTGCAACGTGAAGACGCGTTAGCCCGCGGTTTCGAGTTAATTGAGTGGACTTTTGATCCGCTGGAAATTAAGAATGCATATCTCAATATCGCAAAGCTGGGCGCCATCTCCCGCCGCTACACTGTGAATCAATATGGCCTTAGTTCTTCACCGCTGCAGGGCGGTCTGCCTACGGATCGCTTGGTCGCGGAGTGGTGGCTGAGGTCGAAGCGCGTCAAAACTCTATTGCAGGTGGGAAATCTCACACAGGTTGAGACGTCGATAACGATTTCTGTTCCAGCGCAGATTTATGATTGGAAGGCATCGCCAGAGACTCGCGCTCAAGCGCTAAATCTACAAGAGCAAAATCGAACACAGTTTGTGAAAGCATTCGCTGATGGATTGGCCGTGCTAGCCTACGAACGCGATCCTCAGGGTAACGGAAAGTTTTTGCTCGGCCGCTGGGAAGAAAAGTGGATGTACCAGCGGGATAAATCCAATAAACGGATTTCTAACTTATGAAAGTAGAAGCGATCACGCTTCGTGAAATTCAAATGCCGCTCGTCCATTTTTTCGAGACGAGCTTCAAACGCACTTTCAGCCGCCGCATCCTGCTGTTGACCGCCCACTGCGAGGGCATTAACGGCTGGGGAGAGTGTGTCGCGGGCGAAGACCCGTACTACAGCAGCGAGTGGACGGAAAGCGCCTGGCCCACGATCACACACTACCTCATCCCGGCTCTGTTGGGCCGGACCTTGGCTACAGCCAGGGAAAGCGTTCCTTTAATGGCGAGGGTTCGCGGTCACGATATGGCCAAGGCCTCGCTCGAAAATGCGCTGTGGGACGCGGAAGCGCAACAGAAGCGAGTACCTCTGTGGAAGCTGCTCGGCGGCACTCTGCATGAAATTTCCTGCGGCGTTTCGATTGGCATTCAGGATTCTGTCGAGCAATTGCTGGAGAAGATTCATACCGAACTTTCCGCCGGATATCGCCGCATCAAGATAAAGGTCAAACCTGGCTGGGATGTGAACGTTCTAGAGCGCATCCGCTCCCGCTGGCCTGAAATTTTGCTCAGTTGCGACGCCAACTCCGCTTACACTCTGGACGAACTCGAACACCTTCGTAAATTCGATCAGTTCAATCTACTCATGATCGAACAGCCGTTATGGCACGACGACATCTATTACCACTCCCGCCTGCAAAAGGAATTGCGTACTGCCATTTGTCTCGACGAATCCATTCGTCACTCACGTGACGCAGCTAAGGCGCTGGATCTGAGCGCCTGTCGCATAATCAATATTAAAGTCGGCCGCGTGGGCGGGTTTTCTGAGGCGGTGAAGATTCACGACGTTTGCGCATCACGTAACATTCCAGTGTGGTGTGGCGGAATGCTCGAGTCGGGAATAGGCCGCGCACAGAACATCGCACTGTCTACGCTTTCTAATTTTCGCCTGCCCGGAGATGTTTCTGCCTCCAAACGCTATTGGAGAGAAGACATAATCGAGCCTGAAGTCGAGGTCACCCCCCAAGGCACAATTTTAATTCGCGATGAACCTGGCACCGGCTATAAGGTGCGAGAGGATTTAATTGAGAAGTTGACTGTACGCAAGGAAACGATCCGCGCTACACAATAGTACGAATTTATTCAGGGTTGTGATTCTGGGCAGTGATCGGTAGCTCTGACTGCTTCTTCAGCAGTTCCACACCTTGGGCAAAGGTCAGATCTGAAGGAGCGGGACGAAAGTCGGTGCAGACTTCGTCCGACTTGATGTTAATGCTTTTGATCAGGAGCGCCTTACCTGTAAAACTGAGGGTCATGCGGGTGAGTTCCCATTCGCCTTTTGTCACGTCCGCTTGCACAACCAGAAAATGTCCACCGCGATCCAGATGACCAAGAATTCCCCAACCGAAACCCACCTCTTTACCCAAAGTTCCATCGATCTTGGCAATGCGATGCTGATCAGCGTCAATCAGCAAATAGCCCTCCAGGCCAGTGAGAATCTGCTCCACGTGGCTGGGCGCACTGTAATTGGGGTTGGGGCGAAACTTCAGCCGCACTAATTGATCGCCAGGCTTTCCGACTTCCTGAGTTCCTGCAACCGTCCCGTCGGGTTCGAAGATGAAAGCCTCCGGCAGCGCTCGCATGATTCGCTCAGTCCGCTCCGCATCTTCTTTGTCAGACCGCTGCCGTTTCTTCAGCTCTTCGGGATTGTTCGCCAGTTCCGACAAACGCGTTTCTTCAGCCTGGCGCTGTTCCGGAGTCAAGCGTTTACCGTCAATCAAAATCATCAATCCCGCCGTTCCTTCGCGGGTTTCGACCACCAGTTTGGTTTGCGAACCGTGCTGGGTTTGTTTGCGATTTACGTACATCGATTTCGTGTTGTCGGTGCCCGGTCCAATTTCATTTTGTACCGTGCGTCGAACCAACTCGACCGGAGATTCAGAGGGCTGATCGGCGGCATAGACGACGGTCGCGCCGACCAATGCCAGCGCCATCAAAGCTTGCGCGAATTTGACGATTCGCATCATCCTAAAGATTAGACGACATTTAGCTTATCACCGTTGTATCCAGCGAGAATTTCAAACCGAACAATCAACCGCTATTCCCAGAGAAGGTGCGGGACTGACTCTGCAAAGTGGATGAAAATAAGGCCCTGTCGTCGGCAGGGCCAATCACAAAAGCTAATTTGAATTGCTAAAGTCTACTTTCCTTTGTAAGTTCGCGGCGAACCGACTCCCGCACAGAGGTCCCAGCCCACCTTGCAGTGCGAATCGCCCTGCGTTATGTCGTAGAAATCGGCTTTGTACTCCTTCTTGATTGTGTACTCTTTGTAGATCGCCGTAAGCTGGTCGTGGGTTGACTTCATCTTCTCGCCAGCGGCATTCACGATTCCCGCAAAAGTCGGTGACGACCAACTGGTGCCTCCTACCGCGCCCCACTGACCTTGTAGATAGATCCCGGCGCAGCAGAAGTTCGAACCGACATCCGGGTACCCGCGCTTGCTTCCAACGATATTCTTGATGACGTCCTGGTAACTAGGCCTCGGCTCATACGGGCTGATATCGCCGCCACCGCCGCCAGTATAGTAACTCTCGCTCACGAAATCCCCATTGGAATCGCGGTTGAATACCGTCCCTCCGACTGACACAACATTCGGCGAGGCTGTGGGATACAGAGTATGTCCGATCCCTGAGTCGCCGCTCGAAGCAAAGTAGACAACTCCCGGGTAAGTAAAAAGTTTGTCGTATTTTGTATCGTAAGAGGCCTCGCCGTCGCCCCAGCTCATGCTGATCACGCCGCCACCATTCTCGGCCACCACCTTACTGGCCACCGTCACTGCATCCCAAAAGGGATCGGTGTTGCAACTACCGGACATGCACAGCTTGGACTCCACCAGGAAAAGTTTCGCCTTTGGCGCCATGGCGTGTGCCCACTCGATATCCAGCGCTTCCTCTGGCAGCCATTCGCTATACGTGGGAGGTCTTTTTCCCTGGGCATACACCACATGGAAGTCGGCTTTCGGTATGTGAAAGTAGCTCGAAAACGCGTCCAGATCCGACTCTGCGGTCGGATAATATCCCGCATCGATAATGGCGATGGCTCCGACACCGCCTGTCGGAACCGTAGTGCTGGTGGCGATGGGGCAGCCTTTTGGCCCGCTTACCAGTTTGTATACACAGGCCAAGGACCCCGGGGTTTCAGCGTTTGGTGGAGGCCCACCGGTATCGTTAGGAACCTCTGGGATCGCATAAAAATAGTTGGTGTGAATGCGGCCCGGACGCGGAATGCTAGATTCCGGAAAGACGATATTAAATCCGTTGATCTTCGGTTGGTCAGCCGCGTGCACGCGGCCCGGCAAAAGGTACGCGCCGACTGACAGCGCGACACCGGCAATCAGGAAAACCACGATTGAACGTTTCATGCAATCACTCTTTCTTCGAACAGGCTTTGAATGGAAGTTCGGTTCTGAATTCAGACCGCACGGCATTGTACACCGGCTTGAGCCGCCAGCAGCAAGCGATTTCGTCGAATTTCGCAAAATAATGGAATCGCTTTCGGCCAAACTATTTCCGCCGGATCATGCTTAGCAGTCCCCGGAATCGTCCAAATAGTTTAGAATCCCTTATTCCCACTTGTGCCCTGCGGTTCTGCGCCAAATTGGAGACAATAGTATGGACATGCCAAAAAGCGGCGAATTTGCACATATCGGTAAGTCCGTCGTTATCAAGGGTGAGCTTTCCGGCAGCGAAGATTTATACATTGACGGTACGGTCGAAGGCACGATCCAGCTGCAAGGTAACAATCTGGTGATCGGCCCGAACGGACATGTTCACGCCGATATTAATGCCAAGGGCGTGGAGATCCAGGGCAAGCTCGAAGGCAACATTCATGCCACCGACTCCGCTGAGTTGCGCAAGTCAGCCGTCATTCTGGGCGACATTGTCACTCAACGTATCGCGATCGAAGACGGCGCGTACTTTAAAGGCAAGGTGGACGTTCAGCGGGAACTGCCCAAGCCAAAGTCCGCGCCTGCAGCCAAACCTGAACCGCAGGTCGAAGCAAGGACCGCCGTGGCAGGGGGTACACAAGTAACCAAGCAATAGAACTTTTTCCCGGTTCAACTGGCGATGCCGCGATATATTTTAATTTTGCGGAATTCTATTGAACCGGATGCCGGAAAGTTGACATGGCATCCGTTACTCATAGCTTCATGAAACTATTTCGTGGATCATCTACCGTCGCCGGCCAGGGTGCTGGACCTGTTTCCA
>CAVUQA010000019.1:0-134139 GCA_963743375.1 uncultured Acidobacteriota bacterium | reverse complement strand
AGAAGCAGTACCCGCTCGGGAGGGCTTTGGACCAAGCGGCAGGTGGCTTCGAGCACAGTGACGCAAGTTCCTTCCGATCCGACCAGGGCACGCGCGACGTTGATTCCATTTTCGGGCAGAAGATAATTTAGGTTGTAGCCGGAGACTCGCCGCGGAATGTGGGGAAAACGTTGCGTGATGAGATCGGAGTAGGTTTCGCGAAGTTTTCTTAGTCCCGCATAAATCTCGCCGCGACGGCTGCCTGCGGCGACGATCTTTTCGAATTCTGCATCGCTCGTTTGACCTACCTTCATGCGCAGGCCGTCGTAAGTGAGGATATCCAACGCCTCGATGTTGTCATCCGTCTTGCCAGCCATGACTGAGTGCGCGCCGCACGAGTTATTCCCGATCATGCCGCCGAGGGTGCATCGGTTGTGCGTTGCGGGATCTGGGCCGAAGGTCAGATGATGTTTTTCAGCGGCATTGCGCAGGTTGTCGAGCACGACTCCGGGTTGAACCCGCGCGATGCGCCGCGCCGGGTCGATCTCGATGATGTTGTTCATGTACTTGCTGAAATCGAGCAGCACGGCAACGTTGCAGCATTGTCCGGCGAGCGAAGTGCCGCCACCGCGGCAGAGGATAGGGGCGCCATATTCGCGCGCTACCGCAACGGTTGCGATAACGTCATCAGCATCACGGGGAATCACTACCCCAATCGGAACCTGGCGATAGTTGGACCCATCGGTGGCGTAGAGAGCGCGGGTTCCGTTGTCGAAACGCACTTCGCCACGGACCTTGCGGGTCAGAGCTGTCGCGAGTCCGCTCGCATCCACCACGGGAGACTTGGCAGCGCGGGCGAGTTCGGCAAAGTCTTGCATGGAGTGACGGACGCTAGTTTGAAGAGTTACCGCCCATCATGTTCTTGCCACTCACATTAGCAATCTTAATTCTGGTTTTGCCGTCTTCTGGTTGGATCTTGATTGTGATCAGATTGTTGTTGTTGGTGGAGACAATCGTGTATCCATCCGTGTCTTTGTTGTTGACGGTGGCGTTGGGAAATTTCGATGTGTAGAAAGCCATTACCTTTTCGGGTGAATCATTAGTCTCAAATTCGGCGTCCACAGTATGCATTCCTCCGATGGTGGCGGAATTCCCTTTGGTCACTTTTGCGCCAGGATATTGGTCGATTCCGAGATTGCGCGCAGCTTCGTTGGGGTCGGATGTGCTCTGAACAGTGCCGAATGGAGTTTCTACACGTACGTTTCCGTCTTTGTTTTGAAAGTGGCTGTTGTGGGCAATGCGCCGGACTACAAATACCATCGTGCCGATGCCAAGAATTCCGAGTAAAAAGATCACCCCGATCACGATCAAGATGATCTTGAGTGCGCTGCTTCCCTGAGCGGGAGGATGCGCTACTGGCGCGGGGGGAGCGGCAGCAATAGGAGGCGGTGCAATAGCGCCGGCCATTGGTATTGAAGCGCCGCATTTAGGACAGAACCTTGCACCTGGCTCGAGAGTTGTTCCGCAAGAATTGCAGAAGGCCATGAGACACCTCGTCTATATCTGTTATGCCAGGAAGTTTCCGGCGAGCGGAGTATATCGCAAATTCTGCCGAAGTGCAGTGCAGGGCTGGGCAAACTATTGTAGCGCCGGAATCTTGCGGGCTGTGCTGGCCAAGCGCCCGCACGACAGCGGCCGAGACGTCGACGTGCTAAGTCAAGTGACGGGTACCGTAATCGGCCATACTGAGGGCGAGCAAAAGGAAAAGCCAGAAAATGGCGGAGACGATCACTATCTTAGTTAGCCTTTCACTGGTGTACTTTACATGCATGAAGAAGAGAACCACGAGCAAAGCTTTGACGGTAGCGATCACAAGTGCGACCACTGTATTAAGCCGACCGAGGTCGACAAAGGAGACGGCTGCGGTAATCACGGTTAGGCATAGCAGCGCGATCCAGATGGTGTAGTACATCTTGCTCGACATTACGTGCTCAGACATGGCGGTTCACCTTAGCGGCTTTCGGTCGATCAAATATAAAAGCGGGAATAAATAAATCCAGACAATATCCACGAAGTGCCAGTACAGGCCTCCGATTTCGATCGGGGTGTAATACTTCGGCGTGTAGCGTCCCTTCCACGCGTGGTACGTCAGGAAAATGAAGATGCCGACGCCGATGATCATATGCAGGGCGTGCAGGCCGGTCATGGCGAAATAGAGCGAGAAATAGATCTGCTCGGGGCGCTGGTCGATGTGAATCTGAGGGTACTCTCTTATTATATCGTCTGCGTTGAAGGAGTTGCCGGGGACATGATGCTCCTCGAATTTCTGGTACCATTCGACACCCTTAATTCCCAGGAATGCCAGCCCGAAAACAATCGTAATCAGCAGAAGAGTGACCAGTAATTTGCGTTTGCCCATCTGCGCGGCGCGCACGCCCAGCGCTACCGTCAAGCTGCTGCAGATAAGAACGGCTGTGTTAATGGTGCCGAGCCAGATGCTGATGCTGCGGCTGCCAGCGGCAAATTCGTTGTAGTACCAGGAACGATAAACGAGGTAGGCCAGAAACATGCCGCCAAAAAACATGATCTCGGTCGCGAGGAACAGCCACATGCCGAGCGACGCGGCGTCGCGCTGCTGTTCGGCGTCGGCAAAATGATGCAGGTGTTCCGGGCCGTGTTGTTCGACCGCGACCGGGCTATCGTTCAACGTTCACCTCCGCAGGAGCGGGGATCTCTTCGTAGTTGTAGGCTTCCCAGGTCACTTCCGGGGTCTGGTCGAAATTGAAAGTTGGCGGCGGCGACGGCGTCTGCCATTCAAGTCCAGCCGCCCCCCAGGGATTGTCCGAGGCGATTTTTCCGTAACGCATGGACCATAGAAAATAAACCATGGGCAGAACGTATCCGACGGCCAGAATCGTCGATCCTGCAGTCGAGAGCACATTCAACACTTGAAATTCAGGAGGGTACTGCCAGTATCGGCGGGGCATTCCCATGTAGCCGAGAATGAACTGTGGGAAAAATGTCAGGTTGAAACCAGCGAAGACCAACAAGGCAGCTAACCGTCCCCAGCCTTCCGGATACATGCGACCTGAAATCTTTGGCCACCAGAAGTGCAATCCGCCGAGATAGCCCATCACCGCGCCACCGACCATGATGTAGTGGAAGTGGGCGATGACAAAATAAGTATCGTGCACGTGCACATCGATTCCCAGCGCGGCCAGGAACAGCCCGGTCAGTCCGCCCATGGTGAACAAGCCAATGAAGCCAAATGCGTACAGCATTGGCGTGGTGAACGAGATCGAACCTTTGTACATGGTAGCGGTCCAGTTAAATACTTTGATCGCTGAAGGCACCGCAACCAGGTAGCTGAGGATGGAAAAAATCAGCGCGGAATAAAGCGAAATTCCGGCGACGAACATGTGGTGCGCCCAGACCAGAAATCCGAATACCGCAATTGCAATGCTCGACATGGCGACAAAGTTGTAGCCGAAGATGCGCTTGCGAGTGAAACAGGCGACCACTTCGCTCTCTACCGCCATCGCGGGCAGAATCATGATGTAGACGGCGGGATGCGAATAGAACCAGAACAAATGCTGGAACAGTAGAGGATCGCCGCCGCGGGTGGGATCGAAGATGCCCAGGTTGAAGGCGCGTTCGAAGACCACGAGCAAGAGCGTAATGGCGAGCACCGGTGTTCCCAGCAACTGGATGATGCTGGTGGCATAGTGGGCCCAGATGAACAGCGGCAGGCGCGACCACGTCATTCCTGGCGCTCGCATGCGATGGATGGTCACTACGAAATTCAGGCCGGTGAGGATGGAAGAAAATCCGGCGATGAAGATTGCAATTCCCGCTTCAATAACCCTGGTGTTGCTGAAGGCAGTGCTGAACGGCGTGTAGAAAGTCCAGCCGGTGTCTACGCCGCCGGTCACGATGCAGTGGATATAAATCACGCCGGCGATCATGTAGAGATACCAACTCAGCAGATTGATGCGGGGGAAGGCCAGATCTTTGGCGCCGATCATCAAGGGGACGAGAAAATTTCCCAGCACGGCGGGGATGGACGGGATCAAAAAGAAAAAGATCATCACCTGGCCGTGCATGGAGAAAAGCTTGTTGTAGGTATCGGCCTGTACGAGGTCGCCGGCCGGGGTTAATAGTTCAAGTCGAATCAGGAGCGCGAAGAATCCTCCGACGAAAAAAAAGAACGTGATCGACGCCAGGTAAAGCAGCGCGATGCGCTTATGGTCGGTCGTTAGAAGCCAGGACCGGATACCGTATTCTTTATTCAGATAATTTTCGCGTTCTGCAGTAACTGCTACGGTTGCCATTGCTATTCCTTAGGGTATTGCGGTTTTGGCGCTAAGCTGACGCTCCCCTGGCCTCCCGCTGGAGACGGAGTCAACGATTTGATATATGCCACCAAGGCATTTATTTGTTCTTCGCTCACCAGCCCTTGAAAAACCGGCATGATGGGTTTAAATCCGCTCGGAATGTTTTTACTGGGGCTCAAGATACATGTGCGCAAATAGTTTTCATCGACAGTAAGAGTACGCCCATCCTCCAACTGCACGGGTTTGCCGAAAATACCGACCAGATTAGGACCGCGGCCCTGACTATCGGACCGGTGACAGGTGGAACAACCCAATTGCTGAAAGAGGGTATCGCCGCTGGCGGCGAGCGATCCCGAAGTTCCGCCGGAGAGCCAGGCTTCGTATTCCGCAGGCTCCATCACTACGACTTGACCAATCATGCCGGAGTGCATGGTTCCGCAATATTGCGAACAGAACAGGTGATAAACTCCGGGCTTGGTGGCGCGAAACCACGCGGTTGTGTAGCGTCCCGGCAGCACATCCTGCTTGATGCGAAAGGCAGGAACGAAGAAGCTGTGAATCACGTCCTGCGACGTCATAATCAGTTTGATGTCGCGGCCTACGGGCACATGCAGTTCGTTGATCTCGCGCTGACCTTCCTGATGTTCGAGCTTCCACATCCACTGCTTAGCAACAACATAAACTTCGGATGCGCCGCGGGGTGGGGTGCGCTCGTGGAAGTAAATGACTGCGCCCCAAACAAAAATTGCCATGAAAATTATCAGTGGGATTATCGACCAGGTTATTTCCAGCTCGGTTGAGCCTTCAATCTGCTCGGCTTCGACACCACGGCGGCGACGATACCTCGTCGCAAAGATCAGAATCATGGCGAAAATGGCAGCGCACATCAATGCCGAGAGCGCCAGCAGAAAGATGAAGAGCGCGTCTACATTGGCGGCGCCGGCTGAGGCGCGTGCGGGCCAAAGTGGAAAATTATCAAACATAAATTAGTCGTACGTCGTACGTCGTTTGCCGTTCGCCGACGAGTATTTTCCGGCGGCGACAGTTGTTGAATTCATGCGAAACATCACGATCAAAAATGTTCCCAGGATCAAAACCGTCGCGGCGCCGGCCAGCTGCAAAACTCTGCTGATGATGGCTCCGTATTTTCCGGTGTCGGGATCGTAGTGGTAGCAGTACAGCAAGACCTGATCGACGACCGTTCCGATTTTATTTTGCGATGCCTGGATCAGCCCGAGGCGCAAATCCTTGGGCGCAAATTCCACGCCGTAATAATATTGGGCGATTTTTCCCTCGGGAGTGAGCACCATGATCGCAGTTGAATGAGCAAACTGTCCGGTCTTGGGATCGTATTGGTACTGAAAACCAGCGGCCTTGGTGAGGGCATCGATCGAAGCCGCGGGGCCGGTCAGGAAGTGCCAGCCTGCGGCGGCGCCCGGGCGTCCATAACGCTTTATGTATTCCGCTTTCTTGGTGGCTGCCATTTCTGGAGTTTCCTTGGGATCGAAGCTCACGGTCAGAACGTCAAATTCTTTTCCTGCGTCGAACTTCAACACCCGCATCGCACTTTCGAGCCCGGTCAACACTTCTCCGCATAACATTGGGCACTGGTAATAAACCAGGTTCAAAATCATTGGCCTTTTGCCGAAATAATCCCCCAGTTGTACCGCTCTGCCGTTTTCATCGCGAAAGGCCAGCGTGGGCGGAATCTGTTCGTTCAGATGTTGCTCAATACCAACATTCTTGAGTCCTGGCGGCCTTACGTTCGCGGGCGGCGACAGGGGGCCTGGGGTAAGGCCCTGGCCCCACGCGGGCAACGCGAACAGGCAGGCTATTAGTCCTGCGATGAGCCTACCGGTTTTCGATTTGGGTTTACTGTGCACTCTTACATCCTTTCTTCTATTGTCTCGGCTTCTGCGGCGTGCTCTTCTCCGGTTGATTGCTTGTATCCGAACGTTGCGCGGCCTGGGTGACCACATTTACCTCAGACGGTGGAACCGTGCCGGCTTTGGGCGTGGTGGGCAGACCCTGTTGGGCCAGCAATTGCATGGCTCGGTCAATCGGGATATGTACCACTCCGGCTTTTTCATCGACCCAGCCATAACTGTTTAAGCGTTGCTCTTCCTGCAGGCGAAAATCGTTGATTTCAAGGCGTTCATTTTTTTCCAACCGCGGTTCGGGAAATTTCTTAATCTCATCCGGCGAGACGACGCGCGTATCGGCCTTCGTCTGCTGCACTAACGGGTTAGGCGGAGGCTCATGTTCTCTGGTCCGCGCATCCATGAAACGGTACATGCCCCAGACAACGAAATAAACGATCAGCCCGCCGACCAAGAGGCTGATCAGAAACGCATAAATTGACTGTGCGCTCAGATCCTGGTGCTCGTACGCCTCTTCCGCGTGGCCGTGTTTTGTATCTTCTTCAGTCATGCGCAGGTTCCAAGACTTCGCTTGCGGACGGATCAAATGCGGGCAGCAGCGGCAGCAAACTCAGATTGCGGAAAAAATAAGCCAGCCAAATGCCGCCGATGGCAATGGGAACCACGATGTCCGCCACTGTCAAAGAAAATGTTTGCGAGAAATTAGGTTCAATGATCCAGAAAAGATCCAGATAGCGCATCAGCATGATCCAGGTTGCGAGCCATACCAACCGCCGTATGTCGCGTTTGAACGGACGTGACAGCAGGAGTACGAACGGTACGGCAAACTGAAAAATCACCAAAGTTAGTCCAACGAATCCCCAACCACCGTACAAGCGGCGCATGTACCAGGTGATTTCATCCGGCAGATTTCCCGCCCAGATAATCAGCCATTGCGAGAAAGAAAAATAGGCCCAAACCATGACGAAGGTCAGCATCCACTTGCCATGGTCGTGCACGAAATCGGGTTTCAACATTTCCGACATCGGCTTGTAATCCACCAGGATTCGCTCCACTACTACTGCAAAACACATAGCCGAAAGCAGTTCGCCAATCAGGATCAGCAATCCGTAGATCGTCGAAATCCAACTGGGATCGATGGACATTATCCAGTCGATGGCAGCGAACGAAATGGTGAATGCGTAAAGAATCAATCCGGGTCCACTGACCGCTTTGAAACGCTGCGTGTTGTCGCGGGTTGTCGGCTTGTCCTGTTCATGCGACCACTTGGTTAGTAGGAACGACAGAAGATTCCAGATTCCCAGATAGATCACAGCGCGGATGATGAAGCCTTGCACAGTGAGGTAGCTTTTCGTCAGGTCGCGTAAATGTTCGCGGAGATGTGGGTCGGCAACGGTATCCAGCGGCCGCGCCCAGACATACAGCTTCGGCATTCCAAAGAGAAGCGGGATAAATAGCACGGCCAGCAAAGGCAAGGTCCGCATGGCCGCGCCCATAATTCTGCGGATCACCAATCCCCAGCCACCGCCGGTTAAATGCCGGATCATGAGAATCGCCATCGATCCCAGAGCCACGCCGAGCCAGCACATGTAGCCAAGCAAGTAGGCGCGGAAGAATTGATCGGGACGAATGAAAGAGATGACCAACGAGATCGCCGCGAAAATCAGTCCGATGACCAGCGACCGCCGTTCAATCGTCTTAACCACCGGAGGAGATGTCAGATCGAGATTCACATGTCCGGCGCTCATTGCTCTCCTCCTTTGGACGCGCCCGGCTGCAGTTCCGGCAAAGTTGCGCCAGAGCCAGGATCGCCGCGGAATACGGGAGGAGTCGACGGCACTTCTTGTCCTTGGGGAACGGCGCTCATGGTCGCTTCCTGGCTCAGTTGCAACGCGCGAATGTAGGCCACGATGCACCAGCGGTCGCGAACTGGAACTTGCGTGGCGTATTCCGGCATGGCTCCGAATCCGTTGGTCATTACGTCAAAGAAATATCCCAGAGGCGCTTTGCGCAGGCGCTCGGTATGATAAGACGGCGGTGCGCGGAAGCCGCGCTGCACGATCATCCCCTTGCCATCGCCGACGCGCGAGTGGCAAGGTGCGCAATAAATATTGAAGCGCTCGCGTCCCCGCGACAACACATCCATGGTCACAGGGAAGGGCATATAGTCGCCGGGATTGTTGCCAAACTTGCCCGTGTAGAAATACGTGTCATCATGCAACTGTCCGCGTGCGACGGTGCCTTCGACCGGGGGGCGCGCCGAGCGCAGGTCCGCATAAAAGTCGCTCTCGGCTAACGGCTTGAAGCGGGGTTGATCGTGCATGTCCTGCCGGCAGCCTGCCAGGACCAACACCACTAACACCACTAAGAGCGAGCCTATTCTGCCTACCGCCGGGCGAGGACGTGCGGCCTCCATTTTTGTCATCGCGCGAATTTTGCGGAGACGCCACATGGGTTAGTCAGGCACCTCCGAAAGCGAACGTGGACCCAGGCTTTCAAGAAAGCTGCGAGTTCCGCTGGGGCTGTACTTAGGATCCGTCGAGAACACGATCAGAAAGAACCGATCCTTTGTGGCAAATGCGAAACGCGGAACATTAAATACCGGATGGTACGGCATGGGAAGCCCGTTCAATGCCAGCATGCCAAACACGGCAAAAATCCCACCAAATAAAATCGTCATCTCGAAGGTGACGACAATAAATGCGGGCCATGAATGATAAGGCTTTCCGCCCACGTTGACTGGATAGCTGATCACCGAAATCCAATATTGCAAAGCGTATCCGGACAAACCTCCGAGCAATCCGCCGATCAGCACTACCAGAGGTACGCGGTTCGAATGAAAGCCAATAGCCTCCGCCAACCCTTCAATGGGAAACGGACTGTAAGCGTCGATCTTCTGATAGCCCGCTTCATGCGTGCGATGAGCCGCGTCCACCAAGGCTTGGGCGGAATCAAATTCGGCCATCGTGCCGTAGACTCGAGTGCGTTTCATTCCTTCACCTCCGCCTCGGGCAGCAGGGTGCGCATTTCGAAGATCGAAATCATGGGCAGGATGCGGACGAACAGGAACATCGCGGCCAGGAACAAGCCAATCGTGCCGACAAAAGTCATCCAGTCCCAACGCGTCGGGTAGTACATTCCCCAGGATGAAGTCAGGAAATCACGGTGCAGGCTGACCACCACGATGATGAAACGTTCCAGCCACATGCCGACCAGAATGACCGCAGAAAGCAGAAACAGTGCAAGTGGACTGGTTCGGAGTTTACGGATCCACAACAATTGCGGGATAAAGATGTTGCAAGCCAACAGCGCGTAATAACACGGGGCGTAGGGCCCGTGCAGCCGGTTCCAAAGAGTGAACGTGTCGTAGCGGTTGCCGCTGTACCAGCCCATGAAAGCTTCGATTGCATAGCCATAGGCGACGATGAGTCCGGTCGCGAGCATTACTTTTGCTGAGTTTTGCAGATGGCGCTCGGTAATGAAATCTTCAAGTCCGTAAAATTTGCGAATGGGAATCGCCAGCATCAGCACCATGGCGAAGCCGGAATAGATTGCACCGGCAACGAAGTACGGCGGGAAAATCGTGGTATGCCAGCCGGGGACGATGGCGATGGCAAAATCGAAGCTGACCACGGTGTGAACTGACAACACCAGCGGGGTTGCGAGTCCGGCGAGCAAAAGATATGCAGTCTCGTAGCGATGCCAATGGCGCGCGGAGCCGCGCCAGCCGAGGGCCAGAATTCCGTAGATCATCTGTGACCAGCGGTTGGTGGAGCGATCCCGCAGGGTGGCTAGATCCGGAACCAAGCCGATGAACCAGAACAAGAACGAAATAGTCGCGTAAGTAGAAACCGCAAACACGTCCCACACCAACGGGCTGCGAAACTGCGGCCAGTAATTCATGGTGTTGGGGTAAGGAAACAGCCAATAGGCCAACCACGGTCGGCCCATATGAATCAGCGGGAAGGTGCCGGCGCACGCCACCGCGAAAAGCGTCATGGCTTCGGCGAAGCGGTTAATCGAGTTGCGCCAGGATTGCCGCAACAACAGCAGAATGGCCGAGATCAGCGTGCCAGCGTGCCCGATTCCAATCCACCAGACAAAATTCACGATGGCAAATCCCCATCCGATCGGGATGGTTATGCCCCAGATGCCGACGCCGCGGACAAATAAATATCCGATGGCATAGAGCATCATCATGGTCAGCAGAAATGCAACCCCGAAGCCCAGAAACCAACCATTGGACGTGGGCCGCGTGAGCACGATCGAGCTGATCTTGTCTGTAACCGAACCGAAGGTGTATCCGGGTTCGATTACCGGAGCGCGATCGCTGAGGGTTGCGGGTTGTCTTGGTTCGTCCATTTCTCGGTCGTGCTTCAGCTTCCTAGTTCTGAATTCGGGTTGCGAATTTCGGCCAGATACGTGGTTCGCGGGCGCGTATTCAAATCGGCCAGCAAACTATAGTTGCGCGGAACTCCCTTTAGCTTCGAAACCTGGCTGTTGGGATCATTGATGTTGCCGAAGACAATCGCGTTTGCTGGACAGGATTGCTGGCAAGCAGTCTGCAGTTCGCCATCCTGAATTTTGCGATCCTCGCGCTCTGAATCGATGCGGTGCTGGGTGATGCGCTGCACGCAATACGTGCATTTTTCCATGACGCCACGGCTGCGCACGGTTACATCCGGATTGCGCATCATCTTGTATTGCGGCGTCTCCCAATCCTGGAACAGCAGGAAATTAAATCGCCGCACTTTGTATGGGCAGTTATTGGAACAGTAGCGCGTGCCCACGCAGCGGTTGTAGACCATGTCATTCAGGCCTTCGGTGCTGTGGACGGTTGCGCCGACAGGGCAGACTACTTCGCAAGGCGCGTTCTCGCACTGCTGGCAGGGTACGGGCTGGAAATATGCTTTGGGATTATCGCGGTCGCCCTGGTAGTAAGTGTCAACCCGTAGCCAGTGCATGTGACGCCCAATCACCACCTGCTCTTTCCCGACCACGGCGATGTTGTTCTCCGCCTGGCATGCTACGATGCAATTGTTGCAGCCGACGCAGGCATCCAAATCGATGGCCATGCCCCATACGTACGCTTCTTTTTCGTAGGGATAAGGCTTGTACAACGTCAATTCCTTCGGAGGCTCTTCATCTCTGGCGAACTCGGGTTCCTTGCGATACTCATCCAGGCTCGCGGTCCGTACCTGCGGGCGCGCGCCCACTGGCGTGTCCATAGTCTGGTAGCCCTGTGTCGTCGCCAGCTTGTACGTACCACCCGCCTTGGCGATATTTACACCGGTCGTGAACCATGGCGTCGCGCTGGAGCGCAGCGGATACATGTCGAAGCCCGCACCGGTTCCGGCTCGGCCTGCGCGACGGCGTCCGTAACCAAGAAAAACCGTGATGGAATTATCGGGATGGCCAGCCTGAATCCAAATTGGAGCTGTGACCTTTTTTCCGTTGAGTTCTATCGTGATTAGATCTTCGGTCTTGAGTCCCATGCGCGCTGCCATGGCTGGGCCGATGAACACGGGATTGTCCCACGTCATCTTCGACATGGGCTTGGGAAGTTCCTGCAGCCAGCCGTTATTCGAGAAGCTGCCGTCGTAAATTGAAGGATCGCGGCGGAAATTTATTTCAATCGATTTTGCATCGCCGGCGGCAAACGGCGGAAAATTCGTGGTCTTCGGGCTGATCGACTTCGGCGTAAAGGTTGTTCCTGCGATCCATCCGTCGTGCAGCGATTTGCGCCAGAAAGCGTCGAAGTCCGCGCCGGGATGCTGTTTCCGCCAATATCCCTGAACGACATCGTGGCCGCTAGCCTCGGCTTGACCGGCGAGGAACGCTGTCAATTCGTAAACACTCTTGCCGCCGTAGAGCGGCGCGATCAGCGGTTGCACAATGCTTACGGTGCCGTCATACGCACGAGTGTCGCCCCATGATTCGAGATAATGCGCTTCGTTCAAATGCCATTGGCAGAGTTCGGCGGTCTCATCCTGGTAGAGACCGAGGTGGGCGCGAAATGGAATATTTGTGTTCTTAAGCGCATCGGCGAAGCCGAGGTCGGCAGGCGCGTCATAAGCGGGATTTCCGCCCAGGATGAACAGCATGTCCGCTTTGCCAGCGCGCATGTCCGCGACGAGGTCTTTGATCGAGTCAGTTTGATTGATCGGGTTGGCGTCGATCGGGTCGGTGTAGAAAACAGTTTTGCCGACGTTGCCCAGCTTCGCATTGATCGCGTGAGCTAATGCGTGAACCGCTGGCGGTTGATGATCGCCTGGAATCACGACGCTGGAACCGCCGTGACTCTTTAGGTCAACGAAAAGCGCCTGTAAGAACTTAATCGCTTCCGGTATACCTTTCACACCGGATGCGTCCGTCTGTGCTCCAACGAGAGTTGCCAAACCTTGCGCGACCTCTTGCACTTCGCTCGCTCGCACCGGCAAACGATGGTCCGCCTTTACTCCAGTCGAACTCGGCGTGCTTTCGACCACATACAGCCGGCTCATGCCGCCGTTTTCCGGGTTGCGGCGCTTGGCGAACTCGCGAATGTACCGCGTCGACCCGGGAAATCCTGCGTACAGGAAATCGGCATCGAGCGACACGATCACGTCGGCGTTTTCCAGTTTGTATTGCGTCTCGACCGGCTGGCCGAAGGCCATCTTCGCGGCTTCGAGTACATTGTCGCGATTCACCGGCTCATACACGTGCCACTTGGCTTGCGGATACAGCTTGAGCACCGAGCGCAACTGATCGGCCAGCGCGGGAGAGGAAACAGTGCGCGTAAGAATGCGGATTCCTGCCCCCTGAACTGCTTTCTGTGCGCTGAGCGGGCCACGTATTGCGTCGAGAAGCCCTCCCCAGGTGCGCACGTCGCCGAGATACGTGATGGTCTGAGAGCGGTCGGGGTCATACATCTCCAGAAGCGACGCCTGCGTGAATACATCGGTCCCGCCGAGGCTGGCGGGATGCTGATCGTTTCCTTCGATTTTGGTGGGACGATAGAGATGGCTTTCAACCATGATCGGAGTTGCGTATCCGCTCAGGGTAAAAGCGCTGGCAAAGAAAAGCGGACGTCCGGGAATCACTTCTTCCGGCTGGCGCACATACGGGACAATCGGCTCCATCGGCTGCTTGGTGCAGGCGGTCATTCCTGCCATTGCCAGCGATGCGCCCATCAGCTTCAGGAAGCCGCGACGAGAAACTGCGTCCAGCCACTCGGACGCACCTTTGGGAAATTCGCGATGCAGCATCTTTTGAAATTCGGAACTGCCAGCGAGTTCTTCCAGGCTGCGCCAATATTCTGGGCCTTTCATCGCGGCGATTTGCGCGCTCACCGTTTTCAGGTCGAGCCTGTCCTTCTTGCCGGGACAAACTTCCTCGCGGTGCGGCTTCTTGTTTTCTTCTTCCATTACTTTCTAAATCTCACCTATGACACGTTGAACAACTCGTAATATCCGTCACTGTGCGCAGATGGTATTTGCTTACCAGATCCGTGCCCAACGAAAGCTGGTCTGTATACAGCTTGCCATCGAGCATTAAAGGCTTATCGCTCGAGGGCTGCTCGTATCGCATATTGAAAACCTGATCGCGCGGGCGAAGATTTTTCGCGGGATCGCGATGGCAATCCAGACACCACTCCATCTGCAGCGAGGCGTAATTGAACATGAGCGGCATGCGATCGACCGGCCCATGGCAGGTGTTGCAGCCAACACCTTTGTTGATGTGTATGCTGTGATCGAAATAAACGAAATCGGGCAAATCGTTGGCGCGCGTCCATACCAGCGACTTGCCGGTGCGGAAACTCTCGCGCACCGGCTCCAGCAACGGTGCGCCGAGCCAAATTTGTGAGTGGCAGTTCATGCAGGTTTTGGTGGGAGGAATTCCGGCGAATGAGGAAGTCTCCACCGACGTATGGCAATAGCGGCAGTCGATGCCGAGTCCGCCAACATGATGCTGATGGCTAAACGGCACGGGCTGCGGGCGCGCTACCTTGGCGTACGTAATATAGGGCGACCGCTGCAGTTCGAGCACTGCCCACAGCAGCACGGCCACGAGGAACACCGCCCCGTAAATGGTGGCGCGTGAGATTGTGTTGGTACTGCGGTGAAAAATCTGCATCGACTTTCAGGTGCAGCAGGACGTCGTAATCCATCCCCGTTCGAATGCCATCCTTGGAACAAGACATTACAAGTAGCTGTAACGCCTCGCAGGAAAACTTGTGATTATAACAGTTCGCGTCGACTCACGATCTCCACAGCGATTCAAACTCCATTAGCGCAAATTCATCACCAACAGTTTTGGCTCTGTCATTTCCTCGATCGCAGACCGCAAGCCTTCGCGTCCTAAACCCGAGTCTTTGATACCGCCGTACGGCATGTGATCAATGCGAAACGTGGGAACGTCTCCCGCCATTAAGGCGCCCACTTCGAGTTCTTCGTAGGCGCTGAACAGCAGCTTGGCGTCCCTGGTAAAAATCCCTGCCTGCAAACCATACGGCGAATTGTTGATTTGCTTCAGCACATCAGAAAAGTTGTCATACGCCTCGATGGTCACTACCGGAGCAAAAATCTCCTGACAGTTCACTTTCATATCTTGCCGCGTGCCGCTCAAGACGGTCGGCTCCAGCACCGCTCCCTTACGCTGACCACCGCACAAGACCCGGGCCCCGCCGCGTACGGCCTCATGTATCCAGTCAGCCGCGCGGATAGCATCGCTTTCACGAATCAGCGGGCCGACATCGGTCGACTCCTCCAGCGGGTCTCCCGTTTTCAGCTTCTTGACTCCCGCCACCAAAAGGTCGCGGAACTTATCGAAAACCGAGCGCTCCACCAGGATGCGCTGCACTGAAATACAAGATTGTCCGGCGTAAGCGAAGCCTCCGGTCACGCAACGGTCAGCGGCATAGTTCAGATCAGCGTCGCTGTGAACGATGACTCCTGCGTTGCCTCCCAGCTCCAGAGCAACTTTTTTCTTGCCTGCCCTGCTCTTGATGTCCCACCCTACCGCTGCGCTGCCGGTGAAGCTGATCAGTTTCAGGCGCTCGTCCGTTACCAATAACCCAGCGTCGTCGTTCGACAACGGAAGAACGTTCAAAGCGCCATCGGGCCATCCCGCCTGCTGCACTGCTTCAGCTGCCAGCAATGCGGTCAACGGCGTCTGCGGCGCGGGCTTCAGCACCATGGTGCAGCCGCTGGCAATTGCCGGAGCGACCTTGTGAGCGACCAAGTTCAATGGAAAATTGAAAGGCGTAATCCCGGCAATCGGCCCGAGCGGAAACCGCCGTACAATTCCCCAACGTCCTGCAGTGAATTCCTGCCAATCCAATGGCAGGTATTCCCCATAGATGCGTGTGCTTTCCTCCGCGGCTACTGTAAAAGTGAAGATAGTTCGTTCCACTTCACTGCGTGCCGCTTTGATGGGTTTTCCGGCTTCATGGGCGATAGTGTGAGCAAACTCTTCCTTGCGGTGAGCGATGTTTTCCGCTACCCGGCGCAGCACGCGTTGGCGCTCAAATGCCGGCAGGCGCCGGGTGGTTCCGAAAGCCTTGATCGCGGCTACGATAGCCGCATCGACATGTTCGCGCCGTGCCTGGAATACGCGGCCGACTGCACTGCCGTCGAAAGGTGCGCGAATCTCGACCTGGTCGCCCTGCTCGACCCATTTACCGTCGAGCAGAAATCCATGGGTTGCGACGGGAGTTACAGTCATCTGTGCCATGGTGAAATTGTTGCGCCTCCCCGAAGCGAATTAAAGATTATAAACTTTTCGCAGCAGCCAACGCATGACTGTCGCACGATGATTAACGTCGACGGTTCGAATGAGGAAAAGAGAGAACGTGTTGCAATCGATTCTTGAAACCAGCGAGTGGTTGTGCAAGCGGGAATTATCTCCGGTGGAATTGACTAAGGAATGCCTTGCGCAGATTGAGAAACTAAATCCCATCCTTAACGCCTTCATCACGGTGACTGCGGAATCGGCGCTGGAACAGGCACGCGCCGCTGAGGATGAAATTCGTCGGGGACACTGGCGTGGGCCGCTGCATGGCATCCCGCTCGCTTTGAAAGACATTATCGATACGGCTGGGGTTCGTACCACAGCCGCCAGCGCGGTATTCAAGGATCGGATTCCCGCAGAGGATGCTGAGGTGGTGCGGCGACTGAAAAATGCTGGCGCCGTGCTTCTGGGCAAGCAAAATCTCCACGAGTTTGCTTATGGCGGTAGTTCGATGATTAGCTATTACGGCGAAGTTCACAATCCGTGGGATCCCGCGTACATCGCTGGAGGGTCGTCAGGAGGATCGGCTGCGGCCGTGGCGGCGGGTCTTTGCTACGGCGCTATCGGTACCGATACTGCGGGCTCGGTTCGCGAACCGGCGGCGTTGTGCGGAATAGTCGGCCTGAAACCTACCTATGCACGCGTGAGCGCTCGGGGTGTAATCCCGCTTTCGGTATCGCTTGACCATGTAGGTCCGATCGCGCGCACGGTTTCGGATGCGGCGGTGATATTGCAGGCGATTACGGGCCACGACCCGAGAGATATGAATAGCGTTGCCACGCCGGTTCCTGACTATCTCGCAGCACTGCGGGACAAATTAAGGCCAGTGAGAATCGGTATCCCTCGGAAGTTTTTCTATGAGGATCTTGATCCGGAAATTGCTTCTGCGGTGGAAGAGGCGCTCGGCATAATAAAAAACCTTGGCGGCGATTTGCGCGAAATCGAACTTGACGTCCCGACTGACCGCACGTTGCAAGCCGCCGAGTCATACGCTTATCATGCCGAGTTCGTTTCGCGAGCTCCGGAACTGTACCAGCCGGAAACTCTGCGGCGCATTCGCACAGGCGAGAACATTAGCGGTGAGGAGACTGAGCGGAGGCGTCGGGAGCAGAGGAAAATACGCAGCGTAGTCAGCTGCATGTTTGAGGACGTGGACGTCGTTGTAACCCCCACGACGCCCGTTCCCGCGTCTTCGATTGCTGAGCTGAAGCACAACCCGGAGTTGCTCCGTCCGCGAGAACTCTCGCTCCTCCGAAATACGCGGCCCGGAAATGTCTGGGGGCTGCCTGCCATCTCGGTTCCTTGCGGATTTACGAGCGCAGGCCTTCCCATCGGACTGCAGATTATCGGACCGCACTGGCGAGAAGACGGGGTTCTACAGCTTGCTTACGCCTATGAGCAAGCCACTGGCTGGCACAAGCGAAGTCCGAAACTGGTTGATCACTGACCCGCTTGCTGTCCGGCGTGGAAAAGGGTCCACGGGCCCGACTTCATGTCACGAAGCACGGGCGCTTCCCAGGAGTAGTCCGGATGCGCGGTCAAGAAATCTTTGGCGATGAAATCCTGGCCGCAGGGATGCCCGGCGCGCGCCTGAAAACTCATGTGTTCCGCCAGGCTGCTGTCCGTCGCTTTTCCTTGGACCGCTCCCCCGGGATAGTAAGGTGCCCAATCCCAAATCTTCACGCCCCTCGGCGAGGCGTCGACGTGACCGCACAGGCTGCGCTCGTTGGCTTGCTCTTTCTTTTCGAAACTATCTACGTGGTCGGCCATAAAGCTCTCCGCCATGGCAACGTCGATTTGTCCCTTCGATTGCTTGATGAGTTGCTCCCAGCGGATATGACGGGCATTGGGCGAAGTGGACGCGTTTTTCGGATCGAAGCCAGAAGTCTCGTCTTTGATCACCGCCGGATCGCGCGCAAAATTTAAGCTGACGAAGTAGCCATCTTTTGTCCGCCACATCGGTGTGTGCTTTAATCCCAATTCTAGATAGCCAATCTCGCCGGTCTTGCGGTCTCCGATCAGCCAGTCATTGGCGTAGCCGCCGTTATTGCCGTCTTTGATGATGCGTGCGTAGTCATCGATCGAATTGGCATATTGCAGAGCCTTGCGTGAGCGCACAAACTCTGGCTTGCCCTGCGGATCCCAGCCGATAAATTGGGCGATGGTAGTCTCCGCGATCATGATTCCGGCAGAGTTTACGGCGAAGTCGTCGTCGCTGGTGATGACGCCGGGGAAGCCATCCATCAAAATGCGGTTGCCGTGTTCCGGAACGATGTCGAAAACCATTACCCAGCGTGAGCCGACCAGGTAGCTTGTCCAGTTGTTGTGAGCGATCACGATCCGGTGATCGCGCGTGTAACTGCCGGTGGCGATAAACGCGCTGCAATTGCCGGGACTAGACAGCTTCGGCGCGCCCGCAGCGTGTTGCTGTTTGTCGAACCATGGCACGTAGTAGCCGGGAAGTTCTTCGAAGGCGTTTAGCGCAACCAGATCGTCAACGTCCATGGCGACGCCTTGGGCCTTGAGTCCCTCTATGATTCCGCCGAGCTCCTGCTGGTATTCGGCATCGATTTTCGGCCACAGCATTTCGTGCGCGGCTTTTCTGAAAAATTCCCAATCGCGCTTGGTGGTGTGGGTGTCCTCGAGTTTGATCGCCGCGAAAGCATCGGCAATCTCGCGTGCCAGCAAGTAGCCGTGCTGAAAGCCGATGCGCTCGGGCGAGCCTTCCAGGTGGACATATGTCCATCCGCCTTGCTGAAAACGGTAGGCGTTCTGCATCCGCGGGTCGGACGAAGTCTGCGGAGCCGCACCCGGTTGTGGTGAAGCCGCTGAGCGATCCAGTAGTAACAAGAAAGCCCCGAGACAAAAGGCAATGAGAGCAAAAACTATTCCGCTCATGGTTTGTACGGGGCGACTCATATTTGTCCTCCAGGCGCTGGACGAACTCGGTTTAATCGCAAGCGATTATACGCGCGGCGTTGCCCGCAAGTCTTAAGAGGAGTGATCGAGGTTGTTAGTATGTTCTGGTGCCAATTAAGAGCGCCAAAAAAGCAAGACTTACGATCCTTCGATCTGACGACCTAACGCGCATTCGATGGTTAGTCCATGGATTCAGCACACGATCCGCTGGATTCTCCCGCGTTTATGGCGGGAACACACTCAATCTCGGATTTACCAAGCAGGACTGGCGTAACGCGGTCGAACGCAACCGACAGGCCTTCCTGCAGCAACTCGGCGCGGGTCGCGATAAGAAGGCATGGCCGCTCATCACGCTGAGGCAGATCCATTCTGATCTGATTCACTGTGTTTCTGAGTTACCGGAGCAAACTTTAGTTGGGGATGGTCTCATCACACGCACGCCCAATCTGTTGCTTGCCATCCAGACCGCCGATTGCCTGCCGGTGATTCTCGTAGATGCAAAACAAAAAGCTGTCGGAGTGTTCCACGCTGGCTGGCGCGGCACGGTCAAGCGCATTGTTGAAAAAGGTATCGGAGAAATGCGCCGCTATTTTGGAACGCTGCCCCGGAATATCAAGGCGGCAATCGGTCCGGGCATTCATGCTTGCTGTTATGAAGTCGGTTCGGAGGTCCGCCAGCAGTTCGAATCGCAATTCGCTTACGCCGATAATTTGTTCCGCGAAGTAAAAGAATCGGACCCGGTCCGCGAAAAGTATCCGCTGCTTTTTCTCACCGCCAGGGCTCCTGGACACGGTGAGTTACCGCCGCAGATTTACCTTGACCTGGTCGAAGCTAACTGTCGTCAACTGATCAGCGCTGGTGTTTTGCGTAAAAACATCAGCGTTTCCGAGCTATGCACCTCGTGCCATCCTGAGCTGCTTTTTTCTTATCGAGCGGAAAAAGCAATTACGGGAAGAATGATGGGCGTGGCCGGCATCCGCGGTTCTTCCGCGTAGCCGATCCACGGAATGCTCCACCGACTTACTTTTTCTCCTGGTCTCCGGCCTTGTCTTTGTCTTTGCTCTGGATGGAAAGCAACTCCACTTCGAAAATGAGCGTGGCGTTTGGACCGATGTCAGGACCGCTGCCTCGTTCGCCGTAAGCCAAATCAGCCGGAACGAACAGCTGCCACTTCGATCCCACGGGCATCAGTTGCAGCGCCTCAGTCCAGCCCTTGATCACTCCGGCGACGGGAAAGGTCGCAGGTTCTCCGCGCTTGTAGGAGCTGTCGAATTCTTTGCCGTCGATAAGTGTGCCTTTGTAGTTGCATACCACAGAGTCGCTCGCCGTCGGTTTGGGTCCGGTGCCGGCAGTCATGATTTTGTATTGAAGACCGCTGGGAAGGGTTACGACGCCGTCTTTGCTTTTATTCGCGGCGAGAAATGCATCGCCTTCCTTCTTATTTGCCGCTCCCGCTTGTTGCATCTTTTCCTGCTGCTTCTGGCGCATCTCAGTCTGAAATTGCACGAGCGTCGCTTTGGCTTCGTCTTCGGACAGCAGCGTCTTACCACCGCTAAGCGCGTCTTCGAGGCCCTGCTGCAGGATCTTTGGGTCCACGTCCACGGACTGCCGGTGCAGGTTGGTTCCAACGTTCATCCCGATGGCATAGCTGACTTTGTCTTTCTGGGTTGTGAGAGTTGAAGTACTTTGGCTTCCCGCTGCGTGGGAAGGTTGAGGTGTCGTTGCGGGAGTTTGCTGCGCCAGAGCATTTCCGGTGAACATCAGCGCAGCTGTGATTACATTTACCAGGCCGTACGAAGGTTTTTGCATGAAGCATTGTGACATCTCATCAGGAGGCGAAGCAAACGCGGATCAGCCGATAAAGCCCCGGCCTGGATTGACCTGCGAAATTGACGAAGCCGGCGTCTCATCGGCGCTTCAGAGACTCCAGCTCTTCGAGAGTCCGGGGCCAATCCGATCCCAGCAGCCGAGATAGGCTCCGATCCGCAAGAACCTTGCCGCCAGTCTGGCAGCGCGCGCAGTAATTGGTTTCCTTGTCGGCATAGCGAATCCGCAGAACTTTGTCACCGCACCTTGGACAGGGCTCGCCATAACGTCCATGAACTGCCATACCTTCGCGGAACGCCGTCACCTTTTCAGGAAAGTTTTTGTCCGCCTCGGCGCGAAGGCGGTCTACCCAGAACCCGAGCGTACTGCGGGTTGCGGCGAAAAGTCTTGCCCACTCCTGAGGGGATAATTTTTGCGTGAGCATGATCGGAGAAAGTTGCGCTGCGTGCAGGATCTCGTCTGAATACGCATTGCCGATGCCACTTAAGAGGCGCGGATCGGTAAGCGCCCGCTTCAGTGTGTGATTTTCGGCGGTGAGGATTGCACGAAACGATTTCAGGTCGCTGGTGAAAATATCGATTCCTCCAGGATCCAAGGACCGCAGGTTCTCTTCGCCGACGAATAAGTGCAACGATGCGCGGCGCTTGGTGCCCGCCTCGGTAAGAACAAGAGCGCCATTAGGAAAATCGAAAGCAGCCAGACTGTTGCGGCCCGCCAGTTTCGCTTCTCGGTCGCGCCAGTGCAAGCGGCCGGCTATCATCAAATGGAGAGCCAGCCAGAGATCATCCTCTAGCCCAATGGCAATACGTTTTCCAACTCGCCGCAACTCGCGGACAATGCGGCCATCCACGCTCGCAAGCGGCGGCGCCGCAGTTCGGAGGAGAAAAGCGCTATTTAGCCGAATCCGCTCCAGGGGCTGGCCGACGATGCGTGATTCGAGCGCGCTAATGTAACTGACAATATCGGGCAACTCTGGCATGAGCTATCAGCTTGCATCGCGTAGCCGCATTTGCGCAACGGCTGACAGTTCCAGCCTGAGATTGCGGATGCCGACCTAAGACCACCGCAAGGAATGACGCGGCTGTAGAGTGCGGGCGAACAAGATGGCAACTAAATATGCCGCTGCCCCGCATGCCAGAGCGACGTTCAAGCCGAACTGAATGGCAATCACCATGGCCAGCACGGACCCTAGCACGCTCGAACCTGCGTTCACGGCCCATGCCCATTCGACTGCATTTTCCTGGAACTCGCTGATTGCGGGAAACTCTGGGACAGGAACGCTTGCCAGTGCGCCCAACCCCGTGGGAAATGGCATTCCCATGGCAAATCCCAAGGGAACCAGCAGCACAGCGCTGATCAGCAATTTCGCGCTGAAGGGAAGGCCTACGAGCGCGTTCAGAAGTCCCGGCAAAATGAAAACATAAAGCAGAAGAGTCCCCACAATGAAGGCCAGCGGAAGCCATGCGTGTTTAGGGTGGGCCACCCATTTGCGGGATGCAAGGCTGCCGGCGCCACTGGACAACAAAAGCAAAAACACTACTACGGTGAGCGCATAAGTTGGATGCCCGAGAAACAAAACGAATCGCTGGATGAAAGCAATTTCTACCAGAATGTATCCCAGGCCTACCGCAACAAAATATAAAAGCTGGATCGGGCGTTGTTGTGTGCGTCCTCCGCGCAGCGCCAGAGGAAGTACCAGAAAGGCGACGACTGCCAGACAAGAAATCACCAGCACCATGGCCAGTACCGCGACCCCCAGGTTAACTTTCCAATCGATGCCCTGACTTAGATCGTCATTGTGCAGAACCTGGCCGATCTTTAAATTGAAGAAGAAAAACGGCGCATCATCTCTTACCGGAGCGACATCGTATGCGTACTGTTTGGCAAAAGCGTATGGATCGTTGCGCGCGATGAGCGCTGAGAATGGATTTTGTTTATGGTCAGAAGGCATATACAGCGCCATTAGGCCGGGGTTACTGCTCAAGTGGGCTCGAACACTTTCTTCTTCTTCTCCGCTGAAGGCGCTTTTCTTGGCGAGCACGACCACGGGGATTCCGTCTTCGTCTAACTTTCCTTCGGAGACGACGACAAAATTTCGCGAGGGATCTTGTACGCCAAGCTCGTGCAGGGCCTGCATCGCGACCGAAACCACGCGCAAGGCTTCCCGAGGTTGACGGAATTCCCAGCGGGTGATCGCGACAATTCCGCCGGGCTTCAGGTGCTCGAAATATTCTCGAAACGCCTCCACCGTATAAAGGCTGTTTTCACTGAGGGCGAACGCACCGGCTGCGGTTGACGCCCAGGTATCGACCAGCGTCATTTGCACTACATCGAAATTCTGCTTTGCGTTGCGGACGAACGATCGCCCATCCGTCACCTGAATGTGAACTTCGGGACGCTCGTATAAATGATAAGAATAATCCGCGTAGCGTCCGCGCATCACCGTGTTTGCGATAATCGGATTAATTTCGATTCCCGTAACGCTGGGGCTGCCGTTTGCCACAGCGCGAAGAACGTCGACGCCTCCGCCTGGCCCGATAATCGCGTAATCGCCGCGGGGACGCAAAACGTTCGCCAGTGCCGGCGGAGCGGACATCAGATCTTCTTGCCACTCCGAGCCCTTCCACTGTTTGAGGTCGGCGTTCATTATGTAGGTGGATGCGTCGGCATCAATGACAACAGTCTTGGCCTGGTCCTGACGATCGACTTCCACGCGCGAGATTGCATTCCAGCGAGCGAACTCCACCCAGGCTTTGTCACGAAAAATACCTTTCGCATAGACCACGTCGATCAATCTGCCTGACCAGTTTGTGGCGATCAAAAGCAGCAGGGCCGCAGCTAGTCCGAGTGTAAGTTTGCGAAACCCGGTGCCAGTAGCCCAGACTGCTCCCGCAATCGCTGACATCAGAGCTGCGAACAGGATGGCATTTGGACCACCCAGCCAGTTGAGCAAGGGAACGATAGCCAGACACGCCAGCGCGCCGCCTATGAGGTCGGCTCCGTACAGGCGCGCGATGTGCTGCGATTCGCGGGCGAAAAGAATCGAGAACTGCAGCCCGGTAACAAAAAACGGCACGGCGGCAGCGAGATAGATTGTTGTGAGCCGAAGAAAATTGGCTGATGACAGATTCAGCGAGACCGGAACGTGCAAAACGATTTCCAAAACCAGAGGAACAACGAAAGCATTGCCGAGACACAGCTGGGACAGCAGACTGCGCGTCTGAAAGCGTGCCAACCAATTCTTCCCCAAATATGCGAATACTCCCCCGGAGCCGAGGCCCAGCAGCGCGATGGAGATTGCCAGGAAGGCGAAGTGATAAAACAGCACGACTGAAAATAATCGGGTGAGCGCCAATTCGAGCAGCAATGCAGCAAAGCTGCTGAGGGCTACACCGGTCAGCAAGGCGCGCTCATGGCTCGTTTCAGCCGGCGACGCCCGGCTTATTGGCGGAGTTTCATCTACGACAGACATTCGAAGGTTCGCTCTGGATGCGACAGTCTAACAGAAAAGCGCCCGGCACTCAGCCGTCGGAAGTGAGTTCTCAGCTCTCTAGAATTACCTGCGCGATGGCGTATTCCTTAGTGTGCGAGAGCGACAGGGCGACATGGACAGCGCCGAGCTTGGACGCGAATTCTGCGGCCTTTCCGTGGAACGCGATCGTGGGACGGCCTCCCGGCTGGCGGCACACTTCAACGTCGCGCCAGGTTACGCCATGATTCCATCCCGTGCCGATAGCCTTCATTGCCGCTTCTTTGGCGGCGAAGCGAGCAGCGTAGCGCTCAACCCGGTTAGCTTTCGAGTCGCAATAGCGGATTTCAGTCTCGGTAAAGATTCTGTTCAGAAAACGGCTGCCGAAGCGGGCGATGGACGCTGCGATGCGCGGTACTTCCGCGATGTCGATGCCGGTGCCAACGATCATAAGACGTCACACCCGCCAATAATCAGGCCGCCAGGTCTTGATCGCCTTCTTGATATCTATGGGAGCTAAATTCGACGAGAGCGTCTGTTCGACAAGGATCGGTATTTCTTCGTCGGAGGAGAAGCGCAACGCGATGAGTTGGCGTTCGGTGAGCCTTGCGATTTGTGAGCGTTGAGAATCGGGAAGCAAAGCTGGCGAGCCGCAGCCGCTCTTCCAGCCTGATTACGCGGTCCTGCACTTTTAGAGCGTACTGACGGAAGCGGGTCACCGCGACAATTAAAGCGGTGTTGAAGATGACGACCCAGAAGTGCAGAAAGTTCGGGTGCCGTATCACGAAGATCAGGCTCACGATCCAGGAGATTGCGAAAACCGGCAATACGAAATAGTGAAAGGGTGGATCAATCCTCACGTGGTCGGCAAGAGTTTGCGGAGTATGTTCAGCCATGATCACCTCTTCAACGACAATTGAAATTTTAAATCAGGAAACCGCTGCCAGCACGTTCAGAGTAACCTATCACCGCGGTAGATCACTTGCCCATCAATCAATCCTAGCCTCGGCCATCATCTTGTGTGGTTTGACTGGTCCGGTTCCGTCGATATGGAGCACTTCGTGGCCGTGAGCCACGAGCCAGTCGGAGACCAGCATGCGATGGCACCGAAAATAAACTCCCTCGGCGCACATATACGCGGTGCGAGATTTCTCGGCAAGTTTGATCAGTTCGGAAACGCCATGCTGAAATGCTTCAGTCAGCATGTAATCCGCATAGTTGCGGAAGCTGTCGTTGCGCAACGCGAGGTTGGGCGAGTCGTCGCGGATCTTTTTGCGTCGACCACCCAGTTCCTTGAGCCAGACGTAGCGGATTCCGATCTCGGCCAGTGTTTTCTCCAGTTCCTCGCGGTTGAAATGCGGCAAGCGGCGCGACATGGGGAGGGAACGAATATCAACCAAGGTCTGAATGGAGTGCGCTTGCAGCACCGCCATAAATTCATCCAGCGGGCGTGTGGAATGGCCGATGGTGTGGAGCGTTGCCACTACGGGGTCATTCTAATCTGTGACAGCGTACTCCAGGTATGGCCGGGAAAGAGCGATTACTTTGTCTTGCGGCATCTCGGCGAATCCGTCGTCTTCATTTCCTACCGGAGCAAACCTCACATCCACTTTGATATATGGACATCGTTTGTACACATAGGTTCGCTGCGTCCGGCTTGAGAGGCCGCCTTCTGTCGTAAAAAGCTTGAGCAGGTCTTTGCGCGTCGCTCCCGGTTTGACGGCGAGAATCGATCGCATAACGCTGTCAATCCACTCTGTGTGCTGCACGTCAATCTGAGGGCCGTAACGACCCGGTACACTCTTCTGCGCAGGAACGATGACGGTCGCGAACAATAGCAGAAAGATTGGACTTATTTTTCGCATGCAATCAGGCTCCATCTCTCAATATGTTTTGTAGCGACGAGGTCACAATTTCGTCCTGCTCAGGAAATACGGTACGTAGATCGAGCAGCACGCGGCCATCTTCAACTCGCGCGATGATTGGCGGATCGTAAGCTCGCAGTCGCGCGGAAAGGTCGTCGGCGCTCAAGCCTTCGCAAGTTATCGACAGCACTCGCGTGGGCAGCGTTGCTGAAGGCGCGGCTCCGCCGCCGATTACGGATTCGCCGTCCCGCACTTCCACTGAAAGCTTGGAGGACCGCACTCGATTCGCGATAGCTTCCCCGCGCCTTCCAATCTCTTCTTTCGACAATCGCATCATGCGCAAAGCGGGAATCGCATCGTGGTCGCCCTTCACGTAGGCTAGCAACGTGGCTTCTAGCGTTGCGTAGGTCAACTTGTCCACACGAAGAGCACGGAATAATGAGTTCGAGCGCATGCGGGCGATGAGATCATTGCGGCCGCTCAGAATGCCCGCCTGGGGACCACCCAGCAATTTGTCGCCGCTATAAGTGATGACGTCCACACCCTGGCGAATACTGTCGAGCACGCCCGGCTCATCATTTACGCCGATTGAGCGGAGATCAAATAGCGCGCCGCTTCCAAGATCTTCCACCAGCGGGATATTGCGCCTTCGAGATAGGCTCACCAATTCTTCAATTGCGGGCTGCTCGGTGAATCCGGTGATCTGGAAGTTGGAGCGATGCACGCGCAGAAGCAGGCGGGTTTTTTCGTTGATTGCGTTTTCGTAATCGGCAACCCGGGTGCGATTGGTTGTTCCCACTTCGCGCAAAACGGCATTCGATTTCGACATGACATCGGGGATGCGGAACGATCCGCCGATTTCAACCAGCTCACCTCGGGAGACAATTACCTCGCCATTTTCCGCGAGCGTGTTAAGCGCAAGCAGGACGGCGGCAGCATTGTTGTTAACTACGATGGTGGAGACGGTGGGCTCAGCGGCACGGGTGTGGACGCCCGCGTCTGCACGTTCATTATCGAGAAGTTTTTGGAACGGGCGATTGACGTGGACATCGCGCCTTCCGCGCTCGCCTGTTTCGAGATTCAACTCAAGATTGGAATACGATTCCGCTATCTCGCGAGCGTGCTGTAATGCTGAGGGCGAAATTGGCGCGCGCCCCAAATTTGTGTGCAGAATGACTCCCGTGGCGTTGATTACCGGTCGCAGCGAATAACTCAGGGTTTGCCGAACTCGGCGTGCCACGGCGGCTTCGAGCCCAGTGAGAGCTACTTCAATCCCATTCGCATCAAGCCGGCCCTCGGCTATTTCCTCTCGCAACGATGCCAGAACGGCGCGGGCCGCGTTCGTGACCGAGGCTTGTCCCTCTTTCGAAGCGAGTTCCGCTAAGTGCGTACTGCGCTGCAGTTCGTCTATCGAGGGAAGCTTGCGGTAAAGATCGGGTTTGGTTTGAATTTTCACTGCGACGATTATCCCACGTCGTTCTGGCTAATGCTTTGACCGAGGGCGAGCGAGATGCCCATTTTTTATTGGCTAATCTCAATGGCTAACCGACTTCCACCAAGCCGTAGCTTTTGTGCCAGCGGGTACGCATGTGACGCAGGGCCGCGTCGATTTCTGCTTGCGTGATTTCGGAGTTTGGTCCGGCGAGGACCGCGGCGGCCTCGCGTTTTGCGGCTTCGATTAGCTGACGATCACGAATAAGATTGGCCACTTGAAAGTTGGGCATGCCGGCCTGTTTTGTTCCGAAGAATTCGCCGGGACCTCGCAGCTCTAAATCAAGTTCTGCAATCTGAAATCCGTCGTTGGTGCGAACCATTGCGTCGAGGCGGCGTTCTCCGTCTTCGGAAATTTTGCCGCCGGTCATTAGGACGCAATATGACTTCGCGGCGCCTCGGCCGATGCGGCCGCGAAGTTGATGCAACTGGGCCAGGCCGAAGCGCTCGGCGTGTTCGATAATCATCATGGTGGCATTGGCGACGTCGACGCCGACTTCAATAACAGTCGTAGAAACCAAAATGTCCACCTCGCCTTTCTGAAACAGGCGCATGACTTGCTCTTTCAGGTCGGGCTCCATGCGGCCGTGCAGGACCGCGACCCGCAAGTCAGGGAAGATGCGCTTGCTCAGTTCTCTGTACATTTTCATTGCGGCTTTCAGTTCGGTCTCTTCGTTTTCTTCGATTACGGGATAGACGACATAGACCTGATGTTTGGCTGCTACTTGTTTACGCACGAAATCCCAAACTTCGGCGGACCGCTCACCCGACACGCATCTAGTAACGATCGGCGTGCGCCCGGGCGGCATTTCGTCGATCACGCTCACGTCGAGATCGCCGTAGAGAGTGAGGGCGAGAGTGCGCGGGATCGGGGTCGCCGTCATGACCAGGACGTCTGGCTCGGGCGCGATTGCCGAGCTTTGCTCGGCCAGTACATGCGAATCGCCCGTCTCCACACGGGCTCCGCTGTCTTCCTTCGATTTCTTCATGAGCTTGAAACGCTGGAGAACGCCGAAGCGATGCTGCTCGTCCACGATTACCATGCCGAGTTTCGCGAACTCGACCTTTTGCTCGATCAGGGCATGGGTTCCAATCACGAGTTGGGCGTTGCCTTGAGCGATGTGACGCCGAGTTTCGCGTTTGCGGTCGTCTTCCATTGAGCCGGTGAGCAGTACCACGCGGTAGCCAGCGCTTTCCAAAATGCGTCGAGCTGAGAAATAGTGCTGCTGGGCGAGAATTTCTGTCGGCGCCATCAGCGCGACCTGGTAGCCATTTTCCATGGCAATTATTGCGGATTCAAAAGCCACAATGGTTTTACCCGAGCCTACATCGCCCTGTAGCAGACGGCGCATGGGATACGGTTTTTCCATGTCGGAGGCGATCTCTTTCAGCACTCGTTTTTGTGCGGCTGTGGGATGGAAAGGAAGAATATTCTTGATGGCCGCACGCGCGCGATCATCCAACTTAAATGCAATACCGGTCTGAGCTTTTTGTTCGCGACGTTTCAGCTCGAGTCCCAGCTCTACGAAAAACAGCTCTTCAAAGATTAGGCGAACGTGGGCTGGGGTGCGGGAAGATTGCAGGTCTTGAATACTTTCGCCAGGCACTGGCCAATGAACTTTCTGTAACGCCTCGCGGGGCGAGATCAGGTCGAGATGGCGGCGAACCGCGGCCGGGATTGGGTCGGGCAAATCCGGCGGCAGGTTTTCGAGCGCGCTGTGAATGATCCGCCGGAACCAGCGCGAGGTCAGACGGCCTTGTCCAGCAGATTCGTAAATGGGCACGATGCGGCCGATTTCGAGCGATGCCGCCAGCTTCTGTTCGGCAGAATCTGCGCCGCCGTCCTCAGAAGCTTCGCCAATGATTTCGAATTGAGGCTGGGTAAGTTGAAGTTCGCCGCCGCGATAATCCTCCTCGACTTTGCCGTAAAGAGCGACGATCTGGCCGGGCTTGAACTTGTCTCGAAGATATCCGGCGTTGAACCAGATACACTTCAGCCGCGTCCGGCCTTGCCCGGCAGTCATCTGAAAGATGGGCATACGGCGGGTGCGGAAGAGCCCCGAGGTGCGCACTTCGGCGATTACGGTGGCCATTTCTCCCGGGCGCAGCTCTGCGATACCTCGTGGGTTTAACCGGTCCTCGTAGCGAAAAGGCAGGTAATGCACAAGATCATCAAGGGTTTGAATGCCTTTTGCGGTCAGCAATTCGGCCAAACGGGGGCCGATTCCCTTGACGTATTGAACGGAGGTACTCAGTTGCAGCATCTCAAGGGATGTTAGCAGGAGGCGTCGCGGGTACTATACTCCGCGAGAGGTTTTCTGGGCGGGTCCATATGTCAAAGGGAGCAACCAATTTCATCCACGCGCTGGTGGCGGTGCTCGCTGGGAATGCGGTCTACTTTCTGCTTGAGAGGTATCTTCCCCCAGCCGCGCGGCACGAGCCATTTCGCATGGATCTGGGGATGGTGGTGGACTTCTGGTTCTGCCTGGTAGTGTTCGGCACGATCAAGACGGTAGCGGGACGCAGGCGCGATTCTGATCGTCGTAAAAGTTGAGCTTTTTCACCACAGAGACACAGAGTCACAGAGAAATCGTAGATTTTTAATTGCTAGCCAAGCTTTTTTCTCTGTGACTCTATGGTGAATCGCCGCCGTCCTGTCTGGATTTTAGACAAAGGTTCCTAGACTTCCATCCACAAAAGGTTACTTTCGGAACCTCCATAAGACGAAATGGGGAGGCTAGAATCTGGCCTGCACCCAATGCAAAAGATATCCATTCTCTATGACGCCAGCCAGGCGGTGCTGTCCACATTTGATCTGGATGCAGTATTCGAGCAGATACTGACGATCGTCCGCGACTATTTCCACCTGCAGAATGTTGCCATTCTCTTGCGCGACAAAGACGAACTTTACGTACGTTGCCAAGTTGGCTGGGATGCGGGTCACGACAAAGTCAGGCTGCCAATCGGAACGGGAATCACGGGAACCGCGGCTCAGCAGAAACGTCCCATTTACGCCGCCGATGTCAGTAAAGACGCACGCTACATTTTGTCCGCCAAGAACACGCGCTCGGAGCTCGCGGTACCGCTTATGGTGCGTGATGACGTGGTCGGAGTGCTCGACTGTCAGAGTGAGAACGTCAATCACTTCGATTCTGAGACTATCGATCTGTTGGCCTTGTTTTCTACGCAAGCGTCAATGGCCTTACAAAACGCGCGTTTGCACGCGCTCGAGCGGCACCGCGCGTCGCAATTGGAAGCCATCAACGTTATCGCTCAGCAGATGACGGCCGTTCTGGATTTGGAGGAGCTGCTTTCCAAGGTATGTTTGCTCATACAAGAGGCTTTCCAACTCTGTCATGTGTCGGTGCTGTTGAAAGACGAGGATGAGTTGGTGCTACGGGCCAGCCACGGAAAGCTCACCGTACGTCCTCTAGAGGACGGGATGCTGACTGAAGAAGGACTTTGGCAACGTGCTCTGGCGGGTGGAAAGACGCTGATAGAAAATCACGTAGCGAAAGATTCTAATTGCAGCTTATACCTTGAAACTGCCTCGAGCATGAGCATTCCGCTGGTTTCTTTCGGACAAACCCTGGGCGTTTTGGTGCTGGATACAGCGAAGCCGGGCGCATTTCACGTCAACGATACGCAGTCGTTGGAGTCGGTGGCGGACATCTGCGCCACCGCCATCCAAAATGCTAATTACGTTGAACGAGTAAAACAACTGGCGTATCTGGATGGGTTGACCGGAATTTTCAATCGCAGATTTTTTGAGTTACGGATTATAGAGGAAATCGACCGAGCACGAAGATATAACAGCGGTCTGGCTGTGTTGATGATCGATATCGATAAATTCAAGCGCTTGAACGATGAGTTCGGGCACCTTCTGGGAGACGAGGTGCTGCGTCAAGTTTCTTCGATTATCCACCAGCAGTTGCGGAAGATCGACGTTCTTTGCCGCTACGGAGGCGAAGAATTTGCTGTCCTGCTATCCCAGACAAATGCAGTGCATGCTTTGGGCGTAGCTGAAAAACTCCGCAAAACAGTGGAAGGTTGGCAGTTTCCCGGGGTTCCACGACGGGTTACCATCAGTGCGGGTACGGCGAATTTTCACGAACATGGTACTACTCGCGACGAATTGGTAAAAGCTGCAGACGCTGGCTTGTATGCGGCAAAACAGGCTGGCCGGAATCGAGTTTGCCTCGCACCGGTTCCGAAACTCAAGCTGGCACAGAGAGTGTAGAGCGGACACTCTTGTCCGCTGTTTTGGACTTGATCTTCGGAGTTAACAATCAAAAATCAACTACGGCGGACAGGAGTGTCCGCCCTACATCAAAATTCGGTGCTGGACCCGGCTAATGCATCGCGTAATTCTCTTTCAATCTCTCGCTGGTGATCGCGCAACTCCCGTTGCAGATCGCGCATTTGCCGCTTGAACTGCTCTGCTCGTCTTTGTGCGTCCCGAGTCTGTCGCTCTATTTCTGGTTTAACTTGCTGAAGCTGGCGATTGATGGCCTCTTCCATTTCCGGTTTGAGATGAGCCATTTCGCTGTTGAGCTGACTCAGTTCCTCGCGACTTTTGGCATCGATTGCAGGAACCTCTATGTCGAGACTCTCGCGAAGTTCTGATTGCTTATGCTCCGGCAAGGTAATCGTAACCGTTTGCTCTTTCTTGTCCCGAATGAAACTGATGCTGGCGGTGTTGTCTTTACGCGACCGTAAGGCATGACTGAAGTCGCCGCTGTCGTGAATCGCTTCGCCGTTTACCTTGACGATGACGTCCCCGGCGCGAAAGCCAGCTTTATCAGCGCGACTTCCTCTTTCAACCGAACGAACCAGGACGCCTTGCCCGTTCTTAGCTCCGAAGAAGTCTCCTAGCTGCGGCGTCAGATTTTCCACCATCAGACCGCTGCGCGCCGCGGAGTGCACGACCACGACGGAAACCGGAAGATCCATGTCAGGCAAAGCGGGCAGCGCGGGCATTACCGGCATGTTGAATTTAAATGGTTTGCCATCAGACCCCATGGTGTGGGCAAAATCTTTCTTGCGATCACCCAGTTCCACTTTAATAGTCATCATTTGACCATCGCGGCTGATTCCCAGAGTAACCACCCGTCCCGGCGGAGTTTCGCGAATCATGCGGCGCAACTGCTCGACGCTCTGGACCTCGTTTCCATTCATCGTCAGAATAACGTCATTCTCCTTGAGTCCAGCCTTACCTGCGGGAGCATCCTGATCCACCATGGTGACTTCTACTCCGCGCTCATCTTTCAAGTGAAGCGGTGCCAGCCGATCGGGAGTAATATCACGTGTATCTACCCCAAGATAAGAACCGCTGCCCCAGTCCTCGCTGGAAAAACCGTTGAAGTCGCCAGCGCTAGCGGCGGTTGCAGGACTTGGTGCGGCTAGAATCGTCAGCATCACAGCCGTCATCAGGATTAAGGTTCGCATGTTCTACCTCTTGACGCTTAGTGGTTCGCCCGGCGGAAACAGATGTCGCCAGTCGTGGTGCTCACTTTGAGCTCCGGGCCGCCGCCATTCAGACTTCCTTCGGCAGTGACTGTCTTTGGGCCATAGTCGCCGCCCTCGCTGATGACCTTGATCTCGGGGAAATCCGACCGGATACTGTGGCCGTTGGCAACGTCGATCGAAGCACGGACACTGATGTTCACGTTGGGCGACAGATAGACTGTGATGTCACCTGCCGCAGTTTCAAGCTGCGAGTCGTGGCGCTCGCCGTTGGAGCCGACAAACTTTGCCACGATGCCACCGGCGCTAGTTTCAGCGTGGGCGGATGGAACGCCGTTTAATTCAATGCTGCCGCCACCGGTCTCGGCGTGAACGGTGCCCTTTGCGGAAGTCAGCCGAATACTGCCGCCGCCAGTTTCCATTTCCGCGGGACCGCCGATATCGCCGAGATCGATACTGCCGCCACCGGTGCTGGCTTTGACCCTTCCGCTGCAGCGCTCCACCTGAATGCTGCCACCACCAGTCTCCAGCACGGCGTCTTGTGAACCGGAGGCTATATTTATGCTGCCGCCGCCGCTCTCGGCTTCAATCTTACCCTTGGCCGAATTGACCTTGATGGAACCGCCGCCGGTATGCAGGCTGACATCAGAAGCGACGCTGCCCACTTCAATGCTGCCGCCGCCGGTTTCAGCGTTGACCTTGCCCCCAATGTCGTCAACACGAATGGTGCCGCCGCCGCTCTGTGCATCAACCCGTCCAGTGACACCGTTGGCACTGACGTTGCCGCCTTCAGTCTCGATTTTGACTTCATCCATCTGGCGTGGAACGTTGATGTTAAAGTCTCCGGAAAAGTTGTGGGCTCTGCCGCCCTCCCATTCGCCCACGATCCACGCCGTGTCCCCGTGAACGTAAGCGTTGATCTTGTAGGAATCGAAATCGCGCCGGGCTCTGTCTTCCGAACCGCCGTTGGAATGATTACGAATTACGTAGCTGATGTCCTGCTGCGAGCCACCCTGCACGCGCACCGAACCCATATCCACTTTGACTTTTAAATTTTTGACTCCCGCAAGAGATCCGGTGATCTCCTGTGTCCAGTTGCCGCCCTCGCCGTATACGCGGCCCTGTTGCGCGCTTGCCAGCGGCAAGATGAACAACAGTACAGCCGCGAGTTTGGATATTTGCTTCAATGTTTACCTTTCTGTTGCTTGTCAGTGCTCCGGTTTGGCTCCAAACCGCAACCGGCCTAATCAAATTCTGGCAATTGAGAAACCATTAACCGAGCTTGCGACTGAATGTAGGGGTTCTGGTCGCTCTGCGCGAGCTTCTCCAAAACTGAACGCACGCTGCTGTCGCCTCTCACCGGATCGAGCAAATGCAGAGCTTCAGTTCGGACGCCAGGATTGGAATCCTGCACCAAAGCTTCGAGCAGCGCATTTCGTACGCGAGCATCGCTTTTCACGGAAGCCCCCAAGCCGTCCAACGCCTTCAGACGCACTCCGGGATTCGAGTCGTAGCGCAGGGCATAGATCAGAGCTTCGCGAACATGAGTGTTGTTCGGCTCCTGCGTCAGCAGGTCGACGGAATCCATCCGCACTCCGGAGTTGTAGTTGTTGCTGGCCGCAAAAAGCAATAGTTGCTGGATGCGCTGATCGTTGAGCGAACCTTGTGCTTCTTGGGTGGAAACGGTGTTGTATTTAATGCTGATGTGGTTTGATCCGGGATCCTGCGTGATCGATTGAATTCCGGTGATGGAAGATTCGGCTGGGGCGGTACTCGAGGCAGCAGAGTTGATCGGACCGCTGCTGCTGAGAAATTTGTATGTGGTTCCGATGCCGCCGGCAAAACCCACGATGAAAATAGCTGCAGCCAAAGCTGGAGCAAAGCGAACTTGGCGAAGCCAGGCGGCGGGATCGAATATCAGACGATGCCAAAAGCGGTCCTGCTCGGCCGTTTCAAGACCCTCCTGCAGTCGCATACGGGCGGCCGTTACCAGATTGGGTGAGGGCTCCTGGACCGGTAACTCTGAGAGCATGGCGTGGAATTTGCGCGTCGTATCGAGCTCAGCAGCGCAGTCCGCGCAGCGCGCCAGATGTGCTTCCAGTTCATAACGGGCATCGTCCGGCAGTTCGTTGTAAACATACAGCAGAATATTTTCTTTAACCCACTCGCATTTCATAGTTGCACCCTCTCGTCGAGCCTCGCTCGACTGCACGGGCGAGACGCCCGCGCCTACACCTATCTCATGTCGGCCAGCGCTCCGCGTAATTTCTGCGTGGCGCGGAACAGCGTGTTTTTGGCCGTTTCTTCTGTCGTGTTCAAGACCTCACCTACCGTTCGCAATTTGAGGCCATGATAATGCTTCAACTCAAAAACCATACGTTCCCGCGGAGTTAATTTCTCCAGCGCATGACCGATGCGTTTACCTAACTCGCGGCGCATGAGGTCTCGCTCAGGATTCGCGCCTGCCCGGCCGTCGGGAACCTGATCGAGTACATCGTATTGCTCTCCGCTCGCGTCCGTGGCAACCGGGGCGTCTTCCTTGCGCACTTGCCTCTTGCGCAAGTGATCGAGGCAAAGATTAGTAACGATGCGATAAATCCAGGTGTAGAAGGAGCACTCAAAACGAAAATTCGCGATGCTCTTGTACGCCTTCAAGAAGGCTTCCTGATACACATCCTGGGCTTCGTGCTCCGAGCCGGTGAGGTGCATGGCAAGACGAAGCACCGCCTGGTCGTAGTGCCGCACGAGCTCCTCGAAGGCAGCACGATTGCCGCGCTGCGCGTCGCGGACCAATAACGTATCGTCAATGCGCCCTGAACCCTGCTCAGCCATATCGCCCCGTAATTGGGGTTCCTGGATTTCGCCAGCTGCTTCCCTCGGGTCCCGTCTTACCACCGGATAGGAGCACTCGCTACCTGCAAAAGGCACAGCCCACGCGTCGGCCGGCATATTTTTCTTTTATCCTCGACTGCGCCGGGACGCCATTGCCGTTCTTCCCGGTCGCATAGCTATGGACGGCCCAAAAGTCCAACCGTGAGCAGGAATTATAGGAGTCTGGCAGGATTCTTGCTGACAATAAACAGCTCTAACAGAAGGGGTTCGATGGAGAACGGGCGTCTCGTCCGTTTGGCTTCAGGACGGGCGTGACGCCCGTCCTTCATTTCTTGTTTTACTCCGCAGCTTCTTTTTCGATGACCACTTTGAGATGCGCGGTCACGTCCTTATGCAGCTTGACCGGAATCATAAACTCCCCGAGAGTCCGCAGCGCCTCGTGCAGCTGGACTTTGCGGCGGTCAACATTGAACCCCTTTTTCTCGAGTGCGTCCCCAATGTCACTGGACGTGACAGAACCGAAAAGCTGATCATGCTCTCCAGCGCGGCGTTGGAACGAAACCGACAAACCGTCGAATTGCTTGGCTAATTCTTCCGCTTGCAATTTTTCCTTGGCCGAACGACGCACTGATGCGGCTTTCATCTGCGCGATTACTGCTTTGTTGCCGGTCGAAGCCTCGATAGCAAGCTTCCGCGGCAGCAGATAATTTCGGCCAAAGCCTTCGGCGACCTTCACCACGTCGCCACGCGAGCCGAGCTTCGCCACATCTTCTTTAAGAATAACTTCCATAAATGACTCCCAATTTTGATTTCGTACTAGTAGAGACGTACCTAGATACGTCTTTACCCGGAGTGCTGCTTGAGAAATCTACGCGGCGCGTCCGGCAAAAGGCAGCAAGGCAATATTGCGTGCCTGCTTGATCGCCAATGACAGCCGTCGTTGATGTGGCGTGCAAACGCCGGTCAGTCGCCGCGGGACGATTCTGCCACTCTCGGCGACGAACTGCGCGAGCAAACGAATGTCCTTGTAGTTGATAGCCTCGATCTTTTCGACGCAGAACTTGCAAACCTTCTTGCGACGAAAATACTTACGGCCACCACTACCGCCCTCGCGGCCGCCGCCAGGGCCGCCAGGCCGTGAAGAGGGACGTCGTTCGCCGCGGTCGGGGCGGTCGCCGCCAGAAGATGATTCAGATGATCTAGTTTCGTCAGCCATGATGCTCCTTAAAATCAGTCGTTGGTCATTGGGCGTTGGTCGTTGGCTTCCGCTTCGTTGTGATCAACGACCACGGGCCATCGACCAAACGACGGTTTCTATGCTGTTGCCGCCGGAGCTTCTCCGGCAGTTTCAGCCGCGGGCGCCGGTGCTGCCGCCTTACGCTTGGCGTCTTTGATGGCCTTGATCTTATCCAGACGCTTCTGCTCTTCATCGATGCGCACGGTGAGGAATTTGATCACCGGCTCGGTGACGCGCAGACGGCGCTCCAGTTCATGAATTAAACCACCGCCGCCTTCGACGGTAAGCAGCACGTAAATGCCGTCGTGAAATTTCCGGACGGTGTAAGCCAGACGTCGCTTGCCCATACGCTCCACGCTTTTTACATGCCCAGACGAGGAAGTGACCGCCGTCTCCAGCGTGGAAATAAGTTTGTCCTGCTCCTCCTCCGCCATATCAGGGCGGACGATGAACATCAGTTCATAAGTACGATTCATTCATTGTCTCCATCTGCCGCACCAATCTTCGCAATCAGCACGAATCGCTTTCAAGTAGATACGTGTTCATCCGCGCATATCGGTGGCTAATCTTGTTCCGGCTCAATCTTCCGATTGAAGCGGTTCATCGCTGCCGCCGCGCCGTCGCTCAAAATTGCCTTCACGGCATCGGCTGCAACATCGAGCATTTCATCTACGACTTTGAGTTGCGCCTTACGAAAAGGCGCAAGCAAATAACTCATTCCGTCTTCGACTTTACGATCCGGAGCAACTCCCATCCGGATTCGCAAAAAATCCTTTGAGCCCAGAGCGTTGATAATGGACTCAATCCCGTTATGCCCGGCCGAACTCCGCCGGGTATGAATTCGCAGCGTGCCCAACGGAAAATCAAGCTCATCCTGAATCACGATCAGGTCTTCTTCCGGCCTGATTTCGTACTTGCTGACCAACTCACGCACCGAGATGCCGCTCAGGTTCATGAAGGTCTCGGGCTTGGCCAAGAGAACCGTCTGCGAACCAATCGTTGCCCGTGCAGTCAGCGCGCGGCACTGACGATTCCTTACGTCAACCCCGAATTCGTTTGCAATTCGGTCGATAGCAAGAAATCCCACATTGTGAGGCGTGAACTGGTATTCAATGCCCGGATTGCCCAGCCCAACAATAAGTTTCACGCCTGTTCACCACAGAGGCACAGAGTCACAGAGAAACCAAAAATTTCATTTTTCTGTTTTGCAAGCTCGCGCCTTCTCTGTGTCTCTGTGACTCCGTGGTGAAAAAAGTTATTTCTTTTCCTTCTTCTCCGGTTTCTCGGCCTTCTCCGCGGCAGGCTCCGCGCCTTCTTCACCGGCTTCCTGCTTGCCCTTCTTGATAACTTCGGGCTCGGCAGTAACTCCAGCTTCGGCGGCGACAGCTTCCGGCGTGGCCACAACTTCTTCCTTCACCGAGATTACGGTGGCCACGGGCTGGTTCGGATCAGTAAGGAACTCAAGCTTGTCTCGATGCGGAAGTTCCGATACGCGCAGCACCTTGCCAAAGACCAATTCACTTACATCCGCTTCAATAAATGCCGGAATATCGCCGGGCAAGCATTCGATTTCGACTTCGCGAAGAATCTGCTCGAGAATGCCGCCTTGCTGCTTTACGCCAGCGGCTTCGCCCTTCAGCACGATCGGGACATTGACAGTAATCTTCTTGTCCATTGCGATGCGCTTAAGGTCGATGTGCAGCAACGCCCCTTTGATGGGCTCGTATTGCCAATCGACGATCATCGCTTTGGTTCGCTCGCCACCATCGAGAGCCAAATCAAAAATGGTGTTGTAGCCAGTTTGCGAGTGCAGAATGCGCGAGACCTGGCGCGGATCAAGGCTTACCGGCACTGCGTCTTTGCCGGCGCCATATAACACAGCCGGGACCTTGCCTTCACGACGCACGCGGCGCGCGTCATTTTTGGTGCCAGCCGTTCGCGGCTGCGCTTCCAGTAAATTGTTTTCGACTGCAGTTGGCATAATCTTAATTCCTATCTATAGAAATAGTTTGCTGACAGATGCTTCTTCGTGAATCGCCTGGATCGCGCGTCCAATCAGGCCCGCAACGGACAAAACTCTAATCTTCGGCTCGTTTTTAGCGGCCTCGCTCAGCGGAATTGTATTCGTCACTACCACTTCCGTGAAATGAGACTGCGAAAGGTTCTCCACCGCGGCTCCGGAAAGCACGGGATGCGAAGCGCAGGCATAAACCTTGCTGGCGCCCTTCTGCATCAGAGCGCTGGCGGTTTTCACCAGCGTACCAGCAGTATCGATCAAGTCGTCAATCACCAGGCAAGTTCTGCCGTTGACATCGCCGATCACGTGCATAACTTCGGCCACATTCATCTCCACCCGGCGTTTGTCGACGATGGCCAGCGCTGAGTCCATCTTTTTGGCAAAGAACCGGGCCCGCTCCACGCCGCCGGCATCCGGAGAAACCACCGTCAGATTCGGAAGGTTCAACTTTCTGAAATGATCGACCAACACCGGAGACGCGAACAGATGGTCGACCGGAATGTTGAAGAACCCCTGAATCTGCGGCGCATGCGGATCAATAATCAACGCCCGATCAGCCCCTGCCGTAGTCAACACATCCGCCACAAGTTTCGCAGTAATCGGTGCCCGCGGTTTATCCTTACGGTCCTGCCGTGAATAACCATAATACGGGATCACAGCGGTAATGCGCCGCGCCGAAGCTCGTTTCAGCGCGTCGATCATCACAAGCAACTCCATCAAATGCTCGTCCACGGGACGGCAAGTGGGCTGCATCACAAAGACGTCCGCGCCGCGTACGTTTTCCTGAATCTGTACGTAAGCCTCGCCGTCGCTGAAACGGGTCACCAGCGCTAGGCCGCGGTTCATGCCAAGAAAGGCGCAAACGTCATCGGCCAGCGCCTCATTTGCAGAACCAGAGAAGATCTTGAACTTATCGTCGACGCGTCCGCGTTGAGGCTTACGCTCCGGCTTTTCCTCGGCGCCCATCAGAGCCTTCTTATCCGTCGCTGTCGCAAGAGTTGCCATATTGATTCAGCTTCAGCTCTTAGCTTTTGGCCTTTAGCTCTTAGCCTGAATCCTCGAACCCCAGCACGAAAGCTAAGGGCTAAGAGCTAACGGCTAAAAGCTGTTTTTCTGGCTGGGCCGCTAGGATTCGAACCTAGACAAAGTGCTCCAAAGGCACTTGACCTACCATTAGTCGACGGCCCAGTTTTCCTGAAACGCTTTCAATTGTGGTTGACGATTGGCTGGCTTCTCTAGTGTAACCCGCCGCTTAAAATCGGCAATCGGAAATCTTCAATCGAAAATCTTGTTCCAGTACTGCTGGCGCGTCAGCGTCGTCGTTGCCACTGCTGGGGTGCCGTCTTCGCGCAACCGAGCTGCAGCTTTCACGGCTGCCTCACGAGACGCAAATAACCCATAAATCGCGGATCCTGAGCCGGACAATGAGACATAGACCGCTCCTGCCCGTTCGAGCACACGCTTCACCTCATGCAATTCGGGATACTTAGGAAAGACGACTTGTTCAAAGTCGTTTTCGATCCCGGTACGGACGAGGTCGAGAAGCAGGGTCTCGGCCCGGCCCCTGCCTTTGCTCACAGGGACACCGGATAAAGCCCTCCCAGACTTATACTTGCCTTGGGACTGGCCGCCCAGCCACGCCGACAGCACGCGACCGAACTCACTCATTCTATCGGACGCAGCGGGAAGCGTCAATTTGGAGTCAGCAGCCCTCCCGGAGTGGGGTTTTGGGGCGCGCCCAATCACTGCATCCCAATCCGCAAATGCTTTCGGAGTCGAAACTCCTACCTCGGGAGTCACAATCACGCATGGAATCGCGGGCAAGCCGGGAAGTGGATAGACCTCTTCGCCGTGCCCGATACCTAGGATCGTTCCCCCGATCAAGAACAGCGGGACATCCGAACCAACATCCGCAGCAATCCGCAATCGTTCAGGCGTAGACAAATCCTTTTTCAGTTCCTGTTCGAGTGCGAGCAGTGTAGCCACTGCGTTCCCCGACGCACCGCCCAATCCGCCTTGAACCGGCAAACGTTTTTCGATTTCGATTACTGCGCGGCCACGTGCCTTGAGCGCGGCCATTGTGCGTTCTGCAATCCGATAGCAAGTATTCGAATTGTTTTTCGGCACGCGAGGGTCTTCACACCGAATCTCGATGCCTGATCCGCGAACAACCTGCACGCGAATGATGTCGTGCAGCGCGATGGTCTGATACACCGTTCGTAGTTCGTGAAAGCCATCGGGCCGAAGCCCTCCAATGCTCAGACCGAGATTAATTTTGGCGAATGACCGAACGGCGGTGCACATGAGGAGTTGAATTGTACTCGGAAAGCCGAGCGGCACAAATCGAACCGAACATTTTGAATTCCAGATCACTTCCCGATGCAGAAGGTGCTGAAGATCAGATTCAGGATGTCGTCGCTGGTCGTAGCTCCGGTAATCTCATCTAGCGGTCGCAGCGCGTTGTAAAGATCCATCATCAGCATTTCGTGGGGAATTTTATTTTCGACTGCCAGTCTGGCGGCGGCGAGGGCTGCGATTGATTCACGGACTTTTTCCTGATGTCGCAGATTGGTGAGAAATCCAGTTTCGCGAAGAGCTCCCGATTCGCCCGCGACGTGACGCAAGATTTCATTTCGTAGTTCGGCGATTCCCTGGCCGGTGGTCGCCGAGGTGCGCACGATGCTCCTGCAATTTGCCGAGCTTTGCTCGGCTCGACAGCCGAGGGCGGCTGTCCCCACGGGGTTCATCAAATCGCACTTGTTCTCCACTACGATAGCTGCGCGCTCTTGCGCCTGGGTGAGTAATTGCTGATCTTCCTCATCTAGTGGTTGGGATGCGTCACAAACGACTAAGACGAGATCGGCGTCGGCCAGGGCTTCCATGGATTTTCGGATGCCAATGCTCTCGGCCTCATCCAGGGCGCGTCGAATGCCAGCGGTGTCAACCAGTTTGATTGGAATCCCGCCGATTGCGACTGTCTCGCTGACCAGATCACGAGTCGTGCCCGGGGTCGCGGTTACGATGGCGCGCTCGCGCTCGGCCAGGCGGTTAAACAAACTCGATTTGCCAACATTGGGCCGGCCCACGATGGCGAGCGTCAAACCTTCGTGCACGATGTGGCCGTAGTTGAATGACGCGACGAGTTCTTCGAGCGGGGCGCGAACTGCGGCGATCCGTTGAAGAATCTGAGCCGCCGGAAGAACTGAGACGTCGTCTTCGGCGAAGTCAATTCCGGCTTCGAGGGCTGCGATCAGTTCGACCAGTTCTTGTTTGATGGGTTGCAGCTGGCGAGAAAGGGCGCCTTCCAGTTGCTGGGCTGCAACCTTGGCTTGGTAGAGCGTTTGCGAGTCGATGAGATCGCGGACTGCTTCCGCCTGGGTGAGGTCGATGCGTCCGTTCAAAAATGCCCGCATGGTGAACTCGCCCGGTTCGGCAAGGCGCGCGCCGCGGGCCATTGCCAGCTCGACGATGTGGTGCAGGACCACGGGCGATCCGTGAGCGGAGATTTCTACGATGTCGTCGGTCGTATAGGAGTGAGGTTTGGCGAAGTAGGTGACTACCACTTCGTCGATGCGACCTGCCGAGCTTTGCTCGACTGTCCCCACATGTTCATCGGTCGGCTCGATCAACTCTCCGAACGCTGCGCGTCCTGGCTCGAGATCATGCTTCAACCGCAGCATGGGTAAAGCAATTTTCTTTGCCTCTGCCCCGGCCAGTCGCACTACGCCGATGCCGCCGCGTCCCGCAGGAGTGGCGATGGCGACGATTGTGTCGTCGAGGTTCACAGCCAGATTGTAGCGGTTCTATTTCGCTTACGCGGGTGCGGGCGGGACGCCCCAACGACAGCCGCCGAGACGGCGGCGCTACGGGAGATTCCGCTGCGCAGGTCTGCTGGGGCGCTTGTAGTCTTTTGGATAGACCACCAGGCAGCGACGGCCGCCTTCGCCTTGGCTCTCGGTGTGCAGGTCGGTTTGCTCGCGCAATGCCAAATGAACAATGCGGCGTTCGCGGACGACATCGGGCGCGAATTCGTACGGCATGTTCGTTTTGCGGACTCTGTACGCCGCAGCCACGCCAGCGGCCAGGCGAAGTTCTTCGAGTCGCAGGGCGCGCTGATTCATGCAATCGAAGTTGATCTTTTCGTGCTCGTTGCCGGGCAGGCGGAGCATCTCGATCGCAAGGGTTTCGATGGCGCGCAGCAGTTCGCCTCCGCGCTCCAGCACTAATGGAGAATCAGGGCCGGAAAGCTCGACCAGAATTTCTGGCCGCTCCCAATCTCGCTCTTCAGGCAACGGCGGATCCACAGTTATGCGGTATTTGAGATGCAGACCGCCGTGAGTAACGACGCCGCGAAGAAGCGCATCGATTTTTTTCGCGGCTGCGATTTTGTCAGGAATAGGCATCGGAAAGCAGCTCTCTGGCTCCTAGCTGCTTGGCTCTCTAGCTACTGCCTCTGGATTTCGGCGATAGATTCAAGCCAAGAAGCCAGAAGGCTAACAGCTCACATCTTCATGCTATTTCTCTTTCTTCCTTGCTCGCTTGGCCGCCATCTCGCGCATTTCGCGGCCCAGACTTGTTCGGTTCATTACCAGTTGCTGGATGATCGCAATCAAATTCCCTTCCGCCCAGTATAGACACAAGCCGGACGCGAAATTCCAACTGAGGAAGCCCATCATTACTGGCATTAAAACGTTCATCATCTTCTGCTGTGACGGGTCCATGCCTGCCTGCGGCGTCATGCGTTGCATAAACAGCATGGTAATGAAGATTCCGATCGGCAGTATGTGGTAGGGATCGGACGATGACAGATCGGGTATCCACAACCAGTGGGCATGCCGCAGATCCAGAGCCGAACCCAGCATACTGTAGTAGGCGAACAGGAACGGCATCTGGATGACCAGCGGCAGACAGCCGCCTACGGGGCTGACGCCTTCGCGCTTCATCAGCTCGCCGATTTCCGTGTTCATCTCCTGGCGCCGCGGATCGCGCATGCCGTACTTCTTGTATTTCTCCTTGATCGAATTCATCTGCGGCTGAATTTTCTGCATCTTCAACGCGGACTTCATGCTGGAGATACGCAGCGGCATCAGCGCCAGATTGATGATCAATGTTTGTATGCAGATCGCCCAGCCCCAGTTGTGGATGAAGTCGTAGGTCCAGCGCAGCCACAAGAAAAGCGGGCGCGCAATTACGCCCCAAAAACCAAAGTTGATCAGCCCACGCAGATCCTGCTCGGCGCCGACGATGGTTGGCACGGGAACCGACTCCAGCGTCGTTAGGGCTTTTGGTCCCACATACAATCGCGCAACAGTCGGGCGACTTGGGTTGCCTACGGCGGCTCCCAGCACCTCTACAGGAGCCGTATCCTGCGGGTTCGGATTTTTCGGATTCTTGGGAACGTTGAGCGGGTTGCGCAGAGTGACTAGAGCGTAGTTTTGGGAATCATCCGGGATGAAGACGGCAGCGAAATACTGGTCGGTCACTCCCGCCCAGTTGAATGGTATGCGTAGCGTGCTGCCGCCGCTGACCTTTTTAATGGCCAGCCGCTCGATGTTGCTGTTGTATTGGTATTCGATTTGACTGGAGTGGTAAGAGGCGACCGTGCTTAGGTCTCCGAAGCCCGCTGGCCACGTCGGATACGCTGCGACTTGACTTCCCTTGGAGACGACAGAGGTTTCAACGTGGACGACGTAAGTGTGGTTGAAGTCGAAGCTCTTGCGCACCGCTACGTCGCCGTCCGCGTATTCGAAAGTGATTTTGGCCGGGGCCTCCAACGTGCCCGAACTGGAAGCCACATAAAGCGCGGAATTAAGCTTGTTGCGTTGGGCTTCATCGTACGTCCACAGGGAAAGCGGATATCCATATTTCTCCGCGGCTAGATTGTTTACCAGATCCAGTGGCTGTCCCTTGTCGTCGTCGTATTTCTTTAGAATCCAAGACTTAACCTGCGCTCCGCGGTTGGTGAAGGTGATCCGGTATAGATCGTTCTCAACTACAGTTTCCGATTCCGTGGCCGCTTGCTTGGTCGCGCCTGCGTTGAGCGTTGGGACCGCTGCTTGCGCGGCCAGGACTTGGTTACTCGAAGCAGATTGTGGCGCCGCCTGAGCTTTACCTTGGGTTTGCTGTGATGGGGCAGGCGCTTGAGATTGCGGAAGATATTTCTTGAGTATCGGCTGGAACAATACAATGACGACAAAAGTCAACGCAAAGACAAGGAGCAGCCGGCGCTCCATGCCTGGTTCTTGCTGAGGATTTTGGAATTCTGCCAAATTTACCTTCTCAATGACTGCATAGGTCTCTTGATTGCGGAAGACCCACGCCCGAACTATGCAATCTTGTTTCGGGTTTCACAACCGGATCAAGCCCACCCTTCGCAAACGGGTTACATCGCAACACGCGCACGACTGCCATGAGACCGCCGCGCGCCACTCCGTATCGATCTACCGCTTCCATTGCGTATTCGGAGCAAGACGGCACGTACTTGCATGCCGGCAGGAGCACAGGAGATATCGCCCATTTGTATGTTCTGAGCAAGAGCAACACGATTGTTTTAGGAAGATTCATCCGTTTCCTCGCCCATGCGAAAAACCCAGATCCCTCGCTTTGCTCGGGATGACAACTGAACTCGGGGTGGCAACTGAAATTAGGTGGTCCTTCTGCCCAGCGATTTCTGTATTACCGCAAAAGCGCTTGCAATCTCATTCTCCAAATCAGCAAACTCAATTTTGAGCACCGTCTTTTTCGGATTTACAACCACGTCGGCCGGAATACAAACTCCGGGCCACTGCAAACGAACTGCCTCGCGCAATCTTCGCTTGATGCGATTGCGTTCGACCGCTCCGCCTAAAACCTTGCCGACGGTAAACCCGACTCGCCATCCGTCGCCTCGTTCACGCAACAAATAAAACACGGTCATGTGCTCGGCGAAATGGCGGCGGCCTTTTTTGTAAACCCGCTGGAAATCGCTGTGCCGGAGCAAGCGCATACTGTCAGTAAATCTGGCGCGTTTGCCGTGTCCGGACAAATTAACACCTGCATTGGCAAGTGCGGCGACTTCATTCACGATTCAAACTCGGGTTGCGGAATTGCCATCAATTCCGGAAAAGGGAATCGACTACTCACGGAAGCCGGGCTTAACCGACACCCGCTTGCGCCCCTTGGCGCGCCGACGCGAGATTACCGCTTGGCCGCTCTTGGTCTTCATCCGGGTACGAAATCCGTGCGTCTTCGAGCGGTGACGTCGGTTAGGTTGGAATGTCCTCTTGGGCATGAAACTTCGCTGCTCCTGATTCTTTTAGTCGGTGCGATAATAGCTATAAGGCGAATGAGAAGTATAAATGACGCAGGGCAGACGGGCAAACTGGGATCGGATCAAATTCGACCGGCGCATCAATTCACAAGACGGGATTCTTGGTGTGCACTTTTTTTGAAGCACTTTGATTTTACGATTCTCTGCACCATGCCTGCGGCAGTTATAAATTCGCTACTTGACAGACTTTTTTTTCGCGTTTTGAATTCTCGCACTGGAAGAAAAATCTTTCGCGAAGTTTTACGCCAGCCAATTTTTTTGTGCTAGTATGCGGACCGTTCCTGCTCATTGAAAAATTTTGCTCGCTCCAGCGAAACGCGCACCGCTGTGCGGGGTTTGATACTAGCTGGAAATGCACTCTTTCTTACGGCAATCAGTTTCTTTCTAACCCGCTCCTCTAGGGCGGAGGCACCATTTAAGAATTTCTTATGTCGGTTTCAAGTTCAACGCTTGCTCCCAATCCGTGGTTGCGCATCCTTGATGCGCTGGAAAAAAAGATCAACCGGCACTCTTACGATACCTGGTTGAAGCCTACACGTTACAGTCACTCCAGCGGCGGTACGCTTTTCGTGTGGGTGCCCAAAGCTGAATTTTGCCAAGTGGGCGACAAATATGCCGACCTGATTCAAGAGGCCCTCGACAATCTTGGCCTCGAATATCAGGAAGTGAAGTTCGTCCCGCCCGGGGACGATCCTGCCGAGACGCCGGTCCGTCATAATGGAGGCCTTTCGGGGTTCCCGGCGCCTGCTACCCATCCGTCGCAATCTCGCTTCGATTGGGATGGAGCCGCGCAACTCAATCCCCGATACACCTTCGACGCATTCGTCATTGGCAGCGGAAACCAATTTGCCCATGCGGCTTGTCAGGCAGTCGCCGAGCGTCCGTCGAAGGCCTATAACCCGCTATTCCTCTATGGTGGCGTCGGTATGGGCAAGACCCATCTGATGCAGGCTATTGGTCACGAGATCAGCAAGCGGCAGCCGCAGTTGGCCATCTGCTACGTATCCAGCGAGAAGTTCACTAACGACATGATCAATTCGCTGCGCTACGACAAGATGACCAGCTTCCGCGACAAATTCCGCAATGTCGATGTGCTGCTGGTGGACGACATCCAGTTCCTGGCTCAAAAAGAGCGCACGCAGGAAGAATTCTTCCACACTTTCAACGCGCTGCACGAGTCCATGAAGCAGATCGTAATTGCCAGCGATCGCTCTCCGAAAGAGCTGGCCGAGATCGAGGATCGCCTGCGCAGCCGTTTCGAGTGGGGCCTCATCGCTGACATTCAGCCGCCGGATTTAGAGACTAAAGTTGCCATCCTGCAGAAAAAGTCGGAGCAGGAAAAAGTCACCCTACCTACCGATGTGGCGTTGTACATCGCTTCCAACATTCGTTCCAACGTTCGGGAACTGGAAGGCGCGCTCATCCGTCTGGTCGCACACTCTTCGCTCATCGGGGCCGAGATCACCCTCCCTTACACCCAGCAGGTGCTTAAGAATTTCATCGATTCCCAGGCCCGGAAGGTCACTATCGAGTCGATTCAGAAATCGGTCGCCGAGCAGTTTGGATTGCGTCTGGTGGAGATCAAGGCGAAAAATAATTCGCGCGCCATTGTATATCCGCGGCAGATTGCCATGTACCTGGCCAAGCATCTGACCGAAGCATCCCTGCCCGAGATTGGACGCCAGTTTGGCGGCAAGCACCATACGACTGTGTTGCACTCGGTCGAAAAAATTGATGGAGTGCGCAAAACCGACAAGGATTTGAACCGGTTGCTCAACAAATTGACCGAGCAGTTGGGAGGGTAAACCGCAGGTTTGGGCCGGGACCTCATTTTTTCTCTTTCCCGCTGTTAGTGCTGGTTTTATAGGTTTTTATTTTGATATAACGGATGTATTCAAAGTAGCACCACTTGACCGGGGGAATTCAGGTTATGCCGGTAGAAGCAATCGCAACCGCGGCGGGAACCACCACCATGGAGATTACGGTCAGCAAGTTTGAACTCTTGCGAGAACTGACGGCGACCCAGGGCGTGGTCGAGCGCAAGACCACTATTCCCATCCTGTCGAATTATTTGTTCGAAGCTGCCGGCGACAAGCTTTCGCTCACCGCCACCGATCTGGATCTGAGCCTGCGAACGTCGTGCGTAGCCAAGGTAAAAAAAGAAGGCGCCTGCACGATTCCTGCGCGCAAGCTGCATGACTATGTAAAGCTCCTGCCCGACGCGGACATCACCATCAAGCTGATGGAAAACCATTGGGTCAGTATTCGTTGCGGCCGGTCGAATACCAAAATGGTTGGCATGGCCCGCTCAAACTTTCCTAGCCTGCCTGTGTTTCCGACTGCGGCAGTGGTAAAGATCCCCTCGCAAGTTCTGCGGTCGATGATTGCCAAGACCGGATTTGCCATCGCCAGCGAAGAATCCCGCTACACGCTGAATGGTGCGTTGATGGTCCTGAAGCCGGAATCGATCACCATGGTCGCGACCGACGGACACCGCCTGGCGCACATCGAACGCAGTGCTGAAAAGTTTGCCGGCGTTTCCGGCGAAATGAAAACCCTTGTTCCCAAGAAAGCGATGGACGAACTGAAGTCGTTGCTCGATTCCACTGACGTCGAGGAAATTGAGTTCGCGAAAGACGAGTCCACACTATTCTTCCGCATCGGCCAGCGGCTTCTGACCTCCCGCCAACTCACCGGCCAATTCCCCAACTTCGAAGCCGTACTGCCGAAGGACAACAACAAAAGCATCACCGTGCACGGCGACGAATTGACGGCGGCGATTTCCCGCGTCGCGCAGTTCGCCGACGAGCGTTCGCGCGCGGTAAAGATGCGTCTGGAAAAGGGCGAGCTGAAACTCTCGGCTTCCTCGACCGAAACCGGCGAGTCGGAAGACTCACTCGAAATCGACTACAACGGCGACATGATCCAGATCGGCTTCAATGCGCAATATCTTCTGGATTTTCTCAAGGCAACCGGCGGCGGCGAAGTGAAGCTGGAATTCAAAGATTCCCAGTCCGCCGGACAGATGCGCCCCGCCGAAGGCGAAGACTACAAGTATCGCTACATCGTAATGCCAATGCGGATCTGAAAATGGAGGACGGGCGTCCTCGCTCGTCCGTTTCCGGGCGTCTTGTCGTTGTTTCCCAACCTAATCAAAGAAAATGTCCCGCGCCTAACGGGCGGGACGGCCGTTCTCCATCACACGCCGCTTGACGAGAACGCTTTATCCGCCGTAAAGTGGCCGCCACACCGTATGGAGGCCCTTCCCAATGCTTAGCGGATTCAAACAGTTCATTCTTCGCGGCAACGTAATCGATATGGCGGTCGGCGTCGTCATTGGAGCAGCGTTCGCTTCGGTCGTGGCGGCTTTCACCAAGGATCTGCTCACGCCCCTGATTGCGGCCATAGTCGGCAAGCCGGATTTTTCGGCGATTAAATTCACCATCAACGGCAGCATGTTTGCCATCGGGGACTTCATCAACGCTGCCGTCTCTTTCGTACTGGTAGCGGCGGCTGTGTATTTCTTTGTAGTGACCCCAGTTAATCTCCTGGTCGCGCGCATGCGCAAGGCTCCCGCGCCCGCCGATCCGACCACGAAAAAATGTCCTGAATGCCTGAGCGAGATTCCTATCGATGCGAAGCGCTGCGCCCATTGCTCCCAACCGGTTCCGATGGGCATAGCAGCCTGACCGGTTCGGTAAAGTCTTGAGAGCAAAATCTCCGAAGGAACAGATCGCATGAAGAACTATCAACTCAGCATCAAGCTACTGGAAATTGAGCCGCCCATTTGGCGCCGGTTTGTCGTGCCGGGAACTGTGACCCTGGCAAAGCTGCATAGCATCCTGCAAAAGGTGATGGGATGGGAAAACTACCACATCTATCTTTTCGAAGCCGGACGTCAGCAGTACGGCGAAGGTGTGTCCGAGTGGGCCGATTTTGACCAAAGAGTCGTCAACGCGAAACGCGTAATGCTGCAGGACATTGCTGTACACAAAGGTGCGCGCTTCATTTACACCTACGACATGGGGGATGGCTGGGAACACGAAATACGGGTGGATGAAATCCGTGAAGGGCCGCCCGAACAGGTCTGCTGCCTTGAAGGAGAGCGCTCTTGTCCCCCGGAGGATTGTGGCGGGCCGTACGGCTACCAGGAACTGCTGGAGATTATTTTCAATCCAAAGCATCCGGAATATCAAGAACAGCGAGATTGGTTGGGCGACAGCTTTAACCCAGAACTATTCAACGCGGAAATAGTAAACCGCAGACTCAAACGTCTGAAAATTGCAAGAGAAGCCGCATAATTCACCGTTCACCGAGCCGGGCCCTGTAACATAAAGAAATGAGATTCCGTGCGTACGTGGCCTCGGGCTTCCTTCCCGTATGCATGCTAGTCCACGCCGTGCCGGCCCAACAACCGTTAAAACAATCCAGCAAGTCTTCCACGAACGCAAAGGTTGCGACCGTTGATACCGGCACTATCTCTGATCATGCATACCGCAACATCTCTTTGGCATTCACTTACAAAATCCCCTTCGGCTGGGTAGATCGAACCAAGGAAATGAGCGAAGATTCGACCGACGGTTCGGCTCCGGAATCTAAGAAATCACTCGTGCTGCTCGCCGTATTCGAACGTCCTCCCGAGTCCACCGGAGGCTCAGTCAATTCGGCGGTTGTGATCGCGGCCGAACCTGCGTCCTCGTATCCTGGTTTGCGAAGCGCTGAACAATATTTTGGACCGCTGACCGAGTTGACCAAGGCCCAAGGTCTAACCGTGGTTAACGAGCCATACGACTTTCGCGTGGGAACCGTGCAGTTGGTGCGCGGCGACTTCAGCAAAGCCATTGGCAAGTTGACTATGAGCCAAAGCACTCTGGTAATGATTGAGAAAAGTTATGTGATTTCCTTAACCTTTATTGGCGGCAGTGAGGATGAAGTCGACGAGTTGGTCGCGAGTTTAAAGTTTGACCGAACAGGATCCACTGCTTCCTCCAAATGAAGCTGCAACCAAGCTGATTTCGGTCCCTAAGTACGAGCAGAAGCCCGTTCCTAAGTGAAACGTGTGTCACCATTTACCGCCTCGATTCCGACTCCGAAGTTGGGCCGAACTGTGGTATAATTTGTTATACATTCTCGTCCCGTAAGTGTTAGTAAATTCAGTCATTTGACCTCATTTCAGGGACAGGGGAATGCGCGTCCGGCCAGAGCTCAAATCTGGCCTTTCCACCGGAGCTGAATGGCGACCAAAGAAATCGATAGCGCGGCAATCGTCGATACGAAAAATCGCGTCGGCGGCCCCAACCCAATTAACGGTAATGGCGATTACACCGCCGATTCCATCAAAGTGCTGGGCGGCATGGAAGCCGTGCGTAAACGCCCTGCCATGTACATCGGGTCGACCGGCGAGATTGGCCTACACCATCTGGTCTATGAAGTCGTAGACAATTCGGTGGACGAAGCGCTCGCGGGATACGCCGACAAAATTGACGTCACGATTCATATCGACAACTCGATTACGGTAGTCGACAACGGCCGCGGCATTCCAGTTGATTCCATGGACATCGACGGAGAAAAAATTCCCGCCGCCCAAGTGGTCATGACCACGTTGCACGCTGGCGGCAAGTTCGATGCGTCGTCATACAAAGTCTCCGGCGGCCTGCACGGCGTTGGCGTGTCCTGCGTGAACGCGCTTAGCGAAGAACTTGATCTCGAAATCTGGCGCGATGGATTTACCTGGGAACAGACGTATTCCAAGGGTGAGCCGACCAGCAAGCTGAAAAAGGCCGGCGAGGTGAAGACGAAGCGGGGGACGAAAGTTCACTTCCTGCCCGACAAGAGCATTCTCACCGTAACCGAATATAACTTCGACACCCTGGCGCAACGCCTGCGTGAACTGGCGTTCCTGAACAAGGGATTGCTGATCACGCTCACCGACGAGCGCACCACGGATCCGAAAACGGGCGACCCCAAGACAGCGCAATTCAAATACAACGGCGGTATCGCGGAATTTATCAAGCATCTCAATCGGGGCAAACAGGTGCTGCATGACAAGCCCATCTATATGGAAGCCGAGCGTGACGGCGTGGCCATGGAGATTGGTCTGCAATACAACGATGCGTACTCGGAAACCGTTTTCAGCTTCGCTAATAACATCAACACAGTCGATGGCGGCACGCACCTTTCCGGCTTCCGCACTTCGCTGACCCGCACCATCAATTACGCGGGCCAGCAGATGGGTCTGTTTAAAGACGTAAAAGAAAATCTGACTGGCGACGACGTGCGCGAAGGTTTGGTGGCAGTGATCAGCGTTAAGCTGCCGCAGCCTCAGTTTGAAGGCCAGACCAAGGGCAAGTTGAACTCCGACATTGCTGGCGTCGTGCAGGCGTTCGTGAATGAACGCCTGGGCGCGTACCTCGAGCAGAATCCGACGGTCGGACGAAAGATTATCAACAAGGCGATCGATGCGGCCCGCGCGCGTGAAGCTGCTCGGAAAGCTCGCGACCTGACCCGCCGCAAGGGCGCGCTCGATGGCGGCGGCCTGCCCGGTAAACTGGCGGATTGTTCGGAGAAGCAGCCAGAGCGTTGCGAACTGTTTCTCGTCGAAGGTGAATCCGCAGGCGGTACCGCAAAGCAAGGACGCGACCGGCGTTTCCAGGCCATCCTGCCCCTCAAGGGCAAAATCCTCAACGTTGAGAAAGCCCGCTACGACAAAATGCTGGCGCACGAAGAAATTCGCGCGATGATTACCGCGCTGGGTACGGGTATCTCGAAGGAAGATTTCGACGCGAGCAAATTGCGCTACGGCAAAGTCATCCTCATGACCGACGCTGACGTAGACGGAAGCCATATCCGCACGCTTCTGCTCACATTTTTCTTCCGACATATGCAAGAGTTAATTAAGCGAGCTCACGTCTATATCGCGCAGCCTCCGCTGTATTCGATCAAAAAGGGCAAGTCGCAGCAGTACATCAAAGACGATCGCGAATACGTGAAAGTGTTAGTCAAGCGCGCGTCCGACGGCCTGATCGTGCGTTATGGCGAGGGCGCAGCCAAGCTGGAGGGCGCGAATCTGTCGCGATTCATGAACGTCCTCGATGAATATCTCAAATTGTTCGATAAGGTCGACAAACGCTTGCGCGACGAGCGCGTGACCGAAATTCTGCCTAAGCTCGATCTTTCCAAGCGAGTTGATTTCGAAGGCGACAAGAAAACCGCGTCCAAAAAGATCGAGAAGCTGGAAAAAGAATTGAAGAAGCTGCAAAAAGAACGCAGCTTCAAAGAAGTTGAAAGCCGCTTCGACGAGGAACACAATCTGTGGGAAGTGCGCTATGTGAATTCGCAAGGCGCCGAACACCTGATCAACTGGGAACTGGCTTCCACGGCCGAGTACCGGCAGTTGCTTTCGAAGTTCAAGCAGATCGAACCTTACATGGAACCGCCGTTTGTCATCGAGACGGTTGCCAAGGGTTCTTCTGGAACTGACGATGTAACCGAGAATGAGGCGGATGGGGATAAAACGTCGAAGAAAGCCGTTCCAGACGCGCCCATAAAAGCTGCCGCGAAGAAGAAGCCCGAGCCGCAACTCGTCGAAAAATCCAACGCGCGCGATCTATTCGATTACGTCCTGGCAGAAGGCCGCAAGGATTACATCGTGCAGCGCTACAAAGGCCTCGGCGAAATGACCTCGCAGCAATTGTGGGAAACCACTATGGACCCGGAGCGGCGCACGTTGTTGTCAGTAAAGCTCGAAGACATCGCCGAGTGCGAAACCATCTTCACCACGCTGATGGGCGAAGACGTGGAAGCCCGCCGCAAGTTCATCGAAGACAATGCTCTGGACGTGAAGAACCTGGATATTTAGTTTATTCCTGCGGCCGGGTCTCTAGCTCGGCAGTCACCCAGAAGGTTCGGCTTATGTGCCGAAGGCCGTTGCCATCTCCAATCGTGCTATTATAATATGTATGGGTATCCAAGGAATCTTTTTATGAAGCTAAAGCTGAGATCCGTAGGCACATCCACAGGTCTGGTGTTGCCAAAAGAAATGCTGGTGCGGCTGCGGGCCAAGAAGGACGATACGCTGTTCGCCATAGAAACGCCCGCCGGATATCTGCTCACTCCATACGATCCTGAGGTTGAGAAGCAACTCGACCTTGGCCGGGAATTCATGAGTAAGTACCGCAGCGTTTTCCGCGCGCTGGCGAAGTGAGAAAGCCGGTTTGGCTAGACCAGCGTGGTCTACTGCTGCTCCACGCCGAGAGCCTCGCTGAACACGGAGGACTGTGGGGCATACGAGATGAAGCGGTGCTGGAGTCAGCGTTGGCTCGTCCCAGAAACGTCCATGCTTACGAACGCGGAGCCGACGTGGCACGACTGGCAGCGGCTTACGGTTTCGGGCTCATTCGCGGTCATCCCTTTAGCGACGGAAACAAGCGAGCTGGATTTCTGGCCATCGGACTCTTTCTTGAACTCAATGGATTTGAATTCAAAGTCGAGGAAGTCGACGCGGTCAAAACTATTATCGACGTAGCCGCAGGAAACCTGAGCGAAAAAGCTTTGGCGGTGTGGATCCGCGCCCGAATCAAGCGGCGGAAATGAATCCGACATCTGAATCTGCGACGCCTCAGCCTTGATACTTCGCGTGCGGGTACACTCGATCAAACACTAGCCAGGTCAGTCCGATCACGATAAACACCAGCACGCTGCCTTCTGGCCCGACCGAACCCCCGGTAATCCATGACGATCCATGAAACGACGAACGCAGCAGATGGCCGGTCACCATGCCACCGCTGTCAGGTACGGAGTACAGATAGCTTTCGCCCCAATCCCAAGAAGCGTGAAAGCCGACGGCGAACCACAAATCTCCCGTGCGTCGAAGGGTCAGACAGAAGAAAAGTCCGATGACAGCGACTGCCAGCAAGCCGACCCAGGTTTCTCCGGGATTCCCATAGTGCAAAGCTGCGAAGATGGTGGAAAGCAGTACGGCCGCAGGCCAGAAGCCGATGCCTTGAGTCAGCGTGAATTGGGTATAACCGCGCAGCAGAAACTCTTCGAATAGGCCGACTGCAATAAAGAACACTCCCCAGAACGCTGCAAATTTAAGAATGCGCTCGCCGTGTAGAGCCAGCCGTCCCAGGGAAAAATCGCCCACTCCGTCTATGGCAAATATCAGGGCGGAAATCGCGACGATACCCCATCCCGTGCCTACCCAGAATGACTTCCCAAAGGCGCCGCGTCGGGGAAAGCCGTACTCGCCAAAAGGACGACGTTCAATCCATCCCATCACCAGCGCAGGTATAGCGACTGAGCCGAAGGATCCCACTTCCGTGATCAAGTCGAGCCACAGTTTGATACGCACGTGGGGATCGATTTTCTCCAGGGCAATGCCCAACAGCATGCGAAGCGCTCTCCACATGACCACGTAGAGCAGAAGCCGCCATCCGGGGCGCAATCCTTGGTGTCCAAAGAAAATCGTGTTGATTGGCTCGAGCGAGGGATGCTGCAATGCTGTAGTTAACTCGGCATCAGGCGGAGTGAGTCGCTGCTCTGGCGAGCTGGGATTCGCAGGCGGTGAGCCTTGTTTTACTTCGTCCATCGCAGCAAGTTTCCCAATTGTCCCCGGACATGGTAAAACACTCGCCGTCCCTCCATGGGTAAATTTCTTACACGCGAACGTTTTGGCCGTCCCCAGATTCTGGCAGGATTGCTTCTGCTTGCGTTCATGGCGCAGTGTGGCTGGTTGCCCGCGCGGGGTACGCAGCCAGCGGAAATCGACTCCTCTGAATTGTTCCGCGTAGTGGAAGGGCTGCAACAATGGACTGGCCAATCGATCGCAGGGACTCCTTCAGTAGAACGCATGGAGGCGGGAACTCCGACTCCTGCAGATATCGACCATAATGACGGTTACGACGCCAATCACTCGCCTCTCTGGTACCTGCTGGCCTCGTTGCCTCTATTAGGCTGGACAGGAACAGCAGAAGCTGGGTCCTTCCACTATTGGGGTTGGCTGGCGCGGGTGCCGTACCTGATATTTGGCTTGCTCCTCGGCGCATCCCTCTGGTATGTGGCGCGTAGACTCTATGGAAACGCTGGCGGCTACATCGCCTTAGCTTTGTATTGTTTTTCGCCCGCAGTCCTGCGCAGCAGCACTCTCTACTCTGCGCCTCCGGAGATGGGCGCGGCGTGGGGCGCGTTTGGAACCATCTTCACTGCCATCGCCGTGGCGCACACTTTGTATGCTCCTCGCGAAGTTGTGGTATGGAACTGGCGCCGCATTCTGCTGCTCGGACTCTCGCTTGTGCTAGCCATCGGATCTCAGTTTTCGCTGGTTATCCTGCTGCCGATCGCTCTCGCGTTCATGTTGTATCTTGCGCCCGCGCGACGGGGAGCAGCAGTTGCAATTTGGTTAGCTGCATGCGGCGTAGCATTTTTTTTATTGATGGCTTCTTATTTATTCCGTCCAGGTGTTTTTTGGCAAGGTATGCGACACGCCACCTTTCTGGGAATCACCTGGAAGGCATTTCTGGTTCGCACCACGTACACGCGAATTCTGGCACAGCTCGGTCAAAGTGGTCCAGTATTGCTGGTGGCAATCCCGGTAGCGCTGGTTACATATTTCGCGTGGGGCAGGCCAAGGTATTTCGGCAACACTGCGCCTTTGATAGTCGCAGCATTATTTCTTTTCTTCGGCCTGGCGGCGCCGCACTATCCGGGCTTTGGATTTCAACTCATGGCAGCGCCGTTCTGGTTTGTGTTTGTCGCCGGAATCGCAGCCGATCTGCTCGAGACCCGGCACCGCGAGTTGGTAAGAGCCAGCGTGTGGGGGTTGCTGGCCGCCAACGCTCTTTGGAATTTGGCAGAACTGGCGCGTGTGGGCAGGCTATAAGCGACCACGCTCCCAAGGACTGCAACTCATTGCACACTGACACCTAGCTTTTGAAGTTCCTGCCGCAACTGCTCGGTGCCCTTCATTTGGATGACGTGCATGCCTAATCTCGACGCCGCATCGAGGTTCAACGGGCGATCATCGATAAAACAACATTCTTCCGGAACCCTCTGGGTGATGTCCAAGGCCAGGCGATAGATTCCCTCTTCCGGTTTGCGCAATCCTACAAAGCACGAGCTCACGAAAAGGCTGAATATCTCCCGCAAGCCGAAAGTCTGAATGCGGAACGAATTCAGTTCCTTTGATTCATTGTTGATTGTCGCCATCAGGTACCGGCGCGATTTCGCTAGCTCTTTCGCGAGTTGCAAAGTTTCCGGACACGGCTGTGACAAAGAGAACATGTACTTCTTGAACTCATCCGGAGTAAAAGATCGCGGGCGATAGAAAATCGTGCGCTCCAGATATTCGTCCAGGCTGATCTTGCCGCGCTCCAGGGAAGAAACCAGCATCTCATGGCGGCTCTCGAATTCGACGTCATCCAGTCCGAATTGTTTAAGGGTACGCTGGCGCTGTTCGTGATCCCAGGCATTGCTGAGGAGCACGCCGCCAACGTCCCAGAAAACAGCGCTGATTGCCAAGCCTTTTTCCTCCTAAGCGGCCACTGGAATATCTTACAAGGTTGCTGCAGGAAGTTTTTACATCGGATGCCTACACGAGCGAAGACGGTCGCGCCCACACGAAAAAGCCCCGACCCTGTTTTTCAGGATCGGGGCTGGGGTTGCTTGCGTCTTGGTTTAGTATTGGCTGGTTAAGCGCGGCGTAAAGCTTTGCCGGTAGCTCAAGTTGTCGATGTCGCGGAACAACGGGGTTCCTGGCGGCAGGTTTTGTGGCTGCGTGAACAGAGGATCGAAGATGTAGTTTCGAGCCGGCGGATCGTAGGTTGTGCCACCGCCGTTCTTGTCTGTTCCTGTAGAGTAAGTGGAATAGTAAAGGCTTGCCATAGACCCCTTGTAATTGAGGGTTTGGCCGCCCCAGTTCTCCAGTTGGCGCAAGAAGTTGTGCAATCCGCCATCCGTGCCCCAGTCGTACCCGATTCCTCCGCCTGTGCCGGCTCCGGTCCATCCCAAACCGTTGACCAGGAAATTGATGTTCTTTCCGCCGGAGACCGCTACTCGATAGTAGGTAGTCGTAGCCGGGCGTCCTCCGTCACTGCTGGGACTGTTCAGGCTGGCGAGATCTGACCAGTTGTTGGACAACATCGTAACCGCATCTGCAATCACGCCCGCCGCAGCGTGCGGAGGCTCCACATACGGCGGAGGGTTCCAAGTCGGATCCGCGGCGCTGCTATTGTAGTCTCCTAGAATGTAAACCGGATTTTCCGAGGCCACCGTGAATCCACCCAGACCGGTGTCTGACCTGACGGGCACATTGCCCAGAGAGCCGTCGACCAGTTTCAGGACGTGGCGGGCGCCGCTGATCCAGTTTTTCTGGCCTATGGGAACACAGCTCGCGATGCGTCCGGCGGTTAAGTACGGATCGGGTGCGCCGGCAGCGTTGCGGATCAGGGCGTTCACACTAGTGCCTGCCGTATACAGCAGCACCAACATAGCCCAGTCCCAGACCAAGGTTGCCTCCTCCCCAATTGTCCAGAATTGTGTTGTTGTTCACATCTTCTGGGGACTGGACCTTGTTCGGCGGAGTTGGCTCCAGCCCGCCATCAGGCTTACCGACTGCGCTGCCAGAGTTGACGGCGTCTTCCAGACCGGAGTCACCGGTCTTCGTGCCCGCGGCATCCACTTGCGTACCGTTGGGATTGGGCAGCATGCCTCGGCGGTCGGAGAAGTATAAAACGTATCCGTTTTGAAACACGGGGTCGACCGACAGGCCGCTGGCGCCAGTCTTCCAGCCAGCCATTGACCAAGTTGCCCACGTCTATTTCCACCGCATTCATCACGCCAACGGGTGCGCAACTTGCATTTCCCTGGTTCACATCGCGGACTTCGCCTTCACGGGCATCGTAGAAGTTGATGGGATACCAGTTGTTCATACTGACGCTTTGCGTTACTGCCTTGCTGTCGCCGTACCATGGCAACTTCGTGGCTAAGTCGGTCGTAACCTCGGGAGGTTTGGCTTTGATACAAGTCCATACTGCCCCCGATTTGCTACAGCTTGGTCCAGCTCCTACATTGTCAATCGTCCCGTCGCCATTGCGATCGGCCGGTTCTTGCAGGATCAGGATTGCATTGGGATTGATCGGGTTCGTGCCGGGAGCGGTGGGAGGAGTCGTGCCTCGCGCAAATCCCAACTGCAACCACTCTGCCGTAACCGGATGATAGGCTCCGGCGGCATCCCGATACTCCACCCGCAGATAGCCGTCGATCAGATTCCAGGTGTTGATAGTTTTGGAGGTTATTAGCGGAGCCGTGAAATAGGGATAAGGCGCATTGTAGTAAGGAACCGGCGCTCCCGGGCAAACTGGGGGATTGCCGGGGCAAGAGGTTAGTCCAAGGGCTGCGGGCGCGGCTCCGCCGGGTAATCCGAAGGTATTCGCATCACCGTTGGGCGTCGTCAGCGGCGCCGCGGGCGGCCCTTGGTCGTTAGTGAATGTGATGTCGGCCGCTATGGGCTGCAGCGGCACGTATGGCCAATCGGCGGGCAGAGTCCACGGTCCCGCCAGTGGGAGTGGAGTGTTGTTCCATTGGCTCGTGTCTGGATAAGCGGTGGTGGCGGCGGCGAAATAGGTGTTATAGGAACCGCCGCTGGCCAAGGCAGGCAGACCTGCGGGAACTGAGGCTGGTACACCGTACTGATACGTTGCTCCCGCGATGTTGGGGTTGGCCAGGCGAATATTGTTGGCATCACCAACTCCGCCCGGAAGATCGGCGGGTGTATCCGAGAGCAACACTCGAATTTCTGCTTCATTGTAAAGTCGTGACGCGCCCAGAGCCGAAGTGGCAACTTCTCCCGGTGGGGGTCGGCGGATGATTTCAAAGGGCTGGGGTTGTCCCTGCGCGCCGAGTGCGTTGTTGATAAATGGAAGCGACAGCTGTACGGCCCCGGTCCCTCCTGGATTCCCATAATTTCCATCGATAATCCAGCTGTTGTAATCTCCGACTGAAATTGTGGGATTCCAGTTCGCGTTCTGTGGAGAGGCCGGACCTCCTGTAACGCTGCCCTCGGCTTGGCCTATAGCCCGGCAGCCTGTCACGGGAGGAGTACAGCCTTGCGATGTGGTCAGAATGTTGACAGTGCCAAGGTGCGCCGTGGCTGCGGAAGTTAGGCCGTCGGCCAGTACGGTGCGAATGACGTTTCCCCAAGCTGTGACTTTATCCTGAAATGTCGTTGTAGCTCCGGTACCGGCATCCAGGTACAAGTCGCCGTTGGTATGGGTGCGGCCATTGAAGTTCAGGTTTACTCCGGCGAAGAAGCTAAGGTCGCTCTCGGAGAACACGCCAAACTGGAATACCGGGATCAGCGCCACTTCAACCGTACGCGACATGTTCACTTCATCACCCACCGTCCCGTTTCCGGCAGCCCCGGCAAAGGTGCTTGCCGTGACTTGCAGGGTGATGGGGATAACCTGCGCGTATAAGCCCTGGAATGGTCCCGAGGTAATCTGGCCGAAACTGGTTGACAGGGTTCCATCGGCCTTGGTGGCGGCCGTCAAGGTATAGACGGGATAGCTCATGACTCCGCTGTTGGGAGGCGCATCCGCACTCAGGGCCGCAATTTGCGCTGCCGTGGGCGATTCGATGTTCTGAAACATGTTAGCGAGATCCGAAGTCATGTGTTCGATACCACCTTCGGCAGCGTGGAAGGCCAAATTGTTCTGTACATCCTGGCCACCCACCTTGCCTTCGGTGTTCACCATCATGAGCAGGCCGATTGCAACTCCGGACATAATCAACATCAGCATCAGGGATGCAATCAGAGTGAATCCTCGTGAATCAAGTTTCATGCTATGCATCGTGTCGCTCCTCATTGCCATACAGCGTTCCTTGGTTCCTCTGCCAATTTCTCCACCGTCATTGAACTCACGGAGTCAGGACATAGCGGTTCTGATAGCTGAGGTTTCGGGCGCTGATTGAAGTCTGCGTGTCGAAGGTCTGGTAGCCATTGGTTATCATGAGACCGCTCTTAACGCCGGAAACCTGGCTGCGCGTGGTTAAGTGAACCAGATTAATCTTGCGAATCAGGTTGAAGGATGTTCCGGTAGAGTACCCGCCATCGCCGATGGCATTAAGCAGAGTGCCGTTCGCGTTATAAGTGTCATAGGTGAATTGCAGATTCACCACGCCCTCTTGAACGGGTACGGGGGTTTGTCCATTTACCTGACGCATCAGGGTTGGTGTTCCGACGCCAACGCCGAGCGGATCCGGCATCATCCACAGGTAGTAACTAATGGCAAAAATGCGTGTTGCCGAGGCGCTCGCAGGACATGCCATGGCTGGCGCTGGCCCGCACACTAATTGCGCCAGATCGCCGGAGAGTAGCAGCCGGCTGGTTCATGTTTAATGGGTCTCCGCCAGCGAAAGCGATGGTGTAGTTCCCGGCTCCGTTAGCGACGACACTTGTCACTTCGCCAACTGCAGTTGCGGAGCTTCCGCCAACTATGCTTTGGAGTATCACCAGGTCGCCAGGGACTAAGCCCACGGCTGCAGCGTTGACAGCCTGTGGAGCTAATAAGGGCGGAGTTAAAATGCAAGATGCTGGAAGTGGATTGGGGGCAACTGCACGGTTACTGCAGTCGCGGTGATGGTCTGTATCGTATAGCAAGGCAGAGCGAACACAACATCGGTATAGACTACCGTGATCACATCGCTAGGGTTGGGACTGCCTGGCACCACGATCCCCAAGCGATAGCCGGGAATGAGTCCATAGAGAGTTGGAACGCACGGCGGTGTGATCGCTGACGAGCAGGGATAGGCAATGCCGTTTCCGGGTATGCAGTTATTCTTGGCGGCGCAGCTGGGAGCGAAACCGTAGATGGGTTTCCCCGCTTGCGAGGGCAGTCCGATCCCGGTCGCGGAAGGCAATCCGGCTCCCGCCAAGCTCAGATCTTTGAACAGAATGTCCGAAGTCGCTCGCAGATCTTCCTGCATCTCAGCCCGCTGCGAAACCACGAATGTGGCATTCATCCCCTGAGTGAACAACTTTACCGCCGCCCCCACCACAATGGTGCCTACGGCAAGCGCGACCAATAGTTCAATCAAGCTGAAACCGCCACTCGAATTTTCGGATGTGCGAGCCATAGTCTCCTCGTTTACCGGAACGGCGAAATGAATGTGCTCAAGACGTATTGTTTCGGAATCTTGAACTGGGGAGTGGTGTATTGAATCGTGATATTGACTTGGCGCAGAGTGGTGAGGGTGACCCCGCCCTGTACCACCGGCGAAATCTGTATCTGCCGGGTAAAATTGGTAAGTGGCAAGCAAGTGTCGGGTCCGGCGGCAGGACAGTTTCCCGCGAAGATTCCGTTCGGACCAGGCAATTCGAGCGTTTGAGGGCCGCAGGCTGCGTCATCAGCGGTGCCAATAATTCCATCGACTCCAGCACAATTTATGGCTACGAACCCCGGAACGAAGATGCCGCCCGATCCTGTGTTGTTAATCTGAGCCCAAGTTATGTTCGCGGTTTCGCGCGCGGTCAAGATGCCTTCCATGGCTTCATTGGCCAACTGCTTCGCAGTGTTGTTCTCCTGCGAACCTTGGGTGGAAGCCATCGCGATCCCGAATACGCCCAGCAGACTCAGCAGCCCGATGGTTAGAATGGCCATCGAAATCATGACCTCAATCAAACTGAACCCTCGCTCGCGTTCGTTGAATATGCGGCTTGAAAGCCGTGCTGCTTTCAGCTTTCACTGTTGCCTCCAGTAGTAATTCGCTCCGCTTGCCTGCAGACGCCACGCCCGCAGACGTCCGGTGGCACCCCATAGAGTGATAGCCTTCGAACTTTTGAAATATCCGGCATTTCCCAGCAGAGCCAGATAGACCACACCGTTGTTGACGTTCCCAATTACGTCTTCGGCAGAGCCGTCAGGATAGAAATAAATAACGTTCTTTACGCCGCCTGCTACGCCTTGATCGAAATCGATGGCTGTTGCACCTACGCCAAAGCCATCCGGCGTCGTGGGAAACGCAGCCGGGGATATCGGGATGCCGGCGAGCGCGACAAAAGCAACATCGGTGGGGAGAAAGTAAGTGTTAGTCACAGTTCCAGTCGATCCCTGGGTAATCGTGATCGAGTTCGGCACAGCGGCATTGTTAAACGTGACGAAGTAAATCTGCCGTTGCGCCACCGAGATATCGCGGGCCTGGCGCAGCGCCATCAAAGTCTGATTGAATCCCTCGGTCAGATCGTTCTGCAGTAGGGAGGGCCGAATCGTCATTACGGAAAAGGCGATCACGACAAGGATCAGGGCCACCACGATCATCATTTCGATTAGCGAAAATCCGCGCATTCTGCGTGACACCATGGGCCCTTTCTTTCTCTGGGGAGTTCTGCCGAGGTCCGCTTTAAGACACAAGCTTCGCGTGACCTGTTTGTTATCTGCCATCTCGGGGTTGAGCCTGGCGTCCTTCATCGCGCGTTACGCCGAAGGAGGCGGTTCCATAAGCGGAAACGTCGCTGGCTAACCCGCATGCAACTTCATCGTAAGGAGGGGATCGGGGAGCGTCAAAGTACTAAAGGACTGGGCAACCAAGCTGGACCTACGTAACGTAATTTGACCTGATAACTCCAGTAACTTTGGCAAGACAGTGCACTTCGAGGTAAGAAAGCCTTTGGCTATGCGCCGCGCGCGTTCGCCGCTAACTTCTTGCCTCCCTTGCTGCTTGCGGTGCGGCTCGTAGGGATATAAGAGCAGGAACGAACATCATAATGTTGAGCCAGGCAAGTTCCGCACAGGTGAAGCTGGTGAACCTTGCATTGAACCACTGGAGCCTCAGTTCCGCATAAATCGCAACCCCCGCGAACCCTTTGATTCGCGGCCGCTGGCTCCTTGCGCGGTTCTCCCGAGGCGATGGCGAATTGCAGCATGCGCGCTTTGGCGTAGATTCCCCCGGCCATGATTAGAGCGCCCAAAGCGAACTGGCACGCGCCGATCTCCAACATATCCTGCTCAGGATGCGCGCCAAATGCGCCCGGCAGAAAACAGAGCCCAATGAACATCATCAGTACGCCGGCGCCGATAATCCAGCTAGCTGTTTTCGTGGACATGGATTAACCCTTCCGGGGGACGACCAAACAGTGCTCACGAACCGTGAGTAACCTGTGCACGGTTACAAGCGAACATAGCGGTTTACCCGTGCAAGTTCCAGATGACCAAAGTCACGGCGGCTGATTTGCAATGACTCAGGTAACTTGTTGGTCGTCTTACTACAAATTTAATATGGCGATGACCATGACGCTCACCTCGCTACTGGTGTGCTCGGACGTGCCAACAATCCAGGTGCTGCGCCGAATGCTCGAAGATTTGGGGATTAAGGTGGAATCCTGCGGTGACCTATCCGTCGCGGCAGAGCGGGTCGAGGAGCGGCATTTCGACGCCTTGCTGGTAGATTGCGACGGCAGGCCGGCTGCGGCAGAACTGATCGCGCGGGCGAGAAATTCTGAGGCTAACAAATCATCGGTAGCGATCGCCATCGTCGGCCCGAACGATGCTCCGGATGCTATTTCCGCGCACGGCCCAAACTTCGTCCTTTACAAACCTATCTCGAAGGAACGGGCGGCCAACAGTATGCACGCTGCTTGCGATTTGATGCGTTATGAAAGACGCATTCGTCCGCGTGTTCCGGTGCAGGCGAATACTTCCATCACCTACGCCGACAAAGAAGATGTACCGGCAGACCTCGTGGACCTCAGTGATGACGGCATTGCCATCCGTTCTAAGAACAAATTACCGCCTTACTCAAAAGTCTATTTTCATTTCGTACTGCCGGGAAATACTTCTCCGGTTCGCCTTTCCGGTGAAGTCATGTGGCAGGATCCTTCCGGGCGGGTCGGAATCCGTTTTGCGCAGGTGCCGAAGACATCGCGCCGGTTGATGAACGAGTGGTTGCAAGCGCAACTTGCCGCGTCTGCCGTCGCTGCAGGTTCAGGATCACAGGCTACAAAAACTGATGACGACCCCACCCTGAGGCTGAGCGCTGGCTTGGGCATGTTGTCGGTGACGGCGGCCGATCGCCGCAACATTGTAAGGCATCCATGTTGCCTGGGAGTGGAACTTTATCGAACAAATAGCAGCGTCGCAACCCGCTGCACTTTGACCGATATCAGTTCTGGCGGCTGCTACATCAAGAGCGCTGAGACGTTTCCTAGCGGGACAGAACTGCAATTGGTAGTGCGGACGGACGACATTAAATTGCGAATCGAGGGAACAGTACAAAGTATGCATCCGGGCTTTGGCATGGGCGTACAGTTCACTCTCGGGACCGAAGAACACAAGCAGCAAGTGCAGCAATTGATCGAATGCGTTCAATCGGAAAGCCAAAGCTCTGAATCCAGTTGAGTGCTCCAACTTCCAACTTGGGAACGATGCTTCCCTTAGCTATCCTTTCGGCCAGCCATTACTTAGGTCATCTTGGGCTGGCTGAGCTTTAGGTTCATCATAGAAACTGATCCCTGGGGAACCCTTGAATGAATATTGATGATTTACTTCGCATCGCCATGGAGCGGCGCGCTTCCGACTTACATCTCAAAGTTGGCAATTATCCTCATCTACGAATCGATGGCGAACTCACGCCACTGACGGACCAGCCGCGCATCAGCGCTGAAGATATGCTCACCATGGCATTCAGTATGATGTCGGCGAGACAGAAACAAAAATTCAAAGAGAGCACGGAAATTGATATGGCGTACGGCGTGGCTGGACTCGGCCGCTTCCGCGTCAACGTCTTTCAGCAGCGAGGCAATGTGGGATTGGTGCTGCGCGTGATTCCTACCAAAATTCGCGCGCTGGATGAACTCTACCTGCCCAAAATTGTTGAGCAAGTTTGCGACATGCCACGTGGTTTGATTCTGGTAACGGGAGTTACTGGCTCGGGTAAATCAACAACCTTAGCAGCGATGGTGGACCGCATCAACTCCACCCGCGCCGAACACATTATTACGATTGAAGATCCAATCGAATTCCTGCATCGCGACAAGAAGGGTTATGTAAACCAGCGCGAGATCGAGGTGGACACACCAACCTTCTCGGCAGCGTTGCGGGCTTCGTTGCGTCAGGATCCGGATGTCATCCTGGTCGGCGAAATGCGCGATGTTGAAACCATCGGCACGGCATTGCACGCCGCCGAAACCGGCCATATGGTGTTCTCCACATTGCACACTTTGGATGCCGTCGAAACCATCAACCGAATCATTGCCGTGTTCCCACCGCCCGAACAGAAACAGATTCGTCTGCAGCTCGCTGCGGTTCTGCGCGCTGTAATCAGCCAGCGCCTAGTCAGGCGCTGCGATGGCGACGGCCGCGTTCCCGCCGTCGAGGTCATGATCAACACGGCTTACATTCGGGAATGTATCCTCGTGCCGGAAAAGACGCGCGCGGTTCGGGACGCGATTTCCGCAGGAACTTCGCAGTATGGCATGCAAACCTTCGATCAATCGTTATGGGATTTGTTCCAGGCAGGGTTGATCAACTACGAAACCGCATTGGAAAGCGCTTCCAATGCTGATGACTTCAAGCTGCGCATGCAGGGCATCTCTTCGACCAGCGATATTTCCAAAAACGCCATGCAACAAAGCGGCTACGGCGGCCGCTGATTCTATCCTCCTGAAACGTTCCAGGGCGCGCCCGGCGTGCCCTTTTTTATTTCGGAGGAGGGCCAGAGCTGACTCGACATTCAATCGAATTACAGTTCCAGCCCCGGTGAAGAACGCAGTTAGCAAACCGCCGCGTATTTCAAGTGATGACATTTCGGCGCGGCAAGGACGAAGAGCGCGTGCTCGAATGTCGAAATCTCGAATACATGATCGAGTCCGGTACGCGTCAAAACTTCGTTGACAAAATGCGAAGGATTCACCAGCTTCAGTTGAACGTTGCGGCTTCGAGCCCACTCCCGCAAGGAAAGCAGCGTGGTCAAACCGCCCGCGTCCAGCATTTCCACATCAGATAAATCGATCACCACAATGCGAACGTTTTTCGCTGAAAATACCGCGTTCCGCAGCGTGAAAACTTCGTTTCCGCGCACGATGCGCCCCGCGCATCTCATTACTGCTACATCGCCCGTTTTTTCTACGTTGATGGTAAGCATGACTGACATCCTCTCTCAGTTCTTATTACGGAAATAGACGCCGTAAAGTTCCCATTGTCACCACAGCACGAGTAAAAAGTCGTAATGTAGTGTTGTGCAGTTTTAACGTCCTGTTAACGCACGGTAAGGTGTTAACGCCATGGCGTTTGCGCGCCCGAGAAAGACTGAATCCGAAAACGAGCTCTACGAATATGCAGTCGGTGCGCTTGGTCGACGCGCACGCTCGGTCGCTGAACTCAAGCGGCTGTTGCGGCCGCGGGTTGATGCTGATACGGAATACGGACGGACGCTGATGGAACTGGTCATCCGCCGGCTCAAAGATCGTGGCTACTTGAATGATGCACAGTATGCGGATGCATATTCTTCCTTCCGCCGCGATAACGAAAAATTTGGCCGGCGGCGGGTTATCACAGATCTGAAAGCGAAAGGCGTCCACAGCGAAGTTATCGACAAGGCAGTGGACGCAGTCTATGACGAAGTCAGCGACGAGACCCAGGCGCGCGAGTACTTAAAGCGCAAGCGTCTGGTGAAGCCCAAAGATCAGAAGCAAGCGGCCCGGATTTTTCGTCAGCTCGTAAGGGCAGGATTTGCTTCCAAGACGATTTTCGCGATTCTCAAAAAGTGGGACGTAGAGGACCAGATGCTCACCGTACTTGAGGGGGAATTGGAATGAAAGTGACAAACGTTCTGGTCCGAAATTCGAAGTACTATCCGCAACAAACGTCGTTGCGTTTGTTTCCGAGATGGTAGATACTTCCCGAACCGCTAAATCCTGGACCAAGGAGGCCATATGAAATTCAAATTGGTAACAATTCTTGCTGCACTGTTATTAGGAGCGACATCGTTCGTCTTTAGTCAGGATGTCGCCACCGACGCCGACAAAACCGCCAAAGATGCGGGTCACGATACCAAAGTGGCGGCCCAGAAAACTGGACACGCCACGGAAAAGGCTGCAGACAAAACTGGAGACGCGACCAAGACTGCGGCGACGAAAACCGGGCACGCAGTCAAGACAGGTGCAGCCGACACCCGCGAGGGAGCCGATAAGGCTGGCAGCAAAACTGCGCATGCGACGAAGACCGTCGGTCACGACACCAAGGTAGCGGCAAAGAAGACAGGACACGCAACGGAAAAGGCTGCGGACAAAACTGGACACGCCGTGAAGACCGGTGCGAAGGACACTGGCAAAGGCGTGGAGAAAGCCGCGGATAAAACCGCTGACGCTGTGAAGTAGTTCGCAGCATCTATTCGCAAGTTTTGTTCGTTGTCATTCCGAGCGAAACAAGGAATCTGGGTTCTTTGGCGGCGAGGGCTGGAGCAGTTCCCATGTCTCGCAAAAGGGCCGAGACATGGGGCGGCCGTCTTGCGCGACGGCAATGGGAATCAGCACGGCCATCAACGCCGCTGCAGGAAGCATCGTCTTCTTCATAGTCCGGCCTATCTTTGATGTCTATTTCTCTGTGCCTTCCACGCCGACGCTGAAGCGAGAGCTGGACTGTTGCTCCGAACTCGGTTCCCAATTCGCGCCGAAGTAAACCGAGTTGAAGAACGAGTTGTTCGCGGGTTCGAGTGGCCCGAACCTGTGATTCATCGCGCCATCGTCGTTGGACAGAAAGGCACGCCAGTCGCCGCAACTACTGGGGTTCGTACAATAAGGCACGACTGACATCCAGTATTTGCCGGCAGGTAAGCGGCAACCCTTGATGTTGCTTACGATCGTCGCGTAGCACTGATACCACTCGCATACTGACAGATCGACCAGAGTACCGGGTTTTCTGCCATGGCAGACCAACTGCCCCCCATTGCCTCCAGCCTTGGGAATACCCCTCCGGACCTCATAAGGGATGATTCGCGGATCAAGGGTATAGCTCGCCATGAAGTTATTAGTGAACAGGCCCGTAACTGTCCAAGTTTTTCCTTTGGGAACAATGAAAGGAGTGTAGACAGCCGCACCCGTGCTGACGGTGACATCGACCTCGTTGGCGAGACCGTTGGCATCGCTGGCAGTTGAATCGAAATCGCCGGCGTAGAACAAGCAGGGCTTGCAATAGTCGGGCGGGGTTGGGTCGTGGTGGGGTTGATTGCCGCGAACCGCTGTCTGGGCTGGCGCTTGGAGATCCAATTCGCGATCTAAGCTAGCTTGCGGCAAACGGCTGTCCTGCGCCGCGGAGATTGTAATCAGCACTGCCATCAGCGCCACTGCAAAAAGCATTGTCTTCATGAGACAACCTCCGCTTGAATTCTATTTCTCTGTGCCTTCGACGCCAACGCTGAAGCGGGAGCTGGACTGTTGCTCCGAACTCGGTTCCCAATTCGCGCCGAAGAAGACGGAGTTAAAGAACGAGTTGTTCGCCGGCTCCAGTGGGCCATATCTGTGTGCCATGGCGCCGTCGTCGTTGGTTACAAACGCGCGATAGCCGTTCTGGCACTGGCCATCATTCTTGTTGGTGCAGTACGGAATAACACTCATCCAATATTTCCCTGACGGCAGGCGGCAACCCTTAATCGTGTCTGCGATGACTGCATAGCACAGATAACCGAAGTCATCACATAAAAACGGATAAGCAAACTTGCCGAGTTTCTTCCCATGGCAGACCAAATGTCCGCCACTGCCCCCGAAGTGTGGAATGCCTTTTCTGACTTCGTAAGGGGTCACCTTAGGATCTAGAGTTTCTGACGCCATAAAATTGTTTGTGAACAGGCCGGTAACGGTCCAAGTCTTGCCCTTCGGAACAATAAAAGGAACATAGGTAGCTGCGCCAGTGCTCACGATAAGGTCGAACTCGTTGGCCAAGCCATTGGCGTCGCTCGCATATGGGTCGAAGTCGCCCGCGTAGAACAAGCACGGCTTGCAATAACTGGGTGGTCCTGTCGTGCTGTGCAGCGGAGTCGCGAGGTTCGCCGCAACAGCTCGCGCGACGCCAACTTCGCGGTCCAAACTGGCCTGCGGCAGGCTGCTGTCCTGCGCCGCGGCGATGGGAATGAGCACGGCGATCAACGCCATCACCAAGAGCATCTTTTTCTTCATGAACCGAACCTTCATTTGGTTCCTACTTCTCTGTTCCTTCCACGCCGACGCTGAAGCGGGAGCTGGTCTGTTGCTCCGAGCTCGGCTCCCAAACCGCGCCGTAGTAAACCGAATTGAAGAACGAATTGTTGGCGGGTTCGAGCGGCCCGAACCGGTGATTCATTGCTCCATCATCGTTCATCAGAAAGGCGCGCCAGTCGCCGTTGTCGCATGCTGCCTTGTTCGTGCAATAGGGAACCACCGACATCCAGTACTTCCCTGACGGCAGACGGCAACCCTTAATATTGTTTGCTATGACGGCGTAGCACTCGTAACCGAAACCTTGGCAAATTCCTGTATACATTACGGTGGCAGTTTTTTCCCCATGGCAGACCAAGTGCCCACCATTCCCACCCGACTTTGGTATATCTTTCCTGATCTCGTACGGGGCAGTATTGGGATCGAGAGTCTTGACCGGCATAGTTTCAATCGTTAACAGGCCGGTGATGGTCCAAGTCTTTCCTTTAGGTACGATAAAAGGTGTGTAGGTGGTTGCGCCGGTGCTGACAATAACGTCAACTTCGTTGGCTAGACCGTTAGCATCACTGGCGGTGGAATCGAAATCGCCTGCGTAAAACAGGCAAGGTTTGCAAAACGTCGGTGGGGTAGGGGTTTGGTTGGGCTTATTGCGAACAGCCTCCGCCTGGTCGGGCACGGGGAGATTCGCTTCGCGGTCCAAACTGGCCTGCGGCAAACGGCCGTCCTGCGCCGCGGCAGTTGCAATTAGCAGTGCCATCAGCGTCGCTGCAAAAAGCGCCTGCTTCATGACTTGACCTCCGCTTGACTTCTACTTCTCTGTGCCTTCCACGCCGACGCTGAAGCGGGAGCTGGACTGTTCCTCAGAGCTCGGCTCCCAATTCACGCCGAAGAAGACCGAATTGAAGAACGAGTTGTTCGCCGGCTCGAGCGGACCGAACCTGCGATCCATTGCGCCGTCATCATTGGATAGAAAGGCGCGCCAGTTGTCACACGTGCTGTCGTTCCGGTTGGTGCAGTAGGGAATAACGCTCATCCAGTACTTGCCGGCAGGTAATCGGCAACCTTTAATATTGCTTACTATAGTTGCGGCAATAGGAAATGCATTGCCGTTATCGACCAGAGTGGCGGACCCTTTGCCATGGCAGACCAGCTTGCCGCCATTGCCGCCAGCCTTAGGAATATCCTTGCGGATCTGATATGGGCTGACCTTGGGATCGATAATCTCCCCCGACAACATAAAGTTATTGGTGAATAGACCCGTAATCGTCCAAGTCTTCCCCTTGGGAACAATGAAAGGGGTGTAGACGGCTGCGCCCGAGCTGACGATGATATCGACTTCGTTGGCGAGGCCGTTGGCATCACTGGCGTTTGAATCAAAATCGCCGGCATAGAACAAGCAGGGCTTGCAATAACTGGGCGGTCCGGGTACTTGGTGGGGTGGTTTGCCGGGCCGGACTGCCACTTGGAGATCAACTTCGCGGTCCAGGCTGGCTTCAGGCAAATGGTTGTCCTGCGCCACGATCGTGGGAATCAGCGCTGCCATCAGCGCCGCTGCAAGAAGTAACTTTTTCATCGGAATGCCTCGCTGACGGTTTGGCGTTGGGGGCGTATACCAGATAGGCGTCCAGCTGGCTCAAGGCCCATATTCTACAGACCCGCATGCTGACGCCGGTTACTGAAAATGTCAAGCGCAAAGGCGTGGAGGAATGGCGAAAGCCCAGGTATCAAACATCAAAAAGCAGAGTCAACGGCGGCGGACAAGAGTCTCCGCCCCACACAGGCTTGGGGCCAAAAAGAAAGACGGGCTGGTTGCCCGTCTTCCTGAAAGCTGATAGCTGACAACTGATAGCTCAGTTGATATCGAATTGCTCCTGGTGCAGTGCGGGGTCGCTTTTTACGATTATCGTGCGCTTGGTCAGTTCTTCCATTTCCGTGAGGAAGCGTCCGTTGTTTGACTTCAAGGCTTTGGCGATTTCTGGATTTACGCGCAGCATTACGTCGGCGTGATCGAGATGTTTCGCCATCTTTCGCATTTCGACGTAGATGTCGTTGCAGACTGTAGTCACCGATTTCACATAGCCCGTCGATTCGCAATAGGGGCATGGCGAGCCGATGGTGCGTTCGAGCGATTGCTTCACTCTCTTTCGCGTTATCGCGACAAGACCAAAATCATTGAACTGCAAAACTTTCGATGGGGCACGGTCGCTGCGTAGCGCTTCTTCGAGAGCTTGCATGACTTTCTGGCGGTTGCGGCGTTCGTCCATGTCAATGAAGTCGATGATGATGATGCCACCGAGATCGCGCAGACGGATCTGGCGCACGATTTCCTTAATGGCGTCGACGTTGGTTTTGACAATGGTGTCTTCGAGGCGCGCTGTCTTGCCGACGTATTTGCCGGTGTTGACGTCGATCGCGACCAGGGCTTCGGTTTGGTTGATCACGATGTAGCCTCCGCTCTTCAGCCAGACTTTCGACTTGAGGGCTTTGTTGATTTCCTCGTTTAAGCCGAACTGATCGAATAGCGGGACTTCTTTACTGTAGAGCTTGACCCGGCGCACTAACGCTGGCTGAAAGCGGTTGGCGAAGCGCAGGACGCGTTCGTACTCCTGCTCGGTGTCGACCCAGATGGCGGTGAAGTCGGAGGTGACCTGATCGCGAAGCACGCGCTCGACGACATTTAAATCGTGATAGATCAAGGTTGGCCCTTTGCCGTTGTCGGCGCGGGTTTTGATCTCGGACCACAGATTCTTAAGGAAACGAATGTCGGCGCGCAGTTCTTCTTCCGACGCGCCTTGTGCGGCGGTGCGGACGATGAAGCCGCCGTGTCCGTTTTCGCGCTCGCTAATGATGATGCGCTTCAGGCGCTGCCGCTCTTCTTCGGAAGAAATCTTTCGCGACACGCCTGTGTGATTGACCGTCGGCATGTAAACCAGAAAACGGCCGGGCAACGCGATGTGGCTGGTGATGCGGGCGCCCTTTTTTCCGATCGGTTCTTTGGCAATCTGAACCAGAATCTCCTGGCCTTCTTTTAGCAACTCGGTGATGAGTGGCACGTTCTGCGGTTCCTGACGACGGAAGCGGCGTCCGCCGCCGCCGCGGCGTCCACGCTGGCCGCGCCGGTCGAACGCGGGCCGTGCAGCACGCTGGGTGTAGGCTGCTGTTGCCGCGGGAGCACGCACTTCGACCCGGACGTCGACCGTGCCGTCGCCGCGAGCTTCGGCATCGAGCAGCGCTTCCGCTTCAGCCTGAGCTTCCTCGAGTTCGGCCTCTTCGGCTTCCTTGGCTTCTTGTTCCGCAACCGGGTCAAAGACTTCTTCGCCAGCTGCGGCTTCGTCCATGCCGCCTTCAATGACAAATGGTTCGGTCTTTTTTTCAGCAGCGCTTGATGGCTCTGCGGAGGCTGCGATTTCCTGGGTTGCTGGCTCGAGATAATCAACTGCGTGCCGCGTTTCTTCTTCCAGTTCCTCTTCTTCAAAAGTCTCGTCTTCGTCGAGCTCTTCGGTGTAGGAGCCCAGTTCAGCTTCTTCCTCTTCAATCTCTTCTTCGACTATCGTGCCCTCTGGGGCTAGCGAGGAAGTGTGAATGGGGTGATTGGCCTCAGAAGATTCGATGCGTGCAACAAACTTGGTTTCTGAATTACCATTTTCGTGGGCTTCGGAGCTTTCAGTTGCTGCGCCGCCGAATACCGCGGCAACATTCATTTCATGCAAACGCTTTTGTTCGCGGTCCCAGTCAGAAGATCCGACTTCTGTATTCGCGGCTGCACTTTTCGCGCGGTCGTTAGTTTGGGGCTGAGGTCCAGCCGTCGGTTGCTGATCCGTCTGCGGCGACGCGAAGAGCGGTTCGTCTTCAGGAAACACCGCTGCTATAGGAGCTGGGGAGTCTGAACTGGTACCGGCGGGCCAAGACACAGCTTGCCGCTGGGAAGGCTGAGCTTGCGCGAGGCGCTGATATTTTGATATGGACTCCCCGGGCAAGATGATCGGCTGGTATCCCGGCGGAGGGCCGTATTCAGAACGCTCGCTGCGCTCCGGGCGATCGTTTCTTTCCGGACGATCCGTTCGCTCCGGACGATCGGGACGGGCGGTCTCCGCGGCGGGGCGGGCAAACTTGGATTCGGGCATGCGTTCGCCGCGACGTCCGCGACGGCGACGGCTCCGCCAATCTCCGCGACCCTCCCTGCTTGCACCTGCGTTAGATTTCTCATGATTTCCACCGGAAGCCGCGTCCGACTCGGTGTGTTGTTCCGAGCCAGCATGCGGTTCGCCAATAGGAGTCACGCCGCCGGGTTCAGCTATGGCAGGCTGAGATTCAGCCCGCACCGGCGATTGGTAGGGTTGCGAAGGCGCCAGGCCGGTAGGGATTTCTTCGACTTCGTCCTCGTCCTGCAGTTCCATGAAATCGGAAACGTACAGGAAGGCATCGCGCTCCAGGCCGATATCCACGAAAGCGGATTGCATGCCCGGCAGGACGCGGGTTACGCGGCCTTTGTAGATGGAACCAGCTAAGGTGTATTCGTTCTCGCGCTCGAGGTAAATTTCGGCGAGCAGATCGTCTTCCACCAACCCCACTTTAGTTTCATGAGGGGTAGAAGACACAAACAGTTCTTTTGTCATACAGACTCCGGTTCTGCGCCGTCAAGCGGCTGCAGGTTTCACCGGAACCAAGGCAGGGAAAGACCGGGAGAATCGAGCGATGCGATAACCGTCCCGCACAAGGGACGACTGGGGCAACGGAGCTTTCTCCGGAGCCGGACTCGTAAGACAAACTTGGAAATTTTTCGCACTTATCGCATTGCGCTTGCCCAAGGTTTGTGACCTGCTCTCACAAAAACCATCTCTGGTCTTTGGGGGGGCCGTTACCCGCCTGGCAGCGCTCTAGCTTCAATCCTGCCCGGCCGTTCACTACTTTCTGGCCGGTGAGTGCCCTCTTTACGCGAGGGCGATCGTAATCTTAATTTTTTGGCCGCAGCTGGCGAGCGCGGCAAATCTCCTTGCCCTCTTCCCCTGCTTAGTTCACAAAGCGGCGCATCCGCACATTCATCACAATACCCAGCGCCAAAAACATAAACAGGACAGAAGACCCGCCATAACTCATTAACGGCAAGGGTATTCCGGTAACCGGCATAAAACCGACCACCATGCCGACGTTGACCAGGATGTGAAAGCTAAGCACAGCCACCACACCCATCACCACAAATGTACCGGCGCGATCGGGCGCCGTTTGCGCATTCTGCGTCAAACGCATCAGCACGATAAAGTATAGCAGCATTACAGTTAACGCGCCCACAAATCCATGCTCCTCGGCAAAAGCTGCGAAGATAAAGTCCGTTTGTGGGACAGGTAAGAACGCCAAGTGAGTCTGGGAGCCAGCGCTGCTGCCCCAAAGTCCGCCGGAGCCTACTGCGATGAGGGATTGAATCACCTGGTAACCCGACCCCTGGCTGTCAGCCTCGGGTTGCATAAAGCTGGTCAGGCGGTCGCGCTGATAAGGCTTCAGAACATGGAAGGCCAGCGGCATCATTAATCCCGCCAGCACAAAGACGGTCAAGGCTTGCCTCCAGCGAACCCCGCCCAGGAATAACCCCATGATTGCTATCGGGATATAGGTCAGGGCGGTGCCGAGGTCGGGTTGAGCCAGCACCATGAGCATGGGCACACCGACGATGGCGCCCGCTTTCAGAAAGTCTGGCCAGGAAAGCTCTCTCTGATGCAAGTCGGCGAAATATTTGGCGACGGCGAGTATAAGGATGAGCTTGACCCACTCCGATGGTTGGAAATGTCCGCCCCCGGGCATTTTGATCCACCGCCGCGCACCCAGATATTTCTGCCCGAAGATGATGACCGTCAGAAGTGAAGCGATCGAAACGATGTACATCCAGTGAACCGCGTCAAGCAGCTTCTGGTAATTGATGAAACTCATCAGAAACATGCCGACGATTCCGCCGGTGATCCAGTAGAGCTGCTTGATATGAGCCCCGGCGAACTTGGTGTGCTCGGTGGCGCTGCGGATCTCCAACACCCCGAGGCCGCAAAGCAGCATGACAAAGATGAAGAGCAGCCAGTCGAAATCGCGGAATGAAATATAGCGTGACATTAAATCGGTCGTTGGTTATTCGTCGTTGGTCCTTCGTTTAATAAATCTGCCGGGTCTTTCCGCGTACTCTGCCGGTGTTCTCCGTGACCTCTGCGATTTAAGACTCTACGTTCGTCAAAGTCAGAATCTTAAAACGCAGAGAGCGCAGAGAACCGCCGCGGAGTACGCCGAGAAACGTCATGGCACTCCAGGTGCCGCAACCGCCAGCGGCAGGTGGGTCTTTGGCACATCGAGAATGAACCTTCCACCGTGCAAAGCATCCTCATCTTCGCCGTCGGGACTGGCGGAATTCCACACCGCTCCGATCTCAACTCTTTTGGCGCCCTGCGCAACCTTCGTCGGCTGCCGCCGCTGCTTCTCGACGTAGGCTTTCACTACTTGGGCCGCGATGCGAGCTGCGAACTGCCCGTGCTCTCCGCCCTCGAACAATACGGCGACTACGATTTCCGGATTCCGGCGCGGGGTTACGCCGACGAACCAGGCATTATCTTTATATTTCGATTTGCCGTTGGCAGTTTTGGCTTTGAGCGCGTTGCTGACCGTCTGCGCGCTTCCCGTTTTTCCGGCGAAGTCAATTCCTTGCAGATGCGCGCTGCCGGCCGTACCCAAGGGCGACGGCACATTAGACATCGCATCAGTAATGATGTCCCAATTTGCGGGATCAATCGAGATCTTTACCGGGGTAGTTGACTCCGCCGTGGGAACGAAATTACTCGGCAGCTCGGCCGGATTAGTTACATGCGGCCTCACCAGCACGCCACCGCTCGCGATCGCGCCGATTGCGCGCGCCAACTGAATCGGAGTTACGGCCACTGCTCCCTGGCCAATGCCTACCGAAATGGTTTCACCGGCATACCACTTCTGTTTGAAGTTTCGCACCTTCCATTCTTCTGACGGCATTACTCCGCTTACTTCCTGCGGCAGGTCGATACCGGTCTTCTGCCCCAAGCCAAACATGGTCGCGTATTTGGCAATGCGATCGATGCCAAGTTTCTCGGCTAACGTGTAAAAGAAAACGTCGCATGACTGGTAGATCGCCTTGCTGATTTCAACCACGCCGTGGGTGCGATGCTCGGCGGTGACCCAGCATTTGAAATAGCGTCCGTAGAACGTCGCGCCACCGTTGCAGATCACGTGCATGTCCTGGGCTATGCCTTCCTGCAGACCTGCAGTGGCCATGATTATTTTGAAAGTCGAACCGGGAGCGAGTTGAGCCTGAATCGCTTTGTTGAGCAACGGATGATCGTCGTCGTTGACCAGCTTGCTCCATTGATCGCGCGAGACTCGCACGGCAAAATCATTGGGATTAAATGTTGGGCGGCTGACCATAGCCAGAATCTCGCCGTTGCGCGGATCCATAGCCACGATGGCGCCATTCTTGTCGCCCAAAGCTTGTTCTGCGGCGATCTGCAGATCAAGATCGACGGTCAGCTTGAGTTGTCTGCCAGCTTCGGCGGGAGTTTCATCCAAGCGCTTGACTTCTCGTCCACGGCTATTCACCATTGCTCGACGGGAGCCGTTCTTGCCCATCAAGACCTGGTTGTATTGCAGCTCGACGCCAGACTTTCCCACCACGTCGCCGGGATTGTAGAACTCCCATCGCGGCTGGTTCAGCATCTCTTCGCTTACTTCGCCAACGTAGCCGATGAGATGGGCCATGAAGCCGTTGCGCGGATAAAGCCGGCGGTGGGCCACGATCGTATCCAGCTCAGGCAACTCATTCCGGTGAGCCTCGACGAAGGCCAGTTCATCTTGGGTGATATCGTCTTTCAAGAAAATAGGCTGGTATTGCGGCATTGACGCAAAGTGCCGGATGCGATCTTTAACATCTTTGGGATCGAGATGCAGGCCCTGAGCGATGAGGGGCGCGTCGGCGATGAGGTCGCGGGAAGAATCGCGTAATAACAAAGCGGTAAACGAAGGATAGTTCTCGACGATGGTGCGGCCTTCACGATCCAGAATTTTGCCCCGCGGAGCGAGTATGGGAACGTTGCGAACACGATTCTTTTCCGCGAGCGAAGCGTACATATCGCTCTGCACCACCTGCAGCCGCCATAATCCGTAGGCCAATATCATGAAAATGGCCAGGATGATGTACTGCACGCTGGTCAGGCGGACCTGCGATACTTTTTCGTCGCGGGCGATCATCAGGTGTCAGGCGGGCGTTAGGCGTTAGGCCCTGGGGCGCGCCGAACTCAAGCCGCGCTGACTCAATCCTTTCGGGAAGATGAGTTTATTGTAATGCGGCAAGCGGCGAATTGGAGGGTAATTCCGGGTAACGGAAGGGCATAGACGGCAGGGAGACGGTGATCGTGGCAGAATGGCGCTATGCCAATCGCGCAGGCTTCGCGAGTTCCTGATTTTCTTTACGGTACTGCGTGGAAGGAAGAGCGCACAGCGACTCTCACTGAACTGGCGCTCCAGATGGGTTTTCGCGGCATCGATACCGCCAACCAGCGGCGGCATTACTTTGAAGCCGGGGTGGGCGAGGGTCTCGCCGCCGCGTATCGGGCGGGAATAGTAACCCGCGCGGATGTTTTTCTGCAGACGAAATTCACATACCAGCCCGGTCAGGATCATCGACTGCCTTACGATCCTGCGACCAGCCTTTTCGATCAGGTCGCACAGTCAATGGCCAGTTCGCTCGAGCATCTTGGGACCGACTACGTCGACAGCTACGTTTTGCACGGTCCCGCTTCCGGATACGAGTGGACGGAAGCTGATAGCGAGGTTTGGGCGGCGATGGTCAAGGAGCGCGATGCAGGCCGTACGCGTTTCCTCGGGGTCAGTAATGTTTCGTTGCGTCATCTCGAGCAAATGATTGCCTCGCATACAGAACCGCCAGTATTTGTGCAGAACCGCTGTTTCGCGCGTCTGGGTTGGGATCGCGACGTTCGGCTTTTCTGCGCGGTGCGAAAGATTGTCTATCAGGGTTTCTCGCTTCTCACTGCGAATCGGGAGGTGCTGCATCATCCGGCGATTCAAGATCTCGCAGCCCGTGCGAAGGTTAATCCGGCGCAAATTGTCTTTGGCTTTGCCCGCGCCGTCGGCATCCTGCCGCTTACGGGTACATCCAACCCCGAGCACATGAAGCAGGACTTGGCCAGCCTTAATCTGCAACTACCGCCGGAAACGGTACGTGCGATCGAGTCCCTAGCCGGCTGACGAGTCTACCGCAGCTTCGTTTTTGCACTATATCGAACAGTAAATTCGGAGTAGAATTCCGGGCACGTCCATGGGACGACAATCTGGGACGGGGAGATGGGACCGATGAAAACTTTGAGGACGAATCCTATCGGTAATGTGGGCGTTGGCAATTTTCGGCTGCGTCCAGGTGCGGCGCAACTGGGCAAGTCGTTTTTTGTGTGGGTTTTAATTTGTGCCTTGGTTCCGGCTTGCATGGCACAACAAAAGAAGCGCGTGGCTGTGCTCAATTTTGAATACGGCACCGTGCAAAGTTCGGTCTCCGCAATTTTCGGAACCAACCAGGATATCGGCAAAGGTATTTCAGACATGCTGGTGCAGAAGTTGGTGACGGATGGCAAATACTCGGTGATCGAGCGCAATGCCATCGACAAGGTGCTGGGCGAGCAGAACTTCGCCAACAGCGACCGCGTGGATTCCAGCACCGCGGCCAAGGTGGGAAGAATTCTCGGCGTCGATGCGGTGATTATGGGAAGCATCACGCAGTTTGGCCGCGACGATAAGAATATGACTGTGGGTGGCGGGGGACTCGGCGGATACGGCAGCAAGTTTGGTCTGGGCGGCGTGGGGAAACATAACGCCAAGGCGGTGGTCGCAATAACTGGCCGCTTAGTAGACACGACCACAGCAGAAATTTTGGCCGCGGTAACCGGCAATGGCGAGTCGAGTCGTTCGGGAACGTCGCTGATTGGTGCCGGCGGCGGCGGTGGAAGTGCTGGCGGCGGCGGTGTTGATATGAGCAGCTCAAATTTTGCCAACACCATACTCGGCGAGGCGCTGCATCAAGCCGTGGATTCGATGGCGACACAACTCGATGACAAGGCTTCCGCGCTGCCGACGCACAAAGTAGAGTTCACCGGCCTGGTCGCAGATGTGACAGGAAACACTTTAGTGCTAAATGTCGGCAGCAAGGACGGAGTGAAAGTTGGAGACACGATCGATATCAGCCGTCCCGTCAAGACCGTCAAAGACCCGACTTCGGGCAAGGTGCTCAGAACCATTACCGACAAAATGGGAACCGCAACCGTCACCGACGTAGACGCGGGATCGGCGACGGCAACTTACACGGGAAGCTCTCCTGCCAAAGTTGGCGACGCGGTGAAGAGCCAGTAGATGTTCTCTCTGTAAAATTTGGGTTCGATCAAGGGGAGCTTTGGCTCCCCTTTTTATCTTGCCCTAGAATAGTGCGGTGGAAGCCAGCTTCCAATGCGCAGGTTGCGGGCGGTGCAATCAAACTACGGTCGATGAGTTTGCGGGGCGCCGGCAATCCTATGTAGAAGATTGCCAGGTCTGCTGCAAACCCAACGTGCTGCGCATTGAATATGATCTTGCCGGGCAGGAATTTGTGATTGCGGCGGAATTGGAATAGCGTAGTGCGAAGTACGCTTGCGAGTGATTGAGCTGAGTAGCGTGACAACCAAATTCCCGTCATTCCGAGCGAAGTCGAGGAACCTGCTGTTTGGCCGGTGCAGGCGAAGAGCAGGTTTCTCGACTCCGCCGGACCATCCGCATTCGCGGACGTTCCACCTCCGCTCGAAATGACAAAGACAATTATCGACAGGCTGAAAGGATAACGCAATGGGCATGAGCTACAGCGCGCCAGGGCGCATGGTTTCGCACAGCATGGTCACGACGCAATTCGAACTCGATGGATTTCGCGTCACTCGCACACTGGGCGTGGTTCGCGGCATAGTGGTGCGCTCGCGTTCGATCTTCGGGACCATTGGCGCGAGTTTGCAAACCATTCTCGGCGGGAACATCACCCTGCTGACTAACCTGTGCGAAAAGACCCGCGCTGAAGCCTTCGATTTGATGCTGCAACACGCCGCTGAGCTGGGAGGGAATGCCGTGGTAGGCGCCCGCTACGACGCGACCGAAATCATGCAAGGCGTGACCGAAGTGCTCGCCTATGGTACAGCGGTGTTTGTCGAGCCGATAAGATAGGCAGGTCAGTCACCCGCCTCCAGACAGCACCTTAGCTCAGCAGTTTTTCCAGCATCTTCTGCCGGTACTCGAAAGTTTGTTTCAGTCCGGGCGCGATGAAAAGCTTTTGCGCCAGATCTCCGAGCAGCCCGAAGCCGGGATCGTATTCAATCAGGTCGCGTACGATCGTCCCACTCACGCTGTTTTGCAGCTCCGCAGAAAATTCGTGACGATGTTGGAATCGCTTGAACGGTCCTTTCTTCTGAACGTCGGCGAAATGGTGGTTCCATTCGAATTCGGTAATCAGCGCAATCCATTCCGTTCGCAAAGGAATAAAAGCAAGAGGACGAAATGAGGTCACTATTTCCGAACCCTCGCCCGCGAGTTGGTCGAGGCGGACTATCTGCTGTCCAATCGAAACCGCAGGAGGCACAAGTCGCAGTGCGGCCAATTGAGTCGCGGTTCCCGGTGGCATGATGCGCGGCAGATTCTCCGAATTGGCAAAGAATAAAAAGACCTTCTCAATCGCAAACGGCACCCATTGCTCGAACTGAATGCGATAGATCATCGGGAGCCGCCCTTATTTCCACAGTTGGAGCATTGGCCCAGCAAAAAGTCAAGGGCGAACAATAGGAGAAACACATCTCGCTGCATCAATACTATAAACGCGCCTAATTGTGGTGACCGAATCAGTTAGCCACAATTTATAGTGTTTTCCGAACCTTGACCTAACGTAACCCTTTAACCACCCAATTTTGTGTTGACAACAAAAGCCTTAGGCGTAAGATGTGGGCAGAAGTGGTAGAAAGTGGTCGAAACGATCAAGGTCGTGGGCAAGACTGGAAAACGAGAGGCGCCAGTGGAATTTGAAGCTGACACCCCCAAAAACAGCCCTAACGAACCAGAATCGACCGGCATTGTCAGCGTTTTTACCTCCCTCGTTCTCGCGGCCGTAGTGGCCAAAAGATTTTCTGCCCCGGTAAAGGGCAAAACAAATGTTTCGCGGCAATCACCCAACTCGCGTCGACGAAAAGGGACGGCTCAAGGTCCCGGCCGAGTTCAAGCGGGTGCTCGACGAGAAGTACGGACAGCAATTTTACATCACGAGCTTCGACGGGAAGGTTGCTCAAGTGTATCCCTTCGAGGAGTGGGAGCGGATCGAGCAGAAACTGGCGGGGCTCTCCACCTTCAATCCTACGAAGAAAAAGTTTCTCGACCGGACGAACTACTGGGGACAGCAAGTCGAAATGGACGGCCAGGGACGGCTGTTGATGCCGCAGTTGCTGCGCGAGTCGGCGCAGATCAAGGGCGAAGTCGCAGTGACCGGACAGCTGACGTACCTGGAAGTTCGCAACCTGGAGCAGTACCGCCGGGAGATCGAGGAAGACAAGTTCACGCCTGAGGATGAGAAGACGCTCGACGAATTGGGCATCTAGTGGGCGAGGGTTCAACAGACACCCCTCAGGGGGTTGGGCATGGCAGTGGAAAGCAAACGGGCCATGTTCCGGTTCTTTTAAAAGAAGCGATCGACTTTTTAAATATCAAACGCGGCGGGACATATATCGACGCCACGGTTGGCCTGGGCGGCCACAGTTACGAAATCGCAAAACGCCTCGGCGCACCGGGTCATTTGATTGGGCTCGATAAGGATCCTGCGGCGCTGGACATCGCGCGGGAAAGATTAGTCGTTGGTCGTCTGTCGTTAGTCGTTGGCCAAACAACCAGCGAACGACCACCGGCCAACGACCAACGACCGGCGTTAGATTGGCCGCAGATTACTTTGCTGCACCGATCGTTTGCGGAAATCGGCAGTGACCAAAGTCCAGCGACCATCGATGGGATTTTGGCGGACATCGGCGTAAGCAGTTTGCATCTGAATGATGCCGCGCGAGGATTTAGTTTTCAGGCGGATGGACCGCTCGACATGCGAATGAATCCGCAAGCCGAGCTGACCGCCGAACAAGTGGTAAACCAGATCGACGAGGTTACACTCGCCAATCTGATTTACGAATTCGGTGAGGAAAGGAGGTCGCGGAGAATCGCCAGAGCCATTGTCCGGTCGCGGCCGATCCGAACTACTGCACAGCTTGCAGATGTCGTATCAGCCGCGGCCCGGCCAATGAATCGGTTTGAAGACAAGAACGCAGGGAGGATTCATCCAGCGACAAAAACTTTCCAGGCAATCCGAATCTTCGTAAACCATGAATTGAACGACCTGCGGGCGCTGCTCGAAGCAGCCCCGCGGGTGATCAAACCGGGCGGACGGTTGGTAGTGATCAGCTTCCACTCGCTGGAAGATCGCATCGTAAAAGATGCTCTTCGCGAGGGAGTGAAGCAGGGACAGTACAAGCTGCTTACCAAGAAGCCGGTCGTTGCCGGAGCAGAAGAGATTGATCGCAATCCGCGGGCGCGCAGCGCGAAGTTGCGGGCTGCGGAAAGAGTTTCGTAGCAATTTGTCATTCCGAGCGGAGCGAGGAATCTGCAGTTTGCTGGCGCGGACAAAAATGCAGATCCCTCGCTTCACTCGGGATGACAAGTCTCTTAGAGAAGTTGAGGGAAGACATAAAAGCAAACGGAGGCAGGGACGATGTATACGGGAACACTGATCGACGATCTGATTTTAAGTGTGGAGCGGGCGGAAAAATACTCTCACCAGATGTCGGGTTCTGAGGAAGCGAGCCAGGGATACTGGTACACACCGACCGATGGCGATCGAGCATCTGACTCGAAATTACTCGGGGTGGCATAAATGGTCGCGGCGGCCGTGGCAACTCAAGGCGCACTTCGTGCTCGCAGGCGTAAGCCATGCTGGACGGGCACTCCGGAGATTTATTTTGCCAAGCCGATTGACAATTCGCGCCTGGCAAAAATCGAAGATCCACGGCGCGGCCGCGAAATGAGACAGTTCGGTATTGCGTTGAGCTGCCTCTTCCTCCTCGTTATGACTTACACATGGCAGCATTTCAAAGCGATCGAGTACGGTTACAAAATCGAATACCTGAAGAACGAGCGCAACGTACTCTCGGAGTTAAATCACACGCTCCAACTGGAAGAAGCGTCGCTGCGCTCTCCCGATCGAATTGATCGGCTGGCGCGCCAATACGGCATGCAGCCGCCGCAGGCCGGCCAGATAATCCGCATGGATTCCGCGCCTCTGGATGCAAACACGCCAGAGATGGCTAGCGCGACCGTACTGGTAGTATCGCTGCCCTAAAGTTTGGAGAATACGCTACGGATTTACGCGGATCAGTAAAAACTGAATCCGTGGACATCGGCGCATATCCGTTACGGTAGTTCTGGCGGCTTCCGAGCCGCCATGTTTGTCTAGAGGGCGCGATCCGTGAGTGCCAACATACCTCGCAACAGCACCAACACCAGACTCTACTTGCTGGCCGGAATTCTCGTGCTATGGTGCGGAGGCATCTGTCTTCGTCTGGTCTACCTGCAAATCTTCCGCTACGGCAGTTTTGAGAAACGGGCAATCCACGAGCGCGAGCGCACGGAAGAAGTCTCAGCCAGGCGCGGAGTTATCTACGACCGTACCGGGCGCGAACTGGCGATGTCGATTTCAGTGGATTCCGCTTTTGCTGTCCCGACAGAAATTCCCGACCTAGCGGGGACCATTTCCCTGATTTCCAAAATCACCAAGACTGATCCTCGTGAAACTCTGGCAAAGTGCAAGGCGGCGAGGACATTCTGCTGGGTTGCGCGCAAGGCGGACGGCGAAATTGCCAATCGCATTCGTGCCCTCAATTTGCGCGGCATTTATTTTCAGAAAGAATCCCGACGTTTTTATCCCAAGCGTGAGTTGGCGGCGCAGGTGCTCGGTTACGTCGGCATGGATGATGAAGGCCTGAGCGGGATCGAGCGCCAGTACGACGACAAACTACGCGGCAATCCTGGACGGATGTTGATCTCGGTAGACGCGCATCGCAAATGGTTTGCCAGTGTGGAGAAGCAACCGGAGCCGGGCGAGAATGTAGTTCTGACGGTCGATGAGCAAATCCAGTACATCGCCGAACGCGAACTGGCGACGGCCATGCAGCAAACCCACGCCATCAGCGGAACCATTATTGTGCAGAATCCGCACACCGGAGAAATCCTGGCACTCGCGAATCAGCCCACGTTTAACCCGAACCTCACGCGCGCGATCACGCCGGAACGACTCAAGAACCACGCCGTCAGCGACGTATATGAGCCCGGGTCGACTTTCAAAGTCGTGACCATTTCGGCGGCGCTGGAAGAGAAATTAACTCGTCCCGACGAAGTGTTCGATTGCCAGATGGGATCGATTGTCATCAATGGCATGCGCATTCGCGACAGCCGCCCGCACGGATTGCTTCCGGTTTGGGGAATTCTGGCGGAGTCAAGCGACGTGGGCGCAATCAAGATTGCACTGCGCCTGGGCGAGGACAGATTCTACAAATACATTCGAACCTTTGGATTTGGCCAGCAAACCGGAATCGAATTGCCGGGCGAGACTCGTGGCTTAACCAAGCCAGTAAACCGATGGTCGAAAGTTTCCATCGGCGCGATTTCCATGGGCCAGGAAATCGGCATTACACCACTGCAGCTTTCGGCTCTGGTGTCGACAATTGCCAACGACGGGGTCGCGGTGCCGCCGCGCATCGTTGCAGCAACCACCGATCCGCAGCCGACTCCACAAACAGTCGCGTTTCATCCCGCCGACGGACGGCGCGTGATTTCTCCCCTGACTGCCGCGCAGATGAAACAGATGATGCAGAAGGTAGTGCTCGAAGGCACGGGGAAAAAGGCAGTCCTCGAAGGCTACTCCTCCGCAGGCAAAACCGGTACTGCACAAAAAGTTGACCCAGGCACCCACGCGTATTCAAAGACCAAGTACGTAGCGTCATTTGCTGGATTCGCGCCCTTGAACAATCCCGCCATCGTCGTCGCTGTCATTCTGGATTCCGCAGTCGGCCTGCATCAAGGCGGACAAGTTTCAGCTCCTGTGTTTCAGCGCGTAGCGCAACAGGTCTTGGAATACCTGCATACGCCGCACGATGTCGAGTTGCCCAAGAGCCGGCAACTATTGCTGGCTTCCCGTCAGAGCAAAACGCAGGAGCTCGCGGAGGGATCGCCTGATCATCTGGGCGAACCGCTGGATATGGCCGATGCTTCGCCGTCCAGCCCGCCTGCGGCACCGGCGAAAGGTCCTGCCTGCACGAAACCAGAATCGACTGCGGGCGCTGTTGTTGCAGCCGCGCTGCGTCAACGCGAAACTGTGCCACCAACAACGGCAGCGCATGAGTATCCAGCGGATGGCAATATCCAAACGACCGGCGAGAGCACCGCAGAACACCTACCATCGAGCGGCACCGTTGTGCTGGATGTGGAGCAGGGGGGAATCGTCGTTCCGTCATTCTCGGGCAAAAGCGTGCGCGGCGCCATTGAACTGGCCCAGGACAGCGGTCTCGATTTGGACGCGGTCGGCAGCGGCCTGGCCCGGGATCAGTCTCCGGCAGCGGGTTCGCATGTCACAACGGGAGCACGAGTGACGGTGACTTTCGGCCGCTGAAAGTGCTCAGGTTGTCCCCGACGCCCTCGTCCGGGTGCTCGAAATCGTGCCTTTGCGCTCAGAGGACCGAATTAGAGTAAGCTCACACTAGAATTGCATGAATTTTTCTCATCTCCTGCATGGTGCGGAAATCCTCGCCCAGAGCGGTAATCCGACTGTCACCGGACTGGAATACGACTCGCGCCGGGTAAAGCCGGGCGACGCTTTTATTGCCATGCGTGGCGAAAGCAGCAACGGCAACAAATTCATCGACAAGGCCATAGCAGCCGGAGCGGTTGCAATCGTCACCGATTCTGCCAGCGAGTCGCCGCGCGAAGGAGTCGCTTGGGTGCAAGTGCCCCACGGACGCCGTGCGCTCGCCCGGCTAAGCGCCAATTTTTATAAACGACCCGCCGAGCGATTGGCCATCGCGGGAATTACCGGGACGAATGGAAAAAGTACAAGTGCATTTCTGCTGGAAGCGATTCTCTCCGCCGCCAATCGCAAGAGCGCATTGATCGGGACCATCGAATATCACATGGCCGGAAAGATTCTGCCTGCGCCGCACACTACCCCTGAGGCTCTCGATTTGAATCGCATACTCGCGGAGGCTCTAGGCGACGGCGCAACTGAAGCGGTCATGGAAGTCTCTTCTCACGCACTAGCTCAGCAGCGGGTGTATGGAATTCCATTCGATGTAGCCGTGTTCACTAATCTCACTCGCGACCATCTCGATTATCACCAGAATATGGAGGAATATTTCGCTGCCAAGCAGATCCTTTTCGAGGGCTGTGGCACCGATCCGCCGCGCGCTGCCGTAATCAATATCGAGGATGAATACGGCCAGAAGCTGGAAAAAGTCAGCAAGAAACGTGGTTCTGAAGTCCTGGCCTATGGGCTCAATAGCGGAGACTTGCGCGCGGCCAAGCTTGACATCACCCCACGAGGTACGCGTTTAGATTTGGTCTTGCCCGAAGAAACGATTCCCGTTTTTTCATCCCTTATTGGTCGAGTGAATGTGTATAACATTCTCGCTGCTTCTGGAGCGGCCTATGCACGCGGATGCAAGCCCGACGCAATCGCGACAGGTGTTTCTTCTCTGGCCCGCGTCCCGGGGCGTTTTGAGCGGGTGGATTGCCAGCAGCCCTTCACCGTGGTGGTCGATTACGCGCATACCGACGATGCACTGCGCAACTTGACTTCGTTGGCGCGGGAGTTCGTCCAACGCGCCAAACAAAAAGGGCGAGTCATTACGGTATTTGGATGCGGAGGCGATCGCGACCGCGCCAAGCGTCCGCTGATGGGCGAGGCCGCCGGTCGAGGGAGCGATTTTGTGGTGCTGACGTCTGACAATCCACGCAGCGAGGATCCGCTTGCCATTATTAACGACGCAATGGTGGGTTTGCAGCGTTGCGGTGTCAAATACATAGTACAGCCGGACCGGAAAATGGCGATCGCTCTTGCGATCGGGGAAGCTGCGCCGGGCGACATTGTTTTGCTCGCCGGCAAAGGCCACGAAAAAGTGCAGGTCACGCGCGAAGGATCAATACCGTTCGACGATGTGGAAGTAGTCCGCGAAATGCTGCGCGACGCCGGATACCAGTGCGACGCCGCAAATGCAGCCGCTGGGAAGAGATCATGAAACTGCCACTTTCTCGCGTCGCCGAATTTATTTCTGCTGCCGGCGAGTTCGACCGCGACGCGGTGGCGCAGGGCTATTCCATCGATTCCCGTACCATTCAGCCCGGAGAGCTTTTCTTTGCGGTCAAGGGCGACCGCCTCGACGGTCACGATTTTGTAAATCAAGCGCTGGAAAAAGGCGTGGCCGCCGCAGTAATACGTAACGATCAACTAGGTCGCCACAGTTCCAAAGCTGGGTTGATGATAGTCGACGACACGCTGACAGGCTTGCAGACGCTGGCCAGCGCGGTTCGGCGACTATGGGGAAAACCACTTATCGGGGTAACCGGATCGACGGGAAAAACCACGACCAAAGAAGCGATCGCGCATGTGCTATCGGCTCGATTTCGCGTGCTGAAATCTGAAGGCAATTTCAACAATCATTTCGGCCTTCCCTTGATGCTGCTCAAGATCGAACCGGGACACGATCTGGCTGTCATCGAAATGGGCATGTCTCACGCGGGCGAAATTGCTGCACTTGCGAAAATCGCACAGCCCGAAATTGGCGTGGTGACGAATGTGGCGCCCGTACACTTGGAGTTTTTCGATTCAGTAGCAGGGATCGCCCGCGCCAAGTACGAACTGATCGAATCCCTGCCCGCGAGCGGAACGGCGGTGCTGAATGCCGACGACGAATATGTATCGCAGTTCGGCCGCGATTTCAAAGGAAAGATAGTTTTCTATGGCTTGCGGGCGACAGCAGATGTCCGGGCTGAAAACATTCAATCGCGAGGGTCGGAGGGATCCGCGTTCGATCTTGTGGTTGGAAGTTGCCGCGAAAAAGCGGTTCTCAACCTCGTTGGCACTCATAACATTTCCAACGCTCTGGCAGCAGTCGCCGTAGCCCTGCAGCGCGGGATGACACCTTCCGAAGCGATTTCCGCATTGGCGACGCTTGTTCCGGCAGACAAGCGTGGACAGGTCGTCAAACTGGGTAACATCACGGCGATCAACGATTGCTACAATTGCAATCCAAAAGCGCTGGAGGCCATGGTCGAAGCATTGGCAGCGATGCCGGCAAAACGGAGGATTGTAGTCGCGGGTGCAATGCTCGAACTCGGTCCAGCGGGAGAAGAGCTTCATCGCCAAGCGGGACGCCATATTGGCAGCAAGAAGATTGACTTCCTTTTGGGAGTGCAAGGTCACGCGGCGCAAATGGTTGAAGCGGCCCAGCAAGCTGGAATACCCGCGCTTTACGTCGCCACGCCGGAAGAAGCCGGTGAATGGCTCTCCCGCGAAACCCGCGACGGAGACGTGGTATTGCTTAAGGCGTCACGCGGGGTGAAACTGGAGAAGGCACTCGAGAAGTGGCAGTCGCAAAAGTCATCAGTCGCCCGTCATTAGCCGCGATGTGCGAGCGACTAACGGCAACGACCAAAGACGAAACGGAGGCTGATTGCTTTACTGGCTGTTGTACGAAAAGCTATTCCACTATTTCCCGCCGTTTCGTATTTTCCGTTATTTGACCTTTCGTACCGCGTTTGCGAGCCTCACAGCGCTGTTTACCGGACTAATCGTCGGCCCACTGGTTATCAATCGTCTTCGCGAATTTCAGATCGGGCAGTATATCCGCGAGGAAGGCCCCAAAGCTCACCAGAAAAAAGCCGGCACCCCGACAATGGGTGGCTTGCTGATCGCGATCTCCATTGTGATTCCAACTCTTTTGTGGGCCGACTTGAGCAACCGCTTTGTCTGGATCGCGGTGCTTGCCACCTCGGCATTTGCCGCGATCGGCTTCAGTGATGACTACATTAAAGTTGTCAATCGGCGGAATTTGGGCCTGACTGGTAAAGCAAAAATGGGATTTCAAATCGCGGCCAGCGTTTTGGTCGCGGTTGCGCTGATCGCCATGCAAACGCGTGGGCTTTACTCGACCAAGCTGCTGGTACCTTTCGTAAAACAATTTCGGCCTGACCTGGTCATTGGAAGCCTGGAACGTTATCCGCATCTGTGGCCTCTGGCCTTTCTGCCCTTTATCGCTTTCGTTGCGCTGGTTATCGTGGGATCCAGCAATGCCGTGAATCTGACTGATGGCTTGGACGGATTGGCCATTGGCTGCACGGTGATTGCAGCGGGCGCCCTTGCCGTTCTCACCTATGTGAGTGGCCACGCGACCTTCGCGTCATACCTCGAACTGGAGCGTATGCCACAGGTCGGAGAATTGACCATTTTCTGTGGCGCCATGGTAGGTGCGGCGATCGGGTTCCTCTGGTACAACGCACATCCGGCGGAAGTTTTTATGGGAGACGTAGGCTCGCTGGCTCTTGGAGGCGCAATCGGTACAGTGGCAGTCATGATCAAGCAGGAACTGCTGCTGCCCTTTATCGGCGGCGTGTTCGTCATCGAGGCCATTTCCGTGATCCTGCAAGTCGCATCCTACAAACTTCGCAAGAAGCGTATCTTCAAGATGGCACCCATTCATCATCACTTTGAATTACTGGGATGGTCGGAGTCGAAGATCATTGTGCGTTTCTGGATCGCGTCACTGGTGTTCGCATTATTCGCATTGACGACGCTGAAGTTAAGGTGAGTCTTCACCACAGAGGCACAGAGTCACAGAGAAGGCAGAAAGAACAAGGTTTTCGTACAGTACTGGCCACCGTCGGTGGACCGAAATCAGCTGCCCATTTTCATCAATGGCACTGAACCGGAAAAGATCTTTGTTCCTCTGTGGCTCTGTGTCTCTGTGGTGAAATAGATTCTCGTGGACGTCAACAACAAACGCGTGCTAGTGGTCGGCCTGGGTAAATCAGGCGTGGCCTCGGCGCTCTTTTTGAAGGCGAAAGGCGCGCGGGTTACTGTTTCTGACAGCAAGCCACAAGACCAATTGAAAGATCAGATTCCGGTGCTGCTCGATAATGGCATCGCGGTCGAGACTGGAGGGCACGGCGAGCGTACTTTCGGTGGACAGGATCTGATCGTAGTGAGCCCGGGCGTCCCAACGGATTCGCCGCCTCTGGTGCAGGCGCGAGCTCTTGGCGAAAACGTAATTGGCGAAGTTGAACTTGCAGCTCAGTTTTTTCCCGGGCGCATTGTGGCGATTACCGGCTCCAATGGCAAAACCACAACCACGACTCTAACGGGCGAAATCATCGCCTCTGCCGGATATCGCACTGCCGTTGGCGGTAACATCGGCACTCCCGCGATCTCGCTGGTGGAAGCAGCGACTGCCGACACGATTGCGGTTTTGGAAGTTTCAAGTTTCCAACTGGAAACCATTCAGACTTTTCGGCCACAGGTCGCGGTGGTTCTCAACGTAACTCCTGACCATCTCGACAGGCATCGCACCTTCGCTGCTTACGCAGATGCCAAGGCGCGCATCTTCGAAAATCAGCGCGCGGGAGATTTTACTGTGCTTAACGCTGACGACCGGACATGCGTTGAATTGGCAACCCGAACTCGGGCCCAAGTCTTCTGCTTCAGCAGAACGGCGGAAGTGAAGCAAGGTGCGTTTGTGCATGAAGGACGAATCTTCTTTCGCGATCACCGCGGGCAAAAAGAGATCATGCTGGTCTCGGAAATTCCGCTGAAGGGCGCGCACAATGTAGAAAATGTTCTCGCTGCGGTCTGCGTGGGCGCACTGCTCGGCTGCGAACCTGATCGCATCCGCAAGGCCGTCCGCAATTTCAAAGCTGTGGAACATCGGCTGGAACATGTGGCTACGATCGACGGCGTAGACTATTACAACGATTCGAAAGCCACCAACGTCGACGCCACCATCAAAGCGATCGAGTCTTTCCCGGCGAATATCCACCTCATACTCGGGGGCAAGGACAAAGATAGCGACTACACCGTTTTGAACGATCTGCTCCGAAAGCGTGTCAAGCGCGTCTACACAGTCGGTGCAGCCGCAGCAAAGATCGAATCGCAAATCGTTTCTTCGAATAACGGCGGCCCCGAAATCGACCATGCCGAAACTCTGGAAGCCGCAGTTCGACATGCGGCCGAAGTCGCCAAGCCAGGGGACGTCGTTTTGCTCGCTCCCGCATGCGCCAGCTTCGACCAATTCCGCAACTACGAACATCGCGGAAAGGTGTTCAAACAAGTGGTAAGTAGTTTGGCGGTTCAGGCGAACCAAGAGAGTTAAATCCCTCCCTAAAATCATCTCCGAAAAGTCTCCGTGTCAGCTTGTCTCCGTGGTGAAATGAAATCCTCTTTATGGCGAAGCGTGTCGCTGTCGATAGCTGGCTGTTCACCGTCACTCTGCTCTTGATTTTCATAGGGCTGGTCATGGTTTTCAGCGCATCGGCGGTGATGGCGAAAGAGCGATACGGCTCCGGATATTTTTTCCTTCTGCGGCAACTGGGATGGGCGACCGCCGGAATTCTTGCAATGGTCGTGGCGACGAAAATTGATTACCGTCGCTACAAGCATCCCGCTGTGGTCTTTTCTTTGCTTGGTTTCACCACCTTGATGCTAATTGGGGTCTTCTTCCTCGATCGCGCCCACCACACCCATCGCTGGTTTCATTGGGGGCCATTTTCCTTCCAGCCCTCGGAAATGGCCAAGCCTGCTCTCATTCTGTTTTTGGCTTTTTTTCTTGAGACCCGTACGAAATCCATGAAGGACTGGCGAAACACAATTTTGCCGGCTGTTGTGCCAACAGTCTTATTTATTGCGTTGATCGTTTTCCAGCCCGATCTCGGTACGGCGATAGCATGTGCTGCTATCACGGGCTGCGTTCTCTTTGTGGCAGGACTCGATTTGCGTGTGCTTGGCTACGCTTTTGCGGCGTCACTGCTGCCGCTGTATTTCCTGATCTTCCTCGTAGCCTATCGCCGCGATCGCATTCTCGCCTTTCTCGATCCATATTCCGATCCCCAGGGCCGCGGCTTTCACATCATTCAGTCGTTGATCGCGGTGAGCACCGGCGGAATAACCGGTGTCGGTCTGATGGAAGGTAAACAGAAACTTTTTTATCTGCCTGAGCCTCACACCGACTTCATCTTTGCGGTTACAGCCGAGGAAGTCGGATTGGTGGGGGCGCTGATCATCGTGCTGCTATTCGCGGTTTTCCTGTGGCGCGGCATTCGCACCGCTTTGCGAACTGAGGACATGTTCGGACGCTTTCTCGCGGTGGGGATCACGAGCATGATCGTGGTGCAGGCTTTCATTAACATTAGCGTCGTGCTCGGAATGATGCCGACGAAGGGTATCCCACTGCCGCTGGTTTCTTATGGCGGATCTTCTCTAATGGTCACGTTGGCCTGCGTCGGTGTGCTGCTGAATATTTCCAAACAAGCCGAATAGCTCACTGCGACTGCGTGGGGACGGCCGCCCTCGGCTGTCCGGTCCGAGCAAAGATCGGCAAGGTGCGGGAATATTCCTTCAATCGCGCCAGCAGCTAAAAGGTTAACTTCTCGTATCGTTCGTGCTCAACGTTCCGGTTTATAGTCACTGCATGCGGGCCATATTAGCGGGGGGCGGAACCGGTGGACACGTGATCCCCGCGCTGGCCATCGGTCAGCAACTTCAGAAAGATTATTCTGCCGAGCTGCTGTTTATTGGCACCGCTCGCGGAATTGAGAACCGGTTAGTGCCCGCTGCTGGATTTCCTTTGCGCCTCGTGCAAGTCGGTGCGCTGAAGAATGTGAGCGTGGCCACGCGGGTGAAAACGGCACTCGACTTGCCGCGTGCGGTGTGGCATGCGCAGCGTATCCTGTTGGAATTTCGTCCGGATATTGTGATCGGCGTCGGCGGGTACGCGTCTGGCCCGGCCATGCTGGCGGCAGTTCTGCGGCGAATTCCCACGCTGGTATTTGAGCCTAACTTTGTTCCCGGATTCGCCAATCGACTGGTCGCGCCGCTCGTTTCAGGGGCAGCGGTCCACTTCGCTGAAACTGGACGTTATTTCCGCCGCTGCGAAGTTACCGGCGTCCCGGTTCGCGAAGCTTTTTTCCAGACGGCCAACAGTAACTCCGTAGACCCAAGGCCTTCTCTGCTCGTTTTCGGTGGAAGCCAGGGCGCGCACGCCATCAATCAGGTAGTAATGGATTCGGTGGCGCAGTTGCGGACACGCATTCCTGGAATTCACATCGTCCATCAAACCGGCGAGCGTGATTATAATGACGCTCAAGCTGCCTATGCGAATCTGGGTGGTTCCGTCGAAGTTCATCGCTTCATCGACGATATGCCGGGATCGTTTGCCCGGGCCAGTTTGCTTATTTGTCGCTCGGGCGCTAGCACCGTGGCAGAGGTAACGGCCGCGGGCAAGCCGGCAGTTTTTGTGCCTTTTCCACGCGCCGCCGACGATCATCAGAAACGCAACGCAGAAGCATTGCAACGCGCGGGCGCTGCGATAATGCTTGAGGAATCGAATCTGACGCGCGATAGCCTTGTGGAAACTGTTAGTTCGCTGTTCAGCGACCCGTCGCGACTGCAACAAATGGGGAGTACGGCCCGCACGCTATCGCATCCAAATGCAGCGCGCGATATTGCGGCCATGGCGGGGCGGTTAGCGGGAAAGAAGAACTAGCCACAGATTTGCACGATTGTCCGGAATTAATCCTATGTTACATCCGCGTTTATCCGCGCAATCCGTGGCGGAGAAGTTGACCTAAATGTTTGCCAAAATTCAGCGAATTCATTTTGTCGGGATCGGCGGCATCGGCATGAGCGGTATCGCCGAGGTGCTGTTGAATCTGGGATACAAAGTTTCCGGTTCCGATCTCAAGGCCTCGCCAGTCACGCAACGCTTAGCCAGTCTGGGTGCTACCGTGTTCGAAGGACACCGTGCGGAAAACATCCCCGGTGCAGAGGTGGTCGTCGCGAGCTCCGCCATTGCAACCACCAACCCCGAAATTTCGCAGGCGCACACTCTCCACATTCCTGTAATCCAGCGCGCCGAGATGCTGGCCGAGTTGATGCGGTTGAAATACGGCATTGCCATCGCCGGAATGCACGGCAAGACCACAACTACCTCCATGGTCGCGGCAGTATTGGCGGGCGGAGGACTCGATCCCACCGTGGTCGTTGGCGGCCGGGTAGACGCCATGGGGTCAAACGCGCGCTTGGGCAAGTCGCAATATCTGGTGGCTGAGGCCGATGAGAGCGACCGTTCGTTTCTCAAGCTTTCGCCCATTCTGGCCGTGGTCACAAATATCGACCGCGAACATATGGACTGCTATCGGAACATGCGCAACGTGAAGCGCGCTTTTCTGGACTTCATGGATCGCGTTCCTTTTTACGGGATGGTGGTGGTTTGCAATGACGACCCCATCTTGCGTCGCATGATTCCACAAATTCAGCGCCGCACCGTAACTTACGGCACGCGACGCGGCTCTGACTTTCACATCAAGCCAGCCGAGTGCGTGCTCAGTCCCGGCCAACACCGGCCCACCAACCGTTTCGAAGTAACTTTTCAGCGAAAACCCCTAGGCGAGTTTCGGCTGCACGTGCCTGGGGTGCACAACGTGCTGAACGCTACGGCGGCGATTGCCGTAGGCATCGGCCTTGACATCAACATCGATCAGATCCGTACAGCTCTTGAAAGCTTTGATGGAGTGGATCGTCGTTTCCAGTTGCGCGGCACAGCTGACGGGATAAATGTGATCGACGATTACGGACATCACCCAACCGAGGTTCGGGCAACCCTGGCGGCCGCGCGGCAATGCGGTTTTCGCAAGATTCACGTCGTATTCCAGCCCCATCGTTATACCCGCACGCAGTCGCTCATGAATGAATTCGGGCACGCATTTGACGATGCGGACACTCTGTTCATTCTCGACATTTATGCCGCCAGTGAAACGCCAATCGAGGGCATCACCGGAGAGGCCTTGGCCCAACGCATTCAGGCTGCTGGAAAGCATGAAGTGCATTACTCTGCATCATTCGGCGAAGCCGTGACAGCGGTCGCTTCCGTCGCGCGGGAAGGAGACATGATTCTCACCCTCGGAGCGGGCAGCGTATCGCAACTGGGGCCAATGATTCTGGAAGAACTGCAGGTCAGGCAAACCAAGCTTACGGAATCCCGATAGCAACGATATGGGAGCCTTTAGTCCCGCCCTTTAAAACCCCGGCTACCTAAGATCAGCATTTGCCATCCCTAGCAAAGCGAGGGATCTGGTTTCCCCCAGCTCAAGCAATGCCCAGCGAATCGGCTACACGATTGATGTAGTTGAACCAGGCCGCAATCAACGTGATTTGCAGGACGGCTTTATCATCGAATCCCGCTTCCCGGAGTCGTTTGTGATCCTCTTGCGAGACCCTCGTCGCATCCCTGGTGAGTTTGACTACATAATCCAGCATCACCCGTTCTGGCCCAGTGATGGAAGCGGTCGTATAGTCCTTCTGCAACGCTTCAACCAGGCCTTCGTCCAAAGTTACCCGACGCAGAAACTCTGCGTGTGAGTCGATTCAATAAACGCACCGGTTGGTCACGGAAACAATTGTGGCAATCATTTCGTGGTGACGTCGCGTTAGCGGCAAGTCGGGCGACATGAGGACGCCGAAGGTTGCGAACGCATGGTATAGCGCCTCGGGAATCAAACTGTGCGAGGCGACGATCTCCGACGACCCTCCACCTGGCGACGGGTGCACGGGCGTGCCATACTCTTTCGGATAAAGCAATTTCTGATCTTCCAAAGCCTGACGTAACTTCTCGTTAGCCTCTTCGAGCGGAACGGTGCGAATCCAAGCCATAACTTGCCTCTAACATGGGGTTTTCGTAGAATTTAGTTCCAAGTTCGCTAAGCATCACTGCCTGCGGTTGCCAAGATTCGCATTGTACACGGCGTTGAATGACGAATTCATTCGCGGCTTACCCCCGCCGAGGAGGATGGAGTCAATGAGCATCGTGGTGTGGAAAGTCATGCGCCGACTGCCCAAACCGATGTTGCTGGTCTTTTTGTTCCGTGCTGATGGTCGCGGTGTGCCGCGCTTAGCGAGCGTTCTCTTTAACTTATTCGCAGTGATTTCTGCCAGCTAAGGCAGTTTCATTGGCAGGTCTGCGCATCTTGTCCGCCGATTCGAAACAGATCGACAAAATGTTTCTGCGCATCGACGACATAGAGGCACGCGCCCTGCGAAATCCATAGGCCCGCAGGCTGGATCAGATTTGCCGCTTTGACGGTCGCGAGATCAAACGTGTATAGACGCCGCCCGTCGCGGGCGAAGACCTCAATCCGATCAAGAACTGGATCGCTTACATAAATGTTACCTTGGTCGTCGACTGCCAAACCGCTGCGGCCATCAGCATAGGCGAGGTTAATGACCCTCCGGAAATGTAGTGTGGTATCAAAAATTTGGATGCGGGTGTTGCCGGCATCGAGTACGAACAGTTCTCCATCATGAATGACCGTCTGGGTGGGAAGCTTGAAGTCGCCGGGGGGGTTGCCGCCTCCGCGCTTGCCGGCCTTGGCAACCAACCGGCCCCGCTTGTCCAGAACAATAATCATGTGCCGGTGCATATCGCAGGCGTAAAGGTTTCCGGTTGTTTTATCGATGGCGATCCCGGCCGGGCTCTCATAGTAAGATTCATCACCATCGAGTTTCCCCAGGGTACGGCGAAATTTTCCTCCTGAGTCGTAGACGAGGATGGTGCGGCTGACTTCATCGGTCGCATACAGGTTGTCGTGATTGTCGACGGCGAGGGCGATAGGAATGACTGGTTGGCCACGGTCCAGAACGCCATATTTTCCATGCGCAAAATCGAAGACGTGTACGGCCTTTGCGCCGCGATCGGCAACGAACACGCGGCCGTTGGAATCGGTCGTGATGGCGGCGGGCGATTGCAATGTGTCCACGCGCGGTTCGTCGTCTTTGGGCCCAGCGATGATGTCGATGGTGCGATCCAGAATCGGGTGTAGTGCTTTTCTCACGTCGTCGGCCGAGGAAAACGCTCGCACAAAACTAAGGTTCGGTGTTGCTGGTTGCGCACCGGTTTGCGCCGGTTGAACGAAGTCCGCGAGTGCATGGTCCTGGCCGGCGACTCCAGGCACAATACCACATAAGAGGAAAAGATAGAAAAAACGCCGGATGGACTTACCGACAGACACTGCCACTCACCTTGTTTCGATTTCAACCGAAGTCTTCGGAATGCGCGTTGTTATGGATCACAGCCAAATGTGAGTTGCAATCACAAGTGATTCGGCCTATAGAGCCTGCTGCCGCGCCGGACGGGCATCGCTTTCGCCCGGGGAACGAAGGCGGTGACTGGCAAATCGTGGACGGCACCCAACTCGAACAGGGCGTGGACAACATGGAATCAGCGCGAAGCGGCAACGGAAGCAGGGGAAAGACACGATACTGTTTCGACTCCTCGTCTCGAGCTTGCCGATTGGAATCTGGCGGCATCTTCATGAATTAATCAAAATGCCACTTGCGCACAACCCCTGAAATTTGAGAAGGTTATGCAGGCCCTGATGTGGCTCAGGAGCTTTGGCCAGTAAAAGCCACTTTCATTACGACAGTTAGGGAGCGACGAGGCGTATGACTAAGGCTGACCTGATTGACGAAGTATCCCAATTGGCAGAGCTAACCCGCAAAGACAGTGAAGTTATTGTCGAAACCATTTTCGACAGCATCGTGCGCTCGCTGCGGGTGGGCGACAAAATCGAGATTCGTGGTTTTGGCAGCTTCCGCACCCGGCAACGCAAGCCGCGGGTCGGGCGCAATCCCAAGACCGGCGACCGCGTGGAAGTCCCCGCCAAAAAGATTCCATTCTTCAAGCCCAGCAAAGAGTTGAAAGATCTGGTGAACAGCGGAGTCACCGAGACAACAACCCCGGCACCGGCGACGGCGCCCACGTCTCCTACTCATTAGGGCGCGCGGCCACATCTCGCACCTGTCGCGTCCGAATACGCCTGTGGTTTAATCAGATTCATGTTCGCCCGGAAGATTCGTGTAGAGTACGAGCAGAATGGCCGCCGTATCCCTTGCGCATTAAAGTGGCTTGATAGCTTCTCCATGCGCAACTTTACCAATGCCACAGTTTTTGACAACACCTTGCCTCTGGCCGACGGCCTGATGGAAATTGGCACCCAGGTTCCGCTCACTGAATTAAAAGATGCAATGGAGGACTGGTTCCGGCGGAAAAGCTATATCCCGAAAGACTCATCGCTGATCTTGACAGAGACACCCGCAAAAGCTTGAACCACAAAGGACACTAAGGAAGGCAAGTCAAATGAGCCCGTTGGTCTTTAGGGGCTTTCCTTTATGATCCTCAGTGTCCCTTTGTGGTTAAAGGTTTTAGCTATCCCTGCTGGAAAACTCATCCCACCGTAAGTGCATCTCAGAACCGGCGTAAATATGGTCCCCCACCCAGGATTCGCGCCTCTTGTAAGTTTCACCAGCGCCAGCCGAAAGCGTCGCTGGTTTGAACACGCAATTTCATCGGATCTCGACGAAATGGAAATCACAATATTGCACCAGGTTTCGGTTAACTGGGACAAACTGCTGGGTGTGGCAATATCGTTACTTATCTGTGGGAGCAGCTGGACTGCTGTGGGAATTGCTGCAACTCACCTCCTCAGATAATTCCCGTTATTTCTCGTAGTGCAGCAGCGAGAATACGTCGTATCCTGCCAGCTTCTCGCGACCCTTCAGAAAATCCAGTTCTACAACGAATCCCAGACCTACAACCTCGGCACCGAGCGCGCTCGCAAGCTTGGTCGTAGCTTCGGCAGTTCCCCCTGTAGCCAGTAGATCATCCACGATAATGACGCGTTGGCCTTTCTGAATTGCGTCCTGGTGAATTTCAAGCGTGTTCGTACCGTATTCCAACGCGTAATCGTATCGAGTAGTTGCAGCGGGAAGCTTGCCGGGCTTTCGCACAGGAACGAAGCCCGCATTCAGCCGGTAAGCCAGGGCAGGCGCGAAGATGAATCCGCGGGCCTCCATGCCCAACACCAAGTCAACTTTCTTGTCGAGATAATGCTCGGACAACGCATCGATCAAAGCCGCGAATCCTACCTTGTCTTTGAGCAGTGTAGTAATGTCATAAAACAGAATCCCCTTCTTGGGGAAATCGGCGACTTCTCGAATCAGTTTCTTCAGCGGTTCGCAGTTCACGCTCGCTTTAATCGATGCTGCATTGCTCGGCATTTACCAGGCTCCTTCAATGCGAAAAGTGCTCAGACCAGAAATCGGTTTGGCTTCAGATTCTTCGACGTCATCCACGCGGGCGGCGCGTGGGCCTTCGCGCAGACGCGAGCGCAAACTAGCCAGTTGCTCGCGCGTGCCCATGGCTAAAATTTCGACGCTGCCGTCGGCATTATTTCGCACCCATCCGGCGATGCCGAGAATGTGCGCTTCCCGCTCCACAAACCAGCGAAAACCCACCCCCTGCACGCGTCCACGAACCAGAAATCGGCGGGCTTCTGTGTCCTTAGGCATTAAACACTCCGACTTATCCAAAATACCAGATTGACGACAGATGCAGTCTAGTGGGAGGCAAACTCGTTCTTGACGATCGTCCCGCCTTTCATGACGAACTTGACATGCTCGAGTTCGCCAATGTCGGCGATGGGGTCGCCTGAAACGGCGATGACGTCGGCATATTTGCCCGGCTCGATTGAACCTATTTTGTCCTGCCATCCCATCAAATCGGCTGCGTTGGTTGTGGCTGCGCGGATTGCTTCCAGCGGTGGCAATCCAAGCTTGGTCATGGCGATGATCTCGTGCGAGTTCTTGCCGTGTGCATCTGCGCTCGAAGGATCGAAACCATTGGCGATTCTTACGCCCAACTCCCGCGCAATTGAGATATTCTGGCGCGTGCGCTCCAGGGTTTCCTGCATGTATTTATGCGGCTGTGGGGATTTCGCCGTCTCTACGGCGTAGAAATAGTAGCCAATAGTCGGCACCCAGAACGCATTTTTCTCTTTCATCAATTCGAACGAACTGCGGTCTGCCCGGTGTCCATGCTCGATGGAGTCAACCCCCGCGGTGAGTGCGTTGCGAATGCCTTCCGGACTATTGGCGTGGGCGGCTACTTTTAGTTTGGATTTGTGGGCCTCCTCGACGATGGGCCGGATTTCATCGACGGTAAGTGTGGGAAAGTCCCAATCGGCATACACCTTAAGCAGGTTCGCGCCATGCCCGATTTGCTCTCGTGCGGCGCGACGCGCTTCTTCGGGACCGCTGATCATTTGCGCGCCGGTAGGAAAATCCACCAGGTCGGGAGAGATGTCAAAGGGAAAATACTTGCCGACCGCGGCAATCCCGCGAGTTGCCACCTTCATGCGTGGACCGTCCATGAGTCCCTGATTGATGGCATCCCGAAGAGCAACGTCGGCGTAACCGGACCCTTCGCTTTCCACATCGCGCACTGCGGTAAAACCTGCGAGCAATGTGACCCGAGCGTCGGCAGCGCCTTCCAGTGCCCGAAAAGCCTGCGACTTGGTGAGCAGGTTCAAGGCGTATCCTTGCGGATCGTCTGGAACCCGGGCCATCAGATGAGTGTGGCAGTCAATGAGTCCGGGCAACACTGTGGCATCGCCTAAGTCGACGACGTGCGCGTCGGCTGGAATCTTCAGGGAAGACCCGACCGCGGTAATCTTTTCATCCTGAATCAGAATAACGGCGTTGTGCACCATGCTGCCGCTGTTCACATCGAGCATGCGCGACGCGCGGAGGGCAATTATTCTTGGAAGAGCGACCTGTTGCGCACTGGCCGTTGCGAACAGGAAAGACAAAGCGAGGCTAAGAAAGATGATGCGACTTGGCGCTATAACGCCGGTACTACGAACGACCGCAGGAGCCATCGATCGAGTCCTCTGGCAGAGTGTTTCACAACTTACGGCTTCTAAGCCAAAACGGAAACTACGCCCGCGACAAATAAATGCCTTCCGCGGTATCCACGCGGATCTTTTCGCCTTCATTAATAAAAGGCGGTACCTGCACTACCAAGCCAGTCTCGGTCTTGGCTGCCTTAGTTACGCTCGAAGCGGTCGCACTCTTCAGGCCGGGCTCCGTCTCGACTACGGTCAACTCAACGGTCTGCGGCAGCTCAATGCCTACCGCCTTGCCATCGAAGAATTCAACTTTAATCTGCAGGTTGGGAATCAGATACTCCACCGCGTCTCCGAGAATATCGCGAGTCAAGTGGGTCTGCTCGAAGTTCGTCGTATCCATGAAATAGTAGCTGTCGCCGTCGGCGTATAGAAATTCCATCTCCTGCTCATCCACGTTGATTTTTTCAATGGGATCGGGTGAGCGGAAGCGGTGCTCAAACATGGCGCCAGTGCGCAGGTTACGAAGTTTCGCTTGAATGAAGGCGCGAAGATTGCCGGGCGTGCGATGTTCCACGCTGAAAACCGAGTGCAGATCATTGTTGTGTTTAATGATCATGCCGGGGCGAAGCTGGGTGGCAGGAATGGACATTACTAAATGAATCTCCTTTTAATTGCGGGTAACTGACGGACGCGGGTAGTCCACATTTTCCATCAGACACGAGGCTCAAAGTGCTTATTTTACAGGACTTGAGCCAATATAGGAAATCGTACCCTGATCAAGCTGGTGAAATGAAGCCTCGCAGGCTTCATCCCTTAGCTACAATGATGATTGGCGAATCTGTATCTATAGGTTCGCATCACTAGGGAGGAGCATTTATGAGTGAAGGAAAATACCAGTCTTCCGCAGGCACTGCTGGAACCGCGATTACTTTTTTGCTGATCGGGCTGGGAGCGGGAGCGTTGATCGGACTTCTATATGCGCCGAAGGCGGGAAAACAAATTCGCAGGGATCTGCGCAACACCTTGGACGATGCGCGCGAAACCTTAGACGATTGGAAAGTCGAAGCCAAAGAAGTTGCCGAGGACGTGCTGGAACGGGGTCAGGAAATCGCGGACCAATTGCGGGATCGCGTGGGCCCGCTGGCCGCGGCGATGAAGCGACGATAAACGGCTGACTTCTAGCTGAAAATTGTCGAGAAGAAGCCTTTGATCTTGGCGAAAGCTCCATGGCGCCTCTGCTTCGTGCGGCCTTGAGGCGGCGGGAGAGCGCCGATCTGAAAAGTGGCCGGACGCGGCCAATCATGCGGAGGTTGAGCTTCGGCAATCACCGTGGGCTTGGCGAGCGGCGGATGGTCCGTACGCGCCTCGTCCGCGCGGAAGACGAATGGCGCCTCGACCTGCACATGAACATCGTTCGGCTTCGAAGGCGGCAGCGCAGCCGTTTCCGGCGGAAGTTCGCTGGAGTTTGCAGGTTTGTCAGCTAATGACGCGAGTTGCATCGACGAGGGTGCCGCCGCATCCGAAACCGGCGTCGCCGACGCTCGCAGCACTGGAACCGGCGGCGGACAGCCGCAACTGGCCGGCACGGCGGCATCCACTAAATTCAGGCGGCCGGAGTGAAACAAAATCTGCTCCGCTGGTTTGACCTGATAATTCCCTTCTCCCAGCAACTCTGAAACGATCAGCGACGCAGTATTTCCCGGCAAAGCGCGGATGCAAGTGTTGCCCCGCGAGTCGGCGCTTACCGCGTAGTGGAATTCGCCCGGCCCCGCCAACAGGATGCGGAAATCCGGAGTCAAAATCGAATCTGCCGAAGCATCCAGATTGTAGTGTGCTTCGAGTGCTCCGGTGCTCATGCCGAGCATTAGCGCGTGTCCGCTTTGTGACGACGTAACCGAAACCGTCGTCCCCGGACACACCAGCACTTCGCCGCCTCGCTCCAGCCGCAACACCGACGTCTCAGACCCCGCAGTCACCGACGATCCCGTGTCCAAGCGGCCGCTCGCTAAAACCACTCTGCCCGAAGAACCTGAGCTAACCGGAATCGCTACTGGTCGGACACCCTTGCTAAAAGCTGCCACCGTCGGCGGGCGCGCCGTCGCATCGTCCAGTGGATGCAGACGGACCATCAAGCGATTGCCAGCTGCGTCCCATGTGTTGTCCAAGGGCATGACCAGATCCAGCACCACCCGCGTCATCGGCGGTGTATTTTGATATTTGCTGACCCGAACCCGGCGAATCTCATGGCTGGGAAGGCTGCTTTGCTTGCCCGCGGCATCACTCGTTGCAGCCGAGTCGGCACTCGACAAATCGATGTTAGACAAATCGGCAGCTACATCCGCATTGGGGAGATCGATCACCAATCGGGGCGGATTTTCCAGCTTGCGTATGACAGGAACCAGCGGACGGCTGGACAGGATCTCGACTGCCGGCCCGGGCACCACTCGCACACTGCGCACGACGACCGGAGCGTCCGTGGTACCAAGCAACTTCGAAGTCGACTGCGCCGCGCTCGAAACAACCAGCAACGTGCTGATCAGCGCAAGCGATGACAACCGGCTCCGAACGCGAGGGAGAGACTTCATTAGAAAGGTTAGCTGTCTAGTTAACAATATCACTGGCCTGTGGTGGAGTGAAATGCCGGGACAAGCACGAAAGTCACCGGGATATTCGGCTCAGGCGCCGACCAACGCGGCGCGGTCATCGCGGTCATGGTTCGGAGAGAAACTCGTATTCATCGATAACCGCAGCCACTGCGATCCGGCCTTCTTTGCCATCGTCAACTCGCACGACCTTACCTTTGCATCGCACTCGAATGCTCTCAGTGAGCGTGATCTCGGGAGGCAATGTCAGGGTGAACTCAATGGTCGAACCAGCGGCGATAGCCGAGTCGACATAGAAGCAGATGCCGCGAGCACTTACATCGCGAGTCTGTGCGGCCTTTTCCTGCACTCCGTCCTCGGTGTAAGTAACCGAAACCGGCAGCCGCAATGCAAAGCGACGTGTGCCCCGCTTATCCTGCTCAACTTCGGCCATGAGCCCTCCAATAAGGCGTGTAAAGCATGGCGTGTTGCGTTCACCGTGTCAAGACTGTACTTTTGGACAATGCCCTGTTGGCAACTGCAACCGCGCTATTCTTCATGCTTTGCGGTAATCTGGTAAGACATCGCTCATGGTCTTTGTCCTGGACAACTACGATTCATTCACCTACAACCTCGTCCAATACCTGGGCGAACTGGGTGCGGAAGTCGTAGTGCGTCGCAATGATGAAATAACGGTAGACGGGGTTGAAGCCATGCGTCCAGAACGTATTCTCCTCTCTCCCGGGCCATGCACACCGCAGGATGCGGGGATCAGCATCGAACTGGTGCGTTATTTCGTGGGCAAGCTCCCGGTGCTGGGAGTTTGCCTGGGACATCAGGCGATTGGCGCGGCCTTCGGCGGCGAAATCGTCCGCGCTCCCAAGCTGATGCACGGCAAAACCAGCGAAGTCCAGCACGACGGCAAAACCATTTTCCGCGGGCTGCGTTCGCCCATGACGGCTACGCGCTACCACTCGCTGATCGTGCAAGAAAAAGGACTGCCGGAGGATCTGGAAGTCAGTGCTTACACGACCGAGCCTGGCGGCCCGCGCGTGATTATGGGCTTTCGCCATAAACAGTTTCCGGTCGAGGGCGTGCAATTTCATCCGGAGAGCGTATTGACAGGCGAGGGGAAGAGATTGATAGCGAATTTTCTACGAATTTGAGTTCTTCCCCTGGGTGGTTAGGAAAGCGGCCTAAAAAAGCCTCTTTTGCGTCGTATCTATGAAAACAAAAGGGTTGCTGCGATATTCCCGCTAGATCTAACAAAACATAAGACTTAAGCAGCCTATGTTTTCATTGGCTTAGGTTGGTTCCGTAAGATATAGAAAACAAAGCAGATGTTTGCTCGCGTAAGTCATTAATTTTGAATACGTTTGGCAAAATATAGAAAACATAGGGCTTGCTGATTCTGGCCGTTGCCAGAAGGGCGAGGGATTTGGGGAGCCGGATGCCGATCTTATCTCGAGCTGCCGATAAAATTGTCAAAGAGCGCGTGGGTACGCTATTCTCAAATAGCTAACTATATAAAATATATGTTATCTGTGTCGAAATCGAGGGTCAACGCAAAAGTGATTATGTCGAGGCGCGATTCCCGTTTTGGGAACGGCAGGATGAGCCTTGGAGGTAGAATGCGGCTATGAATGAAGAGATTTCCGAACTGCTGAAAAAGGCGCTGGCTCTACCACCAGCGGCGCGGGCAGCTTTGGCCGGTTCGCTGCTTGAAAGCCTGGATGAAAACGTGGATGCAGGAGCGGAAGCGGAGTGGCAGAGGGAGATTGCTCGCCGCATGCAGGAATTAGATTCAGGCAGAGTAAAGCCCGTGGCTTGGGCGGAAGCACGCGAGCGAATCGCAGCCATCCTCAATGGTCGGTAGGCGGATCGAGATTCATCCGGCTGCACTTGCGGAACTGAAGTCTGCCGTAGAGTGGTACCTGGAGCAAAGTGAACCTGCCGCTCGAGAGTTTGTTGCCCAAGTAGACCGCGCCATTGCTCTCGTAATCGAGTCTCCAAGGCGTTGGCCCGTCGGCGAGCACAACACTCGCAAATTTGTTTTGCGACGGTTTCCTTTCGCGGTCACTTACCGCGAAACGGATTTGGGCGTGCAAATCTTAGCGTTCGCTCATGGACACCGACGACCTGGGTATTGGACGGAACGGCTGTAGCGGACGCGATTTACCCGCCAATTCGCGCCATCTCCACCGCTTTAAGCACTGCTTGGGCCTTGTTCATCGCCTCCTGGAATTCCTTGGCAGGGTCGGAATCGGCTACGATCCCGGCTCCTGCTTGCAAATAGGCTTGCTTGCTTTTCATGAGCATGGTGCGGATGGCGATGCAGGAATCGAGATTCCCGGCAAAATCTGCGTAGAGAACAGACCCTCCGTAGATGCCTCTTCGCACCGGTTCGAGTTCTTCGATGATCTGCATGGCGCGCACCTTCGGCGCGCCGCTGAGCGTGCCCGCGGGGAAGCAGGCGGCGAAGGCATCGAGAGCGTCCAACCCTTCGCGCAACTTGCCTTCCAGCGCGGAGACGATGTGCATGACATGTGAGTATCGCTCCACGTACATGAGATCGCGAACCTTCACCGAGCCGTACTCGCTCACGCGTCCCAGATCGTTGCGGCCCAGGTCGACGAGCATGACGTGTTCGGCGCGTTCTTTCTCGTCAGAGAGCATTTGTTTTTCAAGCCGCGCATCTTCAGCTTCGTCGCGTCCCCGCGGATGTGTTCCCGCAATTGGGCGGTATTCGAGCTTGCTTCCGGTGACGCGCACCAGCAACTCGGGTGAAGACCCCAGTACGCAGACATCGTCCATGCGCAGAAAATACATGTATGGCGAGGGGTTAACCGTGCGCAGGGCGCGGTAGATATCGAACGGCGCAACCTCGGGAACAAAGTCCACGCGCTGCGACAGTACGACCTGAAAGATGTCGCCGGCTGCGATGTATTCTTTGGCATGCTCCACCGATTTCATGAAGCGGCTGCGGCTGGTTCCGGCGTGAACTTTCAGTTTGGCAGTACGCGGCTTGCCCGAATGCTGCCACTGAGTTGAAGGCAAGCGGCGCGCAAGATTCTTCTCGAGAACGGCGATGTCGGCAAGCGCGCGATCGTAAGCGCGGCGTGGGCTCTCGCGAGAAACATCAGCGGTAGCAATGATATGAATCTGGTGGCGCAAGTGATCGAATGCCAGGAGCCGATCGAAGAACATCAACACACAATCAGGTAGCGAAAGATCATCCTTGGCGTGCTCGCCAATTTTCTCCAACTGGCGAACCCCGTCGTAAGCAAAGTATCCAACGGCTCCGGCAGTGAATGGAGGCAAGCCGGGCAAAGTCGCAGGACGATGCTGCCTCAGCAACTCCTTCACAATTTTGAGAACGCTGCCCTGATGTTGCTCGCGCTTCCGGCCTCGTTGCAGCAAAATCTCGTCGCCGCGTGCCCGTACCTGCAGGTACGGCCGGGCGCCCAGAAATGTGTAGCGTCCAATCTGCTCTCCGCGCTCGATGGATTCGAGCAAGAACGCATTAGGCTCGTTGGCAGCGATAGCTAGAAAAGCGGACACCGGCGTCAACAGATCGGCGGTAACCGATTTGACCACCGGAACCAGCGTAAACTCGCGGGCCAGACGCGAAAATTCCTTGTAATCGGGGCGTAGCAAGGAGTGTTGGTAGACCCTTTCAGTAGGTGCGCCTGCCATTATAGGTCAGGAGTACACCCGCTTGCGTAACCTCCGGTAACCAGCGAACGAATTGACGGATTCGACCGTACGGCGGAAGATGGCAGTTTAGCCAGCATCCATCGTGGGGACATATGCGGATTAAGTTCTGGGGAGTTCGGGGGTCCACGCCCGCTCCTCAGCCGGAAAATATGCGCTATGGCGGCAACACTTCCTGCGTAGAAGTGCGCGTTGGCAATGAGCTTTACATCTTTGATTGTGGCACCGGCTTCCGGGTGCTAGGGCAGGCGCTGCGCCACGAATTCAATGGGAACGCGGTTTCCGCCCACGTTTTCGTCTCTCACTTTCATTGGGATCACATTCAGGGCATTCCGTTTTTCGGTCCTCTTTACGAGAATCGTGAAAACCGTTTTCACTTTCATTCCTCCAGCCGCACTCGCAGCTTAAAACGGGTGCTCGAAGAACAGATGGCCGCGCCTTACTTCCCGGTAGGACTGACTGAAATGCAGGCTCACCAGAATTTCTACGATCTGGAGGAGGGGCGCATCCAGTTAGGAGACGTAACTTTGCAAACCCTGTGGCTAAACCATCCGCAGGGCTGCATGGGTTTTCGCATGGAAACAAAAGAAGGCGTGTTTGTGTATGCCACTGACAACGAGCCTGGCGATGCGCTGTTCGACAAAAACGTGCGCAAGCTTGCGGCTGGCGCGGACGTTTTGATTTACGACGCGCAGTATCTTCCCCAAGAATACGAGCGCAAGCGGGGCTGGGGACACAGCCACTGGCGCGAAGCCATCAATGTGGTTACCGAGAGCGGTGCGAAGGATTTGGTGTTGTTCCATCACGATCCCGATCACGATGACGCCTGCATAGACAAAGTGGTTAAAGAAGCTCGCGACTATTATCCCCGACTCCGCGCCGCATCTGAAGGCATGCAGATTGAACTGACCGGCAAAGCATCTTCCTCGTAAATCCTGGATTACAATGAAATGTTGGGCCAAGCGGATACTACTTCGAAAGGGGCGGTGAGTGACGCAGTTTTCAGCACCGTGGCCACATCTGTCGGTGATCTCGGTCATCGATATTCTGCTGGTCGCCGTCATCATTTACGAATTCCTCGCGCTGATCAAAGGCACTCGTGCGTCCCTGATGGTGGTCGGCGTGGGAGCATTGGCGCTGGCTTTTTATGTGTCCCGGCTCGGCAATCTGACCGCGCTGAATTGGCTGATGACCACGTTGCTTCCGTACACCGTGTTCGCGCTGATCGTGGTTTTCGCCGCCGAAATCAGGCAGGGCCTGGCGCGACTCGGACGAGGACTTACATTGAGCAGGGCCGCAGGCTCGGAAGCGGATGCTTACGATGACATCGTGCTGGCAGCAAATCTGTTTTGCCAGAACCAGACCGGCGCGTTGATCATCATCGAGCGCGAAATTGGCTTGCGTACCTACATCGAGAGCGGGGTTCCGCTTGATGCCCGGCTCTCCTATGATCTGCTGGCAACCATCTTCCGGCCGAGCGCTCCGTTGCACGACGGCGCGGTAATTGTGCAGAATGATCGCGTCGCCGCCGCCGCTTGCTTTCTGCCCCTGTCGATGAATCCTGTGCTTTCGACGCAACTGGGCACGAGGCATCGTGCCGGCATTGGCGTGACTGAAGAAACTGATGCGATCGCGGTGATTGTCTCTGAGGAGACCGGCAGCATCAGCCTGGCAGTTTCTGGAAAGATCGAGCGCGATCTGACGGTCGAGCAGTTACGGGATCGCCTGGGAGAGCTGCTGCGCAGGTACGTGCCTCCGTCCACGCTGCCAACGCCGATTTCAAACGGCAGTGAGGCAATGGAAAATTCGGAAGCCGAGGGATCGCGGATTGCTCTGCCGCGGCCCGCCGACTCGCGCTTGAGCGATGCCCGCTGGAAACAAGGGACGGATCGCTAGCCCATGCGCGACTTCCTGCAGCGCCACGTGCTCCATAATCTGGGACTCAAGCTGATGTCTCTGGCTTTGGCTGTGGGACTGTGGCTTGCCGTGGCGCGAGATCCAGTGGCTGAGATTGCCGTCGATGTGGCGATTGAGTTTCACAATATCCCACAGAATCTGGAGATCAGTTCGGAAAATATTCCCCGGGCACAAATCCGGCTGCGTGGTCCGGAGCGTGTCGTGCGTCATCTTCAGCCCGCCGATGTTTATGCGGAAATCGAACTGAGCGGCACGAAGCCCGGGCAGCGCACGTTTGATCTAACGGCGCAACAGATTCACGAACCCTCCGAGCTTGAAGTGGTGCAGGTGGTTCCCAGCCAGTTCCATCTCGCCTTCGACGCGCGCCTGACTCGGCAGGTCCCGGTGGAGCCGCGCGTCATCGGCACGTTTGTTCCGGGTTATTCCATAGAGCGGATCTCAGTAGATCCTGCAACCATCACCATCAGCGGCCCGAAAAAACATGTCGAAGCGGTGGAGTCAGCCATTACCGATCCGGTAGACGTCAGCGGCGACATCAACCGCGCGACCTTCACGCGTCACGCTTATGTTTCTGACGCTCTCATCCAGGTTGCGAACCCTGATCCAGTGCGCGTAACGGTGATTATGAAGAAAGCTTCTGGCACTATCAGCGATCAATCCGCCAAACCACAATGACAAGCCAGACACGACAGCTCTTTGGTACCGACGGCATTCGCGGCGTAGCCGGCGAATTCCCCCTGACGGCGGAAAGTACATATCTCATAGGCCGCGCGCTGGGTCACGATTTGATCCGCAGTGAGGCTCATGCCAGCGTAGTGGTTGGCCAAGACACACGAGAATCGAGTGGCTGGATCGCAGACCGCGTATTGCTGGGGTTGGTCTCAAGCGGCTGCGAAGTTCACAGCGCGGGCGTCATCACGACACCCGGAGTGGCGTACCTCGCGCGCTCGCGAAAGTATGCCGCCGGGGTTGTGATCTCGGCCTCGCACAATCCGTGGACTGATAACGGGATCAAAGTTTTCTCTGGCGATGGATACAAGTTGCCTGACTCGCATGAACTGGCCATCGAGCACGAAATTTTCGCCCTGCTGCAGAATCCTGAGCGCCATAGTGAAGCGTCCGTAAAACCTGCTCCCAGCCTGCCCGGCGAGGCAAGTCTTCGCCATGCCTACATAGAATGGCTGGCACAAAATGTGAAGACGGACTTGAGCGGAATTCGAGTTCTGGTGGATTGCGCTAATGGTGCGGTCACGGCTGAGGCGCCCGAATTGTTTCGCCAGTGCGGAATTAAAGCAACCTTCATCAACGCATGTCCTGATGGCAAGAACATCAACGAAAACTGTGGCGCCTTGCACCCGGAGACTCTTGCCCGAGCAATTACCGAGAAGAAAGGTCAATTTGATTTAGGCATTACCTTCGACGGTGACGCGGATCGCGCCTTGTTCAGCGACGCGAACGGGCGCGTGGTCAATGGCGATGCTGTGCTTTTGCTGGTCGCACGGGATATGCAGTCGCGCGGCGTTCTTAGCGGTTCGACAATTGTTGCCACGACCATGTCCAACATGGGTTTGGAAATCGCGTTGCGTAAGTCTGGCATTCGCATGCTGCGGGCTAACGTGGGAGACAAGTATGTTCTCGAGGAGATGCTTAAGACTGGGTCGATTCTGGGCGGCGAGCAGTCGGGTCACATCATTTTTCGCGACGGAGAGGCCACCACGGGCGACGGCCTCTTAACAGCTCTGCGAGTGATAGAGATTATGGCGCGAAGCGGGAAGGCTCTCGCAGATTTGATCGGCGATCTCAAAGTCTTTCCCCAGGTAATTCAGAATATTCGGGTTCGCGAGAAGGTACCGTTTTCCCAAGTGCCGGAAATTCAGCGAGAGATTGAGGCCGCCGAACGCGACCTTGATGGCAATGGGCGGGTGGTGGTTCGGTACTCAGGTACTGAGGCATTGGCGCGTGTGATGGTGGAAGCGGAGACGGAAGAAAAGATGAAGGCGCTCGCGGGGAATATTGCTGGCGCAATTAAGAACGCACTGGGCTCCTGATAATTATTTGCACTGTTCCTACCTATGAAGACACTGTTGTCGAATGTCGCTGCAATCTGGAATCTGTTGCTGCTAGTGGCGGCAATCGGCACGCTGGTGTGGTTTTTCTACTGGTTTGGATTACGAAGACTCATCCGCGCGCGAAGGATTGCAACTTCTCGCGATCGTAGAATGCTGCGCGAGGCCGCGGAGCGTGAAGTAAACCGGGAGCAGTAAATGTAGGCGCGGGCGTCCTCGCTCGTGCTGGCCGATGAGACGTTTCCAGCTGTCGAGGTTCTCTCGCTACTGTAGATCGCGCCAGTTGTTACCGACGCCAATCTCCACTAGCAGAGGCACTATCAGCGAATGAACGTTTTCCAAATGCTCCCGCACTAACGTGCGCATCACGTCAATCTCATTCTCCGGAACTTCGAAAACCAGTTCGTCGTGGACCTGCAGCGTCATCCTTGATTTCAGCCGCTGTTCGCGCAGGGCCGCATCGATGCGAATCATGGCGATTTTAATTAAATCTGCCGCCGTCCCCTGCAACGGCGTGTTGACCGCGGTACGCTCGGCGAATCCCCGCAGGTTGGCGTTCTTGCTGTTGATGTCGGGGATTGGTCGCACGCGGCCAAACAGGGTTCTCACTTTTCCCTCACGCCGGGCTTCCTCGAGAGTGCGGTCGATGAATGCCCGTACGCCGCTGTATCTTTCAAAATAGGCGTTGATGAACTGCTTGGCCTCGCCGGGCTCGATGCCTAAATTCTGTGAGAGTCCGAATGCAGACAGCCCGTACACGATGCCGAAGTTCACCACTTTCGCTTGTCTACGATGATCGGCTGTGACCATCAGCGGCGGCACACCGAAGACTTGAGACGCAGTTAACGTGTGGATGTCATCACCGCGGCGATAGGCTTCGACCAGCAGCGGGTCTTTCGAGAAATGGGCCAGCAGACGCAACTCGATCTGCGAATAATCCGCAGCCAGCAGCACATGACCTGGCTCCGCGGTAAATGCGGCTCGAATTTCGCGGCCCAACTCGGTGCGAATGGGAATGTTCTGCAGGTTGGGATTGGCCGATGACAATCTTCCCGTCGCCGTCCCGGTCTGACCAAAGGTGGTGTGCAGGCGGCCGCTCGCAGGATTCAGCAGAGCAGGCAGGGCATCGACATAGGTGGACTTGAGTTTGGTCAGTTGCCGGTATTCCAGCACCAGGCGCGGTGCGTCGTGTTCGGCGGCCAGTCCCTCGAGCACGTCAACCGCAGTCGAAATCATCTTGCCTTTGCCGTATTTCACCGGCTTCGGTAGATTCAGCTTGTTGAAGAGCACGTCGCCCAATTGCTTTGGCGAACTGATGTTGAACTCACATCCCGCGCATTGGTAAATTTCTTTTGCTTTGGCATCGATCTCGAGTTCCAGCCGCGCGGACATGTCTGATAAGGCTGCGCGATCGATCTTGACTCCGGCGTGCTCCATGCGTGCGAGCACCGGAACCAGTGGAAGGTCAACTTCTTCGTACAGTTTGATTAAGCCGGCTTCTTCGGCCTCACGGCGCAATGCGGTTGCTAGCCGGCCGGCGACATCGGCTGCCTCGGGCAATGTGCCGCTGAGCTTGAGATTGAAGCGCCGCAAAGCCACGTCCGCCAAACGATGCGATGAATAAGTTGGATCGAGCAGGTAGGAATACAGCATGGGATCGTGCCGCACGCCTTGGAGAGTGATTCCCTGACGCTCCAACACGTGCGTCGCCGATTTGTAATCATGAATGGCTTTCGGCAGATTCGCGTCTGCCAGGGCAGACTTCAGCTTCGACGTTGCTTCCTGTGCTGCGGCGCTTATGGTGACCGCTACGCTGTGCCTGGATGAAATAGCAATGTCGCGAGGGCGCTCGATCGGCAGAGGCTCCGAGGTGAGCGGCAACATGCCACTCTCGGATTCTTCCTCTTCTGGCTCCTCCTCTTCAATCACGGCTGATTCTGCTTCGACTGCGACCGCCAACGCGCCTCCGGTTGGAAGGGCATTCAATATAGCGTCGATGTCAGCCACGGTTTTCGCTTCGGTGTAATGGGTGTCGCTTACCTCGACGACGGGTAGCAACTCCTTCAAAAGCGAGGTGAATTCGAGTTCGGTGAATAGAGCGCGAAGCGCTTCCAGATCGGGATCGCCCACCTTCATCGCGTTTACATCGAGCTCGAGGGGTACGTTGCAATCGATGGTAACCAGCGTCTTGCTTAAGAGAATATTGTCGCGATTATTCTGCAGCGATTCGCGGTATGTTTTCTTTTCAACTTCGGCTGCGCGATCGAGCGCCTGCTCGACAGAGCCAAAACGTTTGATGAGTTCAACCGACCCCTTGTCGCCAATTCCCGGAGCGCCCGGAATGTTGTCGATGGAATCGCCGCGCAGGGCCATGACATCCACCACGCGTTCGGGAGGCACGCCGAGAATTTCTTCGACCTTAGCAGCGTCGCAGATCAGATTATCTTTCGGTGGATTCAAAACGCAGACGTGCTCGTTCACTAATTGCAGCATATCTTTGTCGCTCGAGACCACGTACACGGAATTCGACTGTTCGACAGCCTTTCGCGCCAGCGTGCCGATAACGTCGTCGGCTTCGTAGCCTCCGAGTTCGAGGATCGGAATTCGGTAGGCCTCGAGCGCCCGGCGGATATATGGCAGTTGCTGCGCCAAGTCACCGGGCATTTCCTTGCGGTTGGCTTTGTAACCTTGGTACTTAATTTCCTGAAAGGTCTGCGTCTTCAAATCAAAACGGCGGACGCTGGTTAATCCTTCAGCCTGTTGATCGCGAAAAGTGGGCGCAGCCACGTCAAATACAGCCGCCAAGTATGCCGGAGAAAAGTCATCGCGCAATTTGCGCAGCATGTTGACGAAAACGTATGTTGCCGCAGTGGGCAGGCCGGTTTTGGTCGACATGCCGCGCTGCCGCGCCATGGCGTGATAGGCGCGGAAGATAAACGACATGGTATCAATCAGGTAGATGCGGCCTGCTTCGGCTGCGACCAATTTTGGTTTCGGGGCGGAAGCCAGCGTCTCCGGAATTGCCACAATGGTGGCGCTCTCGGCCGCAGCGGACGGGGATTTCTTTCGAGGAGGCAACAAACCAGTTTATCAGGGAGGAATGCCGTGCTGCTTGAATCCGCTTCGCCGATTTCTATTCAAAAGTCAGGGTGAAATCGGCCTGGACAAATTTGATTTTTATATCATCAGCTGAATTGATGAAAACCAGATGATAAGTTTTCGCCTCTGCGCGCGTCGCGGGTATCCACCAATCGATCATCTGATTATGAACGGAATTCAATTCATAGGTGACGCTTTGCGGCTGGCCATGCTGAAACTGATTGAATTCCTCGTCAGTCAATAATAGCAAGTCGATGTCGGCGCTTCTGTCACTGGAATCAGGATCGTTGCGTCTGGTAAAAGAACGAAAAGTGCCGTGCAGTCTGGTATTGTTCTGGTGCGCTGGAATCAGGAGAGCGAACTGTGCACGGCGATTTAATGAGAAGACATTGTGCAAGAAATGCTTGGGCTTTCCAGGCTCGACAGAGACAGTATGATCGATTGGTAGCGGCTCATTTACCGGCTGTTCTCGCGTGGGCCCCGGTTTGGTGTCAGACCCGTCTGCTTGTTTCTTCAAAACATCTAAAGGGGCGACGACGGTAGCGATTGGTCCGGGGTCCTCGGGAGTCGCTGCTTTGATTACGGGTTCTTCTACTTGTCCTTGTCCGGGCGGATCTGGCTTGGGCCATTTTGTGTGGGGCAAGCCGTTTTTCCGGAAAACAAAGATCAATAAGGCCAGACCAATTATCAGCAGGGCGGGGTATTTCTTCATTACTTCTCCTTCAGTGTTGTCCGCGCCTCCTGATTTTCTTATGGCCTCCGTTCTGGTGCACAGATGACCGAAGTCACTGCCGCTGTTTTCCGTACTCGGTCGTGTAGTGAAGCTTGATCTCGCCGCAGGTGTGTTGCTCGGGCGAATACACGACACAGGTATCGAACGGCCGGGAGTAAACGTGCAAGCTGACCGCTCTTTGATCGAATTCGCGCGGATTGTACACGCGATGCACCGGTTCCTGAGGATCGACGGCACAGGGATGAATTTGGTTCATCTCCACAGTGTCAGCAGTTTCGAGGTCGCACGTACCAGCGTCGAGTCGCTGCGAAATCAGACGATAGTTTTCTACCAGCAATCGGCCAATGGGTACCGCCATCCAGCAATTCTGGTCGCGGTGGTTATGCACCGAGCTTCCTTGTCCGATCTCCCAACAGACGGCAATCAGCTCGTACAGGGCAGTTTTGTCGATCAGGTTGCGGGTGTAATGTTGTCGGTCCCAAGTTAAATAAGGAGCAAGAGTATCGGGCGCGAGCGATGTGCTCGCCAGAAATTTGAGGATTGAATCCGTCCGATCGAAAGCCGGTTCGGGAAACTTCCGCAACTCTGACACGAAATCATCTATAGAAACTTGTTTCGACACTACCTGTGTTTGCATGATCACTCCTGTGCGTGGATCAGTATATAGCGTTGAACCGAACCAATGGAGGGCGGGCATCCTCGCCCGACTGGAGGGACGGAACGCACGTTCTCCATCATTCATCAGAACGGGCGATTCACGCCCGCGTCTCACCCTCACTCTACGAACATGCAGTCCCCGTACGAGTAGAACCGGTACTTCTGTTCGACCGCGTGCCGATAGGCTTGCATGACGGGCTCGAATCCCCCGAACGCGCACACCAGCATAAGAAGGCTGGATTGCGGGAGATGAAAGTTTGTCAGGAGAGCGCTGACGATGCGGAACTGGTAGCCGGGATAGATAAATAAATCGGCCTCACCCCGCCCAGCCTGAACTTTCCCGTCTCTGTGTTGAGTCGCCGCATATTCCAGGGTGCGCACTGTGGTGGTTCCGACGGCGACCAGTCGACGTCCGGCGTCCAGAGCACGGTTGATCGCTTCGGCGGCTTCCGCTGAAATCTCATACGGCTCAGTATGCAAATGATGATCCTCGACCCGGTCTACGCGGACTGGTTGAAATGTCCCAAGGCCTACGTGCAACGTGATTTCTGCCATCTCAACGCCACGATCTCGTATGCGAGCCAGAATTTCGGGGGTGAAGTGCAGTCCCGCCGTGGGGGCCGCGACTGAGCCTCTCGCTTGTGCGTAAACCGTCTGATAGCGTTCCCGATCACTGGCGAGGTCGCTGCGGCTGATATAGGGCGGAAGCGGAATATGTCCCAGCCGCTCGACCACGCCAAAGAAATTGTCTACGGGAGCGAACCGTATGCGGCGTTCGCCGAAGCTGCCTCTGGCAATGACCTCCGCTTCGAGTTCGTTGTTTTCGCCGAAGAACAGACGCTCTCCTATTCCGATCTTGCGGCCTGGGCGAACCAGGCATTCCCATTCGTTCGGAACTTGCGATACCTGCCGTGTCAGCAGGACCTCAATTTGGCCCTTCAGGAAATCGCGGGCAGCCGGGTTTTGCCGGCTTACCGGCTGCGACTTGGCACCGCTTCTCCTGCCGAACAGGCGTGCGGGAAAGACCCGCGTGTTGTTTAGCACAAGCAGATCGTCAGACCGCAGCATTGCCGGAAGGTCACGAAAGGTGCCATCCCGAAGAAGACCTTGCTTAAAGCGGCGCATACTTAGTAAACGGGACGCAGCCCGGTCGGAGAGCGGCTCCTGGGCTATCAATTCGGCGAGAAGCTGATAATTGAACTCTGAAACTAGCACCACTTGTGATTATAAATTCACGGGCTTCGACAACATTTCCTAACAAACGCGTTGTGTTCCACTAAGTTTGTGCGATACCATACGCAAACTAGCTCGGGTCAGCTTCCGCCGACAGTCCCGCATGTGAATGCCTAGCGAACGCCAATATCGCCGCGAAATGGTTCAGTTTGGCCACATGCTGCATCAGCGCGGCTATGTGGCTGCTACCGATGGCAATCTTTCGGTTCGTCTGGATGACGAGCGCATCATGATTACTCCCACCTGCATGAGCAAGAGCATGCTGCGAGTGTCGGACATGGTAGTGGTTGACTTGGAAGGCCGCCGTCTTGCCGGTAATCGCAATGTGTCCAGCGAGCTTGCCATGCACTTGCTGATTTACAAGCTGCGTCCGGATGTGATGGGGATCGTGCACGCCCATCCACCCACAGCAACCGGCTTTGCGGCGGCTGGCCTCCCACTCAGCCAGCCGCTGGTGTGCGAGGTAGTGATCGGGCTGGGATCAATTCCGCTGGCTAAATATGGGACGCCGGGAACGCCAGAACTTTCGGACGCTCTGGAGCCGCTGATTCCGCAGTACGACGCCATACTTATGTCGAATCATGGAGTCGTCGCTTACGCCGACACCCTTCACCACGCTTATATGAAGATGGAGACGGTCGAGCACTTTGCCCAGATCGCGCTGGTGACGCATCTTTTGGGACGCCAGCAGCCATTGGCTGGCGAAGACCTCGAAAAGCTGAAGCTGGCGCGCACCAAATATCAAGTAGCCAGCTCCGTGGTGCCTCTGCCCTGCAGCGCGGTTCGTGGCCATAACGGAGGGCGTTCACAAGGGAACGGGGATTCATCGTCGGCCGAAAGCTCTCGGAACCGAAATAAGGATTTCCGCAGCCCTCTAAAAGCCAAGGCCTAGACACGACGCCGTGGGCCTCGAACTGTTGTCCCGATGCGCAGCGAGGGATCCAGGTTTCGTCGGTGGCGGCAAGAACCCAGATCCCTCGCGTCGCTCGGGATAACAAGCGTCGCTGAGAGTTCCTTTTACTCCCCGCCGATTCGGAACCGCATCCCCGCCCGGAAGTTCGCGCCCAGCGCCGGGTATCCGACTACCTCCTGATACTGCTTATCGAGCGCGTTTTGCAGGGTCACGTATGCTGTAACTCTCGACGTGAGCGCGTACCAGCCTCCCATATCGACGCGCACATAACCCGCTGCGTGATTGATGCCAAATCCCAGGAAATCCGAATCTTTTCTCCGGCCAACAAAACTCCCTGCCAGATTTGCCCCCCAGCGTTTACCCAAATAGGTAAGTAAAGTGGTGGCTGAATGTTTAGGCCGCCGCAACAAGGGCTGGCCAACCCCAAGCACCGTGGGATCGCAAAAATTGGCTGGCGTGCATACCGGGGCCTGCAGAATTTCCGTAGATGTGTAAGTGTAAGCGGTGTTCAGGAACAGTCTCGGCAGGATCTTGCCCTGCAACTCGATCTCCGCTCCCTGCGCGAAAGACTTATCCACATTCACGTACTGCCCGATAAAGGTCACAGGATTCGAAGCGTAGTCTATGCGGTCGTAATAAAGGTTGTTGAAGTACGTCGCGGTGAATGAGTATTTGTTCCCCAGCAGATTTTGCAGGAGTCCCGCTTCGAAGGCGCGGTTGCGCTCCGGCTTCAAGGTTGTATTAGGAATGCTGAAAGGCGGACCAGCAAAGGTTTCTTCCAGCCGGGGTTCTTTGAATCCGGTGGCATAGGAAAAACGCAGCCGCGTGCCTGAAAAAACTTCGCCGCCACGCAACGCCAGCAAAGTCAATGCGACTCGTGGCACTCCAGTATTACCAAATGCGCCGTTGTGAACGAAACGCGCGCCAGCGATTACTGACAGCCGGCCTAGAGTGAGTTGCTGCTGCCCGTAAACATCGTCGTTGAGCCGCAGGCCGTGCGTCAGAGGCGGAAAATTCAGATCGCCGACAAAGCCGTTTTCGTCTTCAAAGCGGTAACCCACCGTGGTGTGCGCCCAACTGCGCTCGAGGTAGTCACCCTGATATTCAAAGCCGGCACGATTGATATTGTCGTAACCGTGGGCTGCAAAGTCGTCGACCCGTGCGGGATCGCCTGTCAGATTTACATCGTTGTAGCGATAGTTATAGTCGAAGCCGGTGAAGCGATGCTGCCAGCCCGAGGGCGCAGCCACAGTCAACTCAACGCTGCCAATCAGATCATTGAGCTGCGACCACTCATTTGGATCCGGCGGCTGGAGCGGGTCGCCGTTAAAGTTCCATTCTCCGGGCAAGCCGGTGTGGCTGTTTGAGTGGCGCAGGCGCACGCGCAGCGCCACTTTATCGGTAAACGCAACGCCAATGTTTCCGCCCTGCAAAGAATCGGAATACGCATCGTTCACGCCCTGTCCGTTAGTATTGAATTGGTCGGCGAAGAGGTTGTAATCGAAACGCCCGTGCGCCCCGGCCAGAGACGCGTAGCCATTCGCGGTTCCAAGGTTTCCGCCGTCAGCGCCAAAACGCAGCTCTGGAGTCTGCGTCGTTCCCTGACGGGTCCAAACCTGGACCACGCTGGTCATGGCATCGGAGCCATACAGCGTGCTCTGCGCGCCACGCACAAATTCCAGGCGATCAGCTTCGGTTAGCGGAAGCGTGCCGAAATCAAACGCTCCTCCGGGCTCATTTACGGTGACCCCATCAACGATCACTTTGTTGTAGGTCGAATCGCCGCCGCGCACGAAGAGAGATGCCAGGCCCCCGCGTTGTCCAGCAGTGTTGATCACCGCGCCCGGCAGGAACCGTAACGCGTCATCAGAGGCGATCGGCTGCATGGTCTGCAGTTGCGCACCGTTCAAAGTTTCGACGTCGGCCCCTGCGGCTTCGGTCGGTACCGGAGTACGCGTTGCAGTCACCACGACGGTTTCTGCGGCGGCGGCCATCCTCAGATTTATCGTGGCCACTTCAGCATCGGCCGAGAGATCCATGGCCGCAGGCGCAAATCCGGGAGCCAAGACCTGCACGTGGTACGGACCCGCGGCTACGTTCTGAAAGACCACAAGCCCTTCGGACGATGTAGTCGCAACTGCCACCGGCGTTGATCCGTCCTTGAGAATCAAGACGACTTGTGCTCCGGCAACCACCGCCGATTGGGGATCCACGACTCTGATTTTGATTTCGGCGGCTGAAGCTGCCGCCAGCAGGCAAATTACACTCGCAAGAACACGAAAGAACCGCATGCACTCCTCCTTTGTTTCGCGAAAGGGGTTGGTGTCGACGGTTCGCGCCAGTCTCCTGGCTATGCGAGTAAGGACAGCTCTCGCTGTCCGACGAATGCACTCGGCCTTCCCAGAGTTGCCCAGTGACCGGTTGCGAATTTCCTCGCTTACAGTTGCGCGGCAGCGCGGGATTCTCACCCGCTTCCCTCCTCAAATCGATTTGAGGACGCGCGAACCAAAGAAGTTGAGAAAGAACAAAAAGCCACTTCCCGGATTCTGATCAGATAGCCAGAACCAGAGAAGTGGCATTGTAAATCAATCCGCGGTTATTTCCCTACTGCACGGTAACGCTGACCGGAGCAGAAGGGATGCCATTGGCGACGACCACCAGACTGCTGGCGCCAGTTTCCGCGCCTGCCGGAACATCGAAGCTGGTCGACACAACTTTCGTTCCTGTGGCAACCGCCATGGTGCTGGGATTGTGAGTGCGAGCATAAATGACGTGCTTGCTCGAGTTATTGGTGATGCGCACCAGAGCGTAGTTGCTGTTCATCTGCGCGTCGTCGCCGTAAGCGGCGCCGTGAGTCAGGCCATTGAACTGGGTGCCCGAGATTTTGTAGGTGTCACCACGAGTAACCGTAGTCGGAGCCGTCTTGATGACAGGCGCCCATGCCTTCTGGTATGTGCCCTTGGCTGTGTAAATCTCCGCGTCGATAGTTGCGCCGTCCGCCAGGGTGTAGAGGATCTGGCCGGTCGGAAGAACCAGCAATCGTCCCAGATACGAAGTATTGAGATTACCGGTCTGTTTGGGTAAAGGAGCGTTAATGAACTTAGTTCCATTGAATTCATAGAAAGTAACAGGAGAGTTGAACACGCCCGGGCTGGTCTCGGCCAGAATGTTTCCATCCGGCAGGACAGCGGCAGGAGCATCGGCCATATCGTTTCCATTGGGGAAATCCGGGCCAGCCGCCCATTTGCCGGTGGCAGTGTTATAAATCGCAGTATGCCCGGCGGCACCGTCGCCATTGGCTCCCATTGCAAAGACAGAGCCTTCGGGACGCAGCAAAGCTGGTCCAGTTTCTTCCCCAGCGTTGATCGAAAGATCGACAATCGTGCTGCCGGCGGTGGTCCAGGTGCTCGTCTTCGGATTGAACATTTCCGAGTTGGTAGTGTTTTGTGTGTCGACCAGCAGGACCTTGCCGTTCGGCAGCAGTTCCATGCCTTCCTCAGCGTAGTCGTCCGATTTGCCTGAGCCTTTGATGGTCCACTTCAAAGTCTTGGCGTTGAACTCAGCGCTCGTTGTAGTGAAGTTCTGCCCCAGCAGGAGCGTGCCATTCGGCAAAACGATCGAGGGAGAATCGCCGATTTCGCTCCAGCCGGAAGGTGGATTGACATTCGTCCATTTATTGGTCAAAGGATCGTAGATCGCGCCCAGATCAGTTTCGTCCTGGCTGAGAAAGTTATACTCTCCACCCTCCACCAGCACGCGGCCGTCCGGCAGCACCGCAGAGGCGAAGTACAGCGGCGCGTAATTGGATGGCATCGATCCCAGTTGCTTCCATGTGCCATTGATATAGCTGCCACTTGAATCCGGGGTCAGCGCCCACCAGTCGGGGCTGTTGTACTCATGCACCATGGCCCGCCCGTCGGTCAGCAGCACAGCGGTATCGGTTTGGAATGTGGGTGGATGTTTCAGGTTTTGCCATTTTTGGCCGGCGGAAATAGAAGTCAAACTCAGGCAAGCGATCAATGTGATTCCAAGCATTCTTAGTGTGTTCATATTTCTCCTCTAGCGATGGTTTCCTCAGAGGGGCGGGAGGGATGCGGGAGTTCACAACACGTCGCCGCCACAGATGGGATGGGTAAAGCGTTACGAATAATTCGCCGCAAAACGTTAGTCTGTGCGACCGCCGAAGTCAACTGTGGAATTGTAAAAACTTTGTCTCTTGCGCGCGTCATTAAAAAGGCCGGGGCGGAAAAGCTCCAATCGACAACAATCCCGGACTGTTTGGGTCCAAGGCTGGCGATTTTGGCGACTCCGTCAAAGTGCACTTCCCTCCGCTTGATATCACGCTAATCTCTGCGATAGAGGACGGAGCTCCGTATTCAGCGACATATAGAACTCCTCCCGTGCCGGTAGTTTCTTCCAAGGCCAGAGATGCGACATACGACCAGTCTTTGACGAAGCCTTTCAGCGGCCGGGTTACACAACCTTTCGTAAGCTTGCCGGTACTCTTGTCAAAAAAAGCGGCGGTGACCGTGCCCGATTGATTGTTGGTTATGTAAAGGAGGGTTTCATCGGGGCTGAGCAAAACGTTACTGGAATTGAGCTCCTTCCCCAAACCATAGACCACCGTCGGAGTCAATTTTCCCGATGAGATATCCGAAACTTCCACTACGGTGAATGGCGAAGTATCTCCGAAGATCGCGTAATGCCCATCCTCGGTGATGTCGACGCCGCTCGGATAAGTATTACCCCGGCGTGAACCGGTTGAATTTTGTTTATCCCCATTGGAAACCGGCACGCCGCCAGAAATGTCGAAGGATTCTATAGAGCCATCGCCATAGGTCACGACCATTATGTTTCCATGGATGACCATGCCATCGATTGTTCCCCCCTGCAGGCCGCTAACTGAAATGTCACTGACAAACTTAATGCCGCAGCCGGGCAGCACTTTGAATGTTCCGATAGTGCTGTGGTCGGTGAAGCTGGCGTACAAATATTTCGCGTTCATCGCCAGGCCGACACCGTTGGCTGCGCCAGTATCGTTTCCAGAGCCCACTGCATGACCTTCAACTTTCAAAGTCTTAATCCCGATTCCTTCGATCTCGCCGGACTGCGCCACGGAAGCGTAGACGCATTCCGCATTTCCACTGTCGAGCACGTTTACGCGGTTGGCGGCAAAGTAGCCGCTCGCGATGCCGCCGTCGCCAATTAATACTTTTGCTTTGAAGGTCAGTAAGCCGCTCGGCGCTACTGAATAGAAACTAACCGTACTGATGAGGCTCGGAGGCACATCATCGTTGGTGACGACGTAATGAGGCTTGCTGGCGCCAAGCGCAACTCCGCTGGCACAAATGCCTATCAGGATTATGTTCAAACACAATAGCAAAAACTTGGAGGCAATCCTCATAGGTTGCTCCTTCGTGCTCCAAAGGGCATTCGCATCTGCTGTCCTTGCTGGGGATATAAAAAATCCACTCGCCCTGTCGGTCAGACGAGGCGAGTGGATTAGGTTGTCCAACTGCTTTGCATAACTAGTCTACGGTCACGGATGAAGGAGCAGATGGAATCCCGTTTGTGACCACTTCCAACGTGCTGGCGCCAGTCTCGATCGTGGATGGCACAGCGAAGTTGGTCGATTCAACCGTGGTGCCGGTCTGAACCGCGAAAGTGCTCGGGTTAGTGGTCTTGGCGTAGACAACGTGCCCGGAGGCAGTGTTGGTGATACGCACAAGCGCGTAGTTGGTGGAGTCCTGGAAATCATCGCCGTATGCAGCTCCGTTGGTAAGGCCGCTAAGCTGCGTACCCTTTACGACGTAGCTCTTTCCATGCGTGAGCGTGCTCGGCACGGAAGTGATAGCTGGTTGCCAGGCCTTTTGGTAGGTTCCTTTAGGGGTGAAGATTTCAACATCGCTGCTGAAGTCAGTGAACATCAATTGGCCGGTCGGCAATTCGAGGAAATGCCCGTAATAAGCGCCGTCGGTCGGTCCGTTAGGAGGTTCAGGAAGCTGCGTCAGTTTCTTGCCGTTCCACTCGAAGAAAACAGCGCCCGTGCCAAAAACGGGAGGAGCGGTCATTACGATCACGTTGCCGTTAATTTCCACCGCTGACGGTGCATCGTCACAAGCCAAAGCTACACCGTTAACTTTGGGGAAATCCGGACCAGCCTTCCACTTCTTGGTGGCAGTATTATAGATCGCCGTGTGACCCGGAGTGCCAGACGGTGATGCTCCAGCTGCGAAGACGGTCCCGTCGGGGCGTAACACAAGAGGCCCGACTTCTTGGGAACTGGGATCTTCCAGGCGGACAATCGTGCTTCCCGCGGTGGTCCACTTCTTGGTCGCTGGGTTGTAGACTTCGGAGTTAGGAGCATCAATTGCGTCCACGGTCAGGACATCGCCGTTCGGCAACAGGCCCCATCCTTCTTCGTCAAAACGGTCAGCTTTGCCGGTGTTGGTGATGTTCGTCCATTTGAGGGTCTTGGGGATGAAATAAGCTTGGTTAACTCCATTACAGCAGTCTGCCTGTAAGTAGGTTCCATCGTCCAACAGAATGGCTTGAGCGTCGCCGATATTGCTCCACCCTGCAGGAGGATTGACCGATGTCCATTTGTTCTTCACCGGGTCGTAAATTGCACCCATATTGGTCCAAGCCGAATTGCCGAGGTTGTATTCTCCACCCTCAATGATGTACCTGCCATCGGGCAATACCACGGAGCCGAAGTAAAACGGACCGTAGGTGCTGGGCAGCGAAGCGATTGGCTTAATGGTTCCATTGATGTAGCTCCCGGTGTTGTCCGGGGTCAGCTTGTACCATTTCTGTGGAGTCGAGTCCTGTTCTTCATGGAGCAGTACGGTTCCATCGGTGAGCAGCGCAATTGCGCCGACCGGGAAGCTGGGTTGTTTTTTCAACGCTTGCCACTTTTGCGCACTGGCAATACCGGCCAACGCCAGCATAGCGAGCAGTGATATTCCGAACTGTTTCAACCTCTGCATGGTATTTGTCCTCTCCTGATTTGGGTCCTCTAGAGGCGGGTTCGGACGGGGGAACTCCTGCACGTTGCCGCCACAGATGAGACGTGCGAATGAACAAAACAATCGCCGCAAGAATCTATCCGGGGAAAGCAGCGAAGTCAATGTGGCCTTTCGTCTCCTAACCATCGCACTATGAAAAGCTAAGCTGGACGCGGGATTCACGACCTCCGCGAGAGCGTGTGCGTTTTGCGCGCGAAGGCGTAAAATGGCTGGCATGATCTCTAAGGACCTGCTTGATATCCTGGTTTGCCCCGCCTGCAAGAAGCCGCTGCAGCTCAAAGAGACCGGAGAGAGCCTGAAGTGCATGGAGTGCCGCCGCGTTTATCCGGTGCGAGATAATATTCCGATCATGCTGCTTGACCAGGCTGTCACCGATCCGTCCTAAGCGTCACCCTTCCCGAGAACATGATTTTTGGTTTGGGCAGCGTAGGGGCGACTTTTTGGCCCGTCGTGGGCCGCTATGCGCCCTTTCCTGTGCCAGAACGACACCTTGTGTCAACCTGAGGCCCCGAAACCCAGCGTTTTGCAGGTGATGCAACCTTTCCTAAATCTGGCTCGGGCACCGCAACTTATTGCACTCACATGGGTTTAAACAGTTAGAGGATGTGGGTGCCAGAAATTTCAAGAATGGTGCCGAAGCGGCATCAAAATTGCATACAACGTAGGTGGCACCAGCGGAGTCTAATAGGTAGTGCAGTCGCAAGGTCGGAGGTGAGACGACCATGAATGACAGGTATAAAGAGAGATTTTCGGTGACCGAACTGACGGCCTTGAGAAACGATCTGTTGCAGGGTGGCCTGATCGATTCGCGCGAAGCCGCCGAACTGCTGCAGGTTTTCCTTATGGGAAGAGGTTATGGCGTTTCGCCCCAGGCGGCATTTGATGCCGCTGGCAGAGTGGAAATGTCAGGCTGCTCGATTCCTGTGTTGCAGTCAGAGCTGGAGAATCTGGCATTAGTGATGTAAAGGCCGCGCTCGGTGTTAACGGCGCAATGAAATTTTAAAGGATCTGAGGGGAGTCTCAAAACCAAGTCAGTCCCCGCAGGGTGATGAAAAGAGAAAAGCCGGGCTAACCAGCCCGGCTTGGCTTTTTGGGAATGATTTTCCTTTGTGTATCTTGGTGCCCTTTGTAGTTTTTGCCTTTGTACTCCATTAACCACAGAGGACACAAAGGCACAAAGGAAAATCTCATAGCCAAAAGAGTCGTAAGCTAGAGGCCAGGAGCTAGGAGCGGGCTTCCTCACTCGTACCGCAAACTCTCCACCGGATCCAGCTTCGCAGCCCGGGTCGCGGGAACCGTTCCGAACAAAATCCCCACCAGCGATGAAACCACAATCGCTACGATCGCCGACAATCCTGAAATCGGAATGCGATACTCGGTCAGGAAGCGCACAGAAAAAGGCAGCGCCAGCCCAATGATGACGCCGGCGAAACCTCCGATCAGAGAGATCAAGATGGCTTCCGACAAAAACTGAAAGCGGATCTCGCGATTGGTAGCGCCGATGGCTTTGCGAATGCCAATCTCGCGAATGCGGGCGCTCACAGTCGCCAGCATAATGTTCATAATGCCGATTCCACTCACGAGCAGCGTCACGGTTGCAACCAACAGCAACACCAGCGTGAGCGCGTTCGCGGTTCGATCCGCTACTGCAACTAATTCGGTGAGATTATCAACCTCATAAACCGATTCTGGCCGGTGCCGCGACTGCAACACCTTCCGCACCTGTTCTGTAATTGGAACCACCATGGAAGGCTCGATGGCGGAAAAATAAAGCTGGTTCACTTCGGCTGTGTCGGTGAAATAGTGGCTCACCGTGTACGGAATAACCATGGTGTTGGCGGTCACCTCGGACTGGCCGAAGGTATCCACGCGCTCTTTGAAGGTCCCGATAACGGTGAAAGGCAGGCCGCTCAGCTTTAGAATTTTTCCCACCGCTTCGTCGGTTGATCCGTAAAGCTGTTCCGCCAGTTTTTGCGTGATCACTCCGACTTTGTTGTGCGCCTGCTCATCCTCCGAGTCAAAAAATCTTCCGGAAAGGATTACGAGGTTTCGCACCGCGCTGTATTCGGGCATCACTCCCAGGACGCGAACGTCACGCTCCTTGCCATTTCCGACTGGAACTCGCTCATTGATCGGAACCACCGGCGATGAGGCCGCAATTCCCGGCACCTGCGCCAATACCGCGTGCATGTCCTCAATGGTGAGGAAGTCAGGATTGAGGTTTGTTGCTCCGCCCTGGTACTCCGCGTACACCATATTGGCGCCGATCGATTGAATCTGATTCAAGACATACTGTTTTCCAGTCATGCCGATGGTCACCACCAAAATGAGCGAAGCGGTGCCGATAACCATGCCCAGCGCTGTCAGCGCAAATCGCACTTTATTACTACAGAAGGTGTCATAGGCGAAGCTGAAGATTTCACCCAGGACGAGTTGGGGAGGATGGGTGGGCGCCGCACACGTAGGGGCAGTTGTCGGCATGCTGATTAGATGTTACGCGGTGCCGTTAGGAGGCGCAATTAACCGCGCTGCGCCATGCCTGGCGTGAAGAGTTTGGGAGCCGCAGTTCGACGGTACGCGTAAAAGCGGAGTTTGAATGGCGGACGAGTTTTGTCGCAATGAGCAGTCAAGCCGCAGCGATCGGCTGCGGCTTGATCCCGCGTGTGCGGTTTAACTCGACTATCGTCGACGGCGTGCGGACTTTTTGCCAGCCTTCTTGGCAGCTTTCTTTTTGCTCGACTTCTTTTTCGCAGCTTTTTTCGGCGCAGACTTTTTCTTGGCTGCTTTTTTCGGTGCGCTCTTCTTCTTAGCCTTCTTTTTCGCAGCAGCCTTTTTGGGAGCCGGGCGTTTGGCTGCGGGCTTGGACGAGCCGCCGCCACCACCGCCGCCCATGGGCGGTTGCGCAGGTCTGGGCATCTCGCTTTCCGGTTCCGAACCAGTCACGCCGGGCAGTTCTGCTTCCTCTTCTTCCTCTTCTTCTTCAAAATCTTCTTCGAGCGATTCGCCATAAGCGCCGCTGTCGCCAAATTCGTCTATTTCGTCGTCTCTTAGATAGAGGGTTTCGTTAGCGTTCATTGCTCCTCCTGTGAAATTTTTCCGGCTGCGGATGGCGCCGGTTGCTGCTCGCACTGCTTTCGCTGAGAATTAAAAAGACCACTGAAAATTACTCGTTGAAGTGGAACGGCCCGCGATTATAGCACAGCAGTTTTTTGCGAGCAGTGACGAAAAACTGATTGCGCTCCAGCTTTCCCCTGCATATTACACCGAAGTCAGAATGTGCGTTTTTTGTTTTGTAATGGTGATGTGAGAAATGGACAGCGGAGTGTCTTCGAGTTCTACCGGCTGGGATTGGCAATCACCAAAACCATGCCCGGTCTCAGATTGGCCAGATTACGGTTGTTTTCTTTCAACGCGTCTACGGTGGTGTTGTGTGACTTGGCGATCGAGGACAGCGTTTCTCCGCGCTGTACTTTGTGATGTACAACTGTCTTGGAAGCTGATGCTCGTAAACTATTCTTGGATTTAGGTTTGGACGTAACCTGCTGTTTCGCGTTAGCGTCAGGCGCTACCGGCAAATGGACGTACAACACATGCCGTCCGGCTACGCTGTCGCCCTTTAAATGATTCCAGCGGCGGATCATCGCTGGCGGTACACCGAAATTCTCAGCCACGGTTTCAACCGTATCGCCCCTGCGCACTCTGTAGGTTGTTGCCCGGTGAGAGTAGCTGGCCACTTCGTCGGACGGATGCTTGCCCGGCGCGACCGGAATGATCAGCTCGCTTTCCGCTTTGAGATCGTTATCGCCATCGAGATTATTCGCCTGAACAATCGCCTGACGGCTGGTATGGAAGGCGCTGGCAACCGAGGCCAGGGTGTCTCCCGGCGCGACTTTGTGATAGCGCCACCACACTCGCATGTCAGGAGGGATCGCCGTGATCGCGGTCAGATAACGATCCTTGGTTCCCGCCGGAAGGTGCAATTCAAACTCCCGATCCTTGGGCGTGGTCAGCCGCAGAAGACTTGGGTTCAAGTCCTGAAGGTCACTGGCGGAGGCGTCGACGCATTCTGCTACCAGGCGAAGGTCGACAGGGTAATCGATCTTTACAGCGTCATAGGGAACGGGTTTGTCGGTGACGACTGTGTCCAAGCCGTATTGCTGAGGGTTCTTGGCCATAATGGTTACGGCCAGAATAATGGGCACGTAGTTCCGGGTTTCCTTGGGTAATACATTGCGCTTGTAGAGTTCCCAATAATCCGCGTAGCCGGTACGCTTCACCGCATTCTGAACTGTACCGGGGCCGGAGTTGTAGGCGGCCATGGCGAGATACCAATCGCCAAACTCGTTGTACAAATCCTTCAGGTGATGGGCGGCGGCTCGCGTCGATTTCTCCGGATCCTGCCGTTCGTCAACCCACCAGTCGCGCTCCAAGCCATATCCCTTGGCGCGGCTCGCCATGAATTGCCACATGCCGCGAGCTCCTGCGCGAGAGAGAGCCAGAGGATGGAATCCAGATTCCGCTTGCGCCAGGTAGATCAAATCCTGCGGAACGCCTTCTTCTTTTAGGACTCTTTGGATCATCTCCTGATAACGTCCGCTACGGGCCAGCGCATGCTCGAGGGTTGGGCGTCCGCGACTGGAGAAATAGCTGATGTATCCAGCAACCGGATCAGTCATCATCAGGGGCAAGTCAGAATGCGTAGCTGCGACTTCGGCCTCGGCTTTAGCTTTCAGATTGGGATCGACCGGATACGTGACCTCGTTTGCCTCATCGATCGGTGCCGGCTCTGACTTCTGCTGGGCGAAGCCATCGCCCTCCTGCAGAGCCTGCACCTCAAGTCCGTTTACGCCGTCGAGTACGCGATCAAACTCCTGCTGCAGACGCTCGTCGGTGCGGACATCCAATGAACTGCTGAGCAAAAGATTGAAGCCGCGATCGAAATTCTCTTTGGCAGCCTCGAGGTGGCCGGCTTTGTAATTCTCCTCGCCGAGTTTGTATTCCTTCTCCACCTGCGCAATGAGTTCAGCGACAGGGTCAGGCTTAGCTTGAGTTTCAGTTTTCGGAGCCCCAGCGGCCTCAGAATGAGCGTTCGATTGAGCGGTTGGGGAATTGGCGTTCAGCGGAGGAGCGGAGGATTTGACCGAAGGCACGAGCGCAGCCGGCCGTTGCGCGGTCTGACACGCGTTGCCCGATGCCAGGACAGCAACGGCAGCGATCAGAAAATAGAGTTTCTGAATCCTCATATGTCTCTATGACTTACCGCGCGGAATCTGCTTAGAGAATGCCGATTTCATGCTACTACCCACGTTTTGATGGGTCAATCTGCAACTCGGTTGGATCACATTACTTTAGGAACCGTGCCGAATATTACTTCGGCGCCCGTGCCCAGTGCAACCATTGATATTCGTGATGACATCACTAAAAGTGGCAACCTCCGCAGTTCTGAATCTCCCACCGCCGTGCCCGAATCGAAGTCAAACATGAAAGCGATACAAGTGAAGCAAAATGGCGGACCAGAAGTCTTACAACTGGCAGATTTGCCGGTTCCGCAACCAAAGCCCAACGAAGCCGTGGTGAAGATTGCCGCGTCTGGAGTGAACTTTATCGACGTTTACCAGCGCGAAGGCAGATACAGCGTTCCACTTCCATTTGTGCTGGGTCAGGAGGGCGCGGGCGTTGTCGCCGATGTCGGTCCCGAGGTGAAATCGGTTAAGCCCGGAGACCGCGTCGCCTGGTGCGGCGTACTAGGGTCGTATGCGGAGTACGCGGCCGTCCCCGGCGAACGGCTGGTGAAGATTCCGAAAGGCGTCAGCGATCAGCAAGCGGCTGCAGCCATGCTACAAGGCATGACTGCGCAATACTTAATCTACGACACTTTTCCGCTGAAGCGCGGCCAAACCGCGTTGATCCATGCGGCGGCAGGCGGCGTGGGAGCGTTGCTGGTGCAGATGGCACACAACGTCGGAGCCCGCGTGATCGCCACGGTTTCAACCGACGAGAAAGCTGACATCGCCCGTCAGGCAGGCGCCGACGAGGTGATTTTATATAGCAAAACAGATTTTGAAACCGAAACTAAGCGCCTGACCGGCGGCAAGGGCGTCGACGTCGTCTACGACGGAGTCGGCAAGACCACTTTCGAGAAAGGTCTGAACGTTTTGCGTCCTCGTGGAATGATGGTCTTGTTCGGCGGCTCCAGCGGCCCCGTCCCCCCATTCGATCCGATTCAACTCTCGCAGAAGGGTTCGCTGTATTTAACGCGTCCAAGCCTTGTGCACTACATCGCTTCAACAGAAGAGTTGCGGATGCGCGCGAATGCGGTGTTCAAAATGATCGCAGACGGTAAGCTCAAAATCCGCGTCGCGCACACTTATCCATTGGCAGAAGCAGAACAGGCGCATCGCGATCTCGAAGGCCGGAAAACAACCGGGAAGTTCCTGCTGATCCCGTAGCGACAGGGCGAGACAGCCAAGGTAATTCAATTCAGCTAAGAGGGTTCCAGTTGTTTTGCGGTTCGGGCCAGCGTGGCGTATTGTAATTTTATGGAACGGAGGAATCCAAGCCTCGGTTCTTACGGGCGTACCCACGGACGATTGTTATGTAGTTTGCTCCGCTACACTTTATCTTCAGCTTTCCTTCTCTTCTGCGCATTTGGCGCCCCAGGTCAGATCACGCAATCGCAATCAATGGCAGCCGCATCCCAGCCCTCTCCTGCATCACCTGGTGACCGCCCAATCACAAAAGAAACTTCAGATGCTGAGGCTACGCTCAAGGTCAACGTCAATCTAGTCTTAGTGCGCGCGGTGGTTCGTGATTCACGGGGCCACGCGGTTGGAAACCTTCACTCCGATAACTTCGAAGTGCTTGCTGACGGAAAACCCCAAACCATCCGATACTTTGCCATCGACCGCGCCATTCCTCCGGACCAGGCGACTACCAGCGGTTCTCGTGCGGGACATCGGGCAGTCGGAAATCAGCTCAACGTTCCCCAACGCTTCGTTGCGTACGTGTTTGACGACGTTCATCTAAAATCCCCAGACCTCGTCAACGCAAAGTCAGCCGCGGCGCGGCATCTGGCATCCCTCGCGTCAGGCGATCGAGTTGCAATTTTTTCGATGTCTGGCCACGTCGTGCTCGATTTCACCAACGATCAGACCAAGATCCGCGAGAACATTTCCAAGTTGCAGCCTGCGCCCATTCGGACCGGGGTTGGTGAGCAACTGCTCTCTTTAGACGGCATTCCCGGTGGAGGCAGCGCCGAGGACGCTATGCGCGAACAACAAGCCCGGGAACAGAAATTCAACGATAAGGAGCAGGGCCGCGCTGGGTTGGATGGATTGGCTGCAGTCGTGAGAAAACTCTCGATCTTGCCCGGCCTCAAAACCGTGGTTGTGATCTCCCCCGATTTTGCTGTCTCCGATCAGCCGTTGGATATTGCCTCCTACCAATCCCTGGTCGAAAGATCGCTCCGCGCCCACGTAGTGATCAATGGCCTCGATCCGCGCGGTCTCGTGGTGACCTTGCCGCCTGGCTGC
>CAVUQA010000018.1:580000-670898 GCA_963743375.1 uncultured Acidobacteriota bacterium | reverse complement strand
GACGCATCGCTCAGAAGCGCCTTCGCAAGAAGCCAGCGCACGCGAGACTTCGTAAGAAAAATCCACGTGGCCGGGAGTATCGATCAAATTAAGCTGGTAAGTCTGACCATCCTGCGCTTGGTACATCATGCGCACTGCGTGAGCCTTAATCGTGATGCCGCGCTCGCGCTCCAAATCCATCGAGTCGAGCACCTGAGCCTGCATCTCGCGTGCAGTCAGCGAGCCAGTCAATTCGAGCAGGCGGTCGGCGAGCGTGGATTTGCCATGGTCGATGTGAGCAATGATGGCAAAATTGCGAACAAAAGCTCGGTCCATGGCTGCAGGAGTCAATGCTTTGATTCTAACAGGCGCTGCGCCGAGTGCCTCGGGCGCGCACGAGAGCCTGCCGCGGTAAAATAAATTTATGCGTTATCTAGTCAGAGCGCGTGTCAAACCCGGCTGCGAGCGGCGACTGCTGAATGCGATCGAAGATGGAACTCTGGGGCAAGGTTCAGTTGCCGGAGGCGAGTACCTGCGAAATATGCAAGAGGCCAGGCTATGCGAGGACGAGACCACTCGCTGGGTCGAGATTTGTTATTGTCCGACTCCTTTACAAGAAGAGCGTGAATATTGGGAGCAATATTTTGAACTGACGCGAGTGCAGGATGCGCATGATCGCAGCTGTTGTCGGGATCAAAATGGTTCTGAGCCATGGGCTTGCGACAACTGCGATTGCACCGAGCGTCTGGAGCGAAAACTGCAAACCACGGGAGAGCCATTTCTCGAATCACTTCGCCAGAAACTAATTTCGCTGTCGGCTCCGGTAGCAGCGAATGAACGCCGATAGTCGTTGCTATTCCTATCATCCCGAGCAACGCGAGGGATCTGGATTTCGCGTCCGCCAAAAAAATCCCTCGCTTGACTCGAGTGACAAAACGTTCGTTCTCCGGCCATCCCTCTCTATCGGCTAAAATCACTTTTCATGCTCGTACTCGCATCCGCCTCTCCGCGCCGCCAGGAGCTTCTGCGCAATGCGGGCATTGCTTTCGTAGCGCGCCCAACCGACATTCCCGAAACACCCAACAAAGACGAAGCACCACGTGCCTTCGCCGAACGCATGGCCCGAGAAAAAGCCTTGGCCGCATTCGACGCGCAGCCGGAAGATTTCGTTCTCGGGGCCGACACCATCGTCGTCGTAGATTCTGAAATCCTGGGCAAGCCTCGCAACAGCGCAGACGCCGCCCGCATGTTGCGATTACTCTCCGGACGCACGCACCAAGTCATCACCGGAGTTTGCTTGCTAAGCCGAGGATTCGAAGATGTGCGATCGGAAACCACAACCGTCACCATGAACGCGCTCGGGGACGATGACATTCAATCTTATATTTCATCCAACGAACCCACGGACAAAGCCGGAGCCTACGCTATTCAAGGCCGAGCTTCGCGCTGGATTTCGCGCATCGAGGGAGACTATTTCAACGTGGTGGGATTACCGGTTTCGCTGTTATATCGAATGATGCAGGAGCACAGAGTGCTGTAAAGCAACAGAAGCCTATGCCTTTTTTTCGGGCTCTTTGTCCTCCTTATCCTTATCTTTTACCGCGGACTTGAAGTTGCGGATGCCCTCGCCCAAGCCCTTGCCCAGATCCGCAAACTTGCTGGGACCAAACAACAAAAGCGCAATGCCGACGATCAGCAGAATGTGCAGCGGCTGAAACAGTCCTTCACCCATAAATCCTCCAATAGCGCGCCTGTGGAAATTCTAGGCTTCCCCTGCTGCGTAGTCAAAACAAGATGGTCCGAATCTATCTACCTGCGGGCTTGGCGCCACTCGCCATCTTCACATCGCGAGAAGCCTGATAATGTGCGATCCCGCTGTAGAGCGCTTCCGCAATCTGCTGGCGGTAAGTTGAACTCTGCAGATTGTTCTCGTCGTCCGGACTGCTGACGAACGAAACTTCAGCCAGAACCGCCGGCATCGAAGTCCCGGTCAGCACCACATACTGAGCCTGCTTGACACCGCGATTACGCAGCCCAGAGTTATTCTCGGACAGCATTGCGTACAACGAATGTTGCAGGCTGGCTGCGATTCGCCGCGACTCGCGCACTTTTTCTCGAATGTCGACATTCGTCCAATCAATGCTTTTCAATCCCGCCGCTGATGCATCGTCGGCGTCTTCGGTCCTGGCTCTTACCGATGAATAAGTGTTCGTGTAATACGTTTCCACGCCTCGCGCGGAAGGGAAATCGCTGTAATTGGCATGAATGGAAACAAAAAGATTAGCTTGCGCGATGTTGGCAATTTCAGCCCGCTTTTCCAGTGAAAGATAGCTGTCATCTTTACGCGTGTAAATTACCTCTGCGCCCAGGCGAGTCTGAATTAGGTGCCCGAGGCGTTGCACAATATCCAGCACCAGATCTTTTTCCAAAAGACCTTTGCGCCCAACCGTTCCCAGATCCCAACCCCCGTGACCGGCGTCAAGCACGATGCGCAGCTTGGGTCCGTGGAGTGGAGCGGGCACTTGTTCGAGGCCTTCCGGCTTTGCGGATGTTGCCGGCCGATTGTCCTCTGTCTGCGCTGGCAGGGATGGCTTCAGCGTGCTGGGAGTGAGGGCGATCGAACTGAGCGCAACTTGATTCGACTGTTTCTGCTCGAGGGTGAGCTGATTCTGAGACAGTTCGGGAGCCTGCTTCTTTGAGCCTTGATCCATGGATCGCAGGGTCAGGATCGCAGGGTCCGGAAAGGCGAAAAGATCCAGCTTCGCCCGGGGCCGCGGCTTGTCTCCAATCTTGCGGACTTCGACCACCAGTCGGTACGGATTCGGTTCCAATCTCACTGAGAAGTCTGATGCGCCGGTAGTTTCGAGCACCACGCGAGTGACTCCCGCCATCGGCTGAGCCACGCGAACCCGCTGCAGCAGGGCATCGTTAACTGCAATCGTGCGGCTGGTGAAGCTGGCTGCGAGGGTAGTGTCGTGCAAGTCGAAATAGATTCGCTCAGGATTGGGGAGCCGATGCGCTTCGTATTGCACCTGATCCTGGATGTCAATTACCACGGTGCTGGAGTCAGCCGATGACCAATGCCGAATGCCAGTGATCCGAGGCAACAGGCCGGCTTCTTCGGGAGTGGTGGGCGCTGGTTCAGTTTCGTCTTCGCTTTCTGTACTCGGAGCCGCCGCTGGCGCGGCCTCAGGTGCGGCGTGCTGCGTAATTTCCGTTTCGCTTTGTGGACTCGCTGCGATTGCAGCTGAGCTGGCTTGCACCTGCGGCGAGGGCACACGGTGTCCCAGCTTCCACCACACCATGGCGCCTAGCGCCACAGCCATCACTACGACTGCAGCCACTACCGCGAGGCCAGGAGTTGAATGGGGCACGCGTTTGGGCTTCGCTGCTGGCGAGAAGCCACTGATCGATTCTGAATTTTCAGTAATAGCAACAGATTGTGGAGGCCGGGGATCCTCGCCCGGCTGGACGGACGAAGACGCCCGTCCTCCATTTGAATCCCCCGGACTCTCTGCCTGACTCGCCGCCGCTTCAACCATGCCCGCGTGCCCGTCCGGAGCCTGAAGGCGCAACTCCATAGCTTCCGGCTCAAAAACGAAACTCATTTCAGGCTGGGCTGCCGCGTGTGGAACGACCTGCCGTGAAATCTCTCGCAGGCGATCTTCTTCTTCCGGTTTCATCGCCGAAAGAATCAGCTCAGCCAGCAGGTTCAGACTGCGGACATCGCTGTCATTAAATCCATAAGGCTCGCCAGAAAACGCCTCCAGCAGCCCCACGACATTCTGTTTTGCCGAGAGAGGCACCGCCAACATGGACCGCACGCCCAAACGCCGGCAGACCGCAAGATTCACCCGCGGGTCAGTGTCAACATCGTCGCAGCGCACGATCCGTCCTGAAACCAGGCACTCGCCGGAAAATCCCGAGTTCGGATCGAGACGCACCCCCGGGTCAGGCACGATGCTGCCTGCCGAGGCGCGGCACACGATGGCATTGTCCTGCGCCAATGCGACCGCCACGCCATCCGCACCAGTGATTGCGAGCGCCCGCTCCGCGACCAGTTGCAGCACTTCATCCAATACGAATTGCTCGAGCTGCCACTCATCGTCCGAGTTCGAGCCATCACGCGTTTGCTTCGCTCGTCGGCTACGGATCTGCTCGTGCAAAGCCGAGAAGGCGAGAAGAGCCTGCAGCGCTTCATGGCCCATGCATTCCGTGGGCGAAGAAGCGCGCGGTCCGACCGCAGGAACGGGCGCGTCTTCCTTCACAGGAACTGGGACGTCTTCCTTTATTAACTCCAAATCCGGATTGTTAAGACCCGCGCTCATGGCAACGGTGATAAGCGAAACAGCCAGCGCTGAATGTTATGTGACCCATCCGGCGCTATTGGGGGAGGAGATTTTGCCGCAGCTTAAAGTAAGGTACCGTGCTTTAGCTGTAATCGCAATGTCTCAAAATATTTCGACAGCACCAAGGTAAGGCCCTCTCGGGCTGCGCAACCCTTTAGGACTCAAGCTCTTCCACTGCCCGTTGCGCAAGCGTACGATTGGGCTTATCCTCGATTCAGGAAGTATATATCTTGTCCCCCATGCTAGGTTGTGGCAGGTGAGTCAACAGAAGAAGAAGTCGGGTTGGCTATGGCCCTTCGGCGTAGTTGCCACCGGATTGGGCGCAGCCGGTGTAGTGATTTTCCGCGGCTGCTGGCACCGCAAAATGAGCTGGCCGGTCCGCTTCCAGGACCGCTCCTACCAGGTCTGTCTGGGCTGCGGCATCAAACGCCTGTTTGATGAGCAAGCGTTCCGCGCCTATGGCCCCTACAGCTACGATCTCAATCGCCTGGTGGCTAGCGACCGCGTCCGGGAAGGCCATCCCGAGCCCACAATCCATCGCACCGCCTCGTAGCGAGTGCAAATCTAAATCACATCCAGGATGAGGGTGCCCCATCCCTTCGCGTTCGTTGCGAAGGGGTGGGAATCGGGAATGCCCGCGGCACGTGTGCTCAAGAATTATCCCGTCCCACATTCACTCATAACGCAAAGCCTCAGCCGGCAGAATCCGCGCCGCCGACCACGACGGATACACAGTCGCAATCAGCGAAACTCCAATCGCTACCGCCGCCACCAGCAGGCCATCTGCAGCTCGCGGAGCGAATGGAACGTAATCAATCGAATAAACCTCAGGAGCGAGTGACAGCAGATGGTAGTGTCCGCCCGCCCACGAGAGCGCATAACCAAGCACCAGGCCAATCGCGGTTCCCACCACTCCAATCAGCACACCCTGCGCAATAAAAATGCGGCGCACTTGCGCTTTGCGGGTGCCCATGGAAATCAGCACCGCAATATCGCGAGTCTTTTCCATGACCATCATCGTCAGCGAAATCAAAATGTTGAGCGCGGCCACGAAAACGATCAGACCAATCGTGATGAACGTCACCAATCGTTCTAGTCGCAGCGCGCGAAACAGCGCCTTGTTTTGCTCCATCCAGTTCGTGGCCATAAACCCTTTGCCCGCGGCCTGCTCGAGTTGCCGCGAGATCTGCTCGGCCTGGTAGATATCGTCCACCTTGAACTCAAGCACGGACACCAGATCGCCCAACCCGAACAGCCGTTGCGCATCGCTGAGACGCGTGAACGCCCACGAGCTGTCGTAGTCAAAGAAGCCTGAGTTGAAAATTCCCACTACACGATACCGGTCGTACTTCGGCACCATGCCAAACGGAGTCAGCTCGCCTTGCGGACTGGTGACCAGCACAGTTGAGCCAACCGTCGCGCCCAACTCATTGGCCATGTCTTCACCGAGAATTATAGGAGGCATCGCGGCAACGCGATTTTCCACTCCTTGAAGATCAGTAGGAGATGCAGTCTGTGTGGACGTCGTCTGTGTGGCGCGTGTGCCCTCACCGGCGTTTTGCGAAGTTTCCTCAAGCGCATCCGCCGATCCGATTTTAACTGTACTCAGCAGGTCACTGACTTTTCGCTCCTCGCGGGGAATCATTCCCTTGAGTACCGCTCCCCGCGCCCGCGGCCCACGAGAAATCAGAACCTGCTCGTAAATCGCCGGTGCTGCGGCCACAATGTGCGGTTCTTTAGACAGTCGATCCAGGAGTACCCGCCAGTTGCTGATGCCATCGCTCTGGACCCGCAGCAGGTTGATATGAGAACTCGAACCCAGAAGCCGGTCCTGCAGATCCTGACGGAATCCATTGTTGATTGCCAGCGCCACGACCAGAGAAGCGACCCCGGCAGCGACGCCCGCGATGGAAATGCCGGTGATGACGCCAATCACCGCCTGGCGCCGTTTGGCACGAAGGTAGCGCGAGGCCACGAAAAGTTCGAAGCGCATAAGCCCTATCAGCCGTCAGCTATCAGCTTTCAGCCAGACTGGATTATAGCGAGAGATGACGCCGATTTTGGAATTACGGGATCTATACGAAGATCAAAGAATTAGAACCAGACACGCCCCGGCCGCGAGCGACGCTTGGGGCGCGGTTTATATCTCATACCGGAGAACTGATATCATCTTCCGCAAATGCATCCCATTCTTCTCAGCCTGCTTCTCGGCCTGACGGCCGCAGCCGCCAATGTGTTCGGCGGCGCCATTATCGTGCAGAAGCATTGGGATCGTTCCTATCTCAGATACTTCGTCGCCCTGGGTGCGGGATTCATGCTGGCCACGGCCATCGTCGAAGTGTTTCCCGCCGCTTTGGAACTACGCGGAAAAAGCGCGGCCTTTCTGGTTCTCGTCGGCTACTTGATCATTCATTTTTTCGAGCACACCGTAACCACCCACTTCCATTTCGGCGAAGAAACCCACAAAGACCAATTCGTTCACACCCACAAGGGATACTCGATCCTCATTGGCCTGATCATTCACACATTTTTCGACGGCATCGCCATTGCCTCCGGCTTTCTGGTTTCCAACTTCCTGGGATGGATAATTTTCCTGGCCATTTTTCTGCACAAGATTCCCGAAGGCTTCACCATCTCCTCGGTAATGCTAGCCAGCGGCCAGAGCCGCCGTATGGCTTGGGGAGCTTCAGTGCTGCTGGGTTTGGCAACTTTCGCAGGAGTGGCGACGATGGCAGTTTTCCAGCGTGAAGTGAGTTTTGGACTGCCGCTGTCAGCGGGAGTAACAATCTACGTCGCCGCCTCAGACCTGATACCGGAAGTAAACCGCGAGCCGGGAGCAAAAATGGCTCTGGTAGTTTTTCTGGGAGTGGGGTTTATGTTTCTGCTGGATCACTTCGCCCACGTGCATTAATGTGGGTTACTTCAGTCTTGACAGGTAGGACTAAGCTCATTTCGCGAGCTTGATTGTCGGCGTGTTATCCGGGAACTTCAAAAAACAAATGCGCATGGGACGGTGATTTCCGTTTGTCAGAACCCACGGATAATCCGTCGCGGATTCCCTGGGAACACAGGAGTCGTTCACTGCATAGGCGACGAGAAAAGCGTTCTGCACGCGCGTTGCGTCCAGTAGTGCGAGGCTCTCCCCGACAGGCAGCGTAAGCTCTGCCGATTGACGCGTGTTCAGATCAAACTTTACAATCCTGCCGTACCAGCCATCTAAAGCGTAGAAAATTAGAGCCCGGCGCGAATTGAAAATATACGATTTGGGACCTCCTTGGCCGATTGTAAATTCTGGCTTCCCATCCTTGGTGTGCGCAATCAGATCGGGTTCACAGCGGGGACAAACTTGCTCATACATTACGAGGTGATCGCCGATCACTGTGGCCGAACCAGCACCTTGCAAGAATGCAGTCTCTGGCGCGTGCGGCAACTCAGAGGCTGGTTTCGTTTCTGTCGGGGTTACTGCAAGGAGAAACTCGCGGGGCACGCCTGCCGTTTCCTGCCCAAAAACATACAGCGTGTCGCCCGCCCATTCAATATCGGAAATTGTCGGAACGGTATTTGGCCGTGGCTTTTCCGTAACTGCTACCAAATTCTGGGACTGTAGGTCGTAGCGCCAGACTTGCTCAGGGTTGTTGATTAAGATGTCTCCGACAACTATTCCAAATGCTGTTCCGTCAGGCGAGAATCTTCCAAAAGGAAAGTTCAGATAAACGCGCTGTTGGGGATATGTAGCGGCAAATGCATCATCCTCCATCTGTTCGAGCTCAGGAGTTAGCGTAAGATCAAAATCAATTTTGTCCGCCCTCCCGCCCGGCGGAAGCCTGAGCGCCGTGATTCCCCGCCAAGGCTGTGTAACGCCATAGATCGTGGGATTGAACCCGTTCTTGAAAGCGACTAGGTAATAGTCGCCTCCGGAGAGTTTTTCAAACGAATAACTTCCGTTCGCGGACGTTCGAGTCGATGTTTTATTGGATGGTCCCGTAGCAGGCCGCAGGGTGAGGACGGCTCCGGCGATGAGTTCGCCAGTATCCGCTCGGCGAACTTTGCCAGAGATTTGAGCTGTTGCCGAAGTGACTTGCCCGGCGGCGAACTGAGGCCACAAAGGCAACAAACATAACGCTACGACGCCGAATCGCATAACCACGATCGTCATAGTTTTTAATCAACGAGGCGGACAGAATAACGCCTTTTGCGCTTGATTATTAGCCCGCTTGCAACCCTTATTCCACAGTGTGCTTCGCCGTATACCCCTCACGCGCGATCACCATATACTTAAGATCTTTCCCCTTCTGATCTTTAATCTTCAACGCACCGCCGTCAGGCGCGACCACTTCCACTTTCAGTTTGCGGTAACTGCCGTCCAGCTTGGGATTAGTGGGATGATACGCAATGCTGTACTGATTGCGAATGTCGCCGCCGATCTGGTGAAAAATTTCCGGGAACTCCGCCTGAAAGCGCGGAAAGTACGCGCGGCCGCCAGTCAAACGTGCGAAAGTATTCATCTCGTTGTCAGCCTGCAGGTAATCCATTTGATTGATCGGGATGCCCATCCCGTGCGGCGCCGCCCCACCCCGCGCTTCGAAGTATTCTCTGATCGCCCATCCCACGCTGATGGGAAAAATCGTTACATCCTTCGTAGACTTGATCTTCTTCGTAATCTGGTCAAGGTTCAGCTTGCTGAAAGTATCGACTCCGGTAGTAACCAGAATGATGTACTTGTGCCCTTGAATGCGTTCTGTCCGGTCCAGCGTGTCATAAAGCGCGTCAAACAGATTAGTCTCGGTAAAACCCGGGATGCGCAGTTGGTTCAGCGCCCCATAGGCTTCCTGCTTGTTCTGGGTGAAGTCGGCCAGAATGTAATCCCTCATGTCATAAGAGATCACCGCCAGCCAGTCATCTTTCTTCAGCGTATTTACGAATGAATAAGACGCATGCAGAATGTCGTTCATGAAGAAGTAATCGCCAGCGGCAAATTCAACCAGCAGCACAGCGGTAATTGGCGCTTCTGAGATCGTAAAGTTACTGATGGTCTGCGGCGCCCCATCCTCGCTAATGCGAAAATTCTCCTTCTTCAGACTGGAGATGAACTGCCCATCTTTGGTCGTGACCATGACTGGCACTTCGACCAGCGGAATATCCACGTGGATCGAATAGTCCGGCATGCCCTCGATTTTTTTCGGCCTCTCCGGAGGCGGCGGTGGTGGCGGCTCATCCTTCTTTTTGGGGATGGCATAGGGGCCGACGTCTGATTGCGGACCGCCCGCCGCATCGGGAGGCTCAGTCTGCCCTTTCGAAGGTGCCGAGGACCCCGGGTCTTGAGCCAGAGGCAACAAATTAAAGGTTCCAAGAATCAAAATTAGTAACAATGAGAGGTGGCATAGGTACTTTCTGGGCGGGGTAGAGCAAGAAAACATTTGATCTCCTCGGAAAACCTTATGCTAGTATAGACGCAGAGTTTCGCGATTGGGATGTTTTGCTCGACCTTTAACCAACCTCCTCCTTCCCGGCAGATCGCGAACAAACTATGAAGTGTAATCTGCTTTTTTGAGAACCAGTTGGCGGTTCTCGGGGAAAAGTGTGGGTGAATCGTGGGCCTAAGTGTATTCAGACGAGCAGTTCTCGCCCTTGTAGTTCTTTGCAGTGTACTGTCTTTCGCAAGCCCAGCCCAAACTTCCAAGCCTGTTGAGACCATCCCGATCGAGCAGATCCACGCCGGAATGCACGGCGTCGCCTACACCGTATTCGAGGGCACAAAGCCCGAAGCCATGGACGTTGAGGTGCTCGGTGTCCTGCAAAATGCCAATGGCCCCAAGGGTGATGTAATCCTGATTCGCCTCGGCGGCGCCAAGGCAATCTATAACGGCGTAGTCGCTGGAATGAGCGGCAGCCCTGTGTACTTGAACGGCAAACTCGCGGGCGCCGTTGCCTTCCGCATCGGCGAGTTCTCGAAAGAACCAATCGCCGGCGTGACTCCGATCGCTGAAATGCTCGAGATCAGCGCGCTCGATCACAGTCCGGCTTCCGGGCCAATTGAAGCTCACTCCGCCGCGCGTTCTCCCAGCAAAACTGCAAGCCCTGGCATTGCCAACGTGCCTGCGCAGGATTCCGCTACTCAAGGTTTCACCAACTATCTCAAGCCCATCGAGACGCCGCTGGTTTTCAACGGATTCTCTGAAGACACAGTGCAGCGCTTCTCCTCACAATTCGCCGCCGCCGGAATCGTTCCGGTGATGGGAGCCGGTTCAGCCAGCAACGCCAAACAGCCTGAGCCAATGGAACCCGGCTCCGCAGTCAGCGCAATCCTCGTTCAGGGTGATATGAACATCGCCGCCACTTGCACCGTCACGTATATGGACGCGCAACATCTCCTCGCCTGCGGCCATCCCCTGATGCAGTTCGGCGCAGTTGATCTGCCTATGACCAAGGCGACCGTGCTGGCGACTTTGCCCTCGCCGCTCAACGCTTTCAAAATCGTGAACACGACTGAAACCGTAGGCTCGTTCGTGCAAGATCGCCACAACGGCATCCTCGGCGAATTTGGCAAGAAGCCGGAAATGATTCCGGTCACGCTCACCATTCACGGCGAATCCGCCGACAAGCAATTCCACTACGAAATCCTCAACAACGCCCACCTAAGCCCCGTAGCAATGATGGCTACGGTGTTCAACGCATTGCATGGCGTGAATGAGTACGGAGAAGAAACTACCTATCGGATGACTGGAAGCATCAGCGTCGACGGATACCCGGCCGTCACCATGCAGGATATGTTCGCCGCCGTCGATGGAGGGCAGCCGGGAGCCATGCTAGCCGCCTCCGCGCTGGGCGAGCGCTTCAGCCGCATCTTCGACAATCCCTACAGCATGCCCGAGATTCATGGCGTGCAACTGGATTACACTATCGTGCGCGAACGCCGCTGGGCTCGCCTTGAAAGCGCCCGCACCGATATTACAGAAGCACGGCCCGGCGATGATATTACGATTGAAGCCATGCTGCGCCCGTACCGCGGCGAAGGCGTGGTGCAACACATTCCCATTCACATTCCGCCGTCAACTTCTAAAGGCCAGCTGCGCATTTTAGTCAGCGACGGTGACACCCTCGATCATCTTAGCCGTGGCTCGTCCCTTCTTGGACGCAGGCTCGATCTGGCAGCAACCATCGCCGCTCTGAACAAGGAACACGTCAACAATCGCGTCTACGTCTCCCTGCTCGAAGCCGATCCCCAGGCCATGGTCGCCGACAAGGTCATGCCCACGCTCCCGCTCTCCATCATGAACGTAATGGACGGAATGCGCGGCACCCAGGACATGGTCGTCTCCAACGAATCGTCAGTAAACGAAGCCGCCACCGCCCCGCTAGACTATGTGGTCGCCGGCGCGCAAGTGCTGACCATAACCATTAAGTAGTCCATGTAGAGCGGATATTCCTGTCCGCCGCACTTGAGGCGGACAAGAATGTCCGCCCCGCACATGCGCAAGGTGATAACCTGAATTCTCCGCCCAACATTTTTGTACAGAGGTATTTCAACTTGATTTGTTTGCGTCGGCTGCTGGTTATTTTTCCTATTGTTATTCTGGTTTCTCTCGCCCTTGCCGAAGGCACCCGTACCTGGGAACAATCCAAATTCGATGAACTGATCAAGGGCACGCCCAAAGGGGTGGCCATACGCAGCACCGGCGGATTGGAACTGGCTCCCGCCTTCACCGCGTTGTACACCACTCCGTCGACCTATATATGGTCAATCGCCGCGGATCGCGAGGGCGACATTTACGCAGCCGCTGGCTCGCCGGCGCGGGTCTATCGAATTACTCCGGACGGAAAATCGTCAGTAATCTTCGAGCCGCAAGAATTGCAAGTTCAGGCGCTGGTTGTCAGCGACAGCGGAGTCATTTACGCCGCCACCAATCCGGACGGCAAAGTCTACAAAATCGAGCATCACGCGACTGCAGTAGAGAAAGGCTCCAAAGACAAAAAAACCGCCGACAAAGCAACGCCGGATTCTCCCTGGAGCTCATCCGTTTATTTCGAGCCGGGCACCAAATACATCTGGAATCTCTTGCTCGACGATTCCGGCAACTTATTTGTAGCCACCGGAGATCACGGAGAAATTTATCGCGTCACGCCGAAAGGCGAGCATTCCGTCTTTTTCAAAAGCGATGAAGCTCATATTCGAGTAATGAGGTTCGATGCTAAAGGCAATCTAATCGCCGGCTCTGACGGAAGCGGCTTAGTCTACCGAATTTCTCCGGCTGGAGATGGCTTCGTACTCTACAGCGCCCCGAAGAAAGAAATCACCGCGTTGGCCATCGACAAAATGGGAAACATCTACGCCGCCGGCGCTGGCGAAAAGCATGGAGGAAGCGCGCCAGGCTTCTCTGCCCCGATTTCGATTCCAAGCTCTCCATCTTCGTCAAGCGGCGGGCAGAGCGGGATCGTGATCAGTAGCGCTAGTTCCAGCATGCCGCCCCCATCGGTCAGCTTTTCATCATCAGGTTCAAGCGCCGCAGGCGGCTCCGAAATATATCGTATCGCGCCGGACGGTTCTCCCAGCCGCTTATGGAGCTCGCACGAAGATCTGGTCTACGCTCTCGCCTTCGATCAAAACGGCCGCCTGCTGGCCGGCACGGGAAATCGCGGACACGTCTTCGCAATTCGCGGAGAAGACGAATTCACCGACCTGATCAAAGCCAGCGCAACCCAAGTGACCGCCTTTGCCGAGGCTCCCCACGGCGGCCTCTACGCATCGACCAGCAATCTCGGCAAAGTATTTCTGCTGAGCGCCACACCGGCGTCGGAAGGCAGTTACGAGAGCGATGTTTTTGACGCGCATATTTTCTCGCGCTGGGGACGCGCCGAATTCCGCGGCGCCGGTAATGTTGAACTCTTCGCCCGCAGCGGTAACGTCGACAATCCAGACCGTAACTGGAGCCCATGGCAACAAATCGATCTGCACAACGACAGCCCGGTCAGCGCCCCTCCAGCACGATTCATTCAGTGGAGAGCTGTGCTGCGCGCCGGAAATCCCGCACCGCGCGTCGAAAGCGTCACGCTCAATTACCTGCCCAAAAACGTTCCCCCGGATTTTGACGACATCACGGTGCAGACCGGAGTGCGCTACCAGCCGCTACCCAAGCCCGCGGGTCCCGACCTCGGTGGAGCAACCGGCCAGCAACCCCACTTCGACCCGCCGCCTCCGCCCATGCATGATCGCGAGTCTATCGGCGTGAAATGGAGTGTGCACGACGATAACGACGATCAAATGGTGTACTCCGTCTACTATCGCGGCGATGCAGACTCGCGATGGCTATTACTGAAAGACAACTTGACGGAAAAGTTTTATTCCTTCGACGCCTCGCTTCTTCCCGATGGCCTATACAGGATCAAAGTTGTAGCTTCCGACGCTCCTTCGCATTCGCCAGGAGAGGCGTTGACCGCGGAGAAAGAAAGCCCGCCGTTCGAAGTCGACACCACCGCGCCGCAAATCGAAAATCTTGACGCCTCGGTTGAAGGCAATCAGATTCACGTCACGTTCCGTGCCATAGACAATTTCTCAACCATCAAGCGCGCGGAGTATTCGGTGGATGCGGGTGAGTGGCAATTCGTTGAGCCGGTCGGCCAATTGTCAGATTCGCGGACCGAGAGTTACGACGTCCGCATCCCCGTCCCAGCAACCTGTTCTCCGTGTGTGACCGCGAAGAACGGCACTGCGGGACAAATCGAGCACGTGGTTGTAGTTCGCGTCTACGATCAATACGAAAACATGATTTCGGCAAAAACCGTTATTCGGGCCAAGTAGTGACGGTTTTGGCCATGAATCGGACAACCAAACGGTCCGTCAGCACCGTCCTACAATTCACCGGCTGCCCGCAAATCGGTAACGGTCGTCACATCCACGCCGCAACTAGTAAATTACAGTTTCTTGTAGAAACGTTAGTTGAAACGTTTCCGGCGCAGCCGTGTTTTAATGATTGGTGGTATTTCCTCGGGTGAGTCGGGTAGATGAGTACCCGGCAAGCCTGCATTCCTGAGACGGAGAGCACCACCAGTGCATCTAAGTAACGAGGCGCTAGTAAGGATCGAGGGTCTCAAGAAGGTCTTCCGGTCCGGCAAGTCAGATTTGGTGCTCTTTGAAAACTTGTCGTTTCAGGCTGATAAGGGCGAAATGCTCGCCATCGTGGGCGAATCAGGCGCCGGGAAAAGTACCTTGCTGCACATTGTTGGCACGCTTGATCGACCTTCCGGGGGTGACGTGCACTTCGCCAACACGCGACTGAGTTCGCTTTCGGAAAACGCTGCAGCCGAGTTTCGTAACCGCGAAGTCGGCTTTGTCTGGCAATTCCACTACCTGCTGCCCGAGTTTACGGCGTTGGAGAATGTGGCGATGCCATTGCTGCTTCGAGGTCGATCATGGTCAGAGGTGCAGGCAGAAGCTTCGCGATGGTTGGGTGAGGTTGGTTTGGACCAGCGGTCACATCATCGTTCGGGCGAACTCTCGGGTGGTGAGCAACAGCGGGTGGCTCTAGCACGAGCATTGATCACGAAACCCAAACTTCTGCTAGCCGACGAGCCTACTGGGGATCTCGATAGTCGCACCGCGGATTCAGTTTTCGAATTGATCGCCAAGTTGCATCGCGATTACCAGTTGACTTCCCTTATCGCTACCCACAACTTCGCGTTTGCGCGCCGATGTCAGCGCGTCCTGCGGTTGCAGCAGGGAAGAATTGAAGAAGTAGCGCCGGAGACACTCCCGGCATAAGGACTAGCATGCCGGGCGATCTACGATTTGCTGGGGTGAGTGTTAAGAGTGGCACCTAGAGGCAATTGACTTTTGTCGCATGACGTGTCGGAATGATAAAAGAGATGGAAGAAAGGATGGCGGCTGAAAAGGCGCCTGTCGGGCCACGGCAGAAAGTTGCAATCACTTGCCGAGAAACGACAAGTAAGTGTCTTTGGTAACTGATAATTGCGCGCCAAACCTGCGATATAAAGAGTGTAGCGGTTGGCACGTCGATTGCACCATTAACTGAGGGTCAGGGGAGATCCGAGGAGCAGGGCCGCCAGGTTGACCCGCTAAGCTTCCCGAGAACTCTGGGGAGAGGGCCATATGTTTGAACGCTATACGGAGAAGGCAAGGCGCGTCATCTTTTTCGCGCGCTACGAAGCCAGCCAGTTCGGGTCTCCTTATATTGAGACAGAACATCTTCTGCTGGGACTTCTGCGCGAAGATAAAGCCCTGACCAACCGCTTTCTACGTTCCCACGCTTCGGTCGAATCCATCCGTAAACAGATCGAAGGTCACACCACCATTCGCGAGAAGGTTTCCACCTCCGTCGACCTGCCGCTGAGCAACGAATGCAAGCGCGTGCTCGCCTACGCCGCCGAAGAGGCCGAGCGCCTCTCCCACAAGCACATTGGCACCGAGCATTTGCTGCTGGGCCTGCTGCGCGAAGAAAAGTGCTTTGCCGCCGAGATTCTGCACGAGCGCGGCCTGAGGCTCTCGACCATTCGCGAAGAACTGGCTCGCACCAGCCAGGAAAAAGCTCAGCCGCAGCGTCAGCGTGAATCGTCGCTGCTTGAGCGAGTTCTCCCGCGACCTTACCCAGGCCGCGATGGATTCTCAGCTTGATCCACTGGTCGGACGTGACGGCGAATTCGAACGCGTAGTCCAGATTCTCTGCCGCCGCACTAAAAACAATCCGGTGCTGATCGGCGAACCCGGCGTAGGCAAGACTGCCATCGTCGAAGGTCTTGCGCAGCGCATTGCCGACGGCGAAGTTCCATCGTTCCTCGCCGACAAACGCATTCTGGCTTTGGACCTCTCGCTGATCGTCGCCGGAACCAAGTATCGCGGCCAGTTCGAAGAGCGACTCAAGACCATCATGAAAGAATTGATGGAGTCGCAAAATTCCATCATTTTCATTGACGAACTGCACACGCTGGTCGGCGCAGGTTCGGCCGAAGGCTCGCTCGATGCCGCCAACATTCTGAAGCCAGCGCTATCGCGCGGGGAAATCCAGTGCATCGGCGCGACCACCCCGGGTGAGTATCGCAAATCGATCGAAAAAGATCGCTCGCTCGAGCGCCGCTTCCAGGCAGTGAAAGTTCCACCGCCGAATGAGGCCGACGCCACCAAAATTTTGTTCGGGATCAAAGACCGGTACGAGAAGTTTCACGCTGTCACCTACACTGACGACGCCATCAACTTCGCCGTATCGCACTCGAATCGTTATATTCCCGACCGCTTCCTGCCCGACAAGGCAATCGACCTCGTCGACGAAGCCGGCGCGCGCGTAAAGCTGCGCCAGACTTCTCTGCCCGAGGAACTGACCGAAGTGCAGAAGCGAATCAAGTTCATCGTTCACCGTATGGAAAACGCCATTGCGAACCACGAGTTCGAGAAGGCCCGTTTCTATTCGGACGAGGAACGCAAAGAGCGCGAGAACCTGCGCGCTCTTCGCGAAAAATATCATCTGGACGAATCTTCCACCGGCGTGGTCGGCCGCGAAGACATCGAAGACGTGGTCTCGCGCTGGACCGGCGTTCCCGTGACGTCGATCAAGGAAGAAGAAACCCAGAAGCTGCTCCGTATCGAAGAAGAGCTGCACAAGCGAATCATCAGCCAGGACAAAGCCATCAGCGCCTTGGCCCGCGCCATTCGCCGGAGCCGTGCCGGGTTAAAGAACCCGAACCGGCCCATTGGATCGTTCCTGTTCCTCGGTCCCACGGGCGTCGGAAAAACCGAAGTCGCGCGTACGTTGGCGCAATTCATGTTCGGGACCGAAAAAGCTCTGGTCCGCTTCGATATGTCGGAATTCATGGAAAAGCATTCCGTCTCGAAGCTGATCGGCTCGCCTCCGGGATACGTCGGCTACGAAGAAGGCGGTCAGCTAACCGAGCGGGTAAAGCGTGCCCCATATTCGGTCGTCCTGCTGGACGAAATCGAAAAAGCGCATCCGGATGTGTTCAACATTCTGTTGCAGGTTTTTGAAGACGGACAACTCACCGACGGCCTCGGCAACACAGTAGACTTCAAAAACACGATCCTCATCATGACCTCGAACATCGGCGCGCGTCACTTGCAGCGTCGCGAAGGTCTTGGCTTCCAGTCGAGCAAGGAAGACATGATCTCGGAAAAGGTCGAGGACTTGGTGAAGAACGAAGTCAAGCGCACCTTCAACCCAGAGTTCCTCAACCGCCTGGACGAAATCATTCTGTTCAGCGCTTTGAGCGAGGGCGACCTAATCCAGATTCTCGAACTCATGGTCAGCCAACTGAACCAGAACCTGGCCCAGAAAGCGATCACTGTCACGGTCACGGACGAGGCCAAGAAGTGGATCCTCAGCCAGACGCTGGTGGATCGCAGCTACGGTGCACGTCCGCTACGCAGAGCGTTGCAGAAATACATCGAAGACCCGCTCTCGGAGGCATTGATCCAGGGCACAATCGCAACCCGTCCCGCGTTCATCGAAGTCTTCTTGGGCGACAACAAACTGTTCTATCGCCCAGTAGACTCGAAGGAAACCGAAGGCGTGCTGCTGTACGGAAACTAGAAAAAATCGTGTAGGGACGGGCGCCTCGCCCGTCCAGGCCGAGCGAAAGCTCGGCAGCGGTTTAAGCCGTCAGTCAAAAGCTGGCGGCATTTCTTTTTGTCGCTAGAAAAGCGAGGGGTCATTCCGAAGCCCCGCGTTCTCACCAGCGGGGCGAGGAATCTAGCGTGAACAACTTCAAACCGACCAGCAGCAATTCCAGCGAATGCTAAAATCAATCTGTCACTGATTAAATCCAGCAAATGCTGACCGGCTCGCAAATTCGCCGCAAATTCCTGGACTATTTCGTCCAGCGCGGACACAAAGAGGTCCACTCGTCCTCGCTCGTCCCGGCCAACGACCCCACCCTGCTCTTCACCAACGCCGGAATGAACCAGTTCAAAGACGTGTTTTTGGGCCTCGAAACGCGCGACTACAACCGCGCTACAACTTCGCAAAAGTGCGTCCGCGCCGGCGGCAAACATAACGATCTGGAAAATGTCGGCTTCACCAACCGCCATCACACGTTCTTCGAAATGCTGGGCAATTTTTCCTTCGGCGACTACTTCAAAAAAGACGCCATCGCCTATGCCTGGGATCTGATCACTTCAAAAGACTGGTTCGGGATCGACAAAAACAAACTCTACGTGACCGTCTTTAACGGCGAAGGTGGCATGCAGCGCGACGCCGAAGCCTATGACCTGTGGGCAGCGCAAGGAGTACTGAAAGACCGCATCTTCGAGATGGGCCTGAAAGACAATTTCTGGCAAATGGGCGACACCGGCCCCTGCGGCCCCTGCAGCGAGATTCACTACGACATGGGCCCGGCAGCCAGCGAACAAGGCCACACCGATTGCGCCTTCACCTGCGACTGCGGCCGCTACGTAGAAATCTGGAACCTGGTCTTCATGCAATTCGACCGCGACAGCAGCGGCAGGCTGAACCCGCTGCCCAAGCCCTCGATCGACACTGGCATGGGCTTGGAGCGAGTGACGGCGGTCCTGCAAGGCGTGATTTCAAACTACGAAACAGACCTGTTCACCCCACTAATAAAGCGAGCCGCAGAACTGACAGGAACCGCCACTGCATATGTAGGGACGGGCGTCTCGCCCGTCCAGGCCGAGCAAAGCTCGGCAGAAGCCGGCCACAAGTCGGCAGCCTCGCTACGAGTGATCGCCGACCACTCACGCGCAGCAACGTTCCTGATCTCCGACGGAGTGCTGCCCTCAAACGAAGGCCGCGGCTACGTTCTAAGAAAAATTATCCGCCGCGCCATCACTCACGGAAGATTGTTGGAACAAACGAAGCCATTTCTGAATCAGATGGTTTCGTCAGTAGTTGATCTAATGCAGGATGCCTATCCTGAGCTAAAAGAGTCCGAGGATCATGTTGCGAAAGTTCTCCTGACCGAAGAGACGCGCTTTGCGCACACATTGGGCCCTGGCCTTGAAAGATTGAAGGACGATCTCTTTCAGATAGCTAAGAATCGCGATCTGGCTCGAATGGGCGTTACTGCAGGCAATCTGAAGAGGATGTTAGGCGAAGACGCTCCCATTGGGTCGTTTGACGCAAGACAATCACTTACCTACTCAGGAGAAAGTGCTTTCAAGTTATACGACACTTTTGGTGTCCCGCTCGATTTCATCATTGACGCGGCACGAGATCAAGGCATCGAGTTCGATCAAGCCGGCTTTGATGCCGCTATGACCGAGCAACGCGAGCGCGCTCGCGCCTCCTGGAAAGGCGCAGCCAAGCAGACTGCCAACCCCGCCTACCAGCAGCTTCCGAAATCAGAATTCGAAGGTTACCGCCAAACCCGCTCCGACAGCTGCGAAGTTCTAGCCATCATTCACAACGGACAAGGTGCGCAGCAACTGAAGCCCGGAGACGAAGGCGAAATCATCCTCGATCACACCCCGTTCTACGCCGAATCCGGAGGCCAGGTCGGCGACCGCGGATGGTTCTACTCCGACGATCACAACACCATCGTCGCCGAAGTAAAAGGCTGCTACGCTCCGATTCAGGGCGTGCGCGCGCATCAAGTCATCGCCAAGCAACAAGTCCGAATAGGCGACAAAGTGGATGCCGTAGTCAACGCCGACATCCGCGAATCCACCATGCGCAATCACACGGCCACGCATCTGCTGCAGGCCGGACTGCGTGAGGTTCTAGGCAAGCACGTGAAACAGGCTGGATCGCTGGTCGCACCCAATCATCTGCGCTTCGATTTCTCGCACTTCACCAGCGTAGCCGACGAAGAGCTACAAGACATCGAAGACCTGATCAACAAAGAAGTGCTGCGCAATGAAGAGGTCGAAGTAATCGAGAATGTGCCCATCGACGTCGCCATAAACGAATACAAAGCGATGGCGCTGTTCGGAGAAAAATATGGCGACCGAGTCCGCGTAATCAAAATCGGAGACTTCTCCACCGAACTTTGCGGCGGCACGCACACCGCCGCAACCGGAGAAATCGGCCTGATCAAAGTTCTAAAAGAAGGCAGCGTTTCCTCCGGAGTCCGCCGCATTGAAGCCGTCACCGGCGAAGGCTCGCTCAAGCATTTCCGTCAGGACCATCAACTGGAAAGCGTGGTAGCAAGCTTCGTCGGTCCCACCCTTTCGCAAAAAACGCGAAAGGATGGGGCGCCCAACGAAGAAGTCCTCGCTTCTCCCGCCGAGGCGCTGAAGCTCGAGCTCGACAAAAAAGATTCCGAGATAAAACGCCTGCAGCGCGAACTCGACCAGGCACGCATGAAGTCGGCCTCATCGACAGTCGCATCGGTCACCGACAAAATCAAAGATGTCCACGGTATCAAAGTGCTCGCCCACCGCGTGGACAATCTCGAACGCGCCCAAATGCGCACCCTGGTCGACCAACTCCGCGACAAAATCGGCTCCGGCGTAGTAGTGCTGGGCTCGGCGAACAACGGAAACGTCTCGCTCATCGTCGGTGTGACCAAAGATCTGACCACCCGCATCCAAGCCGGCAAAGTAATCGGCAAGGTAGCAGAAAAAGTTGGCGGCAAAGGCGGCGGCCGCCCCGATCTAGCCGAAGCCGGCGGGAAAAACCCCGAAGCCCTGGACGCAGCGCTAGGCGAGGCTTACGGCGTAGTCGAATCAATGCTCACATAGACGACGTTGCAAGTCAGTGTGGCCGACGCCAAGAACAACCTACCGGAACTCAACAGACCGCGCCGCCACCGCACTGAAAAAGGCGCAGAATGTCCTTGAGGTACGCTGGACTTCGCGTCCGACCAAGGTGTATAACCCGCCTTGTCGGCTGCTCCGATAAAAATCCGGCTGGCAATCGCCTATGGATGACCGCATTCGCTTCATCACGCATCAGGGCAAGAAGATTCTACTGGTGGATGTTTCCCATTGCTCGCCGGCTGAACTCCTAAAGATTTCCCGCGTCGTTCCGCATCATGTAATGACTCAGCCGCGTGAATCCGTCCTGCTGCTCGCCGATTTCACCGGAACTGAGTTCGATCGCGAGGCGATAACCAGTCTGAAAGAAAGCACAGTTTTCGATCGCCCGCATCTCAAGAAATCTGCCTGGGTGGGAACGGAAAACTTGCCGCGCGTGTTTTACGAACACATCAAACTTTTTTCTCAGCGAGAATTGCCGACATTCAAGACGCGCGAAGAGGCCCTGGACTGGCTGGTAAAAGACGAATAAAACCGCTAAGAACTGCCAATCAACACTCCAGTAGTAAACACCAGCGCCCCACCTAACGCCACCTGCAATGCCGCGGAAACTGTAGGTGTATCCATATAACGATGCCGAATCCACGTGATCACTCCAAGCTCGAGCAGCACGACCACACACGCAACTGCCAACGCGACCCGAAACTCAGGCAGCAAAAACGGCAAAGTGTGCCCCACCCCGCCTAAAGCGGTCATGGCGCCGCAGATCAATCCCCGCACCCACGGATGCCCGCGTCCGGTAAGGCTTCCATCGTCCGAGAGCGCCTCGGCAAATCCCATGCTGATGCCCGCGCCCAGCGACGCCGCCATGCCAACCAGAAACGCGTCCCAGGGATTGCGCGTGGCAAACGCCGCCGCAAACACCGGCGCCAGCGTCGATACCGATCCATCCATCAACCCCGCCAGCCCCGGCTGCACAATCTGCAACACAAAAAGCCGCCGCCGCGCGCGCTCTTCGTCCTGCTTGACATCAGGTTTCAGTTCTTCTTCCTTAAGTTCCTGCGCCCGGTCTTCGTGCGCCCGCTCTTCCTGTGCCAAATCGTCGAGCAATTGGCGAATGCTCGCATCTTCGGTTCGCCCCGCAGCTTTCTCGTAAAACCTGCGAGTCTCAACCTCGATAGCGCTAGCCTCTTTGCGCACAATGTCGAGGCCCAGCGGCCGCGCCAACCACACCGGCGTTCGCTGTACGAAACCCTTAACATCCTGCCGCCGGATCAGCGGAATGTGTTCTCCAAATTTTTGCCGATAAAGCTCGATCAATCGCCGCCGGTGTCCCGATTCTTCCGCTTGCATGCCTTCAAACACCGCCGCCGACGCGGGAAAATCCTGCCGTAATCCTTCCGCAAAATCCGCAAAAATTCGTTCATCTTCTTCTTCCAGAGAAATGGCCAACGCCAGAATCTCGCGTTGCGTAAGATTCTCAAAGTTCTTCATGGCGGATAGTGTAATTGGAACAGGGCTACGCTCCAACCTGGAAGTGGCTGCGATCAGGCAGTACCTTATGTTGCAACGAACCTCGGGTAGAGTTGCCGATCAGATGGAAAGCCACTCCGCGGTGAGAACGCAGTGAACCTCGGACGGCCCGAAGTTCACTGCGGCAAGGTTTACGGCCGATGTACCGAACTAATACGCGAAGAAAGGTCCTGCAATACTACCGACCGTAGTTCCGTCGATTGCGGTATATACATTACGGCCGTAAAAGAACGGCAGTCCCCAATCGAAACTACCCGTGAGCGGGCCGGCCAGATTGCTGAAGGCAAAATCGGTCCCATCGTTGGTGAGTAGAGTCTGAGTGTTATCTACTCCGAAAGTCACGGTATTCGTCGCATTATTCGCCCCAGTATTAATCGCGGTGAGACCCGTTAGATTCGAGGTTGGACAATAAAACGAGGACAAGTTCCCGGGGCAAACCGGAATGCTCGCATCCGGGAAGAAAAGCCCATTCGATCCGCTGTCAATGAAACTGTTGCTGTACGCTTGACCCTTGTAAGTAGTCGTGAAGTTGTCGGTGCCAGATTCAAGCGTGAACACGGTGGCCGTGCCCAGCGCGTTATTGGACTGCGTGCCGATGCCAAAAATCATGTTTCCGTTAACCGTAGCGGCCGCGTCGGCGACCGACGGAAACTCAATAATGACGCCGTTGTTGTCCCCGGTAAAGTTGAATACCGGGTTGGTCACCTGTTGATTCGCAATGCTGGTGTCCCCGCAAAGGCTGCCGCAAGAAACAGGAACCGGGTTGCAGCCGGCAGCCGTTGAGCAAGAGAAATACGGAAGCGGGGGTTGCCCGTTAGTCGCGACCGTTAGCGGATCGCAAGCCGCGCCGCAGTCAAAGGGTTCCGGACCGACGCCCAGAATGCCATTTGCGCCCAACAGCATCTGGGTATCTTCGTTCATACCCGTGCCAGTGCTGGTGGTGCTGCAAGTGGTAGGAATCGAATAGGCGGTTGGGTTCGCGATAATCTGAATCGAAGTGGTGCTAGCCACCTCACCCGCCATCTTCACATCAGCCGGGTCAACCGTCCCCCAAAGAAAAGAATTGTCGAGGAACTGGACGCAGTCGTTCAGTTGGTTGCCGCTTGAGTCGCTCAACGGCGTGAGCGCAATGGTCAACTGCGAGCCTAAAATTCTTAGACCGAACGATCCTGTATCCACCAGGACGTCATCGACCGTCTGACAAGTAGAGGTCCCAGGAACGCACACATTCACGCTAACGAACGCGCCGTTCGTGTAGTTACCCAGCGGGCCACCGTTCACAGCGATCGGTTGGACGTTCTGCCCAGCGGCCGGTGGTATAGGCACGCCCGCCGGCGTGCCACCTCCGCCGCAAGCCACCAGCAAACCCAACGATCCTACTATGAGCAACATCAAAAGGCTCCGCAACGTTATTCTCTTCATTGGATTTCATCCTTGGTAACGCCTTGCGGCAACATCGTCGGGACGTAAGCCTTGCCAAAATACGACCGCATATGGCCGCCGTTTTGAAACACTAGTCCGGGTTGATTGATAGTTACTGGCCGGTGGCCAGGAGCGCTTTCCCTTTGAGCCTTCGCCGCCTCCGCAAACTGCTCGTAATACGTGCCCAGAATCTGCTGCATGTTCGGGATAAACGGCCCATGCCACGTAACGGCGAAAACCTTCTCCGCCGGCGATACGTACTCCTTTATCACGGTGTTCCCCGGCGCCGTGATTTGATGAACCGTATAGGCCGCTGCTTGCGTGGTCTTCAGCGTTCCCTTCATCTGCGCCTGGTCTTCGTGCACCGAGGTGACGTCGCCGCCTAACGCCGCTAACGCCGGCAAAGAAAACGCGAGCACTAAAAGGACAAGGCATGTCCACGACGTTCGTGAAACCGCGATTCGACAGTCTGTTTTCATGAGAGACTCACTCCATTTTCTGTAGCGCGCAAAGGCCGGTACGGGTTCGCTCGATTAAACACAAGAGATGTTTTTAAGTTGCGGTCACTAAGTAAGATTTGCTTCGCAGCCGTTAAGGTTGCATCTCGCGTACACGATACTGCCGCTGCACCCGGGTGCCCCATGTCTCGCCGTCTTTGCGAAACATGGGAGTGGCACTGCAATTATCGGCGCAAGCTATCAAACCAGATATGACACATTTTATTCCTTTTACGCAGACGCAAATGTAAATGCTTTGTAAAGTTGTTCATTTTTCTCATTTCTATCGCGATTGCATCACCCAGTAACGTATTACCTGATTTTTTGAAAGATTGAGTGGTGCGCGAAGCGTAAGAATGCAACCCACTGCGAAACAGGCCGCGAAAAAACTCTGATTTGCGCAGATTTTTTGGGAAGGGCCCGACTTCAGTCGGGCCGCCAAGTCTTTGAAATGTGTCGCCGCCTTGGCGGCTGAGATGAGCTTTTCGCGACCCCGTCAGATCGATTGAAGGTTTTTCAGCAGACTAATCGCCAAACTCGATCGGAGCCAAATTGTTTCGCCGCAAGTGCTGATTCAGTTGCGGCAGCCAGTTTGTCTTCACGTGATTCCATTCCGCCACCCGCAGCTTCAGTGCATCAGCCGATTCGTGATACAGCACAATGGCCTGCGAAGGCACCGGCCGGTCGCTGCTCTCCACCACTGCCAACGCGGAGGCCAACCCCGAACTGGCACTCTCCAGACCCTTGGTTTTGGCCGACGAATCATCACTGCCTGCCAGTATTTTGCGGATCTCATTTTCCAGTTGCAAAACCGCCGATCTCAAATCCGCATGACCAGCGAGCTTCGCCTCCGAATCGGTCAATTGTTTCTGCACCGCCTTGATCTCCGACAAAAGTTTCCTGCTGGCGATCGTCTCGCCGAAAACCTCCAGCCCCAGATGAAGCTGTTGTTCGAGGTCACGAGCAGTTGTCGACGATCGCGGATCCATAACAATTTTCAGCGGCTGAGAAAATGTTTTGCCGTCAATTGTCAGACGCACCTGGTAGGTCCCGGGCACAGCACGCGGACTCTTGAGCGTCCGATATTCGTCGTCGCTAAGTGAAACCGCGGCGTTGCCCTCTGCGTTGCCCCAGGCTAAATTCCACACGAACCGATGCATGCCTACTGCGGTCTCAAGAATCTCCGGCTTCGGCAGCCAGCGCTCAGCAATAGCTCGAGAAGAAGGCTTTTGCTCTCTCACCTCATCAGAAGAAACGCTGCGCACCAGATTCTGCTTATCATCAAAAATCTCAAGCTTGATGTGTTGAGCGCTACTCGCCAAGTAGTAATCGATCACAGCCCCGTTCGGAGGATTTTTCGCCGTCGGCTCCTCCGGCGGCAACGGAGAACCAACAAAACTATCATTGTCCACCCGCACAGTCGTCGCCGGCCGGTAAAAGAACGCCCCCCCAACCTTCACCGCATCATGAGCCTGCCGCAGCGGCGCAATGTCATCAAGAATCCAGAACGCCCGCCCATGAGTCGCAGCCACCAAATCATCTCCATGAATGACCAGATCGTGCACAGAAACTGTAGGAAGATTCAGTTGCAGCGACTGCCAATGATCGCCGTCGTCGAACGAAACGTAAGCCCCGAGTTCAGTCCCAGCAAAAAGCAAGCCACGGCTTTGCCGATCCTCACGCACCGCCCGCAAAAATGCCGCCGCGCCAATGCCCTCCGTGATGAGTTGCCAGTTCGCCCCATAATCGCGAGTCCGATAAAGATACGGTTTCTGATTGTCAAGCCGATGCCGATCCACCGCCGCATACGCTTCCCCCGGATCAAAATGCGAAGACTCAATCAGCGAAATTTTGCTCCAATCCCCAAGCCCGTGCGGCGTAACGTCTTTCCAGTTTTTACCACCATCGCGCGTCAGATGAATTAACCCGGTATCGCTGCCCGCCCAGATCAAATTCCCATCCAGCACCGAAGGCGCAATCGTATAAACCACGCCATATCCGCGCTGCTTGGTATTCTCAACGGTAGCCGGCCCCTCCGCCTTTTTCGGTTGCGTCGCTCCCGTCAAATCCGGCGAGATAGTCTCCCAATGCAGCCCCCCATCCAAAGTTTTCATCACGTACTGCGTGCCCAGATAAAGCGTCTTCTTATCGAACGGCGAAAACAGCAGCACCGGCGTCCACGGATCCCGATACTTGCGGATATTTATCTCCACGCCAAAATTGAGCGCCGGCCAAGGCGTAATGTCCTGACTAAAAAAAGTTCGCCGGTCGAACCGGCTGACATCACCATAAGTTCCGCTCAGATAAACGATGTTCGGATCCTTCGGATCAATCGCAATGTATCCACTCTCGCTCCCGCCCGTCGGAGACCAGTCGCGAGGCGTAATCAATCCGGCATCGCTGCGGCTCCGCACCGCCGCGCTTCCCGTATCCTGCTGCGCCCCGTAAACCACGTAAGGAAACTGATCGTCCGTGATCACGTGATAAAACTGCGCCGTAGGCTGGTTGTACCAGGTGCTCCAACTCTGCCCATGATCGACGCTGATAGTCGCACCCTGATCGGTCCCCAGAATCATCCGCGCCGAATCTTTCGGATCAATCCAAATCTGGTGATAGTCGTCCCCGCCCGGCGCGCCGCGCACAATCGAAACCGTTTTTCCGCCATCCTCCGAGCGATATAGCGCAACGTTAGGCATATAAATCACATCCGCATTATTCGGATCGACGGTGATATTCCCGAAGTACCAGGCCCGGCTGGTCAGCCGCTTGTCCTCATTCTGCAGCGTCCAAGTGTTGCCGCCATCGTCCGAGCGATAAAGCCCCGGCTTCTTGCTACCGCTGATAAGCGCATAAGCTCGCCTGCCATCGCTAGAAACCGCCACCGCAGTGCGGCCCCAATCCCCGTCCGGCAATCCGTTCCCGGTTAAACGAGTCCAGGACTGCCCACTATCCTGCGACCGAAAAAGCCCGCCGCCCGGCCCATCGATCGGAGCATAAGTACTCCACGGCGGACGCCAGCTGTGCCACGTCGTCGCAAATAAAATCTGCGGCTCGCCAATGGCAATCGCTAAATCCGCCACCCCAATCTCCAGCCCCTGATCCAAAACTTTCGTCCAGGTAGCTCCGCCATCGCTCGACTTATAAACGCCACGTTCTTTGTTAGGCGCATAAGCATGTCCCAACGCCGCCACATAAACTACATCAGCATTCTGCGGATCCACCACAATCCGGCTGATCTGCCGCGTGTTCTTCAACCCAAAGTTGCGCCAGGTCTGCCCGCCGTCCGCAGATTTATAAACTCCATCACCCGAAGAAAGATTAGAGCGAATGTCCGCCTCCCCAGTCCCCACGTAAATAACCTTCGTATCCGACGGAGCCACCGCCACCGCCCCAATCGAAGCCACCGGCTGCCCATCAAAAATCGGCTTCCACACCACCCCCACATCGCCGGTCTGCCAAAGCCCACCGCCCACCGAACCAAAATAAAATGTAGTCGCATTCCCCGGAACGCCCGCGACAGCAACCACTCGCCCCCCGCGAAACGGCCCAATCAACCGCCAGCGCAGCCCGTTATAAAATTCCGCAGGAACAGTCTGTGCGACCGCCACCATGCTCAAAAAAAATAAGACAACAAACGCACACTGACACTTCCTCACAAATCTGTGCACCTGGCTGATCCTCAATTGTGAAAACAATTAGTGTAGTTGAAACTGCAGAATTTGCTACAGTGGTTGTCGTAGCCAAGAAGTTCTAAAAACCATGGGCGAACCCACCGTCGAAGTTTTATGCCAACTCTGCGGCCACACTTTCACCGCATTCCTGAAAGATATGGCCGATAAAAACGGCGAAGTAGTCTGCCCCCACTGCGCCAACAAAGGCAAGGAAAATATTCCGCCGCAGAAAAGCATGTCATCCTGAGGCAAAGGAGCCGCGCGCGAAGCGAGCGCCTCCCAACCAAGGATCTACGCACTTTTAGCGGCACAATCAGTTAGATCAGCTCGAAAACAGTACCGCAACCAAGGGTCGTTACCGTGTTGCATGCGCCAATGCTGTTATTGCCGCCCGAGAATGTGGTCCCGTACATGTTTCCCCCCGCATCGGAGACGAGCCCAGTGCGTGGTTCCGCGCCCTCGCCAAACGCGTCAATGAATCGGTGAAGGACCTTTTCGTGCCAGGGGCCATCGGACCTCGACGCAGTTCGTAGATCGTGCCGCAGCCCGAGAGACATCCGATATGGCTGTGACCGCCGATCGACGTCGTGCCATATAGATTGCCCGCGGCGTCAAATAAGACATTCCCGAAGGGTATGGCACCATCCGTACCGCCTTGAAAACTGTACAATACTTTCTCTTTCCACTTTGCACCTTCTTCGCGACCTTTGGGCCGAATGAGTTTGAACACGTCGCCCAGTCCTTGGGCGCCGCCACCCGCTGCCGTCCCATAAGCGTCGCCGGCCGCGTCGAATATCAGGCTCCCCAGCGGGGACCCGCCATCTGCTCCTCCCGTGAACTCATAAATCACGGAAAAGCGCCAACCGCCTCCGGCGACCGGTGAAAGTTGGAACACGTTGCCGAATCCGTTAGCGCCAGCAGTTTGCGACGTGCCGTACAGGTTGCCCGCGGCCTCGGCAGTGAGGCCGGCGTAAGGGAATGCACCATCGTTCCCGCCACTGAATGAGTGCAGCAACGTGACTACCTGGGCGGCATGCACTTGCGTGGCGAGCGTTAAGAGCAGAGTCGTTGTTATCACTGCCGCGAGCAAGACCGACCGAGATCCGCAGACCAGCATCATCTCTTTGATCTGAGTTAAATTGATCTGTGTTAAAGCGATGCCCGGTTTATTGGAGTTCTCAAATCGTTTGACGTTCGCGGTGCTTGCCAGTTTCATGTAGTCCTCATATGGAAAGTGTATAAAACAGAAAAACATCATTCAGACACAGCGATTTCCTCGAGGCGGTTCGCCATAATTGCTTCAGACCCGATCGAGATTCTTGAAAAAAGGTGAGTTGCGGCGTCAATTCGCCGCAACTCACGAATAACTCTAGATTGCAGCGATTCCGTTAAATCCGACGTCCTGCGGGAGCCCGCCGACGGTCCCCAGGTTGCTCAAGGTGCCATCCGACTGAATGCCGAAGATGCTAATCGTGCCCACCGCCGCATCGAGGCTATACAGGAACTTGCCATCAGCACTAATTGTGATGTCCAGATTCGTAGCTCCGGTGGGGTTTGTCCCGACGATAGTTCCCGGCAACGCGGTTAGCGCTCCATTGCTGCCGATGGTAAAGCCAGAGATAGTTGAACTGCCAGCATTGGACGTGTAAACCCATTCGCCGTTGGGAGTAACCACATTCCAGCATGTTGCCGCTCCCAAAGTCGGGACACTGGTACTGATGACGGAAAGCGTTCCATTGGAAGCAACTGCGTAAGAGGAAATAGCCGAGGCGTTTTGGCCTCCGCTAGGCCCGGTTTCAACCACAAGTGCAGCACCATTGGGAGCAAAAGTAACCGCAAAAGCTCCCGGACCCACGCTCGGATTTACTACGATAGGTGACAGCGTTCCGTTACTCTGTACGCTGAACACATCGATGTCGTTCGTCTCTCGTTCAGTGACGACGAGGAACTGGCCATTGGGACTGAACGCTAATGAAGCGGCTCCCGAGGTATTGGTGGTTAGAAAACTGAGAGAATGAGGGATCTGCGAAAGTCTTCCGTCGTCATTGACGCGGAAACCCACCACGTTGCTGCTACCGCCAGCGTTGAGAACGTACACGAACTGTCCGTGCTGGGCTATTGCGTTCGGTTCACTTCCTCCTGAGAGTTCCTTGTCAGCCAGCGACAACTCCGAGCCGTAAACATGAAACACTGAGATCTCGCCGCTGCCTGCGTTAACCGCAAACAGCAGGGTGTGATCTTGACTGAGGGTTAAAGATCCTTGCGATTCCAGCGGATCATTGTTGCCACCGCTGCCACGCCCGCCGGTTGCAAATCTGTGGCCTTCTTGTAACGAGCCATCTTCAGCTCTTCGAAAAGAAATGACTTCATTCCGGTCCGCGGCATTCGTCATAACGAAGACTGCGCCTGGGTTCGGACGTTGATTCTGTGCATTGCTGCGGGTTGCCGAAACTACGCCAATCGCCAGTGCGACTGACAACAGAGTGCGAACTACTTTTTGCATTTCACGGCTCCTGTAATTGACTGAAAGTGCGCGACGCCGAACTCAGGGCTCCTCGAACAAGGCATTCCCTGCGGTTCCACGTCGCGTAGTCATGAGAGAGATGACTGGAACAAAAGTTTCAGAAGACGCCTAACCAGTCCGCATTTAATTGTAAAATCTGCTGCGGAAGCATCTTGTCAAAACCGCGTATGGCCCGGTGTCATTGTTCGAGCGATGGGCGAAATTGATTTAGCCAGGCGTTGTTGGCGGTAGGTACCCAAGAAATCAAACACCGCTATTTTGTGGGTGCACCGCAGCCGTGCGGACCTAGCATCTCACGCCGACTTTTTCTCCGGCACGGGAAACTCGATGACTTTCCCGCGTTCATCGGATGGAACCCATCTCGCCGTTTTTCGGAATCGTTCCGGTATGTAATACTCAATCACTTTTGCCATTGCATTTACCATTCCCTAACCGCGCTTGCGGCGGACTTGATCGTATATCTTCAGAAAACCGCCTGCGAACGGCACAGCAGCGCGTCGACATAACCTTCGTATTAGCTGAAGTCTTTTAAGTGTTTTTCCTTCTGCTAAACATTGGAGTAAAAAACAGCCCGGCTAGGTGCGCTGGGGTTGTTAAGTGATTGTCAAAGGATTGTCATGGCACTCAGTGAAAGGTTCTGCGGTCTGAAGCGGGCTTTGGCTCTTTGTGGCTCAGCCGGGCAGGCCAATGCGGTGGACAAGGGTTTGGAAGCGCAAGTCGGAACGCAAGGGATCGAAGCCCGACCGCAGCAGAACACCCGGGTTAAATCGCTCTTCGTAGCCTTTTTCGAGCCAATTCATGGCTTGATCCTTATCTCCGAGAGACGCATAGACCGTGGCAATCTCCGAAGCATTCGAATAACCAGGGTTTGAGCGTTTCTTCAATTCGCTCAACAGTTCTAGTGCTTCGCTCCGCTTACCAGACAAGACATAGGCACGTGCAAGATTAGCTATGCAGGTCGGGCTGCCCCCAGAAAGCTGAACCGCTTTTTGCAGTTCTGCGACCGCTTCATCGTACATATGTTTTTGCAGGTACGCCTGCGCCAGTTGATTATGTGCCAGTGCAAAATTAGGATCCATTTCGATGGTCTTGCGGCTCTGTTGGATGGATTCGTCATAGGAGTGCGCAAGGACAAGAAGCTCTGCCAAATCGGCGTTAATGATAAGAGAGAGCGGATCCAGGTTTAACGCTTTTCTCATTTCCGGAATAGCTTCGTCATAGCGACCCAATAGACTCAAGTGCCAGGCGTACCAATGGTGAGCGGTTGCGTAGCCTGGGTTGAGTTCAATGGCCCGACGGAATTCCTTGCCTGCAGAGTCAAAATCCCAGTCGAAGCCATCCAAAACGAATGCCAGCGAGTTATGGGCTTCGCCGAGAGCGTTGTCCAACTCCAGGGCCTTGATCGCCGCCGCCTTGGCCTTGGGGAATGCGTCCTTAGGAGTCATTACTGCATACTGCCAGTCTCCCAACAACGCATAAGTATCGGCCAGGCCTGAATAAGCCGGAGCGTATTTCGAATCTTCGTCGATGGCCTGATTGAAATAAGCTAGTGCGACCTTCAAACCATCCGCCGTTCGCTTATTCCAGAAGTAGCGCCCTTTGAGATAGGACTCGTAGGCTTGCGGATTGACGACCTTTACGCTTTTCAGCGCAGCCTGTTCCTGCGGCGTCAAATTGATGCGAATTTGATCTGCAATGGCGCTGGCCACTCTGCTTTGCAGAGCCAAGGTATCGCGCAATTCACCTTCATAGCTCTGGGACCATAAGTGCTTGTCGTTAGAGGCTTCGATCAACTGCGCGGTGATGCGAACCTGATCGCCGGAATGGAGCACGGTGCCTTCTACCACGGCGTCCACGTTCAGTTCGCGAGCGATTTGCGGCAGCGGCTTGTGCGCTCCTTTATATACCATCACGGAAGTGCGGGAGATTACTCGCAAAGCGCTGATCTGCGCCAGGTCAGTGATCAACTCGTCGGTCATGCCGTCGGCAAAGTAGTTCTGTGAAGCGTCTCCAGAAAGGTTTTCCAGCGGAAGCACTGCCAAGGATCGGATGCCCGTGGGCGCGCGGCCACGTGGACGAAATAGCACCACAAAGATAATCAGCAGACTCAAGACGAGAGTAGAGGCGACGATGAGTCGAGTCGACGGCCGGCGTTTGGGCGACCCGCCGCTTTCAGGCTTATCTGAGGACCCAGTCTTACGTTCTTGACCGGGCAAATCGCCAGCCGCAGATTCCGGCTTTTTGGGTGGGCGTCTGCATCGACAAGCGAGACGTCCGCAATGAAGCGATAGCCACGTTTTGGAAGAGTCTCGATAAATCGCGGATTCTCAGCCGAGTCCCCCAATGCGCTACGAAGCTTCCCGATTGCGATATTCACAGCCTGGTCGAAGTCGCCAAAACTTTCGTCGGCCCAGACGCGGCTGCGCAATTCCTCCCGAGTAACGACTTCCCCAGGACGCTCCAGCAATATCTCCAGCAGCTTCATCGGCTGCTGCTGGACTCTGATCCTTAAACCCGCTTTGCGCACTTCGCCCGACTGAAGAGAAACCTCATAGGTTCCGAATCGCACGACCGAATTGGGCCGCAGGGGTTCCATGGTGCTTTTGGGTGTAACACGGAAGTCTAGCACTGCGGTGCACAGACCGTCGGATTCAGGATATCCGCGCAGTTAACTAACCAGCTAGCAATTACTTAGCAGGCGATGGACTGGATATGTGGAAAGAATTCGCTGTTAATTGACGCCGGACCAACTGACGCGTCAGATTGCAATACGACGAGGGTCTCCAGCAGTTCGAAACCAGGAAAACATATGTGGATGAGGTCGTGCGCTGTTTGTAAAGCACTTTTGCGCAAGCTTCGCTTGTGCGATTCCGTGCGCTGTCACTGCGGATGGACATGGCAGGGCTAGTGGAGTTGCAGGCTGATTGATAGAACGCAACGATTGGGGGGCAGGCAAATGGAACGTATTGTCTCTGGTCTACAACGAATGGTCGGATTCAGGATTCCATCCGCGGCCGCTCAGGTCGATCAACCGTTGGGCGGGTTCGAAGAACTGGCGATGCCGCTGTTTGATTCTCTTTACAACTTTGCGCGCTGGCTTGTGCACAATCAGAATGACGCTGAGGATCTAGTCCAAGAGACTTATCTGAAGGCTTTCCGAGGTTTCGGGTCGTTTCAGCCTGGCACTAATTTCCGGGCGTGGATGTACCGAATCCTGAGAAACACCTTTCTAAGTTCGCGCTCAACAGTCGAGCGGCGTATGACCGTTGCGATGGATGAGGAGGAGGATTCCCCCGCATCGCCCACAACTTTCTACACGCCTGAATCGCTGCTGATCGAGCGTTCCAACAACGCCGCAGTTCAGTGCGCAATCGAGCAATTGCCACTCATCTTTCGCGAAGTCATTTTGCTATGTGATGTTGAAGATGCGTCCTACCGGGAGATCGCGGAAATATTGTCGATCCCGATAGGAACGGTTATGTCACGACTAGCCAGAGCCCGGAGGGCAGTTCGCGAGACAGTCCGTAAGCAAGAAGTCTTACACGCAGCAGATGTCCGACCCTGACTGGAACTATGCAGCAAAGCGTGAAGAAAGGAAAACCTAATGGCTACTTCTGCCCTAGCCGCAACCTTGAACTCTCCGATGCCAGAGCTCCGACCGGTTCCAACGGAGCGGATTTTAGTCATCGAGGACGACATTGCTTTGCGGAAGGTTCTGCGCCGTCTGTTCTCCTCGGAAGGATATGAGGTCGATGTCGTCCCCGATGGTATTGATGGACTGGAGATGCTTCGCCAAAGAGCAGCAGCAGCCGTGATCCTCGATCTACTCCGACCCGGATCTTCAGGATGTGATCTTTGCAAGAAAATTGTGAATTTAATTCCGGGTCTGCCTCTCTTAATCCTTAGCGCGAGCTCCGAGGTTGCAGACAAGGTCCTTCTCCTGGAAATAGGTGCCGACGACTACGTGACCATACCGTTCAGCCCAAGAGAGCTGATTGCGCGTCTGCGTGCGCTAATCCGGCGTTCGTCGCGCGTCAGCCAAGAAAACCTGTATACCTTTGAGGATGTGATGGTCGATTTTTCCAAAATGGAGATCACTCGGGGCGGGGAAAAGATCGCGGTTACCGCAAAGGAATTCAAGACATTGGAGTTCTTGACAAAGAACGCTGAACGCACGATCTCGCGGGATGAGCTTCTCGATAAAGTTTGGGGCTACCAGGACTATCCGTGCACGCGCACAGTCGACAACCACATGATGCGGCTGCGACAGAAGCTGGAGAGCGACCCTGCAAATCCCTCTCACTTTCTCACAGTATACGGTCGGGGATATAAGTTCGTACCTTAGTTGATTGTCAGGTTGTCTGTTCAGAAAGATACGACCGAGGTGCAATGCTTTCTTTAGGAGCAACAGATAATGATGAAACCACTTCGGGGGACGCGTGCTGTGGCGTACAAGCTAATCGTTGTAATCTCCACATTGTGCGCTGTTCACCAACGGCGCGGGGGCAAGAAATGCAGCCCTCCCGGCCCTTTAGTTTCGGTCGTGGCGGCATTCCGGATGATGAAGGCGCATCGCCACATCTCTTGTTCAGTGTTATGTCGAAGCTAAGAGCCTGTGCTGTTGAACAATTTCGCAAGATTGTCGATATCGGCCGTGCTTGCGTCGCCAATTACGAAGTAACGAAGGCCGCCTTGGCTCCATGTTTCCATGTTGAACGGCAGTTTCTTCTGTGACAGAAAATTATCGTCCAACTTCGCCGGCAATAAACGTTCCTGGAACACGAACACAGAAATATGGTGCTTGCGCACATCGTAGATCAGATGCGCGCCTGGTACCTGGTCTAGATAAGTCATCCGGCCGCCAAGCAGAGAGAAGTCGGAGTTCTGCAGTTCCGGCAAGTTGAACGAGAAGGGGATTTTTCCCTGGAACCACGGTTTTACTGTGTGGCGGTCGGTGGAGATCACATCCACCGGCGACGAACTGGCCAACGCCGCCACGTGCAAGTCTGCAATCTCGCTGAAAACTTGACCTTCGCTCTTTCGAGTTTCCACGTATGTTGAAGTCAAGACGCCGACTATAAGAATGAAAGCTGCGGCAGCAGCGAACATCCATACTCGACTTAGATTTCGCCGCGGTTTGGGCGCGATGGACAGCTGCACGCGTTTGCGGAACTCAGTAGTGGGCGAGAAGCGTCTTCCTGCGAGTTGAATCGCGCGCTTCATCTGTACACGCGTAACAGTATCCATTGAGCAAGATTGGCAGCTGCGGACGTGACGGTCTAGATCGCGCATCTCCGCCTCTGAAAGCTCACCATCGAGATAAGCGTCGAGTTGTGTCTTCCAAGACTCACAAACCATAGTTGCTCCCCTTTGCAATTGGCGTCACTGCTCGTTGCTGCATCTGTGTTCGCAGGCGGGCGGACAACGTTTTTCTTGCGCGCGATAAACGTGACATCACCGTTCCTATAGGAATCGAAAGCGTTTCGGCAATTTCCTGATACGACATTTCCTCCACCTCACATAAAAGAAGGATCTCCCGAAAATGCACGGGGAGTTCATCCATCGCAGTCTGTAGCAGCTCACGGTTCAACTGCGCAAACAGGTACGTTTCTGGCGTGTCGCGCTCAACTGCCAGCTCAGTTCTGTCCTCCTCAGCGTCGAGAGGAACGGTCATGGTGGCTTTCAACCCCGTACGGGAGGTCAGGAAAGTGTTTCGCAAGATGCGGTACATCCAAGCCCGAAAGTTAGTTCCAAGCTGGAAAGAGCCGAATCCTTTCAAAGCCTTGGCATAAGTCTCCTGGACCAGATCTTCGGCCTCTTCGCGATCGCGTGAGAGCCAGTGCGCAAAGTTATAGAGCTGGTCGAAGAGCGGCATGGCCAGTTCTTCAAAGGACTCGAGTTGAAGATCTGCAGTTGACACGTCCAATTGCTATAACTGCGCGGGGTGTCATTTTATTCCCTTAAGAAAACTAATTGTGGAATAAATCGTCGGTTTCGAGGGATGAGGGCAATCGGCGGAGATGCCTATAAGAAAGAATAAAAAGTCAGAGAAACCCGTTACATCTGTAGAAACACGCACCGTATTTTAAGAGGCGTATTTAAAACTATGAAAGGAAGTAAGAAAATGACGAATAAGAACATATGGGTTGCAAGTTTTATTACACGGGTTAATGATCGCAATATTATTGCTGTGCGCTGGATCACCACGTGTCATGGCGAGCAGTGACAAGGCTTCCGCCACAACTGCGGAGGTGACAATCGGATGATTCGGAGCGGCGTCCGTATTTTACCAATCACGTTTCACTAGTCTGAATCGGAGGAGAGCTCATGTTTGAAGGATTATTTCAACCAATGCATCTACTGGTTATTTTCGGAATTGCCCTGCTCGTATTTGGACCCAAGAAACTTCCCGAGCTAGGCAAAGGAATTGGAGAGGGCATCCGCGGCTTCAAATCAGCCATGAAAGCGGAGGATGAGAAGCCGGTCACGACAGCGAGCACGATTACCAAAGGTTAAGGAACTTAGGCGAGGGGTTGAATCGCGGGGTTTGGAACAGAAATACTTTTCATACTGTTACTCGGACTCGTGGTATTGGGGCCCAAGCGGCTGCACGCCATGCTGGGGCATGTAGCCCGAGCTAAAGCTGAACTGGAGAAAGCAACGCGTGGCATAAAGTCTCAGCTCAGCGCAGAGCTCGATGCTGCCGATCACGAGGGCGAGACTGAGATCGTCCATGAATTGGTCGGCGAGCAGTGAACCATCTTGCATTCTCGGTATCAGTCGCTGCAGGGCATTCGACCTTTGATCAAGCCTCGGAGGCACTCTGTTGCGGTGCCGCATGAATAATCGAGACCAAACTGGCGGTAGGCGCAGTGGTATGAAGTCCGCACTCGGTTTTGTTGAACCCGGACCAGCGTCCTGCTCGCGCATCTTCTCCGGGTTGCACACTTCGTGTGCAATGGGTGCAGCCGATGCTGGGATATCCGCGATCATGCAGCGGATTGTAGGGCAGATCGTAAACATGAATGTAGCGCCAGATTTTTGCGGTGGTCCAATCGACAAGCGGATTAATCTTGACCAGATGGAATTTTGCATCCCACTCCACTTTGAGTGCTCCGGCACGCGCTAACGTTTGATCGCGACGGATGCTGGTTACCCATGCGCGAAGTTGCGAGAGCTTATTCCGTAGCGGCTCGACCTTCCGGAGATTGCAGCAAGCATCCGGGTCGCGAGCCCAGAGAGCCGGTCCGTGGAAAAGTGCCTGGTCATCCGGCGTGAGGTTTGACTTGAGCCTCTCTATTCTGATGCCGTACCGTTTTTCAATTCGCTCCATCAGATTGTAAGTTTCCGGAAATAAAAAGTCAGTGTCGAGTGTGAAGATGCGGAACTCCGGTTGCACTTTGGCGGCGATGTCGATGAGCACCATGCCCTCGGGCCCGAAGCCCGACGCAATCTCGACATACCCTCCGAAAGTTACGAAGGCCCAACGGAGCAGGTCTTCAGGACTCCACTGCTCAACCAATTGACGAATTCGTTCCACGCCGTCTTTCATGATGCCTGCTCCTCATGTCTGCGCTCATGTTCTGCTGACATTGGGTGCCGCCGTTCCGGCTGCCGTTGTCGGGACGACCCGGTATCAGCGACGCGGGCAGGATGCTCTCGCGACAGCCGGCAAGATGCTGACGCTACAAAGGCGGTCCCTCCGACGCTCGAACTGAACGAAAGTTCTGATTGTGTCTGCAATGCGAAAGCTGGCGTGCTCACAGGCCAGCCGACTTCTTCCAGTGAGAAGCGGTGACCGGCATGACGTAGAACCTCTCCGATAACAAGCAACGTCGGCGCCGGAAGGTGGGGAGCGTTTTCTAAGTTCTCGAGGTTGCTCGAAAAAACTTGCTCGTCGGAAGTTGTCGCCCGCGAGATGATCGCGCACGGTGTTTCATCCGGTAGACCAGCAGACCGGAGTTTGCGGGCAATCTTCGAATAATCGTGCCCGGGCATGTAGATCACAACCGTGGCTCCCAAAGACACCAGCGCGCGCCAATTGGTTGGATCGTCCCCGCTGGCCGTATGTCCGGCAAGGAAAACTAAGGCGTGAGAAGACTGGCGATGGGTCAGCGGAATTTGCGCTGTCGACGCGGCCCCGAGAGCGGCGGTGATGCCGGGGACGATTTCAAACTCAATGTTAGCCTTGCGCAGGGCTGCGATTTCCTCGCCGATGCGGCCGAAGATCAGCGGATCGCCGCCTTTGAGCCGGACTACTTGTAATCCCGAGGCAGCCAGAGTGACCATGAGAAAGTTGATCTCTTCCTGGCTGATGTTCTTTTTGCCGCACCGCTTGCCGACGTTGCGGATGTCCGCGTGAGCTGGCGCGAGACGAACTATCTCCTTCCCCACTAGTTCGTCGTGCAACACGACGTCCGCGTGTTTCAGTACCCGAGCAGCTTTGAGAGTAAGTAATTCGGGATCGCCGGGCCCGGCGCCAACCAGATATACCTTGCCTGTCATATGGTGCTCCTCGCGTTTGTTTCAGATTCGGCGGCGAGCGTGGCCTCAAATGCTTCTGCGCTGGCCAGCGACTGCAGCAGATCTCGTTTGCGGGCAGGATCCAGATTGCTAGCGAGAACTTTCCGGCGTGTCTCGCCGAGTTCCGCTACCCATCGCTGATACCCTGGCCCGAACTGTTTTTCCAGTCGTTGTCTCAGCTTTTGCGCGAGAAACGGACTCTGCCCCGAAGTTGAAATCGCAATCTGCAGATCGCCGCGCCGAACCACGGCTGGATAATAGAAATCGCACTGCTCGGGGACATCCACGACGTTGCACAGAATGCGGCGGGATTGCGCTTCGTCATAGATCAGCCGATTCACATCGCGCGAAGATGTGGCCACGACCGCGAGGAAAACGTTGTCTAAGTCGGAAGGAACGAACCCACGCTCTTCTAGAGTGATTTCGCCAGTCCGCGCCCACTCCCGCACAACCTCGTTCGCTTCGTGCGCGACCACTCGAATCTTTGCTCCGGTGGAAAGCAGTCCGCGAATCTTGGGCTCGCCGACTCGTCCAGCGCCGACGACCAGCACCTCGCGACCATCCAGCTTCACGAACATGGGGAACAAAGTCTTCATGGTTAACCTTCGATTCCGTGCGGCACTCGCCCCGGCGACAGATCTCGAGGCACAGGCTCAACTACCTCTCCAGCCAGAAATGCGCGCAAGTCTGCGTCGGAGTGGCGGGCAAAAAACCGTCGCAGGTTCTCGCCGCTAAACCGGTCCATCAAGTAGCGACGCAGCAAGCGCTCAATAGCATCTGGGACTTCGGTCGCGAGACAGCGATAGCCCACTGGCCGAGCAATCGACAGGTGCAGTCCAACCGCGCCGCCCAGACAGAAGTAGTACGCGTCCTGCATGCGGTCACCGACTTTCAACTTCTTGCCTTCGATCCCAATATCGGCGATCCAGTGCTGGCCGCAACTGTTCGGGCAGCCGGTAACGTGCAGCTTCAGGTGCTGCTCGAAGCCAGGAAGACGATCTTCCAACTCTTCCACCAGCCATCGTGAAAAACTTTTAGTCTCGGTGATTGCGAGTTTGCAGAACTCGGTGCCGCTACAGGCGACGGCGCCGCGAAAGAAGGGCGAGCCGCCGACGCGCAGTCCGATTGCGTCCAGTTCTTTGGCCAGCGATTCTGCTTGCAACCGCGGCACGTTCACCACCAGCAGGTTTTGCATGTTGGTGGTGCGCAATTCTCCATTCGCAAAGCGATCGGCAAGATCAGCCGCGTGGCGCATTTGTTCCGCAGTGATTCGGCCGCGCAACACTGCGGCTCCAACGTAGCAATAGCCAGGTTGTTTCTGTGCGTGGATTCCGATGTGGTCGCGATAAACGTCAGCAGGGGCATGTTCGGATACCGCGGGATCCAGATGGAATCCTATGCGCTGTTCCAGTTCGTCCTGGAGATCGTCAGCCGTCCAGCCATGCTTTAGGAATAGGAATTTGAGCCGCGCCCGCTCGCGATGCTCCCGCAACTGAGTTGACTCACGGAACAGTTCAGCGATCCCTTTGATCACCGGTTGGACCTGATTCCAGCGAACGAACGCATTCACACGAGCGGCGAGATGCGGTTCGGCGGAGAGGCCTCCACCCACCCGCAACGAGAAGCCAGTTTCTGATTTTCCGTTGAGCGTGCGCGTGGTCGCAGTCAGCCCAATGTCGTTGATCTCCGGGTAGGCGCACCAGACGCGGCAGCCGGTAATCGAAATTTTGAATTTGCGAGGCAGATTGTAAAAGTCGGGATTGCCAGCGAGCATCTGCGTCGCTGCCAGCGCAAGCGGCGAAGCATCGCAGATTTCGTCGGCGTCCACACCGGCGACCGGGCATCCAGTGACGTTCCTTGTGACGTCGCCGCACGCGCCCATGGTGTTCAGGCCGGATTGCCACAGCGCTTCCAGAATCTCGGGTAGCGCTTCGATCGTTACCCAGTGAAGTTGAATGTTCTGCCGCACAGTGAGATCGGCAATCCCACGAGCATGGCGTTCGGTTAATTCAGCGATGGTGCGCAGTTGTGAGGAGTGCAGGATGCCATTGGGGATGCGGATGCGAAGCATGAAGCAGGGCAATGCTTTGCCCTCGCCGCCTTTGCCGCCGACCACGCCGGCACCGTCTCCCTGCGTGTAAACGCCCCACCAGCGGAAGTAGGTGCCGAGCCATTCGGGCGGAATGGAATCGAATCCCGTTCGGGCGAAGCTTCGGATTTCGTCGAGCGCTTCCCAGGGATTTTTCTCCCGTTTCAGGCGCTCGACCCGCTGTGCCTTGGTCTCTTGAATCGTTTCTGTTTGTGCCATAAAAATGAAAAACCCACCGCCAGCTTTCTACTGGCGGTGGGTTTGGATAAGTGCTGGTATTAAAAACTTTCTAGGTCAGCAACCTCCCGGCGCCAGAAGACACGACTGCGCAACAACAAGTACAACAGCACATGCAGTCGAAACTCTTCTGGTACTGGTCAAACATTATGGTGTCGATTCTAGGGCGCAGTTGGATAACTGTCAAATGCGCTTGTACAAGAGATGCCGCCATTCGTTGGCAGGGTGCAAACAAATTCATAAAAATCTGGCGAGAGTGCAAAAAGACGAGAAAACCAATCGGATCACCGGTGTTAGGTGATATGTCAACGCTCCCGAGCTGATCGGAAAGACCAGGTCATGCCCCAGGAATAGAACGCAATAATGATCAGAATGTTTACAGGCATCCCGAAGATAATGTAGAGCACGGGCATAAACAGAACGGTTTTCTGCAGAAACAAAGCTTGCACCAGGACTTGCAGAGGCAGAAACAACGCCAGATGAGTCATAGTGATGGTCGTCAGGAATGCCTTCTTCATCAGACCGAAATCGAAAATGTAGTAAGTCAGCCCGAACAATAGTGGGACGGTAGATATCAATGCGATTCCAGCGGTAACCAGCCCTTCCATGTAGCTGTCGGGAGTGTGAGGAAAACGTGCCGGTACGAGCGCGAAATACAATAGCGCCGTTACCGCAACCAGCAACATTCCTCGAAGTAGATACTTGACCGGGATCAGGTTGCTTGGCAGCAGAAAAGTGACCGCAAAGAGTGCCAACACGGCTGCACCGACCAGCCCCCAAGTCTGAGAGCTGGGTAGCATCGGTTCCACGCGAGGAAAAGGGATGTCGAAGCGAAGGAAGGGCGTCAAATGATGCTCGGCTAGACCGAGTCCGGCGTGCAAAGGCAGTACGCGAATCCCGTAAGTCAAGACATGATCCCAGAATTGGCAGACCTTCGGAAGAAGTACCAGCCAGATGGAGGTAAAAAATACAAAAAGAGAGACGGCGATAACCAGATTCATCGGACCGAGGCGGAAGTGGGCGAGCGCACGGTGCATGGCAATGACACCGCCGCGATGTCCACGCGAAGAAAGAGGATCCGCCAGCGTCGGGGCTTTCAGGCCCTTGGCAGAGTTCTCGCGACGATCAAAATTCCCGGAAGAATCCAAAGCTAGCTCCACCTCTTGTATAGAAAGGGCTGTGGTAGGTGTCGCCCACCAGATTTACGCCCCAGCTTTCACCCACCCACCGGCGCCAGGTGACGGTTAAAGTCTGGCTTTCGAAATCAGTCAGGTCGACAGTGGGTCCGACGAGTTGGTATGCCTCTACGCCAAACCCGGCACGAAGGGTAAGGTACTGCCGCTGGTTTCGTCCATGGGTTACGGCTACGAAGCCCGCGGGCGAAAAGACTGATCCCGGATTGCTGATGTTAAAGCGAATCCCGTCTTCGAGAATCCAAGGCGTTGTAAAGTAGTAGGTCGTGCCGACAAAAAAACTGTGGTCGCGGTGAACGTCTTTGGCAGCGTAGTATCCGAAACCGAACGTGGTGATCAGCTGTTTGTGGCTCATCCACTTTTTGTTGATGAAGCCATCTGTCCGGAAGCGCGGCCAGAAAAATCCTCCAACACTGGACCCAGCGGTCAGCGAACCGTACCAGTCAGGATTGAAGTTATATGTATCTCCGCCAGCCATGTATACGCCAGAGTCGCCAAATTCGTGCTGACCGTTGACTTCGGCATTCCAGATGTTGTGGCCGCTTGCGACCACTCCGCGAGCATATCCTCCCGACCAATATCCGAAGCCGTTAGTCAGAGTCAGATAATCGCCGCCCGCTTCCACATAGTTGGTCAACTGCTTGGGTCCAGTCTGTGGCGGAAGGTCTGTTTCCGCCTGCTGCGGTGAATCTTGCCCAGCACTGGCGGAAGCGAAATTGTTCGAAGCGGCGGAAAGTGAAACAGGGCTGTCCTGAGCGCGCGCTACCTGGATCATGGCAAAGCTCAAGAGCAAAAACACTGACGCATACCGTTGTTGTTGAGTGATCGTCATTTTTTCAGCATCTCCGTCTCGAAACGAAGATCTTTCCCCTCTCCAGCGATGATCATCCAGGCATCGTTATCTCGCACTACCTTGGCGGAGCCCTCAACGATCTTCGGTTGAGCAAACCTCGTGGCTGGAATCCTCCACGTTTGGTGATCGAGGGTCAGGGGATGAGTTGCTTCTACCGTGATCAGGCCGCCCTGGTCCGACATTTTCCATTTCACCTGCTTACGGGAATTCAAGAAGTTCGCCAGCTCCGTCATGGTGTACCAACGAAATCGTCCATCCGCCTTCAGGCGAGCTGTTTGCTCCAGCCAACGATCCACCAGATCGTGATATGGCAAAATTCCGGGTGGATGGAAGTACATGAGTCTCACCGAATGCTGATCAGTCGTAAAGTCCGTAACGGCGGCAAGCCAATGCGCGACCTCGAAGTCGGAATACCCTTCCGTCATAAACTCCTCGAAACCTGCGGCCCGATCCAGATGCAGGATTGGAAAAGCCCACACGTTGCGCGCTTCGCGTTCTCCGTTGCGATACCCCTGAGTCGGACCCATTCCGGTATCGCCGGTGAAGTAGTAGGCGACAAAACCATGAGTCTCCAGCCAATGCGTGACCCAGGGCGGCTGATTGCCGTTCGGAGCTGAATATTCCTCGACCGGCTTTCCCGTCACTCGCTCCAAAGAATCTTTGTTTAGCGCGAGAAACTGTTCGAGATCTTTTGGATTGTCGGTTTCGACGTGTGCCGAAAAGTAGTCGTGAATCCATCCGCCGTGGCTGCCAATTTCATAGCCGAGGCCCTCATATTTGCGGATTAAGTCCTGGCTCACAGGATTGTGATCAGCGTCAAAACCCTTACGATCACCGACTCTACCCGCGTCGGGTCCGGCCGTGATGTGAATTGAGTAAGGCCCCTGTTGCAGCAGCGTCCATGAACTCATTTCCTGAAGCGGTTTAATCGCGGCATTGGAGTCGATGTGCCAGTTCAGTACCAGCCCGCCAATTCCATCAGGGACTGGCATTAAATAAGGCAGAGACAATGCATGGCTGGCGAAGTACTTCAGAAAAACATGCAGCATTAATCCGTCGGTGTTGCCTTTCAAATATCCGAGAGGCAGATTAACGAACAGGACCGAACCTTTTTGATAGGAGTGTTGCCCGACGACCAGTCCGTTGCTCGAGCGAAATAAAACTTCGCCTGCGAAGTTACCCGAAGTTACAAAGCTGGGATACTGCAGATCTCCATACTTGTAGCGCCTGAGTTCGACCTCGAAATTTCTTTCAGGAGTACCAGGTTGGCCATTTGTCTGAGAGAAGTCGTCCGTGTGGAACGGATAATACTTGCCGGGAGGTATTTCCAGCTTACTGACAATTGCATTGGTGCTGGTGACTTTGCTCCATTGAAGTGTCTTACCACCAAGCTTGTCATAGAGAGCGTAGTCCACGCCTGCCAAGTCCGATAGTCGCGATCGGCCCGCTGCGTAAACGCCGTTCAGTGAGAACGTGCCTGCATCGTAGACCAGCATGAGATTCCCGCCGTCGGCAACAAAACGATGGAGAGTGGCGACGAAGAGATCACTTGCCTGCTGGTGGATGGAATCGGGCAAAATCACTCCCGCGCACTGCGACTCTCCCCACAAAGGGCGCAGAAATTCGGAGTCGTGAACGGGGACCACATGAAGTCCTTCTTCGCTGCCTGCATCCAGCCACATGGTGACTTTGGGATCGGAGAAGCTAATGCCGTCTGGCACTAACAGGAGCAGGCGGTCAGCAGTCGAGCGAAAACGGTCGTGCGTGGCCCATGACCATGCCAGCACAGCAACGAGAATGATGGTGCTGATCGTGACGAGGGTGCGGCGGCGTGTCATTGGCTGGCCACCACTTCCCCGCGCTCCCGAGCCCACAAAGTGCCAAATACTACCGCACCTTCATTGATCGCGATGCGTGGCGCGCTGACCGTCGTGGGATATTTCAGGCTGCCGCAGCGAGTTCCGCTGCCAATGGCTAGTTCGCGTTCCGCAACTACCGGTCCGTGAACTGCGCAGTTCTGGCCAATGCGCATTTTTTGTGCGCTGACCAGGCTGCCTCCGACGGAGACTTCGTTGCCGATCACCAGGTCCTTTGTGCTTTTTACGCTGCCGTAAATCTGCGCACCCGCACCAATTCGGAGATTGCCACGGATGACAACGTTGCCGCGGATGATTTCGTCGGGTTGAACGTCAAAGTCGCCCTCATGAAAGAAACGTTGAGACGGCGCGGAATTCGCAATTGCAGGAACAAGTGATGAAGCGCCGTCTTCATTCGCAAGCGTGTTTCCGATTTCAATGCGAGGAGCGTTCAGCCGTAGAAAAATGCAATCTGTGCGAAGGCGTATCAGTGAGTCGGAGGAAATGCGTCCGTAGAGCCGGCACCCACGTTCCGCCGTGAATTCACCGACAGCGTGAACCCAACGCGTGACCTGACTCGCCGCGCCCAGATGAACAGTATTTTCTCCCAGGATCGCGCGGTAATTGTTTTTTTCTCCCCCACTGAATTGCACGCCCGCATAGATTTCCTTCGAAAAAGTTGCGTCTGCCGGCATCGTAAGGTCCACACCGGCCGTTATGACTACGGGGTGGAGGGCGTCGCGCTGCTCAAGTGCGCGAAGCAACGGCTCATCAGCCCGGCCTAACACAACATATTCCTCGCCATTGTCTAAAGTGCCTGTCGCCGTAGTTCCATCAGTGACGCAACGCAGGATGGTAGGTTCGATTCCCTTGATATAGTCGCGAAAGCTGTTGGCAAAATGCCGAATCTCACCCGCGTTCTGCTGAACCACTCTGAGCGGCTGGGCATCCGACTTGCGGCGCAATTCCACGATCGCTGGAACCAGAGGCAGCATGAACATCGAGCTGACCACCAGAAACAGAGCCGCCACTGCGAGGTAGGGATTCACGAGACCTTCCGAAAACGTTCGGTCTTATCCCAATGGAATTCAGCTCCAGTGACAAGATCGGAAACTTGCGAAAATGCGGCGCGAGAAACAGAAAAAATACTTACTGCGAACCCCAGAATGAGGAACGGCAAAAGGCATATCCGTTTGCGCGTCCCATCCAATCGGGCAGCTGCCGCAATCTCGAAGAAAGCGGCAAGATTACCCAGCGCGGCATAGGCAGTCAGCGATAGCAGCGCAATTACGCCATGTAGAGGAGCCACGCCCTCGTAGAAGACACCCAGAGCGAGCGCCCAGCCGAGCAGCGTGAGCGGCGCCATCGCATACACTCCCAGCAGCAACGTCCCATCAATTCGTTCGCGCAAGGTGGCGCGATTTTTTCCCAGTAACAGGCGCAAGCCATAAGTCACCATGGCTTGGTTGTGACCCTTAGCCCAACGCATGATTTGCTTGATCCGTACGGGCCAAATTTCAGGGACTTCTTCATAGCACTCCGACCGATTCTGATATACGGTTTTCCAGCCATTCAGCAGGAGGCGATAAGTCAGGTCCGTATCTTCAGTGAGTGAATTCTCATTCCATCCGCCAATTTCTCGCAGAGCGCTCAATCTCACGCCTGCAACCGTGCCGCCATGTTGAGGCACGAGGCGAAGGTTCATCCGCGCCTGCTGATCCACCTGGTAGCCGCCCGAGCGTTCCAGATCGAGCAGCCGCGTCAGCAGATTGGTGCCGGCGTTCAGCGGAACCACCCGGCCCATTACGCCGCCGACTTCGAGATCGAAGAAGGGCGCGACGAGTTGTTTAATCAGCCCCGCGCCTGGAATGTAATCCGCGTCGAAAATAAGGATGACCTCAGTATTCACCAATTCCATGGCGTCTTTGAGCGCCGCCGCCTTGCCACCCTTGCCTCCGGCGCGATGGAACGGTTGAATGCGCCCAGGAAAATCTTGCACAAACTTATCGATGATCTCGCGCGTGCGGTCCGTGGAACGGTCGTTTACGGGAATCACCAACATCCGATCTGCGGGATACTTCACCGTCATCAACGCGTCGAGAATGTTGGCAACAACTTTTTCTTCGTTGTGAGCGGCAACCAGCACGGTCACGGGAGGCCAATCGGCGGTATCGATGTCGATGTAAGGGTGCCTTTGGAAACCGAAAAGACGATTTAGCGTGAACCAGTAATGGCGGCCGGTGTAGATGCAGATTGCGAAAACAATGGCGTAGAGAACATAGATCATGGCGCGCAACCACGGCCCGGACGCGAATTCTGCGGGCTCACTCCTTGCCTGCCGCGGCTTTGCGAGCACTTTCCACGGAGTCGGTTTTCCGGCGCCGTGGCTGTGGCCTCGGTGCGAGCTTGAACTGCTTATCAGCCTCTAACAGTGGAGTCTTCTTCGCATGCCAGCGGGCAACTGCCTCCACGATCCGCTCCGAACTGTGACCGTCTCCGTAAGGATTTTCGCCCTCTGACATGTCCTGATACGCTTCCGCATCGTTGAGTAAGCGGGTGGTCTCGTTGACGATTCCGTCGCGCGACATGCCGATAATCTTGGCCATGCCAAACTGTGAGGCCTCCGGACGTTCCGTCAGTTTGCGCAGCACCAGCACGGGTTTGCCAAACGTGGGCGCCTCTTCCTGAATGCCGCCGGAATCGGTCAGCACCAAAAAGCAACGCCGCAGCAAGCTGACGAAGGTGATGTAGTCGAGCGGTTCGGTCAGGTGAATTCTGTCTGTGTTCTGAAGCAGCGCGTTCACCGTGCTGCGCACGTTGGGATTCATGTGCACGGGATAAACGACGCGAATGTCGGGATGCTGCTTCACCAGATCTTTAAGCGCCAGGCACATGTTCTCCTGATCAGTGCCTAATGATTCGCGCCGATGGGAAGTAACCAGCACCAGCCGGGAATTGTCGTCCGGGATGCCGGCTAGCGGAGTGTTCGCCCAGGAATGCGGCAGTGTGCTGAGTGCCCGCAAGGTATCGATCACGGTATTTCCGGTGACGATGATTTTCTCGTCCGCTACACCCTCGGCCCGCAGGTTGTCCCGCGACAACGCAGTAGGAGCGAAATGAATTTCGGTCAACACCGACGCCAGCCGCCGGTTGGCTTCTTCCGGGAACGGGTTGTAAATGTCATGACTGCGCAGGCCCGCTTCGATATGCCCGACAGCAATCTTGCAGTAGTAAGCTGCCAGCGCCGAAGCAAAAGCGGTGGTAGTGTCGCCTTGCACCAACACCATATTGGGCTCGAACCGGTGACACGCATTTTCTACCGTGTCCACTACGCGCGCGGTCAGAGAGTTCAGCGTCTGATTCGGACGCATTACATCCAAATCGAAATCCGGCTTGATCTTGAAATATTTCAGGGCGTGGTCGAGCATGGTGCGATGCTGACCCGTATGAACGACTGCGGTCTCAAACTCTTCCGACCGTCGCCGCAGTTCGTGAATCACCAGCGCTAATTTGATTGCTTCCGGTCTGGTGCCGAGGACCGCGATAATCCGACACTTCATTAAGATTGCCCGCTATCGTTGGTAGTTTGGAATTCACCGTCCAAGCCTCTAGCAAACTGTTCCGGCACGGATTGAGCGGGCAAGACTGGACCCGTTCACCGATGAACTCTTCATTTTGTATTGCTTAGACAGGTCGGAACAAGATTACGAACGTCACTGCGGGGCCAGTGGTAGGAAGACTACGCACTCCCGCTAGCCGATCCCTCGAAATTGTCGGCTGGGAGTGAGTTCCCATTTTGCAGATTGTCTCCATATGGGCAGGTGTCAGAATCGACGCTCTAAAAACGGCGAATCACAGACCAAAATCGATGGGGTGACCTCGAGGATGCAACCGAAGGGGTCCGACTTCGGTTCGCACGGCGAATTAATCGGTGAGCGCAGGTGATATTTCCGCCGGCAGTTGTTCGCGAAGCTGGTAACCGCTGCTATTGAGTTTTCATCATTACAGCGGCCAAATTTAGAATCCGTCGAGCGGCATACTCCGTGCTTACGCCGCGAGCGTGGATGTTCGAGATAAGGTTTCGATCGGCGTCGGTGTGGGACGCTTTCGGTTGGTATGCCATGTACGCCGAGAGACTTTCATCGGTTGCCAAGCCCGGACGTTCGCCGATGAGCAGCACGACCACTCTTGGTTTTAGCAACTCGCCGATGTCATTAAGAATGCCTACCCGGCAGTGACGAATCACAAATGTCGGACCGATGCTCCAGCTTCGGGTTCTTGCTCCCTCACAAAGGAGTGGCAACAGGCGAGGAACTTGCATGGCAACCGCGGTTACCGAGAGCCCGTCGCCGATCACGACTTGCAAATCGTTTCCCGTAGCGCAACGTCGACTGACTTCCTCGCGAGACGCGTCATGCAGGTGACGGCCCAAATCAGGGCGCAATAAGATACTCGTCTTTGCTGCCGGCCTGGGAGCAGACTTCAAACAGATTCCACTTCCGTATAAAGTCGTCGCCAAGATCGGTAATGAGATTCAATTCGGCTCGCACGGCGTCGCGGGCGGCCGCGTGCGCCTCACGCAGAGTAAGTTGGGTGTTCGTCCGATATGATGCTCCGCTCCGGCCCTCTAGCAGGCGTGCAGGAGTTCGCAGTCGAACTTTCTTTATTATTTCGGACAAGCCAAAAGGCTGCGCGAGTTGGTTTTCTCTTTCGTCGTCTTCCGGAGCCATTCAGACAGTCCCCTCCAGCGACAACTCCAAACGCTGCATCAGTTGGCGTCGCGCCAACGGATCGAGGGATGCCGGTTCAGTATCACGATAGATCCCTCTATTCTGCAGCCAGGCGAGGAACTCCGGGGCGGGGCGCAGTTTGAAGAGGCGCCGTGCGGCCAACGCATCGTGATAGCTGGTGGATTGGTAGTTCAACATGACGTCGTCAGAGCAGGGGACGCCCATAAAATAATTGCAGCCCGCAGCGGTCAAAAGTAGCAGGAGGTTGTCGGCAGAATTTTGATCGGCGGCGGCGTGATTCGTATAGCAGACGTCGCAACCCATCGGCAAGCCGAGCAACTTACCCATGAAATGATCCTCAAGTCCGGCGCGGATGATCTGCCGCTCGTCGTACAAATATTCCGGACCGATGAAGCCGACAACGCTGTTGACGAGGAAAGGCTGAAACGCTCGCGCTACTCCGTAGGCTCGCGCTTCGAGCGTCACTTGATCGACTCCGTGATGCGCCTCCGCGGAAAGAGCGCTGCCCTGGCCGGTTTCGAAGTACATCACGTGATTGCCTGCCCAGCGGACATCGCGTTGACTGTGATGCGCAAGGACCTGTTCGCGGCCTTCACGCAGCATGGTCAGAGTAATTCCGAAACTTCGGTTCGCCGCTTCCGTCCCCGCAACGGACTGGAAGAGAAGATCGACGGGCGCACCGCGATCCAATGCGGCCAGTTGCGTTGAGATATGCGCCAGGCAGCAGGTCTGCGTGGGAATTTCGTAGGCGTCAACCAGGCGATTCAATCCCATAAGAATCGCGCTGACTGTCTCCACCGAGTCGGTGGCTGGATTCACGCCGATCACTGCGTCTCCGCAGCCGTACAGCAATCCTTCGAATGCGGCCAAGAGGATTCCGCCGATGTCGTCAGCCGGGTGATTGGGTTGGATGCGAATGCCCAACACTCCACGCTCTCCCATCGTATTGCGGCAACGGGTGACATTACGAATCTTCGCGGCCGCAAGCACCAGATCCTTGTTGCTCATCAGCTTCGCCACCGCGGCGGCGATTTCGGGGATGATCGCATTTTGCAGCGCATGCAGTTGCGTCTCTGTCGTTCCATCATCGAGGATGAACTCGCGAAACTCCCCGACTGTCATACTCGCAATCGAGCGGAACGCTTGCTGATCGAATGAGTCGAGCGTCAGGCGAGTGACGTCATCCTCGTCGGGGTCGATCAGCGGCCGCCGGACAATTTCATCGAGCGTCAAGTCCGCGAGTTTCCGTTTCGCCGCGACTCGCTCCCGTTCCGATCTCGCTGCGATGCCCGCCAACTGGTCGCCAGACTTTTCTTCATTGGCCTTGGCAAACAGTTCGCGGAAATCGGAGAAGTCGAATCTTTCAATCACGGAATCCCGTCCCCACGGTTACACCATGTTATCCAAAAGTCCACCGGTACGGAGGCGATTGAAAAGGCGCGCATGAACGAATTGTCATTCGGCCGCAATTCGAAGGCTAGCGCGCCGGCGTATGGTTAACGAAGGTGGCCTGCTTCCCAGTGTCATCGTTGGCGGAGGGTGTTTAATCAAGAATGAGAATTTGTGGAGTCGCAAGCGCGTTTCCAAGAAATTACTACAGCCAAGACGCCATTCGTGAAGCGCTAAAGTGCCGCTGGTCTGACGAACTGGAAAGACCTCAGATTCTGGATCGCCTGCACTCGAACGTAGGTGTTCAAGGAAGGCATCTGGCGCTTCCCATCGCAGCGTACGATGAGCTCTCGACCTGGGGAAAAGCCAATGATGCCTGGATTCATGCCGCTCAGGAACTCGGCGAGCAAGCTCTATGTCGCGCTCTCACCCACGCTGGGCTTGTAAAGTCTGATTTGGCAGCGATTTTTTTTGTTTCGGTGACGGGCATCGCCAGTCCTTCCATCGAAGGGCGCTTGATCAACCGCATGGGGCTCTCTCCTAATATCAAACGCATTCCCATCTTCGGATTGGGATGTGTGGCGGGAGCCGCAGGCATTGCACGTGCGGCGGACTATGTGCGCGCCTTTCCTGACCAGGCCGCAGCCCTGCTCTCTGTCGAGTTGTGCTCTCTCACGTGGCGGGAAGACGATCTCTCAATTGCGAATCTGATTTCCGCCGGGCTTTTCGGCGATGGCGCCGCCGCGGTAATTCTGGGAGGCCGCGACAAAGTTGATTATGGTCCGCGCGTTATCGACACGCGTTCGGTGTTCTATCCGGACACCGAGGATGTCATGGGCTGGCAAATTTCCGAGAAGGGTTTTCGCATCGTTCTGTCGCGCAGCGTACCGGATATGGTTCATCAGCATCTGGCAGGCGATATTGATCAATTCCTTCGCGACCACAACTTGCAACGCAAGGATATCGGAGCTTGGGTGATGCACACGGGTGGTCCGAAAGTTTTAGAGGCCTGCGAGCAGGCGCTTGAATTGCCGACTGACGCGCTCGATGCTTCCTGGCAGTCTTTGGCGAAGGTGGGCAACCTTTCCTCAGCGTCTGTGCTTCTAGTATTACAAGACTTCATGAATCAACGCCGCCCCGCGCCTGGCACCCTCAGCGTTCTTGCCGCCATGGGCCCCGGATTCTGTTCCGAATTAGTTCTTCTCGAGTGGTAAAGAGCAACATGACAAGAAGTGCAGTTGATACAGACGTGTTTGTCGTTGGCGGAGGTCCCGCCGGTCTAGCGGTCGCCATTGCGGCACGCAATCGGGGATTTTCTGTCACGGTTGCTGACATTGCCCTGCCTCCGATCGATAAAGCTTGCGGTGAAGGAATCATGCCCGATGGGCTGACAGCGTTAAGGAAGTTGGGTGTAAACATTCCACTGGATGCGGCAGCGCCGTTTCAAGGCATTCGTTTCCTGGATGATGAATCCGCCGTGCAAGCCAGGTTCGCGCAAGGTCCTGGACTCGGTATACGGCGCACGAAACTGCATGAGATTCTCATTGAAAAGGCTGCCGAAGCTGGCATCGACATGCATTGGGGAGCTCACGTCACCGGGCTGACGCCAGACGGTGTCACGATAAACGACATCAATGTTCGTTGCCGCTGGCTGGTCGGCGCCGACGGCCAGAATTCCCGAGTCCGCGGCTGGTCGGGACTAGAATCCGTTCGCTCCTCGCCATCCACCCGCTTCGGGTTTCGCCGACATTATCGCGTTGTGCCATGGTCGAAGTTTGTGGAAGTTTACTGGACGACGCACGGACAACTGTATGTCACGCCGGTCGGTCCGGAAGAATTGTGCGTCGCCTTCATAAGCCGGAATTCGAAATTAAGACTGGAAGACGCATTCGCCGTATTTCCCCAAATATATGCTCGGCTGAAGGACGCCGATCTGATCACCCGCGAGCAAGGTGCAGTCTCGACTACGCGGGTGTTGCGATCGGTTTACCGCGGATCGACGGTCCTTGCCGGTGAAGCGTCAGGCTCGGTCGATGCTATTACAGGAGACGGCCTTTCGATGGCTTTCCAACAAGCCCACGCTTTAGCTGAGGCTTTTGTGAATGATGACCTCGCTCAATACCAGCACGCACATCGCCGGATTGAACGTCTGCCTCGTATGATGGCGAATCTGATGCTGCTCATGGACCGCAGTCACTGGCTTCGCGCTCGCAGTTTGCGCGCATTGCAAGCAACTCCAAGTCTTTTTGCGCGCATGCTCGCGGTTCACACCGGGGAACTGCCTCTACTTGGTATCGGAATGGAGGAAACAGCGTCTTTTGCCTGGCGCCTTCTGCGCGCCTGAGATGGTTACGAGGGTTTTGCGTAAAGCCCGAAATGACAGATGAAAAACCGAATGTCACTATATCGCGCAACGCTCCATAAGTTCTTAGTCATGAATCTGCGACATCGAATCCGTGCATTTATCTTCGTGAACATTCTCTGCGTCGCGGGTTGTTCTTGTGCCCTGTGGGCACAAGAGATGACGCTCGAACTGGATCCCGCGAATACCAAGGTCGAATTCACGCTCGCCGACGTCCTGCACACGGTGCATGGAACCTTCGCTCTGAAGAGCGGGATGATTCACTTCAATCCTTCGACCGGGGCTGCGTCCGGATTGGTTGTAGTTGACGTTAAGAGCGGGCAAAGCGGCAACAGCAAGCGCGACCGGAGAATGCACGCGGACATCTTGCAGAGCGAGCAATACCCGGATGCCACTTTCACGCCAACCAAGATGTCCGGGCCTTTCACGCCGGAGGGCAACTCAGAGATTCAAGTCGAGGGGACTTTTCGCATTCACGGCAACGACCATCCGGTTACGCTCCTCGTTCCGCTGCAGATCAGCGGCAGCTCCGCTAATTTCAAAACTCAGCTGGTAATCCCGTATGTGAAATGGGGCATGAAGAATCCAAGCACTTTTGTTCTGCGGGTAAGCGATAAAGTCGAACTGGATATCGCGGCCAGCGGGCATCTATCGCAACTTGAGGGGAGCCGCTAAAAACTCGGGTCACGCAGGCTGGAAAACTCCAATCGGAAGAGACATCGTAATAAGCGCCCCACCAGAGGGCGCCAGTTCAACCTTTACCGATCCACCATGAACCTGAACCACAGCATCCACAAAGGCGAGCCCCAACCCATGTCCTGGAGATTGTTTCCCTTTTACGAAGCGTTCGAACACTCTCTCCCGAATCTCGAATGGGAATCCGGGGCCGTTGTCCTGAATGGTAAGTTCGGCGGCTCCCTGCTCGGTTCGCAGCCGCATAACGATTTCGGAGTTGTTAGGCAAATGCATAAGCTCATTTTCGAGCAGATTGCTGACAACGCGTTCCATCAGAGAAGCGTCAGCGTCGATTATCACTCTCGATTCCAGATTGAGAACAAGCCGTTGATTTTTCTCCGCCATCGCCGGACGATATATTTCTGCCAACTGCCTGGTCACTTCAGATAGATCCAGGGGCTTGCGATCGAGATGCAAAGCTCCCGCCTCTGCCTCTGCCAAGTCGAGAGTTGTGTTCAAACGCTGAAGGAGCCGATCCAGACCTTCAATCGCTTCTCCCACGGAGTCTTGCAATCTCTCGTTGGTACCGTCGCATAAGGCTGACTCGAGGGTGCCGCGTATCGAAGTGACTGGGCTCTTGAGATCGTGGGCCACCGCATCCGTCACCGCGCGTAACTGGCTCACCGACGATTGAATGCGGTCAAGCATGTGATTGAAGGTCTCGGCGAGACGAGCAATTTCATCCGAATTTCTCGACTCCGGCAAACGCTCTTTCAAGTTCTCGCTTCCCATGCGCGCAACGGCCTCAGTTATTCGTTCTACTCTGAGCAGAGTTCGCCGCGCACTGAAATAGGAAATCACGCAACCCAGCACGAACATCCCGCTCCATACCGCCAGAAAGCTACGAGTCAGCTTGTGCAACAGATGGCGCGCGCCACGATCAGAAAGCCCGAGATATACGGCGGAGCCATCGTTATGGACGTGGGTCACGACACGAAAGGGCTGCTTCCATCCCTGAATATGAATCGATTGCGGTTCGCCGGAGGTTAGTTTCGCCGTCTGAATTGCCTGAAGAAAAGCCTCTTTGCCATTGGGGCCGACCCATAACGGAGTCTCGTGGGTTGCGGGGTCCGTCTCGAGGAAGAAAACGGAATTTTCGTGCTGCCCGTGATCGCCGGGCTCTTCCGGAATCTCTTGCGTTGCCAACTCCGCAACTTCTTCGACGATCCGGTCGTAGAGATTGTCTCGCGGCGTATTTTTCGCCACTTGCGCCAGTGTATCCGCTTCGCCGATCAACCACGCGTCGCCTCGCTGCCGGACGCTCTTTGCCACCAGCAGATAAACGATGGAAAACGCGATAGCCGTTCCGATGGCGAATGCGGTTGCCGTCCAGATGGAAATTCGCCAGGCTGCCGTGGTGCGAAGTCGCTTAGGCATTTTTCAGCACGTACCCTACTCCGCGAATGGTATGAATCAAGGGCCTCGCCGCTGCGTGATCCACTTTGCTGCGCAGGCGGTAAATGTGAACATCCACCACATTCGTGGCCGGATCAATTCTCATTCGCCACACATGGTCAAGGATCATTGTGCGGGTGACCACGCGTCCCACATTCCGGCACAGATACTCCAGCAAGGAGAACTCTTGAGCAGTTAGTTGCAGCAATTCGTCGCCGCGCCTGGCCTCGCGCCGGACCAGGTCCAGTTGCAAATCGGCTGCCTGCAGACGGGTAGACTCGCTCTGAGGAACGGAGCGCCGCAGCAGATTTCTCAATCGAGCCAACAGTTCGGGAAGGGCAAATGGCTTGGTCAAATAATCATCGCCGCCATGTTCAAGCCCACGTACTCGTTCGTCGACAGAGCGTCGCGCCGACAGAATAAGGACGGGCGCGGAACTGCCCTGAGCACGACAGCGCGCAATCAGGTCCAGACCATCCATGTCCGGAAGGCCAAGATCAATGATGAATGCGTCGTGCAATCCCTCGAGCGCGAGGGCTTCGGCGGCCTTTGCGTTAACCGCTGCGTCGACCTGGTATCCAGCTTCCACCAATGCCCGCTTTAGAAATTGCTGGATGTGAAGGTCATCCTCCACCAAGAGCAACCGCATGCCGTCGGACCTCCCAAAAACTGTATCCTTCGAAGTAAGATGCATGCAATCCCTTAAATGTTGAGTGCGCGCCGGGCCAAGGCCAGCGCGTCAGTCCAAAACGTTGCAGATGAATGGATTAGCTCCACTACCCGTCCCATGGCGCCGACAAATTGATCGATCTGAGTTTCTTCGACAATCAGCGGCGGAGCGGCTTTGAGAACCATGAAGTTGTTGCCGCAAATCTGTGTCAGTATCTTCTCGTCTCGAAACATCCGCATGACAACCATCTGGCCGAACAGCCCGGAGTGTATTCGCTGGAATGCCTCGAAGGGTACGCGGAGACTGATTTTCGAAGGTGCCTGGAATTCGATGCCAGATAACAATCCGATTCCACGGATATCTTTTACCATTTCGTATCCAGAAAGAGTTTCCCGCAACCGGCGACGAAGTTCGTTTCCCCTTTCGATTGCGCGCTTGCCCAAACGTTCTCTTTCCAACACCTCAAGCGTCGCCAACCCCGCCCGCATAGCTAGCCCGTTCTCACTGTAAGTCGAAGTGTGGACGATGGCCCGCTTCAGCGAGCTGTAGACCGATTTGTACACGCCGTCGGACATCAACACAGCACCAATAGGAATGAGACCACCGCTCAAAGCCTTCGCCAGTATTACGATATCGGGATTGAGGTCGTAGTGATGTGCCGCCAGGAATTTTCCCGTGCGGAACATTCCGGTCTGCACTTCATCGAGCACAAATAGAGTTCCGTATTTCCTGCAAAGTTGCTGCGCGGTTTGCAGATATTCGCGTTGCGGAATCCGGATTCCACCCTCCGCCTGCACCGGTTCCAGGATAAAAGCCGCGAATTGCCGCGTGCTGAGCTTCGCTTCGAGCGACTGAGCATCCTCGAAGGGGATCTGTTCTGCTCCGGGCAACATCGGCCCGAAGCCTTCGCGCCAGAACGGATTTCCCATGAGGGAGAGCGCCCCGCATGTCAATCCGTGAAAGCCACCGTCCGCGTACAGCAAACCGGTTCGTCCGGTATGGGCGCGCGCAAACTTGATTGCGCTCTCGATGCCTTCACTTCCAGAACTCGCGAAGAAAACCTTGGATAGCCGCCCCCCTGCTAATTTGCAAAGCCTGGCCGCCAATTCTCCTGCTGCCTCAGGAACGTGGCTCTGCAGCATGGCTGGCCCGGACCGATCCAGTTCTTCCTTCAATGCCGCGACAACCGAAAAATGGTTGTGCCCGACGTTGTGTACGCAATATCCCGAAAGGAAATCCAGGATGCAACTTCCGTCTTCCGTGAAAAGCTCGCTGCCGGAGCATCGCGTGTATGAAACATTCATCCCTAACACATCAAGCAGCTTCACCCATTGCGGATTCACATGCTCGCTGTACAGAGCACTTGAGGACGTAACTTCAATTGGCATTTTGACCCTTCGGAGCCGGACTCCTACAACAGACTATTGGCGGAACATTACTACTGCGTCTCCCATAAATGACAATTCGTTCATCCCCGGCGTTCTGGTTCCGGCAGAAATCTTGGACGGATCCTGGAATATCTAGATTGGCCGGATTCTGGCGGAGATGTTAACCGTCGTTTTTCGCAAAGCAGAGGCTTTCTCCCCATCCAGCACAAGACTTGGGGCACAGAGAATTCGCTCCAAATGCTCAAAAACTTCGCCTTATTCGACCGCGACCTTCGTGCCCTACTCGTATCGATTCTTAAGGGCACAATTTCCGGAACTCTTTTTTCCGATTCTCTGGAAATCTGCAGGAAGTCGGGGCATTGGATCATCTGGCCCGATTGCATAACGTCGCGCTTAGTCCGTACAGCAGTGGAAGATAGACAATCGAGGCCGTCAGCAGCCGGCGTGCAGCAACTCTCGAACGCTCGACGCCCTTCATTTGCAGAAGCCAGATAAAAACTTACAAAAGTTGTGATCAAGATCAGGAAGTTTACTTCTGGCTTCGTGAGCGCCCAGTAGTCTGAGAGCAGCGTGGACCCCCCCAAATGGCGCTCTTGCACCGCCGTGGAAGAAAACTCGCCAAGTGCGCGCCGGTCTGACATTTCAGACTACCTCCATTTCATGCGTTTCAGTGCGGCGTACCGCGATGCGTTGCGAGCCAATTTGCGGAATCGCAAGCTCTTCCAATTGACGTGGCGAGCGATGGGGCGAGAGTAAACGTGCGGTGAAGACTGACCCGGCGATTAAGTAAACGAGGGTAACGCAAGTCCACATCAACGCACCGGCGCATTGCTGATCTTCTAGAGCAGAGATGCCAAAGGAACGGGGAGAAGACAAAAACACTGGGTAAACCACGCGATCACAGAACACCAGGAATCCCGAAAGAATATCGCACGGCAAGGTAGCCAGAAACAGATAAAGGAGTATGTACGACTCTGGCCATTTTGAAGTGCTTGCTGAGGACCTGACCACGGGCCACCAGAACAGAAGTCCGGTTGCAAGAAACGACGCTTGCTCGATCCGATGCCACATTGGCGATCGCAGGCCGAGCATAAACACCGAAGGAATGTGCCACACAATTAACGTGACAGCCGCCGCAAACCAGCAAAGTGCCGGGTGCGTGACCACGCTTGCGAATTGCTGCATCGGCTCCGATCGCAATGGACGATCAATCGCTTTTCGAGGCATGCCAAGTAAGATCAACGGAGGCGCAAGCGTCATGAGAAGAAGATGTTGAACCATGTGCGCTGTCAGCATGTCGTGATCGAGTGCCGCCAGAGGTGAAGCCGTTGCAATCCAGATGAACAACAGACCGAAGACAAAACTGCTGGCGCGCCAGCCCTCAACGTTGTGGTGCTCATGCCTGCGAAGGCGCAGCCATCCACGCAAGTAGAGAAAAGCGGCGAAAATCAACGCACCAGAGACCCAGAATGACTCGGACGCGCCGTGATGAATGTGTGAGATCATCGGCGGCCTATGGTTGAGTGCCGGACGTTTGCAGTTGGCCGTTGTTGAGCACCAGTTCCCGTGCCGCATCGCGAGCCGGACGTTGTGTTGGAGGGTGCAAGGTCTCGAGGAAAGCTACGAGCGCCGTAGTCTCTGCCGGACTCAAGTTGTTCCCATAGGCAGGCATGTTGCCGCCGCCTTGAATCACTTGCCGAATGAGTTGGTCCTGCGTCAACCGCACGGCAACGCTGTCCAGGGCTGGCCCCCTTTGTCCACCCGTGTTTCCGAGTGAGTGGCAGTTGCGGCACTGCTTAACCTGAAACACCAGCGCGCCCTGCCGCTCAAGCGCTGTCGTACCATGAATGTACCGCTCAGGTACTGGATCGCCGCTCCAGGCGCTCATATGCGGACTCCACGGTGTGAACTGGGCCATGCGAGTAAAGGTGCCGAGAGTGATCGCGATCATCAGCACGGTCACAACCGCAATCGGCCGGCGCTTCCAGCTTTTTTCTCCTTCTCCCGAAAGAAATGGCAGAAGAATCAAGCCAATAATTACTAACGGCGGGACGATGAGAAGGAACGGCGTCTCAAGCGATGGGGGAAGAAGTGAAAGTAGGGCATAGAGCCACAGGAAAAAGTAATCGGGCTTGGGCGCAGTTTGGATGATTGTCGGGTCAGGCTGCCCCGTGGGCCCAAAAGGACCAAAATAGTAAGCGCACGCGGCAACTGCCAGAATGATGAATGCCGCGAAGAACATGTCTTTCCATATCGCATACGGAACGAACGGCTCGCCATCTTTTTTGGTCAAAGCGTGATACTCGGCCTCATAGGTCGCTCGCTTTACAATGCGTCCCGGCATCGGCCATTCGTTGATGCCTAGCTTCAACACCATCAAGACGTGGAGGCTGACGAACCCGATCAGCAGTCCGGGAATCACAAATACGTGCAAAGCAAAAAACCGGGAAAGAGTTGCGCCTGCGACGATCGGGCCACCGAGCATTAGCTTCACGACAAAAGGCCCGATGACAGGAACGCGGCTGGCAATCGACGCTCCAATGCCCAATCCCCAGTAGGCGTCCTGATCGAAGCGCATGACTTGACCGGTGAACGCCATGCCGAGTGTCATCAACAGAAGAAATACTCCAATGATCCAGGTCAGCTCCCGAGGATATTTGTGAGCGCCAAACAGGAACACCTGCACCATATGAATCAGTACAATGGCGACCATGAAGTTGGAGCCCCATCCGTGCATGGCACGGATGAACCAGCCAAGAGCGACCTGATGATTCAGGGCCTGCAGGCTGCTCCAGGCTTCGGCGCCCGAGGGCACATAAATAAGCGCCAATAGAATTCCGGTGACCACTTGCAGAAGAAATATGGTGAGAGCGGCGCTGCCAAAAACGTAGAACCAGCTCGCCGTACTTCGCGGCACGGGATGCTCAGCGGCTTCGCGGATCGGCGCCGCCAACTGCAAGCGGTGGTCGAACCATTCGCCAATTTTCTGGATCACGCGCATGGTGGCTTCTCCGCAGATCAGACTTGCTACCGGGTCGCCAGGCGTTGGCAACTGTCCGGCATCAATCGTGAGCACACCGTTTTCGATTTTGTACGGATATTCGAAAAGCCCACGTTCCGGAGGCCCTGATGCGCGCGAGCCGTCGCGATAGTATGCGCCACCGTGGCAGGGACACATAAAAAGACCAGACTGCGGGAACCAGCGGACGGGGCAGCCGAGGTGCGCACAGTTGATGGCAAACACCTGAAATTGATCGCCCGCGATGCGGCGCACCCAGCACGCTGTGTCCGCAGTCTTTCCATCGGTCGGCATGACCAGGGGATTGCGAAAAGTGGCCATTCGCGTCTCTCCCTCAGGAAAGTTGCTGACGTCTCCCAGGCGCACCCACGAAAGATAGCCATTCCCGCCTCCATGAGTGATGGAGGAAAAAAGAAAACGCGCAACCGGCAGAGCCAGTACGATCGCAGCGAATCCGTTGAACAGGATTCCCAGCTTCATCAAGAATCCGCGTCGCGAAAGGCTGGATTGAGCGGGGGCGGTTACAGTGTTAGTTGACATCTTGTTTCTCCGTTATTTGTCGGCGTGTTGCGCGTAGTTTGAAGCGGAATAAGGCTGCCCCGGATTCTGCGCACGCCGAGATGCGAGCCAGGCAACTACATCCGTGATTTCCTGATCGGTCATCGGCGTTCGGGGACGATCGCCGCGCCAGTCGGGTGCGCCCAATTCCGGCCTGCCCGTGATCACGATGGTGCGCAGTCCCTGATCGCTGACCAGCGCCAGGAATGAATCATTCGTGATGGCGCTTCCCTTGGACGTCCCGCCGCCCTCGGAACCATGGCAGGATGCGCAGTATCTTCCAAACACGAGTTGGCCGTGATCGACATTCCCGGCGGCTTTTGCCGCATACGAGGGTGGATTGGCTCCATCGAGAACTTCTTTGCGCCCCCAACGAGAAAAAATCCCACTCGTAATTACCTCGATCTGCTGCTCGGTCAGCATTCCCCCGGCAGGCTGCGCGAACGCGGGCATCGATGTTCCGCGGACGCCGTTGGCAACAATGTTGCGCATTGTAGTTTGATCGACGATGGCGAGATACACGGGATTGGCAAGGGCAATCGCCGCTCCTCCACGGCCTTGCGCTCCGTGGCAGCCAGCGCAGTTCTGCGCGTAGAGAGTGCCGAAGTCCAAAACCTGGCTCGGGGCGACTGGTTCCGAATTGGCTTGCGGTTCACCGTCTGGAGCGCTGCAAGCAGCGAGCATCACCAGGCTAAGGACCGCGAGCGCAGAGAGAGTTCTGATCCGCTTGATCTTCATCAGTGGTTCTCCCCGCTCTCTCGTGGGGGAATCGTTCCAGGAGCCTCGATTCCTGCCCGTAAAACAAACGAAATATTCTCGCGGGTAGGAAAGCTCGCCTGGCGCACGACCACAAGTCCAGCGACGATTCCGAAAGCCACTTGCGAAGCCATGAACCAGAGCCAATCAATGCGACTCGCGAGTAGTGGATTCAGCAGTCCCAGGATTGTGTACAGTAGCCCTGACCACAGCACCGGGGCAATGAGTCCACCAAGCACAATCGGACGGCGTGGAAACATGGGCAGCATCGCGCCGTAGAGCAACCCAACAAAGATGGACACAACCCCGTGCAGAACAAAGGCAATCGCGAAAGCATCAGCATGAAATGAATACAGCTGTGCGGGCCCGAGCCTTGAGGATTCTCGATAAGCCACGGCGGCCAGAAGGTTGATGGGATACCAGATGCTGCCGACTTTGAGCACGCCGTAGGTACAAGCCAGTACGGCCATCGCGATGCTGCCCGCGATCCCACCTTTAATCCCCGCCGAAATCGGATAGGTGTGAACCGGGAGCCACGCTCGCAATTGATCTGGAAGGACCGGAAGCCGTTCCACCACTCGGCGATCCGTGGTCAGGCGAATGTCTTCAGGAAGAACCGGTACAACCTCTTCATGCTCGCGGGGTAAGACTTCACGGAACCAACCGACAGAGCCTGCCAGCGACAGCAGGACGCCAAGACAGCTTACCGACGTGCTCGTCACAAGGCCCGCGAACAGCAGCGCTACCCCAAGCGCCAAGAGGAATGGCCACGCTGTTGGCGCGGGCACTTCAATCTCGCGCGGGACATGTGGAGTCTGCCTCCATTGCTCTGTCGTGGATAGCGTTGCCATATATACCTCAGCGTCCAAAAACGTAAACTACGGTGAAAACCACAACCCATACGGCATCGACAAAATGCCAGTACATCGTGAGCACCGCGACGCGATCTGACTGGTCTACTCCCACACGGTCCATAAATCCGAATGCCGCGACCAGCGAGAGCATGATCAGACCTGCGGTGACGTGAAAGGCATGCAATCCGACGAGAGAGTAATAGGTTGTCCCAAAGAGATTGGTCGAGATTGTGAGTCCGTGTTCGTAAATCAGTCGGTGCCATTCCACGGCCGTGCCGTAGAGGAACAAACCTCCCAGCGCAATGGTCAATAGCCACAAGCCGAGGAATAATCGCGTGTAGTCGCGCTCCAACGACTTCGCCGCAAGGTGAATGGTCAGGCTGCTGGACAATAAGCAAATCGTGTAGAAAATCGGTGTCTTAAGGACCTCGCGCGGTGTCGGTCCCGTGATGCTTTTCCCCAAATAAAAGAGATAGGCAACGACGAATATCGTAAAGATCGCCGACTCGGCGATGATGAGGCTCGCCATCGCGACCTTACCGCGAGACGGCAAACGCCACTCGATTGCTGTGTTCGGAAATGAAGTTGTCACTGCGCTCATATGTTTCGCCTTCACTCATAGCGGCTATCGGGATCTTCAGGATGCTTCAGGTCCCACAAGGGGCGGCGGCTCGTGACCGTAGGAACAGTCGCAAAGTTATATGCTGGGGGCGGCGAAGATGTGGACCATTCCAGCGTCCAAGCATCCCACGGATCATTACCGGCTCTGGCTCCCTTGAAATAAGAAATGATCAGGTTTGCCAGAAATACCAGGATGGCAATCGCCTGAATAAACGCGCCGATAGTGATGATGAGGTTCAAAGTATCCCAACCGCGTCCCGGCTCGTAGGTGTAGATCCGGCGCGGCATCCCGAGCAGCCCCGGAATGTGCATTACGTCGAACGTCAGGTGAAAGCCGATGAGGAAGAGCCAGAAATGCCATTTGCCCAAACGTTCACTTAGCATTCGGCCAGTCATTTTGGGATACCAGTAATAAAACGCGCCGAAGAGCGCAAATAGAATTCCGCCGACGATCACATAATGAAAGTGTGCCACGACGAAATAGGACAGACTAAGCTGCCAATCGAAGGGTGCGGCCGCTTGCATAATGCCGGTGAGACCGGCGATTAAGAACTGAAACAGAAAGCCGATGCAGAACAGCATTGGCACCCTGAACTGAATCCTTCCGCCCCACATGGTGGCAATCCAGTTAAAAATCTTGATCCCGGTGGGAACGCCGATGACCATGGTCGTAATCACGAAGAAACTAGTGGCGTAGGAATTCATTCCGATCGTGAACATGTGATGGGCCCAGACACTCGTGCTTACGAGACCGATGGCGACTGTCGCCGCAACCATCACTGGATATCCGAAAATTGGTTTGCGCGAAAAGACCGGAATGATTTCCGACACAAAAGCAAAAGCTGGAATAACCAGTATGTAAACTTCTGGATGACCGAAGATCCAGAAAAAGTGCATCCAGAGCACAGCAGACCCGCCGGCCTGGGTGTCGAAGAAATGGCCTCCGAGATATCGATCGATCAGCAGCATGATCTGCGCAGCCGATAACGGCGTGATCGCAATAAGAACCATGCCTGCCTGCACAAGGTAGAGCCACGCCAGCAGGGGCATGCGGCTGAGCTTCATGCCCGGGCATCGCATGCAAAGAACCGTGGCGATAATGTTGATGGCTGTTCCAATACTTCCAAAACCGGAGACCAGCAGCGCCAGAGTCCAATAGTCGGAACTATGACCGGGCGAAAACGCTCTGGCACCCAATGGCGCGTACGACCACCAACCGACGTCCGGTGCGCTTCCCGCGCCGTACAAGCCGCTTCCTCCGAGAAAGCTAAAATAAAGAAGAAGTGCTCCCAAAAAGGACAGCCAAAAGCTGAAGGCATTCAAGCGCGGAAAAGCCATATCGCGCGCACCAATCATCAAGGGCACCATATAATTAGCAAATCCGAACAAGACCGGCATGACCACGAAAAAGATCATGGTTGTGCCATGCATGGTGAACATGCGGTTGAAGACTTCCGGTGAAACGAAGTTGTTGTGCGAATGCATCAGCTGAACGCGAATGATGAGCGCTTCGACTCCACCGATCACGAGAAACAACAGAGCTGAGAGAATGTAGAGAATTCCCAGCCTCTTGTGATCGACCGTGGTTAGCCACTGATGAAGCTCGTCGACCCAGGGTCTGGCTTCTACTTGGCCGACAGGAACGGTGATCGCATCTGATGCCATAGTCAATTTTCCGAGCGTTCTAGTTAAGCGTCTCCATATAACTCACGACAGCATCCAGGTCCGCATCGCTCAGCTTCATGGCGGGCATCAGCGAACCAGGTTTGATCGCACTTGGGTCTTGGATCCAAAGACGGAGGTCGTCGTGGGTATTTTCAGCAGCGCCCGCTGCAATTGTGGCGCGACTCATCAAATGGGTCAGGTCAGGACCAAAGCGTCCGTCCGCTTGCGTTCCGCGCACCGCATGGCAGTTCATGCAGGCATTACGTTCAAAGACTCGCCTGCCAGCGATTGCACCGGCATTTTCGACTGCGGGTTTCTGCTGGGCGCGAACCCAGGCGGCAAAATCCTGCGGCCCGTCTACCGAAACGCGGAGGAGCATTTTCGCATGCTGAATTCCACAGTACTGTGCACACTGGCCAAGAAAGACGCCTGTGCTCTGCGGGTCCATCCACATTCTGTTGGGGTGGTTCGGAATGAGGTCAGTTTTGCCTGCCAGCTCCGGCACCCAAAAGCTGTGGTCGGTATCCGTCGAGAGCAACTGCAGAAACGTTGGTGTCGGATGACTGGGTTCGCTCACCGGAATGTGTAATTCGTTGGCGGTGACGATCCCCAGTTTCGGGTAACGAAATTCCCACCAGTATTGATGTCCAATAGCTGTGACATCTACAGCGCCCGCCGGTTCTGGAGCATCCTGAGTCGCATGGATGACTCTGGCAGTGGCCAGGAACAGTACGACGACAATCAGAATTGGAATGATTGTCCAAGCCAGCTCAATCTGCGTGCTTCCGTACACCTGAGCCGGCTCGCGGCCGGCATCCATTGCTCGCGCACGGAACTTAACGACAGAGTAGAGAATTAACGCAAAAACAACGACAAAAATGATTCCGGTAATGACGAGTACAAAGACGGACAAGTCGGCGATTGACTTAGCTGGGGTTGAGGCGGGAGCGAAGATATTTGTGCCGTGAGGACGCAAGCCTTTCGGCTCGCTTGCCCAGACCGCGATGGCAAACCAAAACAGAAGAAGCATGGTCTGTGCAAGGAACCGCAACGCCGGAGATTTCATTCTTAACATCGACATTTCTCTTCTTACGTTCTGCACTTCTGGATGCCTGCGCTTATCGTCAGGGTTCCCACTTTTACCTTATTCCTATCGCGAACCTCACCACATTTCTTACCCTCAGAGTTCGATTGAACGAAGGGCAAGCGTGATACCAAAGAGACGGAACTCGTATCTACTGGATCACAACCGCGATGGAGGCGAACACTCGCGAAATCCCGTTCATTAACTTCGCGAGGCGACTAACACATGCCGGGCCGGGCGTAGGCTTCATCATCACGGATTCTTTCCACGCGAATCGTGTCGGAAAGAAACATGAGGCCATCGTCTTCGACCTTTTGTGAGCACACCTCGGAGAAGATCTTCCGGCAGCTGACATTGGATATTCCTCGCCGAGCAGATCAAGATCTTGGGTTGGACGATACGTCTCGGCGGTCCAGAGTTGCAGCAGCAGTGCGCCCTTGAGGACAAACGAATCGCGAGTGGGCGAAAATAAAGGCGCAGCAGAAGAAGGCGGCTTGGTAGACCAACGGCGCTGTCAATCAGTGGCTAAAAGGTGGTGTTACGACGAGAACAGTTCCAGTTGCTGCCGTTCACCGCCAAGATGAGTCTGGATGGCCTCATTCAGCGGTTGATTGACATCATGCGAGATGGAACCGAACGAGCCGCGAAGACGGGCGACTTGATCATGAGGATTCAGCGGATTGTAAGTTGCGCATGATGCCGCAGGGTTAACATCTCCGGCCGTCGCGGCGTAGCCCTTGAAGTTGCAGCTGTGTTGCTTCATTTCAGGCAGGTTCCATCAGAGCAAGTCTCGGTAACGCTCCAAGGCCACGCGAACCAGTTGGCTCCGAGTGCGGACTTCCGTCTTGCCGAACAGTTGCTGCAGCGCGTTCTTAACCGCGCTTTCCGAGATGTTCATGCTTGACGCAATTTCTTTATTCGATAAGCCTTGAACAACCAGCCGGAGTACGTCCATCTCCCGGCTATTGAGAGAGGGCCGCTCCTTCTGATCCAGAGGGGCCGAACCTGTTCCCGCCGGCACGGTCTGTTCCTCACTAACGTCTGCGATGATGGCTGCCAGCTTCGGCATCGTTCCTTCCTTGTAGCTGGAAAACCAAACCTCGGCGAGAAAAGACTCTCCATTACCACGATGTCCTCGGCACTGCATCGATGCTCGGAACTGGGGTCCCTCTTCCGGGCGCAGCGCGCGATGCAATTCGGGTAGGAACGCTGCGATCGGTTCACCGATCAGTTGCCCATCGCGCGGAGCCAGTAATTCGGCCGCGGCATGGTTGGCTAATTCGATCAGGCCGCCTTCATTGACCGTAAGAATAGCTGCCGGACTGGTTTCAACTAATATGCGCGTCCGTTCTTGCGCTTCCTGGCTCAAACGCTGATTACGCAGCACCTCGGAAGTGAGTAGTCCGCAACCGCAGAGGGCCAGTGCTTCGAATCCTAGGCGAATATGCGCATCCGCCGGGTCGAGGTTGCTGAAGCGTTCACTTAGCAATGCGCAGCCGATGCCCAATAAAACGATTGCCCACCGAGGCAGAAATCCAGCAGCCAGCATGATGGGAAACAAATACAAAAAGCCCAGCGAGAAATAGGGCTTCGTCCACCAATCCACTACCGCGATAGCGACCAGAAGGAAACCGCTGGTGAGCAGGATAGCTGTCCGCTTGCGCTGATCCCAGATTATCTCCAAGTGAGGCATGGGTTTAGTCGTAACGTCCCTTATCTCACGAGAGCTCCTGTGCAGGGAATCTAATCAAATGATTTATCCATAAGATTGGGCTCTCAATCAAATGATGCAGTCTGCTGGCCCAATCAAACGATCAACCGGGTAATCGCCGCGATGAGATCGAAATACTACTCGCCGTGGCCATTTTAGTGTCTCCCCCAAACCGAGTCCTTCGCATACAAAAGAACTTCACCGTCTGCGTTTTTCTTTTACGGAGCACTTAGAAACGGGTGTACTCCGTGAAGCCGCGAATCAAGTTTAGACGTAGGGCTGCACGCTGGGGCAACTCCGTGAATTATGAAGCATGGAACGGCTATGTCTTGATGGCAATTGGTCTTTTCGGAGTGCTTTTGTATATCGGTTTGCTGTATGCGGGCCTGGTGGACTTTATAGGACGCATATCAAAGAAAGATAACCGCAAGAAACGGCGTCGAAATCCCCGGCACCGTGGATTTCGAAATCAACGCGGGCCAGTTTGATCTGACCTCAGGAACAGGGAGACGACGGTCGAATGAAATTATGAGATATCTGGTTCACATTCGCAAGGAGGTCGGTGCGGCGGTTGTTATTGCTGTAGCGATAGTTGTTGCGATAGCGCTTCCGGAATCAGCCTGTAGTCGGGGAGAAGCCACAAACGCAAAGGTCGCGCCGAGCACGAATTCGACCGCTGATCCAACCGTGGACCTTTCGCCGAGTCAACTGAAGTCAATCAAAATCGACACGATCGGAAGTTATCAGTTCCCGGTCGAAAAGGAAGCAGTGGGAACCATCAGCTTCGCCGACGATCTTTCGGTGGATGTTTTTTCGGCATATCAGGGCACGATTATCAAAGCTTTTGTTGAACTCGGAGCCAAAGTCCAGAAAGATCAGCCGCTGTACACGATCAAGAGTCCAGACTTGATTCAGGCCGAGTCGAACCTCATCGGTGCAGCAGCAACCTTCGATTTGACTAATAAGGAACTGGCGCGCGTTGAGGGCCTTCCGGGAGTTTCCCAACGGGAGAAGGAGCAGGCGATTTCGGATCAACAGACGGCGGACGGTGCGCTCAAGGCTGCCCGAGACGCAGTGCTCGTCTTCGGCAAAACCCAGGCCGAAGCGGATCAGATGATCGCCTCGCGCAAGATTGACCCCGCTTTGGTGGTGCGCAGCCCGATTGCTGGCAAAGTCACAGCCTTCAATGCTCCTCCTGGGCTACTGGTGCAACCGGGAAATCCACCCGCGCCTTACTCAGTGGCCAATGTTTCGGTCAAGTGGATGCTTGCCAACGTCCCTGAAAGCGACAGCGGTTTCTTTCATCTGGGACAACCTGTCACCGTCAAGGTGATGGCCTACCCCGATCGTACCTTTAAAGGAAATGTTTCGAAGATCTACGAAACAGTTGACCCAAACACGCATCGAGTGACGATCCGTTCAGAAATAACAGATCCCAAAGACGAAATGCGTCCGGGGATGCTTGCCAACTTCGTCATTCGCGTTCGCGGCCCGGTCGAAGCCGTTGCCATACCGGCTAACGGCGTGGTCCGCGAGCCCGATGGCACCATGGCGGCCTGGGTCACGACGGATCGCCGCCGGTTTACCGAGCGCATCATCAAGACCGGGCTGCGAACCGACGGTCAGGTTCAAATTCTCGATGGTCTGCAGCGCGGAGAACTGGTGGTCAGCGACGGTGCGGTATTCCTGAGCAACATGCTGGAGGCGCCACCCTCCGATTAGATCAGAAGACCAGGCGGGTCATTTTTCCACAAAAAGACAACAATCATGTTCAAGTCACTCATTGCGTTTTGCCTGAGCCGCCGGACGATCGTCGTGTTAGGCCTGCTGTTGTTTACGGGCGCGGGACTCGTTGCTTTCAAGCTTCTTAATATCGAAGCGTATCCGAATCCGACGCCCGTGATCCTGGAAATCACAGCGCAGGCGCCGGGCCTCTCTGCCGAGGAGATGGAGCGTTACTACACCCGACCGATGGAGATTGGACTCTATACGACGCCCGGTATCGAGGTCATCCGCTCGACATCGTTCTATGGACTTTCTTTCGTCCGCGTGAGCTTCAAATACGGTGTTGATTACTTTTTCGCTTACAGCCAAGCAGCGGTGGCATTGGCGCAGAACGTGAATTTGCCCGGCAATCAGGTTCCGAGCATCCAGGCAAACAGCTCAACCGGAGAAATCTATCGTTATCAGGTTGTCGGTCCGCCACATTTTGGAATCATCAATCTCCGCACGGTTCAGGACTGGATTGTTGCGCGGCGGCTGCTGACGATCCCAGGCATCGCAGCCATCAACAGCTGGGGCGGGCCGACGAAAGAATTCCAGGTCGAAGTAGACCCTCACAAGCTGGAAGCCTACAGCGTCACCGTGCCGCAGATTCTGACCGCACTTGGCAACGCCAACATCAACGTCGGCGGGCGGGAAATCCGTATCGGTCAGCAGTCCATCAACATCCGCGGCGTCGGGCTCATAGATGACGGAGGCAACGATGATTTAGCGCAAGGCTACAAAGTCGAAGATATTGAAAACGTCGTTTTGAGCCAGGAGAACGGCGTTCCTGTATTGATGAAGGATGTAGGGAAGATCTCCGTTGGCTACCGGCCGAGGCTAGGCATTCTAGGCCGGGACACGCACGACGACGTGGTGGGAGCCATCGTCGTACAGAGGCGCACCGAAAAGACCGCCGACATGATTCCGAAGGTGAAGGCGGAGATTGACCGGATCAATCACGACGGAAGTCTGCCGCCCGGAGTGAAAGTTGTTCCTTTTTACGACCGTTCCTCACTGATCGCTTTGACCACGCACACGGTTCTGCACAACCTGATTTTCGGGTGTTTGCTCGTCTTCCTGATTCAGTGGATTTTTCTCGGCAATCTTCGCAGTGCCCTCATCGTTGGAATCAATATTCCGTTCGCGTTGTTTTTCGCGACGATTCTGCTGGTGATTTTCGGCGAAAGTGCCAACCTGCTTTCGGTGGGCGCTGTGGATTTCGGCATTATCGTGGACTCGGCCGTAATCCTCGTAGAAAACATTTTCCGAAATTTCCAGCGCAACCACGAGGAACGTCAGGAGTTGCTCGACCGCCTGGCCAAGGGCTATTGGGGGCCTGACCCAACGCAAATCGCAGATCCTGCAATGCCAGGCCACGGCTGGACGCACCGCCTGCGCTTGATCCTCATCAGCGCGCTCCAGGTGGACAAGGCGGTTCTATTTTCCGCTCTCATCACGGTCGCCGGTTTTGTGCCCCTGTTCACCATGCAGGGCGTCGAGGGACAGATTTTCGGACCTATGGCTCGCACCTATGGCTACGCGCTGGCAGGGGCGTTAATCGCCACGTTCACCGTCACTCCCGTCATCGCTTCGTTCTTGCTTCCGGCGCGAGTGAAAGAAGTTGAGACGGTCGTCGTCCGCACTTTGCACCGTTTGTACGATCCTGCCTTGCGTTTTGCTCTGTCCCATCGCGCTCTCGTGGTTGGAATCGAGTTGGCCATCTCTTTGGGAACCTTCTTCCTGATCGCTCCCCGTCTGGGTAGCGAATTTCTGCCGCACCTGGAGGAAGGCAACTTCTGGATTCGCGCATCTATGCCCATCACGCTTTCCCTGCAGGATGGCGAAGCAGCCACGCGAAAAATGCGCGAGATTCTCATGCGACATCCCGAAGTCCTCACGGTGGTTTCGCAACATGGCCGGCCCGACGATGGCAGCGATGCTTCCCCGTTCTCGAATGTCGAGTTGTTTGCGCCCCTGAAGCCGTTTGACGAATGGCCCCGAGGCCTGGACAAAGACAAATTGACCGAGCAGATTCAAACCGAGTTCAACAACGAGCTGCCGGGCGTCGTCTTCAATTTCTCGCAATACATCGAAGACAATATTGAAGAAGGGATCTCAGGCGTCAAAGGGGTGAATTCGGTCAAGATCGTTGGCCCCAATCTTGAAGTGTTGACGAAGCTCGCCGAGCAGGTTCGCGATCAGATGAGCCAGGTTCGTGGCGTGACCGATCTCGGCATCTTCCCGGTGCTCGGCCAGCCGAACCTGAACATCAAAGTTGATCGTGAGAAGGCCGCCCGCTATGGCCTGAATTCCGGGGACGTAAACTCGGTTATTCAAGCTGCGATGGGCGGCGCGGTCGCGAGCGAGATCCTGGAAGGCGACCGGCAGTTCGATCTCGTAGTCCGCTACACTCCAGAATACCGCGACAGCATCGACAAAATTCGCAACATTAAGGTCGCCTACACGAGCGCAAGCGGTGCCACTGCGTACATCCCCTTAAGCGAACTAGCCACCATCAGCCTCGATACCGGGGCGGCATGGATTTATCACGAGAGCGTGCAGCGCTTCATTCCCGTCAAGTTCAGCGTCCGCGGCCGCGACCTGGGCGGCACTGTTGAGGACGCTCAACAGCGAATTACGAACAACGTAAAACTTCCCTCTGGATACCATTTGATCTGGGCTGGCGAGTTCGGAGATCTTCAGGAAGCAAAAAAGCGTCTTGAGATCATTGTGCCGATCAGCTTCATTCTGATTGCCGGGGCACTCTACAGCTTGTTCAACAACTTCCGCGACTCCATTCTGGCGCTTGCGGGCATTCCTGACGCAATCGTCGGCGGCATCCTCGCCCTCTACGTCTCCGGTCTCAACTTCAGCATCTCCGCCGCCATCGGTTTCGTCTCGCTGTTTGGTGTCTCTGTGATGGACGGAATTCTGATGATCACTTTCTACAATCAGGAACGCGCACACGGCTTCGCGCCCGCAGATGCGATGTACCGTGCTGCCTCGACACGCATGCGGCCCCTGCTGATGACGGCTCTCTCGGCGTGCATTGGTCTGCTGCCGGCAGCAATTTCAACGGGTATCGGCAGCCAGGTGCAGCGCCCGCTCGCGACCGTGATCGTGGGAGGAATGTTAGTTGGCCCGGTCATGCTGCTTCTCGCCGTGCCTGCGCTGCGAATGATTTTCCTGGGCGGCGAACACCACTTAGGTCCAAACCCATCGGAGGCGAAGGAATCGCAATGAAGATTTCTCGGCTTGTTCTCCTGGTGATGAGCGGTGCGTTAACGCTTGCTGTAAGCAATGCACTCGCGTCGAATGCAGCGCCGCAGCAGTCAGAAGCTGCCGCGAACACGCCCAGCGAGCACCTAACCGCAGCTAGTTCTTCTGACATTGCGGAACCACGGGCAAGCACCATGCGAGCTGGCAAACGCCGAGTCCAGCAGAGAAATGCGAAAGCGAATCACGTACCACTCCCCGAAAGCCTGGCGAAAACGAATCGGCTCAAACATCCTGCGGAAGGACAGGTGAGGTCTGCGACTGCAACTCGTCGCGTTCAGCCCCAATCTCGGCTAACCGTAGTTACGAGAAAAGGATCGATCCAGAACAAATCCGTGACCAGTGTTTCGGCTGTTCGGCGACCGAGTATGCTGCTGTCTTCTTCTCCGTCGTTCGACAATCAGCGCCATCGCGGTCCCAACCCCGTGGTGATTGGTGGCATCGGAACTTTAAGATCCAGCGAGACTGGGGCGATCAACGGCAGCCATATGAGCCGCAAGCCCTAAGAAAATTAATTTGATGATTCAGACTCGCAAATCTTGTCTCGCCGGGTTATTAACGACTTCGGTATTGCTCTTCACCTCCGCGTGCGTGGTGGGGCCGAAGTTCAAGAAGCCTGGCGCTCCCGATGTCAGCGGCTACACTCCGGCTCCGATTACGACGACCACCACCACGCCCAACGTCGCGGGTGGAGAAGAACAACATCTAGCCGCTGGAGGCGACATTCCGGGAGATTGGTGGACGTTGTTTCATTCGAAGCCGCTCAACGATTTGATCGAACGCGCGCTTAAAGCCAATCCCGATCTCAAAGCGGCGCAAGCGGCGTTGCTGGTTGCAAGAGAGAATGTGCTGGCACAGCGGGGCGCCTACTATCCGAGTGTGTCGGGCAGTTTCTCCGCGACGCGCGCAAAGACTTCCAACGAACTTTCGCCCGTGCCGAACGCCAGCGTTTTTCAGTACAGCCTCTTCACGCCAGAGATCAGCGTTTCGTTCGTCCCGGATGTCTTCGGCTTGAACCGGCGAACGGTCGAGTCTCTGAAAGCACAGCAGGAGCAAGCCCGCTTCGTCCTGGCGGCAACCAATATCACACTCAGTTCCAACGTCGTCGCTACAGCCATCCAGGAGGCGTCGCTCCGGGCGCAAATTGATGCGACCAACGAGATGATCAAGATCAACACGAACATGTTGGACATCTTGCGCAGCCAATATGCCAAGGGATACGCCAGCGAACTTGACGTGGCGGCACAGGAATCGCAGCTCGCGCAAGTCGCCGCCACGTTACCTCCGCTGCTGAAGCAGTTGGCGCAGCAGCGAGACCTGCTCGCGGTGTTGGCGGGAGGTTTCCCCGACAAAGACCTAGCTGAAAAATTTGAACTCTCGAATTTGCAACTGCCGCAAGAACTGCCGCTAAGCATTCCTTCGAAACTGGTGGAGCAACGCCCAGATGTACGCCAAGCTGAAGAGAATCTGCATTCAGCAAGCGCGCTGATTGGCGTGGCGCGTGCCAACCGGCTGCCGAGCTTTAACCTGACAGGTGACATCGGCAGTATGGCGCTCGCCTTTGGCAATATATTCTCCGCCGGGAATGGGTTTCGCGACGTAACGGCCGGCGTCACGCAGCCGATATTCGAGGGTGGAACTCTGATGCATCGAGAGCGCGCCGCCCGAGCAGCCTATGTTCAGGCCGACGAGCAATACCGCAGCACAGTCCTCACCGCATTTCAGAATGTGGCGGACACGCTGAATGCACTTCAACAAGATGCTGACGGCCTAAAGGCCGCAGCGGCATCGAAAGACGCCGCCGCCGTTACCCTCGATCTGGCAAAAAAGCAGTTTCAGGCCGGGTACGTCAATTATTTGGGACTATTGAGCGCGGAGCAAGCGTATCAACAAGCGTTGATCAACCTTGCGCAAACCGAAGGCAATCGTTACGCCGACACCGCCGCGTTATTTCAGGCCCTCGGCGGCGGGTGGTGGAACCGCTCGGATGTCCCGCAACACTAATCGCAAGCCATGTCGAAGAGAGTCGACAAGTGCGAGATTTTTGCTAAATCCTACATGTGCGGCTGCATAGCAACCATCCGTTCGTGGCGGGCTTCGAGGAAGCTGGCGGGATTGGTACCGAGAAGTGCGCAGCCCGATCAATAATCGGAAAAGCGCTCCGATGCTGGAGTGCTCATGAAGGGCTCATGAAATGCCGGGCATGGGGATAGTCGCCTCGCAAAAAAAAAGGAGTAGCGCAGGAGCGAAACAAATTGAAACCGGGAACAAATCGTAAGAGCGGCATCGCACTGTTTGCCCGCCTCCTCCAGGAGTCCGGCATAGCGCAATACGTAACTCGTCCAGTAATGGGCCATGGAGCCATCCGGACCCAAACCACGTCCGGGCGCAGCCAAATCTCCGCAGAGTCGGCTTCTTGAAAGGCGCCGAGAGAAAAAGCTACGCTTTGCGTTTCTGCCTCGTGACTCTCTGCAACGAGGATAGTTAAATTCCCATTTCCTGTAACATTCCCACGCGCGCGCACCTTAGTAATGGCACCGTAATGACCCAGACGGTATCTATCGCCAGTTGCTGCAAAAGCTAAGATTGCTTTCACCAAAGGCGAGACGGATTCATACGGTTTCCCCGGAACACTCACCCATGAAAACTCTGCAACCCTTCCGCACTTTGCAGAGGAGCTAAGGAAAAATTGGACGCAGCGCGAGCAGCGGTAACGAGCCTCAGATAGAGGCGCGAGCCGAGCACTGAACTGGAGAATAAGATGAAACGCTACTTGTGTACCTCGCTCTTGTTTGTTTCCTCGCTATCTTTCGCGCTTACTCCGGTCACCATTAACAGCGCGTCCATCAATTACACGACCCACACAGTTACCGTTGCCGGGTCAGGCTTCTGCACTGGCGCGGTGCCCGCAGTCACTTTCAACACCACCCGACTTAAGGTGACATCTGCGTGCTCGTCTACCCTGGTCGTGGCTAGTCTACCTGTGCAGGCGGCAGGCTCTTACAGGCTGATAATTACCAACACCAGCGGAGGCTCGTTCACATTCTATGTGACTTACGGTGCTGTCGGGCCCCAAGGGCCACAGGGTTTCACGGGAGCGACAGGAGCCACCGGCGCAACCGGAAGTCAAGGTGCAACGGGCGCAATCGGTCCACAAGGTCCGATTGGACCGACGGGAGCGACAGGAGCAACCGGGGCAACTGGATCACAGGGGCCAATCGGGTTGACGGGTGCCGAAGGAGCGACTATACCGATGTCGCCGGCGCGCATTCGGAAAGACTTAGGCCTGCAGTCGATGACAATTAACACCACGGTTGAGCTGCCGTATCGTTTTGCGGAACTGGAAAGCTGAAATCGGAACGTTTTTTTTGTTTCGAAAGGGGAGACTCTCGTGAGCGATGGTGGGAACAAGGACATGGTTCCGCGGCGCGGATTCCTTGGAATGGGGTCGGCGGCACCGGCGGCCGCCGGGATGCTATCCGCGGCGGAGGCCGCGGGCCAAGTACAGCAACTCTATCCCGGTCAGGAAGAGCGCGACGGCAAACCGTACCCGACTAAGAACGATCGCAGCGCCAGCGAACCTGGTCCCACCAATCCCACGCTGGACACCCAAAATCCCGACTCTTTCCTTCCACCGCCGAGCGACGCAGGCGGCGTCCAGACATTCAAATACCCTTTCTCACTATCTCACAAACGAATGCAAGAGGGTGGGTGGTCGCGCGAAGTCACAGTGCGGGAGCTCGCCGTTTCGAAGTCGATAGCGGTGTAGACATGAGATTGACGGCGGGAGGTATTCGAGAACTGCACTGGCACACCGCGGCCTGATGCGGTCTTTGCCGGACGTTCCCGCGAGCAGGCCTAATTTGGAAGAAAACCTGAACCGGGATTACTGGTAGCAAGCTTCTGTCGGTGCTGACGAGCACGTGCCCTGCGGAAGTCATCGGCAGTTGTCCGGTAACATTCCAACGTACTTTGTTGCTGCTCTAAAAACTTCGCGCTAACCTGGAGTCGACTGGACAGCACCCTGGGCGCTGTAGCGGACGAAGATGCCACTTTCATCAGAGTCTGATCACAATTCCGATCTCTTGTGGCGTGGAGGTTTTCAATGCCCGCATAGTTCGGAACATAGTCCGAAAGTCTCGGCTGATAAGAAAGAAATTCGTAAACGAGCTTTATGAGGCGGGACTGATTTCGGGTAAGCCGCTGTTCTGCTATGAATACCTCATAGTTGGGAAAATACGAAGACATAGGGAGGACCAACGCTGGAACCATAAAATTCACGTTGAGTTCTCTTGTGTCGGGAGGCGCTTTTGTGTCAGCAAGGTTTTGCTCGTGGTTGCCGATTATCTCTCCCGGTAGCAGCCCACCCGGTAGTCCTGTAGCCAGCGTAGTCGGCCCCCGGCTGCTAGAGCGGGCACCGGCAGCAGGAAGGGATGCGACTTGCATGCCCGCCGCGGGCAGCGAGCTTGCGCGTTGACTGCCAGAATGGCCGAGATTGTTGATGGATGGCGGGGGAGGCGCGACCGGAGTGGCTATGTTGCCCGAAGTGCCGCTCGCGTAGCTACCTGCACTTTGAAGCGTAGGAGCAGGCGGCACAACTTGATCGGCAACGGCAGATAATGAGCTCGGTTGCTGACCGCCAGGATTTCCGAGACTCCGAACAGAGGGCGGAGGTGGCACGACAGAAACGGGACTGCCCTGGGGATTGCTCCTTAGACGGCTGCTTGCACTTTGCGGCAACGGAGCAGGCGGCACAACTGGCATCCCATCCGGTAGCGAGCTCGTGCGATGCCCGGTATTTCCGAGACCTCTAGCAGACGGCGGTGGAGGCACAATCGAAGTTGATGCGATTAGAGTTCGCTCTGCAGGAAACGAAACCTGCTGATGGACGGGCATCTCGACTGCTGGCCCAACGACTTGCAAGTGGCCAATGCTGATATTCGCGATCTGGCGAATTGACTGATGCACAGACGGTGCAGGCTCAATGACAACGGGTGTCGGAGGCGTGAGGTGTCGTGAAGGCGACACTTCCGAGATATTCGGTGGAGGCGCGATAGCGGACGCACTTAAGGCAGGTATATTCCGTTGACTTCCCATCGTGGCCGTAAATGGAACCGCAGGAATCGCCGAGTTCCAGGCCATGATGCGTGCTAATCGCAGTTCCTCTTTCAGCTTGATGTTGGGTGGGGTTGCTGATGTCGGCGTCTGGCTGCGCGATTCCCGCTGCACGGAGATGACCGGCTGCTTGACCAATCCGGGTCGTTGCGTGAGCCGATATCGCGAAGGCCCGGTGTCCCTCTTAAATGAGGAGAGATAATCGGAAGGTGAGTAGTAAATAACATCTGACTTATTGAATCTTAATTGGCTCAGGCGCGGCCGCTGCGAAAATCCGAACTCAAGAAGACCGCCCAGGGCCACGACCATGATCACGTGCAGCAGCATCGATTGACCAAACCGTCGCCAAGGCAATTGCGAGGGCACGAAAACATCCGGCCAAAACCGCGACGGCAGTGAAGTCACCTTTAACGGTGGCATCTGCCGTGGATGAAGAGTATCGATCAGGTTGCGAAAGAAAACTTGGTATGCCGGTTCCAGCTTGAAGAGAAGATTCGGCGGCGGAATGGCCTTAAACGAAGACCGGATTTCGAGTATGGTTTCTGCCAGATTCTCGAGGACGAGGAGATCGCCGTCATGGAAAGCGAAGCTCTCAGAGGAGAAAGCTTCCAGCAAACCCACTACTTCGCCAGCGAACGTGATCGGCGCCGCCAGAATAGAGCGCACACCAAGTCGGCGGCAGGTCTCGGAATCAACGCGGGAATCACTGTCAGAGTTGTCGCAGCGCTGTGCTTTGGCGGTACGAACACACTCTCCAGAAAAACCCGTGCTGACGTCCACACGGGAGCCGAGCGTAGGGGCGTTAGCTCCTACACTAGCCAGACAGATCATCGACTCCTTGTGGCCTAGCGCGATGGCAACGCCAGTGCTGCGGGTGAGCACTTGTGCGCGCTGACTGATTAATTGCAGCGCGGCATTTGGATCTAAACGGTCTGCTTGTGGCACAGGGTACATCTGCCCGCCTCTGCTATTCCTACAAAACTACAATTAGGACGCGGCTTAGAACTCGCGGTCTTAAGCCAGTCGAGATTCGGCTCATAGTCCGCACCAGTCCGCCACTCCGGTTCTCGCCCGACGACGCGTCTCAGGGTATCGGCTCCGGTGCACTGCCGATCAGGTTAGCGGCAGTTTCCTTCTCTCTCTCTTGGAAAATGAGCGGAACCTAATTTGAGGTTGATGGTAGCGTGACGCTGTATGCGATTGAACCTGAAAGGTCCAAATCGATGTAACGAAAGTAATCGGGCTTACCCGTCTCGATGGGCGGTACGAGTCTTCTCTTTCGATGTCACAAAGGGAAGCAGGTGTACGTACGCAGCGCTGCCGCAGGGCGGACGACAATGGACGTATTTTGTGGTGCCGTGAGGGACATACCATTAAGATCTTCGGATGGGAAGGGGAGGTCGCGCTGGGGACCGGCGTGCCACGTCTGGCAACCGTGCAACCCTAATTCTCGGGGGGAGGGGTCGCCCAGCGCAGGTCGATTCTACTACAGCCGCTAGTACAGAATAAAACCCCCTATTTAAAACGAGAAGGCGTCCCAAAATGCCGCAGAATCGGGACGTCGATGGATTACACCTTGTGAGATACTATCGCGAGCCGAGCTAACACTATTCTCGCGACTTCTCACCAAATTGTGTGCAGAGCCCGCGATCTTCGGATCTCTCGGTCCGCAGTAACCAGAGACATTCCCTCGATTAGGGCAGTGGCCCCAATAATGCGATCTGCCGGATCCTTAGGGTAAGCCGCAGGAAGTCCGAGGGCGCGCGCACACGCACGACCGCTGATCGGTAGGACAATGAACCGTGCTTCGATTTCCTCCAAAAAGGATTCGAGACTGATCTCGATGCGGATGCGCCCTTTACTTGAAAGCGTCGCCAATTCCAGGAGGCTGACGTCGGAAATGGCCAATCCGTCGCCGTTGCTGCGCGCATCGTTGATGGCCGCTCTTGCATTCTTGGAAAGGTGGGTTTGGTCTAGCGCCAGCCAGATGACAACATGGGTGTCGAGGAGAATCACCTGAGTTCTCCCCACTCCTTGTCCGAAATTGCGGGGGAAACGATATCACCCAATATGGTGCCCTTGCCCGCCAGGAAATTGTAAATGTCGTCTGCATTTTTGTCGGCCGGGACAAGTTTCGCCACCGGCTTGCCGTGTTTCGTGATCAACACGGCTTCCCGTTTCGCCTGAACTTCATCCATCACCGCAAGGCAATGTATTTTAAACGAACCTGCCGCCATTTTCCTCATTTCCAACCTCTGGGATCATAGTCATTATACCATAGTCGTATATTTGGAACTTACGTCGTGAGGGCGATAACGCCATATTCCTGTATTGAACGGCTGTTCTGGGATTTCGATCCGAACCATTCCCCGGATTACTCCCTTTGCTCGGCGAACAGGTCGCAAATCGCGGTCCAGCTGCGCTACCAGCGTAAGGTCTCGGTATCATTGACTTGACCGTCTTGCCTACGTAAGATTTTTTACCTGTGATCGGCCAGACTATATCGCACTACCGGATCGTCGAGAAGCTCGGCGGCGGCGGGATGGGTGTGGTCTACAAGGCCGAGGACGTAAAGCTGCACCGCTTTGTCGCCTTGAAGTTCCTGCCTGACCAGATTGCCAAGGATCCGCAAGCTCTAGCCCGCTTCGAACGCGAAGCCCAGGCTGCATCCGCTCTGAATCATCCCAATATCTGCACTATCTACGAAATTGATGACCAGAGCGGACAAACTTTCATCGCCATGGAATTTCTGGACGGAATGACCCTGAAGCACCGCATCGCCGGAAAGCCCATCGAGACCGATGTTTTACTCGGCCTGGCTATTGAGATCGCCGATGCACTTGATGCCGCCCACTCCAAAGGGATTGTTCATCGCGACATCAAGCCGGCGAACATTTTTGTTACCGAGCGCGGGCGCGCCAAGATTCTGGATTTCGGGCTGGCCAAGGTCACTCTGAAGCCGGAGAGCTTTGCCATGAGCGCCCCGACCCTCGAGTCCGAAAATCATCTTACGAGTCCCGGCAGTGCGCTGGGCACTGTCGCCTATATGTCGCCGGAGCAAGTGCGCGCCAAGCAACTGGACGCACGGACAGATTTGTTTTCCTTTGGCGTAGTGCTCTATGAGGCGGCTACTGGCACCCTGCCCTTTCGTGGGGAAAGCTCGGGAGTTGTTTTCAAAGCCATTCTGGATGCGGAGCCGACGTCTGTTGTGCGGCTCAATCCTGATGTGCCCGCTGAACTGGAACGCATCGTTAGTAAGGCGTTGGAGAAAGACCGGGAACTGCGCTATCAGGGTGCGGCGGAGATGCGAGCCGACTTGAAGCGGCTGAAACGAGAAACGGATACACGCCATCGCGCGACGAGTTCGGGATCGGTCGCAGTCGCATTGGAAAGCGTTTCGCAAGCGTCTGTGCCGGGGCCATCACTGTCCGTCGATACGGCGGCGATGCCGACGCAGCCCGCACATATTTCCGGACAAACCACGAGCAGTTCGGCCATTGCCGCCGCGAAAAAACACAAATTGGCAGTTGCTGTGGGTGCGATCGCCGCGCTGGTGATTCTGGGTGCGGCTGGATTGGGTGTTTACTCCGTCTTGCACAGGACAGCATCCACGCCGTTCCAGAACTTCGCCATCACCCAAGTCACCAATTCCAACCGGGCCGTGGTTGCTGCAATCTCTCCCGACGCAAAATACGTGCTGACGGTAATGAACGACAAAGGGCTGAACAGCCTGTGGCTCCGCAACGTGGCGACCGGAAGCGACACGCAAGTGGTCCCTCCTTCGTCTGCCATTCCTAACGTCGCATTCTCGCCTGATGGAAACTACATTTATTTCCGCAAGGCCGAGAACGCCATCGCCAGCGACTTTAATATCTATCGCACCCCGGTACTGGGCGGTACGCCAAAGGCTGTGGTCCACGACGTGGATTCTGCGTTCACGTTTTCACCTGATGGCCAACGAATGGCCTACATCCGTGCCAACAATCCGGAGCCTGGCAAGTATCGCCTGCTGAGTGCCAACCTGGACGGCGGTGATGAAAAAGTGCTGCTCATTGGGCTTCTGCAGAGCGGGTTGGCACGTTCGCTGACGTGGTCTCCTGACGGCAAGAGGATCGCCTATCCCGCTTTCCAGCCGGGCAACGCTCTTGGTGGGATCCATCTGTTCGATTTGCAGACAGGAAAAATACAAACCCTCGCCTTTGCTGATAAAGCGATTTTTGAAATGGGTTGGTCGTCCGCTGGGGATGGCCTCTTTGTCAACTATCAGCAAAAAGGACCTAACTTCAACCGCCGCCAGATCGGCTACGTCGGCCTGGCTGACGGTCAGTTGCGTCCCATTTCGCGCGATACGAATAGCTATGCGACTTTGAGTCTCTCAGCCGATGGCAAGGCTTTGGCCACGGTGCAACAAAAAGTGGTAAGCAACTTTTATGTTCTGCCCGGCGAGGGCAGCGCCTCTGCCGACATTAGCCCGTTAGCTTCCGGAGGAGAACACATCCTGTATTTCAATTGGACGGCCGATGGTAGCTTGCTCACATCCGACGAATCGCAACTTATGCGCGTGGACGCCAATGGAGGCAATCCCAGCCAACTGGTTAGCGACCCGGCGGCGAACATTCTAAGTTTGTGGCAGTGCGGTGGCTACATAGTTTTTTCATGGGCACTTCACGACAACAATTCGCTTAGCATCTGGCGGGTTAATGTGGACGGCTCCCATCCGGTGAAGCTGGCAGACAGCATATTCGACCCGTTTCCGGTATGCGCGGCCAATCACAGCTGGGTCTACTACTTCGCCGATACCAAACAACTGTGGCGAGTCCCCCTGGACGGTTCTGGTAAACCGGAACCGGTTCCCGGCAGCAGTGTTGCGGGTGGATTTCTGACGGGGCGCGGTATGGGCATTTCACCCGATGGAAAAACCCTGGCGTATGGAATCGAAATGGTAAATCCGAACGCCGGGACGGGCACTCACAGAATTGCCCTGTTGGATGCGGCAACTCTCAGCTCGCCCCATTTTGTGGAACCCAATCCACGAATCTCCAGGGGCGTGCAATTCACCGCCGATGGAAAATCCGTCGCCTATCCTATCGCCGAGAATGGGGTGGATAACGTCTGGATTCAGCCTATCGATGGCGGCCCCGGACAACAGATTACGCACTTCAATTCCGAGCGAATCTTTTCGTTTCACTGGTCGCCGGATGGGAAGAAGCTCGGCGTTCTCCGGGGCCACACCGACTCCGATGTCGTCCTTCTACAAGAATCCAAGCCCTAAAGTTTCTTCCTGACATCGATGCATCAGTCGGGCACGCCGAAGGAAACCGAGTAGTGGGATGTTGCCCATGCCGCAGCGACGAGGAATCTCCTCAATAGCAGGCAACGCGATTCGGCTCCAAACAATCGAAAATCCGGGCTAAATTCCCGTTGGTTCAACCAGCACGGCGGTTTGCAATTTCAGTGACTTTGTATCCATCTCAAGGAGGAACTGTCACATGAGCGCGCCCGAGGACGATCGGATAAACGAAGTTGCTCCAGATCTGCAAGGCAGCCCAGCTACCGCTTTCGATGACATATATCTTCCGGGCATAGGAGTTCGAGGCGCATTGAGCGATGATGCGGCGGAGAGCTCCGATTTCCGGCCAAACATCGGGGGAACGTGTATCCGCTGGGCAGCAGTTGTAAATGGCCGAGCCATTCGGACAGTCAGGAGTGTCCGCCGCATCGGATCTCGACTGGTAGTTAAAGTGACGAATATTAATATTCGAATCAAGGCTGCCGTCAAACACCGTCCGAAATTTCCGACGCAGATGACGAACTGGCATGCCCGTTATTTACCCCAGACTGGGTGGCACCCCTCCAACGCGTTCCAGGCCGCCATTCGCAGGTTTCGAAGCGCAACTAGCGCGCTGGCTTTATTGCCAACGCGGAGCAAAACCGTAACTCGAATCCGGCAAGAAATCCAGTCTTGGCTCCGGGGTGTAGCGCAGAGTACCAGCATCCAGATTCAGAGGGTCGACCGATTCCGACTGAGCCCGTCTGCGATCTCAGAGACCGCCGTCCGACATTTGCGCAGCACGCAGTCATTTCTGAGCAACGTCGTGCTTGACGCCAGAAATCGACTGCGAGTCGACGCAAGTTACAGCGTTAGACTGCGGGCCTTTGTCAACTGCAGGCCGAACCTGCCCGCATTGCGACGAAACGCCGCCCCGCTGGCGATACTGTTGATTATGGTGGTATTCGTAGTTCAACAGATCGCGGTGGCCGTTAAACACTAGTGATACGGGGAGTCGGATCAAGAGCAACGGTGAACTATGAGCAGACTGTCTAATAAAGTTGCAATAGTGACGGGCGCGTCCAAAGGCATAGGTGCGGGGATTGCAACGGCCTTCGCGGCTGAGGGCGCGCGCGTGGCCGTGAACTATTCTTCTGACCGGAAAGGCGCCGAACGTGTCGCTCGCGCGATCACCGACAACGGAGGCGAGGCGATCGCGGTCGGGGCCGACGTGTCCAAGGCTGCAGACGTCGCGCGATTATTCAAAGAAGTAGATTCTGCGTTCGGAAGGCTGGACGTTTTGATCAACAACGCCGGAGTATTCCGGTTCGGCGCCATCGCGGAGATCACCGAAGATAGCTTTCATCTCCACTTCAACATCAACGTGCTCGGCACGATTCTCACCGTGCAGGAGGCGATGAAGCGGTTCGGGCCCGACGGCGGCAGCATCATCAACCTCAGCTCTATCGTGGGCTCGCATCCGGTGGCGGGAGCCTTGCTCTACGCTTCCACGAAGGGCGCCATCGAAACGCTGACGCGGGGATTGGCCCTCGAACTGGCGCCGCGCAAGATACGCGTCAACGCCATCGCTCCCGGTCATACAGAAACCGAAGGCAATGTAGCCGCGGGGACCTTTGAAGGTGGTGCCGGCGCGGCTCTGGCTGCGAAGACGCCGCTCGGCCGGCTCGGTCGCGTTTCTGATATCGCACCCCTGGCAGTGTTCCTGGCATCAGATGAATCAGCCTGGATCACCGGGGAGGTCATTCGTGCCGCAGGTGGTCTAATTGTTGCCACCTGAGTGCTGCAATCCTTTATGTCGTATTCGACAAAGCGAAAGGACCGAAAATAGAATGGCAAGTCTTCAATCGCGTTTAGATGGATTCAAGGAATCGTTCGAATCCGGAGCTCCGCCTTATCATGCGCCGCACGAAGCAATCGAAACCATGCATCGCGCCACGACCGAGCTCAAGGCTACCGGAATTGAAGAGCGGGCCTTGAAAGTTGGGGATCGCGCTCCCAGCTTCACGTTATTCAATCAAGATCACGCGCAGGTAGCCTCGGCCGATCTGCTCCGTGAAGGTCCGCTCGTCGTCAGCTTCTTCCGAGGACACTGGTGACCTTATTGCAACATGGAGCTGGAGGCTCTAAAGGACATTCATTCCGAGGTGCGAGCGGCGGGCGCGGAACTCATCGTCATTACTCCCGAGCTCGAACGGTATACGCGCGCTCTGCACAAGAAGCTCAACCTCACATTTGACATCTTGACGGATCTTCACCTCAAGACCGCTGAGGAGTTTCGACTGGTCTTCACGTTGCCGGATTACTTGCGCGATCTTTACAAGTCCTTCGGCAGCACTCTGGACAGATTCAACGATGAGGCTGAATACCGACTGCCGATGCCTGCGCGCTACATCATCGACAAGCAAGGAATTATTCGTGCGGCCGAAGTAAATGCGGATTACACAATTCGTCCTGAGCCTGCGGAAACTCTACGGCAGTTGCGGACATTAACTGCAGGCCCAAGCCACTAGCAAGAATTCACCCTAGCAAGGGTACAAACCTGAGAGGAGATTACCATGCAAGCCGACTACTTCACCGCCTATCACAACCTGAAGCTGACGCGAGATGCCGACGGTGTGCTGGTTGCTGAATTCCACAACAATGGCGGACCGTTCATTATGAGCGCTCAAGCTCACACGGAATTTGTCGAAGCCTTCTACCGCATTGCGCAAGACCGAGCCAACAAGATCGTGATCCTGAACGGCGCAGGCGGGGAGTTCATTACCGATGTCGATTGGTCCTCTTTTGGCGACGCTAGCGACCCCGGAGTTTGGAGCCAGGTTCATGACGAGGGTGTTCAGGTGTTGGAAAATATCGCCAACATACGCGTGCCGGTCATCGCGGCGATCGAAGGACGCGCCCATGTGCACTCCGACTACGCGCTGCTGGCCAGCGTAATTGTGGCGGCCGAGGGCGCAACTTTCCAGGATGTAGCGCACTTCGTCGCGGGCATAGCGCCCGGTGACGGCGTCTTCACGACATGGAGTTATCGCGCCGGAGCAGGACGAGCCGAGGCATTCCTGCTGAACCCCCAGCCGCTCACGGCGCGTACCGCATATGAATGGGGAGTGGTTGCCGAGGTTGTGCCGGACGGTAAAGCACTCAGTCGGGCGCGGGAACTGGCCGCGTTGTACTTGAAGGCTCCCGAAGTGACCCGCCGCAATACGCGCGTACATTTCATTCAGCCGTTGAAAGAGCGCATTGTCCGCGAAGTCGGCTATGGTTTGTCGCTCGAGGGAGCGTCAGCGGCCGACCTGGTCAAATCAATGAGAGCCCAGAATAAACCTGCCTCTCAGAAAGGAAAAGTCGCATGAACCGCGTGATTCGTGAACTCAAGAGGGACCTTGCGTTTTCCTCCGCCATCGCAAGTGACAAGCATCACAGACGCACGCATCGGCGTCGCACACAATAAACACAAGGTCCCTCGACTCCGCATCAGATTCGCTAACGCGAAGCTGATGCTCCGCTCGGGATGACAGATCGCTAGCGCATGCGCCGAGAACATTGCTACTACGTTTACATGCTGCAAAGCGCCTCCCGCCGCGCACTCTACACCGGCATGAGCAGCAACCTAACCGAGCGAATCCACCAGCACAAAACCCACGAATGCGAAGGCTTCACGGACAGCTACAACGCCACCCGCCTCGTGTACTGGGAAAGCTTCGACGACGTAATCAAAGCCATCAATCGCGAGAAGCAACTAAAAAACTGGCGCAGGGAAAAGAAGCTGTGGCTGATCGCCAGAACCAATCCAAAGTTCAAAGACCTGTCCGCTGACTGGCACAGCAAAGAAATGCTCAAAACAAGAGAAGCGTAAAACCTCACCCACTGTCATCCCCCCTTACTTTGTCATCCCGAGCGAAGTCGAGGGACCTTGCGTTTCTGACGCCCACCGACCAGCGCAATCGAAGGAGGGAGCGCCCTCCACCGTGTCATCCCGTTCGGACTCAATGACCCTCTAATAACTGTCATCCCGAGCGAAGCCGAGGGATCTGCTCTGTTCGCGTACGTCGCCAGCGCCGCATCAAGGCATTCCAACGTTGCTGTGGCGGGACTCCGGAAAGCCCGCGATGACACAGCAAAAGATGCCCACCACGCCAGCCCCGAAAGGGACGGCGCAAAATAGCCCAGGACGCAAGTCCTGGGTAAGCCCAGAAATATGATTAAGGCGCCGCAGGGGATGCAGCAGGCTGAGCCCAAAAATCTCTAATCGCCGCGAAGCACCCAGACTCGAATCTCTTGCCGGACGTTCTGATTCAGCCTAGAATCGCTGCGCGGACGCATGCGCGCAACCATGTGGGAGATATGGACCTTCGCATATTCCTGAGCTCGACTATGCAGGACCTGAAGGGCGTGCGTGAAAATGTCCTCAAACTCCTTTCCGTAATTCCTGCCGACCTCGTGAGCATGGAAACCTTTGGAAGCGACGAGACCCAGCCGACCTCCTACTGCGTGGAGAAGGTTCGCGGGAGCAATTTATTTGTTGGAATCTATGCAGAACGATACGGCACGATGGACCCCACCGCTGGGGTTTCCATTATCGAACTCGAATATAGGGAAGCTTTCAGGAAGCTTGAGGAAGGCGAGCTAATCGGGCTACTGGTGTATATGCTCGACCGAAGAGCCTCATGGCCGGTGGATCAGATTGATCGGGATCCAGGACAGGTTGCAGCGCTAGAGAAATTCAAAGCGGAACTGAAGAAGAAACATGTCGTCACGATGTTCCTTGATCCCCAAGCGCTGCCTCTCGATGTCCTCAGAGACATCCTCAGAAAAATCGGGGTTGGAACCGGTCACATTTTTCGCCCTAAGGACAGCCAGCGAATTGCTAGCGCAGGCCGTACCGGTGCCTTGGGGATGGAGCACTACACCGAGCGGGACGCAGCGTCGTTTCGAGGCCGTGAAACGGAGGTAAGTTCCGTATGCGACCTTCTTGCAGTGCACCCGCTTTCATTGTTGATTGGCGATTCGGGAATAGGGAAGACTTCCTTGGTTCAGGCAGGAATTTTCCCTACCCTGAGAGCGCGCGGATGGTCGGTCGCTTGGTGCAGGCCCCTCGACGACCCTGGTCGCAGCATACCTCCTACATTGTGGCATCAACTAATGCAGGGTCCGGCGCCACAGGTCGGCATTCGCGACGTCTTTCAGTTGATCGCTAGCGCGTACCAGGATCGCAAGCTTTTGATAGTGATTGACCAATTCGAGGACATTATTCCTACGCTGGACGCCTCAAAGAGCAGCGGCTTGCTCCAAGCACTTGCCGATGCGCATAACGCGCCCAAGGCAAACTTACACTTGGTTATTTGTTACAGGGGGGATGCCGAGCCTAGGGTTGGCAGGTTCTGGCAACAGATCTCGAGTTCGGCATCCGGTCTGCCGCGATACTACCTCGGCCCACTCAGCGACATTGGAGCCAAGACCGCACTCGGTACAGTTTTTTACTCGCAGTTTCCAAATGTACGAGAAGGTTATTTCCAGACTCTTGTGGAACGGATTGTCTCAGATGTGGGGGCAGAAAGTCTGAGCAGTGTAGGAGTTTCGCTGTACCCTCCCTTCCTTCAAATGGCCGCCGAGGGTCTGATCAAGGTTTCTGAGGACGGCGAGAAGCCAGCAACCATCGGGCTTTACCAAAAAGTCGGCGGAGCCAAGCACCTGATCGGGAGGTATCTTTCTGACCAATTGCTGCGTCTCGGGGCTCACGCGCAAGAATGCCGATCGATTTTGGTTAATTTGTCCGCCAATCAGCGACGCCAACGGAAAACGCGCGAGGACATTGCAAGCCAGACCGGCATAGGCCCTAGCCTCGTAGATTCGTGCCTATTGGATCTCCAGAATCTGCGTCTCGTGCACGCGGTAGAAGATCAATGGGAGATCGTTCATGATTTCTTAAGCCAGCGAATCAGTGACGAGTTGGTAGCGCCCGGCGAACGCGAAAGCAGGCTTCTACGTGACGTTCTCAGCGCGAAGTCGGGCGCGTATGAAAGTACGGGAGAACTGCTCACCTTCAAGGAGCACTTGGGAATTTACTTCCATCGCACCCGGATTCATTGCTCCCCTGCTGAGGTCGAAGCGCTTTTCATGAGCCATCTGCATGGGAACGGTCCGATTGAGTATTTCCTGCAGGGGATCGAGCCTGAGGTCCCAGTCGTCTGGGCTCAGAGGTCGGCGGAAGACCCCGAGGCCGCAGTATCCCGGTCAGCATGTCGATTCTTGCTACGCATGTCGCGGGCTGTTTCGCTCTCGCTGCTCGCCAAGACATTTTCGGAGTACAAATTGCAAGCGGAGCTGGCACTGTACATACGTTGCTTCGCGGTAAAGAATGATATCCCGGTCCTCCTCAGGTTGCGCTCACACAGAGCTCCGCTAGTACAAGAAGCCGCCGGTGAAGCCCTTGAAAGGTTTGTGAGTCCCGAAGAGGGGGAGGCAATAAAATGGCTTTGGAGGCGCAGCGACCTTGTTGTGCAGTGTAAGGTTTTCGCAAACAGTGCTAAACCCGGCCTCCTGAAAGAATACAGAAGGGATTTTAGGGCAAGGGCCCACCTTGTGCGAATCCGCGGCGTGTGTGGCCTTCTGAGATATGGGAGCGGGGCCGACCGGAAAGACGTGATCGCAAAGCTCCAGTCGGAAAGTGCCACAGCGGGGGAAAAGTATGCTTACGCTCTAGCTTTGGCCCTCCGCGCGGTCGCCAAGAGGAGAATGAAGACCGTATTCCAACTCCTGCAGAGCGGAAGCACCGTGGCGTCGGGAGTCCTCGATGCGGTATACGAATCCGGGCTGCCCTTTCCCGCAAGCAAGGTGCTGCCCTTGTATGATCCAGCGTCCCAAGCTGTTGGAGACTTGATATCGCGAACCGCCCGTCGGCGTGATGCTAGCTTACTGAGGCGCTTTCTTAGGAAGCAGAAACTTGTTCCAGCAATGAAGGGCGTTGCGTTGGGACTGCTGAGAATTGGTGGAGCACCCGATGTGCGGTTGATCTTGGAACTTATCGGCAACGCTGATTACAAGGTCGAATTCTGGGCTGTTCCAGTTTTGACGGCGGCAATGGTCGAAAGAGC
>CAVUQA010000018.1:0-575000 GCA_963743375.1 uncultured Acidobacteriota bacterium | reverse complement strand
GGGTAGGGGTGAAAGGCTAATCAAATTCCGTGATAGCTCGTTCTCTCCGAAATAGCTTTAGGGCTAGCCTCGGATGATTTGTCGTGGTGGTAAAGTACTCGATGGGCTATGGGGCTTTCCAGCTTACAGAACCCAACGAAACTCAGAATGCCATTGAACAACCAATCCGGGAGTCAGACGGCGGGGGCTAAGCTTCGTCGTCGAGAGGAAAACAGTCCAGATCGCCTGCTAAGGTCCCCAAATCCAAGCTAAGTGGGAAAGGAAGTCGGAACGCCCAGACAGCCAGGAGGTTGGCTTAGAAGCAGCCATCCTTTAAAGAAAGCGTAATAGCTCACTGGTCAAGCGGTCCGGTGCCGACAATATAACGGGGCTCAAGCTTGGTACCGAAGCAGCGAATGCATGGTGTAACAGCCATGCGTGGTAGGAGAGCATTCTCAACAGTTTGAAGCTAGACTGAAAAGACTGGTGGACGGTTGAGAAGAGACCCTGCCGGCATAAGTAGCGATAACGGAGGTGGGAACCCTCCGCGCCGAAAGTCTAAGGTTTCCTGAGAAAGGTTAATCCGCTCAGGGTCAGGCGGTCCCTAAGGCGAGGCCGAAAGGCGTAGCTGATGGACATCCGGTTAATATTCCGGACCTCCCTTGTGTTCGTTATCACGATGGGGTGACGCAGGAGGATAAGCAGGCCGTCCTATGGCTATGACGGTCGATGCGTGTAAGGTGTTTCCGGTAGGCAAATCCGCCGGGAAGTTATCACTGAGACGCAAAGCAGTAACCCGTATGGGTGAAAGCTGCCGATTCCACGCTGCCAAGAAAAACCTCTAAGGAGAACGTAAGGGAACCGTACCTCAAACCGACACAGGTAGACGAGGAGAATATCCAAAGGCGCTCGTGAGAACACTTGTTAAGGAACTCGGCAAATTAACCCCGTAACTTCGGGAGAAGGGGTGCCTCACTAGGGTGTCAAAGCCCGAAGAGGCCGCAGAGAAATGCGCACTGCGACTGTTTAACAAAAACACAGGTCTCTGCAAAGTCGAAAACGACGTATAGGGGCTGACGCCTGCCCGGTGCTGGAAGGTTAAAGGGAGAGGTCAACCGCAAGGTGAAGCTTCGAACTGAAGCCCCAGTGAACGGCGGCCGTAACTATAACGGTCCTAAGGTTAGGTTCGCTAGCCTTAGTAAAATCTGGCTATATGCTGGAAGGTCTGAGTATCCCACGCTACGCGAAGTGCTTTGAAAGGGCATGGCTTTAGCCATGCCGTAACGAGGCCTCACAACTTAAGGGCTTTAGCCCCTGAGGGACTTCGCGTGACAATGCGTTTGGGTGCAGATAATCAGCAGGAAAGGCCAGCAGGAAACACGAACTCGCAAGGTTTGTGGAAGGGCACGACTTCAGTCGTGCCGTAACGGTGGCAAAATCTCAAGGGCTTTAGCCCCTGAGGTTGCGCTTCCCATCCTGCTGGAATCCTCAGAGACTATATGCCGGATTCCAACTCAAATTGGAAAAGATATAGTCCGAACTGCATGGCGACATGCAGAGGATGACAGAAATGTTCATCCCACTTCATCGCTCCAAGCTAAAGGCTAAGAGCTAATAGCTAAGAGCCGCGAAGCTGTAACAAAGTTGAGCGAAATTCCTTGTCGGGTAAGTTCCGACCTGCACGAATGGCGTAACGAAAGTGCGACTGTCTTAATGAGTGACACGGCGAACTTGTAGTGCCGGTGAAGATGCCGGTTGCCCGCAACTAGACGGAAAGACCCCGTGCACCTTTACTACACCTTAACTATGAACTATGGCACTTGCTGCGCAGGATAGGTGGGAGGCTTTGATTTCAGGCTCTCGGGCTTGGAGGAGCCACCGGTGAGATACCACCCTGCGAGTTCTGTGGTTCTAACCTACTCCCATGAACTGGGAGAGGGACATAGTTAGGCGGGTAGTTTGACTGGGGCGGTCGCCTCCTAAACAGTAACGGAGGCGCGCGAAGCTACGCTCAGGCTGTTTGGAAATCAGCCGACGAGTGCAAACGCATAAGCGTGGTTGACTGCGAGACCTACAAGTCGAGCAGGTACGAAAGTAGGCGTTAGTGATCCGGTGGTTCTGCATGGAAGGGCCATCGCTCAACGGATAAAAGGTACGCCGGGGATAACAGGCTGATCGGAGCCAAGAGTTCATATCGACGCTCCGGTTTGGCACCTCGATGTCGGCTCATCGCATCCTGGAGCTGTAGAAGGTTCCAAGGGTTAGGCTGTTCGCCTATTAAAGCGGTACGTGAGCTGGGTTCAGAACGTCGCGAGACAGTTCGGTCCCTATCTGTTGTGGGCGCAGGAGATTTGAGAGGACCTGTCCTTAGTACGAGAGGACCGGGATGGACGAACCTCTTGTGTTCCAGCTGTCGTGCCAACGGCATAGCTGGGTAGCGAAGTTCGGTAGTGATAACCGCTGAATGCATATAAGCGGGAAGCACTCCTCGAGATGAGATCTCCCAACCCGTAAGGGATTAAGAAGGGCCCAGGAAGACTACCTGGTTGATAGACGGGAAGTGAAAGCGCAGTAATGTGTGAAGCTTACCCGCACTAATCGCCCGTTCGGCTTGACCATAAAATTTACTCGGTGCAGAAACAGCCGTCAGCTCTCAGCATTCAGCACTCAGTCAGAACCTGGACTGAGCTGAATGCGAATCTCAACCGCCGCCAGAACTTGGGCGGGGATGAGAAGCAAGAACTGACGACTGTGCGCCGACGAAAAGCCGAAGTAACATGACTGAAATCGGAAGTAAACAAATATGAGAGTAAGTCAACCCAATCTATTCAGTTGTGAGGTTTCGTCCTCAGGATCTTTCACAAGTTTGCAGCGGATGTTCTCCCGCTGGGATGGCGATGATGTTAGGCCGGGAGAATCAAGCTAAAGGCCACAGAGCTAATAGCTAGAAGCTGCTCTCAAGTTGTCGGTGATCTTACCGCGGGGGCTCCACCCGTTCCCATCCCGAACACGGAAGTTAAGCCCCGCAGGGCCGATTGTACTGCACGCGAAAGTGTGTGGGAGAGTAGGTCGTTGCCGGCATTAAATAAAGGCCATCGACAGAAATGAGGTGGCCTTTTCCGTTTGGCGTAATTTTCCGCACTCGGATTGGAGGGCTCAACAGCTCACAATGCTCGACGCACTTTACCGTGTCGGCCTCGACAGTGGCTTTCTTGTGGCCGGAAAAATCGATGTCGGGGAGGATCAGCAGGGTTTGCGTGCCATTGGCGACGTTAAAAGTGCAGTTGAAGCTCATCGACTGGACGCCACGTTCCTTGCAGCCGGTTTGGTCGAGGGCGTCGGTGAGGGTCATGGTCTTGTCGTAGACCTGGTCGGCAAGATGCGATGGCAGCAGAGCGACCGTCAGGGGGATGGGCGACTTGATCTTCAGGCTGAGTTCCTGGCCGTCGTGGTCGGGAGTCATCAGACTGTAGACCTTGGGTGCCGGCGTGATCTGGTATTTTTCGTCGAGGATGCGGCGCCAGTTGAACTCAGGCTGAAGGTAATTGTAGTACTGGATGTGGAGATCGTTGGGGGAAATGAATTGCCGCACTCCGGGTCCGAGGATGGCGCCAATAGTGGCGAGGGCGGGCTTCTCGGGCCTGCGCTCATCGCGGAAGGTGATAACCATGGGGTGTTCGGAGGGAAGATGACACTCGTAAATCGCGCTGGTGACATGCTCCTTCACGCAGAGGAAGCTGAAATTCGCAGGGGCTCCGGGGCTCCGCACGGCGGCGTTCCATTCGTCGGCCCAGGTCATAGCCACGGTGACCGGGTATCTGGAGTCGATGTGCACATGCATGTCGCCGCCCCCGACAGCGGGATAGTAGATGCGGCCGGCGTGGAGGCTGGCGGGCTCCAAAGGGATCGTCTCGCTGTCGGCAGCACGTCCAGTAGGAATTTTGCGCATATGAGTTCGCGGCCAAGGCGCAGAACAGCAGCGTGGCGAAAACGGAAAAGTTCCTCATATTAGAAGTATTTGCTGGCTCATGCTCGCACCCTAGCGAATTCGCGAGGGAAGGATTACGAAGGTACCGAGTGCCCCGTGATAATGAAATGAGAGGATGGCAGGGGTCTGAGTAGTTTGAGTAGTTAAGGGAGAAATCAGGTTGGCTTTTCCGTTTTGCATTATTCTTGATCCGATGCCAGAGGAAGTCGCGACCCCGTGCGGAGAATGCGAGGGGTGTGGGCGATGGGCAAATTCTTAGGCAGGGGAGGAATTTTGAAAAGTCTGGGAGTGGTTCTGCTGCTTACGGTCGTTGCTCTTGCTCAAAATTCAGCACAGGATGGCCGCTCGTCGGACGCCAAGCCAGCCAGTTCGTCAGGTGCGCAGGGTACAGACTTGGCTTCGCAGGTTTCTTCTCCGCGCGCGGAAGACGTGAAGTCGCTGGATAGCATATTGCTGGCGATTTATGACGTGATCTCGGGTCCGACGGGTGATCGCGATTGGAAACGGTTTCGTTCCCTGTTTGTCCCTCAGGCGCGTTTTACACAGACTATGAAGGCGCAGGACGGCAGGGTGGTGGTGAATTTGTTGGGGGTCGACGATTTTGTGACGATGGCGGGAGACGTGTTAAAAAAGGATCCGTTCTACGAGAATGCGATCGTGAATCGAGCGCAAAGTTATGGAAACGTGGCGCAGGTCTTCAGCAGTTACGAATCGCGACGCGTCCCGGGAGCCAAGCCGTTTGAGCGGGGTATTAACAGCATTCAACTGATCAACGATGGGAAGCGCTGGTGGGTGCTCAGTATTTTATGGGACGAGGAAAGGCCCGACAATCCTTTGCCGCCGGAGTTTGCGGGCGAAGCTGGGAAGAACAAATGACGAAATCTGCGTGAAACAAAAGGCCACGTTCAGAAATGAGCGTGGCCTTTTCCTTTTGGGTGGAAACTAACTGGTCGGGCGTGGAGTCTTACTTAATATGCGGATTTTTGCCCTTTTGTGTTCGGCCTGCGCCCTGACTGCAATCACCGGACATGAGGCTGCGGTATCCGACCAGCGGGTTACGATCTTTTTACAAGCCACACAGCGAATCGTGCAGCATGCCAGTTATCCGGTATTGTTCGTGGGCAGGATCCTTGAAAGGGATCCAAGTCGCCTACCTTGCAAAGTTCCCAGCGGCCAGACCATCACTTATTCGGTGGAAACGGTTCCATTTGGGTTCGCTCCGCCCAATCGGGTAAAGGTGGCGTATCCGAAATGCGGCCGTTTTGGGAGCGGTTTTTCTTCCCAGGATGAGCTTCTGGTGCTTGCCGTGCCTTCCGGCAAAGATTCCTGGACGAGCCAGAAGGAGTTGATACTGCCAGCGACCCCGGCGAATTTGCAGAAGGCACAAACATTTCTCAATGCAGATCTGAAGAACAGGATTTCACGGTACATGCGTCATCACGGTCGCCCCTATCATAACAATCGCGTGGTTGTGTTTGTGGGAACGGCGCGTGAGCCGGTTCCTCATCTGCAAGAACCAATCGTCTGCAAGGTACAGCCGATTTTTCCCATCAACTATGACCTTGAGCAAGTTCTGCACGGCGAGTGGACAGATAAGAAAATAACGGTGCACTTCGGCGCTTGCTTCAACCTGCCGGACCCGCCAATTCGGGCCGGGCAGCGCATGATTGTTTTTGCAACTGTGTCTCAATCGCGATCGCAGGTCTATGGAGATCTTAACTTGCTGTTTGCGCCAGAACAGATGGCGCAAGTAAAAGCTGCGTTGAGCTTGCACTAGCGTTTCCAAGGGCCGACTTAGGTGCACGCGAAAGTGTGTGGGAGCCCTTCGGCTTCACCTCAGGATAAAATCCTGTCGTTGCCGGCATAAATAAAGGCAACGTTCAGAAATGAACGTGGCCTTTTTCGCTTTTGCATTATTCTTGGATTCCATGCCGGATGAAGTCATCAGACTATACCGTCCAGTAGGGCAAGCTGAATTCGACCTGATTAGGGCGTCCGGATTTTGCAAGTTCCCGCCTCGATTGCCTCAGCAGCCGTTCTTCTACCCGGTGTTGAGTGAGGGGTATGCGACGCAGATTGCTCGTGACTGGAATACGAAGGATGAGAGTTGGGTTTCGCCGGATACGTGCTGCGGTTCCGACTTCGGACCGAGTTCCTCAACAACTACGAAGTGCACACCGTGGGCAGCAATGAGCATCAGGAGTATTGGATCCCTGCACAAGATCTGAAGAGAATGAACGAAAGCATTGTCGGGATGATCGAGGTTATTTCGGAGTTTCGACGGGATAGATGAGCCCTCTGTGCTTGTCGTTGCCGGCATAAATAAAGGCCACGTTCAGAAATGAACGTGGCCTTTTCCGTATTACTTAAGAGCAGAGCGGACACTCCTGCCCGCTGCCTTCAACGTGAGGCTAATTCGCTTTTCTCGGGAACCAGGTAGCCGGAGTTTACGTAGTAAGCCTTGAGCCTACTAAGGCAGAGTATATGATCTCTTGCCGCAGCATCATTCTTGCGTTTATTTTTCTTGGGGCAAGCATCTCGGACGATGAATTGGCGCGCAGCGGTAAGATTCGCGAGGACGCCCCTGTCAAAGCCTCGCTTGGGATTACCATTCACGCCCCCATCGAAAAAGTCTGGCTTCTGCTGACCGATGTGAACAGTTGGCCGAAGTGGCAGACGGATATCTCAACCGCGGAGATGACCGGTCCGCTGCAAGCGGGAACAACATTCTCATGGACGACCGGCGGTACACACATTAAATCGCGGCTAGCGCTAGTCCAATCCTACAATCAGTTTGCCTGGACGGGATCGGCGTTCGGGGCTACGGCCATCCATGTCTGGAAGCTTTCGCAGCTGGCCGACGACCAGACGATCGTAAAGACGGATGAATCGATGCACGGTTTCCTGCTCACCCTCTTCTACTCGTCGAAGAAACTGGAGGAGACCGATCAGCGCTGGTTGGGCAGCCTGAAGCTGGCAGCGGAGAGCAGTGGCTCCACGCCCTCCCATCCTGAACACTGAAGTTAAGCCCCGCAGGGCCGATTGTACTGCACGCGAAAGTCTGTGGGAGAGTAGGTCGTTGCCGGCATAAATAAAGGCCACGTTCAGAAATGAGCGTGGTCTTTTCCGCTTTTAGGCATCTGTGCTATCTTCACGACCGTAGCCGATTAGGAATTTCTTACGTTCATGCTGGGACTGCCTGACCAAGCCGTCGGTGCAATTGTCGCGGCCCTGATAGCAGGTCTGATCTCTCTCCTTGGCTTGATCATCAGCAAGGAGCAGAAGGTCTCCGACTTTCGCCAAGCGTGGATTGACGCGCTGAGATCAGACATCGCAGCTGTCATCACGCACGCTCATGCCATACACGGATCGTACCTGGCCGGGCTTCCAAATAGTGTCGAGCTTTGGAAAACTGTTAGGGAGGATTTCGTGGGTATTAACGAAGCTTGGGCAAGGATCAAGCTACGGCTGAACCCCAGGGAGGGGCCCTCGATAGCCGTTCTGAACGTGCTCGAAGAGCACGAGTCCGTCCTCCCACTTGGTGGGCCGCCCGATTTCGGCAAACTCGGAGATATCGACGAGAGACTGCTGACCACCAAGCAGGCAGTCCTAAAGCAGGAATGGATTCGGGTTCGTTCTGGTGAGCTCACGTACCGAATATCCAAATGGTCAGCCGTAATCATCGTGCTCTTGTCCCTTCTTCTCTTGGGTTGGCGAATGGTTACTGGCCCAAGCCCTGAGTCACAAGGCCGCAATTCCCAAGGTGTTTTCGAAAAACGGTTTCAGTGTCGCGCCTAGCAGACAACTACGCCAAGAGAAATTCAACCGAGGACACGGTGGTCACTCTGGAACGGATTGACTTTAGCCCCGTTCGCACTTCGTGCGTAGCATCCACGGAGGAGGGCCGAGGTTTCGGCGCTCCTCATACATATCTGGACTATAAGGTCGTTGACGTTTTGTCCGAAGAAGTGCTATTCGAGGATACCTGTAATAACAATGAGCCAAAGGCTCACAACTTCTGTGGAGACGGTAAAAACATGTTAATGCGGGCCGAGCGTGACAAGGCATTCGATGATGCGCTTGAACGTAAGAAATACGAATGACAATCGATCTTTGTTCCGAACACGCCCCGCAGGGCCGATTGTACTGCTCGCGAAAGTGAGTGGGAGAGTAGGTCGTTGCCGGCATAAATAAAGGCTACGTTCAGAAATGAGCGTGGCCTTTTCCGCTAGCTCTGTGTGGCGCGGGCATTCTTGCCCGCGAAAAGCATGGGGTGGGAAAAAGTTGGCGGACAAGAATGTCCGCCCTACACGATTTCCGCGGTTTACACCTGCTCGACCCACAGCCAGGGATATTCCTCTGAAACTCCCGCCAGTCCTCTTCTGACCGGAGTCTGCCGGATGTAGTCTATCTTCTGCTGCATGCTCTCTTCGTTGCGAATCACATGGTCAAACGATTCTTCCTGCCAGAGCGGTCCACAGGTTCCCAAAGCCTGATTCACGCGCCGCGCCGATGCGCCTTTGATCCCTTTCAGTATGTCGACCAGGCAGAACATGTCTCCATTGGGATCTCTCATCGGAGTGAGCAGCAGGTGTACATGTTCCGGCATGACGACCGCCGCATGCAGATGAAATCTGGTCCCGTTACATCGCAAACAACACCGGAAAACCTCGTCGCGACATTCATCCGGTAGAGGCGCTCGTAGCCCTCTTCGAAAAGTGATGAAGATCGGACGATCCGCCTTCTGAAAATGAGGCAGCCGTCTGCGATATTCGGATGGTTTCGATGTGTCCCAGGCTGGCCACTCCGGCATCAGCAGCCTCAGCGGAACTCACCCCTTTAGGCAGGTGTACAGCGACCGGTATGTGTTCTTTGCGAGCCTCATCCATCAGCGCAAAGAACGCGTCGGGTGGGAGCGCATTGTGAACCTTGATGAAATCCACGCCCTTGGCCTTTAGGTCGTGAACCGCCTGCCGTGCTTCCTCCTCCGTGCGCACCGTGAGTCGGTTCGTGACTCCCTCTTTCGGCCCATCCACAAAAGGACCGGCGCGGATAATGTGCGGCCCGACGCGCGTGCCGTGGTTAATCTCCGATCGCCAGCGATCGATTTGCGCGAGATCTCCGCCCATATCGCGCACGCCGGTCACGCCGTTCATGATCAGGAGCGGAAAAGCGTCTGCCGTGGCATCGGTCAGGTGGCCGTGCATGTCCCAAAGCCCTGGGATCAGGAACTTGCCATTCGCGTCAACCACGCGAGCACCGGAGGGAATTGTCAGGGTTCCACTCGGGCTGACCGAGCTGATGAGACCACCGGTCACCACAACCGTGGAATTCGGCTTGGCCGCTGCGCCGGTGCAGTCGATGACGGTTACGTGAGTTATCGCCATCGCATTGTTTGTCTGGGTGGATGCCGAAAGAGAGCAGAGCAGGAAAAATGCGGGCAACCATTTATGCATGCAGGATTGACGGCTGTGATTGGTCAACGTAAGCAGCGAGTCTCGCATGAGGTTGTCGAATCGGCTCAGCTGCGATCCGCCGAATACGATATCGGCAAAATCTTGATTGCTACGGTGCGATGCAGAAAAGATCGCTGGTCTGTAGCCAACCAACTGTTATTATGGCCATCGATAAAAAGCCGACCGTTCGCTTTTTTGGAATGAGTTTAGGGGGCACATTGACTGACTCGAACTATAACGCGTTTAATCGTCGTGAGTTCATCCACCGCTCGCTTGTTGCAGCCGCCTTCACAGCATTGCCAACCTTTGCTTTCTCTTTCGACAATCCTGACCTGCAATCGGTGCTGAGTCAAATACCGAAGATGCATGATGAGAACGTGAAGCGGTTGCAGGACTGGATCGCTTTGCCCTCGATTGCGGCTGAGAATCGGAACTATCCGCAAGGCCCCGAATATATGGCGCAACTCGCTCGCGATGCAGGATTCGCCAACGTCGAGATTGTGCCGACGACGGGCAAGCCTGGGGTCTTCGGCATTCTGGATGCAGGTGCGGCAACCACGGTCGGCATCTATTTTATGTACGACGTGAAGCAGTTTGATCCTTCGGAGTGGTCGTCGCCACCGCTCGAAGGGCTGATCGTGGACAAGGAAGGCTTGGGCAGGATCTGCGTGGGTCGCGGGGCTGTGAACCAGAAGGGTCCTGAAACAGCCTTTCTTGGCGCCCTTCGTGCCTTCAAGGCAGCCGGGAGAAAACTGCCTGTAAATCTGGTGCTCGTTTGTGAAGGCGAAGAAGAGATTGGTTCGACGCACTTTCCAGAGGTTGTCCACCAGCCCAAGGTCACCGCTGCATTGAAGAAATGCATGGGTGTTTTCATGCCAGAAGCGGGCCAGGACGCGGATGGAGGGTTACAGATATCACTAGGCGCGAAGGGAGTGGTTGAGCTCGAACTGGTTTCCAGCGGAGAGCGATGGGGACGAGGGCCTAAACATGATGTTCACTCCAGCCTTGAGGCACAGGTGGACAGCCCCGCGTGGCACCTGGTGCAAGCGCTCAATACGCTCATCGAGTCCGATGGGCACACGCCTGCTGTGGCGGGTTTCTTTGACAAGGCCAAGCCTCTCAGTCCCGCACAAATGAAGATGATTCAAGATGCCGCCGCCGTACGCAGTGAAGCCATGGTCAAGAAGCAGCTAGGCGTTGAGCATTGGGTGCATGACACAAACTGGCTTGACTCGCTGGTGCTGCTCGAATCCAAACCCACGATCAACATCGAGGGCTTGGTCGGCGGATACACGGGGCCCGGTGGAAAGACCGTTCTGCCACATCGCGCCGTCGCGAAGATTGACATGCGGCTGGTGCCTGACATGACCGCTGCCGGCACGCTGGCGCTTCTTAAGGATCACCTTGCCAAACACGGCTTCGGCGATATAGAGGTCAATATGACTGGTGGCTACGATCCGACACAGACCTCCCAGGATTCGAAGCTAATCCAGGCGCAAATTGCGACGTACCGCAAGCTGGGTCTCGATCCCGTGCTGTGGCCTCGATCCGCCGGTTCCTGGCCGGGATACATTTTCACTTCCGAATCTCTAAATCTTCCCGCCGGACATTTTGGATTGGGACACGGCACCGGTGCGCATGCTCCGAATGAGTACTATTTAATCGATTCCACGAATACAAAGGTTGAGGGGATTGACGGGGCTGTGCGCTCCTTCGTCGAGTATCTCTACGCGTTAGCTTAGTCGGACCCGAGGATCCGAGGAATCCTAAGAGAATTCTTGACTATTGGAAGAACATGCACCGCCACGTTCTATTGCGATAGCTATAGATGTCATCCGCTCACTCACCTGGGCGTGCAGCGTCAAACAGTCGAGGTCATCTATGACTGCCGCTCCCTGGAATGCACTCATTCTCGTGTTGTTCTTTTCGATTGCTTCAACCTCCCAAACCCAAGTGTCATCCGATTCAACGCCTGGCGATTGGCCCATTGCGTCCAGCGCCCAAGAGGGTCTTTCTGAGGCTCGCCTGCGCTCGCTCGGTACCGCCATTCGTTCCGGAGAGTTCAATAAAATAGGAAGCGTCTTGATCGCCCGTCATGGCAAACTTGCGTACGAAAACTATTTCGATGGTGACGCTGCTACTCTTCGGGACACCCGATCTGCGACTAAGACGATTACAGGCATACTAATCGGAATTGCCATCGAAGAGCACAAGCTCAGCGGGGTCGATGCGAAGGTTCTCGCCCTTCTGCCGGAACGCGCTCGCCGAATTCAGAATCCCGATCCCCGAAAAACTGCTATCACAATTGAAGATTTCCTGACCATGAGTTCGCCTTTGGAGTGCGATGACTGGAATGATGCTTCTCGAGGTAACGAAGAGCGCATGTATCTGGTGGAGGATTGGGCGCAATTCGTACTCGATTTGCCAATCCGGGGACGCATGCGGTTAGGCGAGCAGGCTGAAACGCCTCCCTATGGGAGGTACTTCAGTTATTGCACCGGAGGCGTGTTCACTCTGAGCGAAGTGCTCCAAAAGGCAACGGGCACACGCACTGATCATTACGCAAGCGAGAAGCTCTTTCAGAAATTAGACATCACGAATGTCGAGTGGGTCTATTCTCCGATGAACGTTCCGCAAACGGGCGGCGGACTTCGGCTGAGTAGCCGTGACCTTCTCAAGATCGCTCAACTTTATCTCAATCGCGGCCAGTGGCAAGACAAGCGCATCGTAAGTGAAAAATGGGTGCATAGCTCGATCAACCCTCATGCCCGAATTGATGAGACGACCGAATACGGCTATTTGTGGTGGCTCAAGTCCTTTCATTCGGGACAGAAGAACTATCCGGCGTTCTTTATGTCGGGCAACGGAGGTAATAAGGTAGTCGCGATCCCCGCACTCGATATGGCGGTCGTCATCACCAGCACAAATTACAACGCACACGGAATGCACGAGCAGACGGAAAAAATATTGACTGACTATGTGCTGGCGGCGATAGAGTAACGACCTATACCGGAACTCTGCCTCTGCGACAGCTCTCGCACCCGGATTGTAGGAAGCGATCGGAATAACTAGAGACCCGAACGTCTGGGATGATAGTAAGCAAAAGGTTGTGGCGACAGCTGGAAGGGAGGAGATGAATCTCCGATTCTTCACACTTATGTGCTCTCTGCACTCTGGGTACTCTCAAGCAGCGCAGATTTCATTCGCTCAGGAGTGAACGGCACGGTCCGGAGACGAGCACCAGTGGCATCAAAGATTGCGTTTCCGATGGCAGCAGCAACAACTGTTATGGCGGTCTCTCCCGCACCAGTCGCGGGCACATTGGCAGGTGTCACAAAGACGGTTTCGACGGTGGGCATCTCGTAATCGAGGTGCAAGCTGTTATAAGTCTCCCAATCGACGGAGGTCACATGCCGATTGTCCCAGGTAACTTCTTCCACCAAGGCGCGGCTCATGCCCTGCAGGATGCCGCCTTCGGTCTGATTTCGCAGGCCATCAGGGTTCGAGACGGGACCACAGTCCAACGCAATTACGAAGTGTTTCGGCCGGACCGTTCCGGTATGTAGATCTACGTCGACCTCGGCAACCAGCGCAGCATAGCCGTTGTCGCCTTCATACGCGACGCAGGCAATACCACGTCCGCTGACGGTTTGCGCCGGAGAGATGTCAGCCCTCGGTGAAGGGCGTGCCTGCCAATTCGCCGCATTTGCCGCAGCCTTGAGGACACCGATGACTCGTGGGTTCTGCAGGTGCTGCAGCCTGAAGGCAACGGGATCGGATTTTGCCTGCGCGCAAAGTTCGTCCATGAAGCATTCGTTGGCGAACGTGTTCTGAATTCGCAAGGGTGAGCGGAGCGGCCCGGTGAAGAACGGCGAACGCACCGTATGCGTCAGTGCTCGTTCACTGCGGATGGTTCCGTCGCCCCCACAGCTGCCATCAATGCACCCTGCGAAGTAGGATGGAACTGTGTTGCTCCGGTTCCGCAACTTGCCTGCGGGTGGCTTAGTGGAGCGTGGCTCAAGTGGCTCCGGTTCATAACCTAGCAGCATGCCGGTGATAACGTTCCCTGGTTGATCGTAGCCTGGTCGATTGCCCAGCGAAGCTACCCAGTCCTCCCGCTCCCAGGCAACGATGCGTCCATCGTGCGCCAGTCCAGCACGATGTTCCACCGCGCACGCGGAACCGAAGTTCTCCCACATCATTTCGTCCTGACGTGAGAACTGGAGGCGTACCGGTCTTCCCACCGCCTGAGAGAGTATGGCCGCATCAAAGGAGACGGCATCAGCACCATTCAGTCCATAACAGCCAGAGCCGCGCACATAGATCACCCGCACTTTATCAATCGGGATATCCAGAAGCTTTGCCACGATGCTCCTGGTTGGATAAACCGACTGTGTTGCCGACCATACCGTTGCGCTCTCGGGCTTGACGTCGGCCACTGCGCACGATGCGCCAAGGGACCCGTGCATTTGGTACGGATAGGTGTACTTGGCCCGGACGACCCTGCTTGCGGCAGCGAACTGAGCCTCGGTGTCCCGGGAGTCAACGCTAAGAACGTCGTGGGAAGGCTGTTTATGCAGATACTCGAAGAAGCCGTTCTGCGACGGAAGCCCCGGCCCTGGATTCCATTGAACCGCCAACTTCCGGGCCGCCAATCCTGCCTGGTACTGAGTCTCGGCAACGACCCCAACAAAATTCTTACGGACGACGACCTTCACGAGCCCGGGAACACCCCGCACCGATTGTTCGTCTACATGGACAAGCGTTGCTCCCATTTCCGGAGGCCGCACGACTCGCCCGTGTAGCATTCCTGGGATGCGAACGTGGTGAACGAACTCGAACTGACCAGTCATCAGAGCGGTTCTGTCCAGTGAAGGAATTGGTTTACCCAGCACGGTCCAATCTGAAGCAGGTCGCCGCTTCGCCGTCACGCTTAGCGAAAGATTGAAATGCTTGTTTCCGATAAGCTCCTCGTAGCGGACGTGACGCCCCATGTTGCTCGTGATGACGCCATCCGCCACTTTGAGCTGCTCGACCGGCTCTCCTAATTTCACAGCCGCCAGACCCAGCAGGGCTTCGCGAGCGGTGGCTGCGGCAAGTGCGAGATTTTCGTAGTTAAAGTTAGTAGGCGTCGATTGACTTCCAGACGTAGTTCCCTGATCCGGACAAACAGATGTATCGCACTGGATGACCTTGACGCGAGCGATCGGAACACACAACTCCTCCGCCACCAGCTGCGATTGAGCCGTAAACATACCCTGACCGAAATCGCATTTCCCCGTATATGCGGTGATGATTCCATCGGCTCCGACGGCTAACCACGAATCGAGCCTTTGCGGATCAATGTGGGAGGGATGAGTGCCGAACGGTCCTTGACCCTCTCCGGACAACAGACTTAGCGACCGAGCGCTGAAACTGACAATCAGAGCACCCGAACTTTGCAGAAACTCACGGCGGGACTGAGTCATGCTCGTCGTCCCTCGGCATATTTTCGAATTGCCCGCAACATGCGGGTGTGAGCGAAACAGCGGCACAAGACGCCTCCCAAAGCATCGCGAATCTCGTGATCAGAGGCATTCGGTTTTACGTCGAGAACGGCTTTCGCCGTCAGGATCACGCCGCTGAGGCAAAACCCGCATTGCGCGGCTCCTTCCTGAATAAACGCTTGTTGAATTGGATGAGGTTTTTCAGGCGTGCCCAAACCCTCAAGCGTCGTGACTTCGTCTCGACCGACTGCGCTTATCGGCATGACACAGGACCGCACAGCCTGCCCGCGCACGATAACGGTGCAGGCTCCGCACTGAGCCATGCCGCATCCGAATCGAGGTCCGCGCAACCCAAGTTCGTCGTTCAGAACAAACAACAGCGGCGTTTCCGGATCAACTGCCACGATGTGCTGCTGACCATTCACATTCAGAGTGATTTTATTCATCGGATGTGTTTGCTCCTGGCTCAGCGGGCGTTTTTCAGTTCCACCGGATAGCTTTCAGAGGCTTGGTCGTTTCCATGTCCTCCATTTGATGCGGGGGGCCGATGGGAAGGAATACGACTCCACCGTCCTCTTTGCGAGGGTGGTCAATGGTCGCGATGCCAGGCGAGTATTCCTTCATATGCGCAGACGAGATGTAATAAAGAGAACGCTCGGGTAACGGTGAGCGTGGAGCGGTTCGCGAACGCCGGGCTGCACGGTCACTTCGAGTACTCTCACCTCGTCATTTTCAAACAGAAGCTTGTGATTTTGTGGAGCGGCGGCCAGCGCGTCGTTCCCCGGAGTCCACCACTTGTCGAAGTTAGCTGCGGTCTGTCCGAGCAAGAAACTGGCGCTAAGAGCCCCGACCACCAGTACAACGTACGCGATTCGTTTCATTGGCTCCTTCCAATCACTGTCGGACGCCTTCAGATTGTAGCCTTCTCTGCTCTGCTAAATACGGTCTCTCACTGAGTGGATGCACGATACCCCGCACCGATCCGATGATGTCTGATGGCGCCCGATATAATTCCTGCATGTATACGCCTCAGGCCGGCATCTTCGCTCTTGGAACATCCTCTCATGCGTACCTGGAGTTTGATCTTGTGGACGCGGAGAAATACAAAGAGTTCGCCGCTACAATCGCCGCTATCCGTGAACCCCGAACCACTACTGGCGGAGTGAACTTCGTCATCGGCTTTCGGCCTGAGCTCTGGCGCGATCTCGTTCCGGACGACGCTCCTTCCGGCATCGTGGGCTTCAACCATGAGATCCAGGGCACCGACGGATTCGTTGTGCCAAGCACGCAACATGATGCGGTGGTATGGCTGTCCGGCAGTGCTTATGATGTGATCTTCGACATGGCCCGGTCGGTCATCCATGACCTCGCAGGCCAAGGCTCACTGGCGGAAGAAACCTCGAGCTGGTCCTATCGGCACGATCGCGATCTTACCGGCTTCATCGATGGCTCGGAAAATCCCACGCTGCTCGACGCGCCCAGCGTGGCGCTCCTGCCCGAAGGAGTTCTCGGTGCCGCCGGCTCAGTTCTGCTGCTTCAAAAGTGGAAGCACCAGGCCGCTGAGTGGGAAGCTCTGCCGATCGATCAGCAGGAGCGCATCATCGGACGCACCAAGCTCGACAGCGTCGAACTCGAGAACAAGCCAGCGGATTCGCATGTTGCCCGCACCGATCAGGATGAGTTTGGGCACATTTTTCGCCGCAACATGCCCTACGGAAAGGTGGACGACCACGGCACCATGTTTGTTGGGTTCAGCGCAGAGCAGGAGCCGCTTTCCAGAATGCTCGATAGCATGGCGGGTCTGATCACCGGCACCCGCGATGCGCTCACACGCTTTTCCCAGCCGGTGACCGGCTCCTATTATTTTGTGCCTTCCGTCGAGAGTCTGCGGCGCTTACGGTAACACTCTACAGTTCGACATGGGTGAGTCGCGATACGAGACGGTTGCGCATGCCCAATGAACTCCTTGGCACTTCCTTTTGTCCACCATTCGTTGGGAACGACGCGGCCACCAGGCGGTGAGTTTCAGGAGTGAATCAGAACATTTTGCACCACCCGACTGATGGCGCCGCTAGGGCTGGGATTGTCGGGCTTGAGATTCCAGCGCAGCGAGAAGAACAAACCTAGCAATTGCCCAAAGATCACGTCCAACGGCGGTCGGTAATCGTCGGACAACGGCTCTGAAGTATTGTGAGCAAGAATTTGATCTGCATTAGTGCGAAGCTGGGTACTCGCACTCTGGCAAATCATGACTCGCGATTTCGCCAGCCGCTTTCTGCCGATTTCTTCCAGCAGAGCGATTTCATATTTCTGAACGGTCGGTTCTCCGGAGAGGTACGCCACGAACAAGGTTTCGTCATCCAAAGCTGCCATCGGGCCGTGACGCAGTCCGAGTGCCGACTCGGACATGGCCTGTGTCTTGCCCGAGGTTAGCTCCAGAAGTTTCAAAGCCGATTCTTTGGCGATAGCTTTGAGCGGGCCGGAACCAACGAAACACGCTTTCTTGAAAGGCCCGCGGGCCAGTTCCGCCGCGCTTTCTGCAGCCATCTCCAGGAAACTTTTCCCCGACTCCACCAACTGATCGAGCGTTCTTTGAAAGGCGTTCGGATTCGCAATGTTCGCCAGGCATTGCCCGAAGATCACCATGTTGGAAAAAGAACTGGTCATGGCCAGCCCGCGGTCTTGGACAGCGTCGGGCAGTGGAATCCCGAGCACCTGTTTACAGCCACCAGTGTCACGAAGCATGCGGCCTTGAGCATTGCAACAAACGATCAGATGGTGAATGTCAGGATGTGTTTCCAAGGCTTGCTGTATCACCGCGATGCCTTCGGGACTTTCACCAGACCGGGAAAACGAAATCCCTAGATAGCGGCGACCAGGCATCAGCCAATCTTGCAGATCAGTGAGGAGGTCGGTGCTGGGAACCGCGATCACTTCGCATTGCCAAAGACGCCGCAACAATTGGGTCAGCGACCTTCCAATGTAGTCGGACGTACCGGCGCCTACGAGGAATACCGTCGGGGGCGAGTCCGCCTGTCGCTGAATTCCTGCGGCGTGTAGGAAATCCATGATTTCGGTCCGGCGTTCCTGGAAGAGCTCAAAGGTGGACGGCCAGGTCGATGGTTGTTGCGCAATTTCTGCAGGAGTGTATAGCAGTCCCCGGGAGGATTTTTCTTCCTCGGGCAGCGACAACAAATGAGACAAGGGATTCATAGTCGATTCTCGGTCACGTAGACCGGATTGCAGGTTTCACCGCTGCTCCTGGTAACGCTGGTAAAGCTCGGGACGGAAAATGGTGTCGACTGTTCCCGTAACCGCTACGGGGAAATCCTTCTCAAAGGGCACGCCTTCGATTCCTTCTACATTCAGGTGCACTTTGTAGCTGGCGGCGTGGGTGAAGGTGTGCGTGACCGAGCTTCCCTCGGCGCTGGTACCATCACCGAAATCCCAGTGATAGGCGACTGCGGGCACGTGATCCGAGGAGCTTTGAGCCGACAAAGTGATGGGCTTGCCAGCCTCGATGTTTTCCGGGATGGCAACCCTTACCATCGGAGCGGCGGCGGGAATCGAACTGTCGACAATCTTCACCACTCGCACCGACTGCGGAGCCAGGGTGAGCGAAAGCGTGCTCACGTTTTCCGCGATGGACGAGTTCGGAGCGAAAACGTCTAGAAGCTGGTTATGCCCAGCTCTCAGGCCAAGATCGGACAACGATAACTCGTGTTTCCGTTCTTTCTCAGTCCAATTAAACACGGCGAGAATCGACTGGCGCTTGCTCTCCCGAAGCAGGAAGATGCTGGGCATTTCGTCCTCGGGCGCGTAGGTCATCAGGTCCAGAGGCGTGGCGGCGTGCGCATAACGGGCCATATTGAGGAGGTCGCGATTCTTGACTAACGCCATCCGGTCCGCGTCTGGAAACAACGTTGGGAGATCGTCGCCAATCTCATACATTCCGCCGGAGACCGCGGACAGCGCAATCGAAACTTTTGCCTCCTCAAGCGTCAGCGGCCGTATGATTCCGTGATTCTGGCTTTCAGCAACGATCTGCCGCGAAACCGTGAATGCGTCTGGATCGCTGACAAAGAAGTTCCGGTTCATGTAATAGCGGGCAGCGATGCCGGGAGCCGTGTTGCGGCTGGCTTCGAAGGAATGCCCGGTGTCGCACGAAATGCGGCCGGCATCAACGATGCCTACAGGATTCAGCATTGGACTGCCGTCCTTGTCCAGGAGCACCTCATCTCCAACCGCTTCACGAATAATTTGCAGTCCGATCCGTTGCGCTTCGAGGGCCGTGGTGTTGGGACGGTAGTAGTACCCTTCAACAGCGCTGTCGTCCATGAAATCCAGTTTGATGTAGCGAATTTCCCAATCGTCGGTCAGGGTTCTATAGGTTTCGCGCAAATACTGCTGCGCCGCAGGATTCGTGGCGTCAAGCACGTAGAGCGGATCCAAATCAGTCTTGGTATCGGGATGCTCGGTAACAAAGCCTGCGTGAATGGGCTGCCCTTTGGCGTTGTGCACCAGCCAATCCTTGTGATTGGCGTATACCGACGAACGCTCGGAGACCTCGAATGGCGCAGTCCAGATTCCCGGAGTCAAGCCCAGTGCACGTACCTGATCTTCGAGCTTTTTGATGCCATGGGGAAATTTGTAAGCGACCGGCGAAGTATAGTCGGCACGCGCGTACTGATAACCCTCGTCGATATGAAAGAAGTTGTAGCCGAAATCTCTGAGCTGCGCGGCGAGGAATTCGGCATTGGTGAGAGCCGCCCCTTCGCTGATACCGAAATAGTATGCTGTCCAACTCCACCAGCCCATGGGTGTAGGCCCGCTGACTCTGCCATGATGAAGAGTGCGGATGAGTTCCCCATACGATTCCAGCTGGGCGTGATAATCCGACGACAGGCTGGCCATGACCCGTTCAGAAGCCAGACTTTCACCAGGATTCAGAGGCAGGCTGAGCTCGATCTGGTCTTCCTTCGGCGAGTTCTTGATCGAATTCTGAATTGCGAGCTCGGTAGTCCCAGCAGAATCCACTTCGTACCCTGTGATTCTCACCCGCTTTTCATCAACGTGGAGATGCAACACCGTGAGCCATCGCTCGGAAGTCAGAGCTCCGAGGAACCAGCTCTGGCGGCTTTGCCGGTTGTAGATAAGCTGACTGCCCACCGCCAGGTGCACCCCGCCAGTGGCGGGCGCGAGATCGTGAATCTCCATGTTCGGCCGGTCTTCGCTGAAGCTGTCGGATAGAATCCGATCCGAAGATGGCGGCCCATCGAGATCGATGAACGGTTGCACAGCATCGACAACGCGAATGCTCTGGACTGTGACTGGCGCCCCAGTTGTGTTCTTAACCTCTGCTTCGATCTCTGCGAACGCAGGTTCTGAGCGCAGCCGGATGAGGCATATCAGATCCGGCTGGCCGGACCTTCCACTATGCGTGATGGTAAGCTGTTGCGCCGTGCCTAGATTGTCAGTGAACGATGATTTTTGTGCGGTGTGACGGGGATAGCTGCTCGAAGAAAACCAGCGATGATTGACCTGGGCCGCCACTCCAGCCTTGATTGCAACACGTGGGTTTTCCCTTGACCGGATGGTGTATGTGCCACTTTGCTGGTCTGCTTCCACCGTAAGTTGCGAATTCTCGATCTTCACGATGTGTGCGGCGCTCGCATGCAAGCTTTCAACTGGGGCGAGCACAAGGAACGCCGCAACGATGAACCCAAAACGCACACTGGCATTTGTGCACATGCCTGGCTTTCCTGTTCGTCGCTGCAGGGCTTCGGCCAAAACGAAAGGAAACATAACTATTCGTAATATACCCAAAACGGCGGCGATGTCAAAAGCGTGATCGGTCTTTTCCCTTCTCGACTGGCCCCCGAGAACTTGTGCCAACCGGTTTTCCAAACCTGACCCTCCTAAATTTTTCTGTTGACTTTGCGGCGAGACCGCAACTAATAATAGCGAATCGAAATAATACGAAAGCTGCCTCCGGTCGGCATCTTTTAAGCCAGGAGCCCGAGATGAACCGATTCTTGCTCTGCTCTTCTTCGCGACGGCCCCCACATTCCATCTCTTTTCGATCGTGGCTCGGGGCGCTCGGGGTCGTGATCCTTATATGCCATGGTGCGATGGCGCAGAAAGACACTGGTAGTCTCGCCGGCCTAGTGAAAGATCCAAGTGGAGCAGTCATCGCCGGAGCGAAGATTACGGTTGCAGATACCGAGCGCGGAACAGCAACCTCCGCAACTTCCAACACCGAAGGCGAATTCGTTTTCAGCCCTCTTAAAATTGGCCGCTATCAAATCACCGCGGAAAAATCTGGATTCAAGAAAACGGTCGCAGGGCCGATTGTCGTAAACGTCGATGAGCGGCCGGCGGTAACCATAACTCTCGCCGTAGGCAGTATCCAGGAAGTTGTCAGCGTGACCACTCAGGCCCCGCTACTGCAAACCGAAACGTCTGATCTGGGTCAACTGGTAGATAGCCGGCAGGCAGAAACGCTCCCCCTCAACGGACGCAACTACGCGCAGCTAGCGCTGCTCGGCGCGGGAATCGCACCCAGTGAACCAGGGTCTCGCGTCGAGACGAGTTACGGTTTCAGCTCAAACGGCTCTCGCTCTCTGCAAAACAATTATCTACTCGACGGCATTGATAACAATTCAAATCTGGGGGACGTGCTCACCGGCCAGGCATACGTGATTCAGCCGTCGATTGATGCCATTCAGGAATTCAAAGTCCAAACCAATGCTTACAGCGCGGAATTCGGCCGGGGCAATGGCGCTATTCTCAACGCTGTACTCAAATCCGGCACCAACAGTTTCCATGGGGATTTGTACGAATTCTTGCGAAATGATGACCTCGACGCGCGCAATGCCTTCGACGCATTCGGCAGGCAGCCTTACCATCAGAATCAATTTGGTGCGACCTTCGGCGGTCCCATCATTAAGGACCGGACGTTTTTCTTCGTCGATTACGAGGGTTTGCGCGTAGTGCAGGCCCTGCCCCAGCTCTCATTCATTCCGACTCCAGCCGAGATCGGCGGCGATTTCTCTTCTTTTCTCACCACCACGGTGGCGCCGCAGGTTGATATGAACGGAAACGTTCTGTCGGGTACGACCGCGCTTGATTGCAGCGGGCACCCAACATATTTGGGAGAGATTTTCAATTCGCGATTAACTCAAGCGTCCAATCTGAATGCGAGCGGTTATTGCGGCGTGCCCATAGGCGTCGATGGAGCGGGAAACCCTACCAACATTTTCCCTAAAGGCCTCATCGATCCGCTGGCAGCTCGTCTCTCCGCCCTTTTTCCCGCGCCCAACGTGAACATTAATGGCGCCAACTATCTCGCGGAGCCCAAGAAAACTTATAGCCGGAACAACGCAGACGTTCGCATCGACCATAGGATCTCCGACCACGATAATCTTTTCGGAACCTTCAGCTACGAGGATCAGCCCAGCTTTACGCCGTCGCCGTTTCAGAATGCGCTCGATGGCGGCGCGTTCTCCGATGGCTCTGAACATGATTCTTTTCGCAGCGTCGCAATAAGCGAGACGCACGTCTTCACAGCCAACCTCATCAATGAGTTTCGCCTGGGCTACAACCGTATCAACACTCATCGCTTTCAACTGAATTCCGATACGAATGTTTCCGCGGCGCTGGGATTTCCAGGGGTTCCCTTCGGCCCGAATATAGGCGGCTTGCCGCAGATCAGCATCAACGACGGCACGACAACTTTGGGAAGCTCGGGCTTCCTGCCCGCTATCGAGAAGCAGAACACCTACGTCCTGACAGATAACTTCACTCTGGTCCATGGGCGGCATTCGGCCAAGTTTGGCGCGGAAATCCGCCGGCAAGAGTTCACCTTGTTTGAGCCTGCCGCACCCCGCGGAACCCTCAGTTTTGGAAGCGACTTTACCGACAACCCGGCGTCTCCAACTTCGGGCGGCGAGGCTTACGCCACTTTTTTGCTGGGTGTTAGCGACGCCGGCGAGATTACCAGCCTGCATACCGTCGATTATCACCGCCCGGTCTATGGTTTCTACGTAGAGGACGATATCCGAGCAACCCCGCGCCTGACGTTGAATCTGGGATTGCGCTATGACTTATTCACGACGGTGAAAGCCCGGAACAATGAGCAGGCGAACTTTGATTTCTCCTCCGCTTCGCTGATTGTTCCTGCGGGGCAGAATGCCCAGCTTACCCCGTTTCTCGCGGCTAACATACCGATCGAAAGAAACGCGAGCGCAGGCCTGATTCCCCCAGACCTGAATAATTTCGCACCGCGCCTCGGCGTGGCTTACCAGATCACTAATAAGCTGGTCATGCGGGCGGGGTACGGCATTTTCTACGGGGGCGACGAAAATGGACCGTATTCGAATCCCAGTCCCGGATTTAATCCCCCGTTCTTTGTAACTCAGTCATACTCGGTTCCATGTTTTCTGTCGTCGGCGAATCCCGCTCTAGGACCAAATGATTGTTCGATTCCTGGCCTCAATGTGCTCTCACAAGGTTTCCCAGCGAACGCTCTGACTGATCCCAACACTCCGTTGCTTTTTGCCGTCAGTCCGAATTTGCGCACGCCATACACGCAGCAGTGGCATTTCGGATTTCAGTATCAATTGCCGGGGCAGAGCGTGCTCGAGGTTTCCTACGCCGGATCGCATGGCAACGATCTCTATAATTATTACAACGGCAATCAGGCTGTGCCGGATTCTGTTTTTTGCACTACGCCACCGAACACACCGGGCAATTGTCCGACGGCTCCACGCCGGCCAGCCAAGGTTTGCGACGACACCGTGTTTCCTCCTAACTGCAACGGAGTGTTCGACACCGCCGTCAACCAATTACGCTCGGATGGCTACTCGAACTACAGCTCATTGCAAGTGCGCTGGGAAAAGAACTTTACTCATGGTCTGCAGTTTCAGGCTTCCTACACTTACGCGCACGCTGAAGATGACGCTTCGAGCGCAAATCTCGGGTCGCTCAATAATGGCGACTTCCGCGATCAGAGATATCCCTATCTCGAATATGGCAACTCCGACTTCGACGTACGGCATCGCTTCGTCTTCAGCTACATTTACCAGCTTCCCTTTGGCAACGGTAAAAAGTTCGGCGGAGGCGCGACCGGCGCACTCAATCAGATCATCGGGAACTGGCAAGTGGCTGGCATCGTGACCGCGCAGACCGGCAATTGGTTCACCATCACCGATGCACTGACCAACGTGTCCAGCAGCGACGGAGGAGGAGGCGTTGGATTCTATGAGGTGCGGCCGAACCTCGTCGGCAATCCCAACAGCAAACCGTGCATCCCGGGAACGCTGTTTAACACCTGCGCCTTCGTGGACAACACAATTCCATTTACCTTCGGCGATGCGGGACGCAACATTGTTCGTGGTCCCGGATTGCAAGACTGGGATCTGTCCATCTTCAAAATGTTCCCGATCCGCGAGCAGATGCGCTTGGAATTTCGGTCAGAGTTCTTCAATATCTGGAATCATGTGAATCCGGTATTCGAACCGGTGGGCCTGATCGGAGAAGAACCGCAGCCGTTGGAATTCGGAACTCCGCAATTTGGCTTTGCGCAAGGCGCGCGTGATCCGCGCTTCATCCAATTTGCGCTTAAGTTTTACTTTTGAATCAGGTTTTCGAATCGATGTTCGAGCCGCGTAGTTCGTATTGATCAGTCCGGGTCGCCTGTTGGCTTGGCTAACGCTTTCGACTACCGAACCCAAACTTTTCAGCCTCTTGAGTTCGTCTGAAAAATAGGAGATTGTTGCGTCCGTTTCGCGATAGCTGGGACTCAGAGCAAACGGTTCTCTGATTCGGGCTGGTTTCCGTACGTTAGCAAGCTTTTTCGAGTTTTCTGCTACCCTTTCATACCGAAAAGGAGTCATACCGAAAAGGAGAAACCCCATGCAAAAACCTCTTTTGATAATTCTGTTGTGTCTTCTTGCTCTGCCCGCCTTTTCTCAGGAAAAGCGGTCCTCCGACAATCCTTTCAGCGCCATTAACAAGCACGGCTACGAACGCACCAAGGGAATCCTGCTTCGCTCAGCTGAAAAAATGCCCGAAGAGAATTACAGCTTCAGGCCCGTCGATACGGTGCGCACTTATGGACAGATCATCGGACATCTCGCCGATGCTCAGTATCTTTTTTGCTCCACTGCCTCCGGCGAGAAAAATCCTGATCTGAATATCGAGAAAAGCAAAACGTCGAAGGCCGATCTCGTCGCTGCCCTGAAAGACGGATTCGCATACTGTGACAAGGTTTACGATGCCATGACTGACGCCGCAGCCACCCAGACGGTGAAGTTTTTTGGAAACGATCTGCCGAAATTTGCGGTGCTGAGTATCAACATCGGTCACAACATGGAGCACTACGGAAACCTCGTCACTTACATGAGGATCAAGGGCATCGTTCCTCCTACCAGCGAGCAGAACCAAACGCCTGCACCAAAGCAGGAGAAATCCGAATCACAGCCAAAGAAGTAGAGCGAGTGTGTGGGCGGGCGCTCTGCCCGCCCGCGTCCCCCTAAATATTCGATAGCAGCTCTCAATATCTCAGTTTGGCTACACTGCGAACGCCGGATGAGGTTGTAACGATTCTGGGGCCGTTCATCGCCAAATAATATTCTGGAACAGATGAAAGCACCCTAACTTGAATCCAAGCACATTGAATTGGCTGGAGGAACGGTTGGTGTAACCTTTTTTGCGGAGATTTGAATTAGATTCCGGGGTTGAGTGCTTTGTCCCTCCGCCCAGCGACAGAACTCCGAGGGAGCATCCTAAAATCTCGAGGGCAAGAAGCATAAAGACACTCGCATTAAACCACGCAGTCCAATCGCCAGGCGCAACCATGAATACATTGTTTCCCGATGCGTGCAGGAAGTGCTCATAAAGATCGGCACTCAAGGCAGCCAAAAAGAAAATTAGCGAGACCAAACCAATAAACTTGTCGCTGAGCTTCCACAACGCAAGCGCTACGCCCCCATGAAGTAAGGTCAACAGAACTACCGCTAGCCAGCTAACATTGTTGTTCGGGGCTGGGAGAACGCTCGCCGCAAGGACCAGATGCCACATCGCGACGATCCAATGTGCAACGACAATTAGTAGGGCAAGAGTCCGTAACCTTGTCATAGTTTGGTAATTTCTTCCTGATGGAGTTTGTTCCCGTTCTCCGTCAAATTTTACACCGACCTTCTCATGGTGCATGGATTTATACGGACCCCCGACGGGTGGAACATATGTGGATGCCACCAATACGACTCACGGATTCTTGAGGACGCCATAGACTGGTCCAAGGGCTTTGGGGGGCGGGAGAAAGAGGTAAGGGCTTGGTTCAAACCGGTGCGTACGGCAACTAGAAGCTAAGTCATCGGAGCGAATCGATCTTCTTCTGTCGCCCGAGCGAATCTTCAAGTCGTTTGCCGTTCGAGTTGGTCCGGCGTTTGTGACCTCGTTTGCCCCGCGCTTGTGTCGACTGGGGTACGGGGGCCAAGACCTTTTCGATTTCTTCCCGCAGCCAGCGGTTTGCTGGATCATTCTCTACACTCTCGTGCCAGTACAAGTGGGCTTCGAGGCGGGGCGTTTGGAGCGGGAAGGGATACACCTGGTTCACCAGTCCCGGATTTAGCAGTTGCGCATGACGCTCCGGCAACGTCAGCAGCATGTCCGTCTTACTAACCACCATGTATGCCGTCAGGTTGTGTGGGCTGCGCAGGAACACTTGCCGGCGAAGTCCGCGGCGGCTAAGTTCGACGTCAATCAGGCTGGGACCGTGGCGTCGCGAGGAGACCTGAATATGGCGCTGCGCCAAATAAGTATCCAAGTCTAGTTTGTGCTTGATCGCAGGGTGACCTTTCCGGGCAATGACGACGAATGCTTCGGTCAGGAGCCACTTATGCCGAATGCGATCGCTTACCGTCATTGGGATGTCGATGGCCAGATCGACCGAACCACTCGCCAGTTCGGTTTCCAAGTCTCTGCGTTTGACCTGCGAGGTTGTGATCGACATTCCAGGGGCAGCATCCGTGAGGCGCTGCAGCAAGGAAGGAAGAATCAGTGCTTCGCCGTATTCCCACAACGATAGGTGAAAATTTCGGCGCGTGTGTTCGGGAACGAAATTGCGGCTCTGGCTGAGATTCACTTCCAGTATTTGCAGGGCTTGCCGAACTTGATCGATCATATTCCGCGTGAACGGCGTTGGTACCATGTGCGGTCCCTGGCGGACGAACAGCGGGTCTTGCAGCAGATCCCGCAGTCTCTTTAACGCATGGCTGATTGCGGGTTGAGTGAGGTTCAGTTGCTGGCCTGCTCGAGTAATATTGCCCTCACGATAGATGGCTTCGAGCACCACGAACAGGTTCAGGTCGACCTGACTTAAATGCACGCCGCATATATTACAGGATTCGTAGGATTCATTAGGAGAATTCTCCGGAAATGGCTAGGCTAGAAAGCTCGCAGGGGTCAGGCCGGTCAAATGGACTTTTCCGTGTCACCGAAAGCCCAGGAATATATTCAGCGCCTCTCGGCGTTTATGCACGACCACGTTTTGCCGGCTGAGCCTGAGTATTACGCGCAAGTGCAGAATGTCGCCGATTGGCGGCAATGGAAGCAGCCTCCAGTTATGGAGACCTTGAAGGCTAAGGCTCGGGCGGCTGGCCTGTGGAATCTGTTTCTTCCTGACAAAGAGTATGGGGCTGGCCTTACTAATGTGGAGTATGCGCCCTTGGCGGAGATTACCGGGCGCTCGTTCATTGCGCCCGAGGTTTTCAACTGCAACGCACCTGATACCGGCAACATGGAAGTGCTGGTGAAGTATGGCTCGCCCGCGCAAAAACAACGTTGGCTTAAACCGCTGCTGGCTGGCGAGATTCGTTCCGCGTTCTGTATGACTGAACCGGACGTCGCCTCTTCGGATGCGACGAACATGCAAGCTACGGCCATTATTGAGGGAGACCACGTCGTCCTCAATGGCCGGAAATGGTGGAGTTCGGGAGTTGGACATCCCCATTGCCGGCTGCTCATCTTCATGGGCCTCACCGATTCCTCCGCTGCCAAGTACCGGCGTCATTCCATGGTTCTGGTGCCGCTTGATACTCGTGGCGTCAAAATCGAACGCGTGTTGCCCGTGTTCGGCTCCTATGATTCGCCGTTCGGTCATGGCGAGGTTAGCTTCACGAATGTTCGAGTGCCACTGGATCACATCATTGCCGGACCGGGCCGCGGTTTTGAAATTGCGCAGGGGCGGCTTGGCCCGGGCCGCATTCATCATTGCATGCGCACGCTGGGAGCTGCTGAACGCGCGCTTGAACTTTTGTGCCGCCGCTCGCTGCAACGGGTTGCTTTTGGAAAGCCGCTGGCCGAACTTGGTGCTAATGCCGATGTCATTGCTAACGCCCGCATCAGGCTGGAGCAAGCCCGCCTTCTTACGCTCAAGGCCGCATGGATGCTCGATGAAGTGGGTACTAAAGGAGCTCGTAGTGAAATCTCCCAGATCAAAGTGGCGGTTCCCAACATTGCGCTTGAGATCATCGACCAGGCAATTCAAATGCACGGAGGCGCCGGAGTTACCGACGATTTTCCGCTTGCCGAAATGTTTGCCGCCATCCGCACCTTGCGCATTGCGGATGGGCCCGACGAAGTCCATCGCGCCTTGATTGCCAAGATGGAGCTGAGGAAATACACCGCCAAGGGCGTGGCTTCGGCCTGAGTCAGAGCCTAGCGCTACTGCATCCCACGTCTCGAAAAAAACGTAAAAGGTGAGATACCCCCCTCCCCCCTGATCTTTTGGAATCATGGGGTTAGCGCGACACCGCGGTCGAAATCTTTGAGGAATAAAGAGTTGCAGGCAAAATATTTTGGAATAAGGACTTAGCTGCACAATTCCTGATCCTTAGGGCCCTCGGATTTGAAGTTGTCGATTGTCAATGAGCTAATCAAACGCTGATAGATAATATCTTCTAGTAAGATCGATGTCAATGCGAAAATGACAACCGGGTGCCCCGCTCCGTGCGTTTTTTGCGAGGGGCGGGTGAACATAGACGCTAAGCTTGGGAGATGAACGCGCAACCTTTTAGCGAAGGCGGCAGCGACGCAACTTTGATTCCGACTTCTTCCTAGTGGCAACGCGAAAATTGGAGCCGTCGTTGTGCTGGCGCCCGCCCCTTGCGATAAAACTGCAAGGAGCGGGGCACCCGGCCCCCTTAAAATGAACGATTCAACCGCTAGAGCTAAGCGGTAGTTGACTTAGTGCTGTCCTTTACCGCGATGGATTGACCTATTAGATGGAAGTAGTTTCCGTACGTGCTCATTACAAAGGCCAGAAAACCTTCTCTGATGACAATCTCGTTCTCAGCGTTACGGCTTAGAGATTGACTGGCGCTAATGAACTTGATGATCGCTTTATCTTGGTCTTCATCAACTCTAGCATCCCGATGCACGACGCAGTTGCGAATCGTCTGAATGTTCCTTATTGCAGCCCATTCTGTTGATTGTTTGTGAACGTTGAGGCCCACAACTTTTTCCAGATACAACGTTGAGCGGTCAATGCCAGTCCCCTTCAAATCAGAGAATGCAACGTCAAGGTGCTTCTCTTGTCTATAAAGTTTGCAGAGTTTATCGAGTTCAGTTTCAAAGAAGCTGTGCAGAGTGATTAACGCAGAGCGGCGTTGCAGGCTAGGAAAGTGTTCAGTAAAGACCTGTTCCAAATCCCATGAGCTACTATCCAGTCCGTCATGCACCTCTATCATTTCATCGTGGTGCTCGATTAGCTCTTTTTCCGTGTGATATCTGGTAGTGGATTCTACTGTTTGTTGTTCGACGCTCTTTACGAACGTTCCAATCAGTTCAAGAGAGAAAGGCACATCAAATCTGTACCAATTCAACGGGACACTTTTGGGAACAAAGAGGTTCATTTCAGTCATCGGCGGCCCTCATCCATTTCGCCATCCTACACCTTCGCCTTGTTTTCGCTCCCTAAAAAATGCTGTCTGCGATATGGCACAAGATCTCGGCGGGTGGCACACCTTTAACGATCTTTGCGTGCACCATTTCCACTGAGGGTGCCCCATCCTTGCGTTTTTTGCAAGGGTGGGCGGCGATGTTGCGTGTGCTATTTAATTTTGTTGTGGACACGTGATCAAGCCCACTTGGCGCCGGCATTTCCGACTCCCGCCCTTCGTGCCGAGAACGCGAAGGACGGGCATCCCGCTGTGTTTGTGATGCCACGAGATCAGAAGCCTGGGCCACGCGCCCGAGGGTGCGGAGTATGTAGCCGCCGAGATTCTAGGAGTAGAATGTCTCGTTGAAATAGAGGGGCCTAATCGCAATGGCGATCAAAGACGAGAACGGCAAGGTGGCAGGTTGGAGTTTTGCGATTCTTGGATCGGACGCACGTCACGTCACCAAGTTTATTGGCTTCAAGGAAACCTATGAAGATGCCGTTGAATATCGGACCAACATGGCAAAGATGGGATGGCGCAATGTCCAGATTTACGATGTCAACTTGCAAAAGGTAAAGGAAAGACCTGGGTCAACCGAATGAGGGGAACTTTCAAAGGCATCATCGTCGGTTTCGCACTGCTTGGCTTGACAGGTTGCAGCGACCAGACGCCAACCCAAGCGGCTCCGCAGTTGAAACAGGACTACCCGACTGGCACGCATATTCCAGTTGCAAGTGACCGTCAGAAACCAAATGCAAAGGTCATACAAGCGGCTCGCCGTTGTGCGGGCATGGTCAAGCCACTAAGCCCAATCGAGAAAATCGTTGATTGGAACGAGGATGATGAGTCGGTTACCCCGCCCGGCATTTTCGTTCGTGTGAAGTTGCATGACAAACGCGACGTGCAATGTACGGTTCCTGTCAAAGGGGACATCAACTTTGATCCCGGTGTTGACGTGGTGGACTGTGCCAAGCAGCCAAACAATCGTGCTTGTCACGACTAGATAGACGCCCCGGCGGGTGGCCCAGCCTTGCGCGTCCTTTGCGAAGGTTGGGGCAGTTCGCTGCACCGGAAATATGCGGAATGAACACGATCTCGGTGTGAGAGTGTTGGTTCTCTGCGGGGCCTGGGTCGAATTGGCAGCTTTGTGGCATGGCTGAAGCCATGCCCTTCCCACGAATCGCGGGTTGGGCCGCGGTATGATCGATTTAGTTCTTGACCGTCATAGTTTCCGAGTCGACAGCCTTCTTGCCGGATACGCCTTCTGGTCCGGCGAGGATGCCGCGGTAGTCGTTCTTGTCGCACCCCGTCCCACTTCTCGCACAGAACGCGAGAAATGGGGCACCCGGTTTTTATTTTTTTACGCCCACGAAGTACAGAGATCCTTCGTTGGGAGTCGCTCGCTTGCGCGTGCGACTCCGCTGCCTCAGGATGACAATCTCCGTCGAGTGACCTTGTCGCCATTTTCTGAGGCGAACATCGCGAGCGGCATTGCGATGCATAGGACAGCAGCGAGCACATGTTTCATGTGGTCTCCTGACTCTGAATCAGATTTCCTGGGGAAAAGTGCGGGGCCCGATAGCTTGGGGGAAGGAGAACAGTACTCCGCGAACTTCAGCGAGTCAAGGGGATTGGAGGGTAGGTGGCCCAGCCTTTCGCGTCCTTTGCGAAGGCTGGGGCAGTTCGTTGCACCGGAAATATGCGGAATGAACACGATCCCGGTGTGAGATTTTGGTTCCCTGCGGGGCCTGGGTCGAATTGGCGGCTTTGTGGCATGGCTGAAGCCATGCCCTTCCCACGAATCGCGGGTTGGGCCGCCGTATGATCGATTCAGTTCTTGACCGTCATAGTTTCCGAACCGACAGCTTTCTTGCCGGATACGCCTGCTGGTCCGGCGAGGATGCCGCGGTGGTCATTCTTGTCGCACCCCGTCCCACTTCTCGCATAGAACGCGAGAAATGGGGCACCCGGTTTTTGTTTTTTTTACGCCCACGAAGTACAGAGATCCCCTCGGCAGGCTCGGGGCAGGCTCTTCGTTGGGAGTCGCTCGCTTGCGCGTGCGACTCCGCTGCCTCAGGATGACAATCTCCGTCGAGTGACCTTGTAGCCGTTTTCTGATGCGAACATCGCGATAGGCATTGCGATGCATAGGACAGCAGCGAGCGCGTGTTTCATGTGGTCTCCTTGGCTCTGGGGAAAAGTGCGGGGCCAGCCACCAGTACGTCTGTAACGCATGAACAGGCGGTGCAAGGTTCATCGTGCCCACTCGTCGAACACCGCGACGAGTGGGGCAGCCTCGCAAAACCGAATGAAATGGCTGTCTCGCGTTCTCGGCTTAGGAAGCGGTTGCTTAGAACGAGAGCCTCACCCCTAATTGGACTTGGCGTTTGGGGAAGGCGGATGTAAAAGCCAGCGGCGTGCTGGACGTTGCCGTTCCGCCGCCGGCAAGGGGCGTGCCGGGTCGGATTCCGTGAACGTTGAAGGTTGTGAAGCCTGGCTCAAAACCGAAAAGAGGACTGACCTCGTTGTTTACGCTGGCATAATTTGTCCGGTTTGCGATGTTGAATCCTTCCGCCGTGAACTGCAGGTTAGCTCTCTCGCCTACTTTGTGCGACCAGGTCAAGCGCGTGTCAAAGTCGATGTAGTTCGGTCCCAGACCCGTGTCGCGCGGGGCTCCGATGGGACGTTCATTGGTGGTGTGGTTATCGCCATTCACTTCTCCTCCTGCCAGCAGGTTGAAAGGATGTCCGCTGTGGTAGGAGAAAATCGGGGCCAGCTGGAACCCCGATAAGAAACTTTGTTTCCATGGGCTGTCGAACACACCAGCGATCACTACTTTATGCCGCTGATCAAACTCGGACAGTCCACGATCTAAACCGAGGTTGGTGGGATCCTGCGGGCCGTAGTCGGAGTTGTAATCCGTGGATGTGTCAAAAGCTTTGCTGTAGGTGTAATTCCCGAACAACGTGAAGTGCTCATTGAAGCGCTTTTTGATTTCCACGATTCCGCCCTCGTAGAGAGCCTCGGCCTCAGAACTATATTGGTTGTTCTGTGTCACCAGCGGATTCACAAAGCAGAGCGCGGGATTAGGCGCACATGGCAGGCCTTCGGTGCCGCCTAGCGGGTCCGCCGCGGGGCTCGTATTCCAATTGCGATAAGTAACAACCTGGCCGTTGGCCAGAGTTACCGTGCTGAGCGGCGCTGGCAGAAGATTGGTGTCGATCGCGACCGGTAGTCTTTGCGTGTGGGAATAGATTGCGCTTAGGGAAATCGAGAGCCCGCGTCCAAGCTCGCGTTCAATTCCAAATGAAGCCTGCTGCGCAATCGGGGGGCGGTAGCCCGGTTGGTTCACGAAAACGACCTGCAGCGGAGAAAGTATTCCGCGATTGGTAACGTTGATGCCAAACGGGGCTACAGCGGCTGGCGTGATGCAGGCTGCGTTCCCTGGAGTCGGCGTGGTGCACTGAATCAATCCTTGGGCGAAGAGTGTCTGGAAAACCACGGGTGCGGTTTGCAAACCGGGCAGACCGGTCGGAGTGATCGGGTCTACATAGATAGAAATTTCACGGTTGCAAGGACTACTGCCGTTACCCGGAAATAGAGGCGCGATGCCGCAGATTGCGGTCAGATTTCCGACTTGGCTGCCTGGCCTGCTGTTCTCGACCGCGGACTTATTCTGGTTCACAACTCCCAGGCTCAAGTCGACGTCGGGGATTTGCACGTCCACCGGTCCGTAGAAAATTCCGTACCCACCCCGGATCACGGTCTTGTGATCCCCGATGGGGTCCCAGGCGAAAGAGATCCGGGGTGCGAAATCCTTCTTATATGTGGTCAGTGGCGCGAATTGCGAGTCTAGTTCGTAGCGCAAGCCATAATTCAAAGTGAAGTTTGGCGCTATCTGCCAGGAATCCTGCGCGTAGAACGCTGTCAGCGGACGGGTGTAATACGGATATGTAGGATCTCCGAAACCTTGCTGGTAAACCTGAGGCAGCCCCAGCGATGCCGATTGCAGCGGGTTGACAGTTGTGGTCGCAAGCTGTGGGCTGATCAAACCGCCGGGGAGCGACCCAAACACAAAGCGACCGGGGAAAAAAGTGTGCGATTCGGTGTGATTGCCGCGGAGCAGTTCGTAGCCGCCGAACTTAAGGGTGTGATGGCCGCGGATGACGGTGAAATTGTCGGCAAATTCGTAGCGGCGCAGAATGGTGATACTGGGTAGGAAAATGTTTGTTCCCAGGTTGTTGATGAAGCTGGGAATCTGCAGTCCCACCTGTCCGGGTTCGTTGGGAATCACATTGAAGCTGTTGTAATCCCACTGCACCCGGGCCTCGTTCTGGGCGGCTGCACTGATCTGGTGATACCAGGCGGCTTGCAGATTGTTGTCGTAGGTGTGCACCGAGCTTCCCGCCGAAAAAGCAGTCAGAGACTGCACATCTGGCGACTCCTCCAGATCGTGCCCATACCTGTAGGTGACTGAGATCTCGTTATTCGCATTAAAACGGTGATCCAAACGAGCTGACCCCAGGTATTCCCGCGTGTCAAAAGGAAAAAGTCCGCCCTGGGTTTCAAACTGGTTTACCAGGAAAGCATTTAGCGCGGCCTGACCTGGGGTTACGAAGGGGTTGGGAACGGGAGCGTTGCTGACGGTCAAAACGCTCTGGAGCGCAAAGGCGCAAATGTTCGAAGGTAAGGTCAGGACGGTTCCGTTCGGAAGATTCAGGCAGCCAACGGGCGCCGACGAAGTCGCCAGCCCGCCAATGATGGCATCCTGCGCCACTGTCGGACGGAAAATATCGGTGTTGGTCAAGATGGGAACTGCGTTCTGCGCATTTTGCAGCAGGCCTTCGAATCCAATAAACAAAAATGTCTTGTCTTTCTTGATCGGAAAACCCAAGGTTCCACCGAACTGCTGGCGAGTCAAGGTATCTTTAATCGGTGAACCTACAGAGTCGGGGTTGGCAGGATTAAAGATCTGGCCGGGTTGCAAAGCCTGGCTGAACGCAAAGGGATCGCGCGCATCCATCACATCGTCGCGGAAAAAACCATAGAGCGTGCCATGCACATTGTTGGTGCCGGACTTGGTCACAATGTTAATAGACGCGCCCGTGGCCGACCCCAGGTCCGCAGCGTAGTTGCTGCGATTGATTTGGAATTCCTGCACTGTGTCCTGGCTAACGGTCAGGCGCTGGCCGCCGCTATCGCCTGAAGTCTCACCGCCGTCCACGGTTATGCTGTTTCCTCTGCCATTGCTGCCATAGAAGGACAGCCCGCTTTGCGGTGTTTGTTTGACCCTGAAATCTTGGTCTCCTGCCAGCCTGGTGGCGTCCGAAACCCCGGGCGCAAGCAAAGTAAATGTAAGGTAATCGCGCCGGTCAATGGGCAGGTCGGCGATGTACTGTTGTGTGATTGTGTCCGCCTGGCTTCCTCGTTCAGTTTCCACCACGGGCGGTTGATCCGTGACCTCGACGACAGTTGCTACTTGCGACGGTTTCAGCTTGAAATCGGAGACGACCGTCTGTCCGACTGCGACCGTTACGCCTTTTCTGATTTCAGTCGCAAAACCTGGCATTTGCGCACGGACGTCGTAAGTGGCCGGCGACAACCCTGTAACTCGGAACTTCCCCGTGTTATCGGTTGTCACCGTGCGCTGCAGACCGGTCTGGGTATCCACGGCGTTTACAGTAGCCTTGACCACGGCAGCGCCGGCAGAGTCGGTTACAGTTCCTGTGATCTCGCCCGAAGTGCCCACGCCCTGCCCGTGAGCCATTAAAGTTGCGAGCAGGAAGCACACAAGAAGATGTGGGAGTGATTTCATAGGATTCTTCTGCCTCCAGAAAGGGGCGCAGTAGCATGAAAACGAGCGACCATCCAAACTGCTCTTTTCGAAAATCATATTTCCCCTGCCTCGGACTTGCCTGAAGCACACAAAAAACTTGGTCGCGCAGCTGCACGCAGCCACACTTTTCCAACCCGCCGAATGTCTCCCGCGTCGCCATTATTTTGATCGAGATTATTTATTTTTGGGATGGGCTGATGAGAGCAAACAATTCCCCACGCTCGGACGGTTTCAGAGCGCCGCATCTTCATGATTGGACGCGAGGGTATCCGCGTTCGCGAAATTCATCAAATGAATTGTTTTGATGATGCTGTATGCCTGTCAGGAATGTCGCTTTGGCGCTAATTTTCGTCCATGATATGGCTTGTCACCTTGGTTTGCTGGTTCGTCCCTTCGCCGGCATGCAAGGAAAGAAATTCGAATATTTCTTTGTGCCCTGCCTGAGTCTGATCGGTGAGAAACAAGTGACTTGCATGCTCGAGCAGGACGAGTCTGGAACCTGGAATTTGCCCTGCGATCAGCTCTCCGTTGCCGGGAGGCACCAAGGCATCCGACTTTCCGTGGATGACCAGCGTGGGCGCAGTGATCTGGGCGATTCGCCTGTAGCCCTCCCATGCCAGAATTCCTTGCAGTTGTGCCATGTAGCCCTCGGTCGAGGGGAGCCAGCGGCGGCGCAATGTGACATCTTCTTCGATTTTTTCTCGCGGCGTGGCCGCGTCATATACGTATGGAAGGATGGCTTCCCGCGCTTCCTGCAGCGTCATGTCGCGCGCCATCAATATGTCGACCACTTTACGCTCGGCGCGTATCGCGGAAGGCCCTCCAGCGGAGGTGCAGCCGAGGATCAATGAGCGCGTTCGGTTGGGATACTGCAGCGCAAATTCCTGCGCAATCATGCCGCCCATGGAAATGCCGAAAATGTTGGCGTCAGAAACACCGGCGGCATCCAGAACCGCGGCGGCGTCCGATGCCATATTCGCAATCGAATACGGCCCGGGAGGAACGTCGCTCAGCCCCACGCCGCGATTGTCGAATGCTATCGTGCGATAGCGCTGCGCCAGCAACGGACGCGTGCGATGCCACAGGTTAGACGGATACCCGAGGCCCATGATCAGCAGAACCGGTTCACCCTGCCCTTGTTCGTTCCAATAAATCCTTGCTCCATGATTCTCCACGAATGACATCGGAAGACTCCTTGGCGGGCCTAGCCCACCTTCAACATCAGCTTTCCCAGGTTCTCACTCGTGAAAAGCTTGAGTAGAGTGTCTGGAAAGTTGGCGAGTCCTTCGACAATGTGCTCGCGCGACTTCAGTTTGCCCGCTGCCATCCATCCTGCCATTTCCGCTCCGGCCTGTGCGTAGCGATCTGCGTAGTCCATCACCAGCATGCCCTTCATGCTTGCGCGATTCGTCAGCAGAGACATGTAATTGCTGGGCCCGGCGGCCGGGCCGGTATTGTTGTATTGGGAGATTGCCCCACAGATGACAATGCGTGCGCCGCGCGCCAGGTTCGACAGCGCTGCTTCCAGAATCGTGCCGCCTACGTTGTCGAAATAAACGTTAATGCCATCCGCGCAATGCTTCCGAAGAGACTGCCTCACGTCTTCAGACTTGTAGTCGATGGCAGCATCGAAGCCCAGTTCATGCACGATGTAGAGGCATTTCTCTGCTCCTCCTGCAATGCCCACGGCGCGGCAGTTCTTTATTTTTGCGATCTGTCCCACCAGTGAGCCGACAGCGCCGGCGGCTGCCGAAACTACAACCGTGTCTCCCGGCTTCGGCTGGCCGGTGTCGAGAAGGCCAAAATATGCGGTCATGCCCGGCATGCCAAGCGCACTGAGATGCTTGGGCAGCGGAGCGATTTTCGGGTCGATTTTTCTCACTCCCTTGCCATTGGTCAGCGCATACTCCTGCATGCCGAACGCGCCGGACACGTGATCGCCCACCGCGAAGGCAGGGTTACGCGATGCGGTCACAATCCCGACTCCCAGCGCACGCATCACTTCGCCGATCTGAACCGGTGGAATGTACGAACGAGCCTCGCTGACCCACATGCGCATGGCTGGATCGAGCGAGATGTACAAGACCCGGACCAGCAGTTCGCCTTCTTTAGGCTCGCCGACTGGTTCCTCGATGAACGTCCAGTCGCTTCGCTTCGGCATCCCTACCGGTCGCGCCGCGAGCAGGAACTTGTGATTGAGTGCCATGCTGTCTCCTGGGTTGCAATCTCTTCCTTCAGGCCGTGTACCGTTCGCTCGCCAGCAGCCTCCTGGCAATCTGACGCCGCAGTTCGATCGAATTCACCGGCTCGTGAGTCGCATACGTTTGCAGGCGGGAAAGATTCCCACGCAGTTCGTCGCCCTGTGCGCAGGCGCTCAGCACGGTTCTGGAGGACTGTTCGATCCTGGTTATGGCATCGCGCAAGTACACGGTGCAGGCGTCTGCCGCATTCACTCCGGCCCCAGAGGCCGCCAGCTTGCGGCTACGCAGCAGACTCGACTCCATGGCGAACACTTCCATGATGATGTCAGAAATGTTCATGATGATCTCCTGCTGCTGTTCGAGTTTCGCGCCATACTTCTCGTGCGCGATTCCGAGCGTGAGTAGGGCAATCTTTTTTGCATTGCGGACAAGGCTCAGTTCCGCGTCGCCAGATATCTCAACAGGTTTCGGCTCGCTCTCGTGGGCGACAGCACGAGCGGCATCGAGCAGGGGCAAACTTCCACGAGCCGCACGCTTCAACGGCATACCCGTAATCACTAATCGGTTGATCTCGCTGGTCCCTTCGAACAACCGGTTGATGCGCGAATCGCGATAGGCGCGCTCCACCACATAGTCCCGGTGGTAACCATAGCCTCCGTGGATTTGGACTCCCTCATCGACCACGTAATCGAGCATCTCACTGACGTAGACTTTGATCATCGAGCACTCGGCGGCAAATTCTTCGATGGCCTTCAACTCTTGCGTGCCGTCCGCAGACGGCGCGGACCCGGAGTGCATTTGATTCTCAATCAGGCCTCCTACACGCCAGGTCATCGACTCTGCCACGAAAATGCGGATCGCCATCTCTGCCAGCTTGTGTTGAATTGCCCCGAATTCGGCAATCGAGGAACCGAATGCTTTGCGTTGCTTGGCGTACTTCAGGCAAATCGCTAATACGTTTTTTGCTGCGCCAACGCCCGCGGGGCCGAGTTTCAGCCGTCCAATGTTGAGGATGTTGAACGCGATCACGTGGCCACGCCCAATCTCTCCCAACACGTTTTCCACCGGCACCGGAACGTTGTCGAAGTACACCGCCGTGGTAGAGCTACCGGTAATGCCCATCTTGTGTTCTTCCGCGCCGCTAGTTACGCCGGGAAATTTTCGCTCGACCAGGAACGCGGTGAACTTTTCACCACCAACTTTGGCAAATACCGTGAACAAATCAGCGGCGCCGCCGTTAGTGATCCACATCTTCTGGCCATTTAAGATGTAGTGCTTTCCATCGGGCGCGAGATCGGCGCGCGTCCGTGCGGCCAGCGCGTCAGACCCCGCCAGTGGCTCAGTCAGTGCATAAGCAGCCAGCATCTCGACTTTGGCGAGCTTCGGCAAATATTTTCGCTTCTGCTCGGGAGTTCCGAAGTAGACGACTGGCAGCGTGCCGATTCCTGTGTGAGCCGAGTGCCAGCCGCCATAAGAGCCGTCCCTTCCCATGCGCTCGGCCGTCACCAGCAGCGAGGGCAGATCCATCGCCATGCCGCCATACTCCTCAGGGATGGCCATCGCCGTCAGGCCGAGTTCCACCGACTTGCGGAGCACAGCCATGGCGACGCCCGACTTCTTCTCGCGAATTGCGGGAAGATTCGGTTCGACTTCGTTGGCCCAGAATTCGTCCACCATTTTGCCGATGGCGAGATGTTCCTCGCTAAGGTCTTCGGCAGTGAAAATGTCCTGCGGTTCTGAGTCTTCGATCAGAAACGCCGTTCCTTTTGTAGTCTTGCGCGGGATGTCTGTTAACGTCGTCATGAAATACTCCTATCGCACATTTCAAGATTGAGAATCTAAAAATCCTGCCGCGTCGCCGAGTCGTTGCTCCCACCCGCAGTAGGTTCGTTCATAGTGCCCCGCGTTCAGTGCAATCCCATGAGGCGTGGAGTAAAGTTCGAATTCTCTTCGGCAAGCAGGCGAAGCGCTCGTCGTGCGTTAATCCCTGGACGTAACGGTAATAAATCTGCTGAAGGATGACCGCGACTTTGAAGCGGGCAAATGTCAGGTAGAAGGTCATATCACCTGGATCTATGTTCATTGCCGCCGTGTAACGACCGATCAACTGTCTTCGGGTTAGCGTTCCAGGCAATGTAGTCGGGGCAGAACGAATCTCCTGAAGTTCTTCAGGATCTTGCGGATCAGACCAATACGTCAGGGCCGTCCCCAAGTCAGTCAACGGATCGCCCACCGTGCACATCTCCCAATCCAGAACTCCGACGATCCTTGTGATGTCCGCAGGATCGAGCACGAGATTGTCGTACTTGTAATCGTTGTGGATCAGAGCTGTCTGATGACTCGCGGGCATTCGTTCGATAAGCCATGGGAAAATTTGTTCGACCTCGGGCAAGTCGTGAGTTTTCGAATTGTGATAGCGCTCAATCCATCCCCTGACCTGGCGTTCGAGATAGCCCTGGGGTTTACCCAAATCAGCCAGACCGATCGCCGCGTAATCAACCCGGTGCAGGCACGCGAGGTTATCGAGAAACGCTTCGCTCAGTTCCCGCGCTGTTTTCGGCGGAAAGAGCATGCCTGGAGGTGGATCGCTACGAATGATCACTCCGCGAATCCGCTCCATCAGATAAAACGGCGCATTGAGAATAGACAGATCGTCGCAATAGAGGATTGCTTTCGGAGCGGCAGGATACGCGGCCGACAGCTTTGAGAGCACACGATACTCGCGAGCCATGTCATGCGCGGATCGCACTTTGCTTCCGAAAGGCGGGCGCCGCAGCACAACTTCCCGGGTTCCCAGGCGCACCCGGTATGTCAGATTAGAGTGGCCGCTGGGAAACTGTTCGACAGAAATCGGCCCGCTGTGAGCAAAGTGGTCGCACAGAAATTCCTGGAGCCGAGCAAGATTGAGTTCTTCGCCCGCCCGTATCGCACCAGCTTGATCGCAAACTGCATTCATAGCTATTCTGTGTCAGTCACCAGTAGGTCATGCTGAGTTCGCTGACTCGAAAACGCCGGCTGCACCTTGGCCGCCGCCCACGCACATCGTGACAACTCCATAGCGCGCTTTGCGCCTCGCCATTTCGTTGGCTAAAGTTCCTACCATTCGTGAGCCGGTCATGCCGAAAGGATGGCCAATCGAAATCGAACCGCCGTTCACGTTCAATTTTTCGGGATCGATTTGCAGGCGATCCCGGCAATACACCACCTGAACCGCGAACGCTTCATTTAGCTCCCATAGATCGATATCGCTGAATTTAATGCCAGCGCGCTGCAATAATTTCGGCACCGCAAAGACCGGTCCGATGCCCATTTCATCGGGATCGCAACCGGCTACCTGAAAGCCGCGAAAAACCAGCTTGTAAGGAATTCCGAGCTGCTCTGCACGCGCACGCGACATCAGCAACGTAGCCGACGCACCGTCAGAAAGCTGAGAAGAGTTCCCGGCGGTAACTGTGCCCTGGCCACTGGTCTGATCGAAGTGGGGTTTCAGAGAGAGAAGGCCATCCAGTGTGGTGTCAGGACGATTGCATTCATCCTTGTCGGCACACACCTCTTCTTTCGCGATGATTTCGTTCGTCTTCTTATCCAGCGTTGCGCGCACCACTCGCATGGGAGCGATTTCTTCCTGGAAAAAACCTTCGCGTTGCGCCCGAGCCGTGCGCTGTTGGCTCAGAAGCGCATAGTCATCCTGCACCTGCCGACCTATCTTATAGCGCTTGGCCACGACCTCGGCAGTTTCTCCCATCACCATGTACACGCCCGGCATGTGTTCGAGCAATCGAGGATTCGGATCATTGTTGCGGGGAGTCATACTGATGCTTTCTACTCCGCCCGCAATCATCACTTCGCTGCCGCCGCTCACGATCTGATTCGCGGCGAATGCGATTGACTGCAGCCCAGAAGAGCAAAAGCGGTTCAGCGTAACTCCGGCGACCGATGTAGGCAGACCGGCAAGAAGCGCGGAGACTCTCGCAATGTTGTGCCCTTGCGGGCCGTGCGGTTGACCGCAGCCGAGTATGACGTCCTCGACCTCGGCCGGATCGAGCTGCGGCGCCTTGCGCAACACATCCTTGATGCAGTGCGCTGCCAGGTCGTCGGGGCGCGTTAAGTTGAACGATCCGCGAAATGACTTCGCCAGGGCAGTTCGCGAGCTCGCTACGATCACTGCTTCTCTCATGCGACTCCTCACACCTTTCTTGCTCCTCGGGGCTGAACCCTGAGGACATTCTTTGATACTTCCTATGCCGCCAGAGCGTGCTCCTTGTCGAACTCAGCGAAGGTTTTCCCCGACTCCGCCAGGCGCTGCAACAGAGGAGCCGGCGCCCACAGTTCTCCGTGTTGCTGGTGGAATTCGCATATGCGCTGGTAGACCTTCTGCAACCCTACAGTATCGGCGTGCCACATGGGGCCGCCGCGGTAGGCGGGAAATCCATAACCGTTGAGATAAATAATGTCGATGTCGACGGCCCGCAGAGCGAATCCCTCTTCGAGTATCCGGGCTCCTTCGTTTACGAGGGCATAAATGCAGCGATCGACAATTTCGTCAGCGGGGATTTGCCGCTGCGGAACTCCTGCTTCCGCGCTCCACTTTCGCACGAGTGCGGTCACCTCCGGATCTGCGCTCGCACGGCGATTCTCGTCATAGCGATACCATCCTTTCGTGGTCTTCTGGCCATAGCGGCCCAGTTCGCACAGACGATCTTCGGCAAAGGGCTGACGAACTCCAGGTTTTTCCAAGTGCCGGTACTCCTTGCGAATGCGCCAGCCCACGTCGAGACCCGCCAGATCACCGGTTGCCAACGGACCCATAGCGCTGCCAAAGTCGACCAGAGCTTTATCGACAGCGTCGATCTCCGCTCCTTCTTCGACCAGAAATTGGGCTTCCCGCCGATACGGGCCAAACATGCGGTTGCCGACAAATCCCCGGCAGTTTCCCACCAGCACGCCAACTTTGCCCAGCTTCTTGGATAACTGCATGCACGTGGCAATCACTTCTTTGCCCGACTTCTTTCCGCGCACAATTTCCAGCAGACGCATGACGTTAGCTGGACTGAAGAAGTGGGTTCCGATCACTGCTTCTGGCCGCGAAGTGGACGCGGCGATTTCATCGATATTCAGGGTCGAGGTGTTGCTGGCCAGGATTGCTCCCGGTTTGCAGGAGCGATCCAATTCCGCGAACACACTTTTCTTCAACGCCATGCCTTCGAAAACCGCCTCCACCACCATGTCTGCATCGGCGAACCCGTCATAGCTGAGCACGGGCGTGATCAACTGCAAGCGCTCGTCAACGAATTGCTGGGTGAAACGTCCACGCTGCACTGAACTCGCGTAATTCTTCCGGATCTTCCCCATGCCGGCGTCGAGCGCCGCCTGATCGACGTCTTTGAGCAGCACGGGTATACCCGCATTAGCAAAGACCATGGCGATGCCCCCGCCCATAGTTCCAGAGCCGACCACCGCCGCGCGGTTCACCGCGATTACCGGAGTTTCCTTGGGAATGTCGGGAATCTTTCCTACCTCGCGCTCTCCAAAGAAAACGTGGATGAGCGCTTTCGACTGATCGGAGAAAAGGCATTCGGTGAAAAGTTTCTGCTCGGCCTGGCAACCCTCTTCGAATGACAATCTGGTCGCCGCTTCTACCGCGTCAATCGCTGCGAGCGGAGCTTTCATTCCCCGTTGTTTCTTTCGGACGGCATCGCGCGCTGCCGCGAAAACTGCCGCATTGTCCGTGGCGGTTCCGAGCTTTGTTGTTCGTTCTCGAGTCTTAGGGATTGGCTTGTCGGCGATTCCACGGGCGAACGCCACGGCTCCCGAGAGAAGATCTCCGTCGATCAAACTATCGATGAGCCCCAGAGCGGCAGCGTCGGGCGCGGACACCGGCTTGCCCTCGGCACACATCTCCACTGCCTTGGCAACGCCGACGAGCCGGGGTAGACGCTGCGTTCCCGCAGCCCCGGGAATAATTCCCAGCTTCACTTCCGGCTGGCCGACCTGCGCCGTAGGTGATGCGACGCGGTAATGGCCGGCCATCGCCAGTTCCAGTCCGCCGCCGAATGCCGTCCCGTGAATGGCGATCACCACCGGCTTGATGCTGTCCTCGATATGGAGCAGAAACGGCAACAGAGTTCGACGCGGAGTGGCGCCGGAGGTCATCTTTCCAAATTCCTTGATGTCGGCGCCGGCAATGAAAGTGCGGCCGGCACCGATTATGACCGCAGCTTTGATCGCCGGGTCAGCATTCATTTCATCAATCGCTGCCTCGATCGCCTGCGGCACTCCCGGACTGAGAGCGTTAACCGGCGGATTATCGATGGTGATCACCGCGACATCATTGTCTTTAGTGACTCTCACAAGGTTGTTCATAGGTGCCTTCGCAAAACTTCTCCGGGACAAATTGTTGTCGCCTCGCTGAAGCGGCGAGTAATCTGTTCCATATTTCTTACGCAACTCTCTTTTCAAAACTTTGCCGGTCGCGGTCCGTGGCAGGCTCTGGCAGAACTCAATCGCTTGCGGACATTTGTAGTGAGCCAACTGCGCACGGCAAAACTCGATCAATTCTGTTTCAGTGAGTTTGCGTCCCGGCTTCGCCACCACTACCGCGAGCGGAACCTCGCCCCATTTCTCATCGACCACCGGAATCACAGCAGCTTCGTAAACATCAGGATGCGCCACCAGCGCCTTTTCCACTTCGAGCGACGAAATGTTTTCCCCGCCACTTACAATTATGTCTTTCTTGCGATCCACAATCCGGATATAACCGTTCTCTGCTACCACGGCCATATCGCCGGTGTGAAACCATCCGCCTCGCATAGCTTCAGCCGTGGCTTCCGGCTGCTGCCAGTAACCCGCCATCACGCCATCACTGCGGGCAATAATTTCTCCCATCGTCGCTCCATCGTGTGGCACGTCCTTGTCTTGCGCGTCGACGACGCGAAGCTCATGGCCCGGATAGGCATAGCCAGTCATGGCCTGCACAACGTGCCGCTCCTCGGGTGTGCATTCCACGCCTGGCTTCAGTTCGGCGGTGGCTAACGATGGCGAACATTCGGTCAGCCCGTAGCCCGAAAAACATTTGAACCCTAATATCGTCTCGACCTCGCGGATCAAAGTCGGAGAAGAAGCCGCGCCGCCGATCACCGACCATTGCACGCTGCTCAGGTTGTATTTGGAACGCGTGGGGCAGTTCACCAGTGCGGTGGCCATAACTGGCACCAAGCTTAGAGCGCTAACCCGTTCCCGCTCCACCAAACGGAATACTTCCTCGGGCACGAAGCGCGGAAGCATTACGTGTGTTCCGCCCACGGACGTGATCGTATGGGCCGCTCCCCATCCATTGGCGTGAAACAAAGGGATGGTGTGCATCAGCACGTCTTCATAACGGGTGTGGTGATACACAGCGAGGTTCATAGCATGCAGGTAAACGTTGCGATGCGTGAGCATCACGCCCTTAGGACTGGCGCTGGTTCCACTCGTATAAAAAATCTCGGCCAAGGAATTTTCGTCAAATGCCATCAATTCCTCGCGGAACGGCGTGGCAGAGACTAATGCTTGCTCGTAGGTTTGATCCGAGAGCCAGGCCGCTTGCGGGGTTCCATCGAGCTGATAAAACGAGCGCACGGTTTGAAGATCGTGCCGAAACGAATCCACCAGGCCGACAAACTCCTGTTCCAGGAACAGCACCGCGGCACCAGAATGGTTCAGAATGTACACGAGCTCCGGCGCAGCGAGGCGGATGTTGAGCGGAAGCAAAATGCCTCCCGCTTCAAGAACGCCATAATAGGCTTCGAGGAGCCGATGGCAGTTCAAGCTGAGAAATGCCACGCGGTCACCGGGCTTCAGTCCGGCACTACGGAGCGCACCCGCTAACCGCCCCACACGATCGGCAAATTGCGCGTAAGTGAAACGGTTTTCCTGGCACACCACTGCCGTCTTACCAGGAAACTGCTGCTCTGAGTAACGGAGGAAACGAACTGGAGTCAGCGGAAGATTCATGTGTTCTTACCAGGCCGACAGGCCTCCATCTACCACTAGCACGTGTCCCGTTACGTACGCCGAAGCTTCCGATGCCAGGAAAACTGCCGCGCCTTTCAAATCGTGATCGCCACCAAAGCGGTTCAGGGGGATCTTCGTCAAAAGCGACTCTTTACGATGCTCGATAACCCACTCGGACATATGCGTAGGAAACCATCCTGGGGCGATTGCGTTTACCTCGATGTTGTGCGGCGCCCACTTGCATGCCAGATCCTTGGTGAAAGCAATCACTCCGCCTTTGCTCGCGTGGTATCCGATCGCTTGCAGTTCAGCCGACGACCCGCCCAATCCGGCAACTGATGCGATGTTGATGATCTTGCCTGATCTTTGTGCGAGCATGGCCTTGCCCACTGCCTGACAAAACAGGAATGTGCCGGTCAAGTTCGTGGAGAGAACTTTGTCCCACTGCTCCAGCGTCATGTCTTCCACTGGAGCCGCCCATGACACTCCGGCACTGTTGACCAGAATGTCGATGCGTCCGAACTTGTCCAGCGTCGCCTTCACCACTTCGTGAATCGCAGCCCGGTCCCTGACATCGCACGCTAACGGAAGAGTCTGCACGCCCTGAGCGCGCAATTCGTCCGCCACTTCATCGCAGCGTTCCTTCTTGCGGGAGCAGAGCACGAGGTTCGCTCCCATTTCGGCCAGGCCTTCCGCCATCTGCCGCCCGAGTCCCATTGAGCCGCCGGAAACGATGGCCACACGTCCGGTCAGATCGAACAGCTGTTTGACATTCACCGCGATGGCCTTTCTGACCGGAGCCTGACGAAAATGATAGCTAATAACATATTATAGTTACTAACGTCAATCGGCTAAATTAATCCCGTAAGCGAAGCACAGCGCGTCCTTGGATCTCGCCACGACTTAGCTCTCCCAAAACGTCACCGACTTCGTCGAGCCGGCGTGTCGAGACATGGCAATGCAGAGTCCCAGCTGCCCCCAATTCCAACACCTCGCGGAGATCTTCCCGCGTTCCCACGGCGGAAGCCTTGATCTGAATCTCGGCGGCAGCCATCAGGATTGGCGGAAAGGAAATCTCCTGTGCGGGCAGCCCGACTACCAGCAGCGTCCCGCTCGGCCGCACACAATAGAACGCCATGTCATAGGCCGACTTGGACCCTGAGGTGACTATGGCAACGTGCACTCCGCCCGACCGCCGCAACTCCTTAACCACATCACTGGTAGTTGCATTCAGAGTACGAACAGCGCCCAATGATTTCGCCAGAGCGAGTTTTTCTTCGGCGACGTCGATCGCGAATACCTCTGCGCCAGCCGCCCGTCCAATCTGAACGGAGAGGTGGCCAAGTCCTCCCACTCCAAAGACTGCCAAGCGTTGCCCGGGCCGTACTTTGGCCTGCTTCAAGGCGCGATGTACTGTGACTCCCGCACAAAGTAACGGCGCGGCTTGTTCAGAGGAAAGAGTTTTGGGAATCTTAACCACGTGGCTGGCCGGAGCCTTCGCAAATTCCGCATAACCACCATCGACCATCACGCCCGTAATGCGCTGGCGCGTACACAAATTCTCGTTGCCTTCCCGGCAAAACTCACACTGTCCGCAAGTCCACTGCAACCAAGGCACACCGACCCGTTCCCCTAACTGCACACTCTGCACCGCTGATCCCCGCCCTACCACGCGACCTACGATCTCATGCCCTAGAATCAGCGGCTTCTTTACAATGCCGGCCAATTGCGTCCAGTCGCCGTCGGCCACGTGGAGATCGGAGTGGCACACACCGCAAACTTCCACTTCGATCAAAACCTCGTCCTCGCTCGGTTCTGGTCGAGGCAGCTCCTCGATCGCTAATGGCGTCTTGAATGCGTGCAAAACAGCGGCCTTCATCGTGCTCCCGACTTATATCTGTGAGTCTGAACGAAAAACCTACGGTCTGATGCCGCGCAAGAAAAACTCCACGGCGCTCCGCACTCGCTCGGCGAGTTTGTGCGGGCCGGTCAAATCCACTGCCCATTGCCTTACAACTGTGTTGTAGAGCCCTTCCATGAACTCCGCTAGGTGCACAACGGGAAATGCGCGCGTCACTTCGCCTCGCTTCTGGCCCTGGGTCAGAATTTCTCGAAGCAAGCTGGCAGCAGCCTCTTCATGGCCCCTCAATTCTGCAGACCGCACCGGATCCATGGCTCCCGATAACACCACTGCTTGCCAAAGTTTTCTGTCGGCTTCCACCTCCCGTGCCATGGTCACGTAGAGCCGACGTAGACGCTCAACCGTGTCCGCTTTGCTCGAAAGTTCCGAACGTAGTCGATCACAGACACAGGCATAACCGCGCTCTCCCACCGTGCGTAGAACTGCGTCTTTGCTGGGGAAATACCGAAAAAAAGTAGGCTGGCTGACGTCGAGCGCTTGCACGATATCGTCGATCCGGGTTTCCTCGTACCCGTGCTTGCGAAAGAGCCTGATGCTGGTGTCGATGATCTGCTGCCGCAGGCGCGCTTTTTTCCGCTGCCGAAGCCCGATCTCATCCTGTTCTTGAACCGGTTCTGCCGCCTTGCGTGTCACGAGCGTACTAGCCATTGCGAACCTTTCCTGCAGGCACCAACCCGCTTTATAAATTGTGATAGCAACTATAACAAAATAGTCACTAACGTCAATCTTGATGTGAGCGAGGGTTAGACGTGTAGGCTTGTTCGCGAGGTCCCGGAGTTCGGCGCGGGTGATATCGAGACGGGCGCGACTCCAATTTCTTTACAGCGCTGCCGCCGAAGCATGTGGCGGGCGGGCAGATTGACTCGGGTGGAGATTTTAGCCGTCTAACGCGGCTGGGTGGCAGGTTTTCAGAGTATGTGGGCAAGGTGTAAGGCGCCGTACCAGAGCCAAGCGCCCACTACCACCCAGAAGAAGGGCCAAGGATTGAGTTCCACTGCCGAGGTCAATGCTCGAGGACAACTCTCCTCCAACTTCTGTTCCAACGTTTGAACCTTTGAACCGGTACTGAACTCACTTACTAAGGAAACCGTCGGCTCTAATGGAAGCGATAGCCTCAGCCCCTCCCCAAGATCGAGAGCCTGCGATCCAGATGTCACATCTGGCTGTGTTAATGCGAGCGGGGGAGTATCGGTGGTTTTAAGCAGCGCTGCAGCCTTTTTGAAAGTCTGCATTCCGCCACTTGCCGACAATCGCGGAATCGTACGTAGAAATGTTCAGAGCGGTTGTATGTTCTGGCTGTTGCATGGCTGAAAAAGAATTTCACACCGCAGCGGCTGAGTCGTTGCGTAATGACAAATTTATCTTTGCTGCAGAGCAATGAAGTGGAATCGAATGGGGAACAAAATCCAGAGCAGAGTGGTCAGGCTGCACGCAACGATAGTAGTTCCGGCGAGCGGAGCAGGATTTTGCCACGGCTTTTAACTATGGCTCCGTTCCGTTGCCACTCGCTCAGGAGGCGGCTCGCCGTGAACACGGTCACGTTGGCTTCGTTAGCCAAGTCCTCATTTGTAACTTCGAGTTGGATTCCGCCACGAACTTCGTGGCCAATGCCTTTGGCGAAGTTAACTAAAACTCGAGCCAGTCTTTCCCGAGCAGTATTGGAGACCAAGGCGGTGTGGGTGGCAACGTAGTAAGTAAAATAGTCCCAGGCGAGCGACAACGCGTTTTCGCGCAACCTCGGATAGCGCGCCGCAAGATTTCTGATTGTAGTGCGGTCCCACACCAGCATCCGGCTATCCTTCACCGTTTCCACGTTAACGAGATACGAAAGAGGTTGTTCCAGCAGCGCACTACCACCGAAAATATCTCCCGGCCGAAGCCACAGGAATAGAATCTTTCGTCCGTCTTCGGTGATGTAGAAGTATCTGGCTCGGCCGCTCGTCAGCAGAAAAAGACGGGTAGCAGGTTCTCCCTGATTCTGTACGACAGAATTGGCAAGCAACCGACGTTGGAACGCAACCGACAAGATCGATTCGAGCTCGGGCTTCTCCAAGCCATGCAAGAATCGTGACTTTAACTCGCGCACCGCAGCCAGCGATACTGTTAGGTCCATGGAGTTCTTCAATCGCCGACAAGTTTAGCACCCAAGGCAAGGAACATCGGAGCATCCGAATGTCTGTTTACTCTGGTAGCCCCAGCTGCCTTACTACATTCTTGTATCGCGGATCGGAACGGATGGGATCAAACGAGGGATAACGAATGCATAAAACAACTTCAATTTCCTGATCGGAAACCGCCTTCTCCAGATAGTCGAGCGCCCGGCTCGGCTCGCCGGTTACCGAAAGAGCTAAAGCCACCCATGTAGTCTGGTCCGGCTTATGGAATGCACTGAGTGCCAGATCGCGAAAACCTTTCGCGTCCCGGTTCCACGATCCTGATACGCCAGCAAACTTTTGCAATTCGCTTACTGCGTCCGTAAAATTGCCGGTCACGGCGTACAACTGCGATAGCTTGTGATGGGCTGGTCCGAAAGTCGGATCGCGCTCCAGGGTCTTCTGAAACTGAGCGAGTGCCTCCGGGTAGCGATGCGCATCCATCAACGTTGCCGCATAGTTCGTATTCATGATGGGAGACAGCGGGTCGAGCGACAGAGCCACGCGGAATTCCTCAAGCGCCTGATCGAATTTCTTCTCGGGAACGAGGAGGCTGAAGGCGTACAAATAATGCGCCGTGGCGCTGTTAGGGTCTAACTCGATGGCGCGGCGAAATTCCTGGTCGGCCTCCGCCCATTTCCATGAAACGGACAGGAAATCAGCACGAGCCAGATGTGCCTCTGGCAACGAGTCATCCAATTCGAGCGCCTTGCGCGTGGCAGCGTCTGCCAACAATGCCGCCTGCCGCGAGTTTATGCCAGCCCCATAACTCGGGATCACGTTGTAGGTGTCGGCAAGTCCAGCATACGCAAGAGCGTAATTAGGGTCGGCGGCAATTGATTGTTGAAACAAATCGATGCTCTTCTTCAATCCCTCCGGTGAGCGCCCGTACCAGAGTTGCCGCCCTTCCAGATACAGCCGATAGGCCTCTGGATTCGCAGTTCCGGCGCTGCCCAGTCGTCGTTGTTTCTCTCCGCTTAACTGCACTCCTCGCAATCGCCTTGAAATGTCGCGCGCAATGTCGGTTTGCAATTCGGTTATGTCGGCGGAATTTCGTTCGTAATGCGCTCCCCAGAGTTCGCTGCCGTCGGAAGTATTTACCAAGTCAGTCTGCACTCCGACTTCATCGCCGTGCTTCGAAATACGGCCCAGCAAAACCGCACTGACTTGCAGCTGTCGCCCGATTTTCTGCGGGTCGTCGTCCTTCCCCTTGAACCGAAAGACCGTGCTTCGCGCCATCACTTTAAGATCGGGCACCTCTGACAGGGCGCCGATCAAGCTCTCGGTCAGGCCGTCGCTTAAGTATTCGTTGTTCGTATCGGCGGTCGCGTTCACGAAGGGCAGCACCGCGAGCGAGTCAATCTTCTTGGTTCCCGAGCGTCCGCGCATAAAGTACACGGCCGCGCCTACCGCGAGAATGACTATTCCAGCCACTAGGAACACCAGCTTGCGCGACTGCGCGGACGGCGGCGTCGCAACCGAAGTCCGACCGCTTGACTGCGCAGCGGGCGCGTGAACGCCTGATGCCTGCCCCGAATCCAGATCCCGTTTCAACCTTGTCAGGTCTGAGCGCAAATCGGCGGCGCTCTGGTAGCGCAGATTTCGATCCTTCTCCAGAGACTTGCTGACAATGCGCTCGAATTCCATTGGTACATCCGGATTGAGGCGGGCAGCCGGCGCCGGCGTCGCATCCAGAATGGCCTTGAAGATCTCGGCTGTGCTCTCACCACGAAACGGCAATGCGCCAGTTGCCATTTCGTAGAGCACGGCACCAAAAGAGAATAAGTCGCTGCGCCCATCCAACTCTCGGGCTTTCGCCTGCTCAGGAGACATGTAAGCGACGGTACCGAGCGCCGAGCCAGGGCTGGTCAGCTGTTGGTCATGCAAGCTGCGGGTCTGCGTGTTAGCGGAGCTGCTGGCGGAGCCAACGGCCTGTACCTTAGCTAATCCGAAATCCAGAATCTTGGCGTGTCCGCGTTCGGTGACAAAAATATTCGCCGGCTTGATGTCGCGATGCACGATGCCCTTGGAATGCGCTGCATCCAGTGCATCGGCAATTTCGATACCTAGAGAAATTAACGTTTCATTGTCGAGCGGCCGTCCGGCGATGCGGTGCTTGAGGGTTTGACCCTCCAGAAACTCCATCGCGATGTAAGAGTGCTCGTCACTCTTGCCAATTTCGTAAATCGTGCAAATGTTGGGATGGTTCAGTGCCGAGGCGGCTCTAGCCTCTCGCCGAAAGCGTTCGAGAGCCTGTGGATCACGCGCCAAATCCTCTGGCAGAAACTTTAACGCCACAAACCTGCCGAGCTCGGTGTCCTCGGCCTTGTACACGACGCCCATACCTCCTCCGCCGAGTTTCTCGATGATGAGGTAGTGTGAAATTGTCTGGCCGATCACAGGCAAAAAATCTTACGTAGGCAGCACCGGCAAGTCAATGACACCGAGGGGATAGCTCTGGGGAGAGGGCCCTAGCAAGACCACAATCGCCTGGAACGGCCCAGATCCCATGACCTTGAGCTCTTGCGGGAAGTTCAACAATCTGCAGTGCCCTATGGCGCCCGTATTGTGCACGGGCGGCGGCTACCAATTGCCCGGTGATGGCAACCTGCCTCTCGGGGTGCCGGATTGCAGCATTGTTATGAGCGGAACATTAAACTCATCTTGTCCAGGCAACAGCGGCGGCATGGACGACTGCCAGACAAACAACCCACGGATATTAATCCGGGACGTGGGAATCGCGTGTAACGGGTGGCCCATGTCAGCGGAGTAGAGAATGTATCAGCTCAGGAACAATCGGGAGTACAACGCTACCTGATAGCTGGGTGTGAGATGCTGGCTTGGACGAATGGCTTCTGCGCTATTCCCGGAACACTTCACATTGGGAAGCATTCAGAACTAAAGCGACCGCTTCCGGAGGACGCAAAGGTCTATATCGCAGGCCAGAGGTTTGACCGCTGAGGCCTGGGACGAAAATCCCAACCTCGCAACCCTCAAGGAGCGAGCTTAAAAACCACGCCGCAACCGCCACCGCCGCAGCCAGTTCCACCGCCCTCGGTCGTAGTGCCATACAAGTTACCCGCGGCGTCTTGTATTAGCCCTGCGTACGGATATGACCCGTCCGCGCCGGCGAAACTGTGTAGGACCGTCTCCTTGCCAGTTTTATCCAGCCTGAACACGGTGCCCATATTGGAGGCGCCGCCATGGTATGTGGTGCTTAACAAATTGCCCTGCGTATCCCGGATTAGGCCCGCCGCTGGCCATTCGCCGTCGCCGCGGCGTGAATGATCGAAATCGTGCAGCAGAGTCTCCTTGCCGGTCGCAGCTAGCCTGAAGACGTTCCCGAATCGGGCCCCATAGTATGTCGTGCCATAAAGATTGCCTGCTTTGTCTCGAATCAATCCAGCGTAAGGGGCCTCGCCGTCCGGTCCGTTAAATTTGAGTAGTACGGTTTCCCGGCCGCTCTTGCCAAGCCTAAACACTACTCCGCACCCCCCTTCCCGTGCTACACCGTGTCTTGCTTCCGCCGTCCGCAGTCGTGCCGTATAGACTACCGTCGTCGCCCTGGGTCAAGCTCGCGGCTGGGTGAGCCCCGTCGCCTATAGAGTTACCTTTAAAGCTGTGCAGCAAGGACTCCCTACCGGCAGCATCTAGTTTAAACACCGCCCCACAGCCACCCGATACTGCACAGCCGTTGCCCAAGTAGCCTCCTTCGCTGGTCGTGCCATAGAGGCTTCCTGCGGCGTCTCGGATAAGGCCTGCTTTGGGAAGTGCTCCATCGGCTGGCCCGCCCTGGAAGCTGTAAAGCGTGGTCTCTTTGCCACTGGCGTCGATTTCAAAAACGGTCCCGCACCCAACGGGAGGATCGCAGGTCAGATCGCCTGCAAGCTCAGCGGTCCCATACAGATTCCCGGTCTTATCCAGCAACAAGGCGGCGAAGGGGTAGCCGCCATCCGACTGGCTCGTGAAGTTATAAAGCACAGTCTCGGTGCCGCTGCTGTCCAGCTTAAAAACAACCCCGCATCCGGTGACGCCGTTATTGGTACAGTTGCCGGTGCCTCCCTGGTATGTAGTGCCGTAGAGATTTCCCGCTGCATCTAGCACTAAGCCTGCGTACGGGAACGCACCATCCGGGGAACCGGTGAACGCGTAGAGTACTTTGTAACTCTCGGCTTGGGCAGGCTTAACCGCAATCCAAGCCATGAGTACGACCGCTACCAGCGCTGCAAACCTCACTCCGTAACCCGCGTTGGGAAACGTTCTCATAAAATGCCCCCCACTAAGCACAAGAAAAATCATACCGGATTTTCCCGGCCTCTATAGCTATCCCCGTCAATGACACCGAGGTGTTAAGGAGATTGTGTAAGAGTTCTTTGGAGCGGGCGGATTCAGCGCCGCCGCGAGCGCCAACCCAGTAATATGCCGAGACCGATTCCCGTTACCACCGCTCCGGCCAGCTTCTTGCGGTCGGTAATCGGAACGAAACAGGTTCGCTGTTCACTGATTTCTATGACGCCGACGGGAATAGCCCGCACGCCTCCGCCGCCACCACCACCTTCGCCGCGAGCACTGGTATCGCCGACGCCGCCTGTGCCGGCCCCAGCCCCATAGCCATACATTATTTTTGCAACGGGTACGACGGTTTTTCCGTGGGCTGAAATGGGTTCGCCGTAAATCGCTTTCACGCTGGCTTGACTGAGAACGCTTTCTTTAAGTGATTGCAGGAGAGCTAGGGTGCTCATGGCAGAACTCCTTGTAAAACACCATTATGCTCCTTCGAGAGGTGGTTCCGAGGCATCGCAACTTAACTCACCATGAGAGGGATTTCCCGGAAGCGAGTGATGAGTGGACGTTGTTCCAGTTACGAGGTCTTCGGGGCCGGCCTCTGAGATTCGTTTACCTTCGCTGCTTGTTTGAGTTGTTTCAGAGCGGCCATGGTGCGTGCGGTGTAGTCTACGCGTTTCCTTGACTTCGGGCGTCGGTGGCGTTTGGTGGCGGTGTCATGTTTTGACATTAGTCTCTCCTTTTCGCTGCTTGGGTATTTCTAAAGTCTTGATAGCAACTCTAGTCTAGTCTCGAAGTTGTTCTCGGGAATGGTCACTTCTATACAGGCGCTTTATCAACTTCGCAACCTCCTCATAGGAGTAGTGGGACGACGGCGCATTTTTTGGCAATGCTGGACTGGCACCCTGGCGACGATCTACGCCGCCTCTATCCAGCCTCGGCAGTTTCAACCTGAGGGACAGTTGCGATTCGTCCATCAAACGAATGAATCCCGCGTTCGGCGTGAGATGCGAAACGCGGGTCGTGCGTGACCATGCAGATGGTCGAGCCGTCATGGTGCAATTGCCGCAAGAGCTCCATCACCGAGTTGGCGTTATGCGAATCAAGGTTGCCCGTAGGCTCGTCGGCGAGAGCGGAATGGACGGGTTTCCCGCTCTCCTAAGCTGTCAAGGGGGAGCGAAAATGGAAGAGATTGCAGCGGCAACTACGATTGTGCCAAAGATGCGCTCTTTCGAACTGTCCCGCTGCAGCGCGATCAAAGGCGCTTCTGTCGAAACGAAGGCGAGCTTTTAGAGGTTTTGCACAGGCCTGTCGCTTGCGTTTAACGAAACCGTAACAACAGGATGCTACTTTGACATTCGGAGTTTGACATCGAACATTCGGAGCCCCCGAGCGTGTGAAAAATCCCAAATCATCCAAAGGAGACTCCCTATGCCCGTGAGCATTTCAAGAAAAAAAAGTCTTTGCAGTTCACTGAAACGAACTATTTTGGCGATCGCAATCGGCACTCTCATGGCCGCTATGCCGGCCACTGCGCAACATTCCAAAAATAATCGTGGCGGATTCTTTTTCTATCCCGGCAACCTTGTGGTCAGCCGCAGTGTATACGACAACAATCCCAACAACGTCACCGTAGGCGAAACCCTTCCTCCAAACTGCGAGGCAACTCAAGGCGGATGCGCCGGACCGGCCACCTATAACGGAATCTACCCGTTCGTCTTTAACAACAATCTTGTCGACGGCAGCTTTGGCGTCACCTCGAAAATGTACCTGGATCAGATGTTCCCCTTGTTTGGTTTTGTGATTAACAGCCTCGAGGTTCCCAATAGTTCCGAGCGCGGTATCAACAACGGGAGCGATCAGATGGTCACGAGTTTCAGCTCAAAGTCGGAGTTGGCGCTGAATCTCTCAACCGACCACCAGTACCTCACCTTCTCCGGCTACGTATCGCCGATCGACCAACTTGACGTATCGAATTCGAACACGCCCGGCGCTGTTGATCCGACCAATCCTGTCGGCGAGAACGTGTATCGTGCGGAGGCGCAAGTCGACCGTTACGGAAATTTCCAGTTCACAGAAACCAACGCCTACAGCGGCAACAATGGACGTGCCGTCATCTGGAACAACAGCAACGGCGCTGATTTTTTCTACACCTCAGGCAACGCGGGTAACGGCAGCAATCCCCAACCGGATGGCATTATTCTCGGGGCTGGCACGCAGATCATCAGTCCAGCGAATGAACCAGAAAGCGCACAAAATCCGGGCACGCCGACTCCCGTAGGCAGCTTCAACATCACGGAGCTGGGATACAAAGCGGACAAGATCGGCAAGGACGACAATTTCCGCGGCCTTACCATCTTCAACAACGTGCTGTATTACTCGAAAGGAAGCGGAAGCAACGGCGTCAACACCGTGTATTTCCTCGACACCACGGGCACGGCGTGCCCTAATGGCGTCGGTTTGCCTTCCAGCTCGGCGACGCTGCCCACGAGTCCTCTCGCCTACAACATCAATAATCTCCAGACTCAGGGGCTTCCAAGCAATATGTGCATCCTGGCGGGCTTCCCTGCCATTCCTAACAAAGAGGCGACGGTCACCGCTTACCCGTTCGGCATCTGGTTTGCGAACGCCACCACCCTTTATATTGCGGACGAGGGTGATGGCTACGCCGGCGGAACCGATCTCTACACTCATGCCGCGGCTCAAACCACGGCTGGGCTGCAGAAGTGGGTCTTTAATTCGTCCTCCAATTCCTGGAACCTGGTCTATACCCTACAAACCGGACTGGGCCTGGGCGTGCCCTACACCGTCAAGGGCTACCCGACTGGAAGCAACGTCGCGACTGGGCTTCCGTGGGCACCCGCGACGGACGGACTTCGCAATATTACAGGAGCGGCGGTTGATGGCTATGCTGCAATTTGGGCGATCACTTCCACGATCAGTGGAAACGGCGATCAAGGCGCGGACCCAAATCAACTCGTACTGGTGTTCGACAATGTGCAAAACACGGACCCAGCAGTTGCCGCAAAGGAGAGCTTCTTCGTGCTTCGCCAAGCTGGCTTTGGAGAAGTGTTGCGTGGCATTTCCTTCACGCCCGGAAGCTAGACTAACTTCGAGAACGATAAGGACGGCGGGAGCAAGTCTATGAGCTCCCGCTTTTCTTTCACGAAGCTGCTCAATCTGGGGCAGCGGCGCCTGCTACGGTCTGAACCATTCTTCTCGCATAGCTGATCCACAAATTTCTTCTCGTAATCCCTCGCTTCCCGGCGGACGCAGAACTTAAATGGCACAAACGTCGATAGCTGGGTAAAAATTAATCCGTTATTCATCTGGCGGTCACCCGAGCGTAACCATTCGCGCCATACACTACGCCGACAACAAATTGATGAGATCAGGGATTCTTCAAAGGTTGGGATTGCGCACTTCTTGCGCAATTTAGGCATTGGATCAGGCTTCCTCATATTAGTGCAGGTCTTCTGGTGATTCTGTGCGCGAGATAGGCGCCGGGAAGTTGGAGGGGACACGTGCATGAAACAGCTCATTTTTGTGGTGGAAAATGAAATTGGCATTTGTGAACTCGCAAAGAGGAATCTTGAAGAGGCTGGCTACACGGTTCGTACTTTTTCGACAACCAATGTGATTCAGGAAGCGGAAGACCGCCCTCCTTCCTTGATACTGCTCTCCCTGATGATGCCAGATGGAAACGGGCTCGACCTCTGTCGCAGCATTCGTCACAGTCGCATTTTGGCAACTACCCCGGTGATTTTTCTGATCCCACAAACTTCGGAACAGCATCGTGCATTTGCGTTGGAGTGCGGAGCCGATGACTGCATTCTCAAGCCGTTCAGTCCGCGGGAATTAGTGGCGCGGGTACAGGCGGTGCTTCGCCGGTTCGTTACGGGGAGAGGGCGCTCCCCAATGGAGCCCGCAGACCTGGTAATCGACAGTTTAGCCATGAAGGTTTCAGTCCGTGGCAGTGAAGTGCCCATCACAAGTTTGGAATTTCGGCTGATCGAATATCTCGCTCGTCATCGCGGACAGGTCTTCACGCGCGATTTACTGCTCGATGCGGTGTGGGGCGATATGGAATTCGTAACGCCGCGCAGTGTAGACGCTTGCATTCGGCGGGTACGAGGCAAAATCGAGCCTGACCGAACGGCCCCGACATATTTGAAAACTATTCGTGGCGTGGGTTATCGTTTGGATGCCGCTGCGACGTGGCAACTTACTTCGAACGATCGATGTAATTGTGTTGCGTGTACTTCGTCGGCACGGTTACCAAGAGTACCTTACTCCATAGACCAACGCCGAAAGGCTACATCTTAAGGATAAAATTGACACCTGGTTACGCTGCTATTTCATTTTCCTTATTACTGCTCCTTCGTGCTCGATCTCGATTCGTTCAGAAGGTTTGTCAGCAGCAATGACTCGCACTTGTTCCTTCAACCAATCGAAGAACACACCTCCCGAAGCTGCGTTTTCCAGCGCTTGGCTGTTCTTGTAACGAACGATGTGACCCGAGGCCGGTAGCGCGTTGTCAATACTCTTTTTTGCGGAGATCGGTGTAACTTTATCGTACAAGGCGTCCTGAAGCCTTACCGTCCGAGATCGCAATTCGGGTAACCGTGTTACCGGGTCAAGTGGTTCCAGCTTCTTCAAGAACTCAGGCGTTAGGTAGTTAGCCCGTTCTTCTTTCGGAACAAGTGTGGACTTGGTCAACCACTCCGGCCAGTCGCCCCAAGGATCGAGCAACTCCAGAGCTTTTAGCCGAGGCTCGACGGTGGCGGCAAGTATAGCGATCGTGGCGCCAGATCCCTCTCCGAACATTCCGACGCGATCCATGTCCAAGTCGCCGCGGCTGGCCAGATAGTCGAGAATCATCTGCACATCGTGAACTGAACTCACTAATGACTCTTGCAGCTCACTGACGAACCATTCACGCATTGGCCGATCGTGGTAACGCTGCCCGGTCAAGGCGGAAACAAACCCGACCGCCGCGAATCCGTTCTTGGTTACAAGGGTGCAAAAGTCCGGGTCTTGAAAAATAGCTGTGTCTGACGGGTAGCTGTAAAGATAAAGGATAACCGCAGGATGCGTGATACCTTTCGGCAGGACCACATAGAGGTCAATCGGGTCGCCTGACCGCCATTGGACTTGTAGCAGCTCACGAGTAAAGTCGGGGTAACTGTCTTTCTCTCCCAGTAGGGGTGTACTTGCGTGCAACCTGCTTCCGGCTAGCGAAAGCAGACCCAAGTCTTCCTTCCTGGTGTCCGGGGCCGAGTTTTTGTTTCCAGCAACGACATCCGTAGTTTGTGTTGACACGTTCCCCGAGAACAATTGTTGAGACCAGCTATCCGGGGTGGAAATACTAAACGCCAGCAGACAAATCCCCAATAAGCCCGCACTTGAAGTTCGCAGTACTGGCATTTCCATCGCGCCCCTGCCGGAACTGTTAAGCGATCTGCCGCTTGGTTACTAAGTATGTCATGGAGAGAGATGGCAGGAGGCCAATTAGCCTACCTGCCCTCAGTCTGAAGTGGTCTTACTTACAGCTTGCAGACCCCTGTGTTCTCGTGATGGTTGAGCAGTCCCGGAGGCGGCCCAAGCTTCTTGATGCAACCACCTACATCGCTACCATTTTCTGGTTGTCCGCCTAGCCCATTGCTCGCGGCCCCTGTCGTATAGGCATTCTTGGAGTGTGAGCGGTAGAGTTTTAATCCCGGATCCCCCGCCGCCGCCCTGAATGGAACGAAATCAGGAACAGTCTTGTTGATGTTGTTCTGTGCCGCGATCACCAATGCGTCGAGATTGTTTCTGTTGACACCCGAGCGGTCACTCACCGCACGTAAAACTGACCAAGAGCGATAGGTTCCATCGCGCAAATGCTTGAAGGTAGCCCCAGGCTTGGCTGGGCAAGGTAGGGCACAAACGGGCAACTGTCCGGCCACATAGCCGGGGTTGCCAATAAGCGGGTCGACGCCGTTCACGGTCAAGTAACCGTAACTGCTACTGCCTGCAAGTTTCGAGACATTGCCGTAGCTGAAGAAAGTGTAGCCAATCGCATCCACGCCGGTGAAGAACGAACTGCCGTTACCATTGAAGACGCCGCCAACGATTTCGCCAGTGCCGACGCCGCGGTAACGGACGCCGGGACCGTTGACGCAAGTCATGTTCAGTGGGTTGGCGGCAGTGCCTGGAGTAGGTTCTCCGACATTTGTCTCTTGAGACTTGACAAAAGCGGTAGAGCCAACCGGGCTTGTAAAATTGGTAAACTCGCTAGTGTTCATGGTGCCGGACATAGGCTCGCGCAACAGTGGATTTACGGCCACCGAAGCCGAACCACCAAAAACACTCATATTGCAGGTGGTGCCAGTGAATAGCGCTTGCAATTGAGCCTGTGAGACGTCCGTGACTCCCGAACCCAACCCGCTCGGGTCCGTCCTGTTATCGATAATAGTTATCGGTGACGCTCCGACTTCAAAGACTGTATACGGGGGGATGGCATTGCCGGTGACTGGGTCAGTGCCGGTAATATTAAACACGATCGGAGTGGCCGTAGAAGTGCTAAACGGGCTCTCGACCGGAATGCCGGTCGGTGTGCCGGTGTACCCTAGACCACTCAAATTGGCAACCAGAGCTGAGTTGATTCGTACCTGAGCGAATTTTGCGTCTTCCGGTCGTATGTCTGTTATACCCGCTGTGATAGCTTGGTTGTTGAGCGCATTATAGATGGCGGTCGGCAAGGCCGAAGCGTCACAGGTTGGCTCTGATGCCCCGCCTGGACCACAATTTTCTGTATCACCGTACTTGAAAAGAGCATAACTGATCAGGTTCTGTGCGCTGCCGGTAGTTTCGGTGCCGCTGTCGATCTGAAGTTGAGCTCGTGGATTCGAGAAAAAGGCGCGCATGCCGACTACCGAGTCCACTGAGAGATAGGCCCACACCTCGGTCTGAGCGTTGTTCCAAACTACCCAGAGATTGCCGCCTTCAGCGTGATTAACACCAGGACGCACATCAAAAATCTGGCCACAATTTGAGCTATCGGGACATTTCCCTTTGATTGTGTAGTGATGAGAGTTCGTCCCACCGAGTTGTGGCGCGTTTGCGGCCGCAATAGCATCCACTTGCCACTGAGCTGAAGATCCGGCAGCTATGACTTTTACTGTGACTTGAGCGCTGGCTACCGGCATGAGTGCGAGTGCCGAGACAGCCAACATGGCGACGAAGAGCGAATTAATTCGGTTGCGCATGCTTGATTCTCCTTGTAGATCCAATTGAAGGTACTTGTCTTCTCTTAGCAGTCGAGGGCGAACCTCGTCCTAGGACGCCGTGTCGGCGTCGTTATTTTGATCCACGAAGTATCCACAAGGCGTGTTGCCGCTCGGTGACAGCATTGTCAAATTTGTGTGAATTGACTGGCGAGACCCGAAACAATATTTCCGCGACTATCTGCCTGTTTTAGTAACACGAATTTAATACTGCCGTCGCTGTGCCGTAACAATCGTGATGTAGAAATACGATTCTCTCTTAAATGACTTGCTTCTAGGTTTGGCTAGAAGTTTTTCGTGCTTGCGCCGAAAAGTACGCCGCGTTACGTGTCACATCTGGGTCAGATAGGGCTGACTAAGTTGCTCCATAGTGGGTGAAATACGGTGAAATTCCGAATCGCATTCTTTTGTATTGTGCAGTCAATACTCACTCTCATGGGAACAACTTTCGCTCAATCGATCGATACCTCGGCAAAATCCAATACCGCGTCGATCGCCGGTGTTGTCACAGATCAAACAGGTGCAGTCGTCGTAGGCGCGACAGTAAAGATCACACATGCTCCCGATCTGGTTCAAACTGTGTTGAGCAATGATCAAGGCCGGTACTCATTGAAGGGACTGCCGGCCGGCACTTATGACCTATCGGCTTCAGCCGAGGGATTCAAAGTCTTCCATGCTCCGGCTATCACGTTAAACGCTGGAGACGACATTCCCCTGGACGTGACTCTAGAACCTGCCGGAGCGGTAACGAGCACAACCGTCGAAGGTCAAAAGACCGCCCAGGTGGAAACGGAATCGTCCGAGGTTTCAGGAACGATTACCCAAAAAGAAGTGGTAAGTCTTGGTTTGAATGGACGCAATTTCACTCAACTTATTGCGTTAGCGCCAGGGGTCAGTAACCAGACAGGACAAGACGAAGCAAAGGTAGGCGTTTCTGGCAGCGTGAAGTACAGCGTGAACGGCGGGCGAGTGGAATACAACACCTTCGACGCTGACGGTTCAGATCTCTTGAACGTTGGAATCAACGGGGCGAACAGCACGTTGATCGTCTATCCCAGTTTGGACGCAATTCAGGAAGTGAAAGTTCTGACGTCGAACTATGGCGCAATGTACGGGCGCACTGCGTCGGGTACGGTTCTCGTAACAACGAAATCAGGGACTGCGCAATTTCATGGAAGCGGCTACGAGTTTCTACGCAACGAATTTTTCAATGCCCGAAACTATTTCGACCAGACCAAGCATGCGCCGCTTTATCGCAAGAACGATTTCGGCGGCACCATCGGTGGTCCACTCTTCATCCCCAATGTCTACAACGCGAATAAAGACAAAACGTACTTCTTCTTCTCCGAAGAGTTTCGCTATGAACGTGCGCCCGAACCCCAGGACATTTTCAATCAGGCGGTCCCTACGCTAGAAGAGCGTGCAGGCAACTTCAGCGACGTCTGTCCGCCCGGGGGAGGGCTGTTCACGCGTTCGAAATATCCGGACTGTCCCGGGATCACCAGTCAGACTGTCGGTAAGTTCCAAGCCCTGCCGAACAACCAGGTGCCGGTGCTGGACCGGAATGCTCTAGCTATTTTGTCCACGGGAGTCATACCAATGCCGAATGCCACTTCAGGTTGCAATTCAAGCCTTGTAGGGAAGACTGATCCGACCACTGGCAACCTGATTATGCCTTGCTACGACGTGACTATCTCGCCGCCAACGAACTGGCGGGAGGAATTATTTAGGCTCGATCACAATTTCAATCCGAAAATGAAAGGAACCTTTCGTTACATTCACGATTCGTGGAACACAACCGTGGCGACTCCACAGTGGGGATACGTTCAGAATAGCTTTCCCACAATTGAAAATCACTTCGTTGGCCCCGGGGTCAGTATGGTGGCGCGGCTGACCGACACTATTTCTCCGTCACTCTTGAACGAGGTCGTCTTCAGCTACACCGATTCCCACATTACTCTGACCGACGCCAACGGACCGGGCGCCCAATGGCAGCGCCCAGCGGCGCTTGACAGCCCATGCGCTGGGACTCAGTGTCCTATCGGCAATCTGTTTAATAACGGCTTTGGCGGGAAGATGCCTGGTGTCGTGATTGGTGGCACCAATGCGGAGTACGGTGGGAATGGATTTGCGGTTGATGCTGGCTACATGCCGTGGGACCACACTAATCCAACATACAGCGGGGGAGATAACGTAAGCAAAGTAATTGGAAAGCATCTTTTACAGTTCGGTGGCCAGTTCGTCATTTACCAGAGAAACCAGACTAACTCGGCCATTGGCGCAGCTACGGGAGACCTCCAGGGAATAGTCGCCTTTTCTAACCAGAGTGCTGTCAGCAATGGCAACGCGTTTGCCGATTTCTTGTCTGGCAATATTCGTAGCTTCCAGCAGGACAGCGCACAGCTGAAGTATTACCAACGTTACCAACTGGCAGAGCCATATTTTCAGGATGATTGGAAGGCTACGCCGCGGTTGACGGTAAACGTCGGTCTGCGGGTAAGCCTGTTTGGTACTTATCACGAAAAAAATAACAATGCCTATAACTGGGATCCCAGCGCGTTTAACCGCTCTCTCGCCAGCCAGGTTGTAGTTGATCCGAATAAAGGAGATTTGGTGGACGCGAATTCGGGCGTCCCTATTCCCATAAATCTCGGAAATCTGGATCCACGCATTACTAACGGCTTGGTGCAATGCGGGGTGAACGGTGTGCCGGCAAGCTGCATGCACGGCCATTTATTCAATCCCGCGCCTCGAATCGGACTTGCCTGGGATCCAAGGGGGGATGGCAAAACCTCGATTCGCGCCGGCTATGGAATCTTTTTTGAACACGGCACTGGCGACGAAGCTAACACCGGTTCTCTCGAAGCCAGTTCTCCCCTCGTATTAGATATGACGCAGAACTTCCCCTCCAGTTGGAGTTGTATTGGAGGTGGATCTACAACTGCGTCGCAACTGAACTGTGGCAACTTCGGCGCTTTTCCTCTCAGCGTAACTGCCATCCCTAAAAAGGCCGTGTGGCCCTATGTGCAGCAATGGAGTCTGAGCGTGCAGCGAGAGTTCCCTAAGAATATGGTAGCGACATTTGCCTATGTCGGTAGCAAGGGAACTCACTTAACTACTGAGCTTGAAGTAAATCAGTTAGCTCCGTTGCAAAATTCCTTGAATCCATTTGGACCGAACGAACCCTTGATTGGAACGCTTAGTCCTGGCCTCGGCGACTGTGGCGGCTTCAATGGAGGCAGTTTCTTTTTATTGAACAACACAACCGTGACTGCGGCGCAGCCAGCATTTGTTAATCTGGAAGCTTCCTGCTACGGCCTGGTTCAACCTAACGTCCCGGGCACACAACCTCCGCCCGATCCTAATGCGTTGCGTCAGTACGCTCCCGGTCTAGGCAGGATTTTTTCACTGCAGAACGTCGCAGATTCGGCTTATAACGCCTTTCAGACTACACTTCGCCGCGTGGCAGGGCCTCTCACTCTGGGTATTTCCTATACCTATAGCCACTCGCTGGACGATTCTTCCGACCGCTCAGACGCTACGTTTGTGAATTCTTTCGACCTGCGTGCAAACCGCGCAAGTTCCAACTTCGACCAGCGTCATTTGCTAAACATCAGCTACGTGTACGGGCTCGATCGGTTTGCGGACAAATTACGGTATTGGTTCTCCGACGAGGGCTACGACAGCATGGAGCCAGGAGCAGCTCCACATGTGGCGATGCCTACCAGCCCATCGCGCGCCAACCACGCGCTGTTGGATGGTTGGGAATTGTCTGGCATCACCGTCTACCAATCGGGAACGCCGTTCAGCGTGATTAATGGCGGCAGCAATACGCAGATATCGACATTGGATAACGCGGGTGTCGCCAACGGTGCTGGCGCTGGCTCCTATGCCGATGTAATTGGCAATCCACACCTCGCACCGCCTCGAGCAGGTGAGAATCCGGAAAGCATTGGTCCCTTATTGCTAAACCCCGCCGCGTTTGTCGCTCCTCGAGGGCTGACCTTCGGCGATTCGGGCCGCAATTTTCTGAATAACCCCGGCCGCCTGAACTTCGATATCGCTTTGCTTAAGGATTTCAAAATAACTGAATCTTCCCGGCTTGAGTTTCGCACTGAGGTATTCAACCTTTTTAATCACACCCAGTTCCGAATTTACGACCCGAATCTGGGAAGCATGGCAAACAACACGATCAGTTGTTACGGTCCCGGAGCGTACACCGCCTATTCGCGCAATGGACAGGAAGTCGTTTCCTCAGGTTCGAATCTTACGGGGCCAGATTTTTCCGCGGCTGGAGGCGCCGCTACAGTTACCACCTTTAATAACGGTTCGCCGAAGACTTCCACTGACAGTGTTGATTGCCTTACAGGGAGTTCGTTTCTACATCCGGTAAATGCGCACCGGCCGCGAACTATGCAGTTTGGTGTGAAATACACATTCTAGGTGCCAGGGATGAAGCAGCAACAGAGCGCGAATGTACGGTGGCTCGTGGGTGCGAGTGGCGCTCTGGTCATGGTCGCAGCACTGCTAAGCGCGTCCTGCGGCGGAAAGAGTAATCTCAACCTCACGCCCTCCGGTCTTCCGCCAGCGACTCAGGCAACCGAGTTGAATTCTTATGTTGGAACTCAAGGAACGGATCCAAGCACCGGAGACTCCGGAGCCGTCTGGCAACTCACAATCAATCACACTACGAACAGTTTCAGTGCCTCCGATTACGCGGCACAACTCGTCCCCGCCAACGGGTTGTTTGCCTTCGACGGAGGATTTCTTAATTTCAGCCAAACCAATCCTTCGCCGGCATTTCAAGCCGATGGTTTCGCGATTGAGATTCCCGGACGCGTAGCATTTTTCCGGCCCGGTTTTAATTCATTCAATTCTACGCAGAACACGACAACGTCTGCGTCTTCTCCGGTCGCTGCAGTGCCGGGTAATTGCTTGGGACTTTTCGATGTGACATTCCAATTTGTGACTTTGCCCACTTCGACATGGACCTCGGGCAAGGATCCAGCCTATGGTAGCTTCCAGGTAAATAGCGTGCAACCCACCAGCAGCGGAAGCACGTGGAGCTTCTCCAACCTCACCGAATTCACCTTAGCGAAAGCACAGAGTCAAGGTACAACGCTTCCCGCTGGTATTTGTGCCCAATCCGCCGTGGGCGAGGTAGTTAGTATTCCGCCATCCATCACCAGCGGGAACACGACCACTGTGGCGGTAGGACCGTCTGGCTTCCTGATTATGAACAATGGACAGAACACGTCCGGGTCGGTCGGTCTCATTCAGCCATTAAGCGCTGTGGATACGACTAGCCTTTTGAGTGCAAATTACCTCGGCTTCATTTCTGAGCCGGCGATTTCTATCCCATTGTCGGGGGTGCCGACGGCCAACCAAATAGCGTTTTTCGGATGTTCAGATTCTGGATGCAAAGCATCGGGCAACAGCCTCGTGGGTGGTGCATTCCCGAACGATGATCCCACTCAACCGGCGAACACCAATATCACAATCAATCTCGGCAGCCAGAACGCGACAAACGATGGATTATTCGACGGGGCCACGATTACAATTCCGGACCCAACCAGCGCATGCACGGTGCCCGGCGTCCCCGGCACAGACTCACAGGGGAACCCGACGTGCACATTGCCGGCAGTCGCCATTTCCGGAAATCCGGAAAACAAGTTCGCAATTTTCTTAATCACGCAAGACCTGGTCAACCAATCGCCGATGGTGATTTATCTGTTTCAGGAGTAGCGCGCAGCAGTTTCTGTAGAGAGCGACAAAGAAATGTTTACGTTGGAGCGCATTCTCGGGGCAATGATCATAATCCTGTTCGCGGGCGTCGGCCCTGCCATGGCGCAGTTCGCAGAGGCACCCCAGTATGCAACCAACAGTCCCGCCGGCAAAGGGCCTTCGTCACTGGCAGTTGGAGATTTTGAAGGAGACAGCAGCGGTCGTGATGACGTGGCCGTTGTTGATCAAACTGGCACCGTGAGTGTTTTTCTTAACAAGAGGGATGGGAGCGGAACGTTTTCCGTGCCTCCTGCCGCATACAAAGTCACAACCGGCGCATCAGCATATTTAATAGCTACGGGAAAATTCAATAGCTCAAGTCAAAGTACACCCGATCTGGTCGTAGCCGACAACCTTGGCAATGTGACAGTTCTATTGAGCAACGGCAACGGAACATTTCAGACGCCGACTTTACAGTTCTCTACAGCGGCGAATTTTTCTGCAGTCGCGACCGCTGACCTCAACGGAGATGGTATCGGCGACGCTGTGGTGGCAGATTCACAAACTGGTACTGTCTGGGTTCTTACCGGAAAAGGCGGTGGTACTTTTACCGGGGCCAACTTCCAGACGGGATTAAATAACGTGTCGCAGCCGGTGTTTCTGGCTTTGGGCAACGTCATCCATAGCAAACCAACCTGCCCCGATCTGGTTGCGGCCGCGCAAGACGGCACGGTTGCGATATTGAGCAACAGCAATGATCGACATTGCTCGGGAAGCGCCACGACTTTCAAGGTTGCGCTGGTGATACCGCCCGATCCTAATCCCAACGGCGTCGGAATCCCGGCGGGAGTCACTGCAGTCTATGCCGCAGACTACGGAGGCTGGCAGAATACCGGCGCACCAACCGGGGTGGTCGACATTGTGGTTGCAAGCACGGGCCTTTCGCAATTGAACTTCAACTCTTTCCCAAGCGCCTACCTTGTTTGGAACAGCACATTCAGTGGCCAAGTCAGCTTTTTATTCAGCGGCACTTTTTTGGGCCAGCCAACTACGCAGGGGGGGCTGACGCCTGTGTCAATGGCGGGCGCGGACATCGACGGTGACGGACTTCTGGACTTGGTAGTTGCCAGCCAAAGCGACAACTCAGTGAGCGTATTTTTTGGAGACGGATTCGGTGATCTTTCGAGTAGTCCCGTCACCGCAGGACCACCGCTGGTGCCCCTTGAGTTTGGATCTGGACTCGGTCCGGCTTCCGTAGCCACAGGAACATTTACTGCTGGCACGAGTCAGACTGGCTCGGACTTAGCAACCGCTAATCAGACGGGGAACTCGGTCAGCGCGTTTGTAAATAATGGCACCAACAGCGGTTCTTGGCTTGAGTTCCGAGGTGCGCGGAGCGATTACATAACTCCCGCGTTTCCAGTTTCGGTTGCAACGGCTCTCGTTCAGATGAATGCGAATTGCCAACCCCTGCCTTTCCCCGATGCCATCGTCGCCAACCAGTCGAACGTGTCCCCGGCGGAATCGACTTTGTTTGGTCCGTTCGGAGACTTTAGCAACGACGGTACGGGAGACGGCAGCTTCTTCGGGTACAACGATGACGGGTCCGGCTACGGCATTGCTACTCCGTACTCGCTGGTGTCCGCTGATTTCAACGGCGACGGCTTTGGCGATGTGGCATTGGTGGATTCGAACGGATTGGTGAGTATTTTCCTGGACGACGTAACTACGCAGCAACCGTGCTCGGCCAATGGCTACGACCTGGCTCCCCAAGCGCAACTCTCAGTAGGAGCGGGAGCCAGCAGCTACCTACTAGCATTGGGAAATTTCACTAATACCACCCAGACGTTGTCAGACCTGGTGGTTGCAGATGGTTCTGGCAAAGTGACTCTTTTATCAAACGCGGGAGGCGGCAACTTTAAGGTGCAGGCCGCGGTGCCAATTTCTGCCAGCTTCTCCTCCGTGGTTACCGGCGACCTAAATGGCGACGGCCTGTCAGATGTCGTTGCAGGAGATTCCAACACTGGCTCAGTATGGGTGGTGCCGGGTACCGGCAATGGCGGTCTTGGAACTCCGGTAAATGTGGCGACAACCCTGGGCAAAGGGCCGGTATTTGTTGCGCTTGCCAGGCTTCACAGCGCGAACCAAACCTTGCCCGACCTGGTGGTAGCCTCGCAAAACGGCGTCCTTGAGGTTCTGACTAATACGAGCTCAGGCTCGACAATTAGCTTTGCCACACCGGTTGTGATCTCTGCGGGAGTAATCCCGGCGGGCCTGACATCGATTCTTGCGCAGGATTTTAATCAAGACGGTCTTGCGGATCTTGTCGTAGGCAGCACGCAAGTCTGGCTCTTTCTTAATACCACGGTCAGCGGTGGTCAACCTACCTTTGTGGGACCGACTGCGTATGTAGCTGGCAACGTTCCGGTAGCAATGGCAGTCGCGGATTTCAACGGAGATGGAGCCCCCGACCTGGCGGTAGCTAACTCCATTCCCAACCCGAGTACGAATAGCAACTGTACTACCAACCTCAATCCGCTGAACTGCGGTTCGAACACCATGACCGTGTTATTGAACACCGGTTTTTTTGCCAAGGTAGCTCTTACCGCTTCGCCCAACCCGGTGCAATTCGGAAATCCTGTCACTCTCACGGCCACGGTGTCAGGCAGCAAAAGCACTCCGACAGGTCAAGTCACTTTCTACGACGGCATCAGCCAGCCTCCGATCAATCTTGGCAGCTCGACCTTGAGCAATGGAGTAGCTACTTTAGTGGTCACGACGCTAATAGTTGGGAACCACAATATAACTTCGGTCTACGGTGGCGATCGTAACTATCCACTCGCGGTTTCAAATACCGTCCTCGAAAGTGTCACGCTGACGGCGCCGATTTTAACTACAGTGAACTTGACCTCTTCGCCCAACCCATCTCAGTTCGGCCATAATGTTACCTTTACTGCGACTGTGACACCGCAGTCGGGAAGTGGAACTCCAACCGGGACAGTCGCGTTTTATAACGGGGGAACTGCTTTAGGTTCACCTGTTATGTTGAATGGCGGAGTGGCGATGCTCTCAACCGGTTCGCTAACGTTGGGTACGGATTCCATAACCGCCGTTTACAGTGGCGACAATACTTTTGCTGGCAGTGTTTCCCTTCCGCTAATTCAAATCGTTACTGTCTTGCCGCCATTGCTAACCAGCGTGGCGCTTCAGTCCTCGCTCAACCCCTCCGAGGTAAGTGAGAACGTTACTTTCACCGCAAGCGTTAGCCCAAAGTCCGGTCAGGGAACTCCAACCGGAACGGTGCAGTTCATGGACAGCACGACGATACTCGGCACCTCGACCTTAAACGGACAAGCGATCGCAGACATTTCGACGACGGCTTTGGCACTGGGCACTCACAGCATTACTGCTCTTTATAGTGGCGATGCCCAGTTTGTCGCCAGCTCGTCGCCGGCCTTGATCCAAAAAGTGACACCGGCGTTTCCCGACTTCGGTCTGGCGGCAAGTCCCGGCAGCACGACCTTGCCTGCCGGCAGTTCAGCCAGCTTCACCATTAAGGGAACAGCGCAAAATGGATTTGCCGGGACGATTACACTCTCGTGCGGATCGTCAGCGATGCCAAGCGGCGTCTCGTGCACGTTCTTTCCGAACACCCTGACCATCGGGCGTGACGGTTTGCCGGCAACCTCGACGTTAACGATTGCCACTGCCGCGCCCGCGAGTGCGGGGATCCGTCCTTTCAAAGAAAAATCGCGGCCCGCCTGGCTGTACGCGATGGGCTTGATGCTCGCGCCTACGCTGGTCGGAACGATCCTGTTGTTTGTACCGAAGCGCAGATATTTGTTAAGCCTTTGTCTTTCCGTTCTGTTGATTGGAGGCCTAATGTCACAGGTAGCCTGCGGCGGCGGCAGCAGCAACGGCACTACTCAGGCAGCCAACACAGCTACTGGAACGCCGTCCGGATCGTACGCCGTGTCCGTAATCGGGTCTGCAGGAGCAACCCAGCACACTACCTCCATAACTCTGGTCGTGCAATGAGAAGGATTTTCGAAACCGTACTTCATGCGCAATGTTGAAGGCTTGTTGATGGAAAAACAAAATAATCCGGACGGATGTGGCATGAGCACCCAGCTTGTGCCTACGGGGCTTCGCTTGTACTCTGCATTTTTACTTCTGGCGATTGCGTTACTTAGCGCGAGTTGCGGAGGCTCAAGCGCGGCTGCGCCAGCGCAGCCTCCCCAAGGTTTGCCGGCGCTGACTTCTCCAGGCCCGAGCAACTCGTATCTTGGAACGCAAAGCCCAGGAGACATGTGGCAGGCTTCCATCGATCACACTTCGAACAGCTTCAGTGTTGCAGACTTGAGTGACGCCAGCGCGGGTACGGTGTTAGGATCCGTCGTCGAGCAGATAGGATTTCTCGGACTTGCCCAAACCAATGTATCACCACCTTTCCAACCTTTCGGATTCGCGCTGGAGATTCCGGGCCGCGTCCTGCTACTTCGTCCGGGCATGAACACCGCCGGTCTGGCGGCTTTAGTACCCGGAAGTTGTTTGAATATTAATGGCAGTGTGACGTTTCAGTTCGTGACGTTGCCGGATGCGACCTGGAACGCTGCCACTGACGCGGCTTATGGCAGTGTCCAGGTAAGCGTCAACGGGTCTACGTGGAACTTGTCCGGCTTCATGCAGTTTACGCTTGGAAATTCGAGCGATCCTGGCACAACGGGTACGACAGGCACATGCGCCACAAGTACCGCTGGCGGAGTGGTCACAATTCCTCCGAATCCGCCAGGCAATGCTTCAGCGACCATCGGCGTGGGCCCATCGGGATTTTTTGCTGCGGACCATTTCTTGTCGACAGCTTCAGGAACTGTGGCTTCAGCCGCCGGGGTCATCCAGCCATCGAGCTCGGTGAACGTCGGCAGCGTGGTGAGCGGCACCTATCTGGGGTTCATCTATGAGCCGAATGTCACAGCCGGCTCAGCAACGTGTGTCTCCGACTGTCTTGCACCAACGCAGATGGCGGCGTTTACCGGATCCGTCACTAACTGCCTGACGCCTCCATCTGCTTCTGGCATGTGTGGAGGGGCATTCTTCAACGACATCCTCGGAAATGTAAAGCAGGCCAGTACAGATATGACGGTTGAGTTTGGCGCAGAAGACCCAAACAATTTTGGCCTGTTCAAGTCCGCGAAGATAACTATTCCAAATCCTGCGGGTTCAGCGGGAGCGTGTACAACTCCCGCCGTCACTGGAACGGACTCGCAGGGCAATCCGACCTGCACCCTGCCTGCGATTGCAGTAGTCGGCAATCCGGAGAACAAGTTTGCGATTTTTGTAATCGCTCAAGACACCGTCAATAACTCTCCGATCTCGATCTTTCTCTTTCAGCAGTGAGATGGCTCGTTCCCCCCCAACAGTGCTTCGCGCTTTTCCGAGATCGCAGTTCTATCAAGTTAGCAACTGCATTGAACGTTACTCCGCAGGGTCGTAGTTCAGGTTTTGCCCGAGCCATCGCTCAACCTCTGCCACGCTCATCTTCTTGCGTTCGCTATAGTCGGCGACTTGATCGCGGTCGATCTTGCCGAGGCTGAAATATCGCGATTCCGGGTGGGCAAAGTACAGACCGCTCACGCTAGAGCCGGGCCACATCGCAAATGATTCAGTGATCAGCATCCCAGTGTTTGCCTGCACGTTGAGCAAACGCCAAAGCGTGCCTTTTTCCGTGTGATCTGGACATGCCGGGTAACCCGCGGCCGGCCTGATGCCACGATACTTTTCTTGAATGAGATCTGCGTTGCTCAGGCCTTCTTTACAACCGTACCCCCACTCGCATCGCACGCGCTTGTGCAGGCACTCTGCGAAAGCTTCGGCCAGACGATCAGCGAGGGCTTCCGTCATGATCGCGTTGTAGTCGTCATGCTCGGACCTGAACCGGTCGCACAGCTCCTTCAAGCCGATCCCGCTGGTTACCGCGAAACCTCCGATGTGATCGGGGAGCCCTGTTTCCTTGGGCGCGATGAAGTCTGCGAGCGATCGGCATGGCTCGCTGCCTTCTTTGTTTGATTGTTGCCGGAGGAAGTGGAATCGTTCTAACACCTGTACGCGTGTATCGTCCGTGTATAACTCGACATCGTCGCCAACGGCATTAGCGGGAAAGAAGCCATATACGCCCCGCGCCGCGATCAACTTCTTCTCAATGATGACATCGAGAAGAGCATTGGCTTCGGTGAAGATCTGACGCGCCTGAGCACCGTAATGTTCGTGCTCCAGAATGCGGGGATAGACACCTTTCAGTTCCCAGGTGTGGAAGAACGGAGTCCAGTCGATGAAGTCGCGCAGCGTGGCCAGCGGAAAGTTGTCGAGCACGCGCACTCCGGTAAACGAGGGCTGGGGCAAGTCCTCAGGACGCCATTTAATCGGCGTCCGCCTCGCACGAGCGGCCTCAAGTGAGACGACCGTCAGGCGCGGCGCGGAGTGCGCTTTGCGGAGCGCCTCATAGTCGGCGCGATGCCGTGCCACGAACGCTGACTTGCCGTCGTCGCTCAGAAGACTGGTGGTAATAGGAACTGCCCGGCTGGCATCCAGCACGTGAACCACAGGCTCGCTGTAATGCGGCGCAATTTTGATTGCTGTGTGCGCCCGGCTCGTGGTTGCGCCGCCGATAAGCAGGGGCAACTTGAAGCTCTGGCGCTCCATCTCGCGGGCCACGTGCACCATCTCATCCAGCGACGGAGTGATCAGGCCGCTGAGGCCGATCATGTCCGCCTTTTCCGCCTTAGCGCGTTCGAGGATTTTTTCGCAGGGGACCATCACTCCCATGTCGATTACCTCGTAGTTATTGCAGGCGAGAACAACGCCGACGATATTCTTGCCAATGTCGTGAACGTCACCTTTGACCGTCGCAAGTAAAATTTTCCCCTGCGCCTTGACCACTTGGCCAGACGCAGCCATCGCAACTTTCTCGGCCTCCATGAACGGTGTCAGATGCGCTACGGCTTTTTTCATCACGCGAGCAGACTTGACTACCTGGGGCAAAAACATTTTGCCAGCCCCGAACAGATCGCCAACCACACTCATGCCGGCCATCAGCGGGCCTTCGATCACCAATAGAGGACGGCCAAGTTTTAAGCGAGCTTCCTCAGCATCGACTTCGATATATGTGTCGATCCCTTTGACCAGCGCGTGAGCGAGCCGCTCCTCGACCGTGCCACTGCGCCATTCTTCGGCCTTCTTTTCATTTACTGCCTTGCTGACTCCCTTCAGCGTTTCGCCGTAATCAACCAGTCGCTCAGTTGCGTCGGGACGTCGGTTTAGCAGCACGTCCTCGACCAGCACCTTCAGTTCAGGATCAATCTCCTCGTAGACCTCGAGCATTCCGGCATTCACGATGCCCATATCCATGCCAGCGCTTATGGCGTGATAAAGAAATGCAGAGTGCATGGCTTCGCGAACCTTATTATTGCCTCGGAAGCTGAACGAGATGTTAGAGACGCCACCGCTGACCTTCGCGTGCGGCAGGTTGGCTTTGATCCAGCGGGTAGCGTTACTGAAGTCAACCGCGTAGTTGTTGTGTTCCTCCATGCCGGTGGCGACGGTGAGGATATTGGGATCGAAAATGATATCTTCGGGCGGAAAACCAACCTCGTCGACTAATGTCCGGTAGGCACGCTCGCAGACGCGGATTTTGTCCTCGTACGTCGCGGCTTGCCCCTGCTCGTCGAAGGCCATCACCACCACAGCCGCGCCGTACTTGAGGACGGTGGCGGCGTTCTTGCGAAACTTGTCTTCGCCTTCTTTCAGCGAAATCGAATTGACAATGCCCTTGCCCTGCAGACACTTTAACCCCGCCTCGATGACGTCCCATTTCGAGGAGTCAATCATAAAGGGGACCTTGGCAACTTCAGGCTCGCTCGCCAACAATTGCAGGAAGCGCGTCATTGCCGTGACGCCATCGATCATGCCCTCATCCATGCAGATGTCGAGGACATTCGCTCCGTTCTCAACTTGCTGGCGAGCCACGCTTACAGCATCTTCGTATTTTCCTGCTTTGATCAGCTTCGCGAACTTGGGCGAACCGGCCACATTGGTTCGCTCACCGATCATGATGAAGACGCCAGATTGTTGGGTGAATGGCTGCGATCCCGAGAGACGGAGCGGCTTCGGTGGCGTGGGCTCGGACACACTCACGCTGGACTCTCAATCGGGTGGGCGAAGGATTCCTCGGCGGGTTGCGTGCCAAACTTTCGCGGAGGCTGGCCTTCGAGCGCGTTAGCTATGGCCGCGATGTGCTCAGGCGTATTTCCGCAGCAACCGCCCGCAATATTGATCAGTCCTCCCCGCGCGAAGTCGCCCAGATAACGGGCCATGTCTTGCGGTCCCAAGTCGAACCCGGTTTTGGAGAGGGGATTAGGCAGACCGGCATTCGGGTAGCATGAGATCGCCACGTCCGCTTTTTCTGAAAGTTCCTCCAGGAACGGGTACATAAGATCCGGACCGAGAGAACAGTTGAGCCCCACCGAGAGCGGGTTTACGTGCCGCACTGCGTTCCAGAACGCCTCAGTTGTCTGCGCCGAAATCATTGTTTCGCCGCCACGGCCAACGGCTGCCGAGATCATTACCGGCAACTTCTTGCCGTCCTCATCGAACACTTCACGGATGGCGACAAGAGCCGCCTTGGCGTTCAGCGAATCAAAAATTGTCTCGACCAAAAGCAGGTCCACGCCGCCGGCGATAAGGGCGCGCACTTGGTGAGCATAGGCTGTCTTAACCTGATCGAACGTGACGACGCGGAAGCCGGGATCGTCGGCATCGGGCGAGTTCGAGAGAGATACGGTTAGTGGTCCGATTGCACCCGCCACGAACCGCTGACGCGAACTTGCGGTCCCGACGCGGTCGGCCCACTCGCGGCACTGCCGCGCTGATTGCTCATTGATATCCCAAGCCAGGCTGCCAAGAAACGGATCCTCGATTATCTTCTGATAAAACGCTGGATCCTTACGGCCGCCGCGCTCCCTGGGATCGTCGACAAAGAATTCGCTCTGGGTGATGCTGGTTGCGCCAAAGGTGTTCGTCTCGACGATATCCGCCCCGGCCTCAAGAAACCGGCGATGGATGTCGCCAATTATCTCTGGTTTAGTCAGAGAGAAGAGGTCACCGTTGTTCAGAAGTCCCTTCGTCGAGTTCTTGAAACGCTCTCCACGGATGTCCGCCTCCGTCATGCCATAGGTGCGGATCGTCGTGCCCATCGCCCCATCGATGATGGCAATGCGACTTTCGAGGATTTTTCCCAGCGGATGATGATGGGCTTTCGTCATATCTTCGATGCACTTCATTCGATGCACTTGGGGTACTTTCGCTTCAGATCTGATTTTGCGAAATAACCTCGAATCACGCTCTCTCAATATTATAGCGATTGACAGGATATCGAAGGCCTGGCACCTGTGAGCATGGGGGTAATAGCGTTGAAGCCGCCGATCGCACGCACGCTTTTTGAGATGTCTGCTACCTTTTGTGTATGAAAACGGCGTTGTACGGACGCGTCGTCTTTGGCGCGGCAGCGGTGTTGTTCGGCGTCATCGCACTGATGTGGCACGATGCTGATACCTGGCAAAACTTGCAACATATCTGGAGCCTGCCTTTCGGCACCATCATCGGCGGGTGTCTCATGACCGCTCAAATTGCGGGTGGGATCGGGATACAGTACCCGCGCACTGGGCGCTGGGCTTCGGTCGTACTTTGCGTTGTCTATTTGTGTTTCTCGCTGGCCTGCGTCCCTGACATCATTGCCGCATCGAACATCTATGACCGATACGGTGGGAGCTTCTTCCTGTTCTTTTCCTTACTCTGCGGGGCAACTGCGCTGTACGCTGCGACTGAGGCAAATGCAGCAAGGGCGGTAGTGTTCCGCCGACTGGCACGCCTTGGACTTGGAATCTGTGCGATTTCCTTTACGCTGGGGCAGATGCTCTTACTTCGCGAAACAGCTCAGCTGGTTCCAAAGTGGATTCCGCCCAACCAGATGTTTTGGGCGATCCTTACGACGGTCGCGTTTGGACTCGCAGCAATTGCCATTCTCATCAATCGCCAGGCGCGGCTTGCGATGCGCCTGATGACGCTCATGCTGGCACTCTTTGGCGTAATGGTTTGGGTTCCGCGACTGATCGCTCACCCGAAGGCGCATTTCAACTGGTCCGAATGCGTTCTGACTTTCCTTGTTACAGGGGCTGCCTGGGTGGTGGCTGATTTAAAGTCTTTTTGATTTCGTCCGTGTTTGCGTGCCGCTTCACCGGGCAGGCGGGATGACACTGTCCGTGACAGTGGCGGATGAACGTCTAGAGACGTATCAAGAGGGGCCACATCTCGAGCGCTCTGTGCGAGGCACGCTCGAAAATCCGGGTTGGGATCGCCTTTTTTTATTGATAAGAGTGCCGAGCCTTCAACGAGAGCGGAAATTAGCAAGCTTCAAGCCGACTGACAACAAACGGCCATCCGGGACATTAGGAAGCTGATCGAGAGCGGCTGCAGCCCGAAGCGTTCCAGGTTTCGCGCCGAGGATCCGATGCCATCGGTGCTGGAGAAAACAAACTGGCACCCAGCCTCCATTGCCATCTGCAATCTGACTGTCAATAACGCCGTTTGCACCCCGTTTCGCCGGTGCTCGAATCGGCAACTTGTCGTCCGCATATGTGCCGTGTCTCCGTTGATGTGGAGAACGCCCCCGCCCGCGACTTCACCGTTTCGCCGCACCAGGAGCGGTTGCGCCCCGTCAGCAAATCCAAAACAGTAGAAGGTGTCGAGCATCCTCGGGGGCAGCGTGGAGTCGTCCACCGGTGCATCGGATTCCTGGAAGCCCGCAGCTACGGTGCGCACCCACAGCTCAGCGTCGTCTATGGTAGCTGGCTGAACTTGAATGTTATCCGGGATTACCCTGCCCGGCATATCAGCGAGCGGCCTCCACCAGTTCTCCATTGGCACTCCGGCCGTGTATCCGCGGCCGGATAACAAGCCATTCACGCCACTGTGAGTTCGACCAGAGATTGCGATGCGTATGGGTGACTTGCGGGAGTCGTAGAAAGCTTCAACGGCGGCAATGTCATCGTTGTCAATTGGACCGGATGTTCCCACTCCGATGGCGCAGGTCAGCGGCACATCCGCGCCACTATAAGCGACACACCCGCCCGCCATCTCGACCGAACACGCCGCGACCTCCGGTCTTCGAACTCCCATCGCCGCGGTCGCGGACCGCAACATACTCATCGACGCGTTCTGAACCTTCTCCAGCAGCAGGTCGCTGTCGAAGAGCAGGCAACTCGCCGAACCGGTCGCCGAGTATCTCACTTTCGCATCGAGCATAGCTGCACGAGTTTTCCAAGCTAAGGCTGCAATTTCTCCGAGAGATCCGTCTCTTCAAAAGATCTCCCGGATGTTCCTAGTGCACGCCACGGCCTTTGGATAAACTCAACAATTATTCTCCGCCCGCTACGCTGCTACCCCACAATGCGCTGCTGCCCCACATCGCGCTGCTACCCCACAGGGCAGATGAACCCCACAGAGCTGACGACCCCCACATCGCACTGCTACCCCACAAAGCGCTGCTGCCCCAGAGAGCAGATGAACCCCATAGAGCGGACGATCCCCACAGCGCAGAAGTTGCGCTCGTGAATTGATTCGATCCCCACACCGTCGAACTTCCCCACAACGCGGAATTTCCCCAAACCGATGACTGGTCGAAGGTCAGATAAACGTTGCCTGAAGTCGTGTCGTAGTTTGCGATAGGAGACATCGCCGTCCCGTTTGCCACGTCGGTGCTGGCCAATGCCGCCGCGATGTCCAGATACCCCGCGCCGACGGTGAACATGTCATATTGGTCCGTGTAAGTGTTTCCAGTCGTCGGATCGTAGACACTGCTCGACTGCGGAAATGTCTTGTAAGCCGTCTTCATCAGTCGCGCCTTCACCTGATCGGGCGTGAGACGTGGCTGCGCTTGCAGCAGGTCGGCAACGGCTCCGCTAACCACGCCGGTCGCCATACTCGTTCCGCTCAGCTCGAAGTAATAGGCGGAGGGTGACGAACTGCCTCCGAACTCGTAAAGATTGTACGGAACCAGGTTGCTGGTTTCGGTGGTTTCGAGCGTAGTCCCCGGAGTATCCGTGGAGACCAGCAAATTGCCGGGAGCGACCAAGTCGGGCTTGACCACACGATCGACCACTGTCGGACCTTTCGAGCTGTAGCTCGCAATCAGATCATCGGTGCGCTGCGGCGTTCCCATCGGTTTCATCGCGCCCACCGTGATCACATACGGATCGTTTCCGGGAGCGGTGACGGTCCCATATCCAGAAGTCGGCAGGTAGCGTCCATTATTTCCCGCTGCGACCACCACGACGATTCCGCTTTTCCAAGCCTTTTCGACTGCCTGGCAGAGCGGATCGAGTTGGTAGCTTTCATAGATTGCTCGTCCGAGCGAAAGGTTAATCACGCGGATGTTGTACTTCGACTTCAGCGAGATCGCCTGATTGATGGCAGCAATCACTTGGCTGTCAGTCGCTCCGCCGTTCGCGTCGAGCACTCGCAGGTTGATGATCTTCGCTCCCGGCGCAATTCCCTTGAATGTCTGAGAGAACGCCAGTCCGGTCGAAGCCAGGCCGTCGCCGGCGATCAGGCCCGCGATATGTGTGCCGTGGCCGTATTGATCGGCCGCACTCGATGTCCCGGAGACGAAGGATTGGTTGTACACCACTCGCGAGACGGGAAGAATTCCGGTGTAAAGGTCCGGGTGACTGTTGACCCCACTGTCAATCAAAGCCACACCGATGCCAGTGCCGATGTAATTGGATTGCCACGCCACTTCCGCGTTCACCGCGGGAGGCGCATTGTCGAGCGTCGCCAATGGCCGGTCCGAGCTGATGTAAACGACGTTCGCCTGGTTCGACAGATTCACAATGCCCGTACCGTCTACCAAAGCGACCACGCCATTTATCAGAGGCAACTGCTCCACGATGTTCAAAAGATCCTGTACCAGGCAACCGACGAGGCCAAGCAGCCCGCCGCAATTCTGCGTCTGCGCTCCAGGCTGAGTTCCAGGTGCATACTGCACGATTACCTGTACCGGCTGACTGGAGTTATACCCACGCAGTTCGGGAGAAATCTTGGTGTCGTCGGCATAGCCGAATGTGACCGTCACCAGCAAGCAAAACAAAACAAACTTCTTCATAGCTTGTGTCCTCTAGCCAGGCGCCAAGCCCGACAAAGATTGCGGGAGAGGTCGAAGCATAGGTTGCAATTCCGTTACCGAGTTTCGGACTGATGTTTACTCTTAGAATCAATAACTTAAGGGGCGGTGCTGCGCTCTCCGATGGGCCAATTTGTCCCCACTCCACTGAAGACCGGACAAATTGGCCGCAGGTTGCGGGACGGACTTTCCCGTAAGACGCACTTTTTGAAGGCAACGATCGGAGGGCTCAGAATGGCAACTAAAGTTGGAGGTCGGCGCCCGTCGGGATGCGTGTCTGCCTACGCGTACAAGCTGTTCCGGTCGCGAATAAATAGCTTCGTGGGCCGTCCCTTGTCCTATGTCGTCGACCTATTTTCCCGAGGTCGGTAATCGTGAAATCACCGGGAATCGCGGTCCTGATCTGCTGACTACTCGATCGCTTCCATCTGATCAGAGCAAAACGCGAACTAGTTAAGGAGCGATTCCCAGTTGGCTGGTACTCTTCCTGCAGGTCCAGGCACGGGCTGATTTGCCGGATGCGAATGCGGCGGAAGCAACTCCGTTCCTCTGGTCATCTTCTGCGTCTCGTAATCGTAGAACCAATCTTCCCCCGGCTCGAAGCTGGCAATAATCGGATGCCCCGTCGTCGCCGCATGCTTTGATGCATGCTGGTTCGGGGAACTGTCGCAGCATCCGATGTGCCCGCACTCCGCACACCGGCGGAGGTGAAGCCACCAACCTTTCGATAACGCCAGGCATTCCACGCAACCATCGCCGCTCGGCTTTGACGTAGTGTTAATCCCGCGCTGAGCTTTCTTCATTTTCGATTCTCTCCTTTAGGTCTTACTCCCAAGCTGCGACTTCAAGCCACCAGTAACACCTTCCCAATGCCACCTTTTTCGGCATCCGTTTGACCTTGGGCTGCCTGGCTGAGTGGCAGCTTCTCGCTGATTGGGATCACCAGTTTGCCATCCCGCACAGCCTCGGCCATGAAACGAAGAATTTTGGAATCGGGAGTCGAGTAGACCGGCATCATCTTTACAGCGGGATACTTCTGGGCATTTTGCGGCGCACCGAGAACCGAGGCGAACACGCCTCCTGGCTTGACCTTGGCGATCAGCTGCTCGGCAGTTTTGCCGTCAACCGTATCAGCTACCACATCGAACTGAGGAAGATTCGCAATCGCGTTGTCGTCGTCGGTAGCGACCACTTGATCTGCGCCGATGTCTTTCGCTTCATCCATCTGCTTCTTCAACACCCCCGCAATCACGGTCGCTCCTCGCAGCTTCGCAGTGAATACAGCTGAACGCCCCACATTGCCGGCCGCACCTGCCACAAGAACGGTCTGTCCCGCTTTGATTCCAGTAGCAGAAATCAGCTGATTGCCCGTGGTCGTCACCAGCGGCAGAGCCGCCGCCTGAATTAAATCAAGTCCCTCGGGAACTTTCGCCAGGATGTCAGCTTTTACCACGCAAAGTTCGGCGTAAGTGTCGGCCGCCATGGCGAACACTTGGTCGCCGGGTGAAAATCCTTGCACGCCCGGCCCAACCTTGACGACAGTCCCCGCAATGTCGACTCCCATCAATCCTGGAAATTTGATGGGATAGAAGTCTTTCGTCAATCCGGCACGCCGTTTGTAGTCGATCGGATTCACGCTGGTAGCAGCGACCCGCACCAGTACTTCGCCCGGACCCGCCACTGGATCGGGGAACTCTTCGAACTTCAACACTTCAGGACCGCCGTATTGGTGAACAACAACTGCTTTCATGATTGGTCTCCTTTGTACGTTGGCTAACAAACACTAATGGGCAGTTGGATGAATGAAAACTGGAATTGGTCGCGCACACTTTGGAAATGCCGTTATTCCTTGTCACCCCACCGGGCGTTGCCAGGCGATTGATCCACTGCGGCTGCATTTCTGTAATGGCTGTGCCCAGCACCTGCCAGCTAATTTGGAACCGAGCGATTGAACAAATATAACCATGTGCAACTCGGTTCCTACAATCCCCTGAGTGCGCTTATTCTATTGATCTGGCTCGTCTGACCGGTGCATGAAGATAACCGCCAATATCGACAAGGAACGTTTTCAGAACGATGCGGACAAGTATGCTGCGTACCTCGAGACGCCCGAGGGTCGGTTGCGCTCCGACTTGACCTTTGACAATCTGCAGGATTTTTTTCCCCAGCAGGCTAAACCTTCGATGCGGGCACTCGATATCGGGTGCGGCACGGGAACGACGGCTGTTCGCCTAGCGCGACTTGGCATTCACGTCACCCTGCTGGATTCCTCTCCGGCTATGCTGGATATCGCGCGACGCGCCGCAGGTGAAGCAGGTGTTGCAGAGAAGATCGCACTGCAACATGGCGATGCCGACCAGCTTGCGAACTTATTCCAGCCTCGATCGTTCGATGTGATTCTCTGCCATAACATTCTGGAATATGTCGATGACCCGGAGACTGTCTTGCGTAACGCGGCGCACGCGTTGCGAGATTCACCGGCGATACTGTCCGTCCTCGTGCGCAACCGGGCAGGCGAGGTACTAAAGGCCGCTATTCAAGCAGGGGATTTAACTGCGGCGGAAAATAACCTTACCGCTGAATGGGGACAGGAATCTTTGTACGGAGGCCGGGTGCGACTTCTTACCTCGGACGGTATGCGAGCCATGCTGAAAGCGGCGTCGCTGTCTACCGTTGCCGAGCGTGGTGTACGCATCATTTCGGATTATTTGCCGCCTCGGCTTTCTCGCATCACTGAGTATGATCGGATCCGTGAACTGGAGCGCAAGCTGGGCAGTCGGCCAGAGTTTGCTGCGGTCGCACGCTACCTGCAGTATCTAGCTCATCGCGCCACTCCGGTAGCAGAGGACCGTGCATGAACGACTCCACACCCCAGCTATCATCGACGGCACCGCGCGCGGCGGCGGATGAGCGTATCGCGCTCGGGCTCGGGCTTACCAACGAATGTAATCTTTCCTGTTCCTTCTGCTACCGCGATCCGGCTCGCACCGATCGTCTCTCCCTGGACCCAGGTGAAGTCAGTCATGGAACGGCTTCCCATCCGCTCAGTGAATCTCGGCACTGGCGAGAACGGAATGCATCCAGACTTCAAGAACATATTGGCTTACCTGCGCACTCAACCCGTAAAGCTGACCATCACATCGAATGGTCACAGCGTCGCCGTTCTTGATGATGAAGAGGTCCGCGCCTTTCACGACATTGAGTTTTCTCTCGACTATCCGACACAAGTGGAACAGGATGCACAGCGCGGAAACGGCAATTGGGAGCTCATCCATCAGCAGGCCGAGCGTTGTGTGAAGCTGGGGGTGCCCGTGACGATCATCGCCGTGATGATGAAGGCAAACTACTTGCGTCTGGCGGACGTAGCGCGCGTAGCCAAACGGTTTGGCGCTCCCTTGCGCGTGAATGTGTATCAGGCGGTGCGATCCGATGTGTACGCGCTGTCTTACGAAGAGTATTGGGACGGGTTCCGCCGTCTCTTTGCGGAGACAGACGTGATCGCTATCGGCGAGCCGCTGGTTCGAGCCATCGCGGGTCTTCCGCCGCTCCGCGGAGGATGCGGCGTAAGCACGGTGAGGGTTACTCCACGCGCGACGACACAGCCCTGTGTTTATTGGCCAGGAGCGGGGGAACCGCTGTCGGATTTGATCTCAATGGGAACAGACATTCTCGACTCCGCACCCTTCGAGCAAGCCCGTACGCTTCCAGAGGCGTGCGAGCCTTGCGAGTTTCGCGACTCGTGTCACGGAGGATGTGCTGGGCGGCGACGCCTGCAAGGCGCACTGCAGCAGCCTGACTACTATTGTCCGATCATTCGTGGGGAACATCCGAGACTGCAGATCCGCATGGCTGCTGCCCGCGATCTGCCAAAATTACGCAGCTCCTGCACCACGGTCGTGATTGCGAGAGAAGTCGATTGGTGAAGAACGACATCTTAAAAGGAGAACGGACATGACAGAGTCCATTGCTAACGCTGTGTTTCTACGCAGCAAAGCTGGAAAGGAAGAAGAGCTTGCCGGGCGGCTTCAGGCGCTCGCCATAGCGTCCCGTTCGGACCCCGGAGTAATGACCTACGATCTGCACCGCTCCGCAGCAGATCCCGCCTTGTGGTTCCTCTACGAGCGCTACGAATCGCAAGAACATTTGAACAGACATCGGGAGAATCCGGTTCTCCGCCGTTTCCTCGCGGACGCTACAACATTGCTGGACGGGAAGCTCGACGTTCGAACCTTCAGGGTGATTACCGATTTCCACGGCGCTTGAAGATCATTGGGCCCGCGCCTTAAGTCGACGGGGGTGACCCACCCTTTCAAACCTTGTTCGGGTGTTCCACTTCTCGTGACTGTTTCGCAAGGAGCGGGTGCATGGATCGACCACACCGATGGACCTCGCCCCCGGAAACCGAAATCCTGCACAGACAGAAAATAAAGAATTCGACCTAAGTTGCCCAACCAGTCCGTCTGTTTATTTCGCCTCCATCCAGGTGCCTGACCCCGTCACTTTAACCGCTACGTCAGTCATAAAGATGTGCAGGGGCTTGCCGTCGGCGGTGCCGCGGTGCTCGGTTGAGATAAGCAGCGGTCCCGCCTTCTTGTAGCCTGTCCAAGTCGCCTTGACGAGGCTTGGCTTCTTGTCCCCGCCGTGATGGAACACAAGGTACTCGACGCGGTTGTCTTTGCCGACGTAAAGGTCCCACGTGTCACCGGGCGTGTAGCCGCCGACCGCCGGAGCATACTTCACCGAGACCAGCCTCGCTGAACCGGCCCCCGTAGGCAATTTCTTCATACCTTCATCGGTCACAGTGGCGCTGGTGTCCCAGTATGCATGCAGCGGGAACAGGAGCCAATAATTATCGTTGGTGAAACCGGCGTCAGTTTGCTTCTTGGTGTCGTCGTTGATCTCGGAGCGCATGTAAGTAACCTTGACCGGCTTGCCGTCTTTATCTTTTCCTTCAAAAGTAACCTTGCCAGTCTTGGGCTCCCACTCCCACGCGCGAGAAGCTTTGAAGAGCCCGGTGATTTCCCCATTCCAGGTGTAGCGTATAGCCTCGACTTGATTCCATGAATCGAGACCATAGGTCTTGGCGATCTGTTCGAGAATGGGCGGGCGGTTTTGTGCCCAGGACGTTGCAGTAAGAACCAGCACTACGAAAACCAGAAGGCGGAACATCGGTAGACGCTTTGCATTTGTCATGGAGTTCGCTCCTCGGTGAATTGAACGGATGAAGCCTTGGATGACGGAGAACAGCTTGGGGATACAATCATGTTTTTGTTTCGCCTAGCCATTCACATCCCTCTTGCTCGGAAGGGCTCCTTGAGGTCGGTCGCTTAACCCGCCGAAATCCGATAATCGCCGCGGCAATTGCCACGCATCCGTATTCCAGCCACATAATCCAGCCAGGAAGCAACCACGGACGCCCAAGCGAGCGCAAATGCCAAACATAGTAAGTAGGGATGATGCTGACTGTCCAGATGATGATCGGTATCGTCGAAGCCGACCGCAGGAACGGCAGCATCCAGAGCAGATACCAGGGATATACAACTGGCGCACATAGAAGCGATGCTGCCATGGGCCAAGCGAAAGCGTCAGGAGAGACTGCGGATTTTGTTCTCATCCAGACTGCGATGAGCAAGCCGACGAGCACTGCCAGACCAGCTACAAGCTGCGGAGCCGCCACTCGCTCAAGCGTCGCAAACACGGGATCATTAAAGCGAAAACTGTGCACGTAAGTGCCGAGCGAGCCGATAGGAATGCGTCCGTGATTGAGAAATGGTACATACAGAAGTCCGACCATGACTACCGCCAGCGCGGCGTCGCGCACACGAACCCGCTTCCAGTAGAGCGGCAGCAGTACAATCGGCAGAAACTTCACGGCAACGGCCAGCCCGAATGCCACGGCTGCAGCCGTCCGCCATCGCCGTAGCAACGCAGCGACGGAGACCAACAGCAGCAGCACGCCGACAATATCGATGTGACCGCTGCCCGCCACTTCGACCGCCAGCAGCGGATTCCACGCATAAGCCAGAACCCAGTGCGCTCCCTGCCTGCTACGCCGTAGGATATCGAGCAATACGAAAACAATTGCAAAATCGCAAGCTACAAACGCTATTTTCAGCGCAAATACAGACTCATGGATCGCGGTTACGGCGCGAAATAAAACCTCAGCGCCTGCTGGATAGGGGCTAGGCAAATACGGGTTGTTCAGCGTACGAGTCTCGGGCGTGTGCAACGCGGCGAAAGTAGGATCGCTGGGGACGACAATATAAGGGTTATAGCCAAGCCGCTGCACGCGGCCGTCCCAGAGATATCGATGAATGTCATCATCCAAGCCGGCCGGGGTCAGTAGGAACGGAAGATGCCAGAGTCCAGCCAACACGAGACCGAAGACGACGACACGGCGCGGCAACATCGGCGTGGAGAAGAACTCACGGACAGCAAAGAGGTACGCAATCCCAGCAATCGCCAGCGAGGCCATGAAGAAAGGCCCACCCCGATCGTCGAAGTTGCGTGAGCAAATCGTCAGCGCGACGCACAACGTCGCGCCGAGAAAGTACACTCTCCCCACGGGCGTGAGCTTCATTATTCTCCTGTGCCCGTCCGCAACTGCGCTGCCATGAGCTCCCACCCAGCGGGCATCAGGCCCTACAAGTTAGGAAAACACAACGCTAGAACGACGTCTGCGTTCCACGATGCGTTGAATAGCGGCACCAGCCGAGTATCCGAATGGACCAATTACGATTTGCATCAGGAACAGCTTATCCCCGCAACGAGACGCGAAGTTCGCATTACGCCAATTCTGTATCTGGCAGTCTGCGGTAAAGAAGTGCTCGACAACACTGGAATGAAAGAAAACGCTTCCTGTTGACCGCCAAACCGCGACCCGCAGAGCAAACGCTAGCAGCGCTGGAAGCCAAACCCATACTGCAGACCTGTTAGTAAACGTGTCGCATACTACATATGCGAGCCACAGCCCACTGGCGGCAACCAGTAAGAAAAGGTAGTCGGAGTAAAACCGTTGGGGGTCTGTTGCAGCAGAGGAAATGTACCGCATAAGGGAATACAGCAATCCTCCGGAAATGAATGCCAGCCCGGGAACGATAAGCGTCGCGATTACAAAATGAAATACGAACGTTAGGACCAGTTTCATGCTTTCTCAGTCTGCGATGCTACCAGAGTCCCGTTCAAAATAAGCCGGATAGTTGTTGGTAACAGTCCACAGCGCTCGTCGAGAATTGGCCGACGCTCAATGAGCGGTTGAATCCCACTCTTTCAGCCACGCCGCCGTGCGCGGCGCCCTTGCCGGAGCGAGCCGCAACTCCTCTGCCAACCGACTCAAGTCCTCAGCTACGTCGATGTCATAAAAACGATCTGCGAAACCTACGGATAGCTCAAGCGCTCGCGCTCGCGCCAGGAGTCTCTCCAGCGCGCTGCTGGTGCCCATTCCGTCGCCTGCGAAAAGCGTCGGATGAGAAGCCTTTGCCCCGACGAGATAGTAGCCTCCGTCGTGCGTCGGTCCAACGACTACGTCATGTGCGGCCAGCGTTTCAAACGCGTTTTCGAGAACAGAACGCGGCAGGTGTGGGCTGTCGCTGTTGAAAGCAATGATGCGTCGCTGAGGTGGTTTCGTTCGAGGTGCAATCGTTCGACGATCCTCCGCGAAGTGCGCAAACACGGAAGTGAGGCCCGCGGCAAGGCCCTCACCTTTCTGCGCAACTACGCTCGCTGCTTTGCCTGCCAACTGCGTGCCTGCTAACCGCGCCAGTTCGTTGACGTCCGAGTCCGGACACATGATTGCAATTTCCACACCGCCCAATGACCGCGCCAGCGCAAGCGTGTCCTCCAGAAGGCAGCAATAGAAATCAGTGACAGCCTCAGGCGAAAGGCTGGGAGCCAGGCGAGTTTTAACCGCGCCCGGCCGTGGCGCTTTCGCCATGATTACCAGCACGCGGTCGCTGTTGCGGGAGGGATCTACAGCCTGGCTGGATGAGTCAATGATCGTCATGTTTGCCAGGCCAGTATCCTGCACGCTTGGGAGCAAAGACAATCGCACTGACCACAAGAACCGCGAATAGGGCTGCGTAGGCAAGAATGCCCTCACCAGTCTTCGGCGTCCACATAAATAGGACAAATCCGAGAACGCCGCCGACCGCTGTGGTTATCCGAAACAGTTTTTTTTTGGTTTCGGCGGTCATTCTCATAGAGCGCCGGTTCCTCTGCGGCGTCTAAGCTGCACGCGGCGGGCCGGGCCGCCGCTGTCGGAAATAATAGCGCAATATCAGGCTGAGAATGAACCACGCCGCTCCAACGGTACCCTTTAGCGTACCGCTGATCTTCGATTTTCCGATCCGCGGATAATAACTGACCGGCACCTCAACGATGCGAAATCCTGCGAGCGTGCCTTTAAGAATTATTTCGACCGCCCAACCGTAGGTGGTCTCTTCGAGGGCTAGCGCGCGGAGTGTATCTGAGCGGGCAGCGCGAAACGGACCCAGATCACTGATTTCCACTTTATAGAGAAGCCTGATCAGGCTGGCGGCGAGACGATTACCAAACATCTGATGCCAAGGCAACGCCCCCGCAGAACGCAGGCGGGAACCGAGCGTAATGTCCGCGCGCCCCTCAATGATTGGAGCCAAGAGAAGCGGCAACTCATCTGGCCGATCGCTGTAGTCGCCGTCGAGGAACACCACAATATCCGGGCTGCTTGCGGCAGCGAGCCCGGTCAAACAAGCACGACCATACCCACGACGAGGTTCGCAAAGGACGCGGGCTCCCATCTTTGCGGCGATCTCGGGAGTCCCGTCGGTTGAATTGCTATCTACAACCAACACCTCAGTGACAATGTTGGCCGGGAGATCAGCCAACACGCGGCCGATAGACTGCGCTTCATTATGCGTAGGAATGACGACCGACACTCGTACTTGGCCCAGGCTCACCACCACGGGGATGAAGGCCATCGTTTCGCCAGCCACGCGTCCACGCCCCACGCTCGACCTGCTCGCCCCACTGCGAGCCCAAGCGATGCCAGCACCGGAACCAGCAGTTCCCAAATCCACGCCGTGCCCCATTCGGAGACCCAAAGGCTACCGAGGTACAGAAAGGCCACAAGTGCGGCTGGCCAGGTTAACAGACCGATGACGAGCATGATCCCGAGAGAGATCTCGGTCAGTGCCTGCATAGGAGCCGCCATCGCCGCGTGACTCGCCGCCAGCGCCATAACCGACTTCCATATGGCCGGCGAATGACTGTTCTTGATGTAGTAATTGATCAGGCCGGCGTAGCCAGCGGGAGTGTAGAGGCCCTTCCCCAGATTTTCGAAGAAGACCCACACCAACATTGCGCCGATTGTGACACGAACTATTGCCAGCCCATTTGCCGCGGGCATTTGGTTGCCCACATTTTGCTGTGGGCTTGCGTTCGTCATCATCGTGAACCTCCTACCCAATGGATGTCGTACAGTTGGCGACGGGAAGAGAAGGAGTGGACATTTTCTTGTTCTTGCCAGTGAATCCGCAAGGTTTCACATCGTCCCTCGCCGGTTGGTGCCGGACAAAGTTTTGATTTAAACCGCGAGTCTACACCAGGTCTTCTACTTTCACATCCCCGCCCTTCCAGGAATCGTGAAATTCGCTTTCGACGAAGCCCGCGTCGTAGCTTTTGTCCTGAGCCTTCAGGGTTTGTTGCAATCCGAACAGAGATCGCGGATTTCGCGGATTGCGATCGAGGTCTGCCCGGAAGACTTTCTCCGCGCCTGCCGCATCGCCATTGATCAGTAGCGCTCCGCCTAACGATTCGCGGACGGGAAAGAACCAGTCCGGCGGCTCACCGTACTTCAACGAATCTTGAATCGCGACTGCGGCGGTCAGCAGCGAGATGGCCTGCACGTTGTCTTTTCTCGCCATCGCGATCTTCGCCCCCAATACGTCCTCGGAGATTTTCATGATGTCTTTCGCCTTGTTATTAATCGGCATGGCAAAAACCATATCTGGCGGGGTATTCTGTTCCGCCTCGGAAACTATCTTGTATTCGGCCTCGGCCTGATCCGGCTTGCCCGTACCCGCCAGCGCCATGCCACGGGCAAAATGCCAGAATCCGGTCGTGATCTTCATCGCGGAATCCGGTTGCGGCATCGCCAGAATTTCATTCCATTTGTGAAAACGAACATCCACGGCCATCGGGACGGTCATGAAACCTTCAAGGGGCGGCATGTCTTTCACGTGCGGGCCGACATTTGCTACCAACAAGTCGGCATTCTTTTTGGCTTCCGCATAGTTGCCATTCATGCTGGAGCACATGGCAATGAAGTGCAGGTTGTGGCTGTAATACATCATCGGGTAGATGCCCTGCGCGCCGCTGGCCTTGATGTACGCTCGGTCCACTGCCGCGGCCTCTTCGTTAGTCTTCACCGCAGCTTCGTAGTCTCCGGTGCGGATGTAAACGTGCGCCGGCATGTGCACGATGTGTCCAGCGTTGGGCGCGAGTGCTGCTAAGCGGTTGGCGCCCGCTAACGCCCGCTCGGGATTCGCAGAAGCCTCGGTGGCATGGATGTAATAGTGAATTGCTCCCAAGTGGTTGGGGTCGCGGCGAATTACTGATTCCAGGGTGGCGACAATTTCCTCTGTGCCCGCTTCGGGTGTACCGTCGATGCGCCACAATCCCCAGGGATGAAGATTCATTCCTGACTCAGCAAACAACGTAGCCGCGTCCAGATCATCGGGGTATTTCTTCGACACTTCGCGCATGGCATCGTGATAGTCTTCGGCTGCTTTTCTCAGATCTGCTTTCGGATCTGCCGGAAAACGCTTTGCCATGGCTTGGATATATGCCTGCTCGCTCGGCGAGGCGTTGGACGAAAGATCGACTGCCTTCTGGATCGCCTCGTGGGCTTGCTTGAAGCGGTCCTCGCTCGCCGGATCGTTGTAGTTCGGTCCCACCGCTTCCGCCAGCCCCCAATACGCGATCGCGAGTTTGGCATCGAGTTCGGCCGCGCGCTGGAAAGAGCGTGCCGCCTCATCGTGATTAAAATCGTAAATCAGACGCAATCCCTGATCGAAGAACTTTTGGGCTTCGGGATTGCTGGTTGAAACCGGATGATGAGCGTTTCCCAGTCCGCTCATAAGCGTCGCAGGTTTGGGCTGACTGTGCGCGGAATGGTCCTGAGCAATAGACGGCAGGCATAACGACACGGCGAACAAAACGGACATGCAAAATCGCATAGGATAGTCCTCCTTAGAATTAGGGGACAGGAAATTGCTGCGTACGTTGCCCCGAGTGCCGCCAGCTTAATCGAAAATCGAACACGAAGCAATGGAATCGCGGGTTGCGGACTGGGTCGAACCGCCTCGCCTCGCTTTGAATCCAGAAACCCGCCGGCCTCATCTAGCAGCTATGACTCAGGAAGATAGTGTTTTTCCCGTGGCGGATTATTCCCAGCCAATCGTTCAGCCTGCAGAAGTGGGCGCCCTGAACGACGCGTCTTTGCTCGACGCCTACTCGCAAGCTGTCGTCAGCGCGGCTGAAGCGATCAGCCCTTCAGTGGTCAAAATTGATGTTGCGCAGCCGGGCCGAAGCCGGTCCGGAGAACCGCGCGACCGCCAAGGCGGGGGATCTGGATTTGTGTTTACTCCCGACGGGCTGGTGTTGACCAACAGCCACGTCGTGCACGGAGCGAGCCGAATTGATGTCTCCCTTCCGGATGGGCAACGCTTCCCGGCTCACATCATCGGCGACGATGCCGCAACCGATCTGGCCGTGATCCGAATTGGTTTGCCCAGTAACGATGCTCCCCGGCTGATCGCGGCGCCTCTCGGAGACTCGCAGCGGCTTCGCGTTGGCCAGTTGGCGATTGCCATCGGCAATCCTTATGGCTTTCAGTACACCGTCACCGCAGGCGTGGTGAGTGCTTTAGGACGTTCACTGCGCTCGTACTCCGGGCGGTTGATTGAAGACGTAATTCAGACCGACGCGTCGCTCAATCCCGGCAATTCGGGCGGACCGTTGGTTACGTCCGACGGTCGCGTGATAGGCGTGAACACGGCGACAATCATGGGGGCACAAGGTTTGTGCTTCGCCATCGGAATCAATACCGCGAAATTTGTTGCCGGACGACTGTTGCAGGAGGGCAGAATCCGCCGCAGTTATATCGGCGTCGAGGCTCAGACGGTGCCGTTACTTCGCCGTGTGGTCCGCTTTTACGATCTCCCCCGCGAAAGTGGAGTGATCGTTATATCGGTCACGAACGGCAGTCCGGCTCAGAAAGCGGGATTGCGAGAAGCAGATGTGATCGTCGCTATGGATGGTAAGCCGATCGCCGGTGTGGACGACCTGCATCGTCTGCTAACCGACGCGCGCGTAGGAGCAGGGAGTGCGCTCACAGTCTTGAGGCAAACAGAAAAGTTAGAGCTAAAAGTTGTGCCCGAAGAGATGCGCGAGAATTAGTCTCTGCGGCGCGGGCGCACTCGCCCGCGTGCTTCGAGATTAAAGGGTCGCTTATATTTCGATCGCGGCCCATGGGGTCCCGAGTTGGAAATTTACCTGGTCGACGGTACCTACGAACTGTTCCGCCACTATTATGCGCTGCCCTCCGCACCCGATGAGGATGGGCGCGAAGTGGCAGCCGTGCGCGGGGTGCTCGCGTCGGTGCTTGGTATGATCAAGGCAGGCGCCACCCATATCGCGGTCGCAACCGATCACATTATTGAGTCTTTCCGCAACGATTTATGGTCTGGCTACAAAACTGGCGAGGGCATTGAACCGGATCTCCTGGCGCAATTTCCGCTGCTCGAAGAAGTCCTCGCCGCAGCCGGCGTTGTGGTTTGGCCTATGGTCGAATTCGAGGCCGACGACGCCATTGCCGCAGCGGCGACCGCTGCAGCAAAACGCAAAGATGTGACTCGTGTAATCATCTGCACTCCCGACAAGGATCTCGCGCAGTGCGTGTCCGGATCACGCATTGTGCAATTAAATCGTCGGACGCGTGTGATTATGGATGAGGCTGGCGTGATCCAAAAGTTCGGAGTCTCACCCGAATCGATCCCCGACTATCTGGCGCTTGTGGGCGACACGGCCGATGGCTATCCGGGGCTGCCCGGTTGGGGAGCGAAGTCGTCAGCCGCTGTGCTCGCCAAGTTTCTTCACCTTGAATCCATTCCCAAGGACTGCCGCGAATGGCGCGTGAATGTCACCAGCGCAGGCGCGCTCGCTGCGACTCTTTGCAGCGAGTGGGACAATGCCATACTTTTTCGCAGACTCGCCACGCTCCGGACCGATATCAGGCTCTTCGACGACGTCGACGAACTGAGATGGCGCGGCCCTACATCCACGTTCGATCCATTAGCTGCCCGATTGGACGCAGCACGCACCGAAAAGACCCGGATATCTGCGCGGCGCTCGCCAGGGGCGAAGAAGTGAACCGGTAGCATTGCGTTGCAGATTAGCGCAAGGTCTGCGCTAACGGCAGCCAGACTTGAAAGCGCGTGTCACCGGGCTTGGAACTGACCTGAATATTTCCCCGATGCTTCTTCACAATTCGCTGGACAGTATCCAGGCCGAGGCCTGTGCCTTCCCCAACTCCTTTGGTCGTGAAAAAAGGCTCGAAGATGTGGGGCTGCACCTCCTCAGGAATTCCTGGACCGTTATCGCCAATCTCAACGACAGCGCAACCATCGTCGCGGTAGGTTCGGATGCGAAGCTCGCCTTTTCCGTGCATGGCGTCGATCGCGTTATCGATAATGTTGGTCCAGACCTGGTTGAGCTCGCTGCCAAACGAATTCACGAGCAGGGGAACGGGTTGGTAATCGCGCTGCACCGCGACTCCTTGTTTCAGCTTGTGATTCAAGATCGTAAGCGTGGTCTCCAGGCTCTTTACCACGTCTACGTTTTGCACCGGCGCCTGGTCCATGTGGGTGTATTCCTTGATTGCGCCGACCAAGTCCGATATTCGCGAGGTGCTGCTCTCGATTTCGTGTAACAGGCTCGCGACCTCCACCGAGGCGGCGATCCTGACCAGAGCGGCTCGAGCGGTGTCCGCATCGAGGTTCGCGAACAACGATTCGACCACCTCCGGCTTGATGTTTCGTCGCGCCAGGCCGGCTGCAAGCTGCCACAAATCGTTCTGCCCGTGACTGCGCAACAAAGAATCAATCTGGTCTTCCAGATCGCTCATGGTCAGCGGATCCGGCGGAACGACATCCGGCTGCGTGAACGAAGCTTCCAGTTTTTCGATCTCCGATTTCTGCGCGGAGGAAGATCGCGCTTTCCCAGTTCGAGGCTCGCATCCCTGATTTTCTTCAGAATAGTGCGCAATTGGCTGGCGGCGCGTTTCGCGGCAGAAGCGGGATTGTTGAGTTCATGCGCCAGTCCTGCCGAAAGCTTTCCCAGAGAAGCCAACCGGTCTCGCTGTTGTTCAAGGCGTGTGACTTCGCGGATGCGGTCGGACATCAGGCCGACGAGGCGCTTGGTCAGCTCCGGCATTTTCTGTACAAGTTCCGGAAACATCGAGGCGGGAAATCGCAGGGCGCGGCTGTCCGTCTCGGCTCGCCCGCTCACGGTAAACTGCTTCATCCTCGAAAACGGCAGCATTCCGGTAACGTCGCCCGGCTCCAGATCGAAGACGAAGGTTTCGCCCGCCGAGTTCGCCCCGCCCTTGAAGTTGCCCCTCGAGAATCACAAACATGGCATCGGCCGGATCGCCCTGGCGCGAATAGACTTCACCCGCCTTGAGATTCATCTCTTGCGATTGGCTGATGAACCAGTCGATCTGATCGTCTGGCAAATCAGCGAACACGGGAACGCGAAGTAGTTCGGATTTATCGACCATTTAGACCTTGCTCAAATACTGATGGATGAATTGCACCGCCACCGATCCTTCACCGACTCCGGAAGCCACGCGCTTTATCGAACCGTGGCGCACATCGCCGACGGCAAAGATGCCGGGAACATTGGTCTCGAGCAGAAACGGATCCCGGTCGAGCGTCCAGCCCTTCGGACGCTGGCCGTCACGTATAAGATCAGGGCCGGTCAACAGGAAACCGCGCTCGTCCCGCTCGACGACATCTCGCCAGCCAATCCGTCCGCGGCAACGCTCCAATGAAGATAAACATCGCGCTCGCCGGCACGCGCTCAATCTTGCCGGTATCGGAACAAAGCACGGAAATCTCTTCCAGATGGGTTTCGCCATGCGCCTCGGCCACGCTGGCATGTGTCCACAGCTGAATGTTCGGCGTCTCTTTGAATCTGGTCGATCAAGTATTGCGACATGGTGCTGGAGAGCGATTCGCCGCGCACAAGAATAATGACGCGCTCCGCGTATCGCGCGAAGTTCATCGCCGCCTGACCCGCCGAGTTCGCGCCGCCCACCACGTAGACGATCTCGCCCTTGCAGGACAGAGCTTCCGTAGCGCCGCCGCCGTAGTAAATTCCCGCGCCCTGCAACCGGTCGATGCCGGGAGCGTCCAGCGCCGCCACTGCACTCCAGTCGCGATCATCAGCGCGTGGCACGAAATTTCGCTTCCATCCGCCAGCTTGATGATCCGGTAAGGCCCTTCGGTGCGGACGCCAACAGCTTCCTGCGGCCAGAATTTCCACTCCGAAACGCTGCGCTTGCACCACCGCGCGCCGGGCCAGATCGGCGCCACTGAGCCCGGTCGGAAATCCAAGATAGTTCTCGATGCGGGAGCTCATACCAGCCTGACCGCCGGGCGCTTCCCGCTCAATCATCACGGTGTGCAGACCTTCGGAGGCTCCATAAACGGCAGCGGCCAAACCGGCCGGGCCTCCGCCGACGATCGCCAAATCATAGAAGCTGGTTTGGGCGCGCGTGCGCAGCCCGACTTTTTGCGCCACGTCCGCGGGTACGCTCTCGAGAAGCTTCGTCCCGTCGGGAAAGAGCACCACCGGGAAGATTGGCTGCCTCCGGACCCAGAGCTTCCAGAAGGCGTTTGGTCTCCGGATCATTCGCGGAAGCTTCGACGTCGATCCACTGATAAGGAACGTGGTTGCGCGCCAGGAAATCCCGCAGCTCATAAGATCGGGGCGACCAGCGCGTGCCCAGCACCCGGATTCCCTCGAAATGTTGGATGGAAGGAAGCCTGCCAGTCATCGAGCAAATCATCCAGTTGCGGATACAGATGCTCGGTGGGAGGATCCCACGGCTTCAGGAAAAAATAGTTGATGCTGGCCTGATTGATGGCGCTGATCGCGGCGTTCGTGTCCGCATACGCCGTGAGCAACGCCCGCTTCGCGCTGGGGAAGATTCCCATCGCCTGCTGCAGAAATTCCACGCCGTCCATGCGCGGCATGCGCTGGTCGGCGAGCAGCAAAGCCACGCTGTCGTTGCGCAGCTTCAACTGCTTCAGGAGATCGAGCGCGCCCTCGGGCGAATCGCTTCCGATCACGCGATATTCAGCGCCGTACTGCGAGCGCAGGTCGCGCTCGATCGCCCGCAAAACATCAGAGTCGTCATCCACGCTCAGCAAAATTGGTTTGGGCATTCTTGGTCCGGTTCAGGGACAAAGAGATGATTACACACTTCCGGCCCTGACTTCTTTAGATACAGAAACGTGATTTGGTCGCGTAAATCCTTTCTCCTCACCAGACTTGATGGTTGGTTTCGCTTTCGGACCTGCAAGGTCAAGCTCACCATTAGTTTCTTGCAAAGAACGACCTCCGGGACCGTCCCGCGTCGATCACGGTCCTGAGGAATCATAAGCCATGCGATTGCCGCGCTTGCCAGCGACAGGCTCGAGCAAATCAACATCACAATTCGGAATCCGAATACAAAGGCTTGTCAACGGATTCCTTGATCGATAGCTTTCGTGGCCGGATTGAGGGCACTCGGTACCGGCAAGCCGGCGAGTTTGATCTGATTGTTCTGAAGTTGCTGCAAAATTGCGGGCGAAAGCGAGAAGTGAGCCAGCTGTGGTCCAGTCGGGAACCAAAGGCCTTCACCATCACAATCCCAAGACTGCAATTGCAAGTACGCCCGCTACGCGCGCGACCGCGTTGTTAATTCCAGAAGCCGTGCCGACCCGATCCTGATTGACCGAATTCATGACGACCGTCGTGAGGGGAGCCACGGTGACTGCCATTCCGAATCCGAGAACAATGATCGCCGGGAAAAATGCTTTCCAATAGCTATCTCCGACCGACGGCAGCGCGAACAGAACAAAGCCTAAAGCGGCAATGACAGGGCCAATGACAAGTGGGCCCTTCGCACCAAAACGGGCGACGAGTCCGCCGGACCAGCGAGAAAGAAAGAACATAAGCAAAATCAAGGGAAGTACTGCAGCTCCGGTCGCCGTGGTGGAGTATCCCTGGACCTGGATCAGATCTAACGGGAACAAGAAAAAGAAAATTCCGATTGCCGCGTATAGAAACAGCGTAAGCAGATTCGCGCCACTAAAGCTGCGGGACTTGAATAGCGAAATTGGGAGCATCGGTTCGGTAACATTTGCCTCGACTAAGACGAACCCAATAAGGCATCCGAAGCCAACGAACGAACTCCCAAGAACTGAAGGATTTTTCCAGCCGAGGTTGACTGATTCAAGGAACCCGTAAACCAGGCCGCCCAATCCAATGGTCGCAAGAATCGCTCCCAACCAATCAACGCGCCGCGCGGCGCTGCTGTGGCTCTCTGGAATAAAGCGAAGCGAAATGGCGATCACGGCCGCCGCCAGAGGAAGATTAATAAAGAAGACCCATCGCCAGGAACCATGACCGACGAGCCATCCGCCAAGAACCGGGCCGATTGCGGTGGTAATTGCGGTAAAGCCCGACCATGTGCCGATTGCCTGGCCGCGACTCTTCTCGTCGAATGATGTACTGATAATTGTCAGGCTGCCGGGCACGAGGAGCGCAGCTCCCACACCTTGAATGCTTCTCGCGATGATCAATTGATGGACGCTCGAGGCAAAGCCGCAACCCGCGGAGGCGAGAGCGAAAATTGCGACTCCGACCACGAAGATCAAACGACGGCCAAACAGATCGCCAAAAGATCCGCCGACTAATATCAACGCACCCAGAAAAAGTCCGTAAGATTCAACCACCCATTGCACATCCACCACCGTTGCGTGAAAACTGGCCTGTAGCGCGGGCAGAGCGACATTGACGACAGTGCTGTCGATGAAAGCCATGCTGGAACCGAGAATGGTTGCAGCCAGTATCCATTTTCTCGCTTCTGCTCGACAGGGAACTGTGTCGGATGACTGCGCTAGCGATGCGTCGCATGGCGTTTTCATTTCAAGCTATGGATGCCAGTAGAATGTCCTAGGTTCCGGAGACTGGCTCGGCAAAGTTGCCTGCAGCGGGCTAGGCCCTTCAGGTTCCGCAACAACTACTTCCAAGCCAAAGTGGTCAACGAATTTTCCTTCAACGGAACCGAAGCTGCCATGTTCGCCAGCCGTAGTTCAATGGTTCGCTCAGGTCCGGGGTTGGTCACGATCAGAATCTGCTGGCCGTCTGGATTTTCAAGCGCAACGTGCCGCAGGTCGGCAGCCGAACTCTGTGAAGCAAAGCGGCGAGCCCCGCGACGTATCACGCGCGAGTAATGGGCGAAGCCCCAGTATTGTCCACTGCGGGTGATTTCCTTACTCTGCGAATTGATGGTCACCACGCCGCCGCAGGGGAACGGTCCGATATTTGGCCGGCCACGCTCATCGAGAGCCAGGTTCCATGCCGTGATGGAACGGCACCAGTTAGTGAGAACATCGCTGAAGATTCCGCCCCACTTGCACCAATCGTTCAGATAACCGGGATCGGTGTAATCTGGACCGCCTTCCGTCCAGTGCATCTCTGCTTCCGGATAGGCGTCCTGGACCTTACTCATCATGTCAGGAGTGCCGTAGTACCCGTGCCAGGCAACTGCGTTCACGTATGTGCGAAGTTTGTCATCTTGCAGTGAGTCCAGCACGCGTCCCCACAAATTGTAGTTATGATCCAGAATCCAGATTCTGGTCGGCTGCCCTGTGCTTTCGAGAAGCGGGCCCAGGTGGTCGCGGATGAATTGAATTTCGTACTCCTGACCCCAGAGGCAAGCGGGCATTCTGCCATCCTGATCGGTGTCGACTTCATTCTGCGATGTCAGCGCCTGCACCGGCACGCCCTCGGTAGCGTACGCTTGGAGAAACTTCAAATAGTATTTCGCGTAAGCCGCGAAGTAGTGATTACGCATGCAGCCACCCAGCATTGAGTTGTTGAACTTCATCCATCCGGGCGGGCTCCAGGGAGTGGAGAAAAGAAACAGGTTTGGATTCACTTGCCGCGCCTGACGCAGCATGGGAAGAATGTATTCGCGATCGTGATCGATGGAGAATCGTGTCAGATCAGGATCGGCTTCGCCGTCATCGTAGCTGTAAACCTTAGTCGAATAATCGCTTGATCCAACACAGAGGCGGCCGGTGCTCAGTCCCATTTCTGAGGGGTGGAACAGCTCATGGAAGAGTTGCTCTCGCGCGGAAGGCGCAAGCTGATTGAACATATAGCAGGTAGCATCGGTGAAAGCGCCGCCAAATCCCAGGATCTCCTGGAACTTTGTGCTGGGATTCAGTTGAATGTGATCGGTTGCCGGTGTTCCCGCCGCCGGACGCCAAGTTGATTGAGGGGCCGAGGCAAAACGCTCGTCGCCGGACGTCACCCAAATGGAAATCTCCGGGCTGCGACTCGACATGTCGTTGCCCGATGCTGGCTTTGCGGTTGACGCAGCCGCCGGCATGACCACGTCAGGAACAACCGCTGCGGCCAATCCCAGAGCGGAAATTCCGAGAAAACTTCTTCGCGAGGTTTGATTTGTCAAAAAGCCTCCTCTAAGCCCCGAAAAGATTTCCATCTCGAGGCAAGAACGCATAATAATAAAGGATTAGGAAAGATGTGTTTTCTCAATCGATCATGAGTCAAACGCACGGATCGATGATCTAAGAGGTGATGGAGCGAAATCATGAGTAAAGTCGTTTACGTTTCTAAGTCGCGTATCGAACGCATACGTGGGCCGTTGCGCATCGCGCATTTGCCCGGCGAGCCTAACCCCGTCATCTACAGCGTACATGGAGCTATTGCTGAGCACTACAAAGTTGATCCCGCGAGTCTGAAAGAATCACACGCTGCAACTATTGACTACGTGATCTCGGCGACCGCTGGTTGAATGATGGGCACATTCGGAGGCGCGCTGGAAGCGCGTCAAATTAATGCCAGCGACGGGAAACTTACTGCCGATGTAACGGGCGAAGTAGAAGAAGAGGAAGGTGTGCTGGTCATTCGCAGGATTCACGTTGCCATGCGTTTGGCAGCGCCAGCAGACGCGCGGGAAAAGGCTGAGCGTGCGCATTCGGTCTACCCGATGAAGTGTCCCCTCTACCGGACTCTGCACAAGGCGATCCAACTCACTTCTTCCTTCGAGTTAGTGCAGGGTTCGTCTTCTTGATTCGCTCACGGGACGATCAGGTCTCCGTAAATTTTGGAAAGCTGTTGGCGAGCGTGGTTGCTACGGAGTGATGACGGCCGCGCCATCCACCGAATCTCTCTTAACTGCAGTGAGCGCCTCGTTTACCTGGTCCAGCGGAAAGACGGTGATTTTAGGCCGAAGATTTATGTTGGCTGCGATTTGCAGAAAGTCGCGCGCATCGGAACGAGTCATGTTCGTCACACTTCGAAGCTGACGTTCGCCCCAGAGCAATCGATCATAGTCAAATTCCGGAATGCGATCCAAGTGAATCGCATTGATTGCGACAATTCCACCTTTGCGAAGGCTGGCCAGAGCGGCAATAACAACATCTCCGCTCGGGGCAAATGTGATTGCTCGGTCCAGTTCGACCGGAGGCTTGTCCATCTCGCTGCCGACCCAGGTAGCTCCCAGCGATTTTGCCAGTTGCCTATGGGAAGCTCCGCGCGTCGAAACGTAAACCTCACACTTCCAGGCGCGCAAGACTGCGATAGCAAGATGCGCCGAGGCTCCGAAGCCGAATAGTCCCACGCGATCGCCCTTCTTCTACGCCGGCCACACGGAGGCTTCGGAAGCCGATAATCCCAGCGCAGAGAAGCGGCGCAGCCTGCAAATCATCGAGGGCGGATGGGAGGGGAAATATGAAATCAGATCGCGCGAGCGCGTACTCAGCGTAACCACCATCGGTCGTGTATCCGGTGAAGGTGGGAGAGTCGCAGAGATTCTCCATATTCTTTTTACAGTACCAGCACGTCCCATCGACCCCGCCGACCCAGGAAACGCCCACCCGGGTTCCAATGGGGAATTCTCGCGTGGCCCCGTCAACGACATCACCGACTATCTGATGCCCCGGAATAAGGTTCTCGCGACGCGGTGGCAATTCGCCCTCCGTAATATGCAGGTCGGTCCGGCAAACGCCACAGGCACGCACACGCAGCAGAACGTGCCCTGGCACGAGTTCCGGGCGGGGAACCTCGGCGATCCGAAGCGGGTGCTTCGAAATGTCTTGCGGGGAAGTCAGGACAGCGGCTTTCATCTGAATACTCGGTTAAAGCCTGAACTCAATAAATTCGATGGTCTCTCTTTGGATGCGGTAGACCGGAAAACGAATAACCTGATGTTGGCTGAGGACCTTTAGCGCTTGACTTCTCCCTATTTATTCTATATTGCATAAGAAATGAAGAGTGGCGAACTTCTCGGATCGCTGGAGTACATAATCCTGCTCGCCCTTATGCGTCTCGATGATAACGCTCAGGAATGATTGTCCGACGCGAGTTGAAAACGTACCAGGCGCAATATTTCTATCGGTGCTGTCTACGCGACTTTGGAGCGGCTCGAAGCAAAGGGCTATGTCAGCTCATTCACTGGCGAACCGACGCCAGAGCGCGGGGGCCGCGCGAAACGGCTTTTTCGCGTCGAGGCGGCCGGTAAGCGAGCGCTGCAGATATCCGAACAAACTATTCGTAACATGACGGTTGGTATAAAAGACCGCTGGGGGACGACATGAGGCGCTGTTCGCCGCCGACGTTTGCTTGCTGGCTTCTCGAATCTGTTGTGCCGAACCCTTATCGAGAGGCCATGTTAGGCGACCTGATCGAGGAATACGCGCTTCGCGTCGAATCCGCCTCGCGATTCACGGCGTCTCGTTGGTTTTGGAGCCAAACCTGTCGTTCTGTCCCGCCGATCGCCTGGTCCTCAGTTCGGAGCGGGAATTGGCTCATCAGCGTGAGCATCGCGATGGGCGTGTACATCTTCGTGGGAACGCTAAAGTTTGCTGCGGACTTGATGATCTCGAAGTTGGTTTCCGCAGAGCAGACGACGCACGTCATTCTTCCGCCGATTGTGTTTCTCACGACAACCGCAATTGGTGGCTGCGTCGCTGCGCGCATTCGCCGCAGCTCAACGATTTTTCTCGCACTGATCGTAACGATTACCGTTGCCGTTTCGATCGACCTCAAAGTTTGCAGCATACCGGTACCGTAGTGGTATCAGTTTGGATTTCTCGCTGCAGGCCCTCTGGCCGTCATCATCACGCCGACGCTCTTTGAACGCTTCAACAGCGAGGGTCTGTCACGTGAGTTTGTTCGTCGGCTATCGGGGCCTCTCGCGAACCAAGGACTTGCCGCAGAAAGTAGATATGAAAATCAACTACTGGAAAGTGAATCGGGACCGCTTGGCATCGGTGGTCTCCTTCGCGACGGAGCTCGCGACCGTCAGCTGACCCAGTTGCAACAAGCGAAAGCGACAGCAATCGGGTCTTTGAACTTCGTATTTATCACGCTGTTCCCGGCAAGCTGCCGGTGCTTGAGGGCCGGTTTCGGGACAAGACGTCCAAAATACTGCCCGCCACAATCTGCACGTCTTGGGTTACTGGGAAACCGAAGACGGTTCTGACAACTCCTTCATTTTTCGTCTGGCCCGTGCGAGCCGGGAGGAGGCGAAGAAGAACTGGGAGGCGATGCGTGTCGGTCCCGAGTTTCAAGACGTCCTGAAATCGGAGCAGTCGGAAAAAACGCTGGAAAGAGCCGACGTGATATACATGCGTCCGACGGACTTTTCGCCCTTGAAGTAGTGCGGACTCGCCAACTTTAGCCGGCAAGTCAGCTGCTTCTCGCAAGTGCGCAAAACGGGCAAACCGCTGGTAATTCTTCAGTTGCGCTTCTGGTGAGAAACTCGGTCAAGCATGCCGACCGGGACTTAGATTCGAAGTTCGGGATCCCCAACCTGAATCCTTTTCTCATATTAAAATCTATTGGGTACGAGTGCGTGTCTGCGGTTACCTCGGCAACCGCGATTTGTTGAAAACTTTGGAGAATGCATGGCGAAGCGACTGATCATAACGTTATTGGCAATGGCCGCTATCTTGGGCGGCACTTGGATTCGTCAAATTCAAACAGGTAAAGGTCGCGATCGCAGCAGGGTGCGGCTTCCAAATGCCGCCTACGGCGGTTACTACCGTGGTCGCCAAGCGTGAGACATGGCCCTCCACATTGACAGTAATCGGCACCGCGGCGGCGGTCGAGGGCGTAACCGTAAGCGCTGATTTGCCCGGCACCATCGATAAAATTCATTTCGAGTCGGGCCAGTGGGTGCATGAAGGGGACATTCTGGTCGAACTCGACACTCGGCAGGAAAAAGCGCAGCTTGCCAACCTGGAGGCTCAGCGCGATCTGGCCGTAATCAACTACGGTCGCGCGCAGGAACTGGATAAAGCAGGAGTCATTGCCCATTCGGAATACGACAACGCCAGCGCGCAACAGAAGGCGACCGAAGCCCAGGTAGGCGACATCAAAGCGGCCATCGCTCGCAAGACGATTCGCGCACCCTTCACCGGGCTGCTGGGCATTCGCCAGGTGAGCCTGGGCCAATATCTGGCGGCGGGTCAGGCGATTGTCGCGCTGCAATCCGTGGATCCAATTTATGTGAACTTCGGAGTCCCGCAGCAAGACGCAACCCAGATGAGGCCCGGGCGCGCACTGCGGGTTACTAACGGCGATTTGCCGGGGATGGCCTTCACGGGGAAGATTACCGCGCTTGATTCTGTCGTAAATGAGCAGACGCGAAACATTCAAGTGCAGGCGACCCTTGCCAACAAAGGGAACAGGCTGCGTCCGGGAATGTTTGTGCAGGTTGAACTGCCGCTTGGGCAGCCTCGCGAAGTGGTGCCGTTGCCGGCTTCTGCAATCAACTATGCGCCGTACGGCGACTCCGTGTTCATCGTCACGCAAATGAAGGATGCAAAGGGAAACTCATATCGCGGCGTGCGTCAGCAAGTAGTCAAGGTGGAAGGCGCTCGCGGCGATCAGGTCGCAATCATTTCCGGCCTCAATCCGGGAGACGAAGTTGTGAGCGCAGGAGTCTTTAAGTTGCGAAATGGCGCCCCAGTTCTGGTGAACAACACCGTGAAACCGGAAAATAATCCAAGTCCGAAGCCCGAGGATAGCTAGACGCAGTCGGCCAATTTTAGGAGTGCAGTGTGAAGTTCACCGATCTATTTGTTAAGCGTCCGGTGCTGGCGATCGTGGTAAATCTCGTCATCCTGATCGCCGGTCTGCAGGCCATCCGTTCGCTGAGTGTGCGGCAGTATCCGCGCAGCGACATTGCGGTCGTGCAGGTAACGACCGTCTACGTCGGCGCGAACGCCGATCTGGTTCGCGGCTTCGTCACCACGCCGATCGAGCGCGTGATCGCCAGCGCCGACGGCATCGACTACATGGAGTCGACCAGCGCGCAGGGCCTGAGCACGATCCTGGTGCACCTGAAAATCAACTACGACACCACGGCGGCGCTCACGCAGATCCAGGCGAAAGTGGCGCAGGTGCGCAACGATCTGCCTCCAGAAGCGCAGATCCCGGTCATCGATCTGCAAACTGCGGACACTGCAGTTCGCCGCGATGTATATCGGGGTTTCTTCTGCCGATCTCGATCAGAACCAGATTACCGATTATCTGACCCGCGTCGTTCAGCCCAAGCTAAGCGCGATCAGCGGTGTGCAGCGCGCCGACATCCTGGGCGACCGGACGTTCGCCATGCGTATCTGGCTGAAGCCGGAAGAAATGGCTGCGCGCGGCGTTTCGCCGTCCGACGTGCACGATGCGCTGTCGAAGAACAATTATCTTTCGGCGCTCGGAGCACCAAGGGTTCGATGGTTTCGGTGAACCTGATTGCCAACACCGACCTGCGCACTCCCGACGAATTTCGGCAGATGGTCGTCAAGCAGGAGAACGGCGTGGTCGTCCGCCTGGGCGAAATCGCCGACGTGCAACTGGGCGCGGAGAACTACGATCAGGATGTCCGCTTCAACGGAGAAACCGCGACCTTCATGGGAATCTGGGTGCTTCCCACCGCGAATTCGCTGGACGTAATCAAGAAGGTGCGCAAGGAGCTGCCTGCCATTCAGCAACAGCTGCCTACGGGCATGACAGTTGGGCATTCCCTACGACTCGACCGAATACATTCAGGACGCGATCAACGAAGTGCTGCACACGCTCGTCGAAACTCTGCTCATCGTCGTCGTTGTCATCTTCCTTTTCCTGGGATCGTTCCGCTCCGTACTGATTCCGATCGTCGCGATTCCGATCTCGCTGATTGGCGCAGTCTTCCTCATGCTGGTGGCGGGCTTCACCATCAATCTTCTGACGCTGCTGGCCATTGTGCTTTCGGTCGGACTGGTGGTCGACGACGCCATCGTGATGGTGGAAAACGTCGAGCGCCACCTGCAGATGGGCAAGACTCCATTCCAGGCGGCGAAAGATGCCGCGCGCGAACTGGTCGGCCCGATCATCGCCATGACGATTACGCTGGCCGCCGTCTACGCCCCGATCGGCATTCAGGGCGGACTGACCGGAGCGCTCTTCCGCGAATTCGCGTTCACCCTGGCAGGCGCGGTCATCGTCTCCGGCATCGTGGCGCTCACGCTGTCGCCGATGATGGGTTCGAAGCTGCTGCGCGCCGGCGACACCGAGCAAGGGATTTGCCGGCATCGTCAATCGCCGTTTCGAGAAGGTGCGCGGAACCTATACGTCGATTGCTGACCGGCACTTTGAACTATCGTCCCGTCGTGCTTACCGTTTGGGTGATCGTCGCCGTGCTCATGGTTCCGTTCTACATGTTCTCGCAGCGCGAACTCGCGCCCTCGGAAGATCAGGGAGTCGTGTTTGGCGTGATTCAGGCCTCCGCCAACGCCACGCTCGATCAGACCAACCTGTTTACGCAAGCAGGTGTACGACGTCTACCACTCGTTCCCCGAGAGCGAGAGTATCTTTCAGATCACGAGTCCGAACGGCGGTTTCGGAGGCATGGTCACGAAGCCCTGGAGCCAGCGCAAGAAGACCACGCAGCAATTGCTGGTCGAGTCGGCCGGGACCGCTTTCGAAGATCGCCGGCATTCGTGTGATTCCGCTGACGCCTCCGCCGCTGCCCGGAGGCGGCAACTTCCCGGTCGACTTTGTGATCGTGTCGGCGGCCGAGCCCGAGCAAGTCAGCCAGCTCGCCGAACAGATTGCGCAGAAAGCCATGGCCAGCGGCATGTTCATCTTTGCCGATACCGACGTGAAGTTCGACCAGCCGCAAACCGAAGTCGTTTTTGATCGCGACAAGCTGCGCTCGCAGGGCGTGGATTTAAGCCAGGCCGGAGCAGGATCTTTCCACCATGCTGGGCGGAAATTATGTCAACCGCTTCAGCATTCAGGGACGCAGCTACAAAGTCATTCCGCAGGTCAAGCGGTGGACCGCCTGACGCCCGATCAGCTTTCACAGATTTACGTGAAGGGATCGGCCGACAAACTGGTGCCGCTCTCGACCTTCGCCACGCTGAAGACCACGACCGAGCCGCGATCGCTGAATAAATTCCAGCAGCTGAACGCCGTCCGGATTCAGGGCGTAATCCCGCCGAATGTTTCGCTCGACAAGGCGCTGACGTTCCTGGAAGACCAGGCCAAACAAATCCTGCCGCAGGGATTCACCGTGGACTACGCCGGTGAATCTCGCCAGCTTCGCGTGGAAGGCAGCAAGTTTCTCGGCACGTTCCTGCTGTCGGCGATCCTGATCTACCTCGTGCTCGCGGCGCAGTTTGAAAGCTTCCGCGATCCCTTCATCATTCTCGCCGGTTCGGTGCCGTTGGCGATCTCCGGCGCGCTGATGTTCTCGTTCCTCGGTTTCACCACGCTGAATATCTATAGCCAGGTCGGACTGATCACGCTGGTCGGCCTCATCGCAAAGAACGGAATTCTGATTGTGGAGTTCGCCAACCACTTGCAGGAAACCGGACTGACCAAACTGCAGGCAATCATCGGCGCGGCGAGCACGCGACTGCGCCCGATTCTGATGACGACGGCGGCCACCGTCTGCGGCCACTTCCCGCTGGTTCTGGCCAACGGCCCCGGCGCCGGCGCGCGAAACAGCATCGGCATCATGCTGGTCAGCGGCATGATCATCGGTACGGCCTTCACGCTGTTTGTGGTGCCGTCCATTTACATGCTGGTAGCGAAAACCCACGTAGCGATCGCGAGCAACGAAGAGCTGGCGCTCGATGAGCGGGCGGAAGCCACAGTTTAAGAGGGAATAACGTCCGCAACCTCGGTGCGTGGCCCATGCTCTTAATTTCGCTGGTATCACTAACATTGTGGGTGCCCCGTCCTTGCGGTTTTTGCAAGGGCGGGAATCCTGGACGCCTGCAGCGAGTGGTTTTGCAGCGGCTACCCTTTAGGCCACACGAGCGCGAAACGAAATCTCGGTCCAACCCACGTTGACCTGCACCGGCCCAGGTTCGCCGAGCGCATAGAAACGATAGCTGCTCCAACCCCACTGTTCCGGCGAGTCCACCAACCCCCGCTTCACCGGATTGCGGTGCATGTACCGGAGCTTTTCCACCCGCTTCTTCGTGGTCCACACATTGAAGTCGTAGAAACGGACCTGCCAGAATGCCCTGGGTCGAGGCTCGCCGCCAAAGAGATTCCGCTGACGCGGACTCCTCCGCTTGCGCTTGGGCAGCAAGGCCCGCGCAGTACGCTGCTTCAAAACCTGCATTGTTGTGGACGGAGTCCCGATCTCCGGCTCGCTGATCAGCAAGTGAACATGTTCCGGCATCACAACGTAGCCGACGACCACAAAACGGTATCGGACGCGAACCTGTTCGAGCATGGAGAGGAAACGGTCGCGGGCGGCCGCAGAGTTCAGAAACGGTAATCGCCGGTAGCAAGACCAAGTGATAAAGTGCAGGTGATAAGCGCCATAGATGCGATGCAAACCGCTGGGCATGATGAGTCTTATGGTATCGGCAGCAGCGTACCCGCCCTTGCAAAAAACGCAAGGACGGGGCACCCACAGTTCCTAAACAGGAGAGGAAATCAAAAATCTCAAAGGCCGTGCCACCCGTCCAGTTGGCACAGGGGAGCAAATGTATGATTGGTATGAAAATTACTAATCGGGGGTGACGGAAGGTCAGAAATGGTGATACGCAAGCAATTGCCGAAGTGTCCGGTATGTCGAGCCGAGTTTCACATCAAGCATGTGGATTTTACGCTTCCGTTTCATTGTCCGGCGTGTGATCGGTACCTGTGCGTTCCTCGCTCCTACCCGCGTCTGCAGGGTTGCGCGGCGCTTCTTATTTCGGGGCTTTTGAGCTATATCTTCGGCGCTCGAGGCCCGACTCTAGTCCTCATCACGCTGTTCGCGTGGATTCCGGCTTTCTTTGTTGTCGTGTTTTGGACAAGACACCTCGCGCCACCCAAACTCAAGCCGTGTACTCCCGATGATTCTCATTACTCGGGACCATTAGGGCTTGGCCCGCATTCCGGTGAGACTGGCAACACTTGATGTGCACTTGATGTGTCCTCTGGCTGGATTTTCCCCGCCCCTATAGCTATCCCCGAAGTTCCGTTGACTCCCCGATTGCCGCTCCGTGAGATGAGGCGACTGCACATGGCAGGCGTCCTCTATTGATCGGGCAGACCATCTCGCACTACCGCATCGTCGAAAAGCTGGGCGGCGGAGGCATGGGCGTTGTCTACAAGGCTGAGGATCTGACGCTCCATCGCTTTGTGGCTTTGAAGTTTCTGCCCGATGATTTCGCCAGGAACCCTCAGGCTTTGGCTCGCTTCCAAAGGGAAGCGCAGGGTGGCTGGCCCACCTTTACGCTCTTTGTAAAGGTGGGAACGGCGCGGTCGGATGTCACAGCTTTTCTTCGCCGCCGGGAATAAGCTGGCTTCGTGTCTAACCATCCCCGCCGCTATTACGGCAGGAACGATCTGCATTTCATCACCTGCAGTTGTTATCATCGGCAACCGTGGCTGGCGAGCCCGCGGCGGCGCGATTTGTTCCTGATGGTGTTCGAAGCCGCCCGCCAGCGTTACGGCTTCGTGGTTGTGGGCTATGTGGTCATGCCCGAGCACATTCATCTCCTCATCGGCGAACCGGAGAAGGGCGATCCATCGCGAGTCATGCAAGCGATCAAACCGGGTTTCTCGCGTCGCGTCTTGAAGGCGGTGCGCAAGCGCAGGGTAGCCACGCAGCAGGAATTATTTGCGCTCGGCTCCCAGCACGTATGGCAGCGCCGCTTCTATGACTTCAACGTCTGGACGGCGGCGCAAGCGGATTGAAAAGCTGCGCTACATGCACCGCAATCCCGTAGTGCGGGGGTTGGTGCAGGAACCGGAGCAGTGGCCGTGGAGCAGCTATCGGAGCTATGCTTTCGGAGAAGCGGGCGCGGTGCGAATCAATCAGTGGCGCCAGATAAAGATAAAAACCCCGAACTCGGCGGCATGAATTCCCACCTTTACAAAAAACGTAAAGGTGGGCCAGCCACCGGAAAACATCCTCATCCCTACATCTTTGAAACTGTACCGTCACCGTTGCCCGTTATCCAAATATTTGCCCCGTCAAACGCGATCCCGTAGGGAGCATTGATGCCGCCGAATTCCCCAATTACGGCCCCGTCGCTAATCCGGACTTCTTCGACAGAGGTAAACGCTGTCGCCCAGATGTTAGTCCCATCAAACGCCACGAACCACGGTTCGTCGCCGATACTAAATGTTCCTAAGTGCTTGCCGTCGCTCGCTCTCAGCTTATCGAGCGCACCATGGCTCGTCTGTCGACTAGTCACCCAGATGTTCGCTCCGTCGAACGCGAGGCCGAACGGTTGGCCGTCTAATGGAAAAGTCCCTGCGTTCGTCCCATCGAGCTTCAGCCTCTCTACGACATACTTTGCGTTGTTGTTGCACGGAATCCACATGTAAGTCCCATCAAAGGCGATGCTAACCGGCCCAGGCTCCGCGAATGTTCCCAGCGTTTTACCGTCGCTGGCTTGCAGCTTAGTCACCGACCCTCCTTGCGCATTTACCACCCACATGTTCGCGCCGTCAAAGGCCAGCTGCCACGGCGCTTTCCCTACGGTGAACGTACCCAAGTTCTTGCCGTCGCGGGCCCTCAATTTACTCACTGTGCCATCGCCTGAATTGGCTACCCAGATGTTCCCGCCGTCGAACGCGACCCCGAAGGGGTCGATCCCAACCTTAAAGGTCCCCAGATTTGTGCCGTCACTCGCATGGATTTTGGTCACGGTCGAGTCGGAGTAGTTCGCGACCCACATATTCTCGCCGTCGAAGACAATGCCGTCCGGCGCGTTGCCCACCTTGAAGCTAGTCGTCAGGTTAGCTTGGTACCATCTAAGAAGCGCGACTTTCAGCGGATTTGCTGGCGGTGCTCCGCCGCCCCTCGGGGGCGCGATCGCTTCCTGCGCCCGTCCCGGAACGAAGCTCGCACCCCAGACAATCGCCAACATTAGACAGATTCCGATCACAACACGTTTCATGTTCTTACCTCCGAAGGATTCGGCCTGATGCCGCAACAGCCCCGAAATGATGGAAGATCAATAGATCAATAAAAGACGGCCTGAATAATCACTGGGGCGAGTACGTCAGTACTACCATCGACCCGAGCGACGACCAGACGTTTTGGAGCGTTGGACAATTCTTTGCTGCCAGCGCGTCAAACTGCCACGCCGGTAACAGCGGTACGAACCAGCGTATCTGGAAAACTGAAGTCTTTTGGTGCAACAAAGGAGATAGCCTCTGTCCGTAGCGCGGCGGAATCTGCTATAGGGGGAGGGAACCCTCCCTCCTCCGATTTTTCGCTGGGTACGACGTAACTGATGCGCTACCGTTCCACTTCAAAGACCAAACCACATCCCGGATAACAGCCGTAATCAACGCCCCCTGCGGCTGTGCCATAAAGATTTCCAGCAGCGTCCATAACGACACCGCTAGGAAATTCTCCATTCTTGCTAACCCTGAAACTGAAGCTGTGAAGGACTCGATATTCCCAGTTGTGCGCCCTCACAAGTTGGAAGATCGCTCCGGCTTGACGGTTGACCGATCCCGTCGCCGAGCCATACAAATTCCCTGAATCATCCAGCAGCGGGGTATATTGCGGATAACGTCCGTCCTTGCGCCCAGTGAAGCTGTGCAGCAAACGGTATTGTGTCCATTGACCACTGCCGTCCTTAGACATTTCAAACACAGTACCTTTTCCATGTTCGCCCCCCGCCTCGGTTGTACCAAATAGATTGCCGTCATGGTCGAATACAATGCCGCCGTTTGGAAATCCTCCGTCTGGGATGCCCACAAAGTTGTGCAGAACCGTCTCGTTCCATCCGCCCTCCGCCCGCGACAGCATGTAAACAACGCCAATGGTGGCGACCCCTCCAAACGACGTCATGCCATAAAGCCTGCCCTTGGCGTCGAAAGTCATTTCTCCACCCGGGAACTGCCCGTCATTTCCATTGAAGCTATGGATAACACGCTGCGTCCACGTTCCGCTTTTGGCATGAGCCAACTCGAATGCCACCCCGCAACCGCTATTACACGCTCGATTACCTCCCATGCTGGCGGTTCCGTACACATTGCCGGCAGCGTCGAGAATCAGGCGGGCGAGTGGCCATCCCCCGTCGCTGCCGCCACTGAAGCTGTAGAGCACAGTTTCCGTCCACTCGCCATCAGCAGCAGGCATAAGCTCATATACCGTGCCAGCATTCGACGGACCGCCGTAGTTGGTCGTGCCATACAGGTTGCCATGCGTATCGAAGATAACCCGCGGATATGGGGAGGCGCCGTCTTTCCCGCCAACAAACCTGTAGAGCACGGTGTGGCTCCAGCCGTTGGAGGTCGGTACCAGCTCATACACGGTTCCAAAGTTGTCGTCGCCCCCTCCATAGGTCGTGCCATACATTCCGCCGCCCGGCCCGAAAACCACTCCATCCTCCGGGCCTGCACCATCGCTCCCGCCGGCGAACGTGTGCACTGTTTTTTCGGTATTGACACCCCAAACCTTGGCAGCCATTGTCAGAACAATAGCCAAGAAGGCAAAAAAAACGGTAGCAGACGCTACTTTTCCCTGCATGAAACCCTACCTCTCCGAACGGGCGTGAGGTAATGGGAGGAACTTCGAGGGAGTGTCTCCAGCCCACATCACGAAGACGAGAATAACCTACGTCGGTAGGCTTGGGAAGAGAGACCAATGTCTCCGGGGTAATTAGCCATCAAGGAAATGCATCAGGTAAGTTTCTAAAAGCACGTGTCATATGCCGAGTGTGGGAATTTTCACGGCCTCTATAGCTATCCCCAGGGCTTCGCCGCACGGCTCCCGATCTGGCTTGGGACACTTTTTCCGGCGCCTTCCGTTAACCCCACCATTGCGTTGACTCGGTGAATCCCGCTCCGTAAGATGAGGCGACCGCACAAGGCAGGCGTTCTCTATTGATTGGCCAGACCATCTCGCACTACCGCATCGTCGAAAAACTGGGCGGCGGAGGTATGGGGGTGGTCTACAAGGCTGAGGATCTCAGCCTCCATCGGTTTGTGGCTTTGAAGTTTCTGCCGGATGATGTCGCCAAGAATCCCCAAGCACTGGCTCGCTTCCAGAGGGAAGCACAGGCGGCCTCGGCTCTGAATCATCCCAACATCTGCACCATTCATGAGATCGGGCAGCAGGATGGGCGTCCTTTTATCGTCATGGAGTTTCTCGATGGTGTGACCCTCAAGCATCGCATCGCGGGCAAGCCCTTGGAGAACGATGTTTTGCTCAGCGTTGCTATCGAGATCGCCGACGCGCTCGATGCTGCCCACGCGGAAGGCATCGTGCACCGCGACATCAAACCGGCCAACATTTTTCTGACCAAGCGTGGCCACGCAAAAATTCTCGACTTCGGACTGGCAAAGGTCACGCCGGCAGTCAGCCGACCGTTCGAAACCGCGGGAACAACGGCACAGGGAACCGCGGCGACCGACGAGCACCTGACCAGCCCGGGCTCTACGCTAGGCACTGTCGCCTATATGTCGCCTGAGCAGGTGCGAGCCAAAGAACTCGATGCGCGCAGCGATTTGTTTTCCTTCGGCGCCGTGCTCTACGAGATGGCAGCGGGCGTCTTGCCGTTTCGCGGGGAAAGCTCCGGAGTGATTTGCCATGAAATTCTGAGTAGCGAACCAGTACCCGCGATTCGTCTGAACCCTGACCTTCCGCCCAAGCTGGGAGACATCATTGATAAGGCTCTGGAAAAAGATCGCGATCTGCGCTACCAGAACGCTGCAGACATGCGTACCGACCTCAAGCGGCTGAAGCGCGAAACCGATTCTCGGCCCGGTGCAACTGGTAGTTCAGGGAGCCTATCCGCGACACAGCAGAGCGGAGTGCATACTCACTCACCGGGATCGGGGTCGTCGCCTGCAGTGGCTGCAACTTCCTCAGCGAGCGCTGGATCAGCGGAGAAGGTTCCTGCGGCGTCGATACAGAAACGTTCCTACGGGAAGATCGCCGGAGCAATTGTCGCGGCACTGATCTTACTCGCCGGCGTTTATTGGTTCGTCAAACAGCGCGCCACCCCTGCCGTACTGAATGGCGGCCAAAGAACCCTCGCGGTTCTTCCGCTACAGAATCTGGGCTCCAACAAAGATGTAGATTTTCTCCGCCTGGCCGTGGCCGATGAGATTGCAACGTCGCTGAGTTACGTTCGTTCGCTCACGATCCGGCCATTCGCCACTACCAGCAAGTACGACTCTCCCACCGTCGACTTGCAGGAAGCCGGCAAAGCCATGCACGTGACCGACGTCGTGACCGGGCACTACATGAAACAAGGCGACCAACTCCAGATCACGTTGGAAGCCGTGGACGTCGCCGACAACCGCACGCTGTGGCGCGACACCATGACCGTCGCCGCTCCCGACATGATCGCGATGCGCAGCCAGATCACAGAGAAAGTTCGTCAGGGACTGGTCCCAGCGCTAGGTGTTGGAGCGGATTCCGGCGACGCCGGCACGCGTCCGAAGAATGAGGAGGCTTACGATCTCTACCTCCGCAGTATTGCGGTACCGCACGATCCGCTTCCTAACAAGGATGCTATCGCCATGCTGGAGCGCGCCGTCGGGCTCGACCCCAGCTATGCGCCCGCCTGGGGATATCTCGGACTCCGCTATCATTACGATGCGGCCTATTCCAACGGGGGCGAGGCCATGCGCCAGCGGTCGGATGCTGCCCTGGAGCGGGCGATCTCCCTCGATCCCGAGTACAGTTTTGCCATTGCCTGGCTGATTACCAACCGAGTCGAACAAGGTCAATTGGCGAAGGCCTACCAGGACGCAAAGGCGCTGGTCGAGCGGCATCCGGAGGATGCGCAGGCCCACTTCGCTCTGGCCTATGTTCTACGCTACGGAGGGGCGATTGAGGAATCCGCTCACGAATGTGACGCCGCCTTGGCCCTGGACCCTGGGAACTTTGGCTTGCGCTCCTGTTCGTTCACCTTCGACCAACTGGGCAACTATGCCCGGGCAATGGAATATCTTCAACTCGATGCCGGATCAGAGTGGTCAGAGAACAACGTCATGCGGCACTATCTTCGCGAGGGAAAGTTAACCCAGGCGAAGGAAATCGCGGAGAAAAGCAAAGGCTTTGGTCAATTCTCTTATGCGATGACCTTGGCATACATCGCAAACCCATCGTCACCTGATGTGGCGCGCCTCGCCCAGCACATCGTGGCCAACAGATTTGCTGATCCCGACCCCGAACCGCGGTACATTGTCGCGGGCGACCTTCTCTTCTGCGGGCAGAAAGATGCGGCCGTGCAACTGATTAAGAGTGCGATCGCCGGACATTTTTGTGCCTACACCGGTTTGCAGAACGATTCGGTATGGACAAAACTGCGAGGCACGCCCGAGTTCGCAGAGTTACTCTCCGCCGCGAAACAGTGCCGCGACGATTTTCTTGCCCAGAGATCGCAAACCGCCCACTGAATTACTTTGGTTAATCCATGAAGGCTGCCGGCAATTCGCTTGAACCCAGCTCATGCAAGCATTAAGCTCTCGCCCACTTCATTGACGGAGGTCCAAGGCGCACCCTAGCATGAGTGAAAGGAGCGTTGTGTGATCGGTCAGATGCTCGGCCATTGCCGGGTCGTAGCGAAGCTGGGCGAAGGAGGCATGGGAGTCGTCTATCGCGCCTTTGACGAAACGTTGCATCGCGACGTCGCCGTAAAAGTCGTTAACAAAGATGCACGACTCGATTCGTCGGCCAGCCAGCGTCTTCTGCACGAAGCCCGTGCTTCCTCCGCTCTCTCTCATCCCAACATCTGCACTATTTACGAGGTTGGCGAGACTGATGGCGAGCTCTACATTGTGATGGAGTTGGTCGAGGGCAAGTCTCTGCACGCCATGAGCACAGATGCCGGACTGCCGCCAGAGTCAGTCCTGCGATACGGCGTTCAGATTGCCAGCGCTTTGGCGCGCGCTCATGACCGCGGCATCGTTCATCGAGATCTTAAGACGGCGAATATCGTGATCACTTCTGATGGTCTGGCTAAAGTCCTCGATTTCGGTTTAGCCAAGGAGGTAGGGAGCGGCGTATTCGAGGGATCTACTCGCTCGTTTACCACCATACAGGATGCGTCCAGTATAAGCGGCACCTTGCCGTACATGGCGCCCGAGATCCTGCGCGGCGACGCGGCCGACCAACGCGGCGATTTGTGGGCGCTTGGAGTCGTGCTCTACGAAGCGGCTTCTGGGCGCTTGCCATTCGAGGGGCGCACCGGCTTCGAGATCAGCTCGGCAATCCTGCGCGAGATCCCAAACCCGCTCGGCCCGCCGGTCCCACCAGGTCTCTGGGCCATTATTCAACGTTGCCTGACCAAGGAACCTGCACAGCGCTATCAACGTGCGGGTGAAATTCAGGCGGCTCTCGAAGCCGTTCAGTCGGCAGCAATCGCTTCGCCGGCTCCCAGTGCCGACCCGAGCCAATCTCGGGCTACCGTCTTCCACAGCGTGCGTAACGCTCATGTCAGGAAAGGAGACTTTCTGTTGTTGGTGGGAACGACAAAAGGAGCGTTCATCCTTCGCTCAAATGCCAAGCGTAGCCGTTGGGAAGTCGGTGGTCCTTATTTCCACGGGCACAATGTTTATGCGATGGCTTATGACGGCCGCGAAGGCCAACATCGCATATGGGCTTCGACGTCGAGTTATTGGGGCACGTTACTACGATCGAGCGATGACTTTGGGAAGAGCTGGACCAATCCGCAGCAAGCCCCCATTCGTTTCCCCGCCGATACCGGCCTTTCCTTGAAGAACATCTGGCAGATAACACTAGGTCGACCCGAGGAACCTGATGTGCTTTATTGCGGGGTAGAGCCAGCCGCACTTTTCGAAACGCGCGACGCAGGCGAAACCTGGTCACTGGTGCGCGGCCTGTTCGATCATCCGCATCGTCCCCGCTGGATGCCGGGCAACGGCGGCCTCGCTTTACATACAATTTTGCTCGATCCTGCCGACAATCAGCGCATGTATGTGGCAATCTCATCCGGCGGCGTTTACCGGACTAACGACGGCGGACGTACCTGGACCGCGCAAAACCGGGGCATCCGGGCGACGTTCATACCTGACAAGTGTCCCGAATTCGGACAGTGTGTACACAAAATCGCGATGCATCCAGAGCGTCCCGAACGAATGTTTCTGCAAAATCACGGCGGAGTGTATCGCTCTGACAACTATGGCGAAAGCTGGACGGAAATTGTCAACGGGCTGCCGTCGGATTTTGGTTTCGCCGTGGTCATGCACCCCAGAAATCCCGACTGCGTGTACATCGTCCCAGTTGAGTCCGATGAGTTTCGCTGCGCCTGCGAGGGCCGGTTGCGAGTTTATCGAACCCGCAACGGAGGCGCCTTGTGGGAACCTCTCATGCGAGGCCTGCCGCAGAAAGGCGCTTACGAAACCGTCCTGCGTGATGCCATGACGGCGGATTCATTCGATCCGCTCGGGATTTACATGGGCACGCGCAGCGGACAGCTTTTTGGCTCACACGATGAAGGAAGGACGTGGCAAAAGATACTCGAAGGGTTGCCGTCGGTGGTTTGTGTGCGGAGTGCAGTCTTCGAGGATGCGTCTGCCGGTTTAAGGCCAGTGTTGCCAAAGGCTGCGCCTGCCCCGTCTCATCAAACGAAATCTCCTTCGAAAAGCAAGCCGCGTCGATCGAAGAGGTGATGCATGCCGGTCACTTTTCACATTCCGGGTGCTTTGCGCGAGTTTACCGCTGGACTTGGCATGGTCAAGATCGAAGGCTCGCCGACAACTTTGTCCGAAGCGCTGTCGGCTCTGTGGACACTTTACCCGGGACTCCGAGATCGCATCGCCAACGAGCAAGGGCAAGTACGGGAACACATCAATATTTTCATTGGGGACGAGAATATCCGGTATACGGGTGGTCTCGCGAGTCCCACTTCCGCCGGATCTGAAATATCGATCGTGCCCGCCGTCAGCGGTGGCCTTGCGAAGATTTTGAATTGTGGTACGTGCTGATACCGACTGGGAAACCGTTTATCGCGTAGCCGCTTTTTTCAGCAATGCAATCTGACCAGCATGATAAAGCTCGTGCTGCACGATGCCGCTGAACATATAAAAAAAATTGTAGTAACTCTCAGTTTTGCCCGGAACCTGCTCTGCCAGCCGCGCATCAGGGAAGGCCGCAACCGCCTGCACCAACTCGTTATGAGTACGCTTAGCGTGCTCGATTGCGGTGCGCCAGGCGGCTTCACTCGTGTCCTTCACCGGCGGGAAATTCTGTTCATCGCGCAAATGTATCGCCGTGCCCGCGGAACGTGTCAGAACTGCTCCATCCCATGCAGCAATATGCAGCACCAGTTCCCAAATGCTGTGCGCGTTCTTTATTGGATGAGCCGCAGCCATCGCGGCGTCGACGCCTTGCAGAATTTCGATCACGGAATCGCCATGCCATGCTTCTCCATCAAAGGCACGGCGTATTTGGTCAGCAAGACGAGCAGTTTCAGACATGTAATGCTCCTGAGATTTTTGACGTTAATCGAGACCCTTTAGTCTGCCACAATGGCGATCCCTGCCGCATCCGCCGCGGTAATGATCGCGTTGCCGTCGAGCAGAAGGCATTTGCCGGCGTCCACCGCCAGGCAAGTCGCGCCTTCCTTCCGCATCACTTCAATGGTCTTGACGCCGATCACCGGCACATCGAAACGCATATCCTGATTCGGCTTCGCGATCTTTATAACCGTGAGCGCGCGGCTTAACGTCGACGCATCCGATTCGAGCGACGCCATGAGTTCACCGGCTCGTTGAATGGTCGCATCTGTGCCTTCCATAGCTTCCACCGCGACGCAGGCATTTTCCGCGACGATTACTGTCTGGCCAATATCGTACTGCGCCAGATGGCGCGCGACCTCCCGTCCATAGTCGGTGTTTTTCTTTTCCTGCTCGGACGGCGCCCGTTGGGTGAGCACGCCACTTTTGGCCAACAACGGTTCGAGCAGCGAAGTCGAATTCTCCAGCACGATTCCTTCATCGGCCAGCACTTTCGCCACCGCGCCCAGAAGGGAATCAGTGTTGCGAGTGCCTAGCGAGAGAAGAAGTTTGGCCAAACGCCAATCTGGCCGGATGCTCGAAAAAATCTGTTTGTGCTTGACCTGTCCCGCCATAATCGCGCGCTGCACGCCCTCGCGCTTAAAAGTATCAATCAGTTTGGAAAGCTCTCCGAGTGAAAGCCAATGGACAGTGGCGCCGTGGGATTCGATCTCCGGGAAGGCTTCTTCTTTGATCGCGGCGACAATCACGTCGAAGCCCTCAGCCCGCGCGGCCTCGAGCACCAAAAATGGGAAGCTGCCATTGCCCGCAATTAGACCGAGTTTTCCTTTGTTGGCAGACATCGAGCGTCAGTGTAAATGAAAATCATTTTCGGGGATGCGCGGAGGATTTGATTCTGATTGGCCGCTCGGTCGAACTCCTGGAAACGGTCCGGAGGGTAATGGCGACATCAGGTCCTTCGAGTCAGCCTATTCTCAGCTTCGCGGAGAACAGGCTGCGCTCAGGATGACAAAGTTGAGAGCCGACAGCACAGAGCTAGCTACTTAATCACTCCGCGCTCCGACTCTTCGATGAACTTTATCAACAATTCCACGTCTTCCCCGCGATCCGATTCCGCTTTCAGTTTTTCCAGCGCCTGCGAAGTATTCAGCTTCGACGCCAGCAGGACTCTGTAGGCATGGTGAATCTTGCGAATCCGTTCCTGACTGAAACCCCGCCGCTCCAGCCCAATTGCATTCAGACCATAGGCCTGCACATCCCGAGAAGCCGAAGTTTTCGAGAAAGGAAGAACATCGCGGGTAATGGTTGTGCCGCCGCCAATGAACGAGTGCGTGCCGATGCGAACAAAATGGTGCACGGGACACAGCGCGCCCACCTGCGCCCATTCCTCAACCCTGACGTGGCCACCTAAAGTCGCTGCATTGGCCAAAATAACGTGGTCGCCGATTTCGCAATCGTGAGCGATATGCGTGTAAGCCATAATCAGAATATGGCTGCCCACGCGCGTTACGCCTCCGCCTTTTACGGTGCCGCGGCTGATAGTAACGCACTCCCGAATCACATTGTGGTCGCCGATCTCAAGGCGAGTAGGTTCTCCGGCATAGGTCAGATCCTGCGGCGCCATCCCAATCGAGCAAAAAGGAAAAAAATGATTGTCTTGCCCGATTGTCGTTGGCCCGCTGATCGCTACATGCGAAAGCAATTCGCAATTTGCCCCCAGTTCCACATCCGCTCCAATCACACAGTAAGGGCCGATGGTGCAACTGTCATGAACTTTGGCGGTGGGGTCAACAACAGCTGTGGGATGAACTGCCAACATGGCTACGATTCCGTCGCTGGCGCCGGCGTTTTTGTCGTGCGCGAGCGTTCAACCAACCGGCAGCTTATGATAGCCTCCGCTGCGAGACGATCGTCGACGTAGGCAGCTCCTTCCATACGCCCCGCATTGCCGCGCCAGACTCTAACAACGACTTCGATCCGCAGTTGATCGCCCGGAACGACGGGGCGCCGAAATTTTGCTCGGTCAATTCCTGTGAACAGCACCAGCTTGCTTTCACGGTCTTCTACTTCGGTGAACAGCAGCACTCCGCCGGCCTGCGCCATCGCCTCTACAATCAGCACACCTGGCATTACTGGTAAACCGGGAAAGTGTCCGGCGAAAAACGCCTCGTTGATCGTAACGTTCTTGATGGCCACGATCCTCTTTCTGCGCTCGAGGTCAATGATGCGGTCGATCAGCAAAAACGGAAAACGGTGTGGCAGAATACGCTGAATCTCGTTGATGTCCAGCGTAATCTTGGCCGGATCTGGACCTTCGGGTGCCGCCTGAGCAATATCGGTCATTCTGTTTCTCGTTCAACGAACAGCTAAAGATAGAGAGCGAAGATTATACTGTACGGCGCGCCATCAGCTATTTTAGAAAAGGACTCATGCCCAAGAGCGTTTTGAAAACCCGTGCCCAAAGCGAGATCGGGAACCGATCTAGTTATTTCAAAGAACGCAAAGAGCAAATCGTTCAGACCATTCGCCAACTGGTGGAGATCGAGTCACCAACCGACAACAAGAAGGCGGTCGATCAATTGGGCGTGCTTCTCGTCGGAAGATTTGAAGCGCTCGGCGGACACGCGAAGTTTCACCGAGTACAGAATTTCGGGGATCACCTGCAAGTAGACTTCCCCGGCTCTCGCGGCGGGAAACCGGTGCTGTTGCTTGGACATCTGGACACAGTCTATCCGATAGGCACGATAACAACTATGCCGTGCCGAGTTGCCGATGGACGCTTGTGGGGACCTGGCGTTTTCGATATGAAGTCGGGAATCGCATTCATGCTGCACGCAATCGAAGCGCTCCGAACCTGGAACGAAGAGAAACTACCCCGCCCGGTGACGGTTCTACTGGTCTCCGACGAAGAAGTGGGTAGCGAGACTTCGCGGGTGATAACGGAAAATCTGGCGAAGAAATCCGACGCCGTCCTCGTCCTGGAGCCTTCGCATGGATCTAAAGGCGCGGTGAAAACCGCACGCAAAGGCATCGGAGAATATGTTCTGAAAGTCACCGGCAAGGCGGCGCACTCGGGCCTCGATTTCGAAAAAGGTCAAAGCGCGATCCTTGAACTGGCGAGGCAAATCATCGCGATCTCAAAACTGATCGACGTGAAACGCGGCCTCACGCTCAACGTAGGAACAGTGCAAGGCGGCACACGAGTGAATGTTGTCCCCGCGGAAGCAAGCGCTGTGCTGGACGTGCGCGTAGCCCGCAAACAGGATGCCGTTGTCATCGATCGCAAACTGCGAGCGCTAAAGTCGTTCAATCGTAAGTGCAAAATTGACATCAGCGGCGGTATGAATCGTCCGCCCATGGAACGCACGCCAGCCGTGGCCACGCTATACAAAAAAGCCGCCGAGATTGCCCAACAATTCGGCTGGAAACTGCAAGAAGCATCAGTCGGCGGCGGTTCAGACGGAAACTTTACCGCCGCCCTCGGCATTCCCACGCTTGACGGTTTGGGCGGCGTCGGCGAAGGCGCGCACGCTACGCATGAATCCATTCTTATATCGGAATTGGCAAAGCGGGCGGCACTCTTGGCAGCCCTCATCGAAGCCATTTAGCAACCGCCGTCCCGCAACATCAAAACTACCGTATTTCCCCGCTCGTAATCAGACTTTTCCTGATTCACCAAGATCCCGGCTGAGAGCACTATGAAAGTCGGGAAGTCTTCGTGGGGTGCGACATGACTCGAGTTTTTCTTTATTTGACGATCGTGGCTTTCGCCAGTGTTTGCTGGGGTCAGAATAACGACTCCAGCCAGCCTTACGCCGCAGGCGCGCCAAGCGCGACCACTGCGGCAAATGACAATCAAGATTCAACCGCCGCTCCAGTCGATCCGCAGGTTGCTGTTCCGGACGCGAAAGACGGAGCCGATCCATACGGACGCCCAATAGAACCGGTCGCCACCGAACGAGCCAAAGACGCGCCTCTAGTGGCGCCAACCGAGCAGCAGCAATTTGTTCAGAACGTTAGAGACGTTTATTTTGACTTCAACCGGTCGGAGTTAAAGCCCGAGGACCAGACCACGCTGCAGCAGGATGCGGATTGGCTGAAATCGCACCCCAATGTGGTTTTCACCATTGCCGGGCAGGCCGATCCGCGGGGAGACATCGTTTATAACGTGTACCTGTCCGACTTGCGCGCTCTCGCGACGCGCGACGCGCTAGTGAAGATGGGAGTCCCATCGCAACAAATCCTGTTCGCCGAGGGCTGGGGCAAATTGTATCCAGTCTGCCAGCAAGATGATGAGTCTTGCTACAGTCAGGATCGCCGCGCGCACCTCGCGCCGTGGTCTCCCGATGCCGGTCCGGAAACTTCCGGTACCGCCAGCGGACTGGAATAAAGTTTGAAGGTCGGTCGAGCCAGCGGAGCTTGAGTTCCGCTGGCTCGCGCTTCAGCTTCGTGCGAAGTTTCAACCTCAGGGTGCGGGCTCCGAGTTTTTCAAGGCGTCCTCGAGGGTTTGATCAGGCTTAGGCGAGGCGCCTTCGACTACCCGCCATCCATCGTCGTACTGGCGAAATCCCACCGTCGATCTATACTGCACGCCGCCCGCGTAAAGCGCGGCGCCGACTTCGTTGAGCGGAACCCATTTCCAAAGAAATTCGACGTCCGCGCTAACTCCGCTCCTGCTGATCCCCGATATTCCAATCAATTGCCTGCGCGCCACCGGCACACTGAAATAGCTGGCATTCGCGTCGCCATTAGAGATCAGATCGTGAAACGTGTCGACCCCGATAGGAGTGAGCGCGACCTGCCAACAGGGTGGAGGCGCCATATCCTGCGGGCAAGCCTTGGCTACGCCGGTAATCCAGCCATGACGCTGCAGTACTAGATATTCGGGAGAAATATAGTCTTTGTTCGAGATGATGCCGGTGCGCAACCCGAACTGCTCAGTGGATTTAAACGTTTCGGAGGCGGCAATCAAGTCCGCAGCCAGCCGCCGCGTCAGGAAATCGCGTGGCGAGCAAGCGGCAGCGCAAAATAGAACTGCCACGACCAGAGCCGTTCCCAGTTTCTGCATGGGGTTGAGAGTTGAGCCTAAGTCGGAATTGTAACCAAACGCGAGCTCCGGCGTGGCAAGAAAGGACGATCCGTAATCTGCCCCTCGAATTTCGCGGACCAGCGCCCCGGAATCGCAGTCTTGCAGGATGGGCAGCGGCCATCAGGCGTTAAGCGGTATTCCTCGACAAAGTAGCTGCGGCGCTTGATCAAGGTCGCACTGCAGTTGTGGCACCTGGTATTCTCGTGATCTCTCACCATGCCAGGCAAATTTCCCGCGTAGACGTAGCGCAGCCCGGCTTGCTTGCCGATTTCGACGGCGCGCAGCAAGTCTTTTGGCGTGGTGTTGTCGGGATCATCCATTTTGTAATCTTTGTGGAATGCGGTGACGTGCCAGGGAATGTCGATGGAGACGCCTGCGAGAAATTCAGTCAATCCGCGCAGCTCTTTTTCCGAGTCATTGAAGCCGGGAATCAGCAGGGTGACAATCTCCAACCAAATACCCATCTGGTGCAGGCTGCGAATGGTTTCAAGAATCGGCCCGATGCGTCCGCCCAACTCGTGATAATGACGATCATCGAAACTCTTGAGATCGACTTTGTATAGATCAATCCACGGACGCAGGTATTCGAGGACTTGCGGCGTGCCGTTCCCGTTCGACACGAAGCCGGTTATCAATCCGGCTGCTCTAGCCTCTTTAAATACGGCGACTGCCCACTCGCTGGTGATTAGCGGCTCGTTGTAAGTGCTGACCAGAACCTTCGCGCCTTGACGAAGCGCGTCCTGCACCAGCGCTTTCGGAGACGCTTCGAGCGGCGGCGACACTGCGTTCGGATCGCGCAACGCTTGCGATGTCACCCAGTTCTGGCAATAAGCGCAGTGCAGATCGCAGCCCAACATGCCGAAGCTGTAAGCCAACGCACCCGGGTACGCATGGAAGAACGGCTTCTTCTCAATGGGATCGCACTGCACGCCGCCGACGTATCCCCAAGGTACATACAGCGTGCCGCCGCGGTTGAAGCGCACTTTGCAGACCCCGGGCTGTCCATTGGGGATGGGGCAGCAATGCCCACACGCATAACAACGGACGCGATTGCGATCGAGCTTTTCGTACAGATCGCCTTCGCGCACCTGCTGGTCGACAATTTCGCGCAGCGTAGCCACAGAATTTCTTAATTCCTATTCTAAACCGCTGGTTGCAGGCACGTTGGGAATCCTTGGCCTCGGCGTCTACGGACGGGATGCCCGGTTTCGATTCCTCTGCCCGGCCCCCCACCCCTACTGCGCAAATTATTTCATCTTGACAACCCGTCCCGGCTGGCGCAAAGTCTCGAATCGGTGTGAATTGGCTCGGCAACTTGTGCTTTATCGGCTTTGGTTTTTAATAGCGACTCCCTACGCTTTTCCCCACAGCTGTGGCGCGAATTTCCGGTTACACAGTTAAAGACGGACAACCCCGCTCATTTGAAGTAATTGAGGAGAATGAAGTGAAGAATCCCAACGATGAATCCAACAAGGCCGAGCGTCATTGCGAAAAGCCTGCTGTAGAACAGGCTACGGAGAAGCCTGGGCACGTGAACCGGCGTTCGTTTCTTGGCGGGGTGACTGCGGCTACGGTGGCGGCTGGCTTCTTGGGGTTGCCGACAATTGCCGGCGCGAAAGAGATCGGGCCGGAAAACCCGGTGCAGCGTCGGGAAGATGAGTGGGTCCGGCGAAATGGCGATGCCGTCGCGGAAAAACTGCTCCCGCCGAAACATCCGACCAATGGCGACGAAGAGCGTTACTTCAATAAGATCGGAAACTACTCCAAGGGATTGCCGCACGACGCTCTGGGCGACGTCCAACTGTCGGCTTATACAAGCCTGATTACCTCTTTGACGTCAGGCTTGGCGTCCGATTTCGAAGCCATTCAGCTTGGAGGAACGCTAAAGCTCTCCAACCCTCAATCCGCTTATGCTTATTGCCTCGAAGGTTCCGATTCGCATGTCGGCGTCACCGCGGTTCCGCCTACATATGCCGGCAACGAACAAGGCAGCGAAATGGCGGAGAACTACTGGATGGCTTTGGCGAGGGATGTGGCCTTCGCGAATTACGACACCGACCAGACCATTGCCGCCGCCGTGTCAGACCTCAGCACTTTCCCCGACTATCAGGGGCCGCAACCGGTTACTCCAGACAATATTTTCCGCGGCTTTACCCCCGGAGATTTGATTGGCCCTTACGTCTCGCAATTCCTGGCGCAGCCCATTCCCCTCGGGGCCATGACCGTCCCGCAGCAAATTATAACTACCGTGGCGGGCGACGATCACATGACGTCGTATCTGGCATGGCTGAATATCCAGAATGGCGGTGCTCCCACCGACCACAATGTGTTTGACACTACCCCGCGCTACCTTCGCGACCTGCGCGATCTGACTGCATTCGTGCACAAAGATTTTTCTTATGAGGCAGGCTTAAACGCGGCTCTGATTCTGGGTGGCATGGGCGCAACCTTTGATTCGAATAATCCGTACCTGGGCTACACCACTACCGCGCCGTTCGGGACGTTTGGGGCTCCCGATGCGCTGGATATGGTCGGGCGTGTATCGGCTGCAGCTTTGCGCTGTGTGTACTTTCAGAAGTGGCTGGTCCATCGCCGAGTGCGTCCCGAGGAATACGCAGGAGATGTGCAGAATCAGATGACGGGGCAGGGAAGTTATCCGTTGCCAGCTCGATTGCTCTCTTCACCCTCGCTGGCCGCGATTTTTGAAAAGTATGGAAGCTACCTCCTGCCGATGGCTTATCCCGAGGGCTGTCCTTCGCATCCGTCTTTTCCGCAAGGGCATGGTACTTTGATTGGCGCAACTGTGACGGTGCTCAAGGCTTTCTATAACGAGAGTTTTGTGATTCCTAATCCGGTAGTGGCGAGTTCTGACGGCTTGTCACTCCAGGCGTACAACGGATCGCTGACGATTGGCAATGAACTGAATAAACTGGCAGCCAACATTGCGCGCGCTCGCGACGCCTCAGGCGTGCACTGGCGCAGCGATGGCATGAATGGGCTGCTGCTGGGCGAAGCTGTGGCGATCAAAATCTTGAAAGATTTGAAGGCTAATTACTGGGAGCAGTTTGCCGGCTTCCAGTTGACCAAGTTCAATGGCCGCACGATTATCATTTGAATTCGTACTGGGTGAAAATTGAGTCACGCCGAGAATCCTCGCCCTAGCTGGAGAAAGCGGAGCTTCGGAATAACGGCCTTGAAATTGACAACTCCAACTTCCTTCTCGGTGTAGAATGTTTCGGCTCTTCTAAGAGGAGATCTTTATGCGCCTCGCTTCCCGGAAATCCCCACTTCTGGTGGTTCTGCTTTTTCTGCTTCTGCCTTCCATTTCCATGGCGAACCCAAAAGTTTATCTGACGTCATGCTGCGGCGGAGGCGCTACGGTTTCCATTGTCGATAGCATGATGCTGATGGAAATGAGCTTCATGTCTGCCGGAAGCGGCACCACGGCGGTCGCCATCGGGCCAGACAGCATGACCGGATACATTGGCATGTCTGCAAATGGCCAGAGCGTGGTCGAAGAGGTCGACACGATGATGGGAACGGTCATGATGACGTTTCCAGCGGGGAATGGCGCGGCCGCGATTGCCATTAGTCCGGACGGTTCGACGGGATATATCGCCAACAAGAATGATGGCAGCCTAACTGTCTTCGACACAGCGATGGGAACGGTGAAGGCGAATCTGACAGTTCTCGCGGGCGGGATGTGTCTTGATGCGGGCATCTCTCCGGATGGGTCCAAGGTTTACGCGGTGTGCCAGATCACCCCGACGGGGAAGCCTGCGCATAGCGTGCTTGCCGTCATTGCCAACAATCAGGTCAGCAAAGTAATTTCACTTCCCGGGACGAAAGCATTTCCGGGAAACAATCTGCTGGCGATCACGCCTGACGGGACGCGCGCTTATATTGCCGGCATCTCCACCGCGAGTCAGACCGGGTACGCTGCCGTCGATCTAACCAAAGAACGCGTTTTGCATTTCTTCCCATTAAGCGGGATGAGTTACGGCCTGGCAGTTCATCCCATGTTCCCGGATGTGCTTTTTTCTTCAGGCGTGGGTGTGCTGAATTACATCGATGCGAAGACCGGACAGATTGAAGTCAGCACAAGTTTGGGCAGCTCCGGCAAAGGCGGAGTGGTTCCATACATGGGCGGAATGCGCGTAGCGGTGGCGAGCGTCGACGACGACGTGGTGGCGGTGATTGATAATACCGATGGGCGGCTGGCCTCGACCATTTCTGTGGGCGCGATGCCGCAGCGGGTTGTGGTTTCGGACAACGAAATGACCTCGCTCGCGGGCACGACTTACACCACGGTTGTACACCAGTTTGACGCGGTGACCGGGCAATGGCTCATGGATTTCGAGGCTGGAACCGCGCCAGCAGGTCTGGCGATTTCTTCCGACGGATCGATGGCTTACGTAGTCGACCAAGGCATGCCTGGTTCAGGCAGCGGTAGTGGCCTGATGGCTCTCGACCTCATGATGATGGGGCAGCGGCAGTGGCGTATTCCGATGGCAGGCGCCGCGAGCGTGGCAATTCGCCCCGATGGAGCCAGGGTGTATCTCGGAAGTTCGTCAGGCGCAATCGGAGTTATCAACCCCATGAATGGCGTCTTAGCCAAGACGATTTCGCTGGGATCGATCAGCGGATCTCCATCGCTGGCAACTTCGCCCGATAGTAAAACACTGTACGCGGTATACACCCAGGCGGGGAGCGGTAACGTGTTGTCGGTGATCGCAACTACTACCAACCGCGTGACAGCTACGATTTCACTTGGGGGCAGTGCATCCACCGCAGGTCCGTTTCTGGCTCTCAGCCCTGATGGCACGAAAGGATACGTGAGTCTTATGGGCCAGAGCGAAATTGCTATCGTGGATCTGGTTCATCAGCAAGTGCTCCAAACTGTAAGTGTGGGCTCGGGCGTTAATCCCGGGTGCATTGCCGTTCATCCCAACGGAATGAGCGCATATGTTGTGGCAAACACCGGCGTGCTGGTTCTGGATCTTGCCACAAACACGGTGACGGGAACGATCGCGATTTCAGGCACGCCGCAGAATGTAGCATTCACGGCGGATGGGTCGATGGCATACGTCTCGGTGACGCAAGGTGAAGCTGCGGTGATTGATACGGCGATTGATCGGGTGATTGAGCAACTGCCCGCGGCCAACACAGTCGGAGTCACAACCTCGGCTAAATAGGCTTTTCGGACCCAGATCGCGTCCGCCGTTCCCCCGCGTGCCGAAAATCGCAGACGCGGAGAGCTCAGATGGAGTGCTGCTCCTGTGGGTCTTGAAGTTGCTCGGGGTTATTTCGATAGTTGATGATGATGCTCGCGTTTGCGAGGGCAACAGCAACACTCATTCGCTCGATGGGCTCCGCAGTTGAAGTTTTTTCTTCCGGCAGAGCCTTACCCCAAACGGTGACAATCCTTACCACGTCAGTGCCATTTACGAATTTCGGTGAGCATCTTATCTTGTCCGTGGGCAGTTCTGGTAGAGCTGTCAGAGAGAGGGCAGGCCCAACTCGGGGGAGGATGGGATTGCTCTCTCTTTCATTTTGTCTGACTGCAATCCGACCGCGCCATACCCCAAACAAATCGAGTGGCTGAGCTGTTAGTCTGCAAGTCGTGAGACTGCAATCGCCAGGTAAACTTTTCATTTACTATTATGGACAAACGCCCGGGTGGCGAAATTGGCAGACGCACGGGACTTAAAATCCCGGGTCTCGAAAGAGACGTACCGGTTCAATTCCGGTCCCGGGCACCATCGGTTTTCTGTCTAGCCTGAGGCCGCCGCGGCGTGAGCTTTAAGTGCAGTGGAGTTCCGCTGATCGCTCAGTGCATTCAGGAAACTGTCGGACGTGAGGTCGTTACTTTTCTGAAACAGTTGCAGTAAGGGATCTTCGCTTTCCGCCCATGTCTGCATCTCTGCCTCTGTAGCCGCGGAGTCGTTCATACCTTCAGGTTCGACGACCAACTGCGGCGGCGCTGTGCTGGTTTTCAGATTGTGAATGAATTGTGCCAGTTGATTGCGCTGCTGGTCGGTGGGTCGCGTAAATTCCACCCCCATCCCAATTTCAGGATGCATCACGCGCACCACGCCTTGCGCTTGACTCTCGAATTTCGCTAGCCGGATGCTGAGGCTGACTCTGGTGTTAACGGGAAACGGAGATGGCATCTCGACATAGCACGCGCCCGGGGTAAGGTCGGTAAGCTTGCAGGGCGCTGGCGGATCATCCGGCTCCATGGTGGGCGCATGTCGTCCTAACCACGACTTCAAGTGATCACGTTGTGCTGCCGTGAGATTCACGAAGCGAATCCCCGCTTGTGAACCTCCACCATCCCAGGCAATTTCCGCTGCACATTCAATGCTGCATTCTGTGCCGGGCAATTCGAATTTCACGTGCAAAGCCCCGGAACTCAGTGCGCGACGCGAAAGTCTAAGAGACATTCCACCCAGGCCAAGATCGCAACTGGTCGCTTTTCGCTGGGCCGTGCCACGATCTCCCGTCAAAGCCACGGCAATCTCCACCGGCACGCGCGCATTGCGCCGGCGCTCGCACTTCATCAAAGCACGAGCCGCTCGAAAACTGTTGCGAGCACGTTCCGCAGAAATGGGTTTATAGAGGACAAAATGCGCGCCCAGCTCAAAAGCGGTGCGCACCGCTTTTTGCCGGTCAATCATGGCTACGGCGATGGAACGCTTATTACACAAGGCAGAGCGGACGCTGGCAAATACTTTTGCCGCTGTATCCGGTTCCGCGCAGTCGACGATGACCGATTCAAATCGGCGACGGGTGAGTTTGCTGACCGCGGAATCGGCGTCGCTGCAAAACTCGACCGCGATTTCCAGATCGCTGAGAACTCGACGCAGCGCGCGGATGATCTTTTCATCGGAACAGACAACCAGCGCTTGCAGATTCATAACCGCAGATTCCATAAGCCCGGTCAGCCGCCGATAATGACGCCCTCTCCATGGGATTCTTCTTCGTTAAGCAAATGAGCCACGCTGCGAAGTTGCTCAGCAGCCGTCTGTAACGCTTCGATCTGCTTGCCCAGTTGAGCTTGTTCCGCCTGCTTCTTACGGAGTACTTCGTAGATATCCTTCACGGGTACCGCCTCCTTATTGAAATGTAGGTCCGTCCCAACGGGTGGTCAATGAGCGGCGGTCCGGCCCGGGTTACGACAGTAATCTGGGTGCAGTACGGGGATGCACTGAGGAACCCAGCAACGCAGGATCGGCACCCACTAGCCAAGGCGCAAGTCCTGGATAAGTCTGTTATATCTCTGACTTTCTTGACGTTTACCCACCGCGCTTCAACCATCGCTTACGATTTTTATTGACTTTTGACCAGAACACCCATAGAATCAAAGCCTTCCGTTTTGTCTACGGGTCCAGTCTCAGGACCTGCGGTCGGGTTTCGTGCACGCCAAGTGAATCCCGGCGCGCGCGGAATGAATCTAACTTTTTACCAGTAGAAGTTTATCTCATAATCGAGGGGTTATAACTATGGCTAAGCGGCGCGGCAATCCTAACTGGGGCAAGCCAGAACCCATCGGACCCATTACTCCTACCATTACGGAATTCGAACAGGTGGTGCGGGAATATAAGCTTTCCCCAGACCAATACTTGCGTTCGACCCGTCTGCGGGAATGGGCTCGGCGCAACAAGAATTCCAAGTACATTCCTGAGCCCTTGCTCGAGGCTTGGGGATTCGAGATCGAATCCACCCTCTAAAAAGAGGGATAAAACTATTGAGGGTCGCCTACGCGGCGGCCCTTTTTCTTGCTAACAAGAGTCGAGGTTTAGTTGGCATCTCCCTTGACCATGGCGACGATTCCGCCCAGCGAGCTTGTAGCTCTATTGATAGCCACCAGCTTCGCTGCCGGATTGAATGTCTACGCTACCCTGGTCACGCTTGGACTGCTGGCTCATGCCGGACTCCTCCCACTGCCTCCCGCTCTGCATTTGGTATCGAACTGGTACGTGATCGCAGCCAGCGGCGTGATGTTCGGGATCGAATTCTTCGCCGACAAAATTCCCGCCTTTGACCTTCTGTGGAATGCGCTTCATACATTCATCCGTATCCCCATCGCGGCTCTGCTTGCCTACGGCGCGACCGCGACCCTTTCCCCGGGCGAACAATTGGCGGCTACCGTAGTCGGGGGCGCAATTGCGCTCGCCGCGCATGGAGGCAAAACGGCCGTTCGCGCTGCTGTAACGCCTTCGCCCGAACCGTTCTCGAACATAACCTTAAGTCTCGGAGAAGATGGTCTCGCGATTTTTCTGACCTGGTTCGCGACCCAGCATCCGTATGCGACCATCGCAATCGTAGGCGCGTTACTCGTCATCATTATTGTGTTAGCGCGCTGGGTAGTGCGCTCCCTGCGAAGGCTTTTCCGGGGAGCCGAACATGAATTGGCCAAGTCGTAATCCGATTTCGCGAACCCGCATTTGCTACAATCGCACTGTAATGACGCGCCAATCGGCATTCACCGATGTTCCTACTGCCATCGAAGAAATTCGCGCCGGCCGCATGGTAGTGGTGGTCGACGATGAAGATCGCGAGAACGAAGGCGACCTGACTCTCGCAGCCGAGAAGGTTACTCCGGAAGCGATCAACTTCATGGCCAGGTATGGCCGCGGTCTCGTCTGTCTGGCGATGACCGATGAGCGCCTCGACCATCTGCGGATCGGCCCAATGAGCGCCGAGAACACCTCGAACTACGGCACAGCATTCTGCGAAGCCATCGACGCCCGCGACGGAGTGACCACCGGAATTTCAGCCTTCGATCGCGCCCGCACCATAAAGGTTGCGATCGATCCCGCCACGCGCCCGTCTGACCTAGCGCGTCCCGGACACATTTTCCCCCTGCAAGCTCGCAAAGGCGGCGTGCTGGTCCGCGCCGGACAAACCGAAGCCTCCGTCGATCTGGCCCGCATGGCTGGACTCATTCCCGCCGGCGTGATCTGCGAAATCATGCGCGACGACGGCACCATGGCGCGCATCCCCGACCTGGTCGAGTTCTGCAAAACCCACGACATGAAAATGTTGACGGTGGCCGAACTCATCCGCTACCGCATGCAGCACGAGCGCTACGTGCACCGCGTGGGCGAGGCGCTGATCGGAACCCATTACGGAGAATTCCGCCTCATTGCATACGAGAGCGAAGTCGACGGCGGCGAATCGCACGTCGCATTAGTGCGGGGAGACATTGAAAGCAGCGAACCGGTGCTGGTCCGCATGCACTCCCATTGCGTAATGGGCGACGTCTTCGGATCCACTGCCTGCGATTGTCACGCCACCGTCGAAGGATCGATGCAAGCCATCGCACGTGAAGGCCGCGGCGCGCTGATTTATTTGCATCAGACTTCCAAAGGCTTTTCAGTCGAAAGCATCGGGGACCGGAAGATGCTGACTTTCCACCGCGACAAGCGTCTCCCGTCTTTGCCGGAGAGCGAACGCAAAACCCAGCGCGAAATCGGCATCGGCGCGCAAATTCTCTCGGACTTGAATCTCCGCCGCATTCGCCTGCTGACCAACCATCCCAGAAAAGTCCCCGCCCTCGAAGGATTCGACATCGAAATCGTCGAGCAGATCCCAGTCCTGCTAGACCGAGTAAAAACTCATTCCTAGGCCAGCACCCTGATGCGGGTGCCAATCCTAGCGTCGCCGAAATAGTCCGATCCCATGCTCACTCTGACATGGTGGCCCAGGTTCGCGTCCGTTCTGTGGACGCTAACCTGGGTTCAGAAACACTCTCTCCGCACCGCCGTTGGCTTGCCTTTCTCGTTCGCGCACTGTCCATTCCGACTAGATTTCCACTACGCCTGCTTCCTGCCACGCATAGTGGCGAAAACTGCTCCACTTCCATTCCGCGGGTTCCGTCAAGGCTTACTACCCAAAAACCGGGGAGCACCGGGCTGAATGAATCGTTTCTAGCGGAAATGTCACTATTTCTGCGTGAACGACTGACAACTTCCCCAAGGGGAGCCAAGACATGGGCCTATCGAATTGGGTTCACCCGAAAACCGACTCGGACGCCGAAGAAGCCGGCACCCAGCCTCCGGCGCATGTCAGGCTCATTGCTACGGCCCCAACTCCGGACCCGATCCCCAATTTTGATCGCGCAACTGCCGATGCCACGTGTCTGCTAATGTATGCGGCGGAAATCGGCAAGAAGGTCGATGAAACCACCCGAACGAGCGTTTTACGCGCCAAGAACGCGACCAGCACAGGAGCCGACGATGCGGTAAAAGCTAACCTGCTTGCGGCACTCACCACACTCGCCGCAGGCCTGCATCCGGTTACGGCGGAGAGCCTGAGAGCATCGTGTGATAGCCAGACCAAGCCCACCATTAGGCGCTTGCGTTCGTGGACCTGGGTTCTGGCAGTTCTGATTATTGTGTTTTCAGCGATTGCCTTCGTGTCTTCCTCCTTGTCGAGCACCATTCGCTCGGACATCACGGCCGCCAACGGGCTGGTCGTAAAGCTTAGGGCAGAGCTCGGAACAGAACGCGCACCCAAGGGCGGAACTATGGACAAGCCGCTGCCGGAGGGACTCAATGAAGGGGAAGTCATTACAGATCTTCAGCAGTATGCCTCCACCATCCGCGCGATCGACGCTAGAGCGCGGCAATTGAACTTGTTTGTGCTCAAGGCTGACTGGGATCCTTTTACTCAGTACCGGTGGCAGGACAATCCAAGTATTGGCGCAGAAGACGAGGACAAGTTCACGCAGCGTCAACAGGAGCTGCTTAGGCCAACCCAACAGACGAAGCTTTCCCCAGAGCAGAAGCTACTGCTAAACCAGATTCATCAGGAGTGGCTGAGCAAAAGGTTCCAGCTGACGGTCGGATTGCCAAACATGCCCAAGGATCTCGACGATCTCACCGATACCTATCTGGAGGTGCGGTCGTTCGCTCAAGATATTCTCGATCGTGTCTCGGTTTTCTATGGGGCCTTTACCACTTGCCTGCTCCCGGTTCTGTACGCTCTGCTGGGAACCTGTGCCTATCTCTTGCGTTACTTCGAGGAGGAAGTCAGGAACAAGACGTTCACGTTGTCGTCGAGGGCCATGTCGGCACGCCTTCTGGTCGCTCTCATTGGGGGAGCGGTTGTTGGCCTGTTTGGCAATTTCAATATCACCCAGGGCGCTTCGATCTCTCCCCTGGCAGTTGCTTTCCTGGTGGGATACGCGGTGGATGTGTTTTTTACTTTCCTGGAGGGTCTGCTCCAAACCTTTACCAAGAGAAAGAATGCTGGGGCGGCGCCTGCTACGACATAGACGGACAGTTGTCACCCCTGCGGGCTTCACCATATTCCGAAGGAGACAGCCTTAGATCTCACGGCTAAAGATCGTGTTGCGCCATCGAGCCCACACAGTTCGCGCACTTTACATTTCCCAATTCGGGAACCGTCTTCAGGAGCCATCCACTTTCCTCTTGCGCTGATTCCCACACACAAGATATTATAGAGGAACACGGATTATCTACAAGATAACCGCGTTCTTTGACAACCTGACAACAATGCAGTCACTGGCCAATTTGCCGACTGCTGAGTCCGACCCACTAGACGAAGCCGAAAACCCTCCGTCCGGCGTTTTGCTGGCTGTCCAGAGCGTAAGCGCAACACCTCCGACAGGCACTTAACCCCAACGTTTATAATACTTTGCCTGCAACTACCTTTAGAACCATAGATCTACAAGGCAGAATTTTTCCCGATCCTTTGTTTTCTGGATTTTGGGCGGAATCGCGAGCTTTTTTTGAGAGAAATTATGCACCAGAATAGGTGCAGTTTCCGAAATACCGTCCAAAGGACTTGGACGACGCGCAGGGGAGCACAAGAGCGCGGCAGCCATCCCTAATTTCGGCCGCGTCAGAACGGCTTTCGACTTACCACCTGACTATCATTAATAAAAAACTGCGCCGGACACTGATTCGATCCGCAAATCACAGGCAGCAATCCAGCCAACTGCTTGCGCGTGATCAGGCCCAGGGTCCCGCATTCAGGGCAGGAGAGCACGGCCCAATACGGATCGTCCTTTTCTCCCACGCGGCCGGCATTCTCCAGCACAAAAATAGTGCCGGGAAGCATCTGTTCGGGGATCCATTGGCTTAGGACGTCCAGTTCTGCAACCATCTCGCCTCCTCCGTTTGTGGCCAAGCAATGGCGCCGCTATATGGAACCAAACTTCCTTGCTATGAAGCCTGCCTCGCTCTTCGCAATGAATGTGACGAACACGTACCGTTGCCTTTTCGAGCTCGAATATCGGCGCGCACTTGCCGCACGGCATCGCTCAAACACACGGTCAGCATGGGCTGGCGCGCGTTTTTCAGAATGTCGACAATCTGCCGCGGCGAAGTCTCGAGATAAAGTGTCTTGCCATCGGTAAGCAGGTGATATTCGGAAGCGCCGGTCACGATTTCAGCCAGCCGCTTGCCAAACTCCCGCTGCAGAAAACGCATAACCTTGCGCACGCGCTGCAAAGAAAATCCGCGCCGACGCAATTGACAGATCACAGCGATCTCCGCCAGGTCTTCCATCGAATAAAGCCGCCGCCGCCCTTCCCGCGCCGGAACCACGATGCGCCGTTCATCCCACCACTGCAGTTGCCGCGGCGTAATCCCGGTAAGCGAAACCACATCGCGAGATGTGAACAGTTGCTGCATGCAGAGCCTAGAAATGTTTCAAACAATCACCGATACAAATGTTTGCAACATTCTAGGCGCGAATCAAGAGGAGTCAACTGTGTATTTGTCTGGGAGAGGGGTGACTAGAGGAGTTCCCGTTTTGCCGATCCGGCGGAATTGCCCTCAGGATTTCTCTGTCGAGAATTTACATTTTGCTTACAAACCGGTTGGATATATCTGCTAGACTGCGCTGCGCTAAGAAAGGCTGGCCGATGGAAAGATCTTGCCTCTGGCCGCTGAGATTTACTTTCGCTGTCGTTACGGTTTGTTTTCTCGCCGAAGTTTCACACGCGCAGACGACGCCTGCGGCTGACGTCGCAGTGGGATATTCTCCTCTTTATATTCTCAAAGGCGATACCATCTGGATGAACGGCGGCAGCGGTTCGGTCGCTGTCAATGCCAATAAATGGCTCGGAGTCGCCGGCGATTTCGGCGGCTACCTCGGCCATATTCCGCAGAGTTTGACTGGGGAAACTTATATCTTCGGCCCGCGATTTTCTTACCGAAAGTTGGACAGGGTCGTGCCCTTCGCCCAGGCGCTGTTTGGCGGATCGCACTTTTCGGAGTCGTCGGGAGGCATTACCGGTGGAGGAAGCCAATTCGCCTTTGCCGTCGGAGGCGGAGCCGATATCGGGCTTGGCGAGAGTCGCAAATTCGCTTTGCGATTTGAAGGCGATTACTTCGGTATCCGCTCGAGCGGTTCGACCACGCCTTCGCTACGCCTGTCTGGCGGAATCGTTTGGCGCATCGGGAAAAGGTAGCAATCTTTTTGGGGAGGTGCGATTTCCGGTTCGACGTGGCGCGCCCGTGGGTTGAGTGTACTTCATTGGTTTCTTCCGAAACATCGGTGACGGTGTGGATCGGAGATCAACTGGCGTTGCTGGCCCCTACGGATTTTTCTTGGGGGAGCTGGGTCAGGGTTTTCTCTACTAACTTGGAGCAGTCTTGAAGCTTTTGCATTGGGGCGCGGAGCTTGTCACCTTCGACTTTAGCTCCCCGCTGTTCGGCCAGCGTGATTACTTTTTCGGCGTTCTGGGTTACGCTGCGCGCGACCTCTAACAGAGCCACCATGGATTCGGCGTGCATTTTCCACAGCGATGCGGAATTTTCGGCGCGCTTCATTTCTTCGAGCTCGGTGGTCATGCGCGCGACTACCGCAACCAGGCGGAGGATTACACGGGCGACTCCGGCGCGAACGCTTTTCTCTTCGAGATAGTCGGCGCAATAGGCGTCCGCTTCGGCAGCCGTGAGCAAGAGATTGAAGAAGCGCATGGGAACTACCTGGCGGCACTTGGGATCGGCCACGCGCACGAAAATGCGAATCGATTCCTCGATCCTCAGCAGTTTGCTTTCCTCTGTTGAAATTTGTTGGGGCGTTACGACCTGACGCATGGCCTTCACATCCAGTGCGGGGCGGCGACTAGGGAACGATGCCAGCTTATCCGATTGCTTCACGGTTGGTTTCGCGACCACGGGCATGGGGCGCGGGGTGCGGCGGATGGGCGGGCGCTGATCGAGCGTCTTTTTCAGTTTCGATACGCGACGGAATTTGTCGAGCGCGGTGCCGTAATCTATGCGCAGCAGTTCATTTTCTTCAAGCGCCGCTACGTGTTCGACGGTGACGTCTACGCCGTCGACGTTGCCTAGAATGCTGCCTCCTTGTTCCTGGACGACTTCAGCGAAGTTCTTGATGTCGGCGGCTGACTGGTGAAAGAGCGTGTCAAACTTCTTGCCGAAAGCGGTGTTGTAAGGCGCGATGGTGGCGAGAACGCCGGGATGATAGAAAGCTGTATCGAATGATTGCTTGAGGTCACGCACGCGAGCAATGATTCCGGATTCAAGCAGAGCATTCAGATCACGAAAACCCTCGGCCTCGCGCAGCATTTGATCAAACAGTCGAAGAGATTGCAGGTGGTCTTCGGTTAGTTCGGGCACCTCGGTCTCGGCCAGGATTTCGAGCATGGCGATCTCGAACGGGGCTAGCGGAAGTGAGCCGTCGAGGCCGTAACCACGACGCTCCCACTGGCCGGGCACGCGCGGATGGCGATAGAGAAAAGTGGCGACCAGGTCAGTCTTGTCGCGGTGCACGTCGGTACTGTCTTTCGTGCGGGTGAAGTAACGCAACATCGCTTCAGCGATTTCGGGATCAGTGTCAGGAGTGAAAGCGCGGCGCAACATGGCAGGAGTAATCGCCAGATCGAGCAAACGCAACCAGCGATGCATGCGGGATAAAGTCTCGACGACACTGTCGTCGCTCTGCAGCGAGATGGCTTCGAGTCCGGCGGGAACGGGAACTTCGCCGCGCACTGGTTCCTGCAAAAGCTTCTCGTAGAAGCCCTGCACGGTCGCCAGAATAGCTAACTCCCACTTCGGATCCTCTACCACTGTCGCTCCCGCGCGCACCAATCCCTGGATTTTGGGGGGAGGGCCAAGGGTTAGTTAAAATCATGCGTAGGGTAAGCACAAGCCTGACGTTAGGACATGACACCAACTAGATAAGGACATACCCGGAAGTAACCTTGCGCTAAGTGTTTGAAAAAAGGCGGTTTGTGAGGATGAAAACTCATCACGGGAAACTCGCATCTGATGTGTATACTATGCCGAGTGAGGATGGAATCTATGGAATGGACAGCGCCACAGTTTGAAGAAGTAGCATTGAATTGTGAGATCAATTCTTACGCCTCTGCCGCACTGTAACTTCTGGGCTCGATGCGCGTAGCGATACTGGGATCGGCCGCCGGAGGCGGCTTTCCGCAGTGGAACTGTAACTGCCGAAATTGCAGGTCCTCGCGCGATGGAACCTTCAACGGTAAGCCTCGTACGCAGACTCAGGTGGCGATTTGCCAGGATGGTCACACTTGGTTTTTGTTCAGCACCTCTCCCGATTTGCGGACGCAGATCGAAGCGACGCCAGTACTCCATCCGCGAAACCACGGGCGAAACTCTCCCATTGGCGGCGTCCTGCTGACCAGCGCCGACATTGATCAAGTTGCTGGATTATTGTCTCTCCGCGAATTGCAACCTTTCCGCATTTATTGCGCGCCTTCGATCCGGCGTATTCTGCAGGCAGATAACAGTATGTTCGCCATGCTGAATCGCGTGCCCGACCAAGTATCATGGATGGACATCAGTTGCGGCGGCAGCTTCTGTCTGCAAGGTGATAGAGGCGCGGGAATCAACTGCAGCGTGTTTTCACTGGGGAATCGGTTTCCCGCTTACGTTTCCCGTGACCGAGTTCTAGAGCTTAACGCTGCGGAAGCATCTCTGGGCGTGATCGCGGAATCGGCGTCGGGCAAGCGATTGGCTTACCTGCCGGCGGTCCCGGAAGTAGATGATTCGTTGTTGAAACGTCTCGAGGAAACCGATCTGCTTCTGTTCGATGGAACATTCTGGAGTGATGACGAATTGATTAGGGTGCAGGGCAGCGGCTCGACGGCGCACGAGATGGGGCATATCCCGATCTCGGGAGCCGAAGGAAGTTTGCGCAAATTGGCGGAGTTGCAGCATGCACGCAAGATTTTCATACATGTGAATAATACGAATCCCATGCTGGATGAGTCTGGTCCGCAATATGCGGAAGCTCGGGCTGCGGGTTGGGAAGTGGCTGAGGATGGGTGGAGTTTTGAGTTATAGAGCGGGGAAGAGTTGAATTTGAAAGCAGTGGTAGACATCTCGAGCGAGAATCGTTTCCTTTCGGCTGAGGAGTTGAAGGCGCGGCTGCGGCAAGTTGGCGAGGAGCGCTATCACCATCGACATCCATTTCATCTCATGATGCATGATGGACGGTTGAGCCGCGGGCAGTTGCAGGCCTGGGCTTTGAATCGCTATTACTACCAGAGCATTATTCCGATAAAGGATTCGATCATTCTGTCGCGCAGCAGCGATCCGAATTTTAGGCGGGCATGGCGCAAGCGCGTGGTTGATCACGATGGCGATGCGACGCACGAGGGCGGAATTGAGCGCTGGATCAAGCTGGCCGAGGCTACTGGGCTGGAACGTGACCGGGTGCTGCGCGGAGACGAGGTTCTGCCCGCGACGCGGTACGCCGTAGATGCTTATTTGAGTTTGGTGAGGAGCCGATCTTTTTTAGAAGCGGTGGCGTCGTCGCTGACGGAAATGTTTTCCCGAGACTTGATCGCGTTGCGCATGGATCGATTGCGGCAACATTATCCCTGGCTTTCGGGCGGGTTGGATTATTTTACGGCGCGACTGGGCCAGGCTCCGGAAGATGCGCGATTTGCGCTGCGATGGGTGACTGAGAATGCAATCACGAGGGCTGAGCAGGAAATGGCGGTCGCAGCTTTGCGAGCGAAATGCGACATTCTGTGGGCACAGTTGGATGCGTTGTACTTCGCCTATGTGCAGCCGGGATGGCCGCCGCCCGGGGCTTTTCAGGTGGGAGTGTCCTGAGCGTGGCCGCTCCTAGTGATTCAAGCCAGCCTCGTTTTGCCCCGGGCTGCCGGTGGGCGACGCAGGGGGAGGAACGAGTGGTTCTTTTTCCAGAAGGCATGATTCAAGTGCAAGGGACCGGGCAGAAAATCCTGGAACTCTGCGATGGACAACGCACGGTTCAGGAAATTGTGACGGCACTTTCGGCGACCTACAGCGGCGGTGATCCGGCGAAGATTCGCGAAGACGTTGGCAATTTTCTGGAAGCTCTGCAGCAGAAGCGCATCGTCGATTATTAGCGCTCATTGCTGATTTCGCGACTCCGCGTACCAAACTCAGGTTTTGCCAAGTCATCACATCGAACTGTGACGCCAGCCATTGTATAAAGCACCCGGCGCGTGGTACGTTTGGTCGCGATTCGGGGTCTTCCTCATTCGCAAGCCGACCTTAGGTCCAAATCCACATCAGTCGGCACGAGGACAAAATGATAAACAAGAAAATGGTCACTCGGAGTCGAGCGAAATCATTTCGCATGGGTGTGACGCTCATATCCTCGATCCTCCTGCTGGTGCTTGCGGCGGGGACCACATTAGCAAGCGCGCAGACTTATAAGGACATCCACAACTTCGGCAACGGCAATGACGGTGTCGGACCGCTGGGTATTCTCACCCAAGCGCGGGGTGGCAGCTTGTGGGGGACCACTCAGGAAGGCGGTACGAACGATTGTACGGGCAGCGGTAACCTGGCTGGCGTGGTGTTCAAGATTGGGCCAAGCGGCAGGGAGATCGCGTTCTCCAATTTCAGTGATGCCCTGGGTTGCGACCCGTATGGAGGACTGACGCTCGGTTTGGACGGTGCGCTCTTCGGTGCTGCCGTCTATGGCGGCGGCTCTGGAAACTGCGGCGGCGGCTGTGGCACGATCTTCAAGGTTTCGCCCGCGATCCCCGGCAGTTTAACCGAACTGTACTCCTTTTTTACCTCTTACAACGGGCCGGGTGTGTTCCCCGAGGCACCGCCAATCCTGGGGACCGACGGTAGTTTCTACGGCGCGACATATGCCTTTGGAAGAGGATACCCATGGGCATGGGCATACAAGATCACCCCCTCGGGAAGCTTGACCGTGCTCGCTTCAATCGGCAGTTCGGCGCCATTGCTCCAGGGAACGGATGGGAACTTCTACGGTACTTCGATCGGCGGCACCTCGGGAGACGGAATCGTCTTCCAAATGACACCTCAGGGAACACTGACGACTATTTTTAACTTTGACGGCACGCACGGAGCAAGTCCCAATTCTGGCGCCTTGATTCAAGGCCTTGACGGCAACTTCTACGGGGCCACGCAGGGAGGCGGAGCTTACAACGATGGCGTTGTGTTCCAACTGACGCCGCAAGGAGCTATCACGGTGTTGCACAACTTTGGCGACCCTGGTTATCCCAACGACGGTACCAGCCCATATGCGGGGCTGGTTCAAGCCACCGACGGCAACTTCTACGGTGTGACTAGTTCTGGTGGGAAGTTGGGCTACGGAGTGATTTTCCAGCTCACCCCGGCAGGCACCTACTCGTTGCTCCACGACTTCAACGGGAAACATGGCGCAAACCCAGAGTCTACCCCCATGCAACACACCAACGGCAAGATTTACGGACTGACAGCGGGGGGAGGGATCTATGGCGCGGGTGTCGTCTACAGTTTTGATATGGGCCTGGGGCCGTTCGTCAGCCTCGTCTCCACCGCCGGCAACGTCGGAAGCACCGCCGAGATTCTCGGGCAAGGATTTAAGGGAACGACCAACGTCTCTTTCAATGGAACTGCCGCCAAGTTCATAATTGTTTCCGATACCTTTCTGAGAGCAACAGTTCCCACCGGCGCGACCACTGGCTTTGTTACGGTGACCACGCCTGGAGGCGAGCTCACGAGCAACAAGCAATTTCACGTCGAGTAGTAGCCGCAACGCGGGATAGACCACCAAGCCGCCCCAGAGCATCGGCGGCTTTTTCGTTACAGCAGGTCTTGTTAGGCGCTGTTGGTCCCTTTGACTTTGATTGGTGCCGCTATCAAGTCATTTACACCACACATTCTGGCCGCCTACCCGCCCTAGCTATTTATGTAATAGTGTCTGGTTAGGCCATTCTAATGATTCCGAACCCATTGGCGCTGATTGCTGAGATCACGCATCGCTGTCCGTTGCATTGCGTGTACTGCTCGAATCCTCTGCAGATGATTGGAGCCAAGGCGGAACTCTCGACCGAGGACTGGGTCCGCGTGTTTCAGGAAGCGCGAGACCTGGGAATTCTTCATCTTCATTTAACCGGTGGCGAGCCGCTGGCGCGAACCGATCTGCAAGAACTGATCAAAGCCGCGCATGCCACTGGACTTTATACCAACCTCATCACATCAGGGATTGGTTTGCCCGAAGCGCGACTGGCCGAGTTGGTTGGCGTGGGCCTTGATCATATCCAACTGAGTTTTCAGGATTCGCGAGACGAACCCGCGAATTGGATTGCTGGGACGAAGGCTCACGCCCACAAAGTGGCTCTGTCTGAAGTGATTCGGCGATTCCCGATTGCGTTCACTGTCAACCTGGTCGTGCACCGGCAGAATCTCGATCATCTGCAGGAGATGATTGCGTTCGCCGAACAGCTCAAGCCGGATCGCCTCGAAATTGCGCATGCGCAGTATTACGGTTGGGCTTTGAAGAATCGCGAAACGCTGATGCCAAGCCGCGAACAACTGGAAAACTGTTTGCGCATTGTGGAACTCGCTCAGGCGCGTCTTTCCGGCCGCATGAGAATTGATTGCGTGGTCCCTGATTATTATGCGCGCTATCCCAAAGCGTGCATGGGTGGCTGGGGACGGCGATTGCTTTTGATTGATCCGGCAGGACAGGTGCTTCCTTGTCATGCAGCGGGGGTGATTCCCGGCATGAGCTTTGATAATGTTCGCGAGCATTCGCTCGAATGGATTTGGCGAGAGTCCGGCGCTTTCCAACGATTTCGCGGAGAAGACTGGATGCCCGAACCTTGCCGAAGTTGTGAGCGCCGGGCGGAAGACTTCGGCGGATGCCGCTGCCAGGCATTTCTGCTGACCGGGAATGCCGGCGCGACAGATCCGGTTTGCACGCTGGCTCCCACACATCATCTGGTGGAAACCGCACGGGAAAATATCCCCCCCGCGGAGGCGAAAGTCTCATGGTCCTACCGCAAGAATCCTTAATGAACAGGGTGAATCTGTAAGCGCAGTGCTTGCATCCGGAGGATTGTCTTCTGAATGTAAAAACATTGTCAACAGTTTGTTGGCAAAGCTGTTTGGCAACTTAATGGTAGTAAGCTTGTGCAGTATTGTACGCATAGATCAGACAAGTGGAGGGCGCAATGATTCGAATGGAAACAACCCGCGACGTGGCGCAGCGAGCCCCTGTTACCCTGCAGAAGGCTTCGCCGTACCCGGTACAGGTGACCAACACGATGGAACGAATTCTGGTAGTGGAAGACGATCACGCGGTGCAGAAAGCTTTGAGGCGTTTGTTCGAGGCGGAAGGTTTCGAAATCGAAATCAGCGCGGACGGCAAGTCGGCGCTGGAAGCATTTCGGCGCGCTGCGCCGGCTGCGATTGTTTTGGATTTGCGGCTGCCGCTGGTTTCTGGCCGGGATGTTTGCCGCGAGATCAAACAACAGGCGCCGTCGGTTCCTATCATTGTTTTAAGCGCGGCCAGCGATGTTTCCGACAAAGTGCTGCTTCTGGAGTTGGGAGCGGACGATTATGTGACCAAGCCTTTCAGCCCGCGCGAACTGCTGGCCCGAGTGCGTGCGGCATTGCGACGTACGGTTCGAACCGCGACCGGCGATGTGGTAACTTTCGACGGAATTTCGGTGGACTTCACCAAGATGGAAGTAAACCGCAATGGGGAACTCGTCGTTCTCACGGCCCAGGAATTCAAGACGCTAAAATTTCTGATACAGAATGCGGAGCGGGTGATTTCGCGGGATGAGTTGCTGAACGAAGTTTGGGGTTACCAGAATTATCCATCGACGCGCACCGTAGACAATCATATTCTTAAGCTGCGGCAGAAACTGGAGAAAGATCCGACCAATCCGACACATTTCCGGACGGTACACGGCATGGGTTATAAGTTTGTGCGCTGACTCCCAATGCGGCGTAGACGTTAGACGCGGGGAGAGGTGAGCAATGAAGCTTCGGATGCGGACCAAGTTTCTGCTCTCCATGCTGTTGATCTCGGCCGGCCTCACTTGGACCAGCCTGCTGCTGGTGCGCCGCACGGTGCAAGCGCAGGTGAAGAAGAGCATCTTCGCCGACCTGCACAATTCAGTCAGCACCTACCAGAACTTCCATCGCGAACGCGAACTCACGCTCACTCATCTCGCTGAGCTACTCGCTGATCTGCCCAATTTGCGGGCGCTCATGACGACCCAACACGAGGCTACCATCCAAGATGGTTCTACCGATTTATGGCGACTGGGCGGCAGCGACCTGTTCGTGCTGGCCGACCGTACTGGAAAAGTCGTTGCGCTGCACACGGCGACTCCAGGATTTTCGCGGGACATGGCGCAACAGTCACTGAACCGGCCTTCGAATCAGGAAGGTTCAAGCCAGTGGTGGTACGGAGCCCGGCATTTATACCAAACATTTATCAAGCCAATCTATGCAGGTCCGGCGGCGGAGAATAATCTGCTGGGATTTCTCGTAATCGGTTATGAAATTGATGACACAGTAGCAGCGCAGGTGAGCCGTATCGCTGCCAGCCAGGTGGCTTTTTATTACGGCGACACAATTGTCAGAAGTACGCTCGATCCCACACACGAGGCTGAGCTCTCGCACCATCCGATCATGCATTCTGCTCCCGGCATTCCGGAGCCGGAGCAGGTTCAGTTGGGAGACGAACGTTTCCTGGCTACTTCTCTCGAACTCGCAGCAGCCCATGCTCCCTCAGTTCGCTTGAGCGTACTGAAATCGTATGACCAGGCCACGGCGTTCCTCGACAGTCTGAATCGATTGTTGTTGTTTGTAGGATTGGCCGCGGTTCTCGGCGGCAGCGCACTGGTATTTTTCATTTCGACGACGTTTACCCGGCCCTTGGGCTATCTAGTGGCTGGTGTGCGCGCTTTGGGGCGAGGCGATTTCCATTATCAACTGGACGCGCGAGGCGGCGACGAAGTTGCCGAGGTGACCGGAGCATTCAATCGAATGCGGGACAGCTTGCTGAAGACGCAACAGGAGTTGATCGATGCGGAGCGGCTGGCAACCATCGGACGAATGGCCAGTTCCGTTTCGCATGATCTGCGGCATTCTCTGGCCGCGATCGTGGCGAATGCCGAATTTCTGTGCGAGAGCCACTTATCGACTGATCAACGAGAGGAGCTTTATCAGGAAATTCGCATCGCAGTGAATCAGATGACGGACCTCATCGATTCTTTGCTGGAGTTTTCGCGCACCCGGGAATCTTTGCGGCGCACTTACGGAAGCGTCAAGGAATCAGTTGATCGCGTGGTGCAGGCTGTGCGTACGCATCCGCGGGTTCAAGCGGTGCGGATTACGGTGCGGCAGGAGGGCGACAGCACCGGCTGGTTTGATAGTAAGAAACTGGAACGCGCTCTCTACAATCTGCTGTTGAATGCGTGTGAAGCGGTTGCGGGGCAGGATGGGCAGATCAATATCGATTTGCGCGAAGTCGTGGGCGGACTGGAGATCCGGCTGTCCGACAATGGCCGCGGCATTCCTGAGTCGATCCGAGGCAAACTTTTCGAACCCTTCATCAGCTACGGCAAAGAAAACGGAACCGGACTCGGATTAACCGTGGTGCAAAAGATTATTCAGGATCACGGAGGAGATGTCACAGTCGAAAAGACTTCGGCGGAAGGGACGGTTTTCCGCATCATCCTGCCGATCATCGCGTCGTCCAGTTCTGACAGCGGAGGCGAGGGAAAACCGGATCTGCCGCCACTAGCCCGGGCGAAAAAAGTACAGTCGGAGTAACATTCCCGGTCGGGAGATCGCACACAATCTTAGATTCAGCAGGCGTCTCCACAATCTTCCTCAGGAGGGCAATTTGTGAAGTTAGGGAATGTTTTGCCTGATTGGATTTGGAAAGCTGGCTTAGGTGGATTGTTTCTCCTACTGGGCAGCGTTGGGAGTTGGTCGCAACAGCCTACTGCACCGCCGTCGTCGCCGGCCAATGAGAACGCGGCCGCGATCCGTGAATTGCAACAGCAGGTCAACGAGCTGCGTTCGGCCATGGCGGAGATGCGCTCGGAGAGCGAGCGATATCGCGCGGAGAATACCGAACTGCGGCATGAGCTGCAGACCCCTCGTGGGCCATCAATCGCTTCGGCGGGTTCGCCCCGGATCGGCGCTCCGCCGCAGGATTCGTATCAGATGGGATCACCGGCTAACACTGATCCCGCGGCTGCCCAATCTCCGCAAGCGAATCGGGCGGCTTCGTTAGACGATCGGGTTGCTTCGCTGGAAGAGTCGACGCAATTGGTGAACAGCAAAGTTGACGATCAATATCAGACGAAAGTCGAGAGCGCGTCCAAATATCGTGTCCGGCTGTCGGGCATCGTGCTGTTGAATCTTTTTAACAATCATGGGGCGACAGACAATCAGGATTTTCCCAGCTATGTGACCGGATCAAGCGCGGGCACCGGAAACTTCGGCGCAACCATGCGGCAATCAGAAATCGGTTTAGAGGTGTTTGGTCCAACTGTGGTGGGAGCGAAAACTTCGGCAAGCTTGCAAGCAGATTTCGCCGGGGGATTTCCCTCGACATGGAACGGCGTCGATTCCGGCATTTTCCGCTTGCGCACCGCCAGCATGCGCATGGATTGGAAAAATACTTCGCTGGTAGTGGGCCAGGACAACACATTTTTCTCTCCGCTTACACCTACATCGTTTGCTTCTCTTGCGGTACCGGCGCTTAACTATGCGGGAAATCTTTGGGCTTGGACTCCGCAGGTGCGAGTAGAGCATCGTTTCACTTTGTCCGATAATCAGTCCGTCGTTATACAAGGCGGCATAATGGACAATCTCACGGGAGAGTTTCCCGGGAGCTCATATTTCCGCGCGCCCGGGCCGGGAGAGTTGTCACGCCAGCCGGCGTACGCGGCGCGCACCGCCTGGACGCACACATTGTTTGGTCAGCCGATGACCTTTGGAGCGGCGGGCTACTACAGCCGTCAAGATTGGCCTTTCAACCATTATGTGGATGGATGGGCCGGCATGGCCGATTGGCAAATCCCGCTCGCGCCGCGCGTGATCCTTAGCGGAGAATTTTATCGTGGGAGGGCGATCGGCGGAATTGGCGGAGACATCAGTCAGAGCGTGGTTTGGGACGGGAATCCGGGTCTGGCGAGCACGCCGGTGCACGGTCTTGACACGATTGGCGGCTGGTCGCAGTTGAAATTCAAGCTGTCGAATATGATCGAGTTCAATGCCGCCGCTGGTGTTGACAACCCGACGGCCGCGGAAGTGAGGGCCGCGCAGGCAAGCGCTACTTATCTGGGCGGCCCTTTATTAACGCAGAATCGCGGAATTTTGGCGAATGTTGTTTTTCGTCCGCGCTCGAGTCTGCTGTTTTCCGCCGAGTACTCGCGCTTGCGAACATTTGAGTTGTACGATGTCAACAACAGTGCCGACCAGTTTAATTTAATAATGGGAATTCTGTTTTGATGAGGAGAACAGCCATCTGGTACCTATGCGGGCTCATCGTCTGCGGAAGCCTGGCAGGCGCGCAGGACACAAACGTAACGGCTGATGTCGCCTTAGTGAATAGCGGTAAAAAGAGCAAGCCGCGAAAAGCCGACAACGTAGTGCTGTGGCTTACTCCGGTGAGCAGTTCAACAATTGTAAATTTCCCCCCAGCAACGAACGGTAATCGTCCTCGATTGGTTCAGAAGAATAAAAGTTTCGAGCCTCACGTGTTAGTGGTTCCGGTGGGTGCATCGGTAGAGTTTCCCAACCGCGATCCGTTTTTTCACAATGTGTTTTCGCTTTTCGAGGGCAAGCGCTTCGACCTCGGACTTTATGAGGCTGGGACTACACGCAGCGTTGTTTTTGACAAGCCGGGTATTTCATACATCTTCTGCAATATCCATTCTGAAATGAGCGCGGTGGTGATTGCCGTGACCAGTCCGTATTACGGAATTTCAGACCGCAACGGACACGTGGCTATTGCGCATGTTCCGACGGGACGTTACACGCTGAGAATCTGGTATGAAGATACGCTGCCGGAGGAACTGAGCAAACTGACTCGCGAGGTGAATATTTCCCAGGACGCTTCAAATTTAGGAGCCATGCGGCTTCCCGCCACGAACCTGCCGCCGGGACACGAAAATATGTACGGCCGCGACTATACCCCTCCGTTACCGGATAGTCCAAGCTACGAGCGACACTGGTGATGTCAAGCTGCTTGTGTAAATAGGTTGAGGGTGCGAGTTTTCCATTCTAGATTGAATCTCTGGAAGATGGAATAGATGATGCGATCCACGCTCTGCACATTCACGAAGCAGACCATGGGCCGGGTTCGCCTTCGCACTTCTACGAAGCAGCGCTCGATCACGTTGGTCGTGCGCACTTTCTTCCATAAATGACGGGGCAAGGCGAAGAACGACAACAGTTCCGGCAGATCGCGCTCCAGGCGCCGCACCATGGGTCCGTAGTCTCGCGACCAGCGCGAGCGGAAGCGACGAAAGGCGGCTTGCGCCTGGGTGCGGCTGTCGGCCCGATAAATGGCCTGCGCTCCCCGCTTCACTTCGTCGTAATCGCGTTTGCGCACGTGCTCTAAAATATTGCGCATCTTGTGCACCCAGCAGCGTTGATGCGCACCCGCGGATAAACCGTCTGGATCGCGGCCGCCAGGCCGGGACAGCCGTCGGTGACGATCAGCAGCAACTTTTTACCCTCCAGTCCGCGGCGGTACAAATCTTGCAGCAGCCCCTCCCAGTCGGCCTGACTCTCGCCCCGGCTGCGCAGAAAGGCCAGCAGATGGCGGGTGCCGTCCTGGCGCACCCCGTAGGCCACCAGCATGTGCACCCGCTTGCGCCCCGCGGGACGCCGCATGCGCAGGCTCACCCCGTCCAAAAACAGATACGCGTAATCGTCGCTCAGCCGCGCCTGATGGAACTGCCGCACCATCTCGTCCAGCGAGCGGGTAATGCGCGACACGGTTTGCGGACTTACCGTTTCTCCCGTCAGCGTGGCTACCACCCGGCCTACCTGCCGGGTGGAGATGCCGCGCAGAAAGGCTTCGCGAATCATCACCGTCACTTCTTCCGCCCGGCGCTGAAACTTCTTCACCACCTCCGGCAGAAACCCCCGCTTGCGGCTGCGGGCGATGCGCAAGCGTAGGGTGCCGAACTTGGTCACAAAATCCCGCTCGTAATATCCGTTGCGATAATCCTGGCGCTGCTCTGACCGCTGGTAGCGCCGGCTCACCATGTACAGATCGCGCTGCCGCTCGCTCAGCTGCTGAAAAAACTTCTGCGCCGCCTGCTGCACTCGGCCCTGCAGATCGCCCCAGAAACTCTCCTGCAACTCCGCTACAAAATGTTGGAAATGCTCAGTGATCGGTGTTACTTTCGCCATCGGGTGTAGGTCTCCTTTTTGGAAAGGCTTCAGCTTGTGAGGCCAAAGCCAACTTACACCCTCTCGCTTTTTACACAATCGAATTTACGTCACCGGCGTCGGGCATCAGGCTTCGGGCTGCAGGCCTTACCCTTGCGCGTGCCCTGCCACCTGTAGCCCGAAGCCTGCAGCCTGCCTTGAGCCTGTAAACTAACCTCATGCCAGAACTTCCCGAAGTCGAAACTATTGCGCGCGGCTTGGCTAGCCGGGTTACTGGCGACGTGATTGAGTCCGTTTGGCTGGGATCGAAGCCGGAACCGCTGAAATCGGCAGCCTCTGAGATCGTTGCCACTCTCGAATCCAAACGAATTGCCGGCGTACGTCGGGTAGGAAAGCATATCGTTTTCGATCTGGAGAATGGAGGACGGGCGTTCTCGCCCATCAGGAAAAAATCCAGTCGAAAATCTTCAAAAAAGGAACAGCCCACGAATCCATCAATCGCGGCTCAATGGATCGTACACCTGGGTATGACCGGCCGAATGCTGGTTTGCAAATCCGACGACGCGCTGGAAAAACATACACACGCTGTTGCCCACCTCGCTTCAGGAAGGGAACTGAGGTTTGTTGATCCACGCCGCTTCGGCCGGTTAAGCGTGACGCAGGGATTCGCGGCCGCTGGCTACGAACCACTTGAAGTCGAATTCGATCGCTTTGTCGAGTTGTTTCGTGGGCGGAAGTCTCCAATTAAAAGCGCATTGCTCAACCAGAAACTTCTAAGCGGCGTAGGAAATATTTATGCGGACGAGTCGTTGTTTCGCGCCGGAATTCGACCGCGTCGCAGAGCCGCCTCGCTTACCCGCAAAGAATTGTCGCGACTTTATGCCGCCGTTCAAGAAGTGCTTAAGGAAGCTATTTCGGCGGGCGGTTCATCAATCTCCAACTATGTGGATGCCGATGGAGAGGAAGGATTTTTTCAATTGCAGCACCGCGTCTACGGACGGGAGAATGAGCCCTGCCTAGTGTGTAAAACTCCGATCAAGCGGATCGTAATCGGCGGCCGCAGCAGTCATTATTGTCCGAAGTGCCAGAGGTAGAAGCCCTTGGCTTTTAGCTAAAGGCCAAGAGCTAACAGCCAAAAGCTTGTTTACGTTCCACTCTATCTAACCGAAGCCCGTTCCATTACTTTTCTGAACGCATTCAAGAAAATGTCGTTCTGCTCCGGTGTGCCAATGGTTATCCGGATCGCTCTGGGTGCGCCCCACGGACCTAATGGACGCACAATTACGCCCTCAGCTTGCAATCGCGCGGCGACTGCGGCTGCATCGTCACCCAGGTCGCAATAAATAAAGTTTGCCCATGTCGGAACCGGACGATAGCCCAGGTCGGTCATCTTTGCTGTTAGCCGTTCGGCCTGCTCCGAGTTATTTCGAATTGTTTGGCGAATGTGCGCCTGGTCTTCAAGTGCCGCCATGGCACCCGCCTGCGCCACAGCGGAAACAGAAAACGTAGTGCGCATGCGTGCGAAATAGGACATCAATTCGGAAGGCCCGATCCCGTACCCGACACGAACTCCCGCCAACCCATGCACTTTCGAAAACGTTCGCAATATAACCACTTTGCGTCCCTGCTTCACATAATTGAGGGCATGCGAATAATCCACGCTACGAATCGCGGCAAAGTCTTGCGCGAAATCGTAATACGCTTCGTCGAGAATGACGATGACGTGCTCGGGCATTCTATCGAGAAAGCGATCGAGTTCTGCTGCGGGAATGAGTGTGCCAGTGGGATTGTTAGGATTTGCAATGTAAATGATGCGCGTACGCCGATCGACCGCAAGGGCAATTGCATTCAAGTCGAATCCATCATCCAATGTTGGAACACGGATCAGGCGTCCTCCCGCCGCTTGCGTGGCAATCGGATAGACGATGAAGGAACACTCACTCGTGATCGCGCTAAGCCCCGGCGAAAGCAGAGTTCGAGCAATGATGCCAAGCAGCGCGGTCGACCCTGCAGTGGGAACGACTTGCTCCGGCTCCACTTTATGATGATCTGCTAATCGTTGACGCAATTCGCCAGCATCGTTGTCGGGGTAGAAATTGCTTTCGGCGAGTACCGATTGCATCGCTTTCACGGCCATCGCAGACGGCCCAAACGGATTTTCATTCGAGGCCATCTTGATGCAGTTCACGCGGCTCTCCCGTTGCGCCTGGCGCAGTGATTTGCCTGGCGTGTACCCTGCAAGGCGTCGAACGTGTTCGGGCACAAGCTGACTGTAATCGCTCATCAGGGCTATCTAATCTTTACATGGAGCTGGAAAACTGTCACCTGAGTGTGGGCGCAGGCGAAGACGCCCGCGCCTACACTTTAGCGAGCGTTTTCAGCTTTGTTACTTCTTCGGTCGTCAACTTGCGGAACTTCCCGGGATGCACATCCAACTCAAGCGGGCCGTAGCGAACACGCTTAATCTTCTCGACGTGATGCCCAATCTCTTCGAACATGCGCCGGATCTGTCGATTCTTGCCTTCAATGAGCGTAACTTCGTACCAGGGATTCGCCGATTCGCGAATGACACGAATCTTGGCAGGAGCCGTTCTCACTCGCTTACCGCGATCGGAGGGAATAGAAATTCCTTCGCGCAAGCGGCCTAAACCTTCGCCAGTCGGATTGCCCGCGACCTTCACCATGTAAGTCTTGGGAACGTGAGACGCGGCTTTCATCATACGATTGGCCAATTCGCCGTCGTTGGTAAGCAGGAGTAACCCTTCGCTGGCATAATCGAGGCGTCCGATCGGATAAACCCGCGCTCCGACTCCGCGCAGTAAATCCATGACCGTGGGCCGCCCTTCCGGGTCGCGCAATGTAGTGACGTAACCCCTGGGCTTATTCATCAGCAGGTAAACGTGCCGCTCCGCGCCGTGCAAAAGCTTTCCATTCACTCGAATGTGATCGCGTTCGCGATCCGCCTTGGTGCCAAGTTCAGTGACGATCTGTCCGTTTACCGAAACCAGTCCGCCAGTAATTAGTTCCTCAGCTTTGCGGCGGGAGGCAATTCCAGCGGCGGCAATAATTTTCTGTAAACGTTCAGCAGGCATAGGAGTTCAAGGCCGTAGTGGCTGGATAAGTTGACGCTTCAAGCGGCCGAATCGTTTTCGTCTGAGCGTTCGTTTTCTACCGTGGCAAGGACGGAGTCCTTGTTTTCACCCTCTGCGGAATCCGGGATCGGCAATGTGCTTTCGCCGGCAACCGCATTCTGCGAACCATCAAGTTCTGCATTGTCGGCCGGGAGCAAATCGCTTTGGAAAGATTCCGCGACCAGCTTTTCGAATTCCTCCATGCTGGGTAACTCGCCAATGTCCCTCAGCCCAAAACGCATCAGAAATTCTTTGGTTGTTTTATAGAGAATTGGTCTACCAATCACCGCCTTGCGGCCGCCAGTCGTAATCAGTTTGCGATCGAGCAAAGTCGCAATCACTCCGTTCGAATCCACCCCTCGAATTTCGCTAATCTCTGGCACGGTGACCGGTTGCTTGTACGCGATTACCGCTAGCGTCTCAAGGGCTGGCAGCGAAAGTCGTATCGGCGGTTTCAGGCTCTTGGCAAAGGCGCGCACGATATCGTGGTGTTCTGGTTTGGTCGACATCCGGTATCCGCCCGCAACTTGGCGAATCTCAATGCCATGATCCGGAGCATAGTAGTCGGCAATCAGTTGCTCCAGCGCGAGGCGCACACGCGACTTCACTTCCGTGCCGTCGGCAGCGCCTTGGTTGATCACCGATTCCTTGACCAACTCGATGAGTTGATCCAACGTCACCGGATTTTCCGCTGCGTAAATTATGGCTTCGAGCTTGGCTTTAAGGCTCATGGGCTCCTGACTTCCTGGTACTGCTGTCACCGCCAATCGTCGCGTACCGCGGCCTGTTCCGCCATGACCGCTTCGAATCCGACATGCTTGCGCAGCAGAATTTCGCCGAACAAGCGGTCTTGCCGCAATTGGATCGCCTGCAGCCGCACCATTTCGAGCAACGCTAGAAACATGCAAACCAGTGCTTGCCTTGACTCGATGTTGCGCAACATTTGTTTCAACCGAATCGGCCGGTCTTCCATCGACAAACGCCGCCGCAAATACTCGATCATCTGCCCGACAGTGACGGTTTCTTCGTCCACCTGAATCATGGGCCGGTTGCGCATTCGATCGATGATTTGCTGAAACGTCCTGACCAAATCGATGACGTCAGCCGCCATTTCTGGCTCTGTGCCTTCGGCGTCGCGAAACTCTTTCAGCGCCGGGTTTGAGCAGACTGCATCTTCGATTTGCTGCTTCTGCAAAAGCATCTGTGCGGCAGACTTGAATTTCTCGTGCTCCATAAGGCGATTGACCAATTCAGCACGCGGATCATCTGGCGCCTCCGACGCCGCTGCAGGATCACGGGGCAAAAGCATTTTGGACTTGATATGAATCAGAACCGCCGCCATGTAGATGAACTCAGCCGCTACGTTTACATCCAACTCGCGCAGTTTTTCCACGTACGCTAAATACTGCGCAGTGATTTTTCCAATAGGGATATCGTAGATGTCAATATCCTGCTTGCGAATCAAATGGAGCAGCAAATCGAGCGGCCCTTCGTAGACGTCGGCCACGCTAACGGCGAAGGGAAAATCGCTTTCATCGTTTCTGGACTTTGGTTCCTCACGCGGGACAGAGCTTTCCACCAGCGTGAGATCCAATGCCGCGGTTCCGTCGAAAGCGCCCTTTGTTTCTTCGCCCATTCTTCTACTTCGAAGGCTGAGGAATCCGCGAGGCCTAGTATTCCAGCGAAACTCCCATAGCCTCACGAACCTCGGTCATCGTAGCCTCGGCAACCTGTCTTGCCCGTGCCGAGCCAGCTTCCAGAATATCCCACGCCAGCCGCGGATTCTCCTCATATTTCTTACGCCGCTCCTGCATGGGATTCAAGATGTTAACTAGCGCATCCGCCACCCACCCTTTGCACTCTATGCATCCGATGCCAGCCGAGCGGCAACCTTCATACACTTTTGCGATAGTAGCCTTACTGCTGAAAATCTTATGCAAGTCGCCAACGGGACAAACATCAGGATTACCCGGGTCGCTGCGCCGCACCCGGGCCGGATCCGTAACCATGGTTTTCAATTTCTGCCGCACCACCGGCTCTGGATCAGCCATCATGATGGTGTTCCCGTACGATTTCGACATCTTCCGGCCATCCGTCCCCGGCAGCTTCGGTGTACGAGTGAGCAGTGGCTGCGGCTCGGGAAAAACCGCTGCGCCGTCGAGCTTGTAAAACATATTGAAACGACGGGCGATCTCACGAGTCAATTCGACGTGCGGCACCTGATCTTCGCCCACGGGAACAAAGTTGCCCTTGTAGATAAGAATGTCCGCCGCCTGCAGCAAAGGATATCCGAGAAAACCATAAGTGTTGAGGTCTTTCTCGGTGAGATTTGCCTGTTGTTCTTTATAAGAAGGCACCCGTTCAAGCCACGCCAGCGGTGTAATCATGGAGAATAAAAGATGCAACTCGGCATGCTGCGGCACGTGCGACTGCATGAACATGGTGCAGCGCTCGGGATCGAGTCCCGCGGCCAGCCAGTCGAACAGAACTTCAATCGAGTTCTCTTTCACTCGCGACGTATCCGCGTAATCGGTCGTGAGAGCGTGCCAGTCGACCACGCAGAAATAACATTCGTATTTATCTTGCATGCCCACCCAGTTCTGCAGCGCGCCGACATAATTGCCTAAATGCAACTTGCCGGTCGGACGCATCCCGCTGAGCACGCGCTTACCTTGGTTAGATTCTGATGCCATCAGATTCTCAAAAGAATGGAATTAAAAACACCGATCACAGGAAAGATCAGCCTGCCCAGAATTCCGCCTCCGAGAAACACCAGGGCCATCAAGGCGAACATTCCCACAGTATCGTAAACCCGCAGCACGTTGGGAGACAGAAAGTGGCGGAGGACGTGGCTGCCATCAAGCGGAGGAACCGGAATCAGATTAAAGACGCCGAGAATAACATTGATCACCATCAACTCGTAGAAAAACACACTGACCGGCATGAGGAACGAATCAGTCTGGTTGGCCAGAACAGCTAAATGACTCGGATATACGAGCGGAATCAGATGAACAATGCTCGCTCCCAGTTGCGAGCTGAGAGCAACGAAAATCAAAGCCAGCACGGCGACGAACGCGACCAGGAAATTACTGATCGGCCCAACCACCGACGTGAGGATGTCATCGAGCACCGGATTCTTGAAATTTCGTGGATCGACCGGAGTCGGTTTGGCCCAACCGATTACAGGAAGATGGGTGCGCATCGCGATAACAGGCAGTAAAACTGTGCCTACGGGATCAATATGCTTAATAGGATTAAGCGTGACCCGGCCCAACATCCGCGCAGTGGGGTCTCCGCGGCGGCTCGCCATCCAGGCGTGCGCCGATTCATGGATGCTGATCGCGAACAAAAAAACGATCAGCTGAAACAACATGTCAACGTGCTGCAGGTTCATCAGGCTTTGAATTTGATACTAACACGCAAGCCCGGATATCCGGCGGGACGCTAAGACGGCGTTCTCAGCGGCAGCGAATCCATAACTCAATCGAAACTGATTGATGATTCCGAGTCTGGCGTCGCCATGCTTTATAATTCGCGCCGCGTGATCACTCTCGCCCGAAAACTTCGCCTGATAGATTATTTTGCGCTCGGCTGGGGCACGATGGTGGGCGTGGGATGGCTGGTCGTGATGGATGACTGGCTGCTGCGCGGCGGCGTCTTGGGCGGAATACTTGGCTTCGCCATCGGCGGGGCGCTGCTTTTGCCCATCGGTTATGTGTATGGCCAACTGGTTAGCGCGATACCCGATGCCGCTGGCGAGGTCGCATATACCGCCAAAGTTTTCCCGCGATCTATAAGCTTTGCCACCGGCTGGATGATGATCCTCGCCTATTTCATCGTGTGTCCGTGGGAAGCAGTCGCAGTCGGCAAAATTGCGGGATACATTTTCCCGCCGCTGGATTCGATGGAAATTTACCGCCTCGGCGGCCATCCGGTTTACCTGCCGCACTTGCTAATCGGTCTGGGCCTGACCGGACTGATTACGTTGCTGAATTATCGCGGCATCCGATTGAGTGCCACTTTCCAGAACTGGACGGCCTTTGGAACGCTGGCTCTGTTTGTATTGTTTGTCGCCATTGGAGTGAGCAAAGGCTCAGCGCAGAACTTTCCTCCGCTGTTCACGCATAGTCCATTTGTGTCCGTGCTCCTGGTGATGCAAATCGTTCCTTATTTCATGACAGGATTCGAATCGGTTGTGAAAGGTGCCGAAGAGGCGAGTCCTGAATTCCGCTCGCAAAGTTTCTTCAAGGCTATCTGGATGGCGATTGTGGTCGGCATTCTCTTTTACATAATCGTAATCGCGGCAGTCGGATATGTTGCTCCATGGCAGCAGCTCACGCACGAAAAATTCATGACTGCGGTTGCTTTCGAGCACGCGGTAGGATCGCGTTGGATTGTAAGCGTGATACTCGCGGCCGCGCTGCTCTCGCTGTTTAAAGTGTTCAACGGAAATTTTATTGCAGCCAGCCGGTTGTTGTTTGCCATCGGAAGGCGAGGGTTGGTGGACTATCGCTTGGGCCATGTGCATACGCGCAATCAGACGCCTTCGGTGGCCGTGCTGTGCATCGGGTTGGCTACCGCGGCGTGCATGTTTCTCGGCGACGCCGTACTCGTGCCAATTTCCGAAGTAGGGTCGGTGGCGTCCGCAATCGGATGGTTGGCGGCTTGCGCGGCCTACTACCGGATGGCTCCGTCACCACGCAAACGGTTCGTCGCCGCGGCGGGTGTATTTGTCGGCTTTCTGATGATCGTAATAAAAATTACTCCCGGCATTCCCGGTCATTTTAATGGGTACGAATGGCTGGCCCTGGCGATCTGGAGTCTGATCGGGTTTAGCATGAGCCGAGGGCAAGAAAGTTTGATACTCACCTCTAAAACGAATCGAGAACAGTGAAGAATGGATAACCTCATGATGCGAACCGCGCTGAGTCAAGCTTTACTGGCAACTGTTATCGTTTTGATTTGTTTACCTCTGTGCGCCGCGCCACAGCCTTTCGACATCGTCATCACCAACGGCCATATCATCGACGGCACCGGCTCGCCCTGGTACTCCGGAGACATTGGAATCCGTGACGGCAAGATTGCAGCCATCGGCAATCTCGCCGCAGAGCCGCGCACCCGAACCATTGATGCTGGCGGAAAAGTCGTTGCACCCGGGTTCATCGATATGCTTGGCCAGTCTGAGTTGACGATCCTGGTCGATCCCCGGCTGCCGTCGAAAATTTACCAAGGGATCACGACGGAAATCACCGGCGAAGGCGGATCGGCAGCGCCGCTGAATGACTCGATCATTCGTGCCGATCACGCCGGCTACGAGCACTATCACATCACCCCCGACTGGCGCACTTTCCGCGAATATTTCGCGCGTCTGGAAAAGCAGGGCATAGGAATCAATTTGGCCAGCTATGTGGGCGCAACCCAGATTCGCCGCATGGTTTTGGGAGACGACGACAAGCAGCCCACGCCAGAACAACTCGGTCAGATGAAGGAATTAGTAGTGCAGGCCATGCGTGACGGTGTAGTCGGCGTTTCCACAGCTTTGCAATACGCTCCTGCGCCTTACGCGAAAACGGAAGAATTGATCGCGTTAGCTGGAGAAGCTTCGAAGTTCGGCGGCATTTATGCCACGCACATGCGCGACGAAGGTGACCGCGTGATTCCCGCTATCGATGAAGCTCTACGCATTGGCCGCGAAGCGCATGTTCCAGTTGAGATCTGGCACATCAAGGTCGCGGGCAAAGAAAATTGGGGACGCATGCCCGAAGTGATTGCGAAAATTAATGCCGCCCGCGCGACCGGCGTCGATATCACTGCGAATACCTATGCTTACACCGCGTGGTTCAATACTATGTCTGCATTCATCCCGCCATGGGCGCACGATGGCGGTGATGCCAAACTGGTCGAGCGCTTGAAAGATCCGGCAGTGAGGCAGCGCATCCGCACAGATTTACAGACATTTTCCAACACCTGGCAGAATGAATGGCAAGAGATCCCCGGGCCAGGGTCAGTTCTCATCGGTGTGGTACAGAATCCTAGACTTTTACCGCTGCAAGGAAAGACGCTGGCAGAAGTCGCACAAATCTGGAACAAGGATCCGATGGACGCTCTCTTCGATCTGCTGATCGAAGACAACGCATTCACCGAGGTCGCGGTTTTCGGCATGTCAGAACCGGACGTTGCGCTCGCCCTGCAACAGCCTTGGGTTTCTATCGACAACGATTCGGAGGGAACTTCGCCGGAGGGAATCTTAGGTCAGGAACATCCCCATCCGCGGGCTTATGGCACGTTTCCGCGGATTCTGCGCAAGTATGTGCGCGAAGAGAAAAAATTAACCCTGGAAGATGCTATTCGCAAATTCTCTGCCCTACCGGCACAACGCATGCGCTTTACTGATCGCGGAGTTTTGAAGTCAGGCATGTGGGCCGACTTGGTAGTCTTCGATCCGGCGACAGTGCGCGATGTAGCGAGTTTCGACAATCCCAATCAGTTGTCGGAAGGAATGGAGTACGTGCTCGTGAATGGGATCGCTGTGATTGATCAAGGGAAAATAACGGGAGCGAAGCCAGGGAAAGTATTGCGCGGGCAGGGTTACGCGCCCTGAAACCCTTTTTTCTCAATTCAGGTCTAATGCCAACCGTATCGCACTTGCGATCCGCGCCATTGTTGAATCTGTTAAGCGGCCAAATGGCGGATAGCGGATGAGCCCCTTGGACAATGTCGTGACTTGATCGCACTTGGCCCATGAGTTGCGATCCAACCCGCCCTCCCCTCGCGGGACGGCTACCCTAATCGAGAACCGACGATGTTCGACCGATGTGACCGGCACGACGCAAACATCAAGGGCATGCCGATTGAGCGCGTCGCTCGAAATTATGAGGGCCGGTCGCTCCTTATCCAAGCCGACCAAACAGATTTCACCGCGTCGAGGAAACCAGTCTAAGGGAACGGAGTGCGGGCTCACGTTAATCCCTTTCGAACGAGCGAAGCGAAGCCTTTTCGAATGCCCGCTCCTCCCGCCTGTCGCCTTGCTTGACGGCCGAATAAAACAGGGCCGCCTCATGGTCCAATTTGTTTCGCTGTTCCACTTCAAGGGCTAGCTTCAGCAATTCATTCACGCGCTCGCTCGTGGATCGATCACCCTTGGTGCGCTCAATCAAGGTTAAGAGAGATTCTTCCACCGTAAAGGTCTTAGCCTTTCTCATATAAATAATATTATACTATATAACAGATCGATGAGTGTAACAAGAAGAGTACGAAAACTAGCAGAATGATAAGCTTACGGTTTGAGCGCAGCTTGCGTTTCCGAAGGCAAGATTGGCGAAACATGCGGCTCAGTTAAGGTGCCGGTGATATTAAAACCCTGCGCGCCTTCGAGCAGCAGTTTGACATTCAAAACACGACTCATAGACGCTGTGCCGCTGATTCGATAGATGTTCGATGCGCTGTCGAGCTTACCATCCTCAATTTCAAACTTGCCATCGTGCATTGCCAATTGCAGCGACAAACGATGGATCGTGAGCGGGCCGCTGCCCTGGGTAAGTGCAACGTGGCCCAACAGGCCGTCCCGAGCCTCAACCTTCCAAGTGCTGCTGGCTGAAGAAAATAATTCAGCCGCATCCAGACCCGACATTTTCACGTGATACGTTGCCATAGCCGAACCCGTAATCCAGTCATCGCTCATACTTTCAGATAGCTGATCGAGGGCAACATTTTCGAATTCACCTTTTCCGCTGTATTGCGGAGGTTTCACGGTGAAGTCGGCTTCCCACTCGCCAACGTGTTTTCCGCCCAACACATCAGCACGGAGATCGGATACTCGCAGCTTGCCCTTGTCCAGTTCCACCTTCGCCGAAACCCGGCTTCCCACAAGTTTGCGAACGACCACTCGATTCGCCGAGAGCTTGCCCACGGCGTTAATTGTGAGCAAGTAGGGAGTTCCAGTTGGGGGTGACGTTAGGAAGCGGTACCACGGCTGTTTGCGGACGTAAGGATTGACCACTTGGTTGAGCTGATCGGTTGAAATTTCGTCAGCGCGTAGATCGAAGCGTATAGGACAGGATTCGGGCACAACGCACTGTCTCGGAAGAGTCAACGATCCACGCCAGGAAGTATCCGCGATCGAAGCCGTCAGCTTTTGCACGCTGATCTGTTCTGGCGTCAAAATGAGGTTCGCGGATGCAATTTCTAACGGCGCATTCAAGCCGCGCAACGTCGCGTGAATGGAATGTAGTTGCGCCTTTCCGACGGCTCTCGGCGCAGTGAATCCCGACCAACTGCCGGCAATCTGCAGATCGACATTGGCCTGGCCTTCGGCGTTCGGCTGCTGCGTCGGAATTCCTATTGTACGTGCGACCTGCAACAAACGTTGCAACTGCGCATCACCCTGAATCGCGAACCCGTATCCGGAACGCGCAACCCATCCTTGCACAATTGCAGGCGCTACTCGGCCTAGGGGCAAATTGAATGGACCGATTTCCAGGCGCGTTTCTGCGGTAAGCCGTGCGGCTGCTGATTTGGAATGTGCGCCGGCGGACACCACGAGAGGAACATCACCGAGCAACAATTCCGTCTTGTTTAATTTCGATCGGAGTTCGACGCCCGACGCTTCGCCGCGACCTTCCCAGACCAAGTCGTTCGATCGCGCATTGATACTGCGCTCAAGTTTCAAATCTCCGTTCAGCCGGCCCGCAGCGATTAAATCATCCGCCACGCCTTGTTTCGCGTGCCGTAGGAATGCAACCAGAGATTGAACTGGCAAATCATGCGCGGTCAGCGCGAGATTGTAATCGCGAGATGAGAATGGCCCGGAGATGCTGCCGGCGAGAGTCACAGACCCATCACTCACAGGGGCCCTGCAGGCAACCTCAGATAAAATGTGATTCTGCGAACTATAACGGCCACTGCACTGGCCGGCCAGCCGTAAATTGCCACTTCCGAAAATGTCATAGCGGCGAAAGTCTTGCAGCGAGGCTGCCGCCACAATCGCCAGGTTCGCAGGCGTTCCAGTGAGTGTGGTAGAAACAGTTAGACCGCCGCGCCAGCCTTTGTCACGGCCATATGCGAGCTTCGTCAACTGGCCCAGTTGCCCACGATTCCATTGCAACATGAATTGCAGGGGAGTATCGCTCAGTGATGCGGCTCTCTGCCAGGAACCGTCGACGGAGAAGGTTCCTGTATCGCTGAGATTGAAGTCGGTCCGCACCGGCTGCGCTTTCAGCCGCATGCCCCAGGCATTTTCCGAATCCTGCCACAAGGCGAAGTCGGCATCGGTCAATGCGTATGGTTTTTTCTCCGGACCGAACTTGAAGTTGATGCGGCCTCGGTCCGCTTCAATGTAAGGAAAGCCTGGACGCTTTTCAGTTTTCGCCTTGCTGGTCGGGGCAATCGGGACTTTGGCTGCCCTCTCGATGAGATTTTCCAGATTCCAATGTCCCGCTGCGTTCCGCACTAGATTGAGGCTGGGTTCTGTGAGGCTCAGCCGCGCGATTTCGATACGTCCGCGCAGCAACGACATTATCCGAAGCGATGCCGTTACCTCGGAGGAGCGAAGTAGAGGTTCAGCTCCGAAGGCCGGGTCTTCATGCACTACGAAGTTTTGCAGATCGAATCCGGGTTGGGGAAGCAGACGCAACTTTACTGCTGCTACATCGACTGGCCGTCCCAATGCCATACTGATGGAAGTAACAATGCGCGTTCGCAGCCGATTAGCGCCCGGCCTGATAAGGAAAAGCGCCAAAAGCACTATAAGCAACACGACGACCGCGCGCTTCGATCGCAGAAAACTCACTGAACTATCCTGAAGGTACGCCGCCAGCGGGTTTCGTCGAAAAAGTGAACCACCACATGGACCAGAAACCCGATTCGTTGGCTGATGCCCCGCTCCAAATATTGCCCCGCCGGCGTCTCAAATGACCAGTAAATAAACATGGGCCGCCCAATTACATTTTCTTGCGGAATAAAACCCCAATAACGGCTGTCCAGACTTACATCGCGATTGTCTCCCATGCCGAAATAGCTATTGGGAGGAATCACTATGTCATCACCCTCAATGTGTTGCGGCAAAGAAAGCTCCCACTCCGGGGTCACGTTGCTGAACTCTGTTGGCGGAACCGAGGGGAAATTATCGCGATAAGGGTTGTAGCTGGCTTCGCCTCCCTGATGAATCACGTACGGCTCATCCAGCTTCTGCCCGTTGCGGTAGACGACCCCATCGCGTAGATGAATGCGGTCGCCGGGAATGCCGATGATGCGCTTCACCACGTAAAGTCCGGGTTCAGCCGGAGATAGAAATACGACGATGTCGCCATGGTGTATCTGCCGGTAGGGAAGAATCGGACCAAGCCACTTTGTTCGTGGCGCGAACTGCTCGCGGTTCACAAATACGTGATCGCCGATCAGCAGCGTGTTTTCCATCGAGCTGGAGGGAATTTCAAAAGCCTGCACGATGAACGTAATGATAAAAAGCCCCGTTACCAATACTGCGGCGAGAGACGCGAGAAACTCAACCGTAGTTTCGCGCGGTTTTTCCGGCTGCGTATTTTCTTTCTTAGCCACTATTTTTTGTCCCGTAAGCGGGCGATATCGCCCTTAGTTAACTACTCGAAATGTCCGGTTCCAGCGAGTGAGCTGAAACAAATGGCTGACTGCGTAGGCGAAGTGATAAAGTTTATCACCCGGCGTGGAAGAAACCGGCATGTCGTCCTCCGCGCTGCGCACCGACCAATAAATCAGTAAGGGCCGCCCAATAATATTCTCCCGCGGCACGAAGCCCCAATAACGGCTGTCCAGGCTCTCGTCCCGGTTATCGCCGAGGACAAAATAATGCCCCTCAGGGATAATCAACTCGCCATCTTCGACCAACTTCTTCATCTGCAACCACCAGCCACCCTCTAAGCCCGGAACGGGGATATCCGTACGTGGAAACTCATCGCGAAAAATGTCATGCATCGGCGAGCTGTAACGCACATAGGGTTCTCTCAGCAATGTGCCGTTGATGTAGACCTGCCGATTGATCAGGCGAATACGATCGCCCGGTACCCCGACCACGCGCTTAACGAAATGCTCGCTGGGATGAACCGGATAATGGAAGACGACGATATCGCCGCGATGCACGGTGCGGTATGGCAAAATGCGATCCAAGAACCTGCTGCCCCCATAACACAACTTGTCCACCAAAAGGTAATCGCCGATCAGCAGAGTGTTCTCCATGGATTCCGAAGGAATTTGAAAAGCCTGAATGATGAAGGTAATTACAAAAACCGCGATCACTACCGTGGTCAGCAGCGATTGCAGCGAGACCAACCAATCTGTATGTTGCGTTTTACCCATCACCGCTCCGGCATGGAGAGTCCTTTGCCGGGCATCTTAGTAGACAAATCCTCAGAAAGCGAAGTCAGATGTTCCAGCACCTGCTGTGCGGCGCCCTGTTCGGCATTCTTCTTGGTAGAGCCCTCGGCGCGGCCAACAAACTCAGTCTCGCCATGATTGCCGGGGGATTGCAGCCGAACCTCAACCGTAAAAGTCTTGCTGTGCTCCGGTCCCAGCTCTTTCACTAATACATACGATGCCTGCGGACGGCCGGTCGCCTGCAACTTCTCTTGCAAAGCTGACTTGTAATCGGTGAGTGGCAAACTGCTGCCGCTCCGCGCCATGTTTTCGAGTTCCGGAGTAACTACATGCTGCAACACTGTGCGCCGCACCGTTTCCAGCCCACTGTCCACGTACATGGCCCCGAGCACAGCTTCCAGTCCGTCAACAAGCAGCGCAGTTTTGTTGCGCCCTCCGCTTTTTTCCTCGCCTCGACCCAGGTGCAAATAATGACCAAGTTCCAATCGTCGCGCCACTTGAATCAAATGTCTTTCACTGACCAGATGCGCGCGCAATTTCGAAAGTTCTCCTTCACGAAAATGGGGGAAGCGATGAAACAGTTCTTCGGTCGTGACCAGTCCAAGCACTGCATCCCCGAGGAGTTCAAGTTGCTCATTGTCTTCGACCCTGGCTGGCGTCGACGTTTGCAGGGATTCAAGTTCGCGCGCCTGTGAGCTGTGAGTCAGAGCCTGCTCCAATAATTTCGGCCGCGAGAATTGGTATCCCAGAGCCTGCTCCAAGTCCGACATATCTCGTGGCTTCATGGTTTCACTGAGACTCTAAGGCTAATTCGTACTTCGACGCCAAGTCGCACCAATACCTCCGGTCTCGCGGCAGCATCTCTCTCGGCGTGCATTCCTCGGCTAGTGAGGAGGTTGCGTTGCGTTGGGAGTCCCAGGAGTTGGTGGCTTGGACGCCGGGGTCGGACTACTGGCACTGGGAATTACGCTTCCCGTCAACTGCATTAAGCGGTCCCGTTCGTGGCGCGCTGTAGTGCCTGCCGCAGTTCCATCTTGAGTCAAATCGACCGCCTTATTAGCCTCATTCAGAGCATCCGAATATTTTCCCTGTTTATCCAGCGCCAGTGCCAGACGCAGCACCACCACAGGGTCTGGCTGCGACGGATAAGCGTCGATCGACTTGCGAAAATATGATTCTGCGTCGGAATATTTTTCCTGATCGTATTGGATCGTTCCCAGAACCGAGTAAGCCGTGGATCGCAAAAGTCCCTTGTACGCATCGAGCTGAGCTTGCGGCACGTTGGCCGGCGCAGGCACATCCGTATCGACGGTTTCCAAAGCATGCTGCGCATATTTCGAAGCTTGATCGAAGCGCTGAGCCTTATCCAGATCAGTAGGTCGCGTTTTTTCTGCAAGCACCTCTGCGGAAGCAATCAGGGCCTCGGGATCATCGGGATCGAGTTTTAGCAGCTTCTGCGCCATCTCTGCCATCTTGTCGCCGTTATTGGCATTCTGATATCCGCGCATAGCGGCCTTGTAGAGCAGCACACGCAATTCGCTATCAGGGAACTTGGTCGCGAAATCGTCAGCCGCTTTCTCCATGGCGGCCGGATCCTTCTGACTTGCCATGGCGGTGTTATAGGCGTCGAACTCCGGCTGCGTCTTGGCTTGTGGAGGTCGTTTACCTGGCGGCGCGGTTGTGGCGGAACCCGGTTGTGTCGAGCCTTGCTGCGCCCCGCCCTGCGCACCGGCAGGCTGCGTTTGTTGGCTCGGAGTCTGCGCAACTGCAAAAGCCGCAACCGCTAGCATTCCCAACATAATGGCTAATCGCTTCATGCTTTCTCCTTGAAGATTCCTTGGTTTCCTATAATTTTACTGCTGCGGATGGCTGGGCGGCTCATAAGGTTGTTGGATGCCATGCTCAGCTGCGGCTTTGGCCTCAGGCAATGATCCGCCCGCGCTCAACGCCGCCCGATACTGGTCGAGCGCCGCCTCTCGATCTTCTTCCAGGTCAAAGATTCGTCCCAGATAAATATGAGACCATGCCAGCACCTTAGGTTCGTGGGTAACTCCTAAAGCCTGCTGGAAATAATTGCGCGCGCCCTGGATATCGCGATTCATGGTGGCCACTTGTGCCAGAATGAAAAGCGCGCGCCCTGGATCTTCCTTCTTTTCATCCAGCGCCTGTTGCGCCAGTTTCTTTGCGCCTTCCGGATCTCCCGTAGATAACCGCTGCTCGGCGGTCATCAACAGCTTGGTCTCTGCCGGGCGAGACAGATGCAGCAGCTCAGGATCTGCATTGCTGGCAAACTTTATCTGCGCCACTTCTTTTTGTTCTTTGCGCACGTCGATCCCGCTAACCATATCTCCATAAGCGATGCGCAATCCGGCCGGACTCTTCTCGAACTTTAACAGTGCCTGGTAAAAGTAAGGCGTCAGAATGAAGCCCTGTTCAGCCGATTGCTGGACCAACTGTTGCCGCTGCGTTTCCGGAGTCTTGCTCGTGCCGATAGTGCGCGCTTCTATCGCGCGTATCAGGCATTCGGTCATCAGCAGCGAAACATCCGTCTTGAAGCTTTCGTCCATCGGAGCGCTCTTGACATTCTCCAACAACGGTTTCAAGTGACTAATGGCCGCAGGATACTTCAGCGCCAGCGGGTCGAGCAGGTAATGCAAATATGTGTGCCGGATCTGGTCTACTTTGAGACTCGAACCGGTCCCAGGAGAAATGATCACGTAGTAATCGGCGCCATAGTTGCGTGCATTGGCTTGCCCGGGAGATCCCATAGGATCGAGATAAACTGTGAATGCTCGCCCCAGAAATCCGGCGGACGGCAGTTTCAGGTAAACCTCAGTATCGAACAGCACCTTCGACAGCGGTTCGTGATAGCGCGCGGTCAGATCGGCGTAGGCTGCCTGATGGCGTATCCAGATGGCGTGCAGGCCGGCTTCGCCATAGAACTTCTGCAGAGCAGGTAGGAAGCCGGAAACAAAGCTCGCGTCCGGTGGCAGTTCGGCTTCTTTGACTTTTAACGTGAGTTCGGGCGGCGGATTGAGAAAGAGCGCTAACGAAACGTACTGCGCCAGGGTACGACCAGGATCGTCCTGCTGATGCTCCGAGTAGAATTGGCACATCACTGCGGTCGACTCTTTTGCTTCCGGCGACGCCTCGACAGTTTTCGTGACTTCAGCACGAATCTCGGCGCGGAGCGGCACAGACACGCTCAGGTCCGAATCGTAGCCACAGGCGTTAATGGCGGTCAGGACGCTAAACAAAGCTTCATTATTATCAAGCGCGACCTTCGGCGTATTTTCAGCAAAGCAAAGTTGCGCGATCAGTCCAAGCAAAGCCACAAACAGCGAAATTCGAACCTGACGAACCAGGAGTCCTCCTGCGCAGCGGTGGATGTGTTAGTTTACACTGCCAGTTTAAGAGGTTCTGCCCGGAGGGTCAACGCAGGAAGCTATCAGCTTTCAGCCATAAGCTCTCAGCGTCCAGTGCCGATCGGCGGTTTGAGAGGTTACAACTGAAAAGCTGAGAGCTGACAGCTGAAAGCTTCTATCCTTTCACACTGATCTTGGAGAACGACAGAACCGCGCGTCCCGATCTCGGCTGGCCCATAAAAGTTGCGGGACGGAACGTGGTGAAGATAAGCATATTCTTGACTTGCGGCGGCAAGCCCTTCGTATCCTCCGGACTCGACAACACGCGGTAGTCTTCCACTCGACCGTTCGAATCGACATACGCTTCGATGACCAGCGAGTCATCTGCAATGGATTCCATTGGCGGGACAAATGCTGATTGTTGCAATTGCGGAGCGGTGTTCAACATCAAGGGAACATCGGCATTATCCGCCTGCAATGGCAAGGCGAGGAAGCCCATCAGAAATCCGAAAATCACTATCGCCGTTGCCAAACCAGCTGTCGCCGGAACCATGAACATCTGGATGGCATTCTCAATGCGCATGCGGAAATCATCGAAGTGCGGACGACTCGCTCGCGCCACTTCTCGCGAAATCGCCAGCCGCAATTTTAGTGAAAGGTCTTCAGGAGCTTTTCGGTGGCGCACCTTTGCCAATAATTGCTGGGTCTGGCGAAGCGAAACATATTCCCGCTGGCAGTCTACGCACCGATCCAGGTGCCGGCTGATACCAAGCATCTCTGTTCCAGTGACCGCCCCATCAAGATAAGGCGAGAACATCGATTTAGCTTCGGTGCACTTCATGATGCGACCTCGAATTCCCGCCCGTTAGACGAAACGCGGGCGCGGGAAGCAGGTTTCTGATGACGTTCAGCATCCTGGAGTCCTAATTCAGCTCCGACCTCTTGCACATACGCCGCGAGCCGCTGCCGAAGTGCTTCTCGGCCGCGAGTCAATCGTGATTTCACAGTCCCCAGCGAAACTTGTGTGACCTCGGCAATCTCCTCATATGACATTTCTTCGAGATCGCGAAGAATCAGCGTAGTCCGGTACGGTTCGGAGATCTGACGAAGCTCATGTTCAACTCGCGCCCGAACTTCTTCGTGAGCCACGCGATCGAAAGGCGAATCGGCGCCGTCGACCAACGAATCTTTTATCGCTGACACGAACTCTGCGTCGGAAGAAACCCGCGACGGCTCCATGGATGTCTCTTTTGATTTGTGTCGGAACCACCAGCGCCGCCGGTTTGAAGCTTCATGAACAGCAATGCGGTAAATCCAGGTTTTCAGACTTGACTGTCCATTGAAATGTTTCATTCCGCGGAAGACTTTTAGAAACACTTCCTGGGTGGTGTCAGCGGCGTCTGCCGGATCAGTTACCATCCGGTAAACCAGGCTATAGATCGGCTGATGAAATTCTCCGATAAGCCAGGCATACGCTTCCTCGGATCCCGCTTTGAGTTCGGCTACGACCGCAGCTTCCGCTGTTCGGACGCCGATTGCTCCCGCTAAATCACCCACAGTGGTTGCTCCCGCCATCGCCCTCATGGCCTAAGCTCCATTATAAGTGCTTTTCGGCAATAAGCCTTGGTCAAAATTTGAGCCATAGCGCCTTTCGACTCGCCTGAAAACACGCCATTTCCCTACACCTATAGACCCCAAAAACTCCTTGAAAGTTCCCCAGGTTGGAGCGGATTCTCGCCTAACGGATAACCGGGAGTAACCCTTTAGCATCCAATCGCGCGTATAAATTAATGTGACTGTAAAACTGCTTTAATGACGCGAGTTCATCGTAAAAGTACGGGATCGAGGTCGCAGCCTTTGCAGTTTAAGCGAAAATATTTGCACCATTCCCAAGGCAACGAAATTTACATATAATCTGGCTCTCTCACCGCCGATGCTCCCCCGCATCGAAAAGGAATTTAAAATATGCATTGGCTTCAGATCTTCCTATTGGGATGGCTTTCATTCGGTTTAACCACTGTGCTTTTCATGTTCTGGTTATGTAAGAGGACGGCCGCGGCTCTTAACGAACCCGCTAAAACAATACCGATTTCGCCCCAGCGACCTGAGTTTGCCGCGAACAAGCTGAGCAGCGAATTACGATCTGCCTGAACTCGTTCAATCTTTCATCATTCCATTTGTCGTGGCTACCTTGATCAAAAGTTGAGGAGCGGTAACTGGAGTTTGCGGTGGAGGCCCCGGGCGGAGTCGAACCGCCGACCAACGGTTTAGGAAACCGCTGCTCTATCCAACTGAGCTACGGGGCCAACGCAAATTCGACCTTCATTATGCCACGTTGCTTAGCGGAAGAAACCGTCCTTCCGCCACCTTACAAACTCTGAACAAGTTATTCAGCCGGTAACGGCGATGCGCCGCTGGTTGCCGAAGTGCGCAGCATCGCCCGAGTCGAGTTTGTGAGTCTCCCTGGTCGGGGGAAGCCGCGATTTGTTCACGAGTACTTTAAGAAAAATTCGATTCGAAACAGAGATCGCAAATCGCAAGCGCGAAAACCGTCGATAAAAGCTTACGACGGTTCCAGAGTTCGGCAGAATTTCTGGATGATTTCAATTTGCTCAGGGAGTGCGCCAATGAATTCGAATCCGTGTAGAAAACCCATGCGGTGCCGCACCACCGATCGGATCACGAAGACTTGCGGTGCGTCGGGAATAGTGAATTCCAGCGTAACCATTTCTCCCGCATTCAACTCGCTGGTAATGACGGCACCCAGCCCAGCTTCAGCGAGTTCGAAACAGCGGCCATGTATACGAAGGTAGCCATCCTTCGCAAGTATCTTGACGATCACGGGAAGTTCTGTACGATAGCGGGCGTAGCGCCGAGTCGACGACTTTTGCATACCTCAAATGCCTTGAAAAGCACCGGCAAAAACTATTTGGGGATTTTTCTTCAACTCGTAGAATAGTGGATTGCGCGCGCCGCCGACAGTGACTTTGCAGACGACTGCTGTGGATTTTCGCAACAATTCTCACCGCACAAAGGACTTTTATTTAACGATCGCTGGGGCGCTGTTTTTTCCACTGTGAAAACTTGAAAATGACACTTGTATTTTTGCAGCGCCCGGAGCACACTGTGCACACCGTCTTAGGAAGGGAGTGCGGATGAATATCCAGACGTTGCTCAAGCTTTGGTCGGATGATGAAGGACAGGACATCGCCGAATACGCAGTGATGTTGGCGGTTATCCTGGTACTGGTGGTTGGCACCATCCGGTTGATCGGCGGCAGTTCAAATAACGTATTTTCTTCAGTTGCCAGTTCGATTGGCCAATAGTCCTCCGCAAAACTCGTTCGCGCACAGAGCCAGACTGTCAACGTCTGGCCATTTTTTTAAAGACTGATTCCAGTAGAAAAATACTCTCCCGAAGCAAAATCCCGCTGCATGACTGCGCTTCGAAAATGCCCCCAAGAACGCGGTCCAACCCGGCTGAACCCGAAGTAATGTCCCGTATTAGCTATCCTCTGGTATGATCTTCAAACGGGGTCTCCGGGGTGGGCGACTGGCTACCATGTTCATACCGCATGTCAATCTCAGCGACGAAGTGAACGCCAACATCGTCCAATCGGAAATCGAAGGCGGAGTTTCGCTCGGAGACCTGCCACCCTCCACCGTGCTGGAGATTCAGACTCAACACCATCGCTACACTGCCGTATTCCTCGGGGAGAGTCAGGCGTTGATTTCCGGCCATCCCGAATATTGTCCTGAGCCGGTGCTGGTAGCCATTGCTGGCTCAACCTGGGGAGGATCGATGCTGAAGCTGCGCTACATAGGCCGAGGCATGCATTTGGAATTTTGTCATCCCGAGTATCGGACTCCAATCGTTACTTCCCGCATTCAGGAAGTCCGTGAGAGTGCTCAATCGCCGGCGCATGCGGAATCCATGCCCACCGCAACCATGCTGGGCCGCGGAACTTTCACAAAACCATCCTGAAAGCCTTCGTTGCGCGACCTAATGGAGTACGGGCATCTCGCCCGTTCCGTCGCAACTTCCGAGCGCAATCTCATTGAGACAGCGGCAAGAGCTTCGGCGTCATTCAAAAAGACAGCCATTGCAAAAACAAAATGGCGCGGCTCACAGAGCCGCGCCATCACTTGTGGCGTCTAAGTACCCGTTCTCCTAGCTTGCGCCTGCTGCGGAGCGCCCAATACGGCCGCCACCCCAACCCCAATCGGCGAGCCAAGTCCGGTGCATGCATCCCATCCGGGCCCAGCGGAATAAGCTCCGTTGTTACCGGAAGTAATGTCATTGAAATCACCAGCGCTGCTGGCATTCTGATAGAGCAACGGATTGATAAAGCCGACCGGCTTTCCCATGCTCTGGTTAATGAGCGCGATCAGTCCGGCCCAGAGCGGAGCGACCGCGCTCGTGCCTCCGATAACTCCAGACTGCCCATCGACTAGCGTAACGTAGCCGGTGGTCGGATCGGCGTCTCCAGAGACGTCCGGCACACCGCGCCCGCCATTTGCATTTGCCGGAGAAGGCACATTCGCCCCACTCTGCCAACTCGGCAAGGAGAAGACGTTGCTGACCCCGCCTCCGGTTGCGCCTTCATTATTGGCCAGTTCGTTCCATGCTGTCTCGCTCGTAATCTTGCCATTTGAGGCTTGCAAAGTCGTTCCTCCACAGCCCAGTACGTTAGGACTCGATGCGGGGAAATCGACCTGGTTCGATCCGTCGCTAGAGCCGTCGGTCGAACCATTGTCTCCGGAAGCAACACAGACCGTTACTCCCATCGCGGCGGCAGCCTGGAATGCCTCATCCATAGAGGTCATCGCCTGCTGCGTCCATGAGGATTCAGGACCACCCCAACTGATGGACACGATTGATGGATTATTGGTGCTGTCGTGCACTGCAGTGGTGATCGCGTTTAAAAAGCCGGCATCGGTGTTGTCGGCAAAGTAAGCGACAATTTTAGCTCCGGGCGCAATCGCTCCAGACACCTCTATATCCAACATCACTTCGCCATCGGGACCATTCGGATCTCCAGTGGGATTGTTGCTGCCATTGCCCACTGAAACTGCCGATACGGTTGGCGTTTCGGTCAGGTTGAGCTGCTTCCAGTAGTTGCTTAGATCCGTCGGATTGTATCCGCCGCCCAACTCGATCAGCGCGATACATTCTCCGGATCCGTCCACGCCGGTCGGATAGCTATAGAGTTCGGCAACCTGTGTAGGCGTGTACGAGACCCCGGCGGCTTGGGCGCGAGCGCCGGCGCGCTTCTGCCGCCTACGAAAATGTGGTTTGGCTTGCGGCCGGTTGTCCAGGCCAAAGACACCTTCGATGACATCCTGCAGTTCAACGGGAATCTGGACCGGGCCGGTTCGCCCGCGATACTTTCCATTCGGATGCTGGTATTCCTTCAGTTGCACGCCAAAGGCTTCGTTCATGGCGGCGACTGTCCCAGAAAGAATCACCGTCCGGCGTGCAGCGCTCTTTTCCTTCACTGTGAGTTTGTGCTGATGGGCAAATGCCTCGATTTTGGCGATGCTCTGCGGATCGGCCCCGTGGGTCTGTTCAAATTCCTGGCGGCTCAAGATTTTGCGTTTTGCAATTGGCTTAGTGAATGCATCAGCGCTGACGATTGGCTTCTTTCCCTCGCGCGAACGCAGGCGAATCGTAACGTCCACCATTTCCTTAGGATTGGCTGGACCTATTTCTCGCGCTCCTTCAAGGGGGGCGCGCTCACTACCTGCAAGTGGTTTTTTCGGAGTAGACGACATAGTTCTCCTTTTCTTTTGGACCTAGCTGATGGTGAAGAAAAGCAGGGCAGCGTTACACCGGAGTTTATTCTTGCGAAACTCCACCCAGGAAAGGAGCCGATCTCTCTGCAAATCCTACGAATCAGTTGCTGGCCCGTTAGATGCCTGCGAAGTTAGCAGTCACGTGAAAAGAAGGCAAGCGATTTTTACGCCTGTTACAAAAAACGGACAGGGTTCGATCTGTATCGGGAATCTCATGGAACAGATTAAATTTTCAGCCCAATACCGCAGAGCCGGATGACGCAAACAACGTTCCGTTCAAGACGGTGAACGCACATCGATTGGACGCGAACCAGTAGGGAATTTCACGATAATCGTCAGCCTCGAAAACCGCGAAGTCGGCGTCCTTGCCCGACTCGATTGAACCCTTGCGCCCGCCGAGTCGTAGTGCGTACGCTCCGTTGATCGTGGCAGCGGAAATCGCTTCGGCCGGCGACATCTTCATGTGCGTGCAGGCCAGCGACAGTACGAATGGCATGCTGGGCGTGGGCGCAGAGCCAGGATTGTAATCAGTGGCCAAAGCCACCGGCACGCCTGCGTCGATCAATTTTCGCGCCGGGGGAAACTTTTCCAAGCCCAGAAAATAATTTGCCCCTGGCACTAGCGTTGCGATCGTATCCCGTCGCGCCAGTTCTCGTATGTCAGCCTCATTCGCGTGATCCATGTGATCGAACGACGCGGGATTCCACCGCAAAAGGGCCTGCAACGAAGTCTCGGTCAATTGGCACACATGTGCGCGCACGCCTAAGCCATGCTTTTCGGCAGCAGCAAAAATTGTTGCAGTATCTTCAGCGTTGAAAGCTCCGCGCTCAGTGAACACGTCCACAAACTGGGCGAGCTTTCGCTTTGCAGCCAGCGGAATCATTTTTTCGCACACTGCATTCACGTAGTTGTCGGCTTTACCTTCGAACTCTTTGGGAACAACGTGGGCGCCGAGAAGTGTGGCCACAATCGTGCCCGGCCATGCAGCGGCGGCGTCGCGAATTGCCTCGAGTGACTTTAATTCCGATTCCACGCTTAATCCGTAACCTGACTTGGCCTCAACGGTCGTGGTCCCTTGCTCGGCCATCTCCCGCAGCGCTCGCAGCACGCTTTCGGTCAGCCGGCTTTTTGCTGCCTTACGGACGCCGTCAACGCTAGAGCGGATCCCGCCGCCGGCATCCGCAATTTCCTCATAAGTCGCGCCCGCAACCCGCTTTTCAAAATCTATAAGCCGCGGCGCCACGAATACGGGGTGGGTGTGGGAATCGACGAACCCTGGAAGCACAACCTGGCGTTCGCAATCAACTTCAATAACGTTTCTGCGATTCTTCTTCAGCCACGAATCGCGCAACGCATCCTTGCTCTTGCCGACGGAAACAATCTTTCCTCCGAGGCACAGCACGGCTGCGTCTTCGATAATGTTTAGTTCGCTGAGTTGGTCACCGCGGCGTGGACCTGATTTATCCGAGCCAGATCGCAGCGTCAGTAGCTGGCCGATGTTGATCAGCAGCAACGCACGATCGACCTGCGACTCTTTTTTCTTGGCTGGGCTCAATCGATAAAACCTCGAATCATCTTAGGACGGCATCGGTATCTTCACGCCAGTCTTCTTCGCAAACTCTTTTGCTTGGTCATACCCCGCATCCACGTGCCGGACTACCCCCGTCCCGGGATCAGTTGTCAGCACGCGTTCGATTCTCTTGGCCATTGCATCGCTCCCGTCCGCGACCGTTACTTGTCCGGCATGGAGCGAGTAGCCAATGCCTACGCCGCCGCCGTTGTGGATCGAAACCCAGGAAGCTCCAGCGGCGGTGTTCAATAAAGCGTTAAGCAACGGCCAATCAGCGATGGCGTCACTGCCATCTTTCATGCTCTCGGTTTCGCGGAATGGAGATGCGACTGAGCCGCAGTCGAGGTGATCGCGGCCAATCACAATCGGCGCCTTGATCTTGCCGCTTTTTACGAGATCATTGATTGCCAGACCGAACTGCGCTCGCTCGCCGTATCCCAGCCAGCAAATTCTTGCCGGTAATCCCTGGAACTTGATGCGTTTGCGTGCCAACTCAATCCAGCGCCGCAGAATTTTATTCTCTGGAAAGAGTTCCAACACTAACTCATCGGTGACATGGATATCGGACGGCTCGCCCGACAGCGCTACCCAGCGGAACGGTCCGCGGCCTTCGCAGAACAGCGGACGAATATACGCGGGCACAAATCCGGGAAAGTCGTAGGCATTTTTCACTCCCCTCTGAAATGCGAACGTCCGAATATTATTTCCGTAATCGAAAGTTACCGCGCCCATTTTCTGCAGTCGCAGCATGCCTTCGACGTGCTGCGCCATCGCGTCCAGCGAGCGCTCCTGATAGGTCTGGGGATCTTGCTGGCGCAGTTCCAGCGCTGCTTGCAGAGTCATGCCATTCGGCACGTATCCGTTCAACGGATCGTGCGCCGAAGTCTGGTCCGTAAGAATGTCTGGGACCACGCCTCGCTCGGCCAGTTCGGGAATTATGTCGGCGCAATTGCCCACCAATCCGACCGAAACGTTTTCTTTCTTGCGTACCGCGTTCTTCAGAATACGTAGCGCTTCATCGAGCGTGCTCACCATGAAATCGCAGTAGCCGGTCTTGAGGCGTTTCTTGATGCGCTCGGGATCGATGTCAATGCCCAGGAAAGCTGCGCCCGTCATGGTCGCAGCCATTGGCTGCGCTCCGCCCATGCCACCCATGCCGCCGCTGACGATCAATTTGCCGGCAAGATCGCCGCCGAAATGTTTTTCTCCAGCAGCGGAAAATGTTTCGAATGTGCCTTGCACAATTCCTTGCGAGCCGATGTAGATCCACGAGCCGGCGGTCATCTGGCCATACATCATGAGGCCGGCGCGCTCCAGTTCGTTGAACTTTTCCCAGTTGGACCAATGTCCGACCAGGTTCGAATTTGCAATGAGCACTCGCGGCGCGTATTCATGTGTCTTGAATACGCCGACTGGTTTGCCGGATTGCACCAGCAGAGTCTCGTCGTTGTCGAGGCTCTTCAATGAGGAGACGATCGCGTGGTAGGCCTCCCAACTGCGCGCTGCGCGGCCGGTTCCGCCGTAGACGACAAGGTCGCGCGGGCGCTCGGCGACTTCTTCGTCGAGGTTGTTCATCAGCATCCGCATGGCCGCTTCCTGCTGCCAGCCTTTGCAGGAGATGTTGGTGCCGCGGGGCGCGCGGATCGGCGTGTAGGCCGCTGGCGTGATTTCAGTTTCAACTGGCATAACTAGATGTTAGTGCGTTGGAGGCCAGTCTTCAAATTCGCCGACCGCGCTCGCCAGTTAGGATGGCGGGTCTTTGAGTTGGGGGCCAATCCCTACGAACTCGAAGAGGGTGCGGAGATCGCGCCAGTTCCCGCGTTCGGTGCCTTCGATTGCGGCTTGCAATCGCTCTATTTTTCGGAGGTCACGCTGGGCATTCTTTTGCTCGTTCGGAGCTGGATTATTTTCTGTTTTTGACCCACGGCTTACGCCGTGGGCTGCATGCTTTCGCCGTTTCGCGGTTGGTTCATTTTCGCTTGCTTTCTCCACCGGCGTGGGGGCGAGAGGTTCGAGTTTGGCGGGGTTTGATTCGGGCTCGCGGACAGGAGTGTCCGCGCCACACTTGCTTAATTCGGGCTTGCAGACTGGAGTCTGCTTGCCGCACGGGCTTAGTGGCGGGCCGATTTCGGGATGCTCGATGAGGTACTGGCGGGCATAGTCGGGAACCTCGACCACCATTTGCGGGTCGATGATGTAGTTTTTGCTATCGAAGCGGACGTTTTTTGCGTTCCGGGCGGCGATGCGCAGGGCTTCAAGGATAAGCCTGGCGCGGGTTTTCTCAAGCGTGCCTTTAATCAGGCCGTCGATTACATGCATGATGGAAAGCTGAATGGACTCGGAATCTTCGAGCAGGGCGATGGAATCCATGCGCATATCGACGCGTTGCGGCACGCCCTTAATCACGCGGGTATGGAAGTAACAAAAGAACTCCCCGCGCAGTGCGGGCGATCCGCACGTCTTTCCTGAGGCTTTGACATGAGTGCAAGTGCGCACGTTGGGATGAGCTGGCAAGGGCATAGGTTACTCCAAGAAAAAATCGCGTTTTTCGCGTAAATCTATGAATCGATTGCTCCGGGCTGGCGGCGTGACCGCCAGATCTATGGAAAGAAACAGGTTGCGGGCAAGATATTGAGGACAAGGGAGTTGCGGGATGGGGACGAAGGGCGGAAAGGACAGAGAGCGGCATTGTGTCTTCTTTGTAGATATACAATAATATTTATATATATCTTATAGTGAAGTCAAGGGAATAGTGAGGAGAGTTGCGGCGGATTCCCGAAATAGGAATGGCAAGGTTGACTGCAGAGGAGCGACCTTTCGGTTAGGTCTGGCTCAATGAGTGAAATGGCGATTTTGCAACAACTGAGACGGTTTATTGGCTGTCACTTCGTTGCAACTTGTTCTTGTTGCGGAGCTTTGCGGAGAGATTGGACGATACGATTGATTTCAGGCTGGGTAATTCCCGCCTTCTGATAGTCCTTTTGGAAAACAATGAACTCTACGCTGCCCTCGTCCGAATAGAGATGAACGACAATGTCCTGCCGGATTTGAGGATCGCCTTCCTGAAATCCCTTGTAATCATGATTCTGTAAGCGGAAGATTCCACTGCGAGCCGCAGTCGTGAGTACAATAGACTTGTAGATCAGCAGAAATTGCTCTCGCGCAAGAACCCGCCGCGCAGCCCAGTGGTTCATTCTGTCCGGGGTGAACTCGTAGAGCGTCTTTACAAAGCTGTAGTCTGACTGCCCGAATGTTGACTGAAATCGCCGGAGCGGAACTTTCATCTCTGCGGAAACGTCGTTTGCCCATTCCCCCGCCGGAATGACAGTAACGAGCAATCGCAGCCCTGAACGGAAACGAAGATCGACTCCGCACTTATCGGTCTTATCCTTGGGATAGTGCTTGGTCTGCGTGTCGTCAAGGTCGCTCCACGGAGTCTCAAATTCATAGCCGAAATACGACAGCTTTTTGCCCTGAACTTGTGAAGGGGACTGGTCCCTCAGGTCAGTCGGAGTGACTCTGGTGAGCGGAGGAGCTCTTCTCGCCGTGAGAAAAGAGAGCGTTATTGGAACGACCCATTGGATGCAGACGAAGGCGGCTGCAAAGGCAATGACCACCGTCAACAGGATACGTCGAATTAATCTCAGAACGGCGCTCCTCGCGTACCTATTTGCACAGCCGACGTAAACTCCATGCTAACCGTCGCGAAATGAGCGTGAAAGTTACGTCAGTTCCTTGCGTGTCGGGATTGTTTGACGAAATCAGATGGGATGAGAAGGCCGGTCTCCGACGGGATGCTGTAGGCTCCCAAGTTATCGACGTGCTTTAAGCACAAGAGATAAAGGAGACCGGCAATGAAAAAGGTTAGCACCGTGGCAGTGAAGCAGAGCAAGAATATTTCTGGGAAGAAGCTGACGATCGGTCTGGACCTGGGTGATCGGTCGAGTTGGTATTGCGTGCTGGATGAAGCGGGTGAAGTGCTGCTGGAACAGAAGCTGGCGACGACGGCGAAAGCCATGGGTGAAGTTTTCAGCGGAATGCCGCGCTGCCGCATGGCGTTGGAAACTGGGATGCATTCGCCGTGGGTGAGCCGGTTGTTGAGCGAGTTTGGGCACGAAGTGATCGTGGCGCATGCGCGCAACGTACGGCTGATCGGGGAGAGTCGAAAGAAGGACGATCGTTTGGATGCGCAAACGCTGGCGCGGCTGGCGCGGATCGATCCGCAGTTGCTGTGTCCGGTAAAGCATCGCAGCGCAAAAGCGCAAGCGGATCTAACGGTGATCCGGGCGCGCGCCGGGCTGGTGCGTTCACGGACGGCGCTGATCAATACGGCGCGAGGACTGACTAAGTCTTACGGGGAGCGGTTGCGGGGCTGCAATCCGCGCAACCTGAATCCCGAGAAAGCCCAGCAGCTGAGCCCGGAACTGCAAAGCGCACTGGAACCGCTGTTGGCAGCCATCGAGTCGCTCAGCGAACGGATTTACGAATACAACCAGCAGATCGAGAAGATCGCCAGGGAAAGTTATCCGCAGGTGGCGCGGCTGGAACAAGTAAAGGGAGTGGGGACGCTGATCGCGCTCACCTACTTGCTAACGCTGGAAGATCCGCATCGTTTTCGTAAGAGCCGGGATGTGGGTTGCTACGTAGGATTGCAGCCGGGACGGCGGAACTCCGGCAAGAGCGAGCCGCAGTTGCACATCAGCAAGGAAGGCGATCCGTATTTGCGCACCTTGCTGGTGCAGGGTGGGCACCACATTCTGGGGCCGTTTGGAGCGGACAGCGATCTGCGGCGCTGGGGACTGAAGCTGGCGGAGCGAGGTGGGAAGAATGGAAAGAAACGAGCGGTGATTGCGACGGCGCGAAAGTTAGCAATCTTGTTGCATCGGTTGTGGGTGAGCGGAGAAGCCTACGAACCGCTACGCAACAGCCAGCAGAGCGCGATGCCGGCCGCCGCATAAGTCAAAAGCAATCTTAGAAAGGAAGAGCCAAAACAGAACAGAAGAGCAAAAGCCCAAACGCCGAGTTCCGGTGACTGCGTTAATCGCCTGGCTCAGCTTCCATCGTAGATGGAAACAGAGGTCGAAAATCAGGTGGCAGCACCGGCTGAAACGAGAACACCCAACTGGCACCGAGCGAAAAAACGCTCCACAAGAGTGCGGATGGAAGGGTAGCGACAGTGGGCCACTCGGCAGGAGAAAAACCTTGTCCAACAAAAAAACAAAGAACACTTGACTCCGACCGGCCTTCTCATGGAAGGCGATTACACTCAGATCCCCGCCCGATGAGAGTAGTAGAGTGACGCCATCAATCATTGGGGTGGGATAAACGACAGGCTGCAGTTGTTTTCAGGGTGACAGTTACCACGTATTGTAGGCGGTGCCGTCGCTGCCGGTGGCGGTGGAACCGCTGTGCACATCGTAGATGCCGGGTTCTTGCTGGTTGACGGTCATGATGGTGTCGGTTTCTTCTTCTACCGTCCAGGTATCGTTGCGGCCGGTCATGGGGTCATTGGGAATTTGTTTGAAATAGCCGGCGGTGACCAGGTCTTCCAGGGCTTGCGGAGCTTTTTGTTTGTCGAGGGTGTACTGCGAAATTACCGAGCGCAGAGAGAAGAGATTCTGTTTGAGCACCGACTCGCGGGCGCGCCAGATCGATTGGTTATAAGCCGGGAGGGCGACCGACACCAGGATCAGAATGATGCTGATGACGATCATCAGCTCGATCAGGGTGAAGCCACGGCTTCGCTTGCGAACGCTTTTGGGTGTTGCACGCGAGATTCCTCGCCCCGCTGGAGAAAGCGCAGGGCTGCGGAATGACGCCGTCAAAATCGGAGCCGAAGTCACCTGCCCGGGCTTTGTGCGCGATCTTGTCATCTACCAGTCCTTATACTTGGTTCCGTCCAGCGCCGTGTCTTGCGATTTGGTAAATACATCGAAAACGTTTTGCTCACCCCAGGAGTCGGATTCGGGATCGTCCTGCATGGAGTGCATGCCCCACTCGGTGTTATTCATCATCGGATCAATCGGAATTTTGCGCAGGAACTTTAATTTCTTACCGCCCACATCGACGCCTTTTACCAGCGTATCCAGATCAGGCGGATAGTTCTCCGAGCCCACCTTGGTCTGGAACTTGCCAGCGTCGGCGGCGTCTTTGTAGCGATCGATGGCATCGCGCAGATCCCACAAGTCGCGCCGCAGTTCACGCTCCTTCTCACGCTTGATGGTTACTCGCACCAGTGGTACCGCCAGCGTGCTTAGGATCAAAAGGATCGCGGTAGCCACGATCAGTTCGATCAGGGTGAAACCGAGTGCGCGTTTTTTTCTGGATGCGGTTAACTGCATATTCAAACATCGCCAGTGCGGCGTACCTCAGCGGGTTAAGCCTTCACTGTTTCGAGGACAACTACTGCAGCGCTGAAGCGCTGCTCGACCCACAACCGCTGGGTGTCGTCGGGCGACCCTATTGGATCGTCACGTTCATGGTCGCGCCGGCGGCTGGGGCGGGTTGCATGCCGGGATCGCGAACCCCTCCCCTGGCAATGGTGAGCGTGGACTGTCCCGGCGCTTTCGCCACCAGCGTTAAGGTCAGGATTGTGCCCTGTCCGGAAATTCCGTTTGCGCCCGGCGGCCGTGTGGCCGTGATCTGCAAAGTTCCAGTAGTGTCATCGTCGCGATGGACCAGCGCTACCGCCTGACCATCTTGCGACAGGAAACCTCCGTTCGACACGTTCACCACCTGCAACATCTTCGGATCGTAACTTATCTGCAGCGGCACGGAATACGCATTCTGAGCACCGCTGAGAACCACATTCACGGCGAAAGTCGAGCCTCTGGCCTGCGAAGCGTTGGCCGGATCAAAGCTGAATGCAGCCGGGCCATTCGGAGCTGTACTCGGTGGCTGATTCGCCGGAGGATTCGTCGGCGCGCCTTGCGCCGGCGGCTGAACCGCAGGAGTAGCGGGCATCTGGTGGCTCACGCGCCGCAATTCGAGAGCGTTAGCTGTGCCTACGTCGAGTGCTTCCTGATTCATCTCGTTGTATTCGTGGTTGCGTACGATGTGAGGAATCAGGACGAAAACCGTTTCCGTTTCGGAGTGGTCCGTAGTGGTCTGACCAAACAGATATTTGAGGATCGGAATCTGCGCCAATCCCGGGATGCCGGTCAGCGACTTGGTCTGCGAGTCCTCGAGCATGCCGCCAAGCATGTTGACTTCGCCTTCTTTCAGGCGGACTTCGTGTTCGATTTTGCGTTGCCCAATGACCGGTTGGCTGATGCCGCCGATGTTCGAGGTGCCGGTCACGGAAGAAATATCCATCACGACCTTCAGCGTGACTTCTCCGTTGGAGTGAACCTTGGGCGTGATATCGATGTTCACGCCGACATCCAAATATTGAAACTGCGTGTTCACCAATGGGTTAATACCGACGCCGCCGATGCCGGGCTGAAACGAGCCGGTGGCTACCGGTACGCGGTCGCCAATCTTGAGTGAAGCTTTTTGGCCGTCCACGGCGCGAATCTCCGGCTTCTGGATAAGCTTGGTGCTGTTGTCACTGAATAGCGCGGTGGCCGTTGCCTGCGGAATCGTGATGGTGAAGTCGGTGGCGTTCAAATTGGCGATCTGGTTGAGATTGAGCTGATTCGGGGTTCCGCCGGTAGTCGCAGTCGAGCCAGTGGTCAGGTTGCTGGTGGTGCTGCCGGGGGTCGTGGTCGTGTTGGTAATGTTGTTCTGCAAGGCGACTGTGGCGCTGGTGGGAGGATTGATGCCCAAGGTCCTGGATTTATCCCGGTTAATCTGCAGCACCGCAACATCGACGATGACTTCTGCCTTGGCTCTATCGAGATCGCCGACTAATTTTTGCGCCAGGGCAATCTGGTCGGGAGTTCCGCGGACTACGATCGCGCCTTGCGAAGGTAAGGGCTGGATACGGGAAATTTCGAGAATCTGCCGCATCGCATTAACCACGTCCTGCAATTCGGTTGGCTGCGATAGGTTTGCCAGATAGAAAGTTTTGATGACGCTTTGTTCGAGATCTTTGCGCTTGGCGGGATTGTCAGCAGCGATGAAAATCGTGTTCGGGGTCACAGGGCGCCAAAATGTTTTTGATTCCAAGGCGATAATCTCGAGGGCCTCCTGGAGAGAGACGTTATTGAGTTCGATCTTGATGCGCCGCGAGGTGTAATCGGGATCGAACAACACATTGATTCCTGCCAGCTTGCCCACGGTTTCGTAAATGACTTTTGAATCTTCGGTCATCTTCAGGTTGATGGGGACGTTCGAGATAGTGGACAGTTCGACCGGGCCCCCCGCTTCCGAGAGACGCTTCTGCAATCCGCTCGGGGGGGCACTCGCTTTGGGCGCGGCAGCCTTCGCCTCGTCGATCATTTGCTTGGTATGACGGATTTCCTGTTGCGCGATAGCGCTTGAAGGATCAATCTCTGTGGCTTTTTGAAATTCGGCGAGCGCGGCATCAAGCTGGCCAGCTTCCCTTAGCAACTGGCCGCGATGCACCATCGATGCCCCAGCCAGAAAGCGCAGGCGTTCAAACGCCGAGCGATAAGTGAGGTCCCCAGGCTTGAGGTCATAAGCCTGTTTGTAATAATCGTAGGCCTGCTCGTAGTTTTGGCGAGCCTCCGCGTCTTTGCCTTTATTGTATAAAGTCTTGGCCTTGTCGGCTGCGATGGCTTGGGTTACGGCCAAAACTAGCAGCAACATCGCCGCCGCGCGGATCAAGCGTTTCATTAAAATTCCTTTTAGAACAGTTTTGTCCCGGCGTCCGGCCAGAACTCGGGCCAAAACTCTAAATTTACCTAAGGTAGTGGTAGCTGGCGCGATTATAGCATCGCCTCGGAGGGTACCGAAGTTACTGTCATGGCGGCAGTTACACTCTTTGGTTCTACTACCGAAGATGAGATATTCAGAATCTTCGCTAATCCGCTCTCGCCAACATCAAAGTGGGCTACAACCCGCTCTCCGCGCGAGTCATCTGCACGGTGCGCTGGGGCTCAGGGGTAGCTGGATCTCGCATAAGATAAGCTATAAACATCATGCCTCGTACGCAGCAAACCCGGCCCAATCCAGAGAAAAACCCGCGTCGCGATCCCACGGCCGCCGGGCAGCGCGACGCCTCTGTTAATAGGATCGCGTCACATAACTACTTCTTGCTGGAAAAATTTGAGGTAGGCGTCGTTCTGACCGGGACCGAGGTCAAATCGGTTCGCGCCGGGCGCAGCAACCTGAAAGATGCCTACGGATTGATCAAAGATGGCGAACTCTGGCTGCTGAATTGCCACATCGGTCCTTATGAGCACGGCAATATTTTTAATCACGCACCGCTGCGCACGCGTAAGTTGTTAATGCATAAAGAGGAAATCCGGAAGCTGATTGGCAAAACCCAACAGCGCGGGCTTACGCTCATCCCCACACGGATGTATTTCAAGAACGGTAAAGTAAAGGTCGAGTTAGCCTTGGCCAAGGGAAAACAGCTCTGGGACAAGCGGGAAACCGAACGCCGCAAGACTGCCGATAAAGAAGCGCGTGAAGCGATCGTAAGATCGCGAAAGAGTTAGGCATGGCGGGTCGGGTCCGCGCCTGGTTGCGAAATCCGTTATTTTTGCTTGCTTTGGCTGCAGGGCTTGCTGCGTTCGTCGTGCAATCCGGAGAACTCGGCTCGGCCGACACGATGCATCGCCTCCAGGCTGCCCATTCGTTCTGGACTTCGGAACCGGCAGTCTTTCCCAATGAATATCCCGAATTCGGCGTACATGGCCGTGGAGGCAAACTCTACGACTGGTACGGCATAGGCCAGCCGTTGCTTATGTTGCCGGCGGATGTTATCGGAACTTATATCGAACGCCTGCCAGTTTTCGCGGACTACAACGGCAACGACCCCAGCGTGCGCAATATTGTGGTCAGCTATAGCACGAATATCCTGATAAATGTTCTCACGGCGCTGGTGTGCTTTCGCTTACTACAGCTTTTGAACTTCAGCAGCAGACAATCTGTAGCTGGGGTGCTGGTGCTGCTGTTCTGCACCACTCATCTGCATTACACGCAGAACACGATGGAGAACAATTACATCTTGCTTCTGACCCTGACGGGATTTGCGTTTCAGTACGAATGGGTGCGCACTGGAAACCGACGGGCATTGCTCATCGGCTCCGCCGCTCTTGGACTGAATTTGCTTACACGTTTGACGACTGGCCTCGATCTGTTGGCGGCAGCGGCGTTTTTATTTCTGGTGTTGTGGTTTGAGCGAGCGCGCGGCCGCGTGTTTTGGGAGCGAGTGCTGGCGTATGCGAAGATTGCCGTGCCCGTCTACGCCGTCTTTTTTCTCTTTGATCGGCTGTATCAGTTCTATCGTTTCGGATCGTTCTTCAATACCTACGTCCATTATTTCACCGTCGAACGTCGGCTTCAGGATCCGTCGTTGCCCGCTAGCTATCCTTTCGAGACGCCCTTTCGCGTAGGGTTTCTGGGTGCGCTATTTGCTCCGGAGAAGTCTATCTTTCTGTTCGATCCCTTGCTCGTGCTCACGATTATTATTGCGTTACTCGGCTGGAGGACCTTTCGGCCTGAGGTTAAGGCGTATCTCTCAGCCGTCCTGCTATTGCTCATCGGATACATCTGCTTTTATGCCAAGTACACGGTTTGGAGCGGCGATTTCGCCTGGGGCGACCGCTATGTCTCGACCGCAGCGGAAATGGTGGCATTTTTCTCGGTGCCTTTGCTTTTGCGTCATCGCCTCGAGCTGGGAAAGTTCGTGTGGACGATGGGGTTGGCGCTGATCGGGGTGAGCACCGCGATTCAGTTGGCATCGCTAGCTTTCTGGTTGCCGCTCGAGATTTATCAGATGGAAACGCTGGGTCATCCCACGTTCGTCGTCGCCCTGCGCTTCAAGAACATATTCGCGTTTGCACTGGGAAAAATGAATGCATGGGGACTCAACAATTACGCAATGAAGCAAGATCCGTGGGACTACGTTCACATTACCACCTGGAATTTTCTGCCGTTTGTGTTGCGCAGGGTTGGCGAAGCGCCTGGGTGGGTGGTTAAGGTTTGCTTCGGGTTGTGGGCCGCCGGAATTGCAGCCCTGACTTGGGTTCTTTGGCGGTTGAATGAACTTCTAAAAATGTAGGCGTGGGCGCCCGCGCCTACCTTGGGGCTTCACTAATTCGAAATCTCAACGCACAATATCTGTGGCCAAAATTGCCGTGAGCGTCGCCATCGCAAACAAGTCGCAAGAGCAGCAGCCTTCAGGGATGCGGGCGATGCCGATGGTCGGACTGTTATTGTTTGCGGTCGGAGCGTCACTGCCAATTTTTCTTCCGCCCCACCCGTGGATGGCCGTTCTCCGTTGGGCCGGACTGCTGGCGATTGCATCAACCGGCCTGTGGCGGCAATCGCTTACTCGCTGGATTTTCTTTGCCATGCTGCTGGGTGGTGAAATTGGGATTGACCGTCCGCAACTCGCCGAGCACTTGCGGGTGCTGAGTGAAGTCTTTCTGCGGCTCATCAAAGTAATAGTTGCGCCGCTCATTTTCGGAACGCTGGTTACCGGCATCGCCGGACACGGCAATCTGCGCAGCGTGGGCCGCATTGGTATTAAGAGTCTGATTTATTTTGAAGTCGTAACCACCCTGGCTTTGCTGCTGGGTGTTGCCGCAATCAACCTGAGCCGCGCCGGAGAGGGACTCGCTATTTCGCAGACTGCGGCAACGACTGCGGCGCCGAACACCGCTCCGCTTCGCTGGGATGATTTTCTGCTGCACATCTTTCCCGAAAATATTGCGAAGTCGGTGGCCGAGAATCAGATTCTGCAAGTTGCGGTGTTCGCAGTTTTGTTTGGGATCGCACTGGCGCGAGTATCTGAGACGAAGCGCGCTCCCATGCTGAAGTTTTGCGAATCACTTACGGAGACGATGTTTTCTTTCACCAACCTGGTAATGTACTTTGCGCCGGTCGGCGTGGGTGCGGCCATTGCGTATACCGTCGGGCATATGGGAATTGGCGTCTTGCTGCCGCTGGGGAAGTTGTTGCTCACAGGATATTGCGCGCTGATTGCATTCTTGCTGCTGATTCTGTTGCCAATTTCGCGGGCTGCGCGGATACCGCTGGTTCGGTTCGTCAAGGCCGTGGCCGAGCCTGCTACGATCGCCTTCGCCACCAGCGCTTCCGAAGCCGCGCTACCGCGCGCTATGGAAGCCATGGAGGCCTTCGGTGTGCCGCGTCGCATCGTTGCCTTCGTCATTCCCGCTGGCTACAGCTTCAATCTCGACGGCTCAACACTCTATCTGGCATTGGCCTCGATTTTCGTTGCCCAGGCCGCCGGGATGCATATGGGATGGACTGAACAACTGCTAATGGTCTTCACCCTGATGTTGACTAGCAAGGGCGTGGCCGGCGTCCCTCGCGCGGTGTTGGTGGTGCTTCTTGCCACGGCGGCTACGTTTCACTTGCCGACGGAACCGATCTTTATCATCCTCGGCATCGACGCGCTGATGGACATGGCGCGAACTTCGGTGAACGTAATCGGCAACTGCCTGGCTTGCGCGGTTATCGCGCGCTGGGAGGGCGAATTGAGGGAGAATCAGGTGACAATTGCACTTCTCTAAGCTGTGCCCGCTCAGGAGTTCGTTTAACACTATCCTGCCAGCATCCCTTCTGCCGTGACTACGGGCTCAGCTTCCAAACGGTTCCGAAGCCATTGCTGCCACCGTAGGTGGCGGTGCCGTAGAGATTGCCACTCGAGTCCCGGATCAAATTATCGAAGGGATATTCTCCGTCGAGCCCGCCGAAAACGTGCAAGAGAGTCAGTGTGCCGCTTGTGTCCAGCTTATACACGGTTCCGTAACCGGACGGACCGCCCATTTCGGTGTCGCCGTATAGATTGCCTTTACTGTCAAGGATCACTCCGGCGAATGGGTTTACACCGTCGGGCCAAGAGAAGCTGTAAAGCACGGTCCCAACGCCGCGCTTACTCACCCTGAACACTGTTCCCTCCCCGTAGGCGCCACCCTGAACGGTGGTTCCGTAGAGAGTTCCTGCCTTGCCTAAGGTTACAGCTGATTGGGGAGACTGCCCTTCTTGAGGTTTGTCGAAGTGGTAAAGAACGGTCTCCTTACCAGACTTGTTAAGCTTGAAAACATTTCCATATCCGGGATCACCGCCGCTCTCGGTAGTACCCAACAGATTGCCCTCTGCATCGGGGATGACGCCCGCCCAAGGTAGAAAGCCATCATCGATGTTAAAACTGTGGAGCACCCTCTCCTCGCCAGCCTTGCCGACCACAAACACTGTTCCGCAGCCGGCCGGTGGGTAGCACGACAGGTCCCCACCTATTTGTGTCGTGCCGTACAACTTACCGTCTGGCTCCCGGAATAGCGATCCCATCGGGGAGGCACCATCCGCGCCGCCGGTAAAACGATAAAGAACTGACTCCTTGCCTTTGCTGCTAACCCTATAGACGGTCCCACACCCGTAGCTGTGCCGGCATCCCGTTCCGCCACCCTCTTCGGTAATGCCGTAAAGATTGCCATGCAGGTCCTGGATCAAGCCGGCGGGAAGGGCGCCATCGGTCCCGGCTTGAAAATTGTAGAGGACGATTTCTTGGCCGCTGGTATCGACTTTGAAAACCGTTCCATAACCGTAAGTGCCACCGCTGCTTGTCGTGCCATAGAGGTTCCCTGCGGCATCTCGGAGCAGGCCTGAGGGATATGCGCCGTCCAACGACCCAGTGAAGTTGTAGAGCACAGTAAAGGTCTGTGCTTGCGCCGATTGAGTCGCAACTGCGGCTGATATAAGCGCGACGGCTAGCATCAGCGTGGCACTTGCCGCTCCCAGACGGATCTTCGAGATGTTTTGCTGGGCGTTATTCACGAGTTCCTCCATGGCTTGCGCGCACAATCTTAACCCTCCAGCGCGCGATGTCAATAGAGGCTTTTGGCCTATCCTCAGAATTGCCAAAAGCACAATCGGCACCTGACGCTAATCGACATAGCGTGCATCTCGGTCAACGTCATTGGCACTGGTTGGCGCGTGCAGTGATTGCACGATGAGGAGCGTGTACTGGTGGACCACCAGAAGTGCCGACGGTCCTTGGGGCAGCGGTTCAGTGACATTAGTGTCTGCCGGGCTGCCTTCATTGAGTGAACCACGACGTGGCTTTGAAAGGCTTCGGCTTCAGCCACAGAGCAAAGGTTATTGGCTCACGGGTGCATTCGGCAGCTCTTTGCTGGCTCTTGGTTCGCTGCGCTTTTCCTCGGAATCGACTGAGAACAGCATGAAGTGATCAAAACTGTGACGGCGCAGATAATGATGCCGCCGGAAGTCGAAGTAAATTTCTGCGCTCTTGGGCAACCAGAGTTCCACGCTTTTTTTCTGGAACAATTGCGGGGCGTAGTCGACTGCCATGTGCTCACTTAGCAGTTGAATCTCAGGCATGGGGCTGACCAGGTCTGATTCCACGTGTAGCAGATGAGATGAATCCGCGGAAATCCAGGCGCGCCCTTTCAGACTGACTGGGTAGGAATGCCCGGCAATTCTGTATTCTTGAATACGCCGCGGACGATCCGTGCGCTGCTCGAACCGAACCAGCCAGGTTGCCGTACCGCGCCACTGGCCCAGCCCTTCGCAAGTCATCTTGAAATCGTCGCGTTCATCGGGATGAAAAATCAGCGCCAGCACAGGTAATCCGCGGGTCGCAATCTGATCGGGAAAATCCTCTATACCGGAACGCTGATCGCGAAATTCTCCGATATGAAACACGCCGGGGCGAGGCTCCGAAATGGCGGCGACATAATTGAACTTGAGCACGGTTCTGCTGATGGGATGGTCGAGTTCGTCGAGGTCTTCATGCAACAAGTCTTCGATGGCATTGAATCGTCCCACATCGTCCACCAGTTGTTTTATGCGCTCACCTGCACCGTCGATTACCTTGTCATAAGGGCAGGCGACGCCTTCTGCGACCGGCGGCTTTACATCGTCGATGCCGGGCGGTCCCCACGCTTTCATGGAAAACCCAACTTCATTGGCGGCAAGCAGTACGTCGGCGCCTCGTGATGACGATGGAGCCTTGGCAGCAGTCGTCGGGTTCATTAACCGCCGTCGAAGCTCGTCAAACATAGTCCTGACTTCTCCGGCCATTGGACTCGAGGGCGATTCCTTCAAGAAAGTTCTGTAAGCTTCCAATGCTTCCTGATTGCGACCCAGGTTTTCGAGAGCTTGTCCGAGGGCGATCTGCGCCGAACTGCCTGCGCCCCTGCCCTTTTCAATAGCAAGCTGGGCTTGCTCACGAGCCTTGTCGTATTCCTGCTGCTTCAGATAAGTCTCCGCCAGGAGGTTATGTGCCATCCAGTATTCGGGATCAACCGCGATCGCCTGTTCCAGAGTCTTTTTGGCTGATTCGTACTCCTGGAGCAGAAGCTGGGTTCGCCCCAACAGAGTTATGGCCTGAACATTGTGGGAGTCAAACTTGCCGGCATCAATCAGGTAATTTTCTGCCTGCTTGAAATCCTTTTCCTGGAAAGATAAATAACCCAGCAGAAATTTAATTTCGGAGTTGTAGGGGAACGCCGCATCGGCAGCGTCGAGATGCTTTTGCGCCTGTTTCAACTTTCCTGACTTCAGAGCGGCGACGCCCTGGCTCATTTGCTTGCGAACTTTTGCGGGCATCTCCTGGCGGGTCGATACGTTCAAGTCAATGGCGGAAGGATCTTTCTTTAAATCGACGTGTACTTTGTAAACGACATGTCCGTCGGGAATCTTTATTGCGAGGTTGGAGGTAAGGTATCCGACCGCGCTTACTTCGACCTCATAGTCCCCCGGGCTCAACGCAGCAAGACCCGCTTCGGCGTTGCTGCCCGTGGTCGCGTAGACCACTTTCTGAGTCTCTTTGCTGGAGGCCTTGACCACGGCTTGCCGGTCGAGTGGATGCGAATTCTCCCCTACCACATCGACCAGCAGGCCTCCTTGGGAGGTAAGACTGGCATCCGAAGGCGCTTCTAATGTCGGCCCGGGCGTTACGAGAACCGGCCCCCCCACGGCACCAGCTCCTCTTTGCGCCCACGCGGCCGTCGCCAGAAACAAAACCACAATGACGATGCCTGCGGGAAGTGCCAATCGCAAATTCATAAGCTACACCGGACTTATAGATTGGGCTTGGGACCTCTTCACTTCAAAGGGAGCTCTGAAGGGGGATTGACCTATGTTACCAGACGTCCAAAGCGAGGATCGGTTAGCATATTTTACGGTGAGCAGCGCTTTTCAAGGATCAGGACAATTGCCGCTGAAGGAATAGCCCCAGCTAGAAACCACGGAAGAATAACTATCAGCGCCCAAGCATGGTATTCAGATGGATCGGCTCCCAGCCAAACCGGAGACCGGTACAAGCAATAGGCAAACGCAAACGGCACGATCACAATCCAAAGCGTGCGTAATATCGTCGGCCCCACGCAACATAAGAGCCAAACGACCCCCGCCGAAAGGATGGCTACAACAATCGCTCCAGAGCCGAGGGACAATGACTCGACAAGGGTCCTCATTTCGTCGGCGATCATACTATGAAATTCCACCGATCCCCTCAATGGAACTTAATCGGCTTGCCATAATTTTGCTGCAAAGGCTATTCTCGTTATTCAATACCCGCAACCATCCATGCCCAAAAATCCTCCGCGTAAGTTCGACCGCGACGCCCGGCGAAAACATACCGGTCCGGCGCATCTGGTCATCGGCAATTCCAAGATTGATTCTGAAGGGTGTCACACGACGGAGCCGATCAAAAAAGGCACGTACATCGTGGAGTACACCGGGCCGCGCATCACCATCAAACAGGCGGACAAGCTTTATGACGACCATCCGCGCACTTATTTGTTTGGACTCAGCGACGGCAGGCATGTGATCGACGGGGAGGGCGCGGCGGCCTTCATTAATCATTCGTGCGATGCCAATTGCGAGGCGGATGAAATCAAGGGGCGCGTTTGGATTATTGCAGCCCGCGACATTGAGGCCGGCGAGGAACTTACCTATGATTACAACCTTTACGACGGCGATCTGGATGACCCATCGCTGTGTGTTTGTGGGGCGAAAAATTGCCGGGGCAGCATGTATTCAGAAAAGGAACTGGCAAAGCGGGCGAAAGCTCTCCGACGCCGCAGCACCATGAAGAAAAAAGCCAGTTGAAAAATCTGTCATCCTAAGCGAACTCATTAGGATCCATGTACTCGCTGGTACAAACAGAGTGCATGGATCGTTCGCTTTGCTCAGGCTTTGCTCAGGATGACAGCGTTATTATTGGCCCTGGGGGACCGGAGTGCGAGATTCCATCTTAACCGCCGACAGGCTGGCGGGATCAAATCCACCGCCCAGAGCCTTGATCAGCAGAACACTATCCACCATGCGTCTGCCTGAAATCTGAACCGCGGTGCGCTCGTTGGCAAGCGCGGTAGCCTGCGCCGTGATTACCTCGAGATAAGTCGTGACTCCGCCCTTGTACCGATTGTTTGAAAGCGCCAGAGAATGCTCCGCCGCATTGACCGCTGCTGCTTCTGTATTGGCTTCATCTTCCAGCAAGCGCAATGCCGCAAGATTGTCTTCCACTTCCTGGTAAGCGGTCAGCACATTCTGGCGATAATTCGCGACACTCTGATCATAGAAAGCGCGAGCCTGATCGCTGGCGGCGCGACGCCGGCCAACGTCGAACGCGGTTACCACGGCCGAAGCTCCTACGGACGCGAACGCGCTGGGGCCGGAAAGCCAATTGACGATGGTAGTGCTTTCAAATCCTGCGCTCGGCCCCAGGTTGAATAATGGGAAATATGCTGCCTTCGCGATTCCGATTCTCGCGTTTGCGGAAGCCATCTGGCGCTCGCTGGAGGCGATGTCAGGCCGCCGCTCCAATAATTCGGAGGGCAAGCCAGGAGGAATCACGGGTGGGGTCGCGTTCAGCGCAGCGAACGGTAAAGTGAACGACGAAGCCGGTACTCCTATTAGGACCGCAATCGCGTGTTCGAATTGGGTGCGCTGCTCTCTGACATCGATGGCCTGCGCGCGTGCCGTCTCCAACTGGGTTTGCGCCTGGGCCACATCGACCTGGGAGGCGACGCCACCTTTGTATCGATTGTTGGTCAACTCCAATTGCTTCGTGTAGCTGGAGACGGTGGAGTCGAGCAACTGGGCTTCGGCATCCAACTCGCGCGCTTGAAAATAGTCAAATGCCAATTCAGCGCGCACGCTGAGTCTCACCGTTTCGAGGTCTGCCAAAGTGGCTTGAGCATCCGCTCGCGCGGCCTCAACCGTACGCCGCACTCTGCCCCAGACATCAGGTTCGTAGGACATATCAACGGGAATGACGAGGTCGTTTGTTGTCGTCACACCGCTCGCTATTGCCAGGGGCCGATTCTGGGACAGACGCTCGCGAGTAGCTGACACTCCCGCCGTGACAGTTGGATAATAGTCCGCGCGATTGTAGCGAACCGTGGCGCGAGCCTGCTCAAACTGAGCCTGTGCAGCCTTCAGACTTTGGTTTGAGATATTAACTTTCTCTTCGAGCGCGTTGAGTTGCGGGTCCTGATAGATTTCCCACCATTTTCCGCGCAACGTTTGATCGGCAGGCTGAGCCGGCTTCCAGTTTTGCGGTGTTTCTTTGTAATCCGTCGGAACGGGGGCGGAGGGCCGCGAGTAACGAGGACCAACTGCACAACCTGCCAAAAGCATGAGGCCGGCAAAGAGTGCTCCACTCCAAACCGAGAGCAGGCTTACGAGAACCCGGCGCCGCAAAATCACTGTTGGCTTTCTCCCGACCCCGCCGCCGGCTGCGCAATGCGGACTTCTTCTCCGGCCACGATCGAATCCGGCGGGTTCACGACGATGGATTCGTTTCCGGTAAGCCCTGCTACAACCTCAACCTCAGAGCCGAAGTCGTGGCCCAGCGTGATCGGCTTAAGTTCGGTGCGATGATTCTCATTCACCGAAACCACGCGAAGACCTTCGGCGCGAAATAGCAGCGTGTTTACTGGAAGAATGAAAGCGGTTGTAGCGGTTGGCAGTTTCAGGTGCACTTCCGCATAAGCTCCGCTGAGCAACGCGCCCGTCGGATTATTCACACGGATTTCCACCAGCAGGGTGCGCGTCGATTGGTCGATCGCATTGGCAGTTCTGATCAGCGTTCCCGGAAACAGCCGTCCGGGAAATTCCGATAACGCCAGTTGGGACGTAAGCCCGGGCTTAGCCGCCTGCGAGTAGGCCTCGGGAACGTTTACGTAAACCCGCAATTTGTCTGGCTGGGCAATGTGAAACAACTCAGTCCGCGTTCCGCCAGCGCTGCCGGAATCGATCAAAGCACCAATGTCGGTATTTCGCGCGGTAATTACGCCCTCGAAGGGTGCGTATATCTTCTCGAACGCCTGCAATTCTTCGAGTCGCTTTACGTTGGCCTGCGCTGATTGGACCGTTGCCTGCTTCGCCGCATAATCGCCCTCTGCGTTGTCGGCATCTTGTTTGGAAACCGAATCAGTCTTCAACAGATCTGCGTAGCGCGTGGCGGTAATCTTTGAAAGATTCAGGTTTGCTTCGGCAGTAGCCAAGTCAGCTCGCGACTGCCGCAACTGTTGATCGACTTCCGGAGTTTCGATGTCAGCTAATAATTGACCAGCCTTCACATGCGCGCCAATGTCGACGTACCAATGCTTCAGATATCCATTAGTTCGCGCATAGATAGGCGCGTCAATATAGGCCTGCACGTTGGCGGGCAGAACCACTTCCTGTGCCGGTTCGCCACGCTTGGGATGAATGACGGAGACAGTCGGGATAGCCATCTCCGCAGTCTCTTTGTCGAGACTTGCGCGGGCATTAATGCGAGGCAAAATTCCAGAAATCACGAGAGCCGCGACGGCTGCGAGAGCTAGCACGAGAATCCACCAGCGTCGTGAAGAACTGCCCCGTGGACGATCTTCTGTGAGCTTTGGCTCTTCGATTCTCACTGGCTGCTTGACTTCATTTTGCTGATCAACCTGCATCAATGCACTCCGTAGACTCTATGAAAAAACAGATCAATGTTTGACGTTACTCTTCGCAAATCGTTCCCTGCGGCCGTGCAGGATGCTGAAGAAAACCGGCACGAAAAACAGGGTCGCCACTGTGGCGAATAATAGCCCGCCAATGACCGCGCGGCCAAGTGGAGCATTCTGTTCTCCGCCTTCGCCCAGTCCAATGGCCATGGGCACCATGCCGATGATCATAGCCAGGGCGGTCATCAGAACCGGCCGGAAACGCGTGAAGCCGGCAGTGAGCGCGGCTGCAAGCGCGTCTTTGCCTTCAGTCAACTGCTCCTTGGCGAAACTCACCACCAGAATGCTATTAGCGGTCGCAACTCCGACGCACATGATCGAGCCAGTAAGCGCCGGAACGCTAAGCGTGGTGCGGGTGACAAAGAGAAACCAGACGATGCCGGCAAGCGCCGCGGGCAACGCCGAAATGATAATGAACGGATCGAGCCAGGATTGGAAGTTCACCACGATCAGCAGGTAAACCAACACAATCGAGAACAGCAGGCCGCTCAATAATCCGGTATACGAAGAAATCATGGTTTGAATCTGTCCGCGAACAATCAACTGCGAGCCGCGCGGCAATTCTTTCCTGCTCGCCTCAACGACTTTATTCAGGTCGCGCGCCACTCCGCCCAAATCGCGTCCTTGCACCGTGCCGTAAATATCAATCAGAGGTTGGATGTCGTAATGCGAAACCACGGCCAGTCCAGCGCCGCGGTGAATCGAAGCAAGGTTGGCAAGGATTTCAAAACGATTGCCACTTGGGCCGGTGACCGGAATATTCTCCAAGTCCTGTAAGGAATCGACCCGATACTGCGGCGTCTGTGTCGCGATGGAATAGCTCACGCCGGTTTTTGGATCAAGCCAGAATTCAGGAGTCGTTTGAAAACTCCCGCTGAGCGAAACCAGCAAGTTATTGGCAACGTCGCGCTGGGTGAAACCAACCTCTTGAGCTTTCGTGCGATCGACATCGATGTGCAAATAAGGCTGATCGAAAGGCTGCTGAATGCGGAGATCGACAGTCCCGCGAACTTGCTTGACCCGCTCCAGCAACTTGTCTGCAAAAGCCCGGTTGGCGGCTACGTTGTAGCCCACAATCTGGATATCAATGGGTGCAGGGAGACCGAAATTCAAAATCTGGCTGACGATGTCCGCCGGCAGGAATGAGAAAGTCACCCCCGGGAACTCCTCAGGAAGTCGCAATCGCAGATCATGAACGTACTGCGCTGTAGGCCGGTGATCTTTCTTCAGGCTGACAAGAATATCCACATCACCAGGGCCAATTGGAGCGGAGTTGCTGTAGGAGAGATTGATGCTGCTATAAGGCAGGCCAATGGTGTCGATGATGCTGTCAACTTCCTTGGCTGGAATCTGCTGCCGGATGGACTGCTCGACCAAATCAGAGATCCGCGCGGTCTCCTCGATACGCGTTCCCGTGCGCGCTCGCATATGCAGTTTGAACTGCCCCGCGTCCACCGCCGGGAAAAAATCCTGTCCCAGCCAGGGAAGCAGCAACAATACCGAAACCAGGCAGAAGCCCAGAAAGATCAACAAAAAAGCGCGTTGATGATGCAGACAGCGTTCCAGCAATCGGTGGTAGCCTTCGCGGAAACGCTCGAAGGCCTCTTCAAACCTGATCTGCATCGCGACCAGCGGATTTCGGCTCTGGCTCGCCGCCAGCGACTCGGCTTCATGCCCGCGCAGCAGATATTTCGCCATGGTGGGCACCAGCGTCCGCGACAGAAGGTACGAAGCCAGCATCGCAAATACGACCGCTTCCGCCAGTGGTACAAAGAGAAATCGCGCCACGCCTGTCAGAAAAAACATGGGCACGAACACGATGCAGATGGCCAGCGTCGAAACGAAGGCTGGAACCGCGATCTGCTGCGCGCCGTCGAGGATGGCGTGCTCGACTTCTTTGCCCTGCGCCAGGTTGCGATTGATGTTCTCGATTTCAACCGTGGCGTCGTCCACCAGAATGCCGACGGCCAGTGCCAGTCCGCCGAGGGTCATGATGTTGATGGTCTCGCCCAGCGCGCTCATGACGATGATCGAGGTCAGAATCGAAAGCGGAATGGAAACCGCGATGATGACCGTGCTGCGCCAGTTACCCAGAAAAATCAGAATCATCAGTCCGGTGAGACAGGCGGCAATGGTGGCTTCCTTAATCACGCCGTCAATGGACGCGCGCACGAAAATCGATTGGTCGGCCAGCGGATTTATGTGCAACTGTGGCGGCAGACCCGCGGCAATTTGTGGCAGCAGCGACTTCACGCCGGCAATGATGTCGAGAGTCGAAGTCTGCCCGCTCTTCAGCACAGTCAGCAGAACCGACCGCTGCCCATTCACCCGCACGATATTCGTCTGCGGCGGAAACCCGTCGCGGACATACGCCACATCGCGAATGTAGATGGTGGTGCTCCCTACCGTTTTGATCGGCAACTGATTGAGTTCGGCAACCGTGCTGGGGGCGCTGTTGGTATCAACTGCGTACTCAAACGTACCGATTTTTGAAGTGCCGGACGGCAGAATGATATTTTGCGCGCTGATTGCATTCACTACGTCCAGCGGCGACAGACCCTTCGATTGCAACGCGTTGGTGTCCAGGTCAACCTGAACCTGGCGCTGCTTCCCGCCATAGGGATAGGGAATCGCGCAGCCCGGCACGGTGATCAGACGGGTACGAATAAAGTTCACGCCATAGTCGAACAATTGCTGCTCAGAAAGACTCTGCCCGGAGAGCGCCAACTGGATAATCGGCACGCTGGACGCGCTGTAAGTGATTACTAGCGGCGGCGTTGTCCCCGGTGGCAATTGCCTCAGTTGGGTCTGCGAGATCGCCGTTACCTGCGCGATCGCCTTGGTAATATCCGCATGGGGCTGGAAAAATACCTTCACCACCGCGATACCATTCAGCGATTGCGACTCGATATGCGCGATGTCGTCCACCAGGGTGGTCAGCGCTCGCTCCGTCTGGAAAACGATGCGGTTTGACATGTCGTCAGGATTCAAACCCTGGTAGTTCCAAAGAATGCTGACCACGGGAATATTAATGTTGGGAAATATGTCAGTCGGCGTGCGAAGAATGACGATCGGGCCGAGTATCAAAAGCAGCAGCGCCAGCACCACAAAGGTATAAGGTCGGCGCAGCGCTAATCGAACAATCCACATAAGCTTCCTTGGGGCCTAAAACAACTTGGACTGCTGGCGAAGAATTAGCAATCGCCAGAAGTCCAAACGCGCATAGATAACAAGTAAGTATGATGCAAACCGCGGCCAACGACCCCCCGGGCCTGCATCCGGCGGGACTGATTCCGGATCATTAATATTCTATTGGATTTGGCTATACAGCTATGAGATGCAGAGTTTTGTTGGGGAAGATTCTCCAACCCCGTAAATTACTCAAATCGATTCCTGCGGTTTCCTGCATCGAAAAAGTCGTGGTTGCGTCCACATCCGCTTGCGATACTATAGCCCGCTAGGAATAATCCTTTCGGATTGGCAATGCTGCCCAGTCCACACGATAAAAGTGTCCACACTCAGCCCCCGGGGAGAACACTATGTCGAGGCCAATGCAGAGATTATTTTGGATCAGTTTCACAGCGTTCATATTGATAGCACAGGCGGTTGCCCAAGGCGGCGCAACCGGCGCCATCTCTGGAGTTGTGCAAGACGCCAGCGGAGCATACGTAGCCAACGCCGAAGTGCGCATCATCGACCAGAACACGAAGACTCTAGAACGCACGGTCAAAACCAACGCTGAGGGCGCCTTTACCGCTCCGCTGCTGCCGGTTGGGATTTACACGGTGAACATTCAGAGTGCCGGCTTTGCCAGAAGTGACTTTCCCGACATTGTGGTTCGCGTCACCGAGACCACGCGCATGATTGCCAAACTGACTCCGCAGACGGTGCAGGAGCACGTTGAAGTGCAGGCGCAGGTGCAAACCGTAGATACCACTGACGCCACTACCGGTCAGGCCATAGACAGTTCAACTATTCGCGCGCTGCCGCTGGCAACGCAGAATTTTCAGCAACTGCTCACCCTCTCGACTGGCGCGCAAGCTCAACTTAATAGCGCTTCCCAACTGGGACGGGGCGACGTTCGCATCCAAGTCAACGGCCAACGCGAAGACAACAACAATTATTCCATCGAAGGCATCAGCGTCACCGACTATAACGTTGCTGAATTAACCAACACTCCGTTGCCGAACCCGGATGTAGTGCAGGAATTCAAAGTTCAAACTTCGCTCTACGATGCCAGCCAGGGCCGCAATGGTGGCGGAAATATCAACGCCGTGCTCAAAAGCGGGACCAACCAGTTCCACGGCGATGTCTACGAATTTTTCCGCAATACTGTGCTTGATGCGAACGAGTACTTCCTGAATCAAACCGGCTCGCCTCGCCCGCAAATTCAGCAGAATATTTTTGGAGGCAGCCTCGGCGGTCCCGTCATCCCCGGCGGCAAACTAGGATTCTTCTTCGTCAACTATCAAGGCACGCGCCAGCGCAGCGGCGACTCTCCCGGAACTTTGATCAGCACCTTCATTCCTTATGTGCCAGCAGCGGATCGAGGGACCACCCCACAAGCCGAAGCTAATCTGGCGGCTGATTTTGGATTGACGAAGGTCGATCCCGTAGCGGCGTCGATCCTGGCTTTTCAAAGTAATCAGTTCGGTGCGCCAGCAAACGGATATTTGTTTCCGCTTCCGAACGTGCCCGCCGGCACTGCGCCCGGTTCATTGGTTCAGTTCACCGTCAGCCAACCCGGCAAGTTTACCGACGATCAGTTCACCGCCAACTGGGATCGTGATTTCCGCAATTCGCGTGACCGGGTTTCAGAGCGCTTTTTCTTTTCCAATTCACAGGAAAACATTCCCTTTGGCGCAGGTGGCCTGCAGGCTTCGCTGGGCGGTGCGGCCAGCGGCACCGATCTGAACTTTCCTTATCAATTGCCGGTTCACGATCGCGTTCTGACCGTGGACGAGACTCACGTTTTTTCCAACACCGTAGTCAACGATTTCCGCTTTGGCTACGTTCGCATCAACAACAGCGCGATTAACATCAACCCGGTCACGGTCGGCGATGTCGGCATCGACCGCCCTACGGATAATCTAACCAGCAGCATCTACAAATTTACTTTCTCAACTTCCGGATTCCAGTTCGGCCCCACGCCCCAGGCCAATCAGTACCAGACGCAAAACAATTTCAACTTTGTCGATAATTTCGGCTGGGTGCACGGAGCGCACACATTTACCTTCGGCGGCCAGTTCGTCCGGGTCAACCTGGACAAGCAATTTCCTCAAGTGTTCAACGGCCAGCTTTTTTTCACCAACACAACTGGATCCACCGATTTCGGAAATTTCGTAGGCGGCACGCCGGAGTTCAGTTTCGGCGGCGGAGGCGTCTACAACCACACGTATCGCCAGAACAATTCTGCCGTCTTTGCGCAGGATGACTGGAGGGCAACCTCAAATCTCACGCTGAACCTCGGCTTGCGCACGGAATTCCTCGGCGCTTGGACAGACGGCGATTGCCACATTGGCAACATCCAGTCGAGCCTGACCGAAACCGGCACCTATCCGTTCATCTATCCCAGTTGCGTCGACAAGCTGGGAGTTCCGGGGCTCACGGGAAATGCCGCCGGATCCACTTTCAATAACAGCGTCGCTACCGGCTGGGGACCGCGCGTTGGCTTCGCCTGGGACATGGGCGGACGCCACACGACCACGCTGCGCGGCGGCTACGGCATCTATTACGTACGCGAAGACGTTGGCGCCGTCGATCAACTCAGCTTCCAATCGCCATTCATCCCCATTGTGTTTTTCGGACAAACGCCAGGATTCACCATGTCCAATTTTTTCACCGGAACCCCCGCGACCAATCCCAACGCAGTGCCACCGGCGGGAACGCTCTCAGCCGCCTGGCTGCCCTGCCTGGCGCAACTGACCAGTTTCCCCAACACCAACGGCGCGGCCACTTACGGCGGATGCACGGGCCCGGGAGTGAACAGCACGCAGAATTTGTTCGTGCTCGAAGTGCCCCGCCACTTCGTCGTGCCCAATACGCAGCAGTGGAATCTGACAGTGCAACGAGAGCTTGGGAAGCGTTGGGTGCTGGAAGTTGGGTATGTAGGAACGCACGGAATTCATTTGCGCGAAACTCGTGATGCAATTCAATCGGTGGACGCGAGCCCCGCGAATCCCTTCACCGTCAAGGACACCAGCGGCAACACCTATCAGATCACGACGAACACGTTCGCCAATGCGATTGCGCGTACCCCGACGCCGGGACTGAATGGTTATAGCGGTTACCAGATCTTCGCCAACGATGCTTACTCCATTTACAACGCGCTGCAGGCAACGGCTTCGCGGCGATGGGGACGAAATTACTTGCAGGCCGCGTACACCTACTCGAAGAACATTGACGCGACCTCAACCGGCAATACCGCGTTCAATACCGCCTACAACGATCAAAGCAATATCAATGCCTCGCGCGGAATTTCCGACTTCAATCGTCCGCATCGGCTGTCGGTGAGCTACGTTTACCAGCTTCCGTTTTTTGCTCACTCCACGGGGATAAAGCAGGTGGCGCTCGGCGGATGGGAACTGAGCGGCGTGACCATCTTTCAGTCAGGTCTTCCATTCTCGATTTTCGATTCAAGCGCTGGCACCGCTTTTCTTGGCCAGGGAAGCACGCCGCTTCTCGGAGCCAGTCTCGCTCCGGGCGCGACCATTGCCAGTGGCCTGACCAGCGGTGATATTCATCAACGCGTAGCCAATGGATACTTGAATCCGGCAGCCTTCACGCCAGCGCCACTGTTGTATCCGACGCAGTGCGCGAGCGATTCCAACTTCTGCACCACGGGCTTCGGCAACCTCGGTCGCAACCTTTACCGCGGTCCGTTCCAGCAGAACTGGGACGCTGTCGTTGATCAAGTACTTTCACATTGGCGAACGGCAAGAGGTCCGCTTCACCGCCGATTTCTTCAATGTCTGGAATCACACCAACTTCGCCAACCCCACAGTCACGGATATCGAGGCGTATCTTGCGAGCCCGACCAACAGCCCATTCGGAAAAATCGTAGGCACAACGGGCACGCCGCGGCTGGTGCAATTCTCGTTGCGTTACGCTTTTTAGGCATTGAGTCAGAACACGAGCGGAATGTTGGACTTGAAGCGATGTTCCACGTGGAACACTCTCTGAGAAGCCTTAGGAGCAGCCTAGTTCGGTTTGCGAACTTTGCCGTCGGATAGGTACTGCAGCAGGGCGGTGTCGGCGGCTCGTTTGAATTTTTCTGCGGCCGCTACTCTGGGGCTGACCATGCTATCCGCGGAAGGTTTCTGGCCAACACTTTGTCGCAGCCGCTCGCCGTCTTCTGATTCGTTGGTCATCACCTGCGTGTAGAACCAGAGGAAGTGGCGCATCTGGTCGAGCGCGGATTTCAAGACGTTGAGCGACTCGATCTCCGGCAGTTCGCACAAGGCTTCCATCAGTTCGGGATCGCTCGGCGCTTGCATGGCTGCGCAGTTCAGAGTTTGCTGAATCGCGCGCAGATCTTCGGTCACCCGTAGGATGCGAACGTGAACCTCGTCCAGAAAATCAGTCTTTCCCATGGTTCGCCGGCTTTCTTGATGGCATAAATTACAGCCTCAACATCTCACCCGCGAACCGTAGCTAATAGATGTCCCATGTGCATGCGCTTTGGTAATTCGCGCCGTTACTTTGGTATGAAGAGATTCGGTCAAGCGGAAACAAGCGGTAATACTGGGGTCAAAACCCGCCAGCAGCAGGGCCTTTTGAGGCATTCCGAGATCGCGTGGTTGACGGCTAAAAGCAGATCAGCGCACGAAAGTTCCTACGAAAGCGCTGCGTCTGCCGTGCGATTCCCAATCGACGTCCAAGCCCGGGCCACGGTAGGAATCAGTCAGAGCTACCGCCGGCATGGAGTGGGTCAGTTGCGTAAGCGGGGGATAAAAAGTTACCTCGTTGCCGCAAACATGGTCTTTGCCGTTGACGGGACGGGTTTGTACGGTGGCGAATTGCCCGGCACGCAGCAAGGCTACGCCATGGCGTTCTGGATTCACCGCCAGTTCCATGGGCACGGAGATTACTTGCTGGGCGTCACGCAGGAGTTCCCCTCCCATCTGATGGGCGAACGCGATCAGCGCCGAACGCTGCTGAGGAGTTGCCTGATCGTCGACCAACAACACGGCGCGCGCGGGATAGGGATTAGCGTAGGGATCGCCTAGAGTGGCGTTGGCATGCACTGCGGCGGCGATGGTCAAACCATCAAGGGCCACGCCGTCCCAGCTTCCACTGGCGACGTGCCACGCGAGAATAGCCTCGTCGCCCACCAGGTTCACCTCGCCATTAGCGAAACACTGTCCCGTGTACACGTCGGCGCTGCGGGTCTCAACGTAATCGCCGCGAATCTGCTGGCCAAAGGCCGCGGTGGAAACAGCCAGAAGAGCAATCCAAGCAACTTTGCGCAAGCCGACATGCATAACTCACCTCACTGGTAACTCTATTGTGCTCCAAGTGACACGGTTGTGAAAAGTCGAGTTGGACTCAGTAGTTTTTTTTCTTGGACCGCTCTACAGGGGCGTGGTGGCAATTCGCGTACCGATCACGCTTTGAGTTTTGACCAGATGGTGGGATTATGGGGCAGCAGGTTTTGGAGGCGCGGCATAATGGATGCGCTCGTTACAGTGGCGGCGATTTGTTTTCTTATCCTAATCCTTATGGTCCTCCTTGTCTTCGGGGTATCAGCATTCTTGCCGGCGGAAAAACGATCGGTGGTGTTGGATCATCTCAAGCGAGCATGGTTCATCGGAATGCCGAGACGCTACCCAAAGTCCCGATAATTTTCAAAATAGTGCAATACCTCTCCCGTAAGGACTCCGCAAAAGTGTGTTTTCGCGAATTTGATCTTTCCTGAATTGGAACTTCGGTCACCTTATCTTTTGAACAGCCCGCTTGGCAGGGCAGACGTTCCTGCGGTCAGCGTCCGATGTAACCACTAGCGATGAATAGCGCCATGAAAAAAACGAAAGCGATGCCCCGGTCGCCGCATTTGGTGTTGGTCGGAGGAAGCAGGCAGTATTTCATTCATCTACGCGAGTTGTTGACGGATGGGGAGACGCAGGCGTTTGCATCTCGATCACTTGGCTACACCCGCGGACCTGCTTAACCAGAACGGACAAAAACGTTATGACCTTTTACTTTGCAGTAGCGAATCGACTGATGACCATGCTTTTCAACTGCTGCGTTCGGTTCGCCAACTTCATTCTCGCGTTCCGCTCATTTTTCTAAGCGATCCTGTAAGCAAAAGCGCAATCGCGTTTGCGATGCAAGCAGGAGCAACTGCAGCCGGCGTCGTCGAGGAGAAATCGGCAGATGGCCAGCAACCGGATTCCGAGGTAACCCTACGCAAGCTTTGGCGATTGGTGGAGCAGTCGACCGACTCCGTGATCATTATGGACCGATCGGGCGTAATGGAATATGTGAATCCGGCGTTCGAGGCGATCACTGGGTACTCGCGGCAAGAAGCGATTGGACAAACGTTGGGAATACTGAAGTCTGAACAGCAGGCGGGTGAACTTTACGAGGAGATGTGGAATACGGTTCTCTCCGGCAATGTTTTCCGGGGAATTGTCACCGACCGAAAGAAGAACGGCGAAGCCGTGATTATTGAAAAAGCGCTAACCCCGCTGCGCGACGCGAGTGGAGAGATCACGCATTTCATATCTACTGGCCGGGACATCACCGAGCGGCGCCAACTGGAATCGGATTTGCGGCAGGCACAGAAGATGGATGCCATTGGCCGGTTGGCGGGCGGCGTGGCACACGATTTTAATAATCTGCTGCTGGTGATCAGCGCGTACGCTGAACTCATGCTCGACTCGCTGGCCGAGGGCGATGCTCTGCGAAGAAATGTCGGAGAAATTATAACTGCATCGCGCCGCGCCGCTGATCTGACGCGCCAATTGCTGGCCTTTGGCCGCAAGCAAATGCAGTTGTTGCAAGTCCTCGATTTAAATACGGTGGTCGCTGAAATTACTGTCATGCTGCCGCGGTTGATTGGCGAAGACATTGAGCTGATTTTCCTTCCTGAAGAAAATCTGGGAAAGGTTAAAGCGGACCCGGTGCAAATCGAGCAGATCGTCATGAACCTAGCGGCCAATGCGCGCGACGCCATGCCCAGCGGCGGTACGCTTACGATCGAGACGGCAACGGTTGTAGTTGATGAAGCCTACGTGCAGCGGCATTCCATCGTGCCTCCGGGCGATTACGTATTGCTTACGGTGGCCGACTCAGGCCAGGGAATTGCGACCAAACATCTGTCACATATTTTCGAGCCTTTCTACACCACTAAAGAAGAAGGTAAAGGTACCGGGTTGGGGTTGGCGACTGTATACGGCATCGTCAAGCAGAATGGCGGTTTTGTCTGGGTTTATAGCGAGCCCGGCGCAGGGAACTACTTTCAAAATCTACCTGCCCCAGGTGCATTCATTGAGCAGCGAGGTACGCGTGATTAAGCCGGCGGAGCAATCTCCGCGGGGTTGCGAAACTGTGCTTCTGGTGGAGGATGAAGCGTCAGTGCGACAAGCATCGCGGCAATTTCTCATTGGAAGCGGTTACAACGTGCTCGAAGCAGTTGATGGCGAGGACGCTTTGCGCGAAGCGCGGGAGCACGATGGGCCGATTCACTTGATGATTACGGATGTGGTGATGCCCAGAATGAGCGGTCCCAGGCTCGCTGAACGATTGGGCGACGATCGCCCGGAAATGAAGGTCTTATTCGTCTCCGGCTACGCGGAGAGGACGGTTCTGCAGCATGGGAAAATCGACGTCACTAAACGATTTCTGCAGAAGCCATTTTCATTGAAGACTCTGGCGCGAAAAGTGCGCGAGGTCCTGGAGACGAGTTCTGAGGACGTTTTGGCTGGAGCCTCTCACGATTAGTTCTCGCCAGACGGCCGAGGGCCCCGGTCCTCCACGTTTCATTTTATTCTTATCAGTTTGCCGTTTTGTAATTTGAATTTATCTCCTCGCCATGACACCTGATGACCGGCGAAGCTGGCGATCCATACTGCTAGCGCGATCAGATCGCGGATGGGAAGCAATGCGAGCGAAGAAATGGCTTGTTTATCTTGGAGCACAAGAGCTTCCGACTGCGATCGCTACTGCTAGGCGGAATAGTGCGGTAAGAGTCAACAACCACCAAGCCCAGCCTGCGCCGCTGGCGCAAAGCAATGCCAGCAACGCCCAGGGCAATGCCGAACGTTACTCCCAGTCCGATGTAGCCGAAGAAACGTGAATCGCGGATGGTGCGCGCCCAACGCACCTGGTGATCCCAGAAACCGCGCAGCGTGTATTGCGGCAGGAACGTCTCGACAACAACGTCGGACAGCTTCACTTTCAGTCTCAACCCGGCGATGCGGCTCCCGAGTTGGTAATCGTCGGCCAGATAGTCGACCAGAGATTCGAAGCCGCCGATCGCTTGCAGGTCGCGGCGACGGAAGGCGAGGGTTGAGCCCAGTCCGAATTTGATTCCGCGCTCGACCAGTTGCGCGACCAGCACTTCGGCGGCAAAATCGGTGCTGATGCCGAGTGCTTCGAGGCGCGAGCCCACCGTCTCATTCGCAATGCCGCGGTAGAGGCAAGTGACTAAACCAACCTCGAGATCAGACAGCGGCGCCACAATATGCCGCAGATAGTCGGGCTGAACGCGAATGTCGCTGTCATTGACGACAAAATATTCATAACGGGCCGCTCTTACCATTTGTGCCAGATTGCTGACTTTGGTGTTGGCACCGAGATTCTCGCGGCAGATCAGCAACTGGATTGCGCGCTGCGGAAATTCTTTCCTTAGACGCTCAACCAGTGGAATCGCAGGATCGTTCGCATCGCTGACGCCGAAGATGATTTCGTATTCTGGATAATCCTGTCGGCAATGGCTGCGGAAGCTTTCATACATTTCAGGATCGGTGCCGCGCAGCGGCTTCAGGATTGAGACCGGAGGTGGAGATTGTGTGGGGCGGAGATTCTTGTTCGCCTTTCGCGTCCGTCAGAAATGATGTTGCGCTCCACAGGCAGAGGCTGTAGTAAATGATGCTTGCGACCGTGCCAGTCACGGCCAAGGCTTCGATGATCTTCGCGAAGTGATGAGCCATGAATGGCTTGAACCTTACAGTTTGCCGGAAGATCTTAACGGGCGAAGAATTTGTTTGGCAAAAACTGTGAGCTTTATTCGTATCTCAAGGATTCTATCGGATCGAGATTGGCTGCTTTCCATGCGGGGTAAATGCCAAACAGGAGACCTTCGAGCGCGGCTGATGCGAAGCCGAAGGTGGCCCAGAATACTGACATTCGCGCGGGCAATGCGTCCCAGATGGCGGGGATTGTCCAAGTAATCATTGCTCCCAGCAGCACGCCGAGAATTCCGCCGATCGCGGTTAAGGTGATCGCCTCCAACGTGAATTGCAGCAGGATATCGCGCTTGCGGGCACCGATGGCTTTGCGTACTCCAATCTCTCGCGTTCGCTCGGTCACCGAGACCAGCATGATGTTCATCACGCCCACGCCGCCTACGACCAATCCCACGCTCGACACCGCGAACATGAAGATGAAGACTGCGCCAGTAATCTGATTCCAGACGTCAGAAAGAGAATCCTGGGTGAGAATGACAAAGTTGTCGGGTTTGTCCGGGCGGCACCTTGCGACGGCGGCGCAGTACTTCGCGCATCTCGTCCATCGCCTTCGGCATGTCCGCGTGGGAAGTGGCTTTGATCGTGATCCAATACTGCTTCAGCTCGGGATGTAGTTTACGGAACGTGCTGAGCGGAAAATAGACGATGTTGTTATTGGGATTGTTGCCTCCGGAAAAAACTCCTTTTACCGGAGCGGCCACGCCGATTACGGTGAACATCTGGCCGTCGATGTTGATTTCTTTGTCGAGCGGATCGCCGTCAGGGAATAATTCTTCAGCCGTATCGGAACCGAGAAGAATGACCTTTGAGTGGTGCTGGTCGTCGGTATCGTTAAACCAGCGGCCCGAGGTCAGAGCGAGGTCGTAGACGTCCTTCAACGAACCGCTGTCGCCTTCAAGAATGGTGTTCTTGGCGCGATGGTCGCCGTACTTGACTACATAGGTGCCTTCGCCAAATTCCGTCTGAATGTATTGAAGAGTTGCGGTTACGCCCTTCGAGTGCGGCAAGTCTTTCATTGCCATGGCATCGTCGTAGGTGAGTTCGCGGCGCTTGCGCATCTCTTCGGTGGGGCGGCCGAAACTGAACGGCTCCATGTGGAAGGCAAAAATAATATTGGATCCGAGGCTAGTGATGGATTGCGTTACATTGTCATTCAGCCCGCGAACCACAGAAGAAATGCCGATCACAACCGCGACGCCAATAACGATGCCCAGAACCGTAAGCGCGGAACGCAGCTTGTTGCTGCGGATGGTATTCAGCGCCATCCGGACAATTTCACCGTAATCGCTTTTGCGCATCATGAAGAAAATTTCCGATTGCCAATTTCCGATTGTCAATTTGAACCATCAAGGCTATTCAATCGGCAATCGAAAATTGGAGATCGACAATTGTTGCCTACAGCTCAAACCTCAGCGCGGCGATCGGATCTAACCTCGCGGCTCGTTTTGCGGGATAGACTCCGAAAAATACGCCGACGCTGGTTGAGACGATCAGCCCCGCCATAACCGCCCAGAGCTTGATTGCAGAGGGCATCCCGATCAGCGCGGTAATCCCTTTGGCGAAGGCGATGCCGCACATTACTCCGACGAGGCCTCCGACCAGCGCCATGGTTCCTGACTCGATCAGAAACTGTAGCAGTACATCCTGACTGCGTGCTCCCAGAGCTTTGCGGATGCCGATTTCGCGGGTGCGCTCGGTGACCGAAACCAGCATGATGTTCATGATCACAATGCCACCCACGACCAGCGAAATTGCGGCGATGGCGACCATGGCAATAAAAAATGTTCCACTCAGACTCGACCAGATGCTCAAGAAACTTTGATTCGTTTCAGCGGCGAAGCTGTCGGGCTTGCCAGGGAGATCGTGACGCCGGGATCGGAGAATCACGCGCGCTTCATCAATCGCAGACTCCAGTTGGCTGCCGACGCCGTTGGCCTTGCCGGAAATGCGCACGCTGGTATGCCCGCCGAATTGTTTCAGATATGTGGTGATGGGAATTCCGGCGTAATTGTCGCGGCTTTGGCCTAATGTTTTGCCCTGCTTCTTCCCGACACCAATCACTGTGTAGATCTGGCCTTCAATGCGGATCTCCTTGCCCAAGGGGTCGACGCCCGAAAAAAGATTTTCGGCTACGTCGGTGCCAATCACGGCTACGTTCGAGCGATTGTTCTCGTCGTTGCGATTGAGCATGCGTCCCGCGGTCAGATCGAGATCGTAGATGGTCGACATCGACGGCGTCATGCCGCGTATCCAGGAATCGCTGAGCGACTGCTCTCCGTATTTAATGTGGCCGCTGGTGTTGGTAATGGACGCGCCTACCAGCGTGCAGTGGCGGCAAGCGTCGAGGACCGCCTCGTAGTCGTCGAGCGTGAGATCTTTGCGTTTCTGGCCTTCGAGGAACTGGTCAATGTTGGTGATTACCGGCGAGACTTTGCTGATGATGAAGACATCCGCACCGAGGTTGAAAATCTTCTCCGCGACATAGCCATTGATGCCGTTGACGAACGTGACGACCGCGATAACAGCCGCCACGCCGATCACGACGCCGAGCAGCGTCAGCGCCGAGCGCAGTTTGTTCGCCCACAACGATTGCAGGGCGATGCGGATGGCTTCGAGGATGGTCATGGCGCGGGCTTCATGCGTTAGGCTTCAGAGCGTGCCGCCAGTCTAGCAGAGGCTGGGTTGGGGTCCGGAAAAGAATAGGGCTCGGTATAGATTTCGTAGTATATTCTAGGCCGCTGGTGCGGATTTGGCTTGAGTCTTTCCCTCTGCTTGTCCCCGGCTATGTTTCCGAAGTGAGGTAACGAGCATGCAGTGGAAATCCTGCTCAAGAATGATGGTGGTTTTCGCGATGTTTGCGATGGCTTTGGTGCTGGCGCCCGGCGCTTGGGCGGGCGGCAAAGAGAAGGTGCTGTACAGCTTCAAGGGCGGCAGCGATGGGGCGACGCCGGTCGGCACGCTGGTGGCTGACAATGCGGGGACTCTCTATGGCGTTTCGGTTTACGGCGGTGCCTACGGTAATGGCACTGTGTTCGAATTGAAGCGCTCGGGTACGGACTGGAAGGAGACTGTGCTCCACACTTTCGGGAAAGGCAACGACGGAGACGGGCCCTACGGTCTCACACTTGATAGCGTCGGCAATATATATGGGACGACCGCTGCTGGGGGTGGTGCGCAGAAACTGTGCTCGGAGGGGTGCGGAACGGTCTTTGAGCTGACGCGGGATTCGCATGGTAGTTGGGCCGAAACTGTAATCCATCGCTTCGAACCAGGTCAAGGCGATGGCGCCATCCCTTATGCAGGAGTTGTGCTGGGCCCGACAGGCAATATCTACGGGGCCACCGCGTACGGCGGTACTGGGAGCTGCAACGGCGGCTGTGGAACCGTGTTTGAGTTAACGCCCTCGAAAGGACGCTGGGTGGAGCGCGTGATTTACAGCTTTAACGACACGGACGGGAGGTATGCTTCCAACGGGCTAATTTTAGATGCGAAGGGCAATCTCTACGGCGGGACGGCTGAGGGAGGTGTCTACAGTTACGGGGTCGTTTTCGAACTGACTCGCTCATCAAAAAGCAGGTGGTCAGAGAAGGTACTCTACAACTTTAACTATTATGACGGGGCGTATCCTGCTGGCGCTCTCATCTTCGATGAAGCAGGCGCTCTTTATGGGGCCACGGAGTCGGGCGGAGGTTATTCCTGCGGCTGCTGCGGGTGCGGAGCCCTTTTTGCTCTGACGGCCGGTTCAAATGGTCAGTGGTCCGAGACCATCCTGCACCATTTTACCGGCGCTAAGGATGGTCGATACCCCAGCGGCCCCCTGCTAATGAGCAAGGCAGGTAACCTTTATGGCAGTGCAAGTGGGGACAACACGCAAGCAGGCGATGTCTTCGAGCTTGTGCACGCTTCAGACGCATGGAAAGCGCGGGTGCTCTACACGTTCACGGGCGGTACGGATGGGCGGTTCCCAGGGCCACCCATGTTCGAGGGCAACGATCTCGTGGGTGCGGCCTCGGCGGGCGGCGATCACCAGAATTGCGGGGATGGATGCGGTGTGGTCTTCGAGGTGACGCCGTAGTTGTTGGGCGGAGTTTAGGGCCTGGCTCGTGACCGTAGATAACGGGGAGGGACGCTTTTTCCGTTCCTCCCCGTTTGAGGTTTGGGCTAGGTTCGCGGCAAATTACGGGCAGAAGCCGTTGACGTTACCCTTGTAGCAGTTGTATATCTGGGTTTGCCACGTGCACGTTGTATTTCCTGAGCTACTGCTGCAAGGAGCCGGACAGCAGGCTGTTCTTGTCGCCCTCAATAAAAAGGACTTCGTGTTGGCCATTCACCACCACCAGGTTCAAGTGGATGGGTTCCTGGTTGCCGACCTGAATTACCGCGGCGCCCTGGCATATACGGATGACCTTGTAGGCTCCCGAAATTTGTTGGTTCGACGCGATCGATCCATTGACGCTCACGGTCGCAGTTCCGTCGACGGTTCCATCTCCGCGCAACGTAATCTGCCCACCGAGGGCCAGGGGCCCGACGCCAATTTCAGTACCCCCGCCCTGCAAGCCGTAAACGCCCTTGACTCCTGCGGTAGAGCAAGATTTAGAAACTTGGGCCTGGGCGGTTCCCAAGTTGGTGGCGCCGCTGTCAGTCTGGACCATGTCGATTTGTTTGCCCCCAGAGATGACGGTGATGTTGAAATTTTGTTTCGAGCGGCCTTGCGCCTGAATTGTCATGGTGCCAGTGCAATCGGAGTTGACGGTGTACTTGCCCAGCACCCCGAGAAGATTGCCTACCGATCCGTTGTCGCTGATGGTCTCATTACCAGCGAGGTTACCTTCATTCGCCGCTATCTGCCCAACGGCGGTAATCGGATTGCCGCTGTCGGTGCCGTTGATTGCGAATCCGTAGCGACCATGCAGAGTAGTAACAGAACAAGCGGCAGGTTGTGTGGGCTGTGCCCACAGAAAGGTCCCCAGCAAAGCGACGAGGGACAGATTCAAACTTGCCGAGCGGACTGACTTAGAGATCATATGCTTCTCCGTTTCTCCGCCGCTGGATGTGTGTGTAATTGTCGTCTCCCCGGGAGGTTTGTCAAGATGAAACAGTTTGCGGGCTTTTCGTCGTGGGTCCTTCGTTCGTTGGTCGTTGGTCGGAACTCGCAACAACCGCCAACGACTAACGACCAACGACCAACGACTCTCAGCCCTATCGCATATATCGCATATAATGAATTCGTAGGCAGCTGGACCGGACGGTCGCTCCTGTTTCGTCAAGGAACGGGGGAGGAAAGTCCGAACTCCGCAGAGCAGTGTGCCGGATAACGTCCGGGAAGCCGGGTTCAAGCCCGGTTGACGGCTAGTGCCACAGAGAACATACCGCCTGGTGCATCTTCGGATGCGCGAGGTAAGGGTGAAAAGGTGCGGTAAGAGCGCACCGCCGCCGCAGTAATGCAGCGGGCAGGGCAAACCCCACACGGAGCAAGACCAAATAGGGAGGGACCCAGGCCGGAGCGCAAGCTTCGCCTGAACGTGCCGGCTCGGCGCGTCACAACCTCCGGGTAGGTCGCTTGAGCCGCGCAGTAATGCGCGGCCCAGAGGAATGACCGTCCTGCAGGAGCAATCCCGCAGACAGAATTCGGCTTACAGGTCCGGCTGCTACAACTAAAGCACTTACAGCGGGTTTGCACGCGACTGTGCCGTTTTTGTGCCACTCGCGAGCAATAGCGTGGCGAATCTCAACCTCCCTTGCCGACAACCGTTTCCGGGACGGTCAATGCCGCATTGTGAGTGTAATAGAGATTTTGTAACAATTAGTGCGCGGGTGTGTCTCCGCGCTTTGCAAGCAGGCCAACCCCCTTTATTTACCGCAAGGCTTAGGGCACGTACTCCCACACCGTCCCACCCTCGTACGTTCCGCCAAACCAGGTCGTGCCGAAGATCGTACCGTTGGCAATGCGCAACACTTCGCCTATGGGGGGAAATCCCTCTGAGACGCTAAAGCTGTGCAGCAGAGTGAAGGATCCGTTCGCACTCAACTCGTACAACGTTCCTTGGTCGTAGGTGCCGCCGCAGTCGGTGACCCCGTAGAGATCGCCGTTCGAATCCCGAGTCACGCCCGCCTGCGGCTGACAGCCGTCCGACGTACCCCCGGCAAAGTTGTGCAAGATGGTCTCCTTGCCCGCCTTGGTCACCTTCCATATAGTCCCCTGATTATTGAAACCGCAGTAGACGGTGGTGCCATAAAAGTTTCCAGCTTCGTCCACTGCAACGGATCCCATCGGGCCGCAGCCGTCCCACGGCCAGCCCCCAAAGCTGTGTAGCAGGGCAAACGTACCGTTCTCTCTCAACTTGTACAGCACCCCGCAGCCTCCCGGCCCCCACCAATCGATGCATGAGGCCGAGCCACCCCTCTCGGTGACGCCATACAGGTTGCCGCTCTTGTCCATCGTCAGATGTCCATAGTTTGGGTACGAGCCATCCGACGGCACCCCGCTGAAGTTGTGGAGAACGGTAAATTTCCCCGCGCTGTCAATCTTGAATATCGTCCCGCCTGGATGATTGCAATCCGAAGAAGAAGTAGTGCCGAACAGGTTGCCAGATTTGTCCATGACCAGGCCTTGCGCTGGCGAGCAGTCCTGGCCGCTGAGATAGGAAAAGTTGTGCAGCACAGTCTCCTTCCCCGCAGTGTCGATCTTGAAGATCGTGCCCCCGCCGCCGTAGCCGCCCGCAGCGGTGGTTCCATAGATGTTGCCGGCCCTGTCTCTTATCACAGGTGTGGCGGGGCCTATGCCATTCGTCCCCTCAAAAGTGACCAGCACAATGAACGTGCCGTCGGTGGTCAGCTCAAAAACCGCGCCGCAGCCATTTGGGGGTTCGCAGTTAAAGTCGCCCCCGCCGGCGGCGGTCCCATACAGGTTGCCAGCTGCGTCCCGAACTACGCCCGCGTTAGAGAAGTCCACGCCGTGAAGGTTGACAAGTGTGGTAAAGGTTTGCGCCTGTGCGAGTGCTGCCAACACAGGCACGAGAAGGAATGTCAGTAAGCAGAGCCTATTGGTCACCTGTACCTCGCTGACCATGGAATCGTGTGGCGGGGAGATCGCAGCCCGACCCCTTACAGCCACGAGCATTATAGCCCCGTTGGGCAAGGCTTTCTGTGACAAAACCTGCTCGGTGGGCAATACGCGGTGTCGATTTACGCAAACAGGCGATTACACTTAAAACCCCCTTATTGCAGTTGTGGTGTTTTGGCGGGCAACCGCGTATCGACTGGCGTCTAATTCGCTGCCGCTTTCCATAATTCGCCGCGTACCATCACGTAATGCCGGTGCGAATGACGCGTAGTACTTTTCCGACAGTTTCAACTCTTAGAAGAACAAACGTGGGAGACGTGACTTAGTCACGCGCTTTGGCGCCCAGAGCGAGTAGGCCCAATGGTGCGGCCGTCAACTCATTTCCAGACGTTTTAGTATCAGCATCTGTGGTTGTTGCGTCCGCACCTGCGCAAAATCCTGCCTTGACTGCTTTCCCGGGAACAGTTTCGTAGCCGAACGCGAGCAGTTTAGTAACCGTGTGGGGCTTTTGTACGTCCACTCTCAGCCGCGCCCATCCAAAATGATCTTGCCCTGAGATCGAGAATTTGTAGCCGAGGTATGCAGATTTATCAAAGGGGAAGTTACCATTGTGGTTGTTGGTTGTTCCGCCCCGATAGTTCCCATAAGTGAGGAGCAAGCCGTACGAGTTTCCCTTTCCAAAATGTCCGTTTGGTCCGATCACCTCGCCCTTTGCCACAGGACGAGGAAGGCGATTGGTAGCCAGCAAATCACTCGCTCCTTTTGTATTGGGAGCGAAAAAGGCGCGGTTCCAGGTAGTTCCGACGCCACCAAAGTAGGTCTGGGCCAGATTGAACGGAGCGAATTGCGACTTGGCCGGATTAAAAGGGATGGTTCCTTCTCCAACGATGGACGCGGAGGAGTGTCCGCAGACGACACGGGCATTTGCTGGCACGGCGCATGCCAGCATCGCGACACCAGCGGCAGTTGCCGCCATCGCGTAAGAAGTAAGCAGTTGATCGAGTCGGGTAGAAAGTTCGGTCTTTCTTGATATCCGCTGCATGGTGCGCACTCCTCGAAACAGGGCTTTTCTGCTCAAACAAAGAAATCAGCTATTCAGGAAGGAAAAAGATGAATGCTCCACCGCTATATTTAGTACCAGACATCAAGCCAGGCGAACCGGCCACGACCGTGTTTCCTTGAGCGGCTACAGACCAGGCCAATTCAGAATTAAATCGTGCATCTGACCCGGTTAACCTGGCTTCAAAGTGCGAGGTATCTGTCCATCCACTCTTGGGCTTGATATATACAAAAGTTGCACCCTCGTTGCCGAAAGGGCAGAAGCCGGAATTGCAGGGGCCATAGGAGTAGTCTCCCACCGCCACAAGGTTTCCAGTTGTGGCGATCGACAGACCGAACCAGGCCGCCTGAACGGATGCAGTCAGCTTTGCCGTTTGGGTCATGTTGATCCATCCGCTTTGCGGCTTGACAAACACATAAGCCTCGGCCATTTCAGAGCCTCCGTACGGCTCTCCCACGGCTACAGTGTCGTTGGCTATTGCGACTGAGGCACCAAAGCCGAGTTGCAAGGCGCCATCGGTAGGTGTGAGCTCAGCTGTCTGAGTCATATTTACCCAGCCGTCTGCAGGTTTCACAAATACGTAAGCTTTCCCGTCTCCGTTGGGGTATTGTGGGGCTCCCGCCGCAACGGTATCTCCGTTGACGCTGACCGACCAGCCAAAATTGTCTCCATCGACTCCATCTGAGGAAGTCAGTCTTGCTGTCTGTGTCATGTTCTTCCAGCCATTCGCTGGTTTGACATATACGTAGGCCCCGCCTCGGCCCTCCATAGATGCACCCGGAGCTCCAGCTACGATTGTGTCACCTGCAATAGAGACCGAGATACCAAGACTGCTATCGTTACCCACCATCGTCAGCTTCGCCGTCTCTGTCATGTTCTTCCACCCGGAAGCCGGTTTGACGTATACGTAGATTGCGTTTGCCGGTGGCGCTCCGATCGCTATAGTGTCGCCGCTGACGGCGACACTACTAGCGAAGAATTCAGGTTTGTCTGACGCTGTCAGGATCGCCACCTGAGTCATATTGGCCCATCCGCTTTTCGGCTTTACGAAGACATACGCCTCGGAACTATAAAACTTGTTGTCAGGATCTGACGTTCCTACTACAACGGTATCGCCGTCGATGGATACACAATCGCCGAACTGGCTGACATTATTGGGATCGGATGGTGTCAGCGCTGCCAGTTGCACCCACGGATTCCCCGCGACAGGCTTGTGCGGGATCGCACCGTCACCCTTGAATGCGGGGAAACCGCTTTTCCTTCCGGACGAAGACGAATCGTGAGTAGCCAGCTGTCCTGAACAGATACCGCAAGCGAAGAGTGCAAAGGCTATTGTTCCCAGGTAGAGTGCGTGTGTTTGTCGCATGGCGACTCCTTCGGGAGGGACAATCCGTGGCAAAATTCTACGTCAGCGAAAAGAAAGAATCAACGTTTTGACAGAGTTTTCCACCTACAAGATTGTTAACGATGCTGACAGAAGGCGAATTTAATAGGCTCCCGTGGCGAGGACTTGCATGCTCCCGCCTTTTTCACGGTTAAACAGCGTCCACTTGTGGTCGGTTAATTTCAGGACATTGGCATCGGGCATCCTGCCAGTCGCTTCAGTCGGAGCGATCACCATCATCCAAGTCCTTTGATAGCGTCCGACCCTGGATTTGAGGGGTACATCGTCGGCTATAAAGAACGGCCCCTGCTCTTCCGTGACAAGGTCGGAAAGGAGGTTGCTTTGCAAGATGTGGCACCGCTCAAACGCGATTAGCTTTTCAAATGCAGTTGATCTTGCCGCAATCTGTCTTTGGAGAGCATCGCTGACGAGCCATCGAGCTTGCTGTTCCAACCTATCTTTTGCAACACCCGAAAATTGCGGACACTCCTGAACAGAAGCCCCTAACGTCAGGGAGGAGAGCGAAAGCAAAATCAACAGGGACTGAATCTTCAAGTACACATCAGAAATCCTCTAAGAACTTCCCGTCGACAAATCGCTACCGAGGTTGGATTGTACTCCCCCGAGGAACTTAAGTGCGAAAATCGCTGCGGAATTTCCGGAAGAAGGTGCGAATATCCGTTGCTAATGCTTCCGGTTCTTCCATCGCCGCGAAGTGTCCGCCGCTGGCGAATTCGGTCCAGTGCTGTACGTTGTAACCACGCTCGATCCACGACCGGGGCGGAAATGGCGCTTCCCTGGGAAGGTGCGCGATGCCGCAAGGTACTTCGATGCGCTCACCTGATGCGAGATGAAGCGGGGCCGTTCTGGTTTCGAAGTACAAATGGGACGATGAGCGAATGGTTTCGGTCATCCAGTAAAGCGTGACATTCGCCAGCAACTCGTCCCAGGTGAAGCGTTTTTCAAGGTTGCCGTCGCAGTCGGCCCAGTCCCTGAATTTTTCAAGGATCCAGGCGGCCAGCGCAGCGGGAGAGTCGTTCAGTCCGCAGGCAACGGTTTGCGGCGTGCGAGACTGAATGTGGTCGTATGCGCCAAATTCTTCTAACCACCGGTCCGCGCCTGCGAGAAACTGCTGCTCTTCTCGGCTCAGGGCTGCTCCGGGCTCAAGGCCGGGCCGGTAGGACCCCGGAGTGTAATTCAAGTGCAGCCCGATGATGCGCGCAGCGTGACGGCGTCCCAGCCGACTGCACACTTCGGCTCCAAAGTCGCCGCCGTGGCAGGCGAAACGTTCGTATCCAAGTTGTGTCATCAACTCGGCAAACAGGTCTGCCATTCGGGCGGTATTCATCCCAGGCGCTGTGGGCCGGCTGGAAAATCCAAAACCCGGGAGAGACGGCACGACTACGTCGAACGAATCGGATGGCTCCCCTCCGTGCGCTGCCGGATCGGTTAGCCGGGGAAGCAATTTCCGCATTTCAAGAAACGATCCGGGCCAGCCATGGAGCAACAAAATCGGGATTGGCGAGGGTCCCCGTCCGCGTTCGTGAACAAAATGGATGGAGTCGTCGCCCGCGGTGTACCGCAGGTGATGCAGTGATGCCAGTCGCTCGATTTCCGCTTTCCAGTCAAACTCCTCGCGCCAATAGCGGCAAATGCGTTGCAGATATGCGAGATCAAATCCGTACTCCCAGCCTGAACCAGGGATCGTATCGGGCCAGCGCGTGCGCGCGAGCCGATCACGTAGATCCTGAACGGCACTTTCGGAATACGGCAGTTGAAAAGAATGGATTGCCATAGATTCTCCGCTTGCGAGTGCTGTTTACAGTAACCTCTAATATCAACTATAGTGGTTACAAGTTTAGTCGCAATTACTGTAACCTGTCAATCTGCTAATAGGAGTTACAATATTCAATATGCACTATGAATTTCTCGGCGGCAATTTGGCGCTCGATTTCACCAACACCTTGCACAGCCACGGCGAGTCCGACCCTGGCGAAGATTTGAAGACCTCTTCTGACCTGGTGGAATGGGCAACTCAGGGGGGACTGCTTCGCGGCGCGGAGATCCATAAACTCGGGAGGGCTCACGCTTACCAAGTGCGATTCCGGCGCGCCCTAGCGCTGCGCGAGTTGCTCTATGAAATCTTCAGCCCGGCGGCAAACGGAAAGAAGCCCCGGCCGGAGGCACTTCGTAAATTTCAGAGTTTCTACCAGAATGCGATCCGGCGCGCCGAATTTCACGCAGCGGCCAATCACTACCGGCTGATGTGGCCGGCGTCGACCCATCCGTTGGATCGCATCTTGCAAGAAATCGCCCGTTCGGCCGCCGATCTTCTGACGTCAGAGGCGTTGACACGCGTGCGGCAATGCTCGGGAGAAAGCTGTTCGTGGTTGTTTGTCGATGACAGCCGCAACGGAATGCGGCGCTGGTGCGATATGAAGGCGTGCGGTAACCGCGCGAAAGTCCAGCGCTTTCGCCGTAACCTCAGTCGAGGCGCCAAGCGGAAACAATCCTTTGGCACGACACCGTGATGACAGTCTGTTTTCGGGCAAATTAAATCAGCGCGAAGGGCAATAATTCCTTCGGCTGGCAGAGAACCTGCTTTTCAATAGAGGCTGGGCGTTCCCGCCCGGCGAGACGGGCGAGACACCCGTCCTCCATTTTCCTGCGACCCAACTGCAAGTTCTTTCATCTTGACGACGCGCTCAAACCAGATCACACTTTGGCGAACCTCAACGGTTGCAGATTAATAAAAAGAGGAATCTATGAATAGCAGAGTCGCCCTGCTTGCAGTGTCGATTGTGATCTGCCTCGTGGTGCTCCCAGGTAATGCGTTCGCTCAGAAGCAGTCGGTAAGCCGTCCCGAAGTTGTTTACGACAGTTATCACGATACTTCGTTGCCGCCGGGCGAATATTCGATGGCGACTCCGCAGGGCCCTGCTCCTCACGAAGTCGAACATCCGCGGCCACGCCGGATTCTTGCGGGAGCCGCTGTCGCAGTCGCAGACCGCGCAGAACAAAGTTACGTCGCGCCGCCAGTTTCTGCGAATATCGAGCTTAACTTCGAAGGTATTCCGAACTCGGCCAATGGCAAGGCTCTCGAGGGCGTTCCTTCTGATGACAATCTGGCCGTGGGAGCCACGCAGGTCGTCGAAACTATCAATACCGCTTGGCAGGTTTACGATAAGACTACCGGCAAGTCGGTGTTCGGTCCGCAACAGATCAGTGCGCTGTTCACTGGTCTCCCGGGACTCTGCGGGCAGGGCCAGACTTTCTTCTGGACTGATCCTATCGTGCTCTACGATCAGTTTGCCAATCGCTGGATTATCAGCCAGATCGCCGGCGACAGTACTTTCAGTACGGGAAATGAATGTATTGCCGTCTCTGAAAGTTCTGACGCAACCGGAAAATATCACCGTTATGTTTATAAGTTCGGAAACAAGGTGCTTAACGACTATGACAAGCTGAGCGTGTGGCCCGACGCTTACTACGCCAACTACAATCTGTTCAGCCCCAAGTCATTCATCGCCGACGACGCTTGCGCGTACGATCGCGCAGCAATGCTGACTGGCGCCGCAGCCAAGGCAGTTTGCTTCAAGAATGCGAATGAGTTCTCTTTTCTTCCGTCGAACGCGGATGGAGCCACGCCTCCACCGACTGGCGAGCCCAGCTTTTTTGTGGATCTCTCCAGCTCAACCTCTCTGCACCTCTACCGTTTTCATGTGGACTTTGCCAATCCGTCGAAGTCGAAGTTTACAGGTCCGTTCAATATTCCGGTGAAGGCTTACACCATGGCCTGCGGAGGCGGAAGCTGTATTCCGCAGCCGGGCACGACGCAGAAACTTGATTCGCTCGGCGATCGCCTGATGTTCCGCCTAGCCTATCGAAACTTTACTGACCACGAATCGCTTGTTGTCAGCCATTCAGTGATGACCAGCAAGGCGGCGTCGGGCGAGCGGTGGTACGAAATCCGCGATCCAAACGGCACTCCCAAGATTTATCAGCAGGGAACGTTCACCAGCGGCGACAATTCGCTGTGGATGGGAAGCATCGACATGGACAAAGCGGGCGACATGGCCTTTGGGTACAGCGAATCCAATGCCAGCACTTTGCACCCGTCTATCGCTTTCACCGGACGAGTGCCGACCGATACTCTGAACACCATGGAGAGTCCGGCCACGATCTTCATTGCGAAAGGTTCTGCGACCGGGGCGAATCGCTGGGGAGACTACAGCAGTATGGTTATTGATCCGTCGGATGATTGCACTTTCTGGTATGTGAACCAGTACATCCCTAAGACAGCGAAGAAGGACTTTTTGACTTTCCACACGCGGGTAGCTTCGCTCAAGTTTCCTACCTGCCAATAGGAAAGTAAGCTTCATGAAAGGTTGAGGGTCTCGCGACCCACTCCTTCCGCAAAGAGCGCGGAAGGGGTGGGGCACCCTTATCTTTAAAGACAAAACAAAACGGAGGAGCCGCTGACGCCGCTTCTCCGTTGGGTTCTACTGCTGGTTGCCGATTAGTTGGTGCGCCGACTCACCTCGGTTGATGCGCTGCGATCTTCGTTCTCGGGTTGCATCACGACGCCGTCAAACGGAGTGGCGGCCACGAAGCGGCCGTGCACGATGCTGATGTTGCGCAGCGGATAGCCAGTGTCAGGACCACGGGTCCAGGTATGGCCAGCATCCATGCTCTCGAAGACTACGCCGGTTTCGGTGCTGGTGGCCAGCAGGCGCTTGTGGCTGTGGTCGTAGCTGATGGAGCTGATGTTCTTATCCGGGAGACCATTCTGCATGTGCTCCCATCCACCACCCGCGTTCGGGCTGCGGAATGCGCCTTCCCTTGAAGCAAACATAATCTGGCCTTCAGGAGTGACCGTGACGCCACGAATGCTGCTTACGTAGGAAGACAGGCTCGAGTCTTGCCAGCTCTTGCCATCGTCGGTTGAAACCAGAACGCTGCTGCGAGTGGCCAACGCGATCAGGCTTCCGTTGGATTGCACAGAGACGAAATCCTGTTTGCCCATGACTGGACCGCCGCTCCAGCTCTTGCCTTGATTGGTACTGGTGTACAAGCCTGCGGAGGTCGCAGCCATCCAGGTGGTGGGTGTGATCTCGATCTCACTTACGCGCGCCGTCAGGATGGAGTGAGTTTCGGTCTTTACTGGTCTGCTACCTTTCTTTGTTCTGTGCGGAGCCGCGGTGCGGTTGATGACCGTGTTAATCGGGCTCCACTCGGTCGCGTTGTGGGCCAGGATGAACATGCCGCGATTGGTTCCGGCTACGAGTTCGCCATTGCTGGCCTGCTTCAAGGTGAACACGTCGCGGCCGTCGAGGCCTTTGCTCTTCTGCAGCCAGTGCTGTCCAGCATCGTGGGAAACAAAGACTCCGCCCAGTTCGCGGTCGTTTACCACGCCCACGTAGATGGTGTTGGAATCGCTCTTGTCCGCGAGGATCGAAGTGACGTAGCGATGCGTGTAGCCATGATTCGAAGTAACGAAGCTGTGTCCGCCGTCTTCGCTAGCCAGGACGCCGGCGCGATCGGTCGCCAGCATGACTCGCGATGAATTGCGCGGATCGACCATCACATCGTTAACTACGACATCAGGATTGCTTACGCGAGTCCAAGTCTTGCCCGCGTCGGTGGTTTTCCAAAGGCCTTCGGTGGTTCCGGCATAGACAGTTGACGCGTTGCTCGGATCCTGCTTCAGCACCCGGGTGCGGCGCGCGGAGAACGGGATGCCCTGAATCTTCTGGAAAGAATCACCGGCGCTCTGGCTCTTGTAGATGCCAGAGCAAGCGCTGGCGAATACGACGGAAGGATTGGTCGAATCGACGATGATCGAGAACACGTCGGAGTCTTCAATCATGCCTTTGTTGATGTGATGCCAGTTAGCGCCGCCATCGTCGGTCTTCCAAGCCAGATGCCAGGTGCCGGCATAAACGACGTTCGGATTCTTGGGATCGACGGCGATGGATTCGATGTTATGAATTTCCTGGTTGGAGGAGGAAATTTTCTGCCAGTTCTTGCCGCCGTCGGTGCTGCGGAAAACGCCATCCAGCGCGCCCGCGACCAGAGTCTTTGAATCGGAGGCAGAAATCGTCATGGCGCGAATCGATTTGCCATGCATGGCTGGAGTGGTTTCCCAAGTGGTTCCGCCATCGTTCGAGCGGAACAGATCGCCCGCCTGCTGATTTTCTACGCTCCAGGCAGCGGCATACATTTTGTTCGGGCTCTGCGGATCAATGGCGAGGTGGTCGATCACATAATCGTCGCCACCGCCGAGGTGCGCAAACTTAGTCCAGCTATGTCCGCCGTCGGTCGAAGTGAAAAGGCTTCCTGTGCTGGTTCCCAGGAAAATGTGATCAGGATTCTGTGGATCGTAGGTGAGGCTGCGAACGTCGCCTCCGTCTGGCCCTAACGCGGTCCACTGTCCGGCCCATGCGGCGCTGGCGCAGCACAGCGCAAGTATTACAAAAAGCAGAGATTTGCGTGACACGAGATGCTTTGATTCGGAAATCATAGAGCAGTTGTCCCCCCAACGGAAAGAAAGTCCGTCCCGGGGGCAAGATTGACAGGGTAACACGCCGCGATCAAGTTACTGAAGGGAAGCGCGGTTGGTAGAGTTGAGCACAGGGGTACCGGGTCTTCGGGGGTAAGCCTGCAGCCCATGAACTGGAAAAATTCAGTGCGTGAGTGCACTCACGATCGAAGCCTACTGCGTGATCTCGAAGGCCACGCCGTAGCCGTAGGCGCCAAAGGCTTGCGTAGTGCCATACAGGTTCCCCTTATTATCGAGAATTACTCCGTAGGGGAAACCGCCGTCCGTGCCGTTGAATTTGTGGACCACGCTGTATTTCCATTTCCCCTCGGCTTGCGGCGTCAGTTTGAAAATCACCCCGCAGGTATAGCCCTGGCAGTCAGCCAAGCCGCCGCTGGCCGCGCCGTACAAATTCCCGGCTTTGTCGAATACTAACGTTCTGGTTGGTCCGCATCCCTCTACGCAGCTTGCGGGAAAGTCGTAGAGCACGGTCTGTTTCCAGTGATTGTTTGCCGAGGGCGTGAACTTGAAAATCGTGCCATTGTTGTGGACTCCGCCCAACGCCGTACCACCGTAGAGATCGCCCGTTGCACTCAGCACCAGCCCGCCCGACGGGGTCTGGCCGTCACTAGGAAATGACGCGAATCGGTGCAGGATACGGTAGGTCCAGGTGCCATCTCCCTCTGGAGTCATCCTGAAGACTACCCCACAGCCGGAACTGGTCCAGCATTTTGGTTGACTGATGCCGCCGTCGGTCGTGGTGCCGTAGAGGTTGCCATAGTCGTCCCAGACCGGAGGAGCCGGCGGACTATATCCGTCCTCGCAGCGGTACTGGCTGCAGAAACTGTATAGCTGCTTATAGACCCAGCCGGCAGAACCGGGAGACAGCTCTCCAATTGCGCCCACATGAAAGTAGTCGCCCGGGCCAATCTCTCCGTACAGATTCCCCAGCTTGTCCGAGATGATGCCCGGCCCTGCATTGTTGCCATAGATCACGGTGTTGCTCCAACCGCCAGAGCCCGCTGTTAGCTCGAACACTCCGCCTGCATCCCCGCCGAGGTCGCCGTGCACGGTGCCGAAAAGGTTCCCAGCATGGTCGAAAACCAGGCCGCCGTCCGGGAAGGCGCCGTCGCTGCCCCCGGTGAGGTCATGCAGAACTTCCTCGGCCCACGTGCCGTTCGCATGATGCTTGAGCTCGAACACGATGCCGTAGCCATATTCACCTGGCCCGCCGCCCGTCGCCCCATAAAGATTGCCTGCCTTGTCTATGAGAAGGGACCCCGAAGGGAAATTCCCGTCATTGCTGGCGCCAAAATTGTGCAGGACTTTATATTTGCCTGCTCCGAGCGCTGCGGGCACCAAGATTACCCCAATAACGACCACGGCCAGTGCCTGTGCAAGCTTGGCTGACCGTGGATCTGATCTCATCTAATACTCCTTGAGCTGAATGGCAGCTTGCAGAGGGCAGCGGGAGGACTCTCCCGGCTGCCCGCACTGTACCACCGTTTGTTTTCGAGGCCAACCTATTTTCCGTCAGTCCGAGTCGGTACCATCCGGGCCAGTAGGTGGATACCCCGGATTATTAAAATAGAAGCCCTCAAAGAAAATGGGCGGATACGGAGTCGTGATGTTTGTAAAATTGCGTTGGTTGCTCAACCTGAAAAAGTCTGACAGGGGGACGTTTCCGTTCGCACCGTCCAAGGCGTTGGCATCTGCGTAGCCGTTGTCGCCACTCTGGTCAATGGGTTTAAGGCCAAAGTTGTACTCGGTAAACGCCAGAATGCTGCCGAAGTCGTGCACGTAGGGAAAATTCTTGTTGGGGCAGTTTCCGGTGCATGCGCCGGAAACATAGCCTGCTCTGGTGTACTCGGAGACCGCTAGAAATGGCACCCGAAACCCGTAGACGTTGCCGCAGCCCCATCCGTTAGGCGCTTCTTGGGCAGTGCATGAAGGTGGGTTGTCCGTGCCTCTGTAGACGAACGGTGGAGTAATGTGGTCGAACCAGCCGCCCCAGTCGTCCCAGACGACGAAGACAGCGGTCGGCTCAGGCGTCGATGAGTTAGTACCCCAGTAGTCGCACTTGCCATTGCTGTTAGCCCAGCTGTTGCCGACTGCATCAATGATGTCTCCAACCCACGACGGCCCGTACGCCGGACCGGTATGCCCAGGATGGTCGGACCACTTCTCGTCGGGAATGACCCAGCTTATTTTTTGCAGGTTGCAGTTGGCAATGTCGGTCAGCACTGGCGCTCCCCCAGTCTGTCCGGAGCCCGGGAGGACGATATTGGCCCATTCGTTTCCCGAGCAGGGCTGGCCTTGGTTGTTCAGGTTGTTTTCTCCATAGCAGACTTCCGGGATGGACGCTGGCGCGTCCCAGATCACGCCTTTCGACGGCGTGTAGTAGCGCCAACTCACGCCCTTGTCTCCGTTGACATTGGTCACCAGGCTATCGTGGGTGTAGCAATCGAGCGAGCCAGGTAGCTCTACCCTTGCGGGATCAATCCATTCGGCCTTGTTACTGTTGTCTGGGCATCCGCTGTCCCTGAACCCACCATTTTCGGAGAGGAAGTCCAGGTAATTGTTGTTCGGAGGCGCGACCGGCGCGGACGATGCTGTCCCATGCGTTTACTGCACCGCTTTCCCGCCGATTGCGCGGCCTCGCCTCCCACGCTAGCGGTCGCTGTCGGCGGCCGGAACGACCGCTCCGCCTTCAATCTTGGGGATGCCGAAGTGGCCGCTGAGATGAAGGAGGTCGATTGGGCTAATCGATCCTGAGACTGCGATCAGGTTCAGCTGTTTCTCCCCGCTGAGCAGCACCGCGACGTTGCGGATGGTCTTATTTTCGAAGTGGACCCAGAGGTCGGTTGCGCCGGAACCTCCGTTTTTGTCATGTGTGCTGACCATGTGCTTCCAGCCTGCGGCGTGGAACTGTTGGCGCACCGAGTTCAGAGCTCCCGAATCGTACATTCCGGGCTTCGGGAAACGGTAGCTGTGGACAGAGATGCCATCCACGCCCGCGACTACACGGCGCAGGTCTTCGTCGTCCTGGTCCAGCTTGGACGCAAACACAAGCATGGAGTGGTCCAGGGTGAACTCCGTTCGCGAGGAAGCATTCTGCCCCAGGTTTTCAATGCCGTGAGGAACCCAGTCCTGCTGTGTCTGGGCGGATGCGGCGGCGGAAGTCATGATTAATGCTAAAACGGCAAGGTGGAAGAATTTCATAGAACACCTCAAGAGCTTGGCACGGTCACTTTGTCCGAGCGAGTGCCCAGACCAAGACTGATCCATATTAATTCAACCCGGGTCGTGAAAATTTGTTTCGGCGCGACTGACGGATTAAGAAAACAAGAATCTTTAGGCGGAAACAATAGAGCGAGAATAATAAAATGGGCAGGCCAAGTAAAACGGCCTGCCCCCACGCAGCCGGCGCAGGAGGTCGCGCGGCTGTTTAACCTTGGCTCACGGTCGCGATGGATTCTTCAAGCGTGTCCATGGCGATGTCGGCTTCCTCTTTGGTCACTATTAGGGGTGGGGCTATGCGGATGGTGCTGGGGCCACAGCCCAGAAACAGAATGCCGTGCTCAAACGCGGTTTGGATGATGCGGTCGCGCTCGGTGGCGGCGTAGTCTTTGGTCTTTTGGTCTCTGACGATTTCGACGCCGATCATCAGGCCGCGGCCGCGAACGTCGCCGACCAGTTTGTGTTTGCTGGGCCAGTTCGCCATACGCTTCAGCATGTGGTTGCCAACTTCAGTTGCGTTCTGCAGCAAACCTTCGCGCTCGATCACATCGAACGTTGCCATCGCAGCCGCGTTGCATACCGGGTTGCCTCCGAACGTTGAGGCATGCGAGCCGGGAACCCAATCCATGATCTCGGCTTTGCTGATGGTCACACCTAGCGGCATGCCGGAGGCGATGCCTTTCGCCGAGCAAACAATGTCGGGATGAACGCCAGTGTGCTCGATGGCCCACCATTTGCCGGTGCGTCCGATACCGCTTTGGACTTCGTCGGCTACGAGGAGGATGCCGTGGCGATCGCAAATGCGGCGTAGTTCCTGCATGAAGACCGTAGGAGCGATCACGTATCCGCCTTCGCCTTGCACGGGTTCGACGAAGATTGCGGCTACTTCTTCCGGCGCGAGGGTGGTCTTGAAGAGCTTGTCTTCGATGAAGCGGGCGCAGCCTAGCGCGAAGGCTTCGGCGTCCTGCGGACCGCCTTCGCATCCGCGGTATACGTCGGGGTAGCGAATGTGGGTCACGCCTGGAACCATGGGACCGAAGCGGCGCTTCTGCTGCGGCTTGGAGGCGGTGAGCGAGAGTGCGCCCATGGTGCGTCCGTGGAAGGCGCCAAAGAATGCGATCACATTTTGCCGCTTGGTGTGATAGCGGACGAGCTTGAGGGCGCACTCGATGGCTTCAGTGCCGGAGTTGCCGTAGTAAATTTTGTGCGGCCCCGGCATGGGCGCGATCTTCGACAGGCGCTCTGCCAACGTCACCATGTTCTCGTAATAGAAATCGGTGCCGGACATGTGGATCAGTTCGGCTGATTGCTTTTGAATGGCGGCGACCACGTCGGGATGGCAATGACCGGTCGAAGTGACAGCGATGCCGGCGGAGAAATCGAAGAATTCGTTTCCATCGACATCGGTGACTACCATGCCGCGTCCCCGCTGGGCTACGAGCGGGTAGGAACGGGTGTACGAAGGCGAAATATATTTGCTGTCGCCGGCGAGAACGCGCTTGGCGTTTGGTCCCGGCAGGGCGGTGATGATCTTGGGGCCGATAAGAGTTTGGGTTGACATGGCATCCTCCGAAGTGGTCCTTTGTCGTTCGTCTTTGGTCGTTGGCTTCGAGGCGGACTTCAGCCTCAAGCCAGAATCGGACGAGAGAGGATGGGAGAGTTAGTCGCTACCGAACAAGCTGGGACGCGAGTGCGACGGCAACACTGCCAGATAGCGGCGCGGACACACCAGAAAGTGGATCCAGCACGCGGGCAGGTGCGAATTGGGATTTTGGCGGTCCATCGGGAAACATTCCATTATTAGTATAGCGTGCAACGTGCGGTTACGTAACCCCCAATCGGGTCACGTCCGTTAGTCACAGAGGACCCACGGCGAATATCTCGCATCTCTGCGCGGGTTTGGAGTGTCTGATACTTATCGCATTTGACTTTCCCATGACCAACGCCCAACGCCAGAGCCGGTTTGCCATCGTTCTCGCCTTCGGGTTGGTCTATTTTTTTTGGGGATCGACCTATCTTGCGATTGATATTGCGGTCGAGCACATTCCTCCTGCGCTCATGTGCGGATTGCGTTTTCTCATTGCCGGCGTGTGCATGTTGGCATTTTGCGGAGCGCGTGGGCGAACTGTTTGGTACAACCCTCGCCAGTTGGGGCAGATGGCGGCCGTTGGCGTGCTCCTGCTCATGGGTGGAAATCTCACGCTTTCTTATGCGGAAAAGTATGTGGCGTCCGGCTTGGCGGCATTGATCGTTGCGGTTACTCCGCTTTGGTTCCTGGTGCTGGATACGCTGTTGCTCGGCGATCATCATGTCGCCCAGCGCGGCAAAGCCGGGCTGGCCCTGGGGATCGTCGGATTACTCGTTTTGCTGTGGCCCAACTTGACCACAACGACGTCCTTCGGACGAGTGCAACTGTGGGCCTCGATCAGCCTGTTGGGAGGGTCTTTCAGTTGGGCCCTGGGATCAGTCCTGGCCAAACGCTGGAAGTCTGCTGATGTGGATCCGTTCTCTGCTACCGCCTGGCAGATGATCGCCGCTGGCCTGGCGAATTTGCTCTTCGCGGCGGGCGCTCACGATCTCTCGAAAGTCGTATGGACGCCGCGCGGGATCGGCGCAACTTTGTATCTCGTGGTCTGCGGATCGTGGATTGGTTACACCGCGTACATCTGGCTGCTGAACCACGTGCCGACTGCCAAGGTTTCCACTTACGCGTACGTTAATCCTGTGGTCGCGGTTTTTCTGGGATGGCTGATTCTGCATGAGCGCGTGGATGGTTACATTCTGGCCGGCAGTGCGATCGTGGTAGCCTCGGTGATTCTGGTGACCAGCGCGCAAGTGACCAGGAAACCGGCAGTGGAAAGTTTAGCGATGGCAGAGACGGGCGATTGAATTCAATCGCTACAGCTGATTCGACACTATTGTCTTGCATTCCCATGTCTCGCAAAGGCGGCGAGACATGGGGCACCCTTTTGCTGTCTGCTAATAGTGCATACCTATGATCGGAAATCGGCAGCCCATCACTACCACATTGGTTGGAATGAACGTTGCGGTATTCTTGGTGATGTCGCTGACGGGCGTGTCGCCGATTGCGCCGGGCCTGCAGCAATTGTTGAAGTGGGGAGCGAATTTTGGGCCGCTCTCGCTGGGCGCGGAGCCGTGGCGAATTCTGACTTCTAATTACGTTCATGCGGGGATCATTCACATTGCGCTTAACATGTGGTGCTTGTGGAATCTGGGTTTTCTGGCGGAACGAATTTTTGACCCCTGGACTTATGTTCTGACTTACACGTTCTGCGGACTCGCGGGGAGTTTGTCGAGCCTGTGGTGGCATCCGCGGTCGGTTGGGGTGGGCGCTTCGGGAGCGATTTTCGGACTGGCTGGAGCTCTTATCTCAGCTCTTTATCTCGGGCATTTGCCTATTTCCAAACAGGCGATTCAGGGAACACTCAAGAGTTTGCTCATATTCGCCGGTTACAATTTGTTTTTCGGCGCTGCGGTTCCAGGAATTGATAACTCGGCTCACATTGGCGGGTTGATGGTGGGCTTGGCGCTGGGTGCAGTTTTGGCGAAACATCTTACTGCGCCGGCAGAAGTTCGCAATCGGTGGCGGCGCGGCGTTTTTGTTGTGGCCGCAATCGTTCTGCTGTTGATTTACATGGAACTGAAGCATGCAACTGCGGGGCTGCCGCCATCGTAGCGAGGAGCACGAGCGAGGACGCTCGTGCCTGCACTAGCTATTCTGTTCCTTCTTCGGTGTCATCTTCTGTCACTACTTCGACCATGTGTCCGCGGACTGCGAAGGTCAACTTTTGATCTGCTTTGGAAACGAAGCTCACTCGGGTTGGAGTGCGTTGCCATGCCGGAGGAGCGCATCCGACGGACCCATCCCCGCTGGCCGCTTCGCCCAATGGCTTTTTGAGGATGGGCTTGCGGCGTCCTAATTGCATCACTATCGCCGAGAGCTTGCCTCCATCATCGGAGATTCCGCAATAGGCAACATAGTCGCGATACCAACTGGCTGGCGACGAATCAGGATCGAACTCAGGCAGCGCGGCCTGGGAAATGTGTCCGTTGACGCGGTCGATAATGAGCCATCCGCCGCGCTGCCAGCTCCAGTGCGGAGTTGCCCCTGTGTCCTGCGGCAAACTGTCGTTCACGCGAATCATGCGTCGCACCACGAACAGTTGTTCAGTCACGTCGTGCGGGATACCGAAGGTGGATTCTTTCAACCGTCCATCCACGTACAAGGGGCGCACTTTTAAATCTTCTGATCGATCGAGATCGCTGGAGACTTTAACCAGCGTCCATTTACCAAAAGTAATCACGTGTGGCTTGGAGACAGCAAAAGCAGCAGCCAAGACAATAGGGACAATCCCGATGGTGCGGAGAAGAAAGCGCATGATTGAGGCTAAGCACGCAATGATGGCTGATACAAGTTCAGATCGCACAACGTGGTGCGACACTTCCCGAAACGGCGTGTCCAGAACTGGGACAGGTATTTGTAAGAACAACAAAACATCGGCGGTACGTGGTGTTGAAATCCGTTACAATCAGTAAAGATTTTTGACCGGTAGCGATGAGTCCCCACAAGTTCCCTACATCTCCGTCCACGGTTTCGTCGTCTTATAGAGAGATGGGAGAACTTTCGCCGCGCCGCCCTCCGCGTATCCTGGTGGTGGATGACAACCCCGATACCATGTTTCTTATGCGGGAACTGTTGGGCACTCGCGGCTACGAAGTAGTCGGGGCTCCGGACGCGGCCCATGCCGAGAGGGAAATTCGCCGTGAACTTCCCGATTTGATCCTTTCCGACGTGGTCATGCCCGGCAAGTCGGGCTACGAACTCTGTCGTGAGCTCAAGGACGACCCGACCACCCGCTTGATCCCCTTTGTGCTGATTACGGGCTTGAGCGACCGCGAGGACAGGCTGCGCGGCATCGAGGCTGGCGCCGACGATTTCCTCAACAAGCCAATTTTCTCCGAGGAATTGTTTGCCCGGGTAAAGTCGTTGCTCAAAATCAAAGAGTTCACCGATGAGTTGGAGACCGCGGAATCCGTACTCTGCACCCTGGGCCTGAGCGTGGAAAGCCGTGATCCTTATACTGAAGGCCATTGCGAACGGCTGGCCGAGAATGCCAGCAATCTCGGCCGACATCTCGGATTAAATGATGAATCGATTGTGGCATTGCGCCGCGGCGGATACCTGCACGACTTGGGAAAAATCGCAGTGCCCGACGAAATTCTAAAAAAAGGGACGAATCTTAGCGAAGAAGAATGGACAATCATGAAGCAGCATCCGCTGACTGGCGAGAATATCTGCCGTCCGCTGAAGTCGTTGCGCCTGGTGCTGCCCATCATTCGCAGTCATCACGAACACTCGGATGGCAGCGGGTATCCGGATGCGTTGCAGAAAAATGAAATCCCCTTATTAGCGCGGGTTCTGCAGGTAGTAGACGTCTACGATGCCCTCCGTACCGCGCGACCCTACAAACCGGCGTTAAGCCACGAGCATGCCGCTTTCACCATGCGTCAGGAAGCTCGCGGAGGATTGTGGGATGAAGAACTGGTGGCCGAGTTCTTAACCATGCTGGAAAAGCAGCGGCGCGTAGCGTAGAAGCCTCCCGGTAAGAGACGTTCCATACGACTTCTAACTGATGCGACGCAGCAAAGGCTTCAGATAAAATGTCGGAGAGATGGAACGGCGACGCTTTTTGCAGAATGCAGGGCTGGTTATCGCCGGCATTGCCTCGCATAACTTAGTTGCTGCTATGAAGGATTCCCCTCCGCAAACCAAAGCCGATTTCACCCTCCACATCGGCTCAGTCTCTTTTGATATCGCGCCCGGCAAAACAATTCACACTTTTGGTTATAACGGCCAAGTTCCCGGGCCAATCCTGCGAATGAAGGAGGGAACGCCGGTCACGGTTGATGTCTTCAACGACACCGATCATGAAGAAATTGTCCACTGGCACGGGCAGATGATTTCGGTAGAAGCGGACGGTGCGACCGAGGAAGGCACTCCGGCGGTTTCGGCGCACCAGCATCGACGCTACGGCTTCACTCCAAAGCCTACGGGTACGCGCTGGTATCACAGCCATGCGTTTGCTGGAAAAGATCTGCATCGCAGCCTTTATTCCGGCCAGTTCGGTTTTGCATACATCGAGCCTAAGAACGATTCCGGACAATATGACCGCGAAGTTTTTCTGGCCATGCATCAGTGGGAACCTTATTACAGCGCATCGATGGAAGAGTCGGATGAAGGGAGCGCGCCACCGCCGCCCAACAACGGGCTTGAGGTTGGTTATCGAGCTTTCTCGTTTAACGATAAAGCTCTCGGACATGGTGAGCCAATCCGGGTGAAGCGCGGGGATCGCGTGCTGTTTCATTTTCTCAATGCGAGCGCCACAGAAACGGTAAACGTTGCATTGCCCTCACATCAATTCCAGGTTGTTGCCCTGGATGGTAATCATGTGCCGAATCCTCAAAGCGTCAAAATCTTGCAGATCGGCGCGGCTGAGCGTGTGGATGCGATTGTGAGCATGGACGCGCCGGGTGTATGGATTCTTGGAAGCATGGATGACGATGATCGCCAGCATGGTTTTGGGGTGGCGCTGGAATATGCAGATCGAAAAGGCGCTCCGCAGTGGACGAAACCAGAAAAGCAGATGTGGGACTACACGCTGTTTGGGAAGGACGCTAAGAACATTGCGGCGCCAGACGGCCAGTTTGATTTAGTCTTCAAGAAAATTCCCGGTGGTCACGGCGGCTTCAATCGCTGGACCATCAACGGGAAGTCTTATCCACATGCTGATCCAATGATCGTGCACGCAGGGAAAAGATACCGCATGATCTTCCGCAACGAGAGCGACGACGCTCACCCGCTTCACCTGCATCGGCACAGTTTCGAGTTGACAAAAGTCAACGGTAAGCCAACGTCCGGCATTTTGAAGGATACAGTGGTCGTGAACGCGAACAAAACTATCGAGGTGGATTTCACCGCGGATAATCCGGGGAATACGCTATTTCACTGCCATCAGCAGTTGCACATGGACTTTGGTTTCATGGTTCTTCTGAAGTATGCCTGAGGCAGAATCCTAGGCTGCGTGACCAGGGGAGGAGCTTTCCTCACCGTCGTGCTCGAACGCGAGCAAAGCTTCGTCCAACGTGGGATGGATATCGAAAACCCTGGACAGATTTGTTAACTCGAGCAAGTGGAGGATGCGCGCATTGGCGCCAGCCAGTTTCAGCGCGCATCCGCTGGCCCGGGTCCACATGTGTACTACTGCGAGCTCGCCGAGACCGGCACTATCAATAATTTCCAATTCAGTGAACTCGACTACCAACTGCCGCGTATCGGGAAGAAGCTCAGATATTTTTTGTGAGAATGCCGCGGCTTCGTCGCGATAGGTAAAACGGCCTTGGCAACGAAGAACGGTGACGTCATCGATTGCTTCGGTTTGCAACGTTAACTTCAAATTCCACTCCTTACTGGCTCTCAGAAAGGGGATCACTCCCACGCGAGCGAAGTCGAAGGGGATCCCGCATGAACCAGTTCAATCCGGTCTTTAAGTTGATGATGAATGTTGGATGTCTCGTCTTAGATGCGGGACTGTGAAAATCCAATTAAAAACTTTTGATCAAAAAGGACGCTAAAGATGAGAAATGCGCAGCATCCTCGCTTTGCACCGCCAGCATCCAAGTAACACACAGCCCTTACGGAGCCGGAAGTATGTCTGTGAACAGAACGATCGCAATTGCGTTCACTCTTTTTATGTTGCCGGGCGCCGTTTACGCGCAAGTCCCGAGCGGAAATGTTTACTTCGGGTATTCCTACATGAGTGCCGATTTGGTGTCGAATAATCGAACCAGCCTGAATGGCTGGAATGGCTCAATCGAAGGCAAAGTTTTGCCGTTTATCGGACTGGTGGCCGACTTCAGCGGAGAGTACGGTACGACACCCGTGCTTTCAGCATGCCCGGTAGTTCTTGGCGGGTCCTGTCCCCCTCTCAGCGCTTCTACGCACATCGAGACTTTTCTCTTTGGTCCTCGAGTATCGGTATCGGTGGCGAAGTTTCGGCCGTTCGCGGAAGCCCTGATCGGCGCTGGACACATTAGCGAGGGTGCATCGCCCTTTTCCAATTCAGACACATCGTTTTCTTATGCCCTTGGTGGCGGCCTCGATTATCACCTGATTCCTCTAATCAGTTGGAGGGTGGAGGGTGACGCGGTGCAAACCCGTTTCTTCAGCAACACGCAAAATAATGTTCGGATCTCAACTGGAATCGTGATTCATTTTTGACCCGTTGTCTTCCGTGCAGTTGCTGATCCCTCCCACGAAATCTTAGACGAATCCCAGACACTAGCGCCGGCCGAGCGTTGACCGGGATAGTGGTGCGGGCATACTATGTTCCTGCTTTACACGGGGTTGGGAGTTCTCTCCCCGATGATCCGCACAAGCCTTGCCCAGTGTCGCGACGTCCCCAAGTTAATTGGCGGACGCATGTGTATCGACGATCGCGTGCCAAGAACTTGATGAGGTTTTTCATATGCACAAGCAAATGAATTGGTTTCGTTGCATTCTGATTTGCTTCGCCTTGTTGTTGGTCGTGAGTTGCGGAACACGCCATGAGGCAGACGAGAAATATTATCTGGTCTCCGCCAACATTCAGGTGCCTTATTGGAAGTCAGCTGGCGAAGGCTTCATTCAAGCCGCGTCACAAATGAAAGTTCGAGCTGAGTTTGCGGGGCCGGACACATACGATCCTAAAGCCGAGCAAGCGGAATTCGAGCGCGTGGCGAAAACCAAGCCGAGCGGAATTCTGGTTGCGCCGGCGAACCCCGAGTTGATGCGCCCCGATATCGACGCCGCCATCGCCGCCGGCATTCCCGTTCTTACGATGGATGCGGATTCTCCCACCAGCAAGCGGCTAATTTTTATCGGCACTAACAACTATCAGGCCGGAGTGATGGGAGCTAAAGTTGCTGCCAAGGAAATGCATGGCAAGGGTAATGTGATCGTGTTCACGATGCCGGGGCAAACCAATTTGGACGACCGCTTGCGCGGGTATCGCGACACGTTCGCCAGTTCTCCGCAAATCAAAATCGTCCGTGTCGTCGACATAGCGGGAAACCCCCGCGTCGCCTTCGACGCTGCGGAGCAGATCGTAGGCAAGGAAAAAGATAAGATCGATGCCTTCGTGTGCCTGGAGGCTCTGTCCGGCAAAGAAGTGGCGGAGGTGCTGGATCGTTACAACGTGAAGGGAAAAACTGTGGTAGCCATGGACACAGATCCGGAAACCCTGGACTGGATCAGGAAAGGCGTAATTGCGGCCACCATCGCGCAGAAGCCTTACACCATGGCCTATGTAGGCATGACCATGCTGGACATGCTCCATCACAATCCGCCCCGATCCCTGCAGGAGGACTTTACCGCCGATCCCATGTCCACCGTCCCTGCGTTCGTCGACACTGGCGCGGCGCTGATAGACAAGAGCAATGTGGATGCGTTTCTAGCCGCGCCGCAAAGTCACAAATAATCGTGCTAATTAAGTCGGCTCGCTCTCATGATGCGTCGCGATCATCAAGCGCCGCTGTCATCCTGAGGCCCACGTTCTTTGTGGGCCGAAGGACCCATGCAATTCTTCGCGGGGCGAACGTGTCAGCGCCGTACATAGATCGTTCGTTGGGAGTCCTCGGCTTCGCCGCGGCCTCCGCGGCCTCAGGATGACAGACTGGTTTGTGAGACACTGGGGACGAACTACGGATGAAAAAGAATTCTCGATCGGCATCCTCGAAAAAACACAACGTCGGCCCAGGACTGGGAACACTTTCGGTATGGGCAGGCGAGCAGGGCCCTCACTGGATGGGCTCGACGCAAGTTCCGGTCGTGCACAGCGTTTCTTTTGGTTACGACAATGTCGATGAATGGCTGAAGGTCGCATTAGGAAAAAAGTCCGGGCACATTTACGGACGCAATACCAATCCCACCATTAGTGCGTTCGAAGACAAGATACGAACTCTCGAAGGCGCCGAAGCCGCGACCAGTTTTGCCAGCGGCATGGCCGCGATCAGCAATACGCTGTTCACGCTACTTTCGCCCGGAGATCGCGTTGTATCGGTAAACGATACTTACGGGGGGACCAACAAACTCTTCATCGAATTCTTGCCGAGGTTTCAGATTGACGTAACACTTTGCGATACGACGGACCACGCGGCGATTGAAGCGGCCATCGCGAAGAACTGCAAGGTTCTTTATCTCGAAAGTCCAACTAATCCGACCAACAAAATCATTGACCTGGCGCGGCTTGCAGCGGCCGCGCACAAGCATGGTGCGCTCGTCATCGTTGATAACACCTTTGCGACCCCGATCAATCAGTAACCTTTGAAACTGGGCGCCGATCTCGCGATTCACAGCGCCACGAAGTTTCTCGGCGGACACGCTGACGCGCTCGGCGGTGCGGTTTGCGGCAGTCGGGAACTGATCAACCGGATTTACCACTTCCGCGAAATTACCGGAGCCTGCCTCGACCCGATGGCTGCCTACCTGCTGTTGCGGGGGATGAAAACTTTGCATTTGCGCATACGCCAGCAGAACCAGAGCGCGCTGCAGATTGCCCGCTTCCTGGAAGCTCATCCGACAGTCGCGGCGGTCTTTTATCCTGGCCTGGAATCGCATGAGAATCACACTATTGCTCGCCGTCAGATGAGCGGATATGGCGGCATCCTCAGTTTTGTTCTGAAGGGCGGCTTCGCTGCAGTGAAGAAGTTTCTTCCGCAGCTGCGATATGCCCACCTTGCAGCCAATCTTGGGGCGGTCGAAACGGTTGCCGGCCCACCGGCGACTACGAGCCACGTAGAATCCACGCGCGAGGAGCGGGCCGCCAGCGGCATTCCCGAAGCACTGATCCGATACTCCGTGGGCATTGAGGATACCGACGACTTGATCGCCGATCTGCAGAACGCTCTCAAATCTGTTGGCTAACTAAGCTGGTTGTAGCCATGCCCGGCGCCTCCAGAGGTATAATTTGCAGTTGACATGCAAAATCCCCGTTATGCCCTGGTGGCCTATGTGAGGAATGCTGTCGGGAAATTTGTGGAGAATCTCCGGCAGGAGTTGCATCCGGATCTGCCTCATCTACCCGCTCATCTGACCATCCTCCCGCCACGTCGGTTGCAGGGAGGAGAAATTTTGGCGCTTGAGACTGTCGAGGAAGTCTGCGGCCAGGCTGAGCGGTTCGAAGTTACTCTCGGAGACGTCGAAACTTTTGTCCCCGTTACCCCTACCGTTTTTATACGCGTGGCCCATGCCGCCTATCGCATGCACGAACTGCATGATCGATTGAACACGGGCATGCTTTTATGTGAGGAGGAATGGCCCTACATGCCGCACCTCACGATTGTGAAACTCAGCACCCAGGAGTTGGCGCAGAAGGCGCATATTGTCGCCCGCGACCGCTGGGCGCAATTCGTGGGCAGTCGTTCTGTGCCGGTGAATGAGCTGACTTTCGTTCGTGAACAGGAACCGAATTGCTGGGTGGATTTAGCCGGCATTCGCCTGGGCGGGAGCCTGCTGAAACGATAGGGTCAAGCTTCGCGAACTTCCTTCCGTGACGTTGGGACTGTCCAAATTCCCGCTTACTCACTAGGGCATGTCCCTAGGTACAAATCCCTCCCGTGCATTGCTATGTGCGCACCGCGGGAGTAAACCAGAAGTGGGAATCGCTGCGCCAGCCGATCAGGCACCCTCCCCAGCGAATTCATGGTTTCTGGAGGTTCCATGCAGATTGGGGTCTACGGAGCAGGGTACTTGGGTACAGTCGTTTCCGCCTGTCTCGCCGACTTCGGAACCCCAGTTATTTGCTGCCATCCAGACAGTTCGCAGATGGTCGCAATGGCGCAGGGCAACGTTCCCTTCCACGAGAAAAACCTTACCGAAGTCATCAAGCGTAACGTGCGCTCGGGCCGGCTGGCATACTCGACAGATATAGAGTCTTTTGCCCGCAAGGCGCAGGTGATCTTTCTCGCCGAGGATAGCGACCAGCAGCTTTCCGATCTGGCGATTCGCATCGCGCGTGCAGCTGCCAAACCGCCCATACTCACGATTGTGACCCCGGTTCCGGTGGGCACTGCGTCCGCGATTGAGCAAAGCATCACGGCTGCAGGCTTGCGGGCGACCTTAGTTTCACAGCCTATGTTCTTTACCCCGGGCTGCGCGATCGAGGATTTCAACTGGCCGGACCGCATCATTCTGGGAACCGCGTCGAACGATGCTGTACTCGCTCTCAAACAAATATTCCACTCACTGGTGATGCGCGGCGTTCCTGTGATTGTGACCAACCACGAAACTGCCGAACTGGTGCGCGAATCTGCGACTGCGTTTGTGGCAACCAAAATTTCTTTCATCAACGAGCTGGCCAATTTATGTGAACGAGTAAACGCGGATGCCGTCAGTCTATCGCTGGCTTTGGGCTTGGACAAAAAAATCGCGCCTCGCTGCCTGCAGCCTGGGGCGGGTATGGGCGGCCTGTTCGCAGAATCTGACATGGATTCACTGGCCGATCTAGCCCAGCGCAAAGGCGTGGCCCTCAAAATTCTGGGCGCTGCACGCGAAGTGAATCTGGGCTTGGCCGATCAGGTAATCGAAAAGATTTCCAAGTGCGTTCAATCCGTACACAACAAGGACGTGGGAATTCTAGGACTGGCTTTCAAACCGAACACCAACTCCATTGCCGGTTCTTCATCGATGCGGCTGGCCAAGAATTTGATCGCTCAAGGCGCTCGGGTGAGAGCCTACGATCCCGTTGCCTTGCCAGACGCGCGCCTGGAGCTGAGTGGCAGCGTGTTCTATTGCGAGTCTCCGTATGCCGCAGCCGAAGGGGTCGACGCCTTGGTGGTCGGCACCGGTTGGCCGGAGTTTCGCGCGCTGGATTTCAACCGCATCAAACAAACGTTGCGCCGCCCGTTTATTGTGGATACCAAAAACCTGCTAGACTCGGTCCGCCTCCGCGCCATGGGATTCGAATATGTCGGCGTAGGGCGCGGGTAAGTTCACCGAAGCACGAACTGCGAAGGCCTCTGCATCAACCCGGTTTTTTCTGAGATCCATCCATCGGCCATCAAGCCTCTTCGACCAGAGTTTTGGAACGTTCTTTGCCGGGTTGGCGCGAACCTCCTCTTCATTTAAATTAGATCATGCGATCCATTCTGCAGAAGCCGGCGCTGCGCTTCGTTTTCGCTGCCAATGTGATTTCGATGTTAGGCAGCGGAATGAACTCTGCCGCAGTTGCCTGGTACATTCTGCAGGCCACGCACTCCGAAATTGCGCTCGGAACATTCGCCGTCCTGCAAACCATTCCGGCCATGCTGATGCTGCCGTTCACTGGCGTCATCATTGACCGCGAAGACCGCCGTCGCCTCGTCATGATGCTCGACGCCGGCCGCGCCGTCGTCATCCTCGCCGTTTCCATTCTCGCCTTCATGGGTAAAGCTAAGATCTGGGAGCTCTATCTGATGAACACGCTGGTGGCCGCCGGTTTCTGGATGTTCTGGCCTACAATCACGGCCTTGATCCAGGAACTGACTCCGGGTGAGGAATTCGTCCACGCAAATACTTTTCTGCTGGCTGGAATTCAGGGAGGCTGGCTGATTGCGGGTTCTATCGTCGGATTCGTTTACAACCGCATCGGACTGGGCGGAGTGTTGCTCATTGATTTCTCCACCTACCTGGTTTCATTTCACTGTTACTTCGCGGTTCGAAAAGGACGGCACGTGGTGCCTCGACCCGAGGAGTTGCGTGCCGACATCGCAGCCGCGGAAACCGGAGTCGAGCGCTTTGTGCGTGAGATGCGCGAAGGCATCCAGTTTCTTCGCAATCGGCGGAGTCTGGTTTTTCTTGGAATCAGTTGGGCACTGTTTCTGGCCGCAATGACAACCGGAGTCGTGGTCACTCCTCCATTAAGCGACAAGGTGTTTCACGCCGGAGCCGTCGGGTATGGCTGGCTCAATGCCGGATGGGGCACAGGGGCGTTTGCCAGCGCCTTGTATGCGCCATGGCTCATCGCAGGTTTGGGAGCCAAGCGGTCAATTGCAATCTCGATGGGATTGTTGACCATCAGCATGATTTTGGCGCCGCTCTCTCCCGTGCTTGCGATTGCGGTGTTTCTATACGGCATGATGGGGTCTGCTCGCGGCGTGAGTGGTGTCGCCATGAACACAAGCATCATGGAGCAGGTTCCGCAGCACTTCATGGGCAGAGTGCAGAACACGTTTTATTTTGCGGGCACCGCACTGCAGATTTGCCTGGCACTGTTGGTGGGAGCAGTCGCACAGGTTAGTCTGGTCGCCGGGTTTTCAATCATTGGATTGGTGTACGCAGTCGCGTTTGTCAGCGCATGCTGGCCGGTAGGAGCGGCTGCACCCATCGAAGTGAGCACAGCCGAATAGACTTAGATTGCCGATTTCCAATTGCCAATTGAAAATCGGCAATTCCTTCTGTGACGCTGTGCCTCTTTGGTAAGCAAGCCTGTTATTCTTTCTGGTCCAATTTCCTTAGGAGACACGCATGTCCTCCAGCCTCGAAGGTCGAGTAGCCGTTGTCTTTGGAGTCGCCAATAAACGCAGCATCGCCTGGTCGATCGCGCAGGGGTTGCACAACGCTGGCGCCAAGCTCGCCATTACGTATCAGAACGAGCGCATGGCGCTGGAGGCCAAAGACTTGATTCTTTCCCTCCCTGGAGCGGAAGCATTCCAATGCGACGTTTCGAACGACGCCGAGATCGAGCGACTCTTCGGTGAACTTAAAGAGCGTTACGGCAAGCTGCATGTTCTAGTCCACAGCATTGCCTTCGCTCCCGCTGACGAACTCAAAGGCGACTTCATCAACACAACTCGCGAAGGTTTCCGCGTAGCACTCGACGTCAGCGTCTATTCGCTGATCGCCGTCGCCCGCGCGGCGGCGCCGCTGATGACCGATGGTGGATCGATCATGACCATGACTTACTACGCTGCGGAAAAAGTCGTGCCTCGTTACAACGTCATGGCCGTTGCCAAGGCCGGCCTGGAATGCACGGTGCGCTACTTAGCCTTTGAACTGGGCAAGAAAAACATTCGCGTAAATGCTATTTCCGCCGGCCCAATCAAGACTCTGGCTGCGCGTGGCATTGCCGGTTTTACCGACATGCATAAGACTCACGCCGAACGCGCCCCACTGGGGCGCAATGTGGACGTGAGCGAAGTGGGGGCGACCGGAGTATTCCTGGCTTCAGACGCCAGTTCCGGCATTACGGGAGAAACGATCTACGTGGACTGCGGCTACAACATCATGGGGTTCTAGGGGCTTTTCACCACAGAGTCACGGAGACACAGAGGAAACAGAAAATATTTCTCTGTGGCTCTGCGGTGAGAGCTCTTAACGGGAGACGATTCGGACCCTTCGCTGATTTTCTGCCACGCGTTCCAGAGAAATTTCTACATCCCGTTCGCGTTCGAAACGTACGAACTTCTCTCCCCATTCGATCAGCAGGACGCTGTTTTCCGCGATCAGATCGTCAAGCCCTAAAGTCTCGAGCTGGCGGGGCGTATCCACTCTGTACAAATCGATGTGATAGAGCAGCGCCTCAGGCCCGCGGTACTCGTGAATCAAGGTAAAGGTCGGGCTGGTTACATCTTCTTCCGCGGCCGCGTGGAACGCTTCTGCAATGCCTTTAACCAGCGTAGTCTTGCCGGCTCCCAGGTCACCGCGAAGTACTACGATTTTCGGCGGCGCCAGCATCACCGCCAGCGTGCGCCCAAGTGCGATCGTCTCTTCGGGGGAATGAGTGATGAATTCTTGCGTCTCCATGAAGTCTGGAGACCAGTATAGCGAGAGATCAAATCGATTTGCCCGAAGGCTTATCCGCGTCGTTTTGGCGCGACCCACTGCGAGGAACGAAGTCCCAGAAAGTCCTTGTCCACGCGGGAATCGAGGGCGTCGCGCAGAGTCTGGTGATCGTTGTCCTCGAGGGCAATGAAGCGAAACGGCTGCAAGGTGCCGTCCTTGGATTTGCGCGTGGGCTGCAGGATTTCCGCCATGGCCTTCACAGCGCCCGACGCTGTCTCGATGGTGACCTCGACCAGATTGCCCTGTTCCAAAGCCCCGGCCAATCGCAACATGCCACCAGTTTCAGAGATGGTCTGCAGCTTCGCCCGCGCACTGCGGCCATCATCCAGCTTGATAACGACCGGAATCGTGCTTTGGAATTGAACTCGCTGGGCGCGGTGTTGAGGGTGAGTCTGGGGGAAGTGTGTCATAGCCAAACCAACTATGTCATGACGGGCGAAGGGAGGACAGATAACGGAGGCGCTTGTCCGGATTCTGGCTTGGTCAGCGTGTTAGACCGTTCTTAGTTGGCCAAATTACGGTTCGCGGCCTGTACTAAAATCCAGCTACCACGTGTTATTTCGCGTTCTTGTTACACTTCTGAAATGGACCACAAGGGGAGGCTCGAGAGGCTGCAAAGCCTTCTGGACAGCACCTCCGTAGATGCTCTGCTGATCACCCATTTGCCTAACATCCGCTACCTCTGCGGATTTACCGGAACGTCTGGTGTTCTGGCCATCTCAGAAACCAGATCGATGTTCTTTACTGATGGACGATACACCGAGCAGGCGCGGGCGGAAGTGCATGGAGCGAGGATCGTAATTGACCGAAAGCCTCCGCTGGCCGCCGCTGCGGAGTGGCTCATAGAGAACAAGAACAAAATTGGGCGCAAGAAGCCGATCAGGCTTGGCATGGAAAGCGAACACTTAACGGTGGCGACGCGTTCGCAACTGAAGTTTATGCTGCGACATGACTTTAAGTTCCGAGAGACCCGGGCTCTGGTTGAAGAAGCGAGGATGGTGAAGGACGCTGATGAAATTGCACGTTTGCGAGCCGCGGCGAGGTTGGGAGCGAGCCTGTTTGAGCGGGCACTTGAGGTCATCCGTCCTGGCGTAACCGAGAACGAAGTTGCAGCCGAAATGGAGTACGTGGCGCGGAGCTCTGGAGCAGAGGAGATGTCGTTCCCGACTATCATCGCGGCAGGGAAGCGCTCAGCGTTGCCGCACGGACGCGCGTCCACGGCTGTGATTCCTTCCCGCGGATTCGTAGTCTGCGACTTCGGTGTTATACTTTCCGGCTACTGTTCGGATAGGACACGCACGGTTTATGTCGGCCGTCCGACGAGTGAGGCGCGGCGAATCTACCAAGCGGTGTATGAGGCGCAAGCAGCGGCAATAGCGGCAGTCAAGTCGGGCGTAAGCGTGGGCAAGGTGGACGAAGCTGCTCGTAATACGCTGAAAAAGAAAGGTTTGGCTAGACATTTTACGCACTCTACGGGCCATGGTGTAGGCTTGGAGATTCATGAACCGCCTCGCATAGCGGCGGGTCAGAGCCAAATTTTGCGGGCAGGGATGGTCATCACCATTGAGCCGGGCGTGTACATAGCCGGCAGCGGCGGGGTCCGCATCGAAGACATGGTTGTAGTCACAAATCAGGGGTGTGAGGTTCTGGCGCCCGCGAACAAGGAACTCATCACGATCTAAAAGCTGTTTCGATTCTCAGCCGTGCATAGATTTGCCCGGCTTCTCAAGTTGGCGCGACAGGCAAGGAAGAAGTCCCACCGCAAACCATGAACCAGAAAGAACTGAAGGAACTCATAGAGTTCTTAATTGAAAAAGATATTGCCGAGTTCGAATTGGAACGCGGCGACGTCAAGGTGCGCATCAAGCGCGGCGCAGAACATGTGGTCGCACCCGCGGCGCCGGTCACGCATTTTGCCGTACACACAGCGCCTGCGGCAGCTCCGGAAATTTCCGCTTCGCCGACTGCAACCGTGTCGGCCCCAGCATCGAGCGAGAGCGCCACGCCTCCGCCAGCTGCTGAACCCGGACTACACACGGTCCATTCGCCTATCGTAGGGACGTTCTACGAGTGCCCGTCGCCGGGATCTCCGCCGTTCGTTAAACCTGGCGACACTGTTGAGGTCGGACAAGTGCTGTGCATCGTCGAGGCCATGAAATTGATGAATGAGATCGAGGCAGATGTGGCGGGCGAGATTGTGAAGAAACTGGTTGCGAACGGCCAGCCCATTGAATATGGACAGGAATTATTTGTGATTCGGCCGAGAGGTTAATCGTGTGGTGGACATTCCTGTCCGCTGCCTTTGCTGTTGATTTCTCGATTTCTTACGTTATGAGGATTAAGTTCAAAAAAGCGGACAAGAATGTCCGCTCCACACTCGTTTAATGCATGTTCAATAAAATTTTGATTGCGAACCGTGGCGAGATTGCCTTGCGCGTAATTTGCGCTTGCAAAGAGCTCGGCATTCGCACCGTCGCGATTTACAGCGAGGCCGACCGAAACTCGCTGCACGTCAAGTTTGCTGACGAAGCCATCTGCATTGGCCCTCCCCAACTGGCTCAAAGCTACCTCAACATTCCTGCAGTAATCAGTGCGGCTGAAATAACAAATGTCGACGCCATCCACCCTGGGTATGGATTGCTGGCCGAGAACGCCAATTTCGCCGAGGTCACCGAAACCAGCAATATCAAGTTTATTGGGCCGCCGCCCGAGACCATGCGGCTTATGGGCGAAAAAGAAAAGGCTCGCGCAGCCATGAAGAAAGCGGGCGTACCCATTCTGCCTGGTTCGGATGGGATTCTCGCCAGCGAAGGCGAAGCCATGGAATGGGCCAAACAGGTTGGCTTTCCGGTGATTATTAAGGCGTCGGCTGGCGGCGGTGGGCGCGGCATGCGCATTGTTCGCGGCGAAGACGAACTTCCGGCATTGTTCAGGGCTGCGCAAGCGGAGGCGGCGGCGGCGTTTGGCAATGGCGATCTCTACATGGAGAAATTCATCGAGCGCCCGCGCCACATTGAGTTCCAGATTTTGGCCGACGAATATGGCAATGTGGTGAGTCTGGGCGAACGCGAGTGTTCAATCCAGCGTCGTCATCAGAAGTTGCTGGAAGAATCCCCATCAACCCAAATGACGCCGGAACTGCGAACGCAAATTGGCGATGTTATATCGAAGACGCTTTCCGATATCGGCTACGTGAATGCCGGTACGATTGAATTTTTGATGGACGAAGACCGCCGGTTGTACTTCATCGAAATGAACACGCGCATCCAAGTGGAACACCCGGTTACGGAGATGGTTACCGACGTTGACCTGGTCAAAAGCCAGATTCTGCTGGCAGCGGGCGAGCGCATGGAAAACGTGCTGCAAGGTCCGATCGTGCATCGCGGGCATGCGATTGAGTGCCGCATCAATGCCGAGCATCCAGAAAAATTCACGCCTTCGGCGGGAAAGATTACTGCATTCAATCCGCCAGGAGGCACCGGCGTGCGCATCGACACCGCCGCCTACGCCGAAGGGGTAATTCCTCCTTATTACGACTCGCTTATCGCCAAGCTGATCGTGCGCGGCAAGGATCGCGGCGAAGCGGTCTCGCGCATGTCGCGCGCATTGGAGATGTTTATTGTGGAAGGAATATTTACGACCATACCGCTGCATCGCAGGATTCTGGCTGACCCCGATTTCCGAGCTGGCAAGTTCGATACGACTTTCATCGAGCGATTTTTGGCGAAGAATGGAAAACCGGCGCATTAAAAAGAGCGGTCATCCTGAGCGAAGTAGCGGCTACGTAAAGCGTAGCGGCTACGCAGTCGAAGGATCTCTGAACCGGGTTCACCGCTCGAGTGGATCGCAGAAGTGATCCACCTGCCTCGCCTCTACGCCATTCTCGACACATCATGTTTTCGCGATAGCCAAGCTTTATTTGCCATGGCGGAAGAGCTATTGGCAGGCGGTGTCACCTTGGTGCAGTACCGAAACAAGAGCGGCAATGCTCGCCAGATTCTTGAGCAATCGCAGGAACTGAAACGCCGGCTTGGTGAGTCTGTCACGCTTATCATGGATGATCGGGCGGACCTCTGCTTAGCCGCCGGAGTTGATGGCGTCCACGTCGGACAAGACGATTTGTCGCCAGCAGGCGCTAGAAAAGTAATCGGCGAAAAATTGTGGCTCGGCGTTTCTACGCACAACCCGGAGCAGGTTGCGGACGCCGACAAGACATCCGCTCAATACATTGCCGTCGGGCCTGTGTTTTCGACGGCGAGCAAAGCCAATCCTGATCCCGTTGTTGGGCTCGAAGGGGTGAAGAAAGCGCGGGCCTTGACCCGAAAGCCGCTGGTGGCGATTGGAGGCATTAATCGTGCCAACTGCCGATCGGTAATTGAGGCAGGAGCGGACTCTGTTGCGGTAATATCGGACCTGATGCGGGATCCGCGAAAATCAGCAGAGGAATTTTTTATCATCTTAGGATAGAGTCGAAGCGGCTGCCGAGCTTCGCCCGGCCGGAGAGCCGGGGCGGCTGTCCCCACGTAACCCAAATCCAGGAGCCCTTTTGAGTATAGACACGAAGCCAGCAGTGCGGGTCTCGAGCGACTGGGAAATTCATAGCCACCAGGATAAAGAACTGGTGAAGGCTCTCGGCCTGACCAGTGCGACGATGCTGGTTATGGGTTCGATGATCGGCTCCGGCATCTTTATTGTTTCCGCTGAAATTTCGCGAGAAGTAAATTCCCCCGCGCTTCTGATTGCGGCTTGGCTTGTCACCGGCTTCATGACCATCGTCGGCGCTTTGAGCTACGGCGAGTTGGCCGCCATGATGCCGCGAGCTGGCGGTCAATATGTTTACCTGCGTGAGGCGCTCGGCCCACTCTGGGGATTTCTCTATGGATGGACGCTTTTTCTGGTTATTCAAACTGGAACGATTGCCGCAGTGGGCGTGGCTTTCGGCAAGTTTCTCGGTATCTTTGTCCCGTCTATTTCTTCTTCAAACTGGATTCTGCATTTTTGGAGAGTGCCGCCGATTCGGATTGGGCCCATGGTTCTCGGCAACATGGATGTGGGACTGAACACGCAGAATCTGGTGGCGATTCTTGTCGTCGTCGCACTCTCGGTGATCAATATTTTTGGGGTAAAAACCGGCGCGCTCATTCAGAATATTTTTACCTTCGCCAAAGTTTCCGCGCTGCTGGGGCTGGGTTTGCTGGGTTTGTTTATCGGGCGCAATGCGCAGGCGCTTGCCGCCAACTTCCATGGAAATTTTTGGAACAACGCCGGGCTCGGTGCGCAGCATGCAGTGCAAGTGGGGGTCGGCGGACCCATGGTTATGGTCGGCACGCTGACCATTTTGGCGGTGGCTCAAGTAGGGTCGCTGTTCTCTGCCGACGCTTGGAACAACGTGACGTTCACCGCTGGCGAGGTCAAGAACCCCAGCCGTAATTTGCCGCTGTCTCTCGCGTTAGGCACAGGCGTGGTCATCACGCTCTACATCGTCTGCAATTTTGTTTACTTGAACGTCTTGCCATTAGACGGCATTGCCAATGGCGCAACCATCCTGCAGCGCGGAATAAAATATGCGACCGAGGATCGTGTCGCCACCGCCGTCATGACGCAGATGTTTGGCGCGGCGGGTGGCCTGCTGATGGCCGCGGCGATCATGCTGTCTGGCTTCGGATGCGTGAACGGGCTGATTTTAGCGGGCGCGCGCGTTTATTATGCGATGGCAAAAGACGGCCTGTTCTTTCGCGGCGTCACCAAATTGCATCCCACTTATAAAACGCCCGCAGCGTCACTAATGGTGCAGATGGTTTGGACGTGCGTTTTGTGCGTCTCGGGAAGCTACGGGCAACTGCTCGACTACATCGTGTTCGCAGTGCTCGTGTTCTATATCCTGACCATTTTCGGATTGTTCGTGCTACGGCGTAAGTATCCCGATGCGGAGCGGCCTTACCGCGCAATCGGCTATCCGGTGCTGCCCGCAGTGTATATTGTGATGGCCTTATTCATCGATCTGGTGTTATTGCGCTACAAACCGCAATACACGTGGCCGGGACTCATCATTGTTTTGCTGGGAGTGCCGGTGTATTACCTGTGGTCGAAACGTTCGGCCGCAACGAGCATGTCTTAGCTTCCAAGGAGAAAACGAAGCATGGCGAATTTGTTCGCGAAAAAAGATCTTCCTACATTGATGAAAGAAGCAGTCGAGGTTGAAGGCGAACAAAGCCTGCGGCGCGCCCTTGGACCACTAAATCTGCTGACTCTGGGCATCGGCGCGATTATCGGGGCGGGTATTTTTGTGATCACCGGACAGGCCGCAGCGCAGTTTGCCGGCCCTGCGATTGTGATCTCGTTCATACTGGCTGGCGTTGCCTGCGCATTCGCGGGTCTCTGTTACGCCGAGTTTGCTTCGATGATTCCAATCGCGGGCAGCGCATACACGTACTCTTATGCCACGCTGGGAGAACTGGTCGCATGGATTATCGGGTGGGATTTAATCCTGGAGTATGCCTTTGGCGCGGCCACAGTAGCAGTGGGCTGGAGCGGGCACCTGCGAGCATTCCTGCACGATATTGGCTTGAACCTGCCTGCCTTTCCTACATCTGATTTCACTCTTTTCGGTATGTCCGTCCACCTGAAGTACGACTATGTCGGCTTCCTGGTCATTATGGTCGTCACCACGATTCTGGTCATTGGCATCAAGGAATCGGCGAACTTCACTACCGCCATTGTGATTATGAAGGTAGCAGTGGTGATTATGTTCATCGTGCTCGCCGGAGCGTTCTTGTACTCGCATAGTTGGCAGCCGAACTATTGGCACCCGTTCATCCCGCCAAATGCTGGCGAGTGGGGACACTTTGGATGGTCGGGAATTTTGCGAGGGGCCGGCGTGGTCTTCTTCGCGTACATCGGCTTTGATGCGGTTTCGACAGCGGCGCAGGAGGCCAAGAATCCTAAGAAAGATATGCCTGTGGGCATTTTGGGTTCTCTTGTTATTTGTACTGTGCTTTATATACTAGTTTCTGGTTTGCTTACCCATCTCGTACCCTACCAGCAGCTTAACGTTCCCGATCCGGTCGTAGTCGGTATGCGCGTTGCCGGACAGCAATGGGCTACATTCCTGGTGGAAATCGGCGCGCTGGGCGGCTTGGCCACCGTGATGCTTGTGATGCTGCTTGGTCAATCGCGTGTTTTCTACGCCATGTCTCGTGACGGTTTACTCTGGCCTTGGGCTGGGAAGATCCATCCTCGCTTTCGCACGCCCTACCTCAGTTCCATTGTGGTGGGTATTTTCGTGGCGATTCTGGCCACGGTGATTCCACTCAGCGTGCTGGACGAGATGACCAGCGTGGGAACGCTGCTCGCATTCGTTCTGGTGAGTGCAGGAGTGTGGGTGATGCGCAGAACGCATCCTGAACTCAACCGGCCATTCAAGACACCGATGGTTCCGTTGGTACCAATTCTCTCGATTCTTTTCTCAGGCGCGCTCATCGTTTTTCTGTCCCCGGCAACTCAGATCCGGCTGGTAGTGTGGCTGATCATCGGACTGGCGATTTATTTCGGCTACGGCCGGAAGCACAGTAAAGTGCAGGCAATGCAAGAGTCCAAGCACTCGATGGCAGACTGAGATTCGCTGATTTAGATCTGCGGCCTTTCGCGAAATACGCGGAGGGCCGTTTTGTTTTATAGTCGCTGAATGAAATGGAGAATGGGCCTCCGGCGAGCCTTCCCTGAGCGAAGTCGAAGGGTTCAGCCGGGCGAGGACGGCCGGCCTCCATTTGGAACGGCTGGTCTAGCATGAAAATCGTCACTGCCGCCGAGATGCGCGAGATTGATCGCGTCACCAGCGAACGCTTCGGCGTGCCGTCGCTCACGCTTATGGAGAACGCGGGCACGGCTGTCGCTGAGTCTGTCATCTCGCAATATTCGTCTGCAGAGCGCATCGGCGTAATTTGCGGCAAGGGCAATAATGGCGGAGATGGCTTTGTGGCGGCGCGAAAGCTGCACGGTGCGGGCAAAGGAGTGCGCATCATCCTGCTGGCAGAGCCGTCGCAACTGCGCGGCGACGCGGCGGAAATGTTCGGAAGGCTTCCGATTGCGCCGGTGATCGTAAGGTCGAGCGAGGAATTGAAGGCTGAGAACGCTCAGGCTGTATTCGAATCCGAACTTCTGTTGGATGCGATTCTGGGAACGGGTTTTAAGCCGCCCGTCAGCGGCCTGTACGCCGACGCAATCAAGCTGTTGAATGCGAGTTCAGCGCCGGTAGTTGCGGTCGATATACCCTCGGGAGCTGACTCCGATGTCATGGGCGAACAGATTGGGACGGTTGCGCGGGCTGATGCCGTGGTCACATTCACTGCACCGCGTCCGGCGCACGTCTTCGGAAGATTGACCAATGGGCCAACGGTCATTGCTCCGATTGGCTCGCCCGATGAAGCAATTGTTTCTTCGCTGCAATTAAACTTGATTACTTCCCGTGACATTGCGCCTTTAATCGGAGCACGGCCGCTCGCAGCGAATAAAGGAAACTTCGGCCATGTTCTGGCGGTTGGCGGATCGGTGGGGAAGGCCGGATCAGTCGCGATGGCGGGAATGGCGGCGCTGCGCACCGGCGCGGGATTGTCGACCGTGGCCACGCCAAAATCTGTGCTCGCCACAGTAGCGGGATTTCATCCTGAAATAATGACTGAGCCTCTCGACGAAACCGCTGGCGGCACCATCTCGATTCGCGCTCTCGAAAAGGGAGCGATGGAAGGGTTGGTCAAAGGCAAGACGGTTCTGGCCGTAGGGCCGGGAATCTCGCGTAATCCCGAGACTTCTGAGTTCGTTCGCAACTTAGTGACGACGTGCAAGATACCTGTCGTCCTGGACGCCGATGGTCTCAATGCTTTTGAAGGACGAGCCGGCGAACTCAATGGCAAAGGACGCAGCCTGGTGATCACGCCTCATCCCGGAGAGATGGCGCGACTGATCGCCTCAAGTGTAGCCGCAGTGCAACGGGATCGCATCAACATTGCCCGTACCTTCGCTCGTGAGCACGAATTGATCGTGGTGCTGAAAGGGCATCGCACGCTGATTGCGGACCCCGACGGCGCAGTTTGGGTCAACACCACCGGAAATCCTGGCATGGCAACCGGAGGCACGGGCGACATCCTTACCGGGATGGTGGCGGGTTTCATCGCGCAAAATTCCGGACACATCGTCGAAGCAGTCATCGCTGCGGTTCATCTGCACGGCTTCGCCGGCGACGTCGCCCGCGAAAGCATGGGCGAGCACTCGCTGGTCGCCACTGACCTGTTGAAAGCGCTGCCAGAGGCCTTCCGCCGCGTCCGTGAGTCTGCGTTAAGTCGTAAGGTGGAAATCCGTGGCTAGCGCTGGGGGTGACTCCATGCCAATGCTGAAGTTGATGCCCTCGCGATGGCATTTTGCAGGACCGTAGATCAGTTCGTGGAATTGCCGAAAACCCGACGGCTGCAGGAGGCAGCTCGCGTTCAGCGTCGATCGTTCCAAATCAGGGACTCTGTCTTTGCTCTCAGGCCGCTTGCCGGATCTGACCGCCACTAGGCAAAGCCAGGCTGTGAACGGCAAATGCAAACATCACATAGGACCATCCCCGCAGAACCAGGGAAATACCTACCGCCAAACCGATGAACCATAGCCCCGACCAAGGCCACTCCGCCCAAAGCAGAAGCCCCAGGGCGAACGTTACCACTCCGTCGAAAACCGCCCACTTCCAATGAGGAAACTTCAGGCGGATGGCAGCGATAACTCGGAAAATCCCCATCACAGCGAAAAACGAAGCGAACAGCAGCGTCCATGCAAGGGCGCCGGCGAGTGGATGCGTCACGACGAGCAGGCCAACCAGGATTCCGAGAATTGCGCCAATCAAATGGAGAAAGAACCCAGCCCATTTGCGCACGCGAAACGCCTGAACCAGTTCCACCACGCCGCTTATTACCAGCAGCCAGCCCAGCACGATCACGGTTCCAATCGTGGCCGCCGGAGTAATAAACAAAGCGGTGGTTCCCAGAATCACCATGACGATTCCGAGGGTGAGCAGCCATCCCCATTTGTGTCTCAAGCCGTCGAATTCGATAAGCACTGGACTTGCGCTCATGTGTCCTCCGCCACGTGACAATTGGCGTGCGAAGATCAATCTGCGGGGACGGCAGCATCTTCACAACTTGCGGAAGATCAAACCGTCCCCATCACTTCGGCTCACTTATCCCGCTTGCGTGAACAGGACAAACGCGCACGGAGTGCGTCCTTCCCACCGAAGTTACCGGCTGCCGCATCCACTTGCAATTCCTCATGAGCACGAAGCGGAACTCCGAAAGCACGGGTAGGATGAACTACGACTTCAGAGGTATGGACAACCTGTGGCATCATCAGAACATCAACTGCGCAGGACCGAGGTATTTTTATGCCTGTCATTCGTGTCTGTAAGACTTGCGGCCAAAAAAATCGCGTCCCGGTAGAACACTTGGCCGATACCGGCCGTTGTGGCAACTGCAAGTCTCCGCTGCCGCCGATCGACGAACCTATAGAAGTGGATACCCAACTCTTCGACGAAATCATTGCGAAGGCCCGCGTCCCAGTGTTGGTGGATTTCTGGGCGGCATGGTGCGGACCCTGCCGCATGGCGGCTCCCGAAGTCGCGCGAACCGCGACTGACATGGCTGGCCGCGCCATCGTAGTGAAGGTCGATACGGAGCGTTACCCCGAGCTAGCCAGCCGCTATAACGTGCGAGGTATTCCAAACTTCGCGGTCTTCGCCCACGGGAGGCTAGTGTCGCAGCAAGCCGGTGTCGTAAACCACGAACAGATGGAGGGTTGGTTGTCAGCAGCCGAAAAAACGCCAGTGGTGGTCTGAACCGAATTATGTAGCGCATCAATGGGCCTTCGACCACTTCGAAGTCCTCGTCAGCATCCATGCCTGTCTGAAATCCTTTCCAGCACACTTTCGGCGACTAGGGGAATCCCCGATGCGATTTGTGGGAATTACTTGGAGAACAGAAACAGGGCTGCCGCCCTTGTAACCGCATCGCAATAGGCCGATTCTGACTGTTGATTTGAACTTTGAATTACAGTGATCAATTTTATTTGTAGATTGCAGCTGTTGAGCAGTCATTCGCGATCAAGTTTTTTGAAAAAGGAGTTAATCCTATGGGAACAGCTACGGTTCCATATGGCCGGTCCACGCAAAAGGCCCCGGCGGTTAAAGAGGTGCACATACTCTGGATCACTGCCGGCCTCGGCTGTGACGGCGATTCGGTTTCGATTACTGCAGCCACCCAACCCAGCGTTGAAGATGTTTTGTTGGGCGCGATCCCAGGACTGCCCAAGGTGCATTTGCATAATCCGGTGCTGGCCGTTGAAGTGGGCGATGACTTCATGAAGTTTTTTTACGAGGCCGAAGAAGGCAAGCTCGAACCATTTGTTCTGGTGGTCGAAGGGTCAATCCCGAACGAGAACATTAAGAAAGAAGGATATTGGGCGGCGATGGGAACCGATCCGCAGTCCAAGCAGCCCATCAAGACCACCGACTGGATCGACCGCTTGGCGCCAAAGGCATTGGCGGTCGTCGCCATTGGGACCTGCGCCACGTACGGCGGTATTCATGCCATGGAAGGCAATCCCACAGGCTGCATGGGCCTGGCCGATTATCTTGGTTGGGACTGGCGCTCAAAGGCTGGATTGCCGATTGTGAATGTTCCCGGCTGTCCGGTGCAGCCCGACAACTTTATGGAAACGGTGCTGTACCTGCTCTATCAAGTCGCAGGCTTGGCTCCGATGATTCCGTTGGATGACCAACTGCGTCCTACTTGGCTGTTCGGTGCCACCGTGCATGACGGTTGCGACCGCGCCGGTTACTACGAGCAGGGCGATTTCGCTGAGGTGTACGGTTCTCCCAAGTGCATCGTGAAACTCGGATGCTGGGGACCGGTGGTCAACTGCAACGTGCCCAAACGCGGGTGGATGGCAGGAATCGGAGGGTGCCCGAATGTCGGCGGCATTTGTATTGGATGCACCATGCCCGGCTTCCCCGACAAATTCATGCCGTTCATGGACGAGCCGCCGGGCGCGAGAGTTTCAACAGGCAGTATCGGCGTGTATGGCCGCGCTATCCGGTCGCTCCGAGCCATCACCCAAAACACGGTGAACAAAGAACCCAGGTGGCGGCATCCGAAGCCGGAGTTAACCACTGGATACCATCCCCGATCTTATTAACTTAACGACGATCTTATTTAGAGGCTCGGCTGACAAGTCTGATCGAAAAGGAAAAGGAGCGAACGCTATGGGCACGATCACTGCACCGACGAAAGATGTTCCCAGCAAATCCAGGAAACTGGTGGAGATGAATTGGGACCCGATCACCCGCATCGTGGGCAGCCTGGGCATTTTTACCAAGATTGATTTCGACGCTCGCAAAGTTGCGGAGTGTCATAGCACGTCTTCCATCTTTCGCGGCTACAGCATTTTCATGAAAGGCAAAGACCCGCGCGATGCCCACTTCATTACCAGCCGCATTTGCGGCATCTGCGGCGACAATCACGCTACCTGTGCGAACTACGCGCAGAACATGGCTTTCGGAGTCAGGCCCCCCGACATGGCGGAGTGGATCGTCAATCTCGGCGAAGCCGCCGAGTACATGTTCGATCACAACATCTTCCAGGACAACCTGGTGGGCGTTGATTTCTGTGAGCAGATGGTCAAGGAAACTAATCCCAAGGTGCTGGCGAAAGCCGAATCTACTCCGGCGCCGCATTCCAACGAACACGGCTTTCGCACCATCGCCGATATTATGCGTGCTCTGAATCCGTTCACCGGATCTTTTTACCTGGAAGCTCTGCAGATGAGCCGCATGACTCGGGAGATGTTCTGCCTGATGGAAGGACGCCACGTGCATCCGTCTACGCTTTATCCGGGGGGAGTGGGAACGGTACCGACCGTGCAGCTTTTCACCGACTACATCGTCCGGCTGATGAAATACGTCGAGTTCATGAAGAAAGTACTTCCGCTGCACGACGACTTGTTTGACTTCTTCTACGACGCGCTGCCTGGATACGAGGAAGTGGGACGCCGCCGGATTCTCCTGGGATGTTGGGGATCGTTCCAGAATCCCGAGGTCTGCGATTACAAATACGAAAACATGACCAAGTGGGGCCGCGCGATGTACGTGACTCCCGGCGTGGTGGTCGACGGCAAGCTAGTCACCACCGATTTAGTGGACATCAACCTGAACATTCGAATTCTTCTGGGCAGTTCTTATTACGACGATTGGAAAAATGCGGAGACGTTCGTGAAAACCGATCCGCTGGGAAATCCGGTGGACAAGAACCATCCCTGGAACCAGACCACGATTCCGCGGCCGCAGAAGAGAGACTTCAACGGCAAATACACATGGGTGATGTCGCCGCGCTGGTTCGACAAACGAACAGGGGACCATCTTGCCCTAGACACCGGCGGTGGACCGATTGCGCGTCTCTGGGCGACGGCACTGGCGGGAATAGTTGACATTGGCTACATCAAGTCCACCGGCAAGAGCGTAAAGATTTATTTGCCGAAGACAATGTCAAAGCCCGAAGTCGAGTTCGAATGGAAGATTCCGCAGTGGAGCAACGCCATCGAACGCGACCGGGCGCGGACGTACTTTCAGGCCTATGCAGCGGCCGCTGCGTTGTACTTCGCCGAGCGGGCAATGGAGGAGTTGCATGCCGGCCACACTAAAACCTGGACGGATTTCAAAGTGCCGGAAGAGTCCATCGGCTGCGGCTTCCACGAAGCGGTGAGAGGTGTGCTATCGCATCACGTGGTAATTCGCAAAGGCAAGATTGCCAACTACCATCCGTACCCGCCGACACCTTGGAATGCGAATCCGCGCGACATTTACGGTACTCCCGGCCCTTACGAGGACGCAGTGCAGAATACGCCGATCTTCGAAGAGAACGGGCCGGAGAAATTCAAGGGCATCGACATCATGCGGGCCGTGCGCAGCTTTGATCCGTGCCTGCCGTGCGGCGTTCACATGTACCTGGGCAACGGGAAGGTCTTGAAGACTCACCATTCCCCGATGTTCGGCGTGCAGCGCTGATTTGTTACAGATTTCAGTTGACTTTGCGTGAGCAAGTGCGCCCACGCACACATTTGGAGGATCATGGCGGATGACAAAGATTTCCAGATGAAGATCCAGCGCATCGGCCAGTTGGTCGGTGAACTGGAGAACATCGCCGATCCAGAAGCCAGAGCTGGCGCGAAAGCGTTGGTGCAATTGGTGCTGGACTTGCACGCCGCCGGTCTTGAGCGAGTGATGGAAATTGTCGCGAAAAGCGGCGAGCCGGGACTGCACACTATCGATGAGTTGGGCAGCGATCCGCTGGTCAGCAGCCTTTTAGTTTTGTACGGTCTCCATCCTCTGGATTTGGAAAGTCGGGTAGCGCAGGCGGTGGAAAAAGTTCGTCCGCGGGTGCACAAAGGTGGGGGCGAATTAGATCTGCTCGGCATCGAGAGCGGTACGGTCCGCTTGCATCTCCGAGTCACCGGACATGCGTGTGGCTCCACAGGCAAGACTCTCAAGGCGATGGTCGAAGATGCGCTGTACGAGGCCGCGCCCGACATGAGTGGCTTGCTGATCGAAGGACTCGAGGAGCAGGCGGGCTCGTCCGGTTTCGTACCCCTGGGAAAACTGGGAGGCGTAATTGCGGGTGCCGCTCTGCAGCAATAGCTGGTGGTGGGAATTGTTCGTGACCTGATGATGAATGAAGTTCAGCCGGGATACGAGAATGCATTCGGTGCGCTTCGCCAATTCGTGCGGCGCAAACGAGCGGCTGAGCGTTGCGAGTTGTGCAGCGCCGAAGTTGCCGCGGAACATCCGCATCTAATTGAACCGAAGAGCCGCAAGCTGCTGTGCACCTGCAATGCTTGCGCAATTCTTTTTAGTGGAATGGGAACGAAGTACAAGCGCGTTCCCCGGCGCGTACTCGCCCTGCCAGATTTTCGCCTTTCCGACGGCCAGTGGGACAGCCTGATGGTGCCGATCAGTATGGCATTTTTCTTCCGCAGTACGCCGGATGCGAGAGTAGTAGCTTTTTATCCGAGTCCGGCGGGTGCGATTGAATCGCTACTGTCGCTTGAAACCTGGACAGAGATTGCAGCAGCTAATCCAGTCTTGGCTGAAATGGAAGCTGATGTTGAAGCTCTGATCGTCAATCGGGTTGGACATGTCCGCGGATTTACTGCTCCCGAATACTACGTGCTGCCGATCGACGAATGCTACAAGCTGGTCGGGCTGATTCGCGCCAACTGGCGCGGCCTTTCCGGTGGAACCGAAGTTTGGCAGGAGATTGCGCGCTTCTTCGACGAAATGAAACAACGAGCCACGGTAGTTAAAGAGGAAGCCAGTGCCTGAGCTGAGCTTCCAAATCGAGAAAGCTGAGCCGCAGCGTTTTACGATCGCACCAACGCTTCTGTTTAAACTCCGCATCAGCAATGCTGTGGCGAATGAAACCGTTCATTCGGTCGCGCTACGCTGCCAGATTCAACTCGAGGTAACGCGGCGGCAATATAGTGCCGAAGATCAAAAGCAGCTGAGAGATCTTTTTGGCGACGCCGAACGCTGGGGTCAGACTTTGAAAACCATGCTCTGGACTCACGCCAGCGTTGTCGCTCCCGCGTTTCAGGACACTGCCGCGGTTGATCTTCCCGTGGCCTGCACCTTCGATTTCAATGTGGCCGCGACAAAATACTTTCATGGCCTGGCCGATGGAGACGTACCGCTCTGTTTTTTGTTTAGCGGCACGGTTTTTTACGCGGACGGCGACGGAGCTTTGCAAGTAGCACCCATTCCGTGGGATAAGGAAGCCCGCTTTCGCCTTCCTGTGAAGTCCTGGCGCGAAATGATGGACATCTACTATCCGAACACCGCATGGGTGTGTTTGCGCCGCGATGTGTTCGAGCGGCTTTATCAATACAAGGTTGAGCACGGCATTCCAAGCTGGGAGCAGGCGATGGAAAGAATACTTCCTGCGCTTGAAGAGGCGATGAAACGTTGAATACGAAATCCGTTGACGCTATTGCGAATGCCGTGCTCTACGAAGGCTACATGCTCTATCCCTATCGCGGTTCCTCGGTGAAGAATCGCCAGCGGTTCAACTTTGGCGTGCTTTATCCGAAATCTTATTGCGAAGCGCAGAGGGGGGCGGACGCATGCAGCATGCAGACCGAATGTCTCGTCGAGGGAACTAGTCTCGCGTCACTCGAAGTAAAAGTGCGGTTTCTAAAGTTGGTGGATCGCTCGGTACGCGAGATACACACGTCAGAGCCGGAGGGAACCGTTAGTTTCGAGTCCGTTCCCATGCTAGAAGTCGACGGCAAGCGATTCGTTCCATGGCAGGAGGCGGTTGAATGTGAAGTGACTGTCCCATTGTGCAATCTGGAAACGCTCACGGAAGCGCCACTAAAGTGGGACTTTGCTTTCCCCGTTAAAGACGAAATGGAGCCATTGCACGACGCGAGCAATAAGATCGTCGGAATAATTATTAGGAAGCGGGAATCAGTCCAAGGGACAGCTGAGATTAGCGCCACGCACGCCGGCGATCGATTGTTCAAAGTGCAAGTGCGGGTGAAGAACCTCACGTCGTTAGAAGGCTCCACGAGGGATGAAGCCTTGGCGCAATCTCTCGTCTCGGCTCACATCCTTCTCGGCGCCGTAGACTGTCAGTTCGTATCCCTGCTTGAACCACCCGAGAATCTCAAAGATCTAGCCGCGAGTTGTCAGAACATCGGAGCCTGGCCAGTGTTGGTCGGGAACGCTGGGGATCGTGACACGATGCTTGCCTCGCCCATCATTCTTTATGATTATCCGCAGATTGCTCCGGAGAGCCCGGGCGATTTGTTCGATGGGACGGAGATTGACGAGATTCTCGCGCTTCGCATTCTGACCATGACGGAAGACGAGAAGCGCGAAATGCGCAGCACTGACGAGCACGCCCGCAAGATGCTCGAACGAACAGAAAGCTTGCCCATGGAACACCTCATCAAGCTCCACGGAACATTAAGAGAATTGCGCTCGTTGGAAGAGGAAACGCCATGAACGAGTGGGAATGGCAACTCCTGGAAGCGAAAAAGCCGGTAAACGACTTGCGCATTTCGGGCATCGAAGTGCGACCCGGCAGTCACGTAAGGCTACGTCCGCGGGCGGGCGGCGATGTTATGGACATCGCGCTGGCCGGCAAGAATGCCGTTATCGAGTCCATCGAGCAAGACTACGAAGGCAAGGTTCACATTTGTGTTGTGGTGGATGAGGATCCGGGGAGAGACATTGGTCTGATGCGACAACCAGGTCACCGATTCTTCTTCGATCAGGACGAAGTTGAACCGCTTCCCCCCGGTGCCGAAGATGCTGCTCAGAAGATGCCCCGGATCCTCGTCGCTGGGATTGGAAATATTTTTCTTGGCGACGATGCTTTTGGGGTAGAGGTCGTACGCCGTTTCGCAACGCATGAACTGCCAAAGAATGTTCGTGTAACTGACTTCGGCATTCGGGGCTACGACCTTGCCTACGCTTTGCTCGATGGCTACGATACGACAATTCTGATTGACGCGTGTCCCCGCGGCGAGCCGGCAGGCACGTTGTATGTGATTGAGCCGGATGTCAGCGAAGCGGCCAGTCCCGAAGACCAGCAGAGCGCGGTCGAAGCGCACAGCATGAATCCGCTGAACGTGCTCCGGCTTGCAACATCAATGGGTGGGCCGCTGAAACATGTATTGCTGGTTGGATGTGAGCCGGGCACGCTGGGCCCCGAGGAAGGTCAGATGGGTCTCAGTGAACCGGTCGAGGCTGCCGTCGATGAAGCGGTAAAGCTGGTGGAGTCGATGATCACAAAGTTGATGAATCCGGATGAACCGGACGCAAAGAACGGAAAACAACATTCAATGAGAGGAGACTGCCGTGGCCATATTCTCTGAAGATGTAGAGTTCGGAAGCAACAAGGACACGCTGTACATGCTTGGGGGCGCAGCGCTTATTTTATTCGGCACGGGAATGATTCTTTCCAACCCGGTTGTCCGGCGTTATCTTGGACAGTTGGGAGTCGGCAATCTTCTCCTCGCTGCTCTGCCCGACGTTGATCGCTACATGAAACTGCGAGCCATGTGAGTACTGGAGACTAATGGGATCAAGCACGGAAACGAGCGTTCATTACGTTACCGACAGGAGAGCCAGCCAGTTCACGGTGCAGGTCTTCTCGGGAGGATTGTTGTCGGCTTTCGGACATAATCCAACCATTGTCATCAGCGATTTCGTTGGCGAAGTGCAAGTGAACCCCGATGACATTGAGAGCTCTTCACTAAGAGTCACGGTGAAGGCGGAGTCGTTGACAGTCAAGGACAACATTGCCGACAAGGATCGCCGCGAGATGGAGCGGGCCATGCACGAGGAGATTCTTGAGACCGCGTCCTATCCCGAGATCGTTTACGAGTGCACAAAGATCGCTGCCACCAAAACGGGCGAAGGGCAGTACTCGGCTACACTCACTGGCGACTTGACCCTGCACGGCGTGACTCGCTCGCAAACTGTTCCGGCACGAGTCACTGTGACTGAGGATTCGCTGCGGGCCTTTGGCACCTTCACGCTTCTGCAGACTGATTACGACCTGAAACTCGCCTCCGTCGCCGGAGGCGCGCTGAAAGTGAAAGATGAATTGAAATTTTCATTTAATGTTCTGGCGCGAAAGAAAGAGTAATGCCATGTGCTTAGCGATACCCGGGCAGGTCGTTGAACTTTTTCCCGACCAGCCGAACACCGCGCTGATTGATGTTGTGGGCGTCCGCCGCAAGGTTGATTTGGGGCTTTTGCAGGACAACTTGCCGGTAAAGGGAGATTGGGTGCTCATCCATGTTGGTTTTGCCATGAGCAAGATCAGCGAGGAAGATGCCATCGACCAGATGCGAACCCTGCGAATGTTGGGCGAGGCTGAGGCCGCCATGCAAGAGGTTCAAGGGTACGGCTTGGACAGTGCTGAGAACGCAAAAGCGTCGTGAAGCATCTCAGTGAGCGCAAAGGATTAGCATGAAGTTTGTCGATGAGTTTCGCGATCCGGAAGTGATTACCAAAACTTCGGAAGAAATCCGCCGCCTCGCCGATCCTAATCGTCACTACCGCATTATGGAGGTCTGCGGCGGACACACCCACGCCATCTACCGCTTTGGTCTGAAAGATTTGCTCCCGTCGAATATCGAACTCATTCACGGGCCAGGCTGTCCCGTCTGTGTGCTTCCTATGGGAAGAATTGATGACGGTCTGTCTATCGCGCAGCAGCCCAGCGTAATCTTTGCCGCGTTTGGCGACATGATGCGAGTCCCCGGCACGCAAGGAAGTCCGCTCGAGCACAAAGCCCGCGGCATGGATGTTCGCATCGTTTATTCCCCGTCCGATGCACTTAAGCTGGCGCAAACAAATCCTGAAAAGCACGTGATGTTTTTTGCCATCGGATTTGAAACCACGGCTCCATCGACGGCGCTGACGCTATTGCGAGCAAAGACTCAAGGCGTCCACAATTTTTCTGTGTTCTGCAATCACGTGACTATCATTCCAGCGATTCGAGCGATTCTGGATTCTCCCGACATGCGCATTGACGCGTTCATCGGCCCCGGACACGTTTCAACCGTAATCGGCTGCCGGCCGTATGAGTGGATTGCGAAAAACGAAAACAAACCAGTTGCGGTCTCAGGTTTTGAGCCGCTGGATATTCTGCAGTCGATCGTTATGGTTCTGCGCCAGTTGAAAGCTGACGAGGCGAAGATCGAGAACCAATACAAACGCGTCGTGCCTTGGGAAGGAAATTATGCGGCGCTCAGGGCGATGGCGGATGTCTTCGAATTGCGCCCGTATTTTGAGTGGCGTGGACTTGGTTTCATTTCGCAGTCTGCGTTGCGCATCCGCGAAAATTATGCCGAATGGGACGCGGAGCAGCGTTTCCACGTTCCCGGCGTGCGAGTGACCGATCCCAAGGCTGCGCAATGCGGAGAAGTGCTGAAAGGCGTGCTCAAGCCTCATCAGTGCAAGTTGTTTGGCAAGGAGTGCACGCCTGAACATCCGATCGGCGCACTCATGGTTTCATCCGAGGGATCATGCGCAGCGTACTTCAACTACGAACACCGCAAAACGGCAATGGTGAGCAGCATAGCGTCGGCGGCATAAACGTTGCTGAGGCCGATGTCTCGCCCAGGGTCCGCTTTCGCGAGCCGCAAATTGAGATGGCTCACGGCGCCGGAGGCAAGGCCAGCCGTCGCCTCGTGGAAGGTCTTTTTGCTCCGTTGCTTTTTTCTTCCTCGTCAGAACCATTAGGAGATGCGGCCCATCTGGATTTCAACGGCACTCGCATCGCAATCACCACTGACAGTTTCGTAGTTAAACCGCTGACTTTTCCTGGCGGCTCCATTGGAGAGCTCGCCGTGAACGGAACCGTGAACGATCTTGCGGTTTCTGGAGCTAAAGCTGAAGCCATGGTCGTCACCTACGTGCTCGAAGCCGGACTGCCGACGCCGGTGCTCGACGCTGAGGTACGCGCCATGGCGAATGCTGCGCACAAAGCTGGCGTCACGATCGTCGGCGGCGACACGAAAGTTGTGGAGCACGGCAAGGCCGATTCGATGTACATCACGACCACCGGGATTGGACGACCTCTGTACGGGTTAAAGATCGATCCGCGATCAGTTCGTCCCGGCGACAAAATTCTGCTGTCAGGTCCGATCGGCGACCATGGCATCACCATACTGCTCGCGCGTGGTGAACTCGACCTCGAAGCCGATCTTTGTTCTGACACGCGCTCCGTATTTGCTCTGGTTGAAGCTCTGGTGAAGGCTGCGGGTCCTGGAGTTCGCTGGATGCGCGATCCGACACGTGGCGGCGTAGCTACTTCTCTCAACGAATTGGCCCGTGATTGCGGACTGGGAATTGTGCTCGCAGAAGAAATGATTCCCGTGCATGATGCGGTCCGTGGCGCCTGCGAATTGTTAGGGCTGGACCCGTTGCACATTGCCAATGAAGGGCAATTCCTCGCGGTAGTAGCTCCTGAATACGCGGACGCCGCGCTCAACACTTTGAGCCTGACCGCCAGAGGGCAAGAGGCTCAGATAATCGGCGAAGTGCGCGAACAGCCGTCTGGCGCGGTTTTGGTGACCACGCGTTACGGTGGAAGCAGAATTGTAGATATGCTCGTCGGAGATCCGCTCCCGCGCATTTGCTGAGAAACGGATTAGGAAGTGCCATGGCAATAATATGCGGGTTGGCTACTCAAATAGAAGAGCGCCTGCTCACGCGCAATCAGGTCGTGGAGGATTTTTTCTCTCGCGAGGCATTGCGGCTGGCCGAAGCTTGCCGCTCCATGTCCGAGCGTTTTCTTCAGGGAGGCCGCCTGCTTGCTTTCGGCCGCGGTCCCTATGCCACCGATGCTCAACACGTCTCCGTCGAATTCGTTCATCCCGTGATTGTAGGAAAGCGTGCGCTGCCTGCGCTCGATCTCTCCATCCTGTTCCGTCCGTGGTTAGAAACGATTCTTCATCCCGAAGATATTGTCATGGGATTCGGGCCTCCCGAGGGAGACAATGAAATTCGTTCTGCCCTCAAGTTTGCCCATGCGCGAAGCGCGTTGACGTTTGCTCTTCCCGGCGATGAAGGCTCGTATGCGGTCGAAGTTTTTACGCGGCATCCATTCATTCATCAGGAGATGATTGAGATTCTTTACCACACTTTGTGGGAAAGCGTGCACGTCTTTTTAGAACATCACGAACTCGGCCATGACGTTGGTGCATCTGGATTCCTTTATCCATTCCTCGGTCAGGAAAAACAAGAGACCGGCGATTTGGTATCGGAAGTCGCAGCTTCGATCCGCATGAAGGTACAAGATGATTCGAAGCTGCGTGCGCAGGTGGCACGCGAACAATCCGAACAGATCAGCAATGCGGCTCATGCGATTCACGAGCGCCTGTTGCGCGGCGGCAAACTCATCCTCTTCGGGAATGGCGGCTCGGCGACCGACGCCAACGATTGGGCCATCGACTGCGTGCTCCCGCCATCGGGCTATCATTCCGTTCCCGCAGTATCGCTTTCGCTGGAGCCTGCGAATATCAGCGCGATTGCAAACGATGTAGGTACGGACGTGATTTTCCTTCGCCAACTCATCGCGCAAGCGCGACCGGAAGATTTCGCTATCGGAATCTCCACCAGCGGCGGATCGCGCAACATCATTATGGCGCTGGAAGAAGCTCGCAAGCGGAATCTGCTGACCGTCGCGTTGTTAGGGTACGATGGCGGCGAGATCAAGCGGCGTCAGTTGGCGGATTTTCCCATCGTTGTCCAGTGCGATTACATCCCGCGCATCCAGGAAGTGCAAGCTTCGATTTACCACATCATCCGCGACACGTTGGAGGTGCTGCGCCGTGGCCAAGCTTGAACTCTACGGTACAGCGCGTTGCCCGCACACGCAGGAGATGCGTGAGTGGCTGGAGTGGAAACGCTGCGACTTTGAAGAGTACGACGTCGAGGCCGACCCTGCCGCACGTCATCGCATGCGCGTCCTAGCCTCGGGACAACGAAGCGTGCCCTTATTGGTCGAAGACGGCAAGGTCGTGCAAATCGGCTGGCAGGGCCGTAGTTGCATGGTGGATTGCGAATAAAAATGGCCAGCGCTTGTTCCATTCGAGTTCGCGGCGTAGTGCAGGGGGTTGGTTTCCGTCCCTTCGTCTATCGTCTTGCTCGTGCCAATACCCTCGCCGGATGGGTGCTGAATGGCGAAGAAGGCGTCGAAATTTTTGTGGAAGGTGCTCAGCCAGGATTGAAGGCGTTTGTTGAGGACCTGAAGACCCAGCCTCCACCGGCCGCCAGCATCGCGGAGATCGAAGTTCGTCCCACAGCCCCAGTTGGCTTAAACGAATTCACTATTCGCGAAAGCCAACGTCGCGAGCGGCCGACGGTTCGCATTTCGCCCGACCTTCCTGTTTGCGATGCCTGCCTGAAAGAACTTTTCGATCCATCGGATACGCGCTACTGGTATCCCTACATCAACTGCACCAACTGTGGTCCGCGTTACACAGTTATTCTTGGTCTGCCTTATGACCGGCCCAACACTACCATGCAGCGCTGGCCTTTGGATAAATACTGCGATGCGGAATATCACGATCCGGGCAACCGCCGTTTCCACGCGCAGCCGGTCGCCTGCCCGGAGTGTGGACCGAATTACTGGCTCTACTCCGATGCTGAGATCGTGCATGGAAATGAAGCGAGCATTCGCAAAGCTGCTCAACTGCTTAACGACGGCAGCATCCTCGCCATGAAAGGACTGGGGGGATACCACCTGGCGTGCGATGCCCTGAATGCCGCAGCCGTCGCGGCTTTGCGCGAGCGTAAATACCGGAAGGAAAAGCCATTTGCGCTGATGGCAAGAGACCTCGAAGTTGCCCGCAATTTGGTCGAGCTTTCCGACGAAGCCGAAGTTCTTTTGGTATCGGCCGCCCGGCCTATCGTCCTCGCGCCGGCAAAAGCAGAACTCCCCGGAGTTGCTCCAGACAATAATGAACTTGGCGTGATGTTGCCCTACACGCCTTTGCATCATTTGCTCTTCGCCGCTGGTGCGCCAGAAATATTAGTTATGACCAGCGCCAATCGCTCAAGCGAACCCATTGCGTATGAAGATGGAGAAGCGCTTGATAATCTCAACGGAATCGCTGATGCATTCTTGATTGGAGAGCGTCCGATTGCGCGCCGCGTCGATGACTCGGTAGCCCGCTCTGGAGCGTTTGGCCCAGTCATCCTCCGGCGTGCACGAGGCTACGCTCCCGGTGCGGTGGCGACGATTCCGAGCGAGCGTCCGATTCTCGCCGTAGGCGCCGATCTGAAGAACACCATCACACTCGTTGTGGAGGGACAGGCATTCGTCTGCCAACACATTGGGGACCTTGGACACTACCAGTCGCTTCGCGCATTCCAGGAAACAATTCAGGATCTCATCTCAATGTATGAAGTTCGCCAGGAAGAACTGTTGGTCGTACACGATTCTCATCCGCAGTACGTCTCGACCGCGCATGCTTTGACGCTTGGGCTTCAGCAGCCAGTGGGCGTCCAGCATCATCGCGCGCACGTTGCTTCGGTGTTGGCAGAGCGCGGTGAATGGGAAACGCGCGTCGTGGGAGTGAGCTTTGACGGCACCGGTTACGGCGACGACGGCAGCATCTGGGGCGGCGAGATTTTTGCAGGAAACGTTAAGACGGGGTTCGAGCGTGTCGCTCACTTGCGCAGCGCATCGCTTGCTGGCGGTGACGCCGCAGCCCAGTATCCAGTTCAAGCCGCGGCTGGTTTTCTGACCCAGTTAGATGGTCTGCCCGATCTGACTGCCGCGCCATTCCGCTTTCCGCAGCGCTATCAAAATGCTTTGGAATTGATTCGGAAAAATGTGCGTACATTTCCCACTACTTCGATAGGGCGTCTCTTCGACGCAGCAGCCGCGCTCCTTGGCTATACGCGCGAGGTCACATTTGAAGGGCAGGCGGCGATGTGGCTGGAACAACTGGCTCGCAGCGCATCTTTTATCGAACCGTATCCGTTTCCGTTCACGGGCGATGAATTGGATTTTCGACCCTTACTGCAATCCGTAATTCGTGATCGACTTCTCGGTCGCGATTCCGGAAAAATTGCGCGTGCCTTCCAGTTCGGTTTAGCTCAAGCCCTGCGCGACGCGGTGGTGGGTATCTGCCAAACGGAAAATCTGGATATCGTAGTTCTCTCTGGAGGCGTCTTCCAGAACGAAATGCTCTTGCAGGACCTGAAATCATTACTTCAGCCGGAGGCGATCGAAATTTGGACGAACCATGCGGTCCCACCCAACGATGGTGGGATTAGTCTGGGACAGGCAGCCTTAGCGGCTTTTGGCAGGTTCGAGCGCACCAGTTCGCAACCTGATTAAAAATAATTATGCATGAACTTTCCATCGCAATGAGCATTGTCGAAATGGCGCAAGAAGAAGGCGAACAGCGTGGCGGCGCGCAAATCGCCGCTGTGCACCTGAAACTCGGGGCCTTATCCGGCGTGGTAAAAGAAGCGCTTTTATCTTCTTACGAGATGGCTTGCGAAGATACTCCGCTCAGCGGGTCACGCCTAGTCATCGAAGAAATTCCCGTCGTGGTTTTCTGTCCAAAGTGCCAGGCGCCGCGCGCTCTCAGTTCGCTTCAACTTTTTTGCTGTGCGGAATGCGGCACGCCAACATCTGAGATTGTGCAAGGCAGGGAAATCGAAGTGACTGCATTGGAGATGCAAGAATGGGCTCACAACCCCGTTTAATCGAAGTCAGGAAAAACGTCCTTAAGCAGAATGATATGACGGCTCGGGCGCTGCGCCAGCAATTCCGCGCCGCCGGAGTTTTTGTTGTAAGCCTCGTTTCAAGCCCGGGTTCGGGTAAGACCATGTTCCTGGAGAAGACGCTTACCCTGCTTCGTCAAAACTATCGAGTCGCCGCGCTCGTCGGAGATCTCGCAACGGAGAACGATGCGATCCGGCTGGCGCGCAGTCAGGCTCCGGTCAAACAAATCACTACTGGCACACTATGTCATCTCGAAGCTGCCATGATTCAGCACGCGCTTGAGGGATGGGATCTGAATAATCTGGATTTTCTCTTCATAGAGAATGTCGGAAACCTGGTTTGTCCTTCGTCCTACGACTTGGGCGAAGATTTGCGACTCGTGCTTATCTCCGTGACCGAGGGCGAGGATAAGCCCCTGAAGTACCCAACAATTTTCAACAGTGCCGACATAGCGGTAGTCACGAAGATGGACTTGGCCAGCGCAGTGGAATTCGACTGGCAATCCGCGCACGGTAACATCCAAGCAGTTCGTCCAGGCATGCCGGTCTTCAGGCTCTCCGCTAAGACGGGGAACGGAATGGACGATTACTTGAGTTTTTTAACCGGTCGCCTTGCCGGATTGCGCGAGCCTGCAGCAATCTAACGTCCACCAGTTGGATACTGGCCACTGGTGATCCATGTTCCAGGCTACTTAGCGTCGGGCTTGGGTCCAAAAATCGAATACGCAACTTCGTAAACTTTTGCAAAGTTTTTAAGAGTCCTGTTGTCCCCGCAACTTCCGCTCTAGAATCCCATTTATACATGTAGACAGATCGCTTCGAAATGGAGGTTTCATGCTTAAACAGTGCATGCTCGTTCTTCTGGCGGCCGGACTCATCTCGATAGGCGCGTCCTTCGCCGCAGCCCAGGATAGCTCATCCAACAATCAACCAGCCTCGCCGTCGCAGGATGGCGGCGGCCGCCATCACGGGCCGCCCGATCCCGCGCGGCGCGCGGCCGAACTGACTAAGAGACTCAAGCTTACCTCGGATCAGCAAACCAAAGTGCAGGACATCCTGCAGACCGAACGCTCGCAAATGGAGAGCCTGCACCAGAACACGTCCCAATCCCAGCAGGATCGCCGTGCCAAAATGATGGACATCCATAAAACCAGCGATGCGCAAATTCGTGCGCTGCTCAACTCCGACCAGCAAAAGAAGTGGGACGAAATGCAGGCCGAGCGCGAGCAGCGGATGCAAGATCATCGTCCAGGCGGAACTGACGCCGGCCAGCAGGGGCCACCACCTCAACAATAGCTATCCACGCTATGATCACTTCTGTAGAGACGTAGCTTGGCTACGTCTCTACGATTAGGAAATTGCCGTCGGGTTTGCGAAATCGGGTTAAATTTATTTCCGCGTTTTATCGAGTGCTTCCCGGGTTCGGCTTAACGTGAATACCAGCGAATCTCTGGGTATGCTGGTGATGAAGGGGCGAATGAGCCATCCAAGTCCGTCAGGAATATCGCGGGTAAGGGAAACAGCTTCTAGTTGGACATACACGCCCCCGTCGCGCTCCTGAAACCGCCAATAGGAATTGAGTCGCCAGAGAAAACCGCTGTCGTTGCCCATGGGTTTTTCGCGCTCGTCCGGTTGCCCAGCCTTTTCGACCTCCGCCACTCGGGTGCTGTAAGACTTGCTGCAGGCGCGGGTCGAGTCGAGATAGAGGTAGTGGACATCGTAGTCGGTGTCGAGAACAACTGTCACGATATTGGTTTCATGCAGGCGGAGCGAGACTTTAAAGTCATCCCCGGTATGTTGGATCAGCTTGGAGCGAAGGACACGCGGAGCATAGATTTGCGAGTGCTCGTCATAGTTCTGCAAAAGCGCGAGGGTCTGCTTCAGGTTGGTGCCGGGAATAAATACCGTGCCGATCCAGTGATGAATTAGGCCACCTGGGACTGAAATGGACGCTGCACCTTCCAGCGTCTCGAGTCTCTCGGTCACCACGTCTCCCTTTTTCATTCGCTCGTACATCTCTTGGCGTTGCCGGATCGGCAAATCGTCCACCCACAAAAAATGCCCGGATTGTAGATCGTTTTGCATACGTTGCTCGCTCGACCGCACATAACGGTCGAAGGCGGCCTCAGTTTCCTTCTTCAATTCAACGGCCTGGGCTGGACAAAGAGCGAGCAGAACAGCGGCTATGACCAGCAATGGATGACGAATCATGAAAACCTCACTGCGGTAAGATGGTTTCGATGTCGCCAAAGCAGGCTAATGGAATCTTTCGCTTCGCCGCCTACGAGGCCGATCCCGAGTCCGGGGAGCTGCGCAAGTCGGGTGTTCGCCTGCGTGTGCAGGAGCAACCTTTTCAGGTGTTGCTGGTGCTGCTGCAACGGCCAAGGGAAATAGTTACGCGCGAGGAGTTGCGGCAAAAACTTTGGCCTGCAGATACGTTTGTCGATTTCGATCATAGTCTGAATACCGTGATTAATAAGCTTCGCGAAGCGTTGAGCGATTCGGCGGCCAATCCGCGATTCATCGAAACTCTGGCGCGCCGAGGATATCGATTTCTGGCTCCGGTGGAATTTGTGCAGAACATAACGGCGCTTCCAGATGCGCCTAAGCCAGGTCCTGCGCCTGTGACCAGTCCCGAGCAACCGGCGTCCGCTCAACCTTCTGCGAAGTTCTCGGTGCTCACCCGGGCTGAGGATGTCCCCAGGATTCGACGCAACTACGTACGTGTGCTTTCCTTTCTCATTCAGTTGATGTATTTGAGTTTCTATGTTGTGGCACTGGCCCGGCTGACTCGAGTACATGAATTTCTTGAGCAAACTCTTGGTTATCCGGCGTGGGTAATGGTATTGCTGACAACGTCCGCGCTCATCGGTCTGCCGATACGGTTGTATCTGATCTCTGCAATCTCTTTTGATGTTTACGGACTCAGTCAGAAATTTCATAAACTTTTCCTTGTCACCTTGACGCTTGACGAACTGTGGGCGCTTTCGCCGTTTCTGTTGAGCCCCCAGATCGGCATAGGCCTGGCAATGGCCGCATGTGCAGCGCTCCTCTACGTTCCTTTCGCACAGCGGACGCTTCTTCTGATGGCAGACCGCTCGCTCGATTCAGTATGAACGGCGCTCGGCAGTGGCTGCGCAGACGATAGAAATACCCATCGGTCGCTCGCAAGAAAATTTCCAACCGAACAAGCTCCAATCGCAAACAGATTTGCGACGAGCACACCCATACCAACCTGACCCACCAGAAAGCGCATTAACAGCAGGCTGCCCAAGATCGATATGGCTCCGTTGCTAAGATGAAACCGCACTAACTGGGCGCCAGTCTGCGCGCGGCGATCACTCCAAGTGAAACGCTGATGCCACAGAAAGTTGTGCAGCACCGCAGCCTCTACCGCGAGGCCGGTTGCCCATAGGTACTGGAGGCCAATGGCAGTCAGCGCTTCGAGCGTTAGAAGCTGTACCACGATTCCCAGTGCGCCCACCAAAGCGAACTTCGCTGGCCGTTGAATTGCGGGCCACCAAAACAGAGCCGGGGCGCCTATTCTCCGAGGTTTGGCATTCATTAAATTCTCTCCTCGCGGTAAAGCGTCAGAGTGTGCCTGATCGCCGACACGATGAGCATCAGTGCCATCCCCGCGATTGCAGTTATCCCTCCGAAATCCAACAGACGCAATTGCGTGTGAGGGACTTTCGCAGCCGGCCAGCGAAACAGCGCGAGGTTGGCAGCGGCCAATAACAGACGTATTTCCGTTGGGCCAAACTTCCAATAGGAGAGTTGAAACTGGCCCAGGGTATAGGTTGCCAGGTAAGCCTCGATTGCGAGCATCAGGAAGGTAACCAGCATCCCGAATGCGATTCCCGGATGAATGTATCCTGACAACGCAAGACCGCCGATCAAGAAAAAGGCAGCGATCGTATCGACAATGTGGTCCACGTAAAACCCGTAACGTGGCCGCTGGCGGTTTCGTGCTCGGGCCAAAGTGCCGTCCAAACTGTCCCCGAGCCAGTTTAGGCCCAGAAAGAAAATACCCAGCAAGAGCATGCAGCGGTTCCATCGTGCCAGGGCATAGCAGACTCCGGCAAGGCACTGCGCTAAGAACCCGGCTAATGTCAGGTGGTCAGAGTTGATCCAGCGAGGCGTGCGGTGCGCAAGCCATAACAAGGTTTTCTTTTCCGCAGATGCAACAAAACTTTGTTGCAATCGGGTCGCTGGAATGAAAGCATCCGGTTTCGGTTGTTCTCGCAGATAAGTCTGAGTAGACATTGATCTCGTCCCCAAGTGAAGTGTTGCGAGACTCAATGTCCTACATGACCGCCGATAAGATCAATACATCGCCGAACAAGCTGGGAACAAACGAAGATCACCGATTAAACCCCTGAGCACAAAAGGGTTTTAGCTAATCCTCATTCGAAATAGCATCCCTTACAGAATTATTTTCCGCTACTATTTTTCAGAACAAGCACGAGGATGCGTCCATCGGAATGAAACTCCCCGCCGGTTGCGGTTTTCGCCGTAGTTAACGGTTGCGCTGGAGTAATGTGATCGCGCTGAACAACCAGGCCAGTTCCGGATAGCGTGCCATTTACATACTCACGCTCTCCATCGATGGCCGGGTCGATCTTATGTGTCAGGCCATTGTTGCGCTGATCCCGCTCAAATCCGATGTCATGGGTAGCTGCGACGCACCACAGCGGACGTCCATCCACTTCGTAGCTGGACTTCCAAACTCGCAGGTGATTCCGCGACATGGCAACTCTAACCGGCTCTGCGTGGGCGAATCCATAATCCTGAGCCCGGCCAAAGAGAAACAATGTGCTCATGGGCATCGTCAGATAGTCTTTTTTCTCCAGCGAATCGACTATTGCGTTAAGAGCTGTGTTTTCTACTTTCGCGTCAACTTTCACCCACCCTGCGTCAGTGAACACTTGAACCAGTTGATCCTGAGTTCCCACGAGTAAAACGTTGACCATGTCCCCTGGTTTACCGGCGGGATCAGAAACTCGACGCGGAATTTTATTCAGTAGATCGGGAGTAATGCCGGGCACGCGGGTTTCGGCCGGTCCTCCGGGGTTCGCGGCGTCTTTCGAACCTTCGTCCAGAACTTCGATTCTTACGTGGAAGCTTCCCGTAGCCGTCGCGGCCTCGCTCATGCTCTGATTCAGGCCGACGAATAACCTGCCCGCTACTGGCACAACGTATTCTTTGCTGGCGCCCACCAGAAACGCCTGCGCATAAGTATCTGGACCGACGCGACCGATGAGAGCGCCATGACCCGCATCTCCAACTGCATACTGATGAAGCAGGTCAGCAAATCCGCGCGGCAGGCCGTCCGGACCGAACGTTCCCGAAGATCGCGTTTTTCCGCTGTAAGATTGGTCGGCCGGATACGTGATTTGTCCTGTAGCTGTGAATCGCAGCTTCGCACCACCGTGCACGTCGATGTTGGTATCTATCCACTCCTTCGTTGCGGGCACCTCAATTTCGTAGGCCTTGAGGGAGGTCGCATTCGCTGGTGCCGTCTGCGCCACAGCAGCAGTTATGTTTGACGCGCAGAATACTAATGCTGCAAAATTCATCACGATCCAAGTCTTTGTGACTGTCATGGATTATTGAGGCCTCAACGTAGGCAGAATATCGTCGCACGGGAGGTTCATGCAACGACTGGCATCTGTAGACGAGCGCATCGAATGGAAGCGGCGGTGCCGCAGTCTGGCGCAGATCCTTCAAATCGCGGGTCGCCGCGGTTTCGCGGTCTTACCAGTACAATTTCATGGCAAACTGGAATTGCCGAGGATCATACGCCGCGGTCGGTTGGCCGGCGGCCGTCCAGAGCTGATTGACCGCTGCCACATTGAATTTGTTCGCGATATTGAACATATCCGTGATCAGTTCGAGATTGAATCTTTCCCCGAAGTAAATGCGCTTGGCAATGCGAAGGTCGTTGAATACGGTCCAAGGTTGCACACCGGCGTTGCGGACAAGATTGCCATCGAGCGAGAGCAGCGTCGTATTAGAGGTCGCGGTGAAGCATGGTTCCTGCAGCAATCCGGTCGGAGAGTACTCCGAGGCCACCACCGGCCCACAAGCAGGATTCCCCGCGCCTGTCACCACATTCGGACGCGCCGCCGTCGGCGCAAATTGGAAGTTCGTGTTGTCTCCGGTCGCAATCAGGAACGGACGTCCCGATCCCGCCTCGACGATCGGCGCAACCGTCCAGTTGCGGAAAAATTTTCGGGCAAAGCCGTCGCCGGCAAGCGCTCCCGACTGGTACACGCCGCTAAACACAAAACGGTGACGCTGATCGAACAGCGAGTTTGATTCTTCGAGTTGTGGATAATAGCTGTCCTGGGGTGCCAGCGGCGACTGCAAATCTGTCGAGTCGTCAATGGTGTGCGAATAAGTGTATGACGCGAGAAATTCGTAGTGGTTGCCGAAGCGTTTGCGCAGGTTCGAGCTGAAGCCATCATAATTCGAACTGCCGTTCGAATAATTCGCGTCCATATCGCCGAAGGGGACCACCACGCAGGCGCCGGCGGTGCCGAACGGAAGAGTGTTATCGCACTTGCCCGAATTGGCGCCAAGCCCTAACCCATCCGCATTAGCCAGCAATGCGGCGTCTGCCAGACAAGGTCCGCCCGCCAGCGACGGATTCAATCCCGAAGGCCGAAAGAAATTCAACATTGCCGCCGGCGCGAACGCTCCCGATGGCGGCAAACCAAATGCTCCTGGGCAAATCGCCACCGCCAGCGGGCTCGACGGATACGAAGGATTGGTAGTGGGAAGCCCAATTGAATTAGCGAACGCAACCGCATTCTGCCAGTTCTTCACCAGCAAATCTCCGCGCACCGTATTGGCGTTGATCGGCCGGTTGAGATGGCGTCCGCCGTTAAAGTTATAAGCCAGACTCAACGCGAACCCACCTCCGAGATCTTGCTCGAAGGTGAAGTTGGCTTGTTGCGAATACGCATACACAAAGTTTTTCGCCTGCGGATAACCGAACGGCTGAAACGCCAGCGGGAAGCCGGTTTTCAGATAATTCTGATTGATAAAAACCGATTGCGGAAAATTCAGCGCCTGGAATTGCTGCTGATTCGGCAAATAACCCAGGTTGGTCGAAAACGCAGGCGGGATACACGTAGGAACGGTTTGTATGCCCTGAAAAATATTGCTGGCGTTCAGATTCAGAGGACTGCTGTTCGCTGCATTCGCATCGCACGGACTGCCTCCCGCAAACAGCAACTGCCCACTCCTCGAGCCGTCCGACGCATCGCCCAGGAAATAAAGTCCCAGCAAAGGATGATCATAGAAAATCCCATAAGATCCGCGCAGCACGGACTTCCCGTTGCCCTGCGGATCCCAGGCAAAGCCTAGGCGCGGTTGCACATTGTTGGTATCCGTCTGAATGCCCTTCTGCAAACCCAGCGCGTTGTAAGCCGTCAGCGCCAGCGGATCTGGCGCGGCAAGCTGCGGCGGGAATTCAATGTCGTAGCGCACGCCCAGGTTCAGCGTAAGATTTGGCTTCACTCGCCACGAATCCTGAAAGTAGACGCCGAGCGGCTTATTGGAAAAACTGTCATTCGGATTGCCAATTCCTTGGATAAAATCTTGCGGAACTCCCAAGCCATACGCTTGCAGCCCGGTGATCCCGGGGATGGCTTGCTGCAAGCTTGCCGGCAACGCGTTAAAAAGCGTACTGGGAATTATCTGGTTCGCGGTGAGCGCTCCAAAATCATAAACGCCGCCGTAATTCACGGTAAACGTCGCGGTGATTGGAATGTAATTGAAGTCCACACCAAACTTCATGCCGTGCTGTCCGTGGGTGAGGGAAAAATTGTCGGTGAACTGGTAGCGTTGCTCGACACGCTGAATGTAGGAATAAGGTTCGCGGCCAAAGTATGCGTAACCAGGAATATTCATTGCCGGATCCGACCCGCCCGGCGCGTTTGCATAAAAGTAAGACAATCCCCGCCGCGCATATTGAAAACGGAATTCGTTCACTTTATTGTTTCCGAATGTCCACGTGTCCTGGAAAACTCCGGAGACGTCGCGATAAGTCTGCTGCGAAGTTCTCGAGTAGGCGTTCTGTCCGAACGTTTGCCCTTCGCCAGCCACTTCGATACCAGTTATAGTGCTGGGGCTCACGTTCGCCCGTAGCATGATCCGGTTATCGCTGGTCACGTTGTGATCGATTCGCAGTGAGTAAAGGCTCGTACCCTCGAACACGGGAAAATTTCCGACCTGCGCATTCAGCGTTTGGAATGATGCCGGTAAGCCATTGCACAATGTATTGCCCGGATTGCAGGAACTGGGAAATTGCGTCAGCGGGCTGGTTCCGTTCGTCGGAACTGGAATCGCGCCCAGCGCCGCCAGCAATCCAAACGATTGTGGATAAGATCCATTCAAGGCGATGGCAGATGAACCGCCTACCAGAAACGCGTACTGCTGCAAAAGTGCTGGTGGTAATCCCGGACTGCTCAAAAACGCAGCCTGTTGTGGCGTGACCTGAATATTGAAAGTCCCGGGAGGCGCTAACCCGGGAGCAAAAATGTTGGTGGCATCAAACGGGACTAATCCAAAATTGTCCTGCCCGATGCTGGCAAATCCCGTCTCATGCCGACGCGTCACTTCGTAAGCGAAGTAATAATAAGTTTTATCCTTCTTGATCGGACCGCCAAACGCCGTCCCTGCTTGCACTCGCGTGTACGCCGGTTGAGACACATTGCTGAAAGGATTCGTTGCCTGGATGTATCGATTTCGCAGGAAGCCGTACACATCGCCGTGAAAGTCGTTCGATCCCGAGCGAGTAATGATGTTGATCACGCCTCCCGCGGCCTGTCCGTATTCCGCTGCATAACTGTTGGTGATGATCTGAAATTCCTGCACCGCTTCTTGCGACACGGTAGAGCGAACCCCATTGGTCGAATTGTCGATCGCATTTGCGCCGTCGACATTCACCAGGTTCGAGCGGGCGCGCTGCCCGCTTATATTCAGACCGGACGTGGGCGCTGCGCCAATACTCGGAGCGTTGTCGCGCAGCACCTGCGAATCCGTCAGCGCGAAATTAATGTAGTTGCGGCCATTGATCGGAAGGTTGTCGATCGCTTTTTGCTCGATGGTGTCGGTCGTCGAAGTGCGGCTGGTTTCGATCAACTCACTCGCCGCACTGACATTGATCACCTCTTGCGCGCCGGCCAGGGTGAGCGAGACTGGCAAATCCAGTACCTGTCCGACTGTGATTACGACATTTTCCACCGTAGCTTTGGCGAAGCCAGGAGCATCGACCGTGATCTGGTAATTTGCTGGCGGCAACAACTGAATGCGGTACTCACCCTGCGGGCCTCCGGTTACCGAGCGCTCCAAGCCCTTGGCTTGATCGCGCACTGTGACCGTCGAGTTGGTTACGAGGCCGCCTTTGGGATCTTTCACGATGACGTGCACGTCGCCCGTGGCTGCACCCTGAGCGAACCCGAACGTGATAACAGCCAGCATCAGGAGTAGCAGCGACACAAGCTTCCGCATTGTCATAAAAGTTCTCCGTACTAAAATGACTGAACTGGGAGGACGCTCGGGCTTTGCGAGCAGAAAAAGACAGCCAATCCGAATTCGTCGGCAGGCTTATGGTCACACATTCTAGAGAAGGCGCGCTCGGCTGCTTTGTACATCAACCCGCAAGCAGAAGCAAGCGGGATTACCAAAGAGCATCGGGTTGGTTAAATGCAGGCGCGAGGGTCTGCGCTCGTGCTGGGCCAGAAAAGCAACCTAAGCGTTGCGAGTAATGCCGGAGCTTTCTTGCTTCGCGCTCTTTAGCGCCCACGCCATGCGGGGTGTGTTGTGAGCGATACCAAACCGTCCATGAGCATCGAGCAAAATCATTCCGCCGTGTCCATTCAGGCGTGACTTCAAATAGTTGATGGCTTCAGCGGCTATCCACTCTGGCAGGCTGCCTGAGGCAACGCGATCGGCTGCCCATTTTGCGAGAACGAGTTTCATGATGGGCTCGCCCCAGCCTGTGGTCGAAGCCGCCGCGGTGGTGTTATCAGCGTAACATCCACAGCCGATAAGCGATGAATCGCCCAAGCGCCCCGAAGCTTTGTTGAGTGTTCCTCCTGTTGAGGTTGCCGCAGCAATGTCTCCGTTACGATCGAGTGCAACCGCGCCCACAGTGTCATGTGAAAGCGTCGAAGCAAACAGATCGGGCTTTTCTTCGGAGGCGTGGGCCTGAAATTCGCGCAGGCGCTCGATTTCGCGGGGAATGATGAGGTCTTCGTTATTACACAACGGAATGCCATGTTCGGCGGCGAACCTTTCAGCGCCCTCGGCGACGAAATATACGTGCGGACTTTCACTCAAGATCTTACGCGCGGCTCTCACTGGGTTGCGCAAATGTTCGACGCAGCCAACGCCTCCGGCGCGCAAGGTGGCGCCGTCCATGATCAGCGCGTCGAGTTGCACTTTGCCGTCGCGATTGAGAAAGCTGCCGCGTCCGGCGTCGAAGGTCTCGTCATCTTCCATGACCACGACCGCTTCCTCAACTGCGTCGAGCGACGAACCGCCCCGGTTGAGCACCCGCCAGCCTGCGGCCAGGGCGTTGTGCACGCCCTTGAGATGGGCATCGACCATGTCATCGGGAATGGCCCAGGCACCACCGTGGACGAGCAAAACGGGATCAGTAGGCAAGAAAGTTTCTCCGACGATGATCAATTAGTCTAACACTGCGGATATGCGGGATAGTCTAAGGAGGAATTCGGCAAATCTGGGCGCCGCACCTACATTTTTTCAGACACCAGCATTTGCTCCACGATCTCCGCGAGCACTCGATAGGCTTCTGCATCAACGGGGCCTTGCGTGGCTTGTTGAAACTTTTGGGTCCGCTCTTTTTGATCGAGGTAATAAATGATTGCGGGCAGCACACGGCGAACTTCTCCGCACAGGGCGCGCAAATGCATCAAGCCGTCAACGTCCAATGTGGACGATTGCAATTGTGACATTTCATCAATCAGTTGCTGAATCTGGCTTTTCCAGTGATCAAATTCGGTTGCATACTTAAGGAAATATTCGGCGTCTCCAACAATCAGCAGTTCCAAGGTTTTCAAATCAGACGGAGTCAGGGGCTTTCCCGCCTTGAGTTTTGGCAACAGAGAAGCGAAGTCCATTTTGGATTGAAAGGCTTCTCGCGCATGGTTTTCGAGTTCATCGATTTGTTCGCCTAAGGCACCGTAATTGTCACTGGTTTCAGCCTCCCGGCAGCGCGATGCAGTGCTCACTGTCTGCTGAATTTCTTTGCCCAGTCCGGAGAGATTATCCATCAGGCGCCTCTCTAATTCGCAATCAGTCTAGCACCTGGACATTCCTCTTGGCCGCGACTCCGCCCCTTCAAGAGTGCTACTGCGAAGAATCTTCGGGAGATCCGTGTGGTTGCGAATAGAAAGGGCACAGGATTACATTTTTCTGTTGACTGTCCTCGCCTGCGCATACTAATCTTCGCTCACTTTTCGGCTTCCGTTCAGCCGCTGCTTTCTGCCGCCAACTTCGCTGGGCTGTGAGCACTGTGTCCTCTGCGGAAACGACCGTTGCACAAAGCTCCGTGCCCCAGAAAAATTGCGTTGGGTGATCTCCGCGTCGAAAGTTAAGACGATTTCACTGGAGCATGCTCCATAGCCGGATGCAGCTTCGCACGATCTTCGTGTGCCTGAAGCTGCGCACCCAAAACCCTCCACCCGCCGCGTTTTGTGGACCTGGCTCAACTGGCCTGCGTGGCGGAAAACCCCCAGGGTATTTTGTGGGACGCAGTCAAAGAACGTTTGAGGAATTCGCGACACACCTACAAGGAGGAAATCGTGATCAAGACAGCAAAGCTCCCCGCAGTTTCAATTTTGGCAGTGCTGCTACTTGCCGGAATGGCATTCGCTCAAACCGACCCAGGAGTGCAGAGTGGTAATCGTGGTACCGGCGCAACCATCATTAGCAGCGACCCGAACGGATTCCTGCCATTTTTCACTGACGGGCAGGCTCGCTTTCAGGCGGTGGAATCCGTTTCCAACAGCTCGTCCGGCAATAACGGTCTTGGACCTCGCTTTAACTCGAACAGTTGCAGTTCGTGTCACGCGCAGCCGGCGGTCGGCGGGACGGGTGCTGCCAGCAATCCGCAATTCGCGTTTGCCGGCAGTGCGGTCGCCCCTAAGGACTCTACGCCGAATTTTATTACCGCCAATGGCCCCACCCGCGAAGCCCGGTTCCCATTCTTCTTCAACGCGAACGGCACCGCCAATACCAGCAATCCCAACGGCGGAGTGGAGGATCTGTTCACCGTTAGCGGACGCACCGATGCCGGCAACTGTAATCTGCCGCAGCCCAGCTTTGTTGCTGCGGAGCAAGCGAACGACATCATCTTCCGCATCCCCACGCCGACCTTTGGCGCGGGCCTCATTGAAAACCTGGACGACTCAACCTTGCTCAGCAACCAGGCAAACAATCTCAACAACAACTTTGGCGTTGCCGGTACTTTCAATCACAACGGAAACGACGGCACCATCAGCCGTTTTGGCTGGAAGGCGCAGAACAAGTCGCTGCACATCTTCGCGGGTGAGGCCTACAACGTGGAGATGGGTGTCAGCAACGAACTGTTCCCCCAAGACCGGCCGCTGCCGGGGGAAGACGGCAATGGTGGAAGCGGGCTCACAGGTTTGCCGTCGAACTGTCTGAATCTTACTGGAACCGGGTACCCGGAAGACACGTCCAACCCAACGCTAACGCCGCAGGCAGCAGTGTTGGATGACGTATCCGCATTTGCCAACTTCATGCGGTTTCTAGCTCCGCCCCCGCCTGGAGGAGTGGTGCTGAATGGGCAGCAAGTCTCCCAATCGTCAATCAATGCCGGCGCCTCATTGTTCAGCGCGATCGGCTGCGCCACCTGCCACAATGCGGCACCCGGTGCGACACAAATGTCGAACTTCGTTCCAGCATTGAGCAAAGCTCCGGTGAATGCCTTCTCGGATATTGAGATCCATCACATGGGCGGTGGGCTGGCGGACAACGTTGCGCAAGGCGGGGCTGGCGGCGATCAATTTCGCACGGCTCCGTTGTGGGGATTGGGGCAGCGAATCTTCCTCCTGCATGATGGGCGCACCACGAACCTGAACTCGGCGATTGAAGCGCACGCGAGCAACGGCAGCGAAGCCAGTCCCGTTGAGAATAATTTTGACAACCTTAATTCCACGCAGCAGCAGGAAATTTTGGACTTCCTGCGCTCGCTCTAGGTTAGCTGGGATCTGACCAATTGCTGGTCTGTCATCCCGAGCCTAGCGAGGGATCCGGGTTCTCTGGCGCGGCCGGCGAAACCCGGATTCCTCGTCGCTTCGCTCCTCGGGATGACAGTCTTGTTGATTGATTCGTGACTTTATTTCGCGGGTGGCACGGGCGAGGACGCCCGCGCCCCATGGTTTTGGGAGGATTATGCACTCTGATCGAGTGCGGTTGGTCGGTGTTTTCGCATTGTTGGTGGCATTGCAGGGTTGGGCGCAGAGTGCTCCCAGGAATGGCGGCGATTTTTCCAACAATACGCAGCCCCTTACCAAAGTGCCTGCTGGAGTCATCCTGGTCAAGGGAGCCTGGTCCAGCGCCAGCGATTCTGTTACTCCCGTGCCTGAAAGCGGGAGCGTGAATAACGATGTTTTCCGCGATGCGTATTTCGGAATGACTTACGCATTGCCGAAGGATTGGGAGGAAAAGTATAAAGGACCGCCGCCATCAGATAGCGGGCGCTACGTGTTGGCGCAGATCAGGCCGGCGGATACTTTCAAAGGGCCGGCGCGCGGGAGCATTCTCATTACCGCCGACGATATGTTCTTCAGCTCCCAACCGGTGGCCAACGCGCTTGAACTTGTGAAGTATGCCAAAGATAATCTGCAAGCTGATTACAAAATGGAAATGTCACCGACGCAGACCAAGATTGGCACCCGACCGTTTATTTTCTTTGCCTACTGGTCGCCGATCGCAGAGTTGCATTGGTACGTTCTGGCGACAGAAATCCGCTGCCATGCGGTGCAGGTTGTCCTGACCAGCCGTGACACGAAATTACTGCAGAGTCTGATGCTCGATCTGAATAAGATGCAGTTGCCCGCGGAAGCCGATCCCACGGCTGGAACCGGCGGCGGCGATGTACCAGTCTGCATCAAAGATTATGCGGACGGTGGTAATTTGATCACGCGAGTGGATCCCGTTTTCACCGAGCATCGATTTAATGCGGTTCCGGTGCGAATCATTATCGACAAGGAAGGCAAAGTAAAACATATCCACTTCCTGAGCGCATTTCCCGATCAGGCGAAAGCCATCACGGATGTGTTCAAGCAATGGAAATTCAAGCCTCATACGCGAGACCGACGGCCAGTTGAAGTGGAAACCGGGATCATTTTTGGAAGGGCGCTGCAACCGGCTAAAGCGGAAGCGGGAAATACGGCCACGCAATAATCGGGGCTCCTCGCGCACAAGCGCGTAAGAGTTTGGGTGCATTGCACGCGTAGGGGTTGTCCTCCCCCGGATCGTCGATGCAATGGCGGGTCCTGGGCGCCAGGGGTATGCTGGCGCCTGAGGGCCTGCAATTTGTGCTCGCGTTCTTCGGCTTATAAACTTTTATTGCAAGATTGTTCTTTCAGAGCGCGGTCGGGGGATATTCCGGCCTCAATCTCACGTCCGGCCTCCATCCATACGCGCGTTCTGCTTTGGTAAATAGCAGGGATGCCTCGCATAGGTACACTTGGCGAAGAGCGAGGATCGCAATCGCTCCGCCAAGATGAGAGTCTTTCCCAGGCTGTTTTCGGTCGCGCTTTTTCTGAGCGCGATGGTTAGCGCTCAAACCGCGCCGTACGCAGGTGTTGGGATTGGCGTCAACGGTTTGGGATTTCAGTCTCCTTATTACAATGCCGATGTGGGGGTGGATTGGGGCGATATTCGTCCTACATTCCTCGAAGCAGAGTTTGGAGCGGATACTGCGAATCCAACTGGGCTTGACAATGGAGTCACGGTGCGCGGCCATGGAGTCGCGATGTGGCGGACATCGCCGCATTGGCGCCTCGGCGGCGGGATTCATTTCAGCGAACTATACACCTCGATCTACGATAAGCAGTCCGTCTGGCCGACTCTGGGCGCCATGTTCGAGAACAACTGGTTTCGCATGAATGCGCAGTTCCTGATACCGCCGAGCCCCAATCAGTTGGTCGGACCGCTGTTCGACATGCGGGTGCATTTAAGAAAGAGCATTTACTTCCGTGAACGGGTCGGGATTTATTGGTATGTGGGATCGATTGACCCATCGCGTCATGCAAGTGCGGTCGCGGACTTCGGTGTGTTGTATGTTTTTCGCGGGTGCGGGAAGGGGTGCCAGTAAGGTTCTTATCGTTTCAAACAAAATCACTGTCATCCCGAGCAACGCGAGGGATCTGGGTTTTTGCCGTGTACCGGCAAAGACCGAGATTCCTCGCTTCGCTTCGGAATGACAAAAATGTATGTAATGGACGGAACGACAACCGAGATCTTTCAGTTCGACAAAGTTTTTTCGATGGCGCTGCGAAGGTCGTCGTACTCCATCAAGCCGGGGTGGTATAAGGCGACGCGTCCTTTACGATCGACCAGCACCAGAGTCGGCGTGGTGCTGGCACCGTAATTAGTGAAGTTGGCTTTGCTGATAGGCACCGGAATACTTTGCAAACCGGGATAGAAGTGCTGCCAGACCTGACCAATGTATGCGATCTCATCCTTGGGCTTCGCATCTTCTCCCTTCGCGGCGTATCCGTAAAGTTGGGTGGGAGCGAGAATGGTGAGTCCCTTCGGAGCGAACTCGGAGCTTAGACGGCTGATGATAGGACCCTCGTACTTGCAGTCTCCGCACCAGTGAGCCCAGAAAAATAAAAGCACAGGAGAACCTTTGAGCTGGTCCAGCGGAACCGGCCGCGTGCCGAGATATTCCGATGTACTCAGGGGCGGCGCCGGCAGCCTGATTAAGCTCAGCAGGTTCAGATTCTTGTGCAGGCGGGGGCTGATCGAAGTGTTTCCATAGGTCGCCAGGGCTCGCCGCAGTAGCGCGGCAGCCTGCGCGTTTTGACCATGAGCCGCCAGCACCCGGGCCTCGACCTCAAGTGCGGCGCCGAGAGCAGTGGGTAGATGTGGTTCGGCGTCGAGGGATCGCTTTAGCAAGAGCTGGCGGGCGAGAGTTTCGGTTTCCTTGGCGGCGCTGTCGGCTTGCTGAAGGTCGTTGGCGTCGAGGGCTGCGCGGGCGGTCCAGGAGAGAGCTTCGAGATACGCGGCGTCGACTCCGTGCTGGGATCGATAAGTTTGCAGCTCGGAAGCCGCAGCCGCGGTATTCCTCTGAGCCAATGCGGTGCGAACATCGTTGATAATATCGGCGAAAGCTAGTGACGAGAATAAAACCAGCAAGATTGCAAAACGGGGAAGACGCATCCCTTCATGATGCCGTGAATCGGTAAAAGTTTCCACCCTCGGAAATGCTACTCGCAACCTATTGAGAATGAGCCGGTTAGTGCGTTACGGATGAAATAGTTTGGCAAAACGATGAATGTCTGAGGTACAATCCTGCAGCGTTTGACTTTGCAGTTTCAGCAACTCCCGCGATAGCGTGACCTGCCTGATGTAGTTCTGCGATGGACACAGCGCATATCTAACAAAAAGGAATCGAGCAACACCATGGAAACAGGAACAGTAAAGTGGTTTAACGATGCCAAAGGCTATGGTTTTATCAGCCGCCAAAGCGGCGAGGACGTGTTCGTACACTTCTCGGCGATTCAAGCAGGCGGTTTCCGCAGTCTGCAGGAGGGCCAACAGGTGCAGTTTGACGTGGTCAAGGGCCCTAAAGGGTGGCAAGCCGAGAATGTAAAGCCGGTATAAACCACTTACAAATCTTGGAAGACCGGGCGGCTGGCCAGCCGCCCGTCATTTTTGGTTGAGACTTTTGGCTCCTGCGGGATCACTCCATTGACAGCGTCAATCATCTGTAATAAGTTCTGAGTCGCGCCAGTCCACCAGCTTATTTCGGCGCATTGCCCTCCCTCATTCTTTTCAAGGCTTCATAGCTTTCATGATGGTCCGGAATCATATTAGTTTCCGGCTGACGAGTTTGTCTGTATCAGCGTCGGCGACTTGTGGAAGCAAACTGCCGTAAGTGTCGGAGGGAAGATGAGTAGCTTGGTAAGACAGCCGCGGATCATTCTGCTGATTGGTGTTCTAGGATTGTTTGCGGGCAGCGCGCCAGCTCAACAGTATATTTTCACCAACAACAATGTGGCCAACAGCACTAACAGCACAACCGCGTTGACTGTCAGCGTGAAGGGCACACTCAAGATACTGAAGACGTACTCAACTGGCGGGAAGAGTGCGGGCAGCGGTTACTTTGCTGTCTCTACGGTGACCTCCAGCAAAACCAGGCTCGGGGACTGTCTATTCGTTTCCAATGGCGGAGACAGCACCGTTGCGGCGTTTCAAATGAATCTGTTCGACGGCAGCCTGACGGCGGTTAAAGGTTCTCCGTTTTCCGATGGTGTTAGCGGTGCGCAGCACCTTGGCATAGGATTGGCGACTGCAGGCTCGCTGTTGTTTGCGGGCAACACCAACAACAACAGCATCTCAGTATTAACAATTAGTTCGGGTTGTTCGCTTAAAGTCTTAAAGCAGATTACAGTTCCAGGTTCGCCAGCGGGCATGAAAGCGACGCCGAATGGGCAGTTCCTTATCGCTGCCTACATTGGGCAGATCGATTCTTTCAAAATTGATTCGAAGACAGGGGATCTTACTGAACTCGGTCCGTTCAACCCCAAAGGGACAGCCTCCGGTGTGGACATTAGTTGCGACGGTACTACTGCATACTTTGGCGATACCGCGACGAACACTCAGGTCGAGGTGTTCAGTGTTGGCTCCAGCGGAGAATTGAAAGAGTTGAACAACTTCACCAACAAGAACGGCGAAAGTTCAAACAACGTAATGCTCAGTATCGATGGCACGCACCTCTATGTGAGCAACACGATGTCGAACGAGATCACGACGCTCTCGGTGGGAGCGAACGGAGCACTAACGTATGACAGCACGCTCAAACTGAAGAAACCGGGTCTCTACGCGCTGGGTCTCGCAACCGGCACTGGGTTGGATCTTTTTGTTTCCGAGGAAAACAATCCCGAGTCTATCGGTGTTCTCGCTGCCGTTGGCGGTATTTTGAAAGAAGTCCCCGGCTCTCCGTTTCCTGTGATCAAGAACGGCTCCGATCCGGCGGGGCTGACTGCAGTGCCAAAATCCTGCAACTAACGAACGGATTATCCGCCGACTAACTTTGCGAATCGCGGATTAGAACCACGTCAGAATCGGTATGCCCGCGAACCACGCCTAACTGGCTGCCATCGAATGACCAATGAAAATCATGAATGTGTTCTGCCTTGAAATCTGTGAGTTGCCGTCCGGGAGAACCATCGAGCGGTTGCGACCATAGATTATCGACTCCGCCATGGCGGATGGGGTAGACAATAGCCTTGCTGTCCGGCGAAAAACGTACGGGACCGCTGCGGGAGTGCTCGAAAGCCATAGTCTTCACAACTTGATTAGACTCGGCTGAGAGCAGGGTGAGCGACTCTATGTGTTCGCCGAGATGACCAAAGGCTGCGATAGCGATGGTCTTTGAATCCGGAGAGACGTCAAAGCTTGCCGCAAGCTCATCTGAAATTTGTTGCGGTGTTCCGCCTTCGATCGACACTTTCATTATTCTGTCGCCATTTACTTCATCCTGATAAAAAACCCAGCGCCCATCGCGCGAACAAATCGGACTTTGATCCACCTTGCCGTTCGAAAGCTGTTTGAAGTTGCTCCCGGACATATCCGTGCGCCAGATGTCCAGCGTTCGGTTTCCCTTATTGAAAAATCCGCTGAATACTAGGTACCGGCCATCAGGGCACGCGGATAAAAGGTCAACCAGAGCACCCTCGCGTGAGAATAGCGGCGTTCTGCTCCCCGATTGAGGATTGAGAAGAACAAGATCTGAATTTGACTCTGACGTCAAAACCATCTGACCGTCACGTGTCCAACTGAAATTCGACACGGGGGCGCCCGAACTGACTTGCCGGGCTTCGTCAGCATTCAAAGACGCCGGCATTGCGAACAGGTTGTAGTGAGCCTGACTTAAGACGCTGACCAAAGTGCGCCCGTCGGCAGCTATGCTGGGCTCGGAGTAGCTATTGGTGTCGCGTGTCACGTTGTGCAACTTTCCGTCCGGATAAGAGACAAAAACGATTTGCGCATGGCCGAGACTGGACTGAGCGAGCAAGCCGCTCTGATCCGGCATCCAGACGGGACGCTGAATGACGTCCGTAGCGGAGGTGAAGAACAATTTCTGTTTTCCGCTGGCAACATCGAACGCCACTAAACCGCTGAAGGCATCCTCGGGTTGAATCACCATGCACACGATTGTCTTGCCGTCGGGGGACCATGCCGTATCCTGCAATCCGCCGCTGATTGGGCCACTGTACAGAACCTTCTCCTCGCCACCTTCAGCGGGAAGAAGCAGAAGTCGTTGTTTGCTAGCTTCGGGATTATTGTCACGAAAATACGCGATCTGCCGCCCATCGGGAGAGAAGGTAATGTTGGAATCTATGTCGGTAACTAGCTTCTGCGGAGTGCCTCCCAGCACCGGAGCGCGATAGAGATACTTCAATTCTTCGCTGCCGGGTTCGCTGCGTTCAAAGTAGAGATAATTGCCATCGGGAGAAAATCGCAGGTGCGCGTACTCTACTTCTGCCGGTGGTATCACCTGCGTATCGCTGTTGGTTGGTAGGTTGCGTAGCCAAAGACTTTCTTGCCCGGCGTCGCGAACTACGGTGAGGATGTACTTTGCATCCGGAGAAATGGCCACCAGCGAGGCTTTGCCCGTCTCTGTAACTTTGGTGATGGAAATATTTTCGAAGGGAACATGACGATTGCGATTGAACAAGGCGAAAACGCCGTAGGCAGCAGCGGCAACGAGCGCCAAAGCAATCAGTGTCGCTGCCCCGATGCCTAATTTGTGCTGGCGGGCAGCCGCGACCACGCTGGAACTGCCCGACGGTTGGCGAGAAGGCGCGACGGGCGGATCCGCTACGGGTACGGATGGCCCTGAGACAGCGGACGTTGCCTTACGTCCAGATTCGGTGTCGCGCTTCAATCGTCGAAGATCGCCGCGTAAGTCGGCTGCCGACTGATAGCGCAGATCCCGGTCCTTTTCCAGCAGTTTGTCGATAATTTCCTGCAGCTTCGGCGGAAGCTGCGAATTGTGCTCGACTGCGGGCGTAGGATCAAGTTCCAGGATGGCGTGGAAGACTACTGCCGAAGTGTTGCCGTGAAAAGGTAAACGCCCTGTGGCCATCTGATAAATTACGGTTCCTAAAGAAAAAAGATCGGTGCGGGTATCAAGTTGCTCGCCACGGGCCTGCTCTGGCGACATGTACGAAACGGTTCCAACCGTGCTGCCTGGATTGGTAAGGCTGGCGGTGCGCTCAGCGTCCTCAGCGTTGCCCATTGTCTCGGCGAAAAAACCAGCGCCGCGGGTGAGCTTGGCCAAGCCAAAATCCAGAACTTTTACCTGACTGCGCTGGGTGATAAAAATATTCCCGGGCTTGATGTCGCGATGGACAATGCCCTTGGCATGCGCGGCATCAAGCGCGTCCGCCAACTGAATGCTCAGGTCGAGTACGCGATCGACAGGCAAGGGTCCACCTTGCAGTTTGGTGTCGAGCCCTTGACCCTCGATCAGTTCCATTGCAATGAAGGACTGTTCGCCGTCCTTCTCTGCCGCATAAATGGTGCAGATGTTCGGGTGATTCAAAGCGGAGGCAGCGCGAGCCTCAAGCAGAAAACGATCGAGGGCAGAGGAGTCGCGTGCCAGGTCGGGAGGCAGAAATTTCAGAGCCACGCGGCGGCCAAGAGTGAGATCCTGAGCTTCGTAGACTACGCCCATGCCGCCACTGCCAAGGCGTCCGGTGATGCGGTAGTGCGAGATAGTTTGACCGATCATGATAGGTAAAGTCGACAATTTGCCGTAAAACTGATCTTAGGTTGCGTGCGCGAGATGAGTCAAACGCGAGAGAAAGAATAAGTGATGAGCGATGCACACGTAGCCCTGAACGCCTCGTCCGGACAGCCCAACGAAAGCCAGCAACGCCATAAACCAAACCAGCACTCGACTAAACGGCGTTTTTAACATCGGCCATGGTATTGAAGAACCGGAAGAAATTCTCTACGCGCGTGACCTGCAGGGCATTGTGTATGCGATCGCTGACGCCAACCAAAAAAAGATTGCGTCCCTCTTTCTGATGGGTCACATAGGCGCCCACCAGCGCGCCGATGCCGGCCGAATCCACGTAGGGGACGTTGGTGAAGTCGATGATGAGGGTAGGAGAACTGCTGGCGCGCACTTTGGCCTGAAATTGGAATAGGGTTGTGATTACGAGTGGGCCGCTAAGGCGTAGGACGCGTTGTCCATCCTTGGGGCCAGGGATATCCTCAATGACAAGGGGCTCTTGCGGCATGGCCAGATAGTAGTGCGGGCGTCGAGAATCGATTATTAAAGGAATGTAAATTATCGGGGTGATGCCCGAGGGGTGGCGCTTGATCTTTTGCTGCTCCATAATGCTAAGACGCATTATTGAGGAGGAACGGGTACATGGCATTGAAGGTTGGCGATCTGGCACCGGACTTTGAACTGCCGGCAGTCGAAGGTGATCAGCGCATAAAAATCAAGCTCAGCGATTTCCGCGGCAAGAAAAATGTTCTTGTGACTTTTCATCCTCTGAACTGGACCCCGACTTGAGGCGAGCAACTGCCGGCGTTCGACTCGGATCGCGAGAAGTTCGCCGCGCTCAATGCCCAGGTTCTGGACATAAGCACTGATTCCGTTTACAGCCACATTGCCTGGCAAAAGCATGCCATTGGTACGATGCATTTCCCCATGTGTTCGGATTTTTATCCCCATGGTGCGGTCACCCAAGCCTTCGGCATTATGCGCGAAGGGCCGCCACTTCCCGGGATCAGCGAAAGGGCCGTTTTTATCGTAGACAAAAACGGCAAGATCGTTTTTGCTAAGGTGTATCCGCTGGACCGCACTCCGGATAACAGCGAATTGCTGGCAGCGTTGAAAAGTTTGAAGTAGCGCAAGCGCGAGCGTCCCGCTCGTGCAGTGCACGTCTCGCGCGAAGCTTCGGCTGCGCTGATTTGAACCGAAACACTTGACTCACTTCGCCGGTTTCGGCGAAGGCGCCTTTTGTGCGGGCACGATATTTTCCAGATATGCGCCGTCCTCCCCCATTACGATTTCCGCTTTGATCTGATCCCCAGGAGACAACTTCTCAAGCACGCTGACATCCTTCACCTGGTAGGGCATCGTCATCGCGGCCATGAAACCGGGAATTTCGTCGCCATCGATATTGATCGAGTGGGCTGGTTTATCGATGGATACTACTCTCCCGGTCAAGTTGTACCGCTTCTCAGTGGCGTCTTTCGCCTCGGTCGTTACTTTACTGCCAGCATCCTTGCTGGCCGACTGTTGCGCGCTGTGAGATGGCCCACAAGCGGCTAAGACGCTCAAGCTAATTGAAAAAATCGTAGTAAGCATTGTTGGACGTTTCCAATATTGCCGATCGAATCGAAGGCGCACTGTTCTTCTCCCTTGTGAACTGTGGGGCGGCCTGCTTGTCCGCGCCAAGAACTAATAGTGAAAGCGATAGCGAAACTCCGCATAAATTTCCCGTGGCTCGTTCCAGTGAAACCCGCCGAACGTCACACTATTGTCCAGAAGGACGCGGCGATTTGCCACATTGAGAGCAGTCACGGAAACACTATATTTCTCCGCGAAGCCTTTCCCGAGTGATAGATCAAACGTGGTGTGCCCTGGCAGATAGTTTCCAGGATATTGCGCGTTGGGAAACCCGTTGTGGAATCCCGAGCCGTAGTACACGTTCGTCGAAGCGTACGCTTGCCAGGGAAGAGTGGCAGTGAAGCCCAGGTTCAGAGTGTTTCTCTGATCGTGGTCGACCGGGCCATATCCCGGCGGCGGATACTGCGAGCATGTTGGCGTCGGCTGGGGGACAGATTAGGCCTCCGGTGATGGGTGAAGTTGCTTGCGCGAATTGATTCGCATAGGCAAGGTGAAACTGGCCGCGCCGCCACAGGCGGGGAGAGCGCAACGTGAGTTCCCAACTTTGAATCAAGGCGGCATCCCACGTGATCGGCCAGAAGAGATTGGATGCTCCAATATTGTTGTGATCGAGCCAATTCTGTGCTCGCGTTTGAAAGTGATCTGCGTCCATTACCCATCCGCGAAAAGGAATCGTGACGCCAAACTGATACTCTTCATCTCGCTCGCCATGGAGGGGAGAGAATGAAAAACCCTGGCTGTTGGCAAAACCGACCAATGAGCCTGTGGCGGTCAGCAGTGGCGGCGGCTGGTAAAAATGCCCATAGAACGCGCGAAAAACCCAGTTTATGCGTGGAACCTTTACGGCAATCCCGAAGCGCGGGTCCACTTCATTCTCGACAATATCTGCCGTAAAGTGCGATTGACGAAAGCCAGCGATTAACGTCAGCCAGGGGGCCACTTTGAATTTGTCGCTGACGAATGTCTCTTCGAGTCCTCCCGTGAGGGAGGCCGAAGAGGGCGGAAAGTTTTGACTGCCATCGGTGAATTGATTGTTGAAGTAGTTGCTCTGGCGCTGAGCGAATCCGTACACGCCCGCCTGAATGTCATTTTTCCAAACGTTGGCGTTGACGCTGGCCTGCAAACCGCCATAATTGGACGTCTGATCCACGTTGGTGGCCACGGGATAATCGTCGGGTGAGGCTTGATAGCTGGCTTTGGTGTAGTGATAAAAAGGCGAAACCGTTAGCAGCAGATTTGGATCGAATGTGTGGATCCAAGAAAATGCAACGTATCCATCGGTTTCGTGTTCGCCGTCGCGAAGACCATAACTGGGGGCCGCACCCACAGCCACCAGTTGCTGATTTCCGATTGAGTTGGGATCCGGGTCGTAAGGAATCTGGTAATAATCCTGCCGCAGGGATGTCACCAGTCGAAATTGGTTCTTGGGATCGGGGTTGAAGATGAACGACGCGAATCCCCCATAGCCGTTCTCGGCGTCGTGAAAGACCTGTTCAATCGGCGCCTGGAGCCCGTAGTTTGAGCGGTTTCCATTCAAGCTTGCATAGTAAGCGAATCGCTCGGTGTGTCCGCCAAAATTGATTTGTTCGTTTGTCTGGTACCAGTTTCCGAGACTGAGAACCAGCTCCGCCTCATTGTTACGTTCGAAACCAGTTCGCGGAACGATGTTGAAGATGCCATAGGTGCGGTCCCCGTAATCGGCCTCGTAGCTTCCTCTCTGAATCTCCAGATAGTCGATGTCTTTCGGGTCGATCTGCGGACCGAGGTCGGTCGCGATATTTGTGTTAGGTATGGGGACGCCGTCAATGAGCCAGTCGACCTGGTGGCCGCCTCGCACGTGCAGCATGTCGTGGGTTACATAGGCACCCGGCACATAGTCGGTGATCATTTGCAACGCGTTGGTGCGGTCAGCGCCGGGGGTCTCGCGGATGTTTTCACGGTTCACCGTCGTGGTCGGCGTCACTGTGTCCACCGGCGCCTCCACCGGAGCCTCCGACACGGTGAGACTTTCGTTCGCGCCTGCAATCGTCAGTTCGAAATGCAAGACCGGGCTGGTGTCGGATTGAACAATCACGCCTTGTTGCGTTTGCTGAAAGCCCTTCGACGAGACGGTGACCGTATAATTCCCGATCGGGACCGAACTGAATTGGAATTCTCCGCTATCGCTGCTGTCTTCGGCCTGTGTCCAATCCGAGGTCTGAGCCTTCAACGTAATCCGTGCGCCTCGAATCGGACGGTGCTGCGGATCCTGAACGACGCCCCGAACGGAACCGAAGATCGTGGCAAGCGCCGTGGCGCCCAACAAGAAAAAGACCGACGTCAAGCTAGCAACTCGTCTCATGGGAATGTCTCCATTTAGCCTTCGAGGGCGATAAGCGCATGCCTTCCGACACATCGAGTCGGGGACGGCAAGTCACGCTTGGCCAAAAAAGTCCTGAAAACACCTCTAAGTTTGAATTCGTGAGGTGAAATTCAGAGAGTTTCTTGGAATCAGGAGATGGAGAACTGTGGAGGGGCGCGGCCAGAGTACGCGTAGTTGACCAACGAGGCAAAGCCTATCGGTTCCTGTTCAAACTGCAAAATCGTTGACGCAGACGTCCGGTGAGAACCGGTATTGAAAGCGGGACATGCCCCGCGAGAAACCGTCAGCGGACGGCAGCAATCGTGTTGGCAGCACCCTGGAGGAGCCTGAAACTGAGCATCGTGAGAAGGACGGCAGTGCATCGGCTTCCGCAGGCAGCAGGCGTGTGGCGGCTCGGCTGAGATGGCCAGAGCCACTGGCACGAACACTCCCACCAGCAGCAGAATCAGCAACAATCTGGCTGTCGCACGATGCATTGGCTTCAAACCCTACCCCGAAAGTCCGACGATAAGCTGCCTTCAGCTTGAGCCCAGTTTACAACCATAGACGAAAACCGAGGTCACAGAGTTGTCAAATCTTTGTTGAATCCTATCGCTATGGAGATAGGCGGAGATAATACAGTATATTTCTGCTTATTTCATCTACCCCCAGCGGCCACCGTCCCTGAAGAGGTTGACCATATTCATCACTACGAGCATCAAGTGATAGTGCCAGCCGTAAGTCTTCTCGCCCCAGAAACCGGTATGCCAGAGCAAGATTGCTAGGCTTTGCCGCGAATCTTGGCCCACCACCAGCGCACGCCGACTAACAGAAAACGCCAGTCATGAAAGAACTCAGGCTCTTTGCGCTCAAACGCGTGACCGATGAACTGGAGCGTCCATCCTGCCAGGAAAAGCGCCAGCGCATAAATCCACAAACGATGGATTAATATAGCTCCGACGAATAGCGTGAGCGAAATCACAATTGCGGGTATGCCCAGCGTATGACATACGCGGTTTACAGGATGCTGATGGCTGCTGGAATATTGCGCGACCCAATCTTCCCTAGTGCGGCTGCCGAGCATGGCGATTCGATGATACACCGCCAACAGCGAAGAAGCGGTCGGCCGCGCCGGTTGAGAGGCCGAGTGCAAGCGTGTTAGCATCCTAGGTTTTGGGTAGCTGCTCGACATTGACCCGTAGTCTACCCTCTTTCATTCGTGGTATATGGGCCCGCCGTAGTAAAGCTTCGCAGATTAAGGGCGCCGTTCCCACGTTTCGCAAAAACAGCGAGACATGGAGCACCCCCGATCGAGGCGGTTGTCCTCACATGATTTTATGTAAAGGAGTAATCCCGTGAAAGTTTACGAAGGCGCAAACATCCGCAATGTGGCCGTGGCGGGCCATGGTCATGCGGGGAAAACATCGTTGGTCTCGGCTATGCTGTACACCTCGGGGGCGTCCCCTCGGCTTGGGAGGGTCGACGACGGATCCGCGACCACCGATTGGGACGACGAAGAGATTGCGCGCAAGATGTCGATCTCAGCTGGTTTGGCATATGTCGAATGGGGGAAGACCAAAATCAATATCGTCGACACCCCCGGCTTCAACATGTTCGTCCACGAAGCCAAGATGGTACTGCCGGTAGTCGACGCGGCCGTCGTCGTCGTGGACGGTGTCGCCGGAGTTGAAGTTGTCACCCAGCGGGTGTGGAACTACTGCGAAGAATTCAAAACGCCCCGTCTAATTGTCGTCAGCCGCATGGATCGCGACCGGGCCGACACAGAACGCGTGCTTGAATCTCTGACCACGGCCTTCGGGCGTGCGGTAATTCCTCTGGAGCTGCCCATTGGCAAGGAAAAGAATTTCACCGGCGTGGTCGACTTGGTTCAGATGAAAGCGTACACCTACGAACTGGGCGGGAATGGCAAAGGCAAGGAGACCGACATACCCGCTAACTTGAAAGATCAAGCCCAGGAGGCGCACGAAAAGCTGGTCGAGCTGATCGCCGAAGGCGATGACAAACTGATGGAAGAGTTCTTTGAGAAGGGAACAATTCCAGTTGAGGATCTGATTCCAGCGCTGCACAATGCCATCCGCGAGGACAAAATCTTTCCCGTAATTTTCGGCTCGGGTCTCGGTAACGTTGGCGCCGACCGGGTGATGGATTTCATCGTCGACTACACGCCTGCGCCTTCGGAGCACGAATGGGTGCAAGGAGAAGCTGCGGCGTCCGGAAACGGCGAACCGCCGAAGCGTCATGAGACCGACTCAGAACCGGTTTCACTCTATGTTTTCAAGACAATTTCGGATGCATTTGCCGGAAGAATTTCGTACTTCAAAGTATTTTCGGGTGTCCTAAAGAATGATGCCACGGTGCAGAATTTCACTCGTGGATCGTCGGAGAAGCTCGCGCACATTTCCATCATGCAAGGAAAAACTGCGGTGCCGGTAACCGAATTGCACGCCGGAGACATCGGCGCCGTCTCCAAATTAAAAGATACGCTCACTGGTGACACGCTCGGTGACAAGAGCGCGCCCATTCAATATCCGAAGGTTCACCTGCCAGAGCCCGCTATTACTTTCGCAATCGAGCCTAAGAGCCGCGCCGACGAAGACAAACTAGGTCCCGGCATTCACAAACTCATGGAAGAAGATGCCATGCTGCGGTTCTTCCGCGACCCTCAAACCAAGGAATTTCTGATTGCCGGAACCGGCCAGCAGCACATCGAGGTCGTAGTCTCGAAGATGAAGAAGAGGTACCACACGGAAGTAATTCTAAAGGCGCCCAAGGTTCCGTACCGCGAAACCATTCGTGGCAAAGCCGACGTTCAGGGCCGTCACAAGAAACAAACTGGCGGACACGGCCAATACGGCGATTGCAAAATCAAAATGGAACCGCTGCCCCGCGGCGGCGAGTTCGAATTTGTGAACGATATTTTCGGCGGCGCAATTCCCAAGAACTATATTCCCGCTATCGAAAAAGGAATCAAAGACGCCGCCGCTCGCGGCTATCTGGCCGGATTCCCCGTGGTCGATTTCCGAGTAATTCTCTACGACGGCTCGTATCACGATGTAGATTCAAACGACATGTCCTTTCAGATGGCCGGTCGAATAGCGTTCAAAAAAGCCATGGAACAGGCGAAGCCAACCTTGCTGGAACCGGTGATGGCAGCCGAGATTACGGTTCCGGATGAATTCGCCGGAAGCATCATGGGTGATCTGAACAGCCGTCGCGGCCGCATTCAGGGCATGGACAACAAAGGCGGCAACACCGTAGTAAAAGCCGAAGTCCCTATGTCCGAGATGCTGACTTACGGAGTCGATCTGACCTCCATGACTCAGGGCCGCGGCAGCTTCAACATGGAAATGCATCATTACGATGCCGTGCCCGGACTGCTGCAGGAAAAGATCATCGAGAAGGCGAAAGCGGCGAGGGGCGATGTGAAGGAAGAGGAGGAATAGAGGACGCTATTCAGTTCTTCGGGGGCCGAATCCCCCTCTTCTTGAAATGCTCCTCGACGGCGCCAAAGATCGATAGTAGGTCGCACGCGCTCGAACTGGACAAGAGCGGAATCACCGCATCCAGGCTCCCGGGTGTGACGGTAGAGGCGATTGAAAGAACCGTCCTGTGCATGATTTTTGAGCACATCTTGAACATGGGGTCAAAACCCTCCTGTTGCTTAAGTCGCCGGGCAAATTCGCTAATCCTGTTAGGTTTGGCGTTGGCCTTGAGACCAAAGTCGGTCACCAGTTGCTGATATGTTGCGGCCAACGAATCCGTGGCCTCGGTTTGCGGGCCACGCTCAGCTTCTCTGCGTAGCACCTGTTTTAGAGCCTCCCCTATGCGCTCTTCTCCGCTTTCATATTTCTCTTCAGACAGCTCGGACAACATAGTGAGCAACTCTTTGTGCGTAGCCTGGTGGTGTTTGGTCAGTGCCTGATAGAACTCCTTCGCATCTATTGCGAGATCGTTTCTAAACTCGATGGCGTTGCGCTCTGACGTTAAAACATAGGTCGTGATCACCTTCAACTCTAATAAGTTACGCCGACCCCAAGCCGCCAAATAAATCGACTTCTGAGCACCAATTTGGACGGAGTAGTAATCCAAGAGCGCACTGTTGAGAATTCCTAAGAGCAAATTGCCAAACCAGACCTCTTCAAGCTTGCCAGTCGCCTTTTGGATGCTTCTGCACAGTCGACGTACCTTTTCAATTACCTTAGACATAGCTTCGTCTTCGAGACCACGAAGGTCGTCTTTGGGGTCCTTGTGATTCCTGTTCAAAACAATCCCCCTGCCCGCACTACTCGGCATTGTTCGTCCAACAGTCTTCCATTCGCAGGGAACTTTTTGTGAGACTGATCGACGCGATCACGACGTTTTCAGCCCCACCTTCTTGGCCAATTTCGCGCGACGCTCGTCGAAGGCGCAGAATTGTTTCGCATTGAGTCCCGGCGCGCAGGCTAAATATAAGCTGTGGAGTGTGGGGACGCCGGTTGTCGGCCAGTAACGACCGAGGGAGGTCACTGTTCCCAATCGCGGTGGCGATATTTGAGAAAATCTTCAACGGCCGACAAAACCCGGTCGCCGAAAATCTTCTTGGTGCGCGCAGCAAAGTCAGGCCACTTAGCAGAGGAGGGAACGCCACGGGGATCGACGCCCAGAATTTCATCTTCGGGTCGCGCATCGATAGTCGGCATGGCATCCATCCTTCTTAGGATGTCTTCGATCCCGTCCCTTCTGGACTCGGCCTCGTCGCGTTTCCTGCAGGCTGGTCGCCCTGTTCTCTTCGCCTTAGCTTTGCGGGCCATCGAATGGCCTCCTGCCTTGATTATAGGCTAGCCCCCAAAGCTGGACCTTGAGCCGGCTGGCAGACGAGGGCGGCGGTGCCCCTGCGTTCGTCGTGCTAATATCTGCCCAGTGGCTACGCTCAGGAACACTCCCAAGATTCCGCAGGACCGCGAACGCATTGTCTCGGCCGCGCCGGTGGAGGACGATTCTTCGTTTGAGCTGAAGCTGCGCCCGCAGCGGCTGGCCGAGTTCATTGGGCAGTCCAAGGTCAAAGAAAACCTCGCCGTCGCAATCGAAGCTACCCGTTCTCGCGGCGAAGCTCTTGACCACGTTTTGCTATACGGCCCACCCGGGCTGGGCAAAACGACTCTGGCGACAATTATTGCCCACGAACTAGGCGTGCCCTTTCAGCAGACTTCAGGTCCAACGCTGCAAATCAAGGGGGACCTGACTGCAATTCTTACGAATGTTCGCGCAAAACAAGTTCTGTTTATCGACGAAGTACATCGCTTGCAGCCCACGCTTGAAGAACTCCTTTACTCGGCGCTCGAAGATTACAAGCTCGACATCATCATCGGCCAAGGCCCTGCGGCGCGCACTCATACGATGGATGTGCAGCCTTTCACCTTCATCGGTGCAACCACTCGAGCAGGGCTGCTCTCGTCACCGCTGCGGTCGCGATTTGGCATCGTGCTCCGGCTCGAGTTTTATAGTCATGAGGATCTGCGGATCATCGTGGAACGCTCGGCGGAAATTCTCGGAGTAGAAATCGATCGACCCGGCGCACTCGAGATCGCCAGCCGTTCACGGGGCACACCGAGAATCGCCAATCGCTTGCTGCGCAGAGTTCGCGACTATGCCCAGGTGCGAAGTGCAGGCAAAATCGACTTGCCCACATCGCAAGCTGCCCTGCAGATGCTGGAAGTGGATCGCTACGGATTTGATGAAGTCGACCGCAAGCTGCTGCTGATTATTATCGAGAAGTATCAAGGCGGCCCAGTGGGCCTGAACACTCTGGCAGCAGCCCTGGCGGAAGAACCGGACGCCATCGAGGAAATCTACGAGCCATTTCTGATCCAAATCGGTTTCCTGAACCGCACCCCTCGCGGCAGAGTCGCTACACAGCTTGCCTATGAACACTTTGGCATTACACCGAACCGGAAACAGAGCTCTTTGTTTTGACTCGTAGGCGCGGGCGTCCACGCCCGTGCGGCGCTACAATGTCCCCAGCATGATCGCCCATCTCCGTGGACGCCTCCTAGCCAAGCATCCCAACCAGGCTGTGGTTGAAACCGGCGGCGTCGGTTACGACGTCACCATTAGCATCCCAACATTTTCTGACCTGCCCGGTCTCGGCAGCGAGGTCGCGCTGCACATCCACACTCACGTCCGCGAAGATCAAATCGCCCTCTATGGATTTCTCAGTCCAGCGGAAAAACAGCTCTTCGAGAAGTTAATAACGGTCAGCGGAATTGGACCGAAGCTCGCCATCACAATTCTGAGTGGAATGCCGGCCGATGAAATGGTGGGGGCTATTCGCAGCAATGACGTTGCCCGTCTCACTCGCATCCCCGGCATCGGGAAGAAAACCGCAGAGCGCATGGTGCTGGAACTCCGCGACAAGCTTCCGCCGGCCGGAGGAGCCGAAGCCCCTGCGGTTCCGGCGATGACCGCGATCGAGGAAGATGTGCTCTCGGCGCTGGTGAATTTGGGCTACCAGCGCCAAGCCGCGGAACGCGCTCTGGCTTCAGTTGCGAAAAATGGCAAGGATGGATCTTTCGAAACCATGTTTCGAAATACCTTGGCCGCCCTGGCCAAATGAAAGCCGATCAAACAGGTTTTGAGCGAAATCGCCTGTTACGTTCAACTATCATTCAAGGATTTTCGCCAATGCCCAAGAGAGGGGAACAATCAAGCTTGCCGCTAAGACCACGCCCCGCTGCCTGCCGCTGCCGAAGACTCCAGTAACAAGCCCAAGCACGGAAGTCGCTATTGAGACTCTTTCCCACCTGCCGAAGTACACATCCCATGCTGGCGTACCGGGCTGAGGTGAATTAAACGCGGAGACCCAGTAGACTGCTACCGCGAGGGAGACCAGAACGAGAGAACTCCACCCGCAGAGCAATCTTAAGTTTTTCTCACCCCCAGTTTGAGAAACCCTAAGCACCCATACCCAAACAAGAGCAATTGGACAAGCGATAGTCGCGATACCAGCGAGGGCTAACATCAGTGTTGCCATTCTGGGAAACAATTAGACACAACAGGGAATCAGCGCGTCAACTCGTGGCTATAAATCGCGATTGTACTCATTGACCCAGATAGCCCAACTCTCAACGAGCGCTATGGTCCGGCCAATGCTCACCGCTTGCGGAAGACCTCAAAAATCAAGTTAAACAGTTGCACCAGCGTGATGCCAATCGTGACATAGACTGCAATTTCCAACCGTCGCCCCGCCTCTTTGGTGCCCGCCAGCATATCCATTACTTCCTTGGTGCTCTCGTGTAGGGTTTCAGCGAGTTGCTCGAAGTGTTGCGTCGATCCCCTCAATTTTTCGAGCACATGCGAGGTCGCCGAAAGCGCTGCCGCTATTTGCTCTCCATTGCGAATATCGAGCTCGATCTTGCAAGCTGACCACCACGGACTGCCCGGCGGATTGTCGTACATTCGCTGCCGAATCTCTTCATAAGATCGGCTTCGCAGCAACTGCACCAGCGCATGAACTTTATCCGGCTCAAGTGCAGCCGTTTCTTGAATAGTTACCGCCATAACTCGCGAGTGTAGCAGGCAACTTTTCGCTCGCTGAGATACCCGAAGGACATATCCATGTGTGCCATTAGTCTAGGCCACCACGTTACCCTTACATGAGAAGGTTTTAGACCGTAATCTTCGGACCTGGGCGTGGTTACGAGATTACCCCGCCGATATCGGCGAGGGCCAGAAGCCATCATCCCTGGGTATTCCGGTTCGCTATCGCTCTTTAGCGAGCGTTTTTTCGATACGCGGATCGGGAACCAGCCAGATCAGCGCGACCAAGGCATAGAGCCCGCAGGCGATCGAAGGCCGCAGGAACGACAGAGGAATTGCGACAGCATAAATCGCCAGAGAAATCTTATCCTTCTTGTCGTTGCCAATTGATGATGCCAGGGTTGACTCGTTTCCGTGGCGGGCAATCAGCGCTTTCGTCAGAATGAAGTAAGCAATTGCGGCCAACAGCAACAGTATCCCGTAGAGCGCCACCGGCCACGACGCAAAATCGTTGCCTCCCATCCAAGCGGTAGCGAATGGTGTCAGCGACAGCCAAAACAATAGATGCAGATTCGCCCACAGGATGCCACCTGTCACATGCTGCGCCGCGTGCAGCAGGTGATGGTGATTGTTCCAGTAGATGCCAATAAAAACAAAACTCAAGACGTAGCTGAAAAAAGTAGGAACCAGCGGACGTAAGGTCATAAGTCCAGCGCCGTGCGGAGCCTTCATCTCTAGCACCATTATGGTTATGATGACCGCGATTACGCCGTCGCTGAAAGCTTCCATTCGACCCTTGCTCATTTTCGATACTCCATTTCTTCCCGAAGTAAGACCCAATGTACCCGAAGTTCTCTTCGCGACACGGCTAATCTTGATTCTGGGGTGTACACTGGCGCTCGCAGCGGACAGCAGGATCAAAGTCCTAGCCGAAGTAAGAAGGGAGAAACATGATTCGAAAATTATGCGGTATTTTTACCGTGACATGCGCTCTGGCGATGTCTGTCATCTGTGCGCCAGCGCAGATGCAGGAGGTCAAAGAAAAACCACGGATGTATAGCTACGTCGCCTTCTGGACGCTTCCGCGAGCGCAATGGGCCGAGGAGGCAAAGCAGAATGCGTCGGAAGAAAAGATGATGGAAAAAGCCTTGGCTGGTGGAAGTATCGTCGGCTATGGCAGCGATCAGAACTTGATTCATCAACCCGATGGCGCAACGCATGATACCTGGTTTTCGTCCATGTCAATGGCTGGGCTGCTTAATCAACTCGACCAATTTTACAAGACGGGCATGACCACGACTGCCGTTGACTTGAGCGCGACCAAACACTGGGACGGAATGTATGTGAGCCGCTATTACAACTGGCATTCGGGATCGTGGAAAGATGTCTACTCACATGTCTCGGTTTATCAATTGAAAGCGGATGCCCCTAACGACGCCGTCGACACGTTAAGCCAGAGTCTGTTCGTGCCAGTAATGGAAAAAATGCTGGCCGACGGCACCATCCACGAGTATGAGATCGATAGCGAAGCTGTTCATACTCAAACTCCAGGAGCGATTTGGGTTTCATACATCGCGGCCAACGCAGAAGGCTTGGACAAGGTCAATGCAGCGGTACGCGATGCCCAAAAAGCCAGCCCGTTGGGCGGTCCTGCTTTTCAGTCGATGGTGGACTTCGCGCCGCACCGTGATTACCTGTCCAAAACCAATGCAACCTACAAATAGCAGCAAGTTAGTGTTTCACAGTAACCCACCCGTAAAAGGGTGGGTTTTGTGCTTATTGGCCTCACGTTGACAACTCGAACAGAATTTGCGTAAACATCAAAATGCTACGATAAAGAACGGTTCATGCTGCGAGTAAAAATTGATTGATCCAGCCATCCATTCTCTCCATTCGCGTAAGAAAGCGCGCAGTAGCATTGTTTTAGTTGGTTTGATTGCAGTGGCTGCGCTGGCGATTATTTTTCTGCTGAACATTCGTGGGTGGAGATCACGAGTACTCAAGCGAGCGCTGCGTGTTGACAACTGGCCGACCGTGATCCCTCCACCGGCAAATTTTCATCCTACTGTTCCTGCGGGATTTCAGGTCTCGGTGTTCGCTTCGGGTTTCACTGAGCCGCGCTGGTTGGCGGTCTCTCCCAATGGCGACGTGTTCGTCGCCGACTCTGCTGTTGGAGAAGTGGTAGTTTTGCACGACCCACAACGAAGGGGAATTGCTGAGTCTCGTGAGATCTTTGCTGATCATTTGAACCTGCCTTTCGGAATCGCCTTCCATGACGATTACGTTTACATAGCCGATACCAATGAAGTTTTGCGTTTCCGCTATGATCCGAAAACATCGAAGCGACTGAGTGATGCGGAGCACATCCTCGCGCTTCCAGGGATGGGTTACCACCAGCATTGGACGCGGTCGCTGGCCTTTAGTCCTGATGGGCAAAAGCTGTTTGTATCGGTTGGATCGACGGACAACATTTCGATCGAGGCAGATCCTCGGCGGGCTGCGATCTTGGTGTCTGATCCTGATGGTAAGAATGTTCGGATTTTCGCTAGCGGAATGCGCAACGCCGTTGGCATCGGCTTCAATCCGGATTCAGGTAACCTGTGGGCTGCCGTAAATGAGAGAGACGATCTGGGCGATGAGTTCCCGCCTGACTACTTCACCCACGTTATCGACGGCGGTTTCTATGGTTATCCTTATTCTTATATCGGCAGCCATGTCGATAATCGCGTGGCTCCGCGACCAGACCTGGTCGCAAAAGCGCTCGTCCCGGACATGCTGCTGGGAGCGCATGTTGCGCCCCTGCAATTCGTCTTCTATGAGGCACAACAGTTTCCTTCTACCTACTGGCACGGTGCCTTTATCGCCGAACACGGTTCGTGGAATCGGCGCATCCGCAGCGGTTATCAGGTAGTCTTTATCCCTTTTCGCAATGGCGTCCCTGTGGGAGAAGCAACATCTTTTCTGTCGGGTTTTGTGCCCGACCCCAAGGGCAAGAATGTTTACGCGCGATTGGTAGGAGTGACAGTTCTGCCCGACGGATCCTTATTGGTTTCTGATGACGGCGGAAACCTAATTTGGCGAGTTTCATACCAGTCCGAGTCGAAACCGACAAACGAGTCTGAATGGCGTTGCAGCATTCTCTGCAATGGCGCACCCACTATTTAAAAAACTCGTTCATCGGCGCTGCGGTTGCCGCTGCGCCTGGAAACTCTTTGAAGCCCAGTAATTCCATCATTGTGCGCAGAGTGCTTTGGTGATGGAATTCTTTATCCACTTTAATTCCGCGTATAACATTTGGGCCGATCACCGCAGTGAATACTTGGCCTTGCTGGTCACCATTGCCATTGTCGAAAGTGACAAACATAATCCCCGATCCTCCCGGTTTGAAGTAGGGACTGTCCAAAACCGGGCGGATGTATTGCTTCAGCCAGGCGTCGGCCATGGCCAGCGTGCCGTTGTGTGCGTCGTGCATCAAGTTTGGAATGATGAGTGAATAACTAGGTAGTTTCTGGTCCGCAAGATCCTTGGCGAATTGGGTAAACGGAACCATCTTTTCTTGCTCCGAAGGGTGGTTCGCGACATCCGAATACCACGGAGCAGGGTTGTGACGTTTTACGTAGTTGCCCGATTCAACCCCCATGTATCCGGCATACGGTAACGAATCAGCATAAACTTTCCAGGACAAACCACGCTTATTCAATTCGCGAAATATGTTGTCGTCGGTGATGGTTTTTGCGCATCCCCATCCGCCGCACCCAAAGTTCAGCTCACCGCTTCCCGAAGACAGCCACAAATAATCAAGCATCGATCCCGATTCATCGGAGAAATAATTTGTGGCAATCCCATTGGCATCGCCGAGCGCGCTCAGCCATGGCATTCCGTTGGGATAAACCACCGAAAAGCTGTGGTTTTCTTCCATAACAAGGATCACATGGGTAGTTGATGGCGCGGCTTCCCGGTTTTTGTCTTGCGCGAATATTTGTTGAAATGAAATGCAGCCCAGAACAAGAATCAGTGGCACTACTTTTGTGATTTTCACGCAGGTAGATTACGGATCTGAGACTCTACCAACAAGAACACAGAAGTGCATCTGACCGTATCATCGTGGGTACCGCTGTCAAGATTAGTGTCAGTGTAGATTCATCTATTTCCCGCAGGGAGCCAAAACGAACTGTGCTCGGCACAAGAGATTAATTCTTCGCGTAGACTGGGCCAGCATCGCGCGACGGTGGATCGGATACGGCGCGAATGTAAGATACCAAGGCCTGGATCTCTGACTTGCTAAGAGTGTTGCCCCACGCGGGCATAAGGGCTGACTTGTTGAGCGCGGGGCCACCGTGGCTGATGATCGCGGTAAGGTCGGCGTCGGAAAGTTTGTTGAGCGTGTCGCCTTCGGTGAAGGGATGCGGCTTGATTTCGAGATTATCGAAGTTCGAAACACGTTCCGAGGTTGATTCCGGATTGTGGCAGCGCTCGCAGTACGCGTCGTTGAGTTGACGCCCGAGAGCCTGCTGATAACCCAGAGCGATCTCGTTGACGGTCAGAGAAAACTTTTTCCCCGCTTTGTCGGTGCTCGATGCAGTTAAGTGATACCGGCCCGCTAAACCTCCGAGAGTAACGTTAATTGTAATCTGACCGCTGGAATCGGTAAGGCCGTTAGCGGGATCGAAGATCACTCCTGGTGCGGCGCTGAATTCGACGAGTGCCCCCGCGACGGCCGTGCCTTGCTCATCATTTACCTGCGCGACCACAGGCTGGGGCAGAGGTGCGCCTGTCTGGGCATTCTGTTTGCCACCGCTGGATTCGACAATGACGGAACCGAAAGCGGTGGGCTTGAGCTGCGGTGCGGACGGGGTTGTGTGCGAGCAGGATACGGCCAGCAGCACGGTTAGTAATGTGACGACGATTTGCGCGCGACGGTTCATTTCTTGGCAACCTCGGTTTTGCCTCCGCTTTTTTGCGAAATAAGGAACGCGGTCAGCGCCTGGGCATCTTCGTCGGACATGGCTCGGTTGGGCTCTGCCGTTCCCGGACGCAGAGACTGCGGGTTTTTCATCCATGCGTAGATCCATGCCGCGGTGAGGCGCGAACCCACTTGTGTCAGCGTCGGGCCAATGTAGCCTTTGTCAGTCTTCGTATCTGCGATGTGGCAGCCCTGACACGCGTATTTGCCATAAAAAAGCTGCTTGCCCAGTTCCACCTGGCCTTGTGGGTAGCCGCTCAGCGGCATGGAATCGCGGTCGACCGCAGGACTCTGATACACGGTCATGATGTAATCGGTCAGTTCGTTCACCTCGCCGTCAGTGAGGTTGAACCTTGGCATGCGGCGAATCAACGCCGGGCGCAGCGTGTTCGGATTTTTCAGAAAGTCCACCAGCCACTGACGCTGCACGGAACTGCCTTCCCAGGTGAGATCGGGCGCCATGTCTCCGCCGTGGCCGTTGATGCGATGGCAACTAAAGCAGGCCAGATCGGTCATCAGCTTTCCGGCTCTGCCCGCAGGCTGGTAGTCTGACTCAGATTTTGTTGCAACGGTTAACGCTGGGGGTAGCCCGGCAGCACGATCGTTAAACGCGAGCAGCGCGGTGGCCAGGGAATCAATCTGCGTGGGGGTGAACGCGTATTGCGGCATCTTCAAGCCTTGCCCAAACGCGCGCGGCTGCTTGATCTTGGTCGCGATGTATTCCGGCAGCGTGTGCTGCATTTCCGGCAGGAAAATCAGTTGTGTAACTGGCTTGCTTCCGATGCGGCTTAGCTCGGGGGCGAAATTTTCCGGCTTCTTGATGCCCGCGATCTCATGACACGACGCGCATCCATAGTCGGAAACCAGACGCTTGCCGTGAGCGATCTGCTCGGGAGTTGCAGCGTCAAGATGGACATTAGCCAGCAAATCCGAATCGGTTTTCGCCATCAAGAAGCCGGAGAGCGTTGCCACCTGCGCATCATTGAAACGGTAGTGCGACATCGCGGTTTCTGCGTCGTAATTCCGCGGATTGCGCAGCCACGCCTGAAGCCACTCGGGTTTCACTTTACTTCCAACTCTCGTCAGCTCCGGACCAACGTTGCCGCCAACTAAATTGCCAGCTGCATTTTGTACGGCGTGGCAGGAGGAGCAGAAAGATTCTCCGTACAAGCTGGCGCCGGACGCGGGATCAGCCGCAGTCTTAGCGGAAAGCGCGAGTGTGTCTCCCGGAAGAGATGTGCTATTCGTTATCAAAAAAGCAGATATATCTCGCGCATCGTCGTTGCTCAATTTGAAATTTGGCATGGTTGCCGTGCCCGCGTAGGCTTGCGGATCTTTCAGCCAGGCATAAATCCACTCGCGCGTGGTCTTGTCGGCGATGTGCGAAAGCGACGGCGGATCGTCCGTCGCCTTCATGGTCTGTCCACCAGAGAGTTTCACCGTGTGGCAATGCACGCAGCCATAGCGGGAAAGCAGATAGCGGCCTTGATTCAACTGAGGCGTGCCCAGCAGCGATCCCTGATGGCACTCGCCGCACGATGACTCGATATATTTTGCTGGCAGAATCGGCTGTTCCCAAGCCAGGGTGCTGTTGTGCGCTTCGGCTACCGTGGTCGCGGCGCCCTGCCCGCGATGGCAGACCGTGCATCCAAACTGATCCAGTTTATGCGGAATCGGCGGATGCGGGCGAAACGGTTGTACATTCACATCGCTTAGGCTCGCTTCTTTTAATCCAACGTGACAGCTGGTGCAACGGTCGACCACTCCGAGATCGGGCAGCCAAATCTGCTGAATCCCTCCTTGAAAATGGCGTTGCAGTGTAACCGCATCACTCCGATTTCGAATCAGTTTCAAATAGTCGTGCTGGTAGTGACGCCACTCGCTGAAATGGTTCTTCGCTGGAGCGATGGCTAGTGAAGCCAGAAACACCAGGCTGACCACGCCAAACGCGCGAACACTGTCACCAAACAACTTCTGCCAGAGCGATTTGCGATTATCTTTCATGAGTTCAAAAAGTCCCTTGCCACGGCCATACCCACGCCCAGCCCGGCCCACGGAAGAACGTGCCAATGGCAGTCAGCACCACCAGTTCGAATAAGAACCAGGTCATGACCCAAAAAGAAAGCGGCCGCCCGGCCAGATAGCGCCGGACACGCGAACGGGACTGCGAAGAACTCTCTGCCGCTAAGAGCATTAGTCCGGCCATGATTACAGTCGGAACCAGAGCCGCGTACACCTTGAAGAACAGCAAAAACAGAGATAGCCCGGCTGCGACCAAATAAAAAACTCGTAGCCGCCGCTGGCGGTCCTTAAGAAAAAGTCCGCCCGCTTCGATGTTGACCTTGAAGTATGGAATTACGATCAGCGCCATCACCACCAGGCCGGGGACGAGTACACCCGCGACAACTGGCGGAAAGTAGTGGAGCATTTCTTGCAGTCCGAGAAAATACCATGGAGCTTTCGCCGGATTAGGAGTATGCGAAGGATCGGCCAACCCCTCTAGCGGTGCGTTAAATATCAGCGCAATCCATACCAGCGCGATAGCGAGAAGTTGAATGGCTACAGCTCCTCGAAACAGCACTTCGGGAAAAGTCTGCACCTGATCTTCAGTTTCCGCCTTGACCTGTGCCGAAGTGCGACGGGTGATAAATACAATGCGACGCGGAGACTTCTTCGCGTTGGAATCAACGCCCGCAATGAAATCTTTGGAATCAGCCACGATTATTGCGCCTCCATGCTGGGAACTGTAGCTTTCGCGCGCAGGGTTGCCGGTTCGCTCCGGTGAGAATAAAGGCCGCCATCCTTGCGGATACGCCAAAAGTGAATGGAGACGAAAAACATCGCCGTCAGTGGCAGGATCATGCAGTGCAGCACGTAAAAGCGCAGCAGCGCGTTGGCATTAACTGCGTTTCCGCCGAGCAGAAGGAAATGAATTTTATTTCCCATGACCGGCACGGCAGAGGCGATGTTCGATCCCACGGTTATTGCCCAGTACGCGAGTTGGTCCCAGGGCAGTAGATACCCGGTGTAACTGAGCAGCAGCGTAATCAGCAAAAGAACAATACCAATCACCCAGTTGAACTCGCGCGGTGGCCGGTATGCGCCACGATAGAAAACTTTGAACATGTGGGCAAACACGAGAAACACCATGGCGTGCGCTGACCAGCGATGCAGGTTGCGCAGAAATAATCCCGACGAGACTACAAACTGCAAGTCCTTCGTGTCGGCATAAGCCTGCGGCGCCGACGGCTGGTAGTAGAGCATCAGCGGGATTCCGGTCGCGATCAGAATCAGGAATGTTCCCAGCGTCAGCGTACCCAAATACCACGTTGCGCTAAAACTCAGCATGCGCGTCCGCACTTTGGTCGAGAACAAATGCAGAAACACGTTCTGCTGAATGGCCAGCGCGCGCTTCAGCGTGCTCGAACCGGTGCCGCTGCGGAAGATCGAACGCCACACCCGCGTGCCGCGCAAATCGTCGAAGTATTGGTCGACTGTCTTCGTTGCCATGCCTAAACCCTCACGAAAGATTCCTGCTGCAAAGGCGGAACGTCGGTGGAGCGATCCACCAGCAAATCTCCGTCGTCGTTGAGCCAGATGCGCTTCCACGGCAGTGGCTTAGGCGCCGGTCCCTCGATCTTCTGTCCATCTTGTTTGAACTTGCTGCCATGGCATGGGCACGCGATGATGCCCAAATCCGGCTTCCACGCCGTGAGGCAGCCGAGATGCGTACACACCGCGCTAAGTGAGAAGTAACCTTCCTGCGAGTGAATAATGTAGATGCCCGAGTTCACATCGAGCGTGACCGAATCGAGCGGATAGCGGTCGGGCTTGCCGGCGTTAACCACCGGCGAGGGCTCGTACAGCACATTCGGCTCAAGGAACTGATAGGCAAACGCAGCCGTGCCGGCGGCGGCTATGCTCAGAGATCCCAATCCAAGCTTTGCGAAGAATTGGCGGCGGTCGAGCGCCTTGTCAGGATTTGCGGGTTTGGTTTCGTCGCTCATATATCTTTACTTCTGCAATCCTGCTCCGATTGCTGCTACTGAAATCAGGCCGGTCGGCTCGGCCGGAATCAAATTGTAGGACTCCATGGTGATCGTGCCCACCGGACAGCGCATGGCGCAAAGCCCGCAACGGATGCAGCGCGTTTCATCTTTCAACATCGCCGCGCCGGTGACGATGCCCAGTTCGTCCGCCGCGATTTCGCCGAATTCCACGCCGAAACATTCCTGGTTGTCACGAATGTGTTGCACAGTTTCGGGCTCGAAGTTGATACGATCGAGCGAAACCAGTTCCAGACATTTTTCCGGGCAAACATCGACGCAACCGCCGCACAGAATGCACATGCTACCGTCTTCCGGCGTGCCCTCGAAAATCGTGTTGACCCAACAGTGCAGACAGCGCTGCGCCTCCGCGATCGCTTCGGGAGCGTCGTATCCAACTTCGACTTCAGTCACTCCGGTTCGACGTTCGAGCGGAAGCATTGGCACGGGCTGGCGGTTGATGTCGAGATAATCCAGCGGCATGCTGTGCCGCTTTAATATTTCGACTTCGATAATCGGATCGGGATGTTTGTGCTTGCGAAGATATTCATCGATTCCGACAGCCGCACGTTTGCCGTCACCTACGCTATCGATAATCAAGCGCGGCCCAAATACGCAATCGCCGCCGGCAAAAATTCCCGATGCCGAGGTCATCAATGTTTGCGGGTTGACCGCGATCAGGCCGCGCGGAGACAGTTCCACTTTGTCTTCCGGCGTGAGGAAGTCGAGGCGCGGGGCCTGGCCGATGGCCATGATGATGGTGTCGCACTCGATCAGGCTTTCACTGCCATCAAAAAACGCGGGATTGAAACGTTTGTTCTCATCGAAAACCCATTTGGTTTTGAGAGTCTCAAGCGCAACCACCTTGCCGTCTTTGCCCACCATCCGCTTGGGCCCAAGACCAGGATGCATCCTGATGCCTTCTTCTTCGGCTTCTTCAATTTCTTCTAGCGCCGCTGGCATCTCGTTGCGCCGTTCCAGGCAGACAAGGTTAACTTCTTGCGCGCCCATGCGCAGCGCGGAAAGGGAAATATCTACCATTTCTTTGGTGGCGACCGCGCTCATATTCTCCGCGGAAGGCTCAGCATCCTGCACTCCGCCTGCATGTTGGCGCACCACTTCACGCGCCGCGGAGCGGGCCACGTCCATGGCGACGTTGCCGCCGCCGATGACGATGACCTTTTTGCCAATCGTGAACTTGTAGCCCAGGTTCACGTTCAGCAAAAAGTCGATACCCTTGTGAACGCCATCGAGATCAACACCGGGAATGCTTAGATCACGGCTGCGGTGCGCGCCCACGGCGATAAGCACAGCGTCGAATCCCTGGCCGCGCAGGTCGGAAATCTTAAAGTCGCGGCCAGCCGCATGATTCAGTTTGAGCGTGATGTCACCGGTCTGTAGAATCTCGCGCACTTGCGCTTCGACCACATCGCGCGGCAAGCGGTATTCGGGAATGCCGAGATACAACATTCCGCCCGCCACTGGTGCCGCTTCGAAAATTGTTACCGCGTATCCCATGAGCGCGAGATCGTGCGCAGCCGAGAGTCCCACGGGGCCGCCGCCAACTACGGCGACCTTGAAGGGAAGCTTGTTCTGTCCGCGTCCTTCATTGACGCGGATGGGATGTTTCGACTCGGGCCCAAACTGCTCAGTGAGAAAACGCTTGAGCGCGCGGATGGAAATTGGCCGGTCGATCTCGCCGCGCCGGCATGCGGTTTCGCAAGGATGCGCGCAAACTCTGCCGCAGATGCTGGCCAGCGGATTGGGATCGCGGGCGATGCGGTAGGCTTCTTCAAACCGGCCCTCCGCAATCAGGCCGACGTACCGTCCCGCGTTGGTGTGCGCGGGACACGCCATCATGCAAGGGAAATTGGTGTTCAACCAATCCCCGTCGACTTTTTTGTCCTTGTACCGTTTCAGCACGATAGCGGTTCCTAGCGTATTCGTTGGAGGGATGCATTCTACGCGCGGGCACGAAACGTGACCGCCCGCAGCTCAGTTATTTACTCAGCGTGAAATCTGCTTTGCCACCACCCGCTACCGTCACCGGCTTGGACTGGTTCTTCGCCCCTTCATGCCAAGCGGTTACCGTATAGCTTCCGTCGGGAACATCTTTGATTTTGTAATTGCCGCTGTCGTCGGTCTGGGCAAAATAAGGAGTTGGGCTGACGATAATATACCCAGCCATTTCCGGGTGCACATTGCATAACAGAGCAACGGAGCCCACTTTATCGAATGTATAAGGGCGTTTTTCACCCTTGGGCCAGGTTCCGAGATTGTGTCCCGCCTTTTTGTCGCCGCCGATAGACGACCAGAACACATTGTGTTGCACATTGTCGCTGTTCAGGAATTCAACCGTTGTCCCCTGTTGCACAACCATGATGTGCGGACCAAAGAGCAGCCCTTTTTGATCCATGACTGGATGCTCTTTGGGAGCGGGAAATGTTTTGCCGGCGATGACGTCGACGTAAACTACCGACTGACCTTTCATGCCGCTAACTTTGCCCTCGATATCTCCGGCCGACGCTGCGATGCACATCCCTGCGATCAGCATTGCCAATGTGACTGTCTTGAATTTCATTGCGTTTTTCTCCTGATGGATTTTTATTGCTAACTGCTTGCGTACTTTTTAGAAAATAAATTTCGCGTCCAGATAGATCGTGTTGTTCGCGCTCGCATTACGGCCCGCACCGTCATAGTTTGTGCTTCCGCCATCGAAGCGGGTGTATCCGGTGTATTGAGCAGCAAGTTGCAGATTTTGCCAGGCCCAATACGACACGTTCGCGATATACCCGGCGCTCGTTGGACTGCCATTGTTAAAGCCGGTTACTGCACCTGGCGCGAACAGCAAAGGATCCGGAGTTCCACTGGTATTGAACCAACCAAATGTTCCCGAAACGCGGTTGCCGAAGTGGTATTCAGCATTCGCCATCACAGTATTGAGATGGTGCAAGCGTTGTGCTGCCGCACCAGCGACGAAAGAAGCTAGCAAATCGGAGTTTTCGTGGATGTACGTTCCCCGAAATGAAAGCACGTCTTTTCTAAATAAAGTCCGATCGATCTGAGTGTCGAAAGCAAAATCCGTGAACTCATCCTCAAGGCCTGCTATTGCGTTGGGCGTGGACTGCATGTGAATTCCATAGGTGCCCACTTCGAACTGCGTGGTCGCCGTTGATTGCTGCCAGGCGGCTCGCCAATATGGCGCAACCCCGCGGATGTTGGTTCCAAAACCAGTTCCTGGATTGGGCTGCGAGCTACCCACGTGCTCCGAGCGATAAAGCGCTGCATCAAGATAGAAATGGCTGTTCCACATGGCGTACGCCCCGATTCCGGCAACGTCTTGCGCCAAACCACCATTAATAATGGGTGAGGCGCCGGGTGTTGGTGCAAAATCGCTGGCGACCCATGGGTAACCCCATGCCGGCGTGCTGTTCCAAAGATCCTCTACGGTCGGATTATTGTTGAGGTCGAGGCCGTAAACTAGCTCCTTACCATTCAGTTTCGTCGTATTCACGAATCGAATATCCGTGTTATCGCTGCTGAAATGGTCGTCTCGTGTGTTGTAAGTCACCTGCAGAAAGCTGCCGACTTTGCTTGTCCATGCGCCGGAAAGGAACAGCGAAATATCTTGAGGAAATTCAAAATTGCCATTCTGAGTTGTCGGTATGGGCGATTTGATTGACGTGAAAGATGTCTCCAGCATTACAGACAGCGGCAGCGAGGCGAGAATGTCCAGTGGCGCGCGTGATTTGCCTCCCTCCGCTTTTATGACTTTGGTCTCATCTGCCCTATCAACGTACCCGAGCAGTTTGAACCTTCGCCCAGCAGGGTTGAGTTCCGGCGGCGTGTAGTGACAGCCACTGCAGGCCAGGCCCGTCTGCCGGGCATAACTTGGAACCGCCCACGCGCTCGGCGTATTTACGCCGGCGAAAAACAGCAAGAATACAGAAACTATCTCGAACAAAAATATCGCCAGCTTTTTTATGTAGAATGTCATACTTGCCTCCGCAAGATAGATAGCGCTGATTGTTGTCCCGACTAATTTTGTATTGCCTGGTAACAAAAAATTAGCTGTTCCCCACTAGCTCCTGCTGACGAAAGCCGATCAGTCTCACCCAGATAAATCGACAAAAAACAGAACCCATTTACGCTGCGTATCAACGGCCCCCGAATTCATGGTTTAAATACGGTGTTGGTCGAGAGTCATTATGGCGTCACGATTCGTGACCCGCTGCGTCAAGCGTCACAGGAGTATGTGACCCTCATCACATTGGGAAAATGGCGCGTTTCGGGGGCATAACTCGACTACGTTGATAAGTATTTCGGCGGGGAAGGAAAGGAGGAAACGAAAAAGAATCGCGAACGTGTTTCATTCGATCGATGTTTTACTGCCCGACATGACCAGAATTCCTGAGGTTAGTGTTGTTGCAGCAAAGAAAGTGTCGTATTAACTGCAACGAGACTCTGTCATTCTGAATTAGGTTACGGCAGTGATGGCGGGGGCTGCTTCTACGTTATTCGCGACCTCCACGCCGATCTTGCGGCCCTCGGCGGCGAAGCGAGCGGCGTGTCCTCGTTCAATCGCCGCGTGCTCCAATGCGTCGGCGACTTCTTCAGAAGACGCGTAGTTCATGGCGGCTATCAGTTCGCCTGTCATCGCCTGCGCCAGGATGTCCTGCCAAATCGGAGCATTGGGCGAGAAGAAGTGCATTCGGTGGTTGAGCAGTTAACGCTAACAAGCGACTCCATACATCCTCCTAAAATTCGAATTAAAGAAACGTCGCGGGATCAGGCAGTCGGCTTCGGATCCGGTGACGCCATCCGGTTCCAGCACTCACGAATGCCTTGACGAAATTTTTCCCGTTCCTCCGGCGTCCGCTGTCTCCATCGATCCCGCATGCCATGAAGCCGGAGCCCGCCTCGGCTTGCCGAACCGCGGAATCCGCCAAACAGGATTTTGCTCAGGATGATCAATCCTACGGCTTGCCAATAGCCAATCAGTTTCAATCCAAAGAGCGCGGGCATCAGCCAATTCCACAAGCTCATGACTACGAACCCAAACCCGGCAAACATGGCAACAAACAGCATTGCGAACAACACAAATTTCACGATGCGAAAAACGTAATGGCTTTTCATTTTTTGTTACTCCTTCACTTTCACAAACTCGTCGTTACATAATTTGGAGCTGCTGCAGACAGTGGCTTCCATCGCCATTCCCCAGCCGCGCTGACCTGCGCCTTCCATCGTTGCGCGTTCACGCCCATCACGATCAGCCACAGCTCCAGTGGCAATTCTCCGAGCGCAGAGGCACCGGCAATAATGGGGAACAGTCGGTGTGCGACCGGTGGTACTAGAAAGAGCGCCCAGCCCAAACCGCTGATGGTCAGAAGCACTCCCAGGACTCGAGGCAGGAAGGTCGACTTGAAAATTAGATAGCCGATCAGAATGCACCAGAATCCGAAAAACGCCAGATAGGTATCGAAGGCGTAACCATTCAGCTTAAGAAACATAGCCGCGAGCGCCTGCAACTGTTGTGCTGTGAATGCACTTAACGAGCTGCCGCCTTGCAGGATCAGCAAAGGAGCAAGGTACAAAAAACCAGCAAGTGCCTGAATGCCGCATCCCACAAGGATGACGAAGGCCGCGAGTAAAGAAACACTTTTGTTCACAGGCCGAAGCAGCTCATACATAAGAAATGCCCAAGCGATATGGCAGACAACGCCGAGAATAGAGGATGCGAATCCGAGCCAATACAATCGCTGGTGCGCAAGGATATTCGCTGCTGTAGCCGCGACACTTCCCGCGACGACCAGCTTGCCGAGAATTACAACTTGGCCGGACGTGGACGTCAGACCTTCGAAAAATTGAAAAACACCGGCCATCCTGGCTTTGAAAGCCGGTGACGTTTCTGTGATCCGCTCTATCGTTGCTGCCGCGCTCATATTCGTTTCTCCTTGCGATCCCGATGCGCCTACCACATAAATCAGGGGGCGTTCAGTTTCTGCAGCATCACCGCACCGTTCTTGTTCTTCGGGTTTAGCTGCAGGGATTTCTCATAGTTGGCGATGGCCAGCGGCTTGTTGCCGTCGTCCATGTAGGCTTCACCGAGGCTGTCGTAAGCGTTGCTGGATTGCGGATAGGCTTCAACGTTGAGCTGAAGAATGCGTACCGCTTCCTTGAATTTTTTCGTACGAATAAGTTGGTAGCCCAAAGAGTTTAGTTCTTCTTCCTCGAAGTTGTAGGCGGCGGGTGCGGCAGTTTTCAACTCATGGTATTGCTGAACGGCCCGGTCGATGCCACTGGAGCCGACGGTGGCCGAAAGAGTTTCAGCAATAGATTTGCGCGGGTCGTAGGCGGCTTTGAGCTGAGGCACCCATTGCGCCATGGCGACCCCAAAAATTCCGGCAGCCATCACGAGGGTCAGTACAAAAAGCATGCCGGCCGTAGCCATGCGCCGCAGCGCGCCTGGGCGGTCCTGCGCCCGCAGATAGATTTCGAGAACGGCAAGGGGAATCAGGTATTGGGCGAAAGTCATGAAAGTAAGGAACGGTCCCCGGAACGTAGTCGGATCGAAACCGAAGGGGCCTTTAAAGATGAGAAACGACAAGAAAAAACCGATCCGGAAAAACCACGATGCACTTACCACCAGGAAGAAGCGAAGAGCCCAGCGGCGATGCGTTTTAAAATCGCGAGCGAGCGCATAGCGCAGCGCCATGGCGCCGCACAGCCAGATGAGGACGGCGTTCAGAGTAGAACCCAGGTGCACAGAAAGATCGCCAACGCTTCCCCGTATCCAGGTCATGTAAAGGCCTGCCACGCTGAGAGTGACGGCGGTCAGTATGTAGATACGCCCATTCCAGCGGTGAAAGACAGGAAAGCGGTTCCGAATTTGCGGAACCAACTGAACCGCCCCGGCGAGCATGACGAACGCGGCTGAAGCAACATGCATGACCACGGCTGTATTTCCCATGGAAAAGCCGGGGACGTAACCATTCGTGAAGTTCCACTTGTGGTAGTCCCCTCGCAGCGCCGTAAGCGCGTAGAACGACGCCACGGTGATCCCGAATACCACTTGGCCGACGACGGTCACGGTAAACCAAAACCGCGCGGCTGCCTTCACGGCGGTCTCGGCAACGGAACTCAGCTCCAATCGGTTGGTCATTACTGCAGTGCTCATATTCGTTTCTCCTTGCGCGAGCGATTGCATCAAGGTGCATAACGCGCTCGAGTGCGGCTCACTACACAACCGCTGCTGATACCTGGTCACCCGACTGCCCTGCCGGAGCCAGCACGATCAGGCCTACCCCGATGATGACGAGCCCAACCACGCCCCACAGGTCTCCACGTTCGTCTGCCTTCTGGAATGCCATCACCGCCATAACAGCGCCGTGAGCGAAGCTCGACCATGCTGCGAACGCGATCACACTGCGATACGCCCCAGGGTTACGGACTGCCATCAGCAGGAAAATGCCAAGCACAACATAAAGGCTGAGCATCATGTCGCCGACATACGTCGACTGATTCGCGTGCCATAGAGAGTCGATCACGGGATAAACGCCAGCCGAAAAAAGCAATCCCACCAACACCAACAAAATCTTCAGCGCCCGTTCTCGCCACATGGTGACCTCCGCATTCAATTCCATCATTACTGTGCTCACACTTTTTCCCCCTCATGCGCACGGGGAATCAGAGCGCTCCTTGATAGCGGCGCAATCGCACCGCTGCGGCGAAAAATATCGCGGCGACTATCAGACCGATCCACAGACTCGGACTGCTGAAGAACCTTGCTGGAGCAAGTTGTGCCAGCGGAATAAAATGCGGATCGAGTGGGACGCCAGCCTTATCCTTGAGATCGAAAGCAGCCGCGGCAAATCCATACAAGCGGTCTTGCAGCAGCGAGCCGAGATACGAAGTGTGAAACGGGATGAACTCGAGCGCTGCCAGCGCCATCGGCGGCAACACGGCCCACAGAAACGTCGCGCGCCGCGGCCAGCCAGAAACCAGCAGCAGCCACATAGACAGAGGCGCATGCCAGAGCGCCAGCACAATCAGGCTATAGAGCAGTACCAGTTCCATCTCAAACAATGGAGGATGCCACGTGGCTGCGGCACCTGCACCACTGAGCAGCAGGACTGCGCCGTTTACCAGCAGCATGATGAGTTGCAGGGCAACCGTGATCGCGAAGACGACCACCGGCAGAATAATCAGCGGAACGCTTGCCTTCGCCAGTACCGTCGTAAAATCGGAAACCGGCAGCGACTTCCAGAATAGGATGCTGCGATCGCGACGTTCGCCGTGAAGAGCGTCGAGCGAGTAAAAGATCCCGACGAGGAATCCGACCACCATAATCAACATCGCAGCATGACTGTAGGGCATGGCCAGCGCGATAGGCTGAGGCGTCGCATCATGCAGCGCCTCCAGTCCACGCAAGCTGCGAGGCAGCCAAAACAGGCTGATCAAGAAGCCGAGCATGTAGACGGCGGCGACGGCCAATGGCGCGATGTAAATGGAACGGTTCTCCCACAATTCGCGCCGCACCGACCAATACAACGGCCGAGTCGGCGAGACGGCCGCAGGCGCGAGTTCCTGCGCGTCAAGCGGATGCTGGGGCACGGCGTTCGATTGAGTCGTCATCGAGCTGTCACCTTATGCGGGCGTTTCACCAAACGCATACGACCTTAAATCGGTCCCTGACGGCGCCGCAGCCGCACTGCCGCGGCGAGGAATGCCGCGGTGATCAGCAGTCCGATCCACAAGCCCGGGCTGGCGAGAAATCTCCCCGGAGTAAAGTGCGTCATCGGATCGAGAAAGTTATCCTGACCGTGCGGACTTCCGGGCCGCCACCCGCGAAGCGATAACGCAACATGTCGAAGAAATGCGTAGTGTGAAATGCAATCTTCTCGATGCCGCCAATGGCGACCGGCGGCAAGAAGGCCCATAGAAACGCCGCGCGCCGCGCCCAGGCCGAGACCAGCAGCAGCCAGCCGTAGAATGGCGCATACCAGAGCACGTGCACGGTGATCAGGTGGTAGAGCAGCATCAGCCCCATCTGCCACAGCATTGGTGCACCTGGTGGCGCGACAGGTACACCGCTCCCCAGCAAAACGAGGCTGCTCAGCAGCAGCATGATCGACTACTGTGGCCAACCACGATCACGAAGGAGAGCAGAGGCAGAACAACCAGCGGAATGCTTGCCTTCGACAACACCGTAGTGAGATCGGAAACCGGCAGCGACTTCCAGAACAGAATGCTGCGATCGCGGCGCTCGCTGTGCAACGCCTCGAGCGAGTAGAAGATCGAGACGATAAATGCAGCCATCATGATCATACGCTGCAGCGAAGCTGTAGAGGACCTTGCAGTGCCGCACGCCGCTGAGCGAGGTCGGCCGTAGACAAGGCGTAGCCCATCGAGGCGATCAGATATCCGAACAGAGTGACGGCGGCGACTGCCAGCGGTGCGATGTAGATGGAACGGTACTCCCACAATTCCCGCCTGACCGACCAGTAAAAAGGCCGAGTCGAGTTCATTGCAGCGGGCAGGGTTGTCCGCGAGTCGGCGGATTCACGTATGAGGCTTGGTTGAGTATTCATTTGGCCACTCCTTTCGCCGGGCCGGCATGATTGCCCATCACGGCAACGAACAAATCAGAAATGCTGGGCGTGCGCACGTCGCCAAGCCGCGCGACTTGTTGACGATCGACGCGATCAAACAGCAAAATTGTGCGCCCGAGCATCTGGCGCTCGTGAACAGGCTTAAGCGCCTGGGCTGCGGCAACCTGTTCGGGACGCACCGTTACTTCCACATAGCGCGATTCGAATTCGTCCATACTGCATTCGAGAACAATGCGGCCCCGGTTGATGAACATCAGATCAGTGAGCACGTGCTCCACGTCTTCTACTTGGTGTGTCGTTACCAAAATTGTGCGGGTGCGATCGAAATAATCGTTTAGCAGCGAATCGTAAAACTGCTTGCGATACAGAATGTCGAGGCCAAGCGTCGGCTCGTCCAGCACCAGCAATTTCGCGTCGATGGACATGACCAGCGCGAGGTGCAGTTGCGTGACCATCCCTTTCGACAGTTCCCTGATCTTGCTGGCATGGCGGATGTCCGTCTTCGCCAAAAAACTTTCGGCCTTGGCGCGATCGAATCGCGGATGCACCCCAGCGACGTAGTCGATCGCCTGCGAAACCCGCGCCCAGCGTGGCAGCACCGCAACATCGGCGATGAAGCAAACATCGCGCATAAGTTGATCGCGCTCATTCCAGGGATCGCGCCCGAGGACCTTTAATTGACCTTGATACGGCGTGAGACCAAGAATCGCGTTGAGAGCAGTCGTTTTACCCGCGCCGTTCGGGCCAATGAGTCCGAGAATGCGGCCTTCTTCGACACGCAGGTCGATGCTGTCCAGAGCCACGGTTGTACCGAAAGCCTTGCGCAGGCCATGTGCTTCTATGACGGTCATGACTTCGGTTCCTCCTCGTCAGCATCCGAAGACGGCAGGGTTGGGGCAGTGCCATTTTTCAGCAGTTCATCCGCCCTCAGACCAAGCCGCTGAATGGTTGCGTGGACCCTGGGCCACTCTTCGGCAAGAAACTTCTGTCGTTCGCCCTGCAGCAGCAGATTGCGTGCGCCCGCATTGATAAACATGCCCCGACCTCGCCTGGTCTCGACCAACTGCTCGTCGACCAATTGTTGATAGCCCTTCAGGACCGTGAGCGGATTGACCCGATATTCGGCCGCAACATTGCGGACGGACGGTAACGGATCGCCTTCCTTGAGCACGCCGTCGAGAATCATCGCAACAACGCGGTCCCTAAGCTGGCGGTAAATCGGCTGACTGTCGTTCCACTCACGGTCCATTAGGTTTTCCAGATATCCCTTATCCTAGATGCCCTGCCGTCAATTCTTGCGCTGCAAGTCAAGGTGCGCGTGGATCGGCTTGTCCCCGGGCATCATGTAGGTCCAGTCCTCGCTGTGATGATTCGCATCGAGAAATGTGAACACGGCATGCTGCATGTGTCCGTACTGCAGATTACCGGTAGCGTCGAGCAAATCGAATTCCACCCTTCCCGTCCGGCGACATTCCGGCAGCCATACTGAACGATTATTCCCGGGTCGCTCGTTCACGCAACTCCCGGCGCGACTGCCTCTCGTTTTGCTGGCAGAAGCACTAACAGGACGACTCCGATCACAAGGTCTAGGATCACATCAGCAAAGTTCCTGTGGACGCCGTGATTCCAAGCTTCCACGGTTTGAATGGCCATCACCATGCCATGGGAGATGTTCCACCAAGCTGCTAGAGCAATCATCGAGCGATGCTCAGACGGTCTCCTCGCGGCTATGAGTAGAAAGACCCCGACCGGAATAAAGAAGCTCAAAAACATCGGCCCGACCTCGCTCTTCCCCTCCAAAAGCCAGCTGGAATGCCGCAGATCCATATATAGAAAATAACTTGGGGCCAGATTCAACAGCCCCACAATCACCAGGACGATCTGTGTCAGGCGTTCTCTTTTCACATTGACCTCATTATTTAAGCGACCAGTGAGGACGTGCGGACAGTCTCAACCCTTGACCAAGTCCACGCCTGCCAGATGATGACCGAGGTGCATACCGTTTCGATCGTCCCGAAGAAAATGTACGATGCAAACATATGCTCGTGCCAGGCACCGCTGGCCAAAGGGTAAACGAATTGCATCGAAATGACGGCTAAAGTCTCAATGGCACCCGCGATGATATTCGCCAGCCGGTTCGCTCTAAACGGAAGCAGTCGAGACGCCAGAATCATGGCGATGGGTATTTCCATCAAGACCGCTGCCCCCAGCAGAACCAATGGTCGGAGATGTGGGGCTGGATCTTGCGAGCCAACAATATCGAACAGGGCCAGCACGTCCGCATACAGGTAGTTGAGTAACGCGAAGAGCCACAATTGAGACAACCGCTCCTTTGTGTCATGCATGGCGGCCTCCTCTTATTCACGTTTCGGTTCAGTGTTCTTGCTCGCGTATTCGCGCGGGAGCGATCAATCTGATCGATCACAGCGCCTCCTCGGATCCCATGCGATGCATGGGGGTCGTCACTTTGCCCGCTGCAGATCCATGTGCCCAGTCATCGGCTTGTCGCCAGGCATCAAGAAGGTCCAGTCTTCGGTGTGATGGTTGTCGTCGATGATAGTGAACACTGCATGCTGCATGTGTCCGTATTGCGTACTGCCGGCGACATCGATAAAGTCGAATTCCACCGTCTTTCCGTCCGCCGAGGTTCTGGCCGCCATGCGAGGGCGATTGCCAGCGTCGCAATAATGCGTCAGGAGCAGGCGATCATTGTCGAGATAAAACATGGTAACGGGATGGTCGTACTTGGTCGGATCGTCCCCGTCTCCCGCGCCCTTCATCTCATGCACCAGCGCGTTTCCCCGCGAGGTCACGCGCAGCGAGACTTGCATGCGCGTATTGTCCCCCATCCCCTCCATCTTCGGAATGGTTGTAACAGCGCCTTCCCAGGTACCGGCAAGACTTTTTATCTGGTTGAAAGATTTTTGCGCGTCTGATTGGGCGGTGGGAGCGGCAGCGTCGGCTGCGAAAGCGGCGGCGGCCATCAAAACGAATACAACGGAAATTGCGATGCGTGATTTCATTTGAGTCTCTCCTTTTCTCTTTTCTGGGCGGTATTTGAAACTCGCTTCTTTCAACTTCTAGTGTTGTAGTTAACTATAACACTATATCTACTGTCAAGCCTTTTTTATGCTATTTCTATCCACCTGATACATAACGACTTGCAGGGATGAGGCCGACCAGCGTAGAAACGAGACGCTCGCTCCATGGGACCGGAGGGATGAGCGCTCCCCGGCGATTAAGGATCTCGATAACGCAGAACGATTGAATCGAACCATCCCGCGCAAGCATCTGATGAAACATAGTAAGTGTCTTTGTTACTTATATTTACATTCGGCAGGAGGGACGACCGTGGAAACCATCACCAGATTGAATACAGCCGAATACCCAGCCGAGCGTCAACTCGCCTTTGATCAAGTCGAAGACCTGCTGAAGCTGCAAAAAGCGGCGCAGAAGATCAGCTCCATCCTCGAGCTTGATCGCCTCATCGATCAAGTCGTGAACGATGTTGCGGTGTCGTTCGGCTGCGTCGAGTCAGACATTTATTTGTACGACGAAGAACGCGGAGAGCTAGTGCTGGCCTGCGCGCATGGTTGCGCCGGCTGCGAGGTTTGCGGCAAAGGCAACAGCCTCAAGCTTGGGAAAGACGGCATGGTCGGCTACGTCGCAGGTACCGGGCAAATGCGCTACGCACCCGATGTGAGCAAGGATCCGTATTACATCGGATGCGACGAGTCCACACAGTCCGAGGTCGCGATTCCGCTGCACGTTGAGGGAAAACTGATTGGCGTCTTCACCGCTTCGCATCCAGAGTTGGACGCGTTTCCCGCACAGCAACTTCGCCTCTTGCAGTCGCTGTGCAGCTATGTGGCAGTCGCGGTTCACAATGCGCGCCGCTTTCAGGAAGAGCAGCACCAGCGGCAGAAGATGAGCCGCGAGGCTAACGAAGCCCGCAAGATTCAGCAGGCATTGCTGCCGCGCAGTTCGCCTTACATTCCGGGCTTTATCATATCTGGACTCTCAACTCCGGCTGGCGCCGTGGGTGGAGATTGGTACGACTTCATCCCTTTCACCGACAGCCGCTGGGGATTGGTGCTCGCCGATGTTTCCGGAAAAGGCATGGCCGCTGCGCTCTTGATGTCGGCCACGCGCGGCATGCTGCGCTCGTTGGCCGAGGCATCCTGCAGCCCGAGTGAAGTGTTGACCAAGCTGAATCAGTTGCTGGTCAATGATTTTCCTTCCGGCAGGTTCGTCACCATGGTCTATGCAGTGCTGAATCCGGAAACCCGCACGCTGACCTTCTCAAGCGCCGGACACTTGCGTCCGCTTCTGATCGAGAACTCGCAAGCGCGCTTCCTCGACACCGAGCGCGGCTTGCCACTCGGCATCGGACCCGGCGATTACTCCGAGGCTCAAATACACCTGCCCCAAGACGCACGCCTGTTGTTCTACAGCGACGGTATTACCGAAGCGACCGATCCAAACGACGAAGAGTACGGCGCGGATCGCCTAGCAAAACACTTTGGTCAGAGCGACGCATCAGCGGAAAGCATTCTGCAGGATGTGCGCACATTCGCCAACGGCGCCGGCTTGCACGATGACGCAACGGTAATTCTACTGAAGGCGTAATCAGCAAACCGACGTCACCTGATTTATCGTTCGAACGAAAAAATCTGTCATCCCGAGCGCAGCATTGCGATTGGCTTTTCCAATCGCAATGCGGAGTCGAGGGATCTGCTTGTGGGCGTTGCGATGAAGGGCCAGACCCATAGTTTGTGAGCGGGCGCTAGGGTGCGAGTTGTCACCTCCTACAAGCCCAGTTCCCCTTCCGCACCCTAGAGAATCATTATGCGCGGCGGGCAGGCGGCCTTCGATCTGGCATCTCGAACGCGTAGCTTTGCGTTTCTCGATCGTTGTCCCAGAGCAGCGTAATCTCCACCTTTTGGGGTGTTGGTGGCAGAGGGATGTCCTCGACTAAGCCGATCGGGGAACGGAATTCGTTGTACTCCTGCCGCTTGCTTTTGCAGGTAAATGCATCTCCTTGGGGGTCAAACACTAGGAGGAGCACGTACTTTTCGTCCCCAGGCTTGAAGCCTGTGGCGTTTAGATACTCACCGATCCAGCATGCGGAAGGTACCACGACTCGGATTCCGGACTCCTTTTCTGAAAAGACTATATGCGCCCTAACGTATATTTCATGCCTCTCTTCCGATTTCGGATCATAGTAGAAAGGTACGACCAACCCCGACGCACCACCGGACCCCGACGCGATCCTCCACTGATCGAGTTCATCAAGGAGAAGGTTTACTCGTAGGGGAGGTGACTGTACTATCGATGGCGTCTTAGCCTTCACCTGCTGTGGCGTGGCGCTGGAAGCGGCTTCTGCCAATCTCCTTTTACCCTCGGCCTTCGATATCTCCACGAGCTTTTTCAGGTGACCGTCGTAAACATTCGCGCCCACCACCTTTAAACGGAGCAACTCACCAATCTCACCCAGCATTTGATGCAGGTCGGTCTCAGAATCGCAGGACTGTGCGTGCTTCCCATTCAAGGGTGCCTTTAGCCCGGACGTCAGGAGCCCCGCGGCTACCAGCGGTGTGAACCTCAAACTGGCGCCCCATCGCGCGCCCAGTTCGAAAAGCACGTACGTCGAGGCCAAGCTCTGGTTCGTAAGCAGCCCAATGAATACTGGCGCATTCCGCATTTCTGGCCGGAGTTCGTCGTCAGTGTCGGAGCCGCCGGGGAGTTTGTAACCTGGAACGCTTGTGCATCGAATGTTGTCAGGGTGAAGCTCGGGCATGCTATCCCTTAAAAGTTCTATCAAGGCCTTAGCAATTTCTAGGTCGGCACTGCTGTGCGAGATGAAGACTTTGATATTTGTGTTAGGCAAGGTTTCTCCCTTTGGGGCTGGCTGGGGTATCGAAATCTGCTTGGGCGGAGCCTCGCGCTCATCTTTAGTTGTGGAGTGTGAGTTTTGTGGAGGAAGCGCAAGCTGGCGCGCTGTATCTAATCTCGACGCGAATAGTTCAATCACCTCTACATTTTGATGCGTGGCAGGAAGCAGCCAAACACTCCCTTTACCCATCCTTACAAATTGCCCGAAAACGTCGCCGATATTGTTGCCAGCGACCGTAGTAACGGAGGTCGGAAATCGAGGGGGCATCCGGCTGAACACCGGACCTCTTTCGATCCGGTGCTGAATGGCGAACTTGAACTTCACTTCTTTCTGCACTTCTGGAAGCAGAGTCGACAGCGGCTCCGCGATCTCGACCTGGGTGGCGGCGGTCGGCAAAAACGACCACCGCACATCGAGCCAATGAGGGAACGCCTCCGCCCGGCTAAGCCACTCCTCATTAAGGAATAGCAAGAAGGGAATGCCGCCTTGGACGATAGCGCGATTCACTTCCTCAGGACCGAATGTTCCCGGTATTCGTTCGTCCAGTTGCGTCTCGGATATCACTCGATGTCGGGCGCGGCGACGGCCGTTAACGATCGTAAATGTGTTACTCAGCTGTTCATTGGGGACGATCCTGCATTTAAAATTGTTGTTACTCCTGCCGGGTCCCCAGTCCATGCTGTCGAAGCAGGCCGGGCGCCTCAGGTCACAAACAATGAGATTCACTTCGTTGGGAGGCGGAAACGAGAACGCCCTTTTCCCGGTCCTGAATCCCATGCTGACGTCGAACACGGTGTAACCCGCGTCCTTGATCCTTTGTGTGATTTCAGGTTCTGTGTCAATACAGAGGATTTTTGTCTTCGCTCTCGACGGGATGCATCTGTTAATTATTTCGTTCGCCTCAGACATTCCCTTCTCGGTGAGGGTAATTGCTCCAGACTCTGATCCCCCCTGTACCGTTATCAGGTGGTCAGAAACAAGGGGTCGGATCACAAAACCCAACTGAGCGGTATGCAGGCTCAGTTCTTCGGCTAGTGAGGCGGCTGTCACGACTGTCACCGATGGACTCTGAGCTGCCCTATGCAGGGCCCTCAAGAAAGCTTCTCGACGAATTGTGGCAAGCTCAACAGATTCCGCCATTTTGGGGGATTTTATCATCCCGTTTGGCGCCGACCCGAAGCTGGTTTAGACTGCCCGTATTCGGCTGTCCACGTTCGAAGTCAATTACGTGTTTCATTTTGCGAGGTCGGCTGAGTTCCGCTTGTGCCGGGCAGTGATCCCGACCTCTTGTCCGAGCACGCTGAAAATGAGTTCAACTTCAACGGCGGCGGACAGGAATGTCCGCCCCACATACAATCTCCCTACACAAACTTCAGCCGAAGCTGAGGCCGTCGGGTTCGCGCAGGGAGACGCAGGCTTAGCGGTGGACGTAGATCCCGGGCTGTGATATCCCCTGCGACGAAACATCAAACACAAATGTCCCACCGCAGATATTTTAAGGACCCTACGTAACGTTCCACAATGGGAACGCCCGATCGACTCTTTTACTTCTTCGCTTGACTCCCTCTATCCACTTAAGCTAATCTAGCTAATTATAAATTAGCTTAATGAGAACACAATAAGCGCTAAGTCCTGTGTCCGGAATATTTTGCGGATAAGTCCTTATTCATGAAAGATTTTGGCCACAGTGTGGCCCTAAGCCCATGATTCCAAAAGATCAGGGGGGAGGGGGTATACCTCGCGTCCGCTGAAGGGGGCACCCTAATCTTGAATCGGTCTGCGAACCGTCGTTCTTTCTACCAGTACGTGAACGTGAAGTTATCCAGATACGTCGTGTACGCCGTTTGTTTGGAGTTTCCGTCCATCTGGTAGTTCACCGTGATGCCCCACCAGCTCTTCGGAGAGTGACCCGGTGCGTAGTATTTGTTAACCGGAGTTGTCTTTCCGTTAAGCGTTATCGACTGGTACAAGAGCGAATTATCCGATTGGCGCTGAACCTGAAGCGTGACGTGGTTCCATGCATTATTTATCGGATAGCACGGAATGCCGGTCGAGACCCAATGGTGGTTGACGTTGTCCCAGATGTCCCACGCGTGTTCGCCAAGATTGTTGCACTGGTGTCCAAAAATCAATCCCAGGCCATCGAAGTACATGCTGATGTCGAGTTCGAGCACCTGCATCAGGCCGAGATTCGTCGGATAGAAGTAGGCATCGTAAGTGAAGTTGTGCAGGGTCGGAATCAGCTTATGATCGCTGTCAGGCAAGCCTTGCGTGGAATATGCGCCGATCAGCGGATCGCTGAAGAGAACATCTGCGTAAGGATGCGTGCCTCCCAGATAGAACTCGGTTGCGTCTCCGCTAAGCGATGGCGAAGTGATATGTTGCTTCATCCACCAGGTCACGCCGGGGCACGGGTATGAACAGATGCCGTAGTTCGGAGGCAACTCGCCCCACATTCTCCATGGCCCGCTGGCTTGAAGATTGGTTAGCGGCGTGCCGTTCGCTTCTACGGTAACCGTAGTGGATGCTTTTGCCGTGCCGCCCGCTCCGTCAGCGGTTGCGGTGTAGATAGTTGTAGTGGTCGGCCTGACATCCGTCGAACCGTTCGCCGGGAAAGAGCCTAATCCGGAGATGTTCACTGAGGTAGCGTTAGCCGTCGTCCAGGATAAAACTGCGCTGGCACCGATCTTTATAGTATTTGGCTGAGCTTTGAATGAAATCGTTGGTGGCGGATTCTGCACCGACGTGACGTTGATGGTGGCATTAGACGAAGCCGTTCCGCCGGCGCCAGTCGCCGTAGCGATATAAGTAGAAGTCAATGCGGGCGTGACTTGCACCGATCCCGTCGCGCCGAAAGTTCCGACTCCGGGAATACTGACGGAAGTCGCATTATTTGCAGTCCAACTTAGAGTTGCCGATTCTCCCGTCGTAATGTTGGTGGGCTGCGCGCTGAACTGAAGGGTAGGTTTTTCAAGCGGAGCCGTTACCTTTACCACGGCGGCGGAAGCCGATGTTCCGAATGGCCCGATTGCAACCGCCTCATAGATCGTGGTGACGGTGGGAGTAACTTTAGCCGAACCGACCGCGGGGAACGTGCCAAGGCCAGCGATGGTCACCGACACCGCGTTGCGCGCCTTCCAGGTGAGGACGGTCGCAACGCCGTTCGTAACGGTGTTTGGCGTGGCTTCGAGGGTGATTGCGGGCTGCATACTCGAATTATTTTGCGAGGACATCGATCCGCCGCCGCATCCGATGCCTGCGATTAAAACGGAAAATAAAAAAACAAGTATGAATATGCGTGGGACACATCGCATAAGAACCGCCTCCAAAATTAAAATGTGCAGTGGATCAGGGAACTACACGCGTGGCGTAATGCAATCCCAATGATTCCGGCGAAAACTTGTCTTCATTGAAACGTGACAGAGGTATCAAGCGAAAGTTACGAAGGGATTAGAATCGTTGGTTTAAGCCGTCACGAAGAGTCGTAGACACGATCCTGCTTAGGGCGTGCGTGCCAAAAACTGAGAGCGCGATGGCGCGCGAACGATTTGTCATCATGAGCGAAGCGAGAGATCCAGGTCTCTCTTGTTCGTAACGAAAACCCAGGCCTCGTTTGCCGGAACGACAAGTGGTGTGAGGGCGAGATTCAGCGCGGCATACGGTTTTTCCTTTAATTTTTCCAGCCGATTTCTCAAGAAGGCTAAGTTTCTACAAACAATACTTGATTGTCATGCTGGGAGCCCGACGGCAAAATTGATTGTGGAGCGTTGTGGGCCGCTCATTCTAGCCTTTAATGACAAGGAATTGACGCGAATGGGCCTTGCTCATCGAACACTAAAGGACCGCGTTTCTGACGTGAGGCCGCTTTGTCTCCTGAGCCCCGACTCAAAAGAATCGCCGCGGTCGAAACGCTCTCGAAGTCCGCTCAATGTTTGTTGGCTGCTGGGCGTTTTTCGTACCGTTAAAGGAGCCTTTACATGCCTGAAAAACGTATAGCCACGGGAGTTGCGGGCCTGGATGACATTCTCTCCCGGCGGCTTGCCGGCCGAACACCTTTATCTGGTAGAGGGCGATCCTGGAACCGGGAAAACGACATTGGCTTTACAGTTTTTGATGGAAGACGTGGACGCCGGCGAATCCTGTCTTTACATAACGCTCTCGGAGTCGAAGTCCGAATTGTTGCTGGCTGCTCAATCGCACGGCTGGAATATCGATAATCTCGAAATCTTCGAACTACTTCCGGACGAAAGCAGTCTGCGGCCCGAGGGCCAGTACACGGTCTTCCATCCATCCGAGGTGGAACTTGCCGACACCACGAAGGCGGTGTTGGAACAAGTGGAGAAATTTAAACCTAAGAGGGTGGTGATTGATTCGCTGTCGGAGCTGCGCATGCTGGCGCAAGATCCGCTTCGTTATCGCCGGCAGATTCTGGCATTCAAACAATTTTTCGCTGGATCAGGCTGCACCGTCCTACTGCTCGATGATCGCACCAGCACCGACCGCGACTTGCAACTGCAGAGCATCGCTCACGGTGTTCTGTCGATGCAGAACCTGGCCAGAGAATATGGCATCAAGCGGCGGCGGATGGAGATTATCAAGCTGCGTGGTTCAAGTTTTCGTGAGGGATTTCACGATTACAGCATTCGTAGAGGCGGCCTCGATATTTATCCGAGATTAATCGCCGCCGAACACCATCCTGGCTTTAAACATGAAAAGCTGCTCAGCGGCGTGGCGGAAATCGACTCTCTTTGGGGCGGCGGAATTGACCGTGGGACCAGCACGCTGATCATGGGGCCGGCTGGTTGCGGAAAGTCGACCATAGCAGCAGGCTATGCCATCGCGGCCGCCAAGCGCGGCGAACACGCCACAATCTACCTCTTCGACGAAGGCCTCGAAACTATGTTGGCCAGACTTGAGGGTCTCGGCATGGACCCCACTGAACAGATTGAGGCGGGTCGGCTTATGCTGGAGCAAATCGATCCAGCAGAACTGTCTCCCGGCGAGTTTGTGGCGCGCATACGCCAGAGGGCGAAGGACGGCAAGTCACGAATCATTGTCATCGACAGCCTGAATGGTTTCCTGAATGCCATGCCGGGAGAACAGTTTCTCGCCATTCAACTCCATGAGTTGCTGACTTACCTTAGTCAGCTTGGTATGGCCACTTTCATGGTGCTGGCCCAGCACGGGCTGATCGGGCCGGAGATGCAGAGTGTTGTCGATGTCAGTTATCTGGCGGATTCGGTACTGCTGCTTCGATATTTCGAGGCTGGCGGTGAAGTTAAACAGGCCATGTCGGTATTAAAAAAGCGATCCGGCGGGCACGAGCGTTCTATCAGGGAACTTAAACTAAATGGCGGCATTAAAGTTGGCAAACCCCTTCTGGAATTCAGAGGAGTTCTGTCCGGAATTCCGGAACGTGGCCGGGAAAGAGAAGCCAGAACCGCAAAGAGTCGCAATGGCCGAAAGCGCTGAGACGGATTTCGACATTCAGGTTTTGGCCTCGCTGGTGCGTGACTCAGAGCTCATCTGCCACAGCCTCGCCACGGCCGGAATAGCGTGCCGGGTCGGCGCGTCGATATCGGCTGCTGCTGCGGATATTCCTGGACGGGCGGACATACTTCTCTTGTTCGAGGAAGCGCTGGATATAAATTCGATCGGCTGCCTGACAGATGCTTTACGCCGGCAGCCGCCCTGGTCTGATCTTCCAGTCATAGTACTCACCGGAGGAGGCGCCGCTAACCGGGAGAGTGAGGGACTGGCGAAAATGCGTGAGCCCCTGGGAAATGTAACGCTTATCGAAAGGCCTCTACGCACAATTACCCTCATCAGTTCGGTGCGAGCGGCTATCCGAGCTCGACAGAAACAATATGACATCCGCAATCACCTGGAAAAACTTCGACAGGCCGACGAAGCTTTGCGCCGCAGTAATGAAAGGTTGGAAGGTCAGGTAGCAGAACGCACCTCGGCTCTGCGCCAGCTTTCCGCCAACCTGATACGTTCGCAGGATGAAGAGAGAAGGAGGATTGCGCGAGAGCTGCACGACAGTCTTGGGCAGTATCTGGCTGGACTGGCGATGGAGCTTAATCAACTCGCCCAAAGCGGGAGTCCACAGCTCCTGGCAGCCGCGCTTAAAACGCTGGACACCTGTATCAGTGAAACGCGTACTCTTTCCCACTTGTTGCACCCGCCGCTGCTCGATGAAGTTGGCCTTACCTCGGCTGTGCAGTGGTATGTGGAGGGTTTCGTCGAGCGGAGCGGAATTAAAGTCGCGCTGGAAATCGTCAAGATACCGCGATTACCAGGCAACATCGAGACTACGGTTTTCCGGGTGTTGCAGGAAGCGCTGACTAACATTCATAGGCATTCGGGCGCTAGAACGGCGGAAGTATCGCTGCAATATTGTCCTTCGCAGATTGTGCTCAAAGTAACAGATCAGGGTAAAGGCATGCCCAAAGCTCACTTTGATCGATTTCAGAGTTCGGGCACAGCGGGCGGCGTTGGCCTCGCCGGCATGCGCGAGCGGATAAACGAAGTCTCAGGCGAGCTTCGTATTACGTCCAACTCGAAGGGAACCCATGTGACCGCTTCCATTCCGCTTGATCTAGGCGGATCCAAGCAGTAGCCGGTCGGTAGTTGCGTAAGCGATGTTAGCCCCATTTCTCTCTTTGTGCGCGTTCATTGGATGGTTGCGTACCGCAGATTTGCTCCGCTCCTTTGAAACGGAATGCTGTGCCACTTCACCATCCATTAAGAGGCGTACGGATCGCCCACCTTCTCTCTCCTGCATAGGCAAGGCTGTAAAAGGGGATACGAATAAAGTTCTCGTAAAATGAGCCGCTTTGCCGTTTTTTCGCGCTTTATAGGGCAGGAGAAGATTGGCGCAATTAAATTCAGGGGAAGAAGGAGCTGATTATGGCCGCGAATGCAATTCCAAATCCTAACGTGACGATTGAGAAGAAGAAGGTAGGGGAGGAAATCTCGGTTCCGTTGAAAGAGCGGGCCACAAAAGTGCTTCACGAAATATTCGAAGGACACGAAGAATTTCTTGGAGTGACGCCGGATTAACGCGATTGGCCCTGGTCAGGATTCACACATGCAATCCTGCCTTGAGCGACGAGTTAGGACGAGTTGAACGCACGCGTACCGACTTACGACTGTTGTAGCCGCTACAGAGGGGGAATCAAGGCGCAAAATAGGCCGGACCAATCAGTCCGGCCTTTTGCCTGTCAATTGCTTTTAGTTTTCCCGGGAATTACTGCGGGGTTGAGAGCAGATTTATAGTCGCATTATTCGACGGCAACAGCTGCTTCGGCATAAAGAAATTGTGATCGTAGAGATTGCGATACAGGCGTCCGGAAATTTCTGCCGCTTTGGGACCGTAGGTCGGACGCCCGCCTTCGAGAAATACGACGACCACGATGTGGCCGATGTCGGTTTTGGCGTAGGAGGCAAACCATCCGAAGCGGGTTCCGGCGTGAGAGCAGGTTCCGGTCTTGCCTAGAACTTCTTCCTCTTTGAAATTGACTCGCAGGCTGCGGGCGGTGCCGAAATGCACGGCGCCTTCCATACCATCGGAAATTTCCGGAATGAGCGGCGCGATATCAAGACGTCGCTTCACTACCGGCTGGAAATTTGCAATCTCTTCGGGCGCGGTGGGATGCTGCAGGTAGTAGAGCGTGCCGCCATTAGCTATGGCTGAGACCAGTGCCCCAAGCTGCAACGGGGTTACTGAAACGCCTTCGCCGAAAGAGCACATCCTGGCAACGCCGCCGAGTTTAGACGGAATTTCTTCGTTGGGATAAATCCCAAGCTGTTCGCCGGGTATGCCGTAGCCAGCCATTTCGCCCAGGCCGTACTGATGAGCGTAGTAGCTTACTTTTTCAAAACCCAGTTGACGGCCGATCGCTTCGAAATATGCGTTGTTCGAGTGAGCCAGCGCCATGGTCAGGTTCATGCGATAGCGGCCACCCAAACGGACTTCGGTTTCCTTCGTGATGAGCCCTTCATTCAAAGCGGCCAGGGCGACGGAAAGTTTGATAGTCGAGCAGGGCTGCGCGCCGCTTGAAAGCGCCAGCTTCTGATTAACCATCGCCAGAATGCGGCCGCTGGTTGGCTCGATGGCTACGACCGTTCCATTCATTCCGCCCAAAGCGTCGATAGCTGCCTCGCGCACAAGGGGATCTTCACCGGCGGTTACGTCCCCTTCGGTAATATCCTGAGCGAAAGAACTGGTGTAGAAGCGCTCGTAATAACGATGCCTGCGACGCACACCAGCGGCGGTTCTGGGCACGACGGCGCGGCTGTGAGCCAGATGGTGCATGCGCCTTCGAGCGTGCTGCGTCTCGTTGATTTTTTGTGATTTGGATTTATGCGAAGTCAGAGAATTCGTGCTGACGGTGGCAGCGACGCCGGACGCGCAGAATGCCAGAAACACTATGAGTGCGATCAACAGACCGAAGCCAGCGAAACTTTTGCCTGAATTCAATTTCCTGTCCCCATCCCCGGAGTCCATACAAGTAAGTAAGCACGAAGCCCGCCAATGATCGTCGCCACTGGCTAAGTTCCTGACTACTCTAGATGTTATGAAACTTCGAATCGATAAGCAATCTAAAACGTGTTTTCTGCTTAACCTTCGTGAATTGCAGTAAGCAGCTATGAATAAAGGGGTTGGCTTCAATCTTGGAATCCGGTCAACCCCTTTGGTAACGTGAGGCGGTTACTGGAACGGTACTGCCTCATAAGGGAAAATCTTTTCCCTCGCCCAGTTACATGGTTTCGTTGCGTTTGCGCAGAAATGCCGGCACGTCGAGATCGGACTGCTCGAAATTGGCGATCATCGCGTTGCGCATACTGTCGATGGAAATCGATTCGCCCGATGCTGCGGCAGTTGCTTGCGGCGCCGATTGCTGCATGACCATTGGCGGCGGTTCGGGATCCGCCTCGGCCTCGGGTTGAGGATCGTCGAAGAAATCATCGTGCCGCGAGCTTTCTCGTGAACTCACGAAAATGGATCGCTCTTCCTGACGTCGACGCCGGTGATCTGAATCTTTGAAGCCGGTGGCGATCACGGTAATCTTTACCGCGTCTTTCATTTTTTCATCGAGCACAGCGCCGAAGATGATGTTGGCGTCTTCATGCGCGGCACTTTGAATGATGGTGCATGCTTCCTGCACTTCAGCGAGTTTGAGCGAAGTGGATCCAGTGATGTTGATGAGAATGCCGCGGGCGCCATCGATGGCTCCGGCTTCGAGCAGTGGCGAGGCGATGGCTTTTTGCGCGGCTTCCGTTGCGCGGCGCGCTCCGTTGGCTGTCGCTGCGCCCATGACTGCGTAGCCCATGCCGGCCATAATCGCTTTTACGTCGGCGAAGTCACGATTGATGATCCCCGGGATAGTGATGATGTCGGAGATGCCTTGCACGCCTTGGCGGAGTATGTCGTCGGCGACGCGGAAGGATTCGAAGAAGCCGGCATCCTGCGCCACGGCGAGCAGCTTTTCGTTGGGAATCACGATGGTAGTGTCGACCGATTCCATCAACTCCGCGATGCCTCGCTCGGCTTGCTGCATGCGGCGTTTTCCTTCGAAGGCGAATGGTTTGGTAACGACCGCGACGGTGAGCGCGCCCATTTCGCTGGCTAGCGACGCGATAATCGGGGCCGCTCCAGTTCCGGTGCCGCCGCCGAGTCCCGTAGTTACGAAGACCATGTCGGCGCCTTCGAGGGCTTCAATGATTTTGTCGGAGTCTTCGAGCGCCGCTTTGCGGCCGACTTCAGGATTGGCGCCGGCGCCTAGGCCGTTCGTGAGTTTGACCCCAAGCTGAATCTTCATGGGCGCGCGCGCCATGCGCAAGGCTTGCAGGTCGGTGTTTGCGACCACGAATTCGATTCCCTCCATGCCGGAATCGATCATGCGGTTTACGGCGTTGCCGCCGCCTCCACCCACGCCGATGACCTTTATCTTGGCGTCATTGCGGGTTTCTTCGTTGAAGCTGATGCGAATGTCATTGTCATTTTTCATGGGGTAAGGCACCTCGATAGATTTTGTTTTGTAGCGCCGCCGTCTCGGCGGCTGTCGTGGAGGCGTCCTCGCCTCCACTGCCGAGGGCAGGATGCCCTCGGGACAGCCGGCAAGATGCCGGCGCTACTTTTTTTCGTTTTTTCATGCTCCCTTTTTTGCGAACAATCCCATCAGACGCGAACTCCAGCGGGTGTCTTGCAGGCCGCGGGCGATGCGCGATCGATGGCCGTAAAAGATCATTCCTAAAACCGTGGCGTATTCCGGTTCTGCCAACGTTGAAGGCATTTTCGCAAGTGGCGCCGGCCACGAGAGACGCAAGGGACGACGCAAGACCGATTCGGCGATGTCCATAATTCCTGCCAGGCGCGATGTCCCTCCACTTAACACGATGCCGCCGACGCAGACATCGAGCATGCCACTGTGGCGCAAGTTGTCGCGCAGCATTTCGAATAGCTCACGGGCGCGAGGCTCGAGAATTTCTCCTACCATACGTTGCGAAATCAAACGAGAAGGCCGGTCGCCAACCGATGGAACTTCTACTTCATTTCCTTCGGGAATCAAAGTTACGATAACGTTGCCGTAGAGTTTCTTGATTTTCTCCGCTTCCGCGAGCGGAGTGCAGAGGCCGACTGAAAGGTCGCTGGTGAAGTGGTCGCCGCCGACCGGAATCACGGCGGTGTGAATGACGGCGCCTTCCTGAAAGACAATCAGACTGGTTGAGCCGGCGCCCAGGTCCATCAGGCATACTCCTAACTCACGCTCATCGGCGCGCAGTACGGCGTCGGCGCAGGCCAGCGGCTCGAAGACGGTGTCGTCCACATGCACGCCGGCGCGGTTCACTGCTGTGACCACATTTTGCGTAGCGCTCGATCCGGCGGTGACCATATGCACGCGGACTTCAAGGCGCATGGCCATCATTCCGAGCGGATCGTGCACACCGCTTTGATCGTCTAGGATGAATTCCTGCGGAAGCAGATGGAGAATTTCGCGATCGGCCGGAAGTGGGATGCCGCGAGCTTTATCGACTGCAAGGCGAATTTCATCGCGCGCAATTTCGCGAGCTCGTGTACCCAGGCTTAGTCCGCCGTGACTATTCATTCCGCGTACATGCGAACCGGCGACTCCGAGCAGAGCATGCTCAATCGGGGCGCCGCAAACGTCTTCAGCCTGCTCTACCGCTTTTTGAATGGATGCAACCGCTTTTTCGAGGTCGACGATTACGCCTTTGCGGGAACCACGCGATTCGGCCACTCCGTGTCCACGGTAGCGCAGGCCTGAATCGGTGATCTCCGCCACCAGCACGCGGGTCTTGGCGCTGCCTACGTCGATGGCCGTCAATAAATTATGATGCTGGCTCGCCATGTTTATGGATGATCCTCTCCCTTGGCAATCGCTGGACTGGGTTTGTTTCCTGGTTTCGCCGCAGCAGTTCCGGGCGCGGTCGACGTTGTTGGAATGGGGGAAGGATCGGGCTTTGAGATAGTTTTATTTTGTGCGAGAGCGGTGCTCTGTTTCGGCGCTGTTTTCGCCACGACTTTTCGGTGTTTCTTGACAGCCTTTTTGCCGGCTGCGATTTTAGCTGGAGGCTTTGCAGAATCAGTTAACACTGCCGCTGGTTTCGGAGCGGTGAGTTGGTGCGTGATCAGCGCGGCGGGTTTCATTCCGGCCGACATGGCGGCTCTGACGGATAAAATCGAAAGCGGCGTTTGCTTGGCCGTCCCTTGCAGATCGGGATTTACGATGATCTGCCGGTCATACCGCAAATCCACTGATTCCAGTTTGTCGAACTGCTGGCGCCACTCCCGCACGTGGCTCACATAAATTTTGTAACGCTCGAGATAATTGGACGAACCCAGATGCACCAGCACTTCGCCCAAAGGATCGCTGGGCAGCACTTTGACGTCCTCGGCGTCCGATAAATCAACCTCGCTGAGTTCCTGCGAATAGTGCGCGCCTCCGGCGTCAAGTTGGCTGACCAGGTCGTTGTAGATTTTCATGCGTGCGGCGCGGGTGGAAGCGGGTTCGCCGGAATTCATCCCGAGGATTACCGGGAATGAATACTTTTTCTTGCTTGCGGTCGGCAGTTCCATCAGTGTGCCGACAGAGTCGATCAGCAGTATTTTCGAGCCCACGCGGGCGAAGGCGACGGGCGTGCGTTCATGGATTTCGATCCTAAGGCGATTGGGGACGAACCGCATAACACTGGCCGATTCCACCCACGGAATTTTTTCCAGAGCTTGTTTGCGCGCGGATAGCGGCACGAAGAAAATGTTGCGGCCGATGTCGCCGCCCATGACTTCCATAATTTGGAAGCGAGTCACGTTCTGCAGGCCGGCAAGCTCGATGTCATCGCTGGAATCGATGCGGAAACGCCAGGAATGTTCGCCGTAGTGGTAAAGCGCAGCCACTGCCGCGCTCCCAGAAAAGAAAACAATCAAGGCCAGAATGCCCCAAGTTAGGCCAGTGGCGGCCTTTTTCGGCAGAGAACCGCGGCGAACCGAGACGCGCTTTTGTCCGCGCAGGAAGGGCGATTCCTGTTCCACGTCCAGGTCGAGCATGCGCGCGTCGTCGAGAGTGTCGTCAGGCGCGGGACGCGCAGGTTCGTGGACGGCTGGATACAACTCCTCCTGCGAGATGGTCGAACTGCCTTTACGCGCCATCAACCAGGTCAGTTGTCGTCAGGGAATCGCTGAGCGGAAATAACTATAACTGCTTTTTCTCAATAGAGGTAGATGAAAGTTGGTGCACGATGTGAAAAAAAGTGCTGATTCGAATTCCGGGACTCGCCCGATTGGAAAAGTCGCAATTCCGTTGTAGTATTGCGACCCTGATAGCAGTATTCGTTTCTGCAGAGACGGGAAATGAAACTCGAGTTTACCGCCGCACGAGCGAAGACGCTCGCGCCTACACTAGGAGATTCAATTATGCGTAAGCCAATTGCAGCGGCTGTTTGTTTCGCTTTAGGAATGTTGTTTGTTGTTCAAGCATTTGCCCAAGAAACTTCGCCTTCGAGAGAAAACGTAACCAAGCCTGCAAAAAACGCAGCCAGCGCCGAGGTGGTTCCCGCCGCAACCGTGAAAATCGTATTGCTGAAGTCATGGGGCGCGGCCAGTATTTGGCAAGACATGGGATCGAACTGGCAAAATTTTGGAAAGATCCCGGTGACGGTCGACTACACGACTTATGTGGACAGCGACTTCACTTATCAGGACATTGTGGCATCCAAGGCAAATGTCATTGTGCTCAGCGATCCGGCAGGAGGTATAAAACAATATTCTGCAGCGGAGATCGCAGCGGTTTCGAAGTACGCCAAGAAAGGACATACGGTGATCGGAACGTACGCTGTGTTTGAGTGGTCAACCGTCGATAACCGTGGACTAGCGCCGGTCTTTGGATTCAGCTCCAAGATTGCATACAACACCACTCCAGTTGGTATCTCCAACCTATTCAAGAAGACGACAAAGAAAAGCGAATGTCTGATCAAAGGGATTACCGGGAGTTCGTGGCAATCCGATGGCTACCCGTACACGCAACTTCCAGCCACAGGAAGTTGGAAGGGACATTTGGGAAAAGCCACTGCGGTCGCGGACTCGGATAACTACTTGGAATCGTCAGCTTTTATCACGCGTCCACGTACACAGGGGTATTCGTCTCTAATTTTCCCGAATACAACGGGGGCACCGACGACGAGCAACTGCTCTATAACGCTTCGACGTGCTATGTGAAGTAAACGACCGGCCGGAGCGGGCGCACGCCACCGTTGTTTTACGGAGTGGTGACCCACCAGGACTGAGGGGTGATTGTTGGCGGGTGCAGAATCTGCGACAGGCATGCACCCGCACGCGATTTCGCGATGTTTCCCCGAACTTCGGTGATATGCTCGAAACCCGCAGAGGAGCCTTCCCCGGTTCCCGGCTTGACGGACGTTCCAATCAAGGAGGTGCCTATGCCCAGGCGACTCTCGCCCGCTCTAATCCGTGCCGCGCTGGTTTTCCTAATCCTACCCGTTGTAAGCCCGGCTGCCTGGGCCGCGCCCAAGTATGAGGTTCTACATGCCTTTGGTTCTGGCGACGATGGCGCCGGCTTGTGGGGCAGCTTAGCGCTCGACAGGGAGGGCAACGCGTACGGCACAACCAGCGGAGGTGGGACTCATGGACACGGTATTGTCTTTGAGCTCGTGCGCGGATCCGGGAACACGTGGAGCGAGGCCGTGCTGCACAATTTTCCCTCGTTCCCCAACGACGGTGAGGGCCCCACAAGCGGCCTGACGCTTGACGCAACGGGCGATCTCTACGGCACGACGCAGGGTGACGGGGGGCCCTATAAATGGGGCACGGTTTTCGAGTTGTCACCAGGAACCGACGTGTGGAAGGAGACCGTCATTCACCGCTTCGAGTTCAACAGCCGTGGCTGCTGCCCCTACGCAGGCGTGATCATGGACAAAGCAGGAAATCTGTTTGGCACGGCGCACGCTGCGTTTGTGCTGTCGCTAGGGGCCGACGGGTGGACGGAGACCGTGCTTCACGACTTCACAGGCCAGCACGGCGATGGCTCAGTCCCCTTCGCCGGGGTTATTCTGGACGCGGCTGGCAATCTCTACGGCACCACCGAGCAAGGCGGCCGTGGCGGGGGCTGTGGCGGCGGTTGCGGCACTGCCTTCGAACTGCGCCGGCAGGCGGACGGCAAGTGGAAGGAAACTATAATGCACAGCTTTGGCACCTTCAATGGAGACGGGGCATTTCCAGGGGTTGGGGCGCTGGCTATCGACGGGTCCGGCAATCTCTATGGTACAACCTCGATTGGCGGCTCGACCGGCAACGGCACCGTCTTTGGGCTTGCGCCGGGCGCGGACGGCCACTGGAAAGAAACCGTGGTCTATAGCTTCAAAGGAGGCGCAAACGGAGTTGAGCCCGGGGCCGGTGTAGTTATGGACGGGGCCGGAAATTTATACGGTACGACGACGGGTGGAGGAGATCCCAATTGTGGCTGCGGCCTCGTCTACGAGTTAGCGCCCCGGGGCAGGTGGCAAGTGGAAGTACACGGTGCTGCATACTTTCGTCGGATCCGACGGCGCCGGGCCCGACGCCAACCTCATCCTCGACGATAAAGGAAATCTCTACGGCACCACCGTTACCGGCGGCGCATACGGCTACGGCGTAGCCTTTGAGCTCACGCCATAACTTCTTGAGCGGAAGCGAAGACGCTCTCGCCTACATTCTTGCCCACGCCCGGGCGAGGACGCCCGCCCCTACACCGCCTTTGAGCTTGGTACGTAGCACCGACAGGAGCACCATCGAAAGGAAAATCGTCAGCAACCCATAAGAAGCGGTGCGAATATCGACGGCGTGCTTCGGCAAGATGGAGAGGCGTCCGTAAACAAACTCGATGTGTATCCAATACACCAGTAGTGAAGTTTGCCCGAGTTGAATGAGAGGGCTGAAGCCCCACTGTCCCGCTCCCCAGCGGCACCAGATATAAGCCCCACACAGAATTATGAGCAGCAGACCAACCCGAATCAAAAAGAAATTCGGACTGGTGTGCCAGAAATCATAACTTGCATAAAACTGATGCGGACGTGCGTCCATCCAGCGGGCTGTGTAAATCAGAGCAGCCCCGCCAGCGCCTGCCAGTGCAAACGTCCAGGCGCCGTGTTTCCGCGCGTTATCGCTCAACAACCAAAATCCTACTGCGAGACCCATGAAGGCAAAAGCGGCCCAGGGAAAAATCGGGAAGAGCCAGGCCTGGGGCTCGCCCAGGTTGTGAACGCCATCGATATAAGACTCAATGGGCCAAGGCAGCCAGTGCGGCCGCCAACTCGTCCATAGCAAGGGACTGAGGAGCGAAATGCCCATGGCGGCGCCGGATGCGCTAAAAGCCAGGGCTACACGCGTGGGCGATAGGCGCAAGACCATCCAGCACAGCAAGCCCATCAACATCACAGAAAGGCCGATGGTGTTGAGAATGTCAACCCGCAACAAATCGCTCCACGGCGCCCAGCCCCAGGGCAATTACAAATTCCTGTAAACGAAATAAAAGGCCGAGGCCGAAAATTTCCGCACCGCGCCGAATGGTCGTCCGCGCAATCTGTCCCGCAGGCGTGTCTTTCTGGCGCATTTTGTCAGTGACGAGCGCGAAGGAAATTCCGGCTAGAAAAAGAAACAGCGGCGCAGGCAGAGTTCCGCCCAATTGTGACCACATAAAAAAAGTACTCTTGCGCGCGCGGCCACTCAGCCAGGAGTCGTAACAATGTGTCTGGAACATGAGGACGCAGGCCAAGCCGCGCATCCAATCGATATACGACAGCCGGGATGAAGAAGAAGTCGGCATTGGCGCCACATGGAGAGAGGCACCGAGCAGTATACAAAAAGGTCTTTGCGCATCAGGAACTTTCAGTAGGGAAGGTTTAGTCTCTGAGGGGCACTATAGTTTGATCGCCGCGGCAGTAGGTCGCGACGTGCTGAAATCCGCCATTAGGCTGTTTCAGCAGCACCACTGGGCCGTAGCAGAATACAGCGTGACCGCTTTCCGCCATGTACCAGGTGCCGCCTTGGCGCGCGTGCTGGCTCACAGGACGATCCGAAACCGCCGGCAGAGGCGAGGCAAACTTCGAGCCCGGCAAAGACAATGCCAGGAATAACGCTGCCAGAATATTCATCCTACCTAACCTGGGTCCTGCTATCAGATCCTGTTTGCGATCCTGCGTCCGTCAACAATATCCGCGATTCCTAGCGGAGGTTTTGGCGGAATCGACTTCCGGACCTTGCCGGCAACATGGCTGCCTTGCGAGCTTCCAGTTGGCGTGTCATGAGTCATCGGAGCCTGGGTCATTGGAGACTGGGTCATGGGCGTCCGGGTGGTCGGGGCCGCCGATGGAGCCTGGGTCGAAGGCTCCTGGGCGTCAGGACCGGTTCCGGCATTCTGCTGCGGATGCTGGTCCTGGAAAATCTTGACTTTCAAATGGCTTAGTTCTGTACTGTCGCCGAGCAGGGATGTGATCAGGGATCGCTGCGCACCAATCGTTCGATCCTGCTCGACCGTCAGCAGGCACATCAAGCCGTAGGAAACCAGGAATAGGACGATCAGAGTGGGAAGCAGTGAATGTTTCCTTTTCGGTTTTCCTGCTGTCTGCGGAAGTTGGACCACGGCACCTTGCGTCGAATCGATCAATGTACACCCCGATCTGCGCCCCCTGCAGAGGCGACAAGAGGGAAAAGCAGCTCAAACGCCATCGCTTGGGCGCTTCACAACTCAATAGAAAACCGGCACTTAGCCGACATTCCTTGACCCGAATGGAACGCGACGGATGCAACGCGATGCACATTATAGGTAACCGGAATGAATTACGACAGTGCTTTGCAACCAAGCTGACATGGGTTTGCAACGTGTCTCTACAGGATGTCATGTATCGACCCTCATGCCGATCGTGTGGAATTCTCATTAGAGGGGTGCTTAGGCCGATGGAACGGCGGCTGGAGGATCAGATCAGAAAGCTGTGCGCGGAGGTGGTGAATACGCTGGACGCTGGCCAGTGGGACGAAACCATTGTAGAACTCAACACCGCGCTGCGAGAACATATCCGACGGGCGCGGAAGCCCCGTACGGAGTTTGGTATTGAGGAAAAGCGAAGATCGGCCAGCTAGTTTTGTTTTGTACCGCAGAAGGGGAGGAACGGAAGAGGGGTCGAAACTAGGCTTCCGTTTGCGAGCCCGGTGGCTTCGGTTCGTTCGCTTCTAAGATCCGATTGATTTCTTCGACTAGCGCCATCAGCTTTTGAGGATCCTGTTCTTTCGAGGCCTGGGCGCAAAGTTCCATCCACTTTTCTTGCTTCCCATCGCTACGCATGGCGCTTACCCCACTCCAGCAACGGTATATTACATTTGCTATAAGAAATAATTTAGATTGCGCACTCGGACGAAAGGCTCACTTAAACATGGACGGGATTTCCACAGCTTTTGCACTACAGAGCGGGTTTACTCGCCCTGCGCCATACCGAAACAATCTCACGAAGTCCGCCGATCGCTTGGAAGCTCGCACTCGAATAATTCCATCTCGGCCTCGGCATCCTCGCGAACAACGTGGTCGGAGGTAAGACCACACCGGGCGCAAAACCACTCCTGTAGTTCAGGATTCCAGCGGATTTCGCCATGCCGCATCGGCTTAGCTATAGCACGAAAATTGCCGCCTTGTACGTCTCCTTGATTGAATGCAGGTTTTCAGGAAATGTTCGCTGCGGTACAGACGAAGTCAGGCCCGTTTCTGTAAAGTCGCGATCCAGCAAGAGGAACATGAGGAATGGGCCAGACCGACACCGATCGAATCATGGAATTGTGCCGTCTTATCTGTGAGGAGCACGATCCCAGCAGGTTTCAGAAACTAGTGATGGAGCTTAACCAACTGTTGTTGCAGAAGGAACGCACCCTCGCGAATCCGCCGGGCGAGACGAACTCAGTCTTGTGATGAGCTTCTCGTACCGTTCACCACTGTCCGGTCGTCAAGTAATCGTGAATCGACCCGGCGGCGCGGCGGCCGGCGCCCATGGCGAGAATAACCGTTGCGGCTCCGGTCACGATGTCGCCTCCAGCGAAGACGCCCGGACGCGTTGTTCGCTGAGTTTCAGGATCGGCTTGAATGTAACCGCGTTTATCCGTGCCGAGACCCGGTGTGGTGCTTTGCACGATCGGATTGGCCGTGGTCCCGATCGCCATTACTGCAACGCTTAGTGGCAAATCAAACTCCGATCCTTTGATAGGCACCGGCCGTCTGCGCCCTGACGAATCCGGTTCGCCCAATTCCATGCGCACGCAGCGCGCCGCGGTGAGCCAGCCTTTGCCGTCGGAGAGGAACTCCACGGGTGCGGTCAGCATTTGGAAGTCGATGCCTTCCTGGCGAGCGTGATGAACTTCCTCGGCGCGGGCGGGCATTTCAGTGTCGCTGCGACGGTAGATCACGTAGGCCTTGCGTGCTCCCAGCCGTAGTGCCGAGCGGATCGCGTCCAGCGCGGTGTTGCCGCCACCGATCACAGCCACATCTTTGCCGTGCAAATCGACCATCGGTTCGTCGTAGGTCGGAAACTTGTAGGCCTTCATCAAATTGATGCGGGTGAGAAACTCGTTGGCCGAGTAGACGCCATTCAGATGTTCGCCGGGAATGCCCATGAATTGCGGCAAGCCAGCGCCGGTGCCTATGTAAACCGCGTCGTATCCTTCTTCGTGAATGAGTTCGTCGATGGTGACGGTACGGCCGACCACGACATCGGTTTCGAATTCAACTCCCATCTCTCGCATGTAGTCGAGCTGTTCACGAATGATCTGCTTGGGCAAGCGGAATTCGGGGATGCCATAAACCAGCACTCCGCCGAGTTCGTGCAGCGCTTCGAAAACCCGCACCTTGTGACCTTTCTGAATGAGGTCGCCCGCCACCGTTAGGCCGGAAGGCCCGCTGCCCACGACTGCTACCTTTTTTCCCGTCGGCGGAACGTTAGGCAACACATGCGTGCGCATGCGCTGTTCGTAATCTGCCACAAAGCGCTCCAGATAGCCGATCCCGAGGGGCTTCACTTTTTTCGAAAGCAGGCATTTGCCCTCGCAGTGATCTTCCTGCGGACAAACTCTGCCGGTGACGGCAGGAAGAACATTGTTTTCGCGAATTTTCCCTGCCGCGCCGAGGAAATCGCCAGCGACGATCAGTTCTACGAATTCCTTTACCTTCACGCCCACTGGACAGTTATCGGTGCAGGTGGGCTTAGCGCACTCCAGGCAGCGCAGAGCCTCCTGGCGCGCCAACTCTGGGCTGTAGCCTAGATTGACTTCGGTGAAATTCTTGTTGCGCTCATCGGCAGGCTGCTCGGGCATGAGTTGCCGCGGAACCTTGATGCGCTCCTTCATAGGCAGCGGATTGATGGACTTTTTCGCGACCGGGCTCACCTTTCTCCTCCTTGCGCAATCGCGCAGTGCTCTGCTTCTTCGGGGCCAGGTTTTGCAGTCCTCGAGCGTTCGTAGTCGGCCAGGGACCGCTGCTCTGCGTCACGGTACATGCCATTGCGCTGCACCAGAACTTCGAAGTTCACTTTATGCGCATCGAATTCTGGTCCGTCGACGCAGGCGAATTCGCTTTTGCCATCGATTAGAACGCGGCAGCCGCCGCACATTCCGGTGCCGTCGATCATGATGGTATTCAGGCTGACCACGGTCCGAATGTTCTCTTTGCGGGTCATCTCGGCCACAGCCCGCATCATCGGAATCGGTCCAATTGCCAACACCAGATCGATGCGGACGCCATTTTCAATAAGCTGGCGAAGCTTGTCGGTGACGAAGCCCTTGTCCGCGTAGCTGCCGTCGTCGGTAGTGATCATGAGTGAGTCGCTTACCGCCCGCAGCTCCTGCTCGAGAATTACCAGTTCCTTGTTACGTCCGCCGACAATTGAGATCACGCGGTTACCGGCTCGCTTGAAAGCCGCAGCCGAGGGGTAGGCCATGGCCGTACCGACGCCTCCGCCTATCACTACAACCGTTCCGAACTTCTCAATCTCGGATGGTTTTCCCAGCGGGCCAACTACATCGAGAATCTGATCGCCAGTTTCCAGCGAATTCAGCAGGCGGGTGGTTTTACCAGCCGACTGCACCACGATGCTGATTGTGCCTATGTCCGGGTTAGAACCCTCGATAGTCAAGGGGATCCGCTCGCCCTCCTCGTAAATGCGCAGGATCACAAACTGACCGGGTTTCTGTTTACGGGCTATGCGGGGAGCTTCCAGGATGAAGCGCTTTATGCCGGGGGCAATGAATTCCGCGTGGACGATTTTGAACAAGCACCCTCCTCCGTGGCACAGTGAAGTGTGATGGATGGACCGTGCCTGGGCAGTGATCGAGGTCACAAGCCGCTGTGACCCTATGTTCAAGGAAGTGCGCGGTTGCTAAGCAGGTAATTACCGCCGTTCTCGGCTATGACATGCAGGTTCAGCTTTCCGACCAACTGCTCGAGATGCGGCATATCGGTTCCATACGCCAGCAGGTAGTAACGAGCGTCAGTCCTCCACAACGAGACGAAGCGATTGTCGTCGATAAATACATCCGGTGCGCCCGGCGCGTAGGAACCATACTCCAAATTGTTCATGCGGCCATTTAGCAGCAACGCCGTGCGGTTGGTGTAGAAAAAAACGGAAGAAAAAGCGTAATAGGCATCAGCTTCGATTAGCTGGCCAGGTGGGCTTTGCTCCAGTCGTTGCGCCAACGCGTAAGAGCCGAGATAAGTGTCGAAGCGGATCAGCGCGATCCGGGCCGCTTGAAAAAAGACAATCATGCCGGCGGCTATGACTAGAACCGTTCGGCGAACATTGTTTCTCGAAAGTGTCAGGGCAATCGCAGTCCCTCCGAAAGCAAGAGCCGCAAGTCCGAGAGGCAATTTCAGATAGGCGAAGGCATTGAGCGTCAAGTCCCAGATATGGCCGAGGGAATGAGTGTAGAGCTCCGGATGTTGAGTCAACGCCTGAGAAATGTCGCCGGGTGCGGGAACGTGCCAGACGAGTAACAACAGAGTGAAAAGCACTGCAGACAAGATCGAACACACGGCCAGCAGAGCATATGTACCGGTGCGCACCCAGCGACTGCCGCTGGCGAGAACCGATCCCACGAGCAGGGCCAGCGCCGGATAGATAGGCATCGAATAGTATTCCTGCGTGGTCGAAAAAGTGAAAAATAGCATCACCACCCCGATCCAGCACAGCGCCATCAATCTGGTTCTGCCAGCCCGTGAAGCGGTCTTGTAATCCACCGCCGGCGCGGCCGTCAGGTAGAACGACCACGGAAAAATCCACAGCAAATTCAGAATCCAGAACCAGAGCCTGGGGACGGTGTCATAGTCGCGCGGGTACCTCATGCCTAGAAATCGCAGGAGGTGTTCGTTGAAAAAGTAAAACCAGAAGAACCCGCGATACTCACCCGGCCCGCTGTGCAAGGAAAATGCAAAATAAGGCGGATTGCGCAAAGTTGCGAGTACGTACCAGGGCATGGCAATCGCGAGCGCAACCGGAATCGCAATCCAGAGATGCAGACGCCGCCAGGCCGCCGAAGAAAACAAACGTCGGGTAAGAGCCATGTACGCGAGCGCGGCGATTACGGGGAAGACCGACGCGATCAAACCTTTGAGCAGCAAGCCTACGCCCAAGGAAAAACCCAACGCGAAAGACCAGCGCAGCGGATGCTGCTCATCTGGTTCGAGCAGACGCAGCCATGCCCAGATCGCCCCGGTAACGGCCAGAGTCAGGACGGCGTCGGGAATTAGAATTCGGGTGAAAAGAAATAGTCCTACCGACGTGCTAAGTGCGATCCCGGCGTAGAGTCCCGCCGCCTCGCCAAACGCCCAGCGCCCGAACCGATAGGTCACCCAGCACAACAGAACTACCGCCAGCGCATGCGGAAACCGCGCCGCCCAGTCATTAACACCGAAAATCTTGTACGCAACCGCCATCATCCAGTAATTGAGCGGCGCTTTTTCCAGATAGGCAACCCCGTCGAGGCGAGCGGTCACCCAGTCTCCCGATGCCAGCATAGTGCGAGCGGCTTGCGCTTGAACCGCATCGACGTCGTCCATGAGACGTGGCGGGCTGGCAATGCTCACAAGGAAAACAAGGGAGGCAACGGCGATGACGATCCAATCTAACCTGAAACGGAAGACGGGAGAACTAGCGGCAGACTCGGCTGCCGTCATTACTTGATCTGCCACTTCATTTTGACCGGACAAAATAGCTGACCTAGGGTACGAAGGATTCTGGCTCGGTTGTTCAGCGCGCCGAATACAGTTTACTGGTTAGAGCGTTTTATAGGTGTTGTACCTGGCAGGCTGTCAGAGAGTACACAAAGAGGAAGCGCTTTCGATGGCGGTTATCAAGGCTGAAGTCCAAACGCCGTGCCGCAGGCTTGGCATCCAGTCCCGCCTTCAAACGTCACGCCATAAAGGTCGTTCACTTTCCCCACGTCAGGCCGCTTTCGGGCAGGTCTCCGTCGCCGTCGCTGCCGGTGAACGCGTGGAGGACGGTCTCAATCCAGGCCCCGTTATCCGCGGGAGGTTTCAGTTGATACACGGTACCACCCTTCGTCTCCCCGCCGCCAGTTTGGGTTGTGCCGTAGAGATTTCCTTGTGCGTCAAATACCATGTAGCCGGAGGGGCCAATACCGTCATTGCCTCCTTGGAAGGCATACAGGGTAGCGTAGGTCCAAGGTCCCCGCGTTTTGACCGGAGGCGAAAGCTCGAATACCACCCCACACCCGTAGCCGGCCTGACAGTTGGAATCACCTCCGAATTCCGTAGTGCCATAGATGTTGCCCGCGCTATCGAAAATCACCGGGCCTTCGGGGCCATAGACTTCGTTGTTGTTCCGGTTGAAAGAGTAAAGCACGGTTTCAGTCCAGCTGCGGCCCTTCTTTGTGGGCGGGCTCACACGGTACAAGGTACCGTACCCGTAGGCCCCGCCATCGTTGGTTGTACCGTAGAGATTTCCTTTTTGATCAAACGTTACGCCTGCGAAAGGCTCCGCTCCGTCGGGAGTTCCCGTGAATGTGTGAAACACGCTCAAACGCCACTTCCCACCCTCTTTCGTCGGCCGCTTCAGCTCGAAGACCGTGCCACAGCCCTCCTGCTCACAGGAAGGGTCGCCGCCAATCCCAGTCGCGCCGTAGAGGTTTCCCTCGGCGTCGAAAACCAGGTTGCCCACAATTCCAGCGCCCTGGCTTGGATCGAGCGTATAGAGCGCGGTGTAGGTCCAGACGCCGTCGCCAGCGTTCGGTGCCGTCAATTCAAAAATGGTTTGGCTATAGTTAACCCCATAGAAATTGCCGTCCTTACCGAGGATGAGCGACGTGGGGTATCCTCCTCCCTGGCCCCCAGGGAACTCGTAGAGGATGGTTTTCGTCCACACCCCGCCGCGAGTTCGCGGCGCGGTCAGCTTATAGAATGTGCCCAAGTTGTCGGTGCCACCCGACTCGGTGACGCCATAGAGGTCGCCATTCTTTGTGACAACCGGTACATCCTCAGGGGCCCAGCCGTCGGAGGATTTCTGCCCAAAATCGTAGATTACTCGGTAGGAGTCCGCCGCGTCCGCGACGCCTCCCAACAACATGATAGCGGCGAGTGTCGCTAGCGCGACGGCTACTCTGCCAGATTGCCTCGTGAGTTTCACTGTGGTTGCCTCCTTCCGAGGTGAGCAAAAGCGACGCGCAACGCCCGTAAGGCGTAAGGGGAACCGCAGCATATCACGGGGCCGTCCCCACTATACAAAAATGTCAGCGCTAGGTGGAGCAAGCTCAGCAACGGGCTTCCTTGTTCCAGGTGGGTGACTCGGAGCCCGCCAGTAGAGGACAGTCAGAATCAGCTAGGGGGGCGTGAGCGGCCGGAGTTTAATGATTCGACGACAGGACGAAAAAGAGAAGAATCGATAAAGCAAGTGCCGCGATGCTGTGGCCGCGAACCGTGCGATAACTTGCCGCCCAAGGAAACATCAAGACATCAAAAACGGGCATGAACTTATCCGGCCAAAACAGGCCAGCAAGGCCGAAAGCCAGCGAAAGCTGGATGATTATAGAAAGAACCAGATGATGCGACGAACCATTGAGGTAAGCAATGATCACGTTTGCCTCTAACTTTTTGGATAGGTGAGTTTAGCACTGGCAATTCTCAGCATCAAGATTTCGTTCGGGCAGTGTCCTCCGGATTAACCCGATACAGATGGCCCGAAATCGAAGGGCATCGGGATGACTACCCGTGCTTTTTTTGGCCGAAAATCGGCTATCGACGCTACCACCGTTCCAGGACTACAATATCCACAGCCGCATCTCAGCATCCAAGATGCGCACGGGCTCTATCCGCCAAGGCGGAGGGGCACTGGAGGACATTGTGAGCGTCACCCCAATTGGCGAATCTCGCCGTAAAGTCACTGTAGCTTCCCTTCGAGATAAGAAACTTCAACAGCAACCGATCACCTGCCTGACTGCCTACGATTATGCCAGCGCACGCCTGGTAGACGAGGCTTCCATCGACATCGTTCTGGTTGGCGATTCGCTGGCCATGACCATGCTCGGTTATCCAGACACGCTTTCGGTCACGGTCGACGAAATGCTTCATCACACGCGGGCGGTGCGGCGGGGCGTGAAACAGGCGCTGCTCGTGGCCGATATGCCTTACGGTTCTTATCACGTCGGGGCGGACGATGCCGTGCGCAATGCGGCCCGCTTCATGAAAGAAGCGGGCGCGGAAGTGGTGAAGATCGAAGGCGGGGAAAAGCGCGCGGATATTATTCGCCGGGTGATCGACGCCGAGATTCCTGTCGCGGGACACATCGGGCTGACGCCGCAATCGGTAAACGTTATGGGCGGCTACAAGGTTCAGGGCAAATCGCTGGCCGCAGTCGAACAGCTCATGCGCGATGCGGTGGCACTGGATCGCGCGGGCGTGGCCTTTCTCGTGCTCGAAGGTATTCCGCGGGAAGTCGCCGCGCTAATTACTGCAGAGATCGAAACTCCGACGATTGGCATTGGCGCAGGCCCGGATTGCGACGGCCAAGTACTCGTCTTCCATGACATCCTGAACCTGACCTTTGCCGCGCCGGCTAAATTCGTTCGCCGCTACGGGGACGCACGCCAGCTTATTACCGATGCCGTTTCGTCCTTTCGCGACGACGTGGTTACACGCCTGTATCCGTCGGATGGCGAGTCTTACCATTTGTCGAAAGAAACGCAGCAGGCGCTGGAAACCGTGCTGGAACGCAAGCGCGAGATGCGCCGATAAAGACCGCGGCTGCATTAATTGCGCAGGGAATCAGGTATCACGCTGATATTTGCGGAAGTCAATTGACCGAGACGCACACGGCAACTGTCACCTTCAACAGCCAGCGCGGCGCGCAAGTCGGTTCCCAAATCCAGTTGGCAAATGAACCAGCGGCGCGCTTCTTCCGGGTTTTCGAAAACTTTCAGTTGCAATTTAAAGCCGTCCGTCCCGACGTCCGGCAGAACTCCAAAGCTGCTGAGCGGCATGGAAAGGCCTTCGCCGTGCGCTTTGATGTATGCCTCTTTCCCTGTCCAGCAAGTGAAGAACGCCGGAATCTGTTCAGAGGCTGGTTGCGATTGCAGCCATTCCACCTCCGGGCGCGAAAAGAATCGATCAGCTAGTTCCAGTGCATTCGTATCCGCACGAATTCGTTCCACATCAATTCCTACCTGCCGCTTCTGGGTGACGGCAATGACGGCGGCGCCTGCAGTATGCGACAAGTTGAAGCAAAGATCGTTATGAGCACCCGACGTCTCGGCAAGTTCAGGTTTGCCATTCGGGGTGGTACGAAAATGCACGTCGCGTGCTTCAATGCATATATAACGGCCAAGTACCTGCCGAAGCATAGCTCTGCTGATAACAAATTGATTGCGAGGGGCGGGAAATTTGAATCGCGCCGCCCGCTCTTTCTCTTCTTGATTAAGCAGCGAAAGCAACGACTCGGCGTCTTTCTCCCATACAGGAAGGTCGATATACCACACGTGGACTTCGTCCCGCGGCAAGATGCCATCCAAGTGAGGCAGCAGTTCTATCTCCACGTCGCGCTTCCCCCAATGCAAATCTCCGCGATTATCCCGGGAGCCTACAGGCTTGAATACCATGCTGCGCGTGTAGCTGCAAACGAACCTATTAAAGATGGTGGTTTTTGGGCGTTCTGTATTATCATCGCCTCACCAGCCGCGGAAACACGCAGTCCATTTCAACTTGAAAAATAAATGAAGTCGTCGTCGGTTAGATGACCATGAAAAATGTATATGAAGTTCTGCGTTCCAAAGAGATCGACCTGGAACGTTTGCGCCACGAAGTAGACGCGCTTCGGATCGTCGCCCCGCTGCTCGCCGACCGGATGGCTGAACCGGTTGAGGTCGAACGCAAGCCCCAGCCTGATCTGGTATGGACGCCCGCGCTTGAGAAGAACAAGTGGCCGCTGAAGGTAGGCCAGCCTGGTCCCACCTACTCGGATTCATAATTCGCCACCCGGATTGCCCATAAGGACGTGTTCCGCGCCGTTGTCCCGCCCCCGTCCGCTGCAACGGTTTTCATCTTAAGCATCGTCTCCGGTTTTTCCAAGAGAATAAGTCCTGTTTCATCAATCACCTGCGCAATCCTTGCGCTGGCATCAGAATTGCCATAAGAAGCCTGCTGCCTGAGGTTGGTGTCTATATCAAATGAGCATGCTTCTGGGATCGGCCATGACAGTGCGCAGGTTGTGCTCTTTTCTTCTCGTGATTGTGGCCTGCGCCAACTGTCTGGCCATGGCCGTGGGAACGCAATTGTGGCCGCCTGAGACGTCACTAGCTGCCCGTGAAAGTCAGTTATGGGGTTCAGCGCTACGCGACTCCAGTTTTGCCGCCATGTTGCATGCCAGCGCGGGCATAACTTGCGAGGCTTCGGAGCCCCCCGAACCTTTGGCCACGCCAAACCCACTAATCAGCATTATTGATCCGGATACCAGAGTGAGCGTGAGTTTCATCATTGGCACCGACGGGCGCGTGCATTCTCCCTTAATCCTTGAAAGCGCGGGTCCAGCCGAGGATCGCACCATTCTGGATACGGTTCGCTCCTGGCGCTATCGTCCGGGAATGTGCAATGGCGCGGCTACTGACAGCGAAGCGAAGATCGAATTCTCAGCTCACTAAGCTCTTCTCCGGCCAGCTGCTTTTCGACTAGAATGAGCGCTGGCTAGCATCCTTATGGATCACGAAAAACCAACCGGGCCAGTTCGGAATTCGTCTGTCTCCCGATCGGACGCTGTGTCTGCCCATGATCCGTCCATCGACGATTTCTTCCGGCGTCTGAAGCAAGACCTGCATCAGCCTAAGCCCGGTAACGAATCGATTGCGGCTGCGCTGCAAGCAGTTCAACGGCTGACCTCACAGGTAGACACGGACGCCTCGGCCGGCGCCGCAGCCGAAGCGACGGAGACCCGGCCCTGCCTCGCGTGCGGCAGTCAAAACCCGCTGGAGAACCGGTTCTGCGCCATTTGTGGCGTCCCTCAGCAGGATGCCCCACCCTTTGCACCGGAGACTCCCACTGCGGCGAGACCGAAGGCGCCTGCCCCCGCAGCCGGACAACATCACTACCACCACCATTATCATCATCACTATTTTTCCTCGCCCGAGGGAGGCGGTGCATTCGCCGGTTTGGAGCAACGTCCCACCAGTGCTCCCATTACACGGGACGCGCGGCCGCGTACGCCGTTGGCCGGAGCTTCCCTGAGCCGGAACGAAGCTGCAGTCCGAAAGCTCACGCAGGATTGGGCATTAGCCTGCAATAATAAACAACTCGACGATCTGGTCGATCTCTACGGAGCCGATGCGGTTGTGCTGCGTCCGAATGTGCCGCCGGTTCGTGGCACGGCGGCCATTCGCGAGTTTTTCTTTAGCGTGCTGGATGCCGGACTGGGCGAAGTCGAGATGGATACTTTTCGAGTGGAGATTTTCGGGGACCTCGCTTACGAAGCGGGCCGTTGCCAGATGCTGGTGCCGTTCATGGGAAAACGCCGCGAAGAGCGTGGCAAATATCTGTTGACCCTGGCGCGACAGACAGGCGATTGGAAGATCCTTGCCGACTGCTGGTCCAGCGATTTGAGTTTAGCGTCAAACTTGGATGCAACGCCGGCTAAGTCGAATATGCAAGTGTCACAAAACCCTGCTTTGAAGCCGCCGCGCAAACTTTGATTGTTGGGTTCGCATCGAATCTTCAACTTTCAGGATGGAGGCAGTTCGAGTCTCTCGACGACGGTCGCGGTCTTTGCCAATGAGGATGCTACAATCTTCCAAGCAAAATCAGGAGAGAATTAATGTCCGCACCTAGCCGCCGTCCCGAAATCCGCCGTCGCCGTACGCGCAAAGAAAAAATACTTAAGCTGCGCAAGAGCCTTGCTTCCGCTTCATCCGAGACCGACCGTGCACGTTTCCGCGTGAAATTGCACCGCCAGGGCTTGACTTCGCCGGGAACTCCGCTATTGAAGGGCGAGTAGCAGGGCGGCCCTTCCGGCGACTAGACGACTTTCACCAATTGCTGATTTGGTTGCCGCTGTCCGGCAACAGCTTCGTAAACTGCAAGAGTCTGCCGAGCGGATGCGTCCCAGGAAAATTTCTTTACCTGCTCGTCCGCGCGCTGTTTGTATTTGTCGCGAACCGTCTGATCTAACAACACGCGCAACAGCGCACGCATGATTTCGAATACATTTTCGGGATTCACTAAGACCGCGGCATTGCCCACTACTTCCGGAAGCGAAGAAGTGTTGGAGGTGACCACTGGGGTACCGTGCGCCATGGCCTCGAGCGGCGGAAGCCCAAAGCCTTCGTAAAGAGAAGGGAAGACAAAAATCTTGGCGGTGTCGTAAAACACTCGCAGTATTTCAATGGGAACGAATCCCATAAAGCGCACGTCATTTTGCACGCCGCTGCGAATGACGGTGCGCCGTAAATCAGGATGCTTGGAGAGTTCGTCACCAATGATGATCAGTTTGAGGTCGGGAAACCTTCCGTCCTTTTCCAGTTCTGCCTTCAGCGCTGAAAACGCCTCGATAATACGCACCAGATTCTTATGCGGACTGATGCGGCCCGCATAGAGCAGAAACGGATAAGTCACAAGATAGCGTTCCGCCAGCACTTGCCGCTCGGCGTCAGAGGCGTGGCCGCCCAGGAAGCGCTCATCAATGGCGTTGTACACAACTTCAATGCGGGACGCGGGAATCCCAAACAATTTCTCGATGTCACTCTTGGTGTACTTCGAAACTGCCAAAATTTTCGCCGCGCCCTTCAGCACGCGTCGCGTGAGATGAAAATGCAGAGAGCGCCGCAGGCTGGAACGGTCATGAGCGCGATACATGTGCTCCAGCACATCGTGTACGGTCATCACGTACGGGCAAGGCAAGCTTCGAGGCATCCAGAATAAGTAGGGAATATGCACCAGATCGCAATTCCATCGCTTAAGAATGCCGCGGCATTCGAGGTAGCCTTTCGCTGTGCTACCGTCGTCTAACAAAGGGATGGTCTGAAAATTAGGCGGTAGCGGGCCGATCTCCGCCACCTTCTGCGGCGAGCCGATAAGAAAATATTCGTTGAAGTGATCCAATCGGCCGAGCGCCCTGATCACGTTGCGCGTGTAAGTGCCGACGCCAAACTCGGTCATGCGCCGGATATCGATGGCGACTTTCAAGGTCCTCTCCGTGTTGATCTGCGAAAATCAGTGGCGAGGAATTTCAAGCTCTTACTTCTGCCTTGGCTCGGCGCTCCGGATATAGCGGGAACGTATCCGCCACTTCCAGCACTTGCTTGCGGATTCTTCCGAGCACCGCGGCATCCGTTCGATTATGCAGCGTCTCGGAGATCCACCGGCCAACTTGCCGCATTTCGGTTTCTTTCATGCCACGCGTGGTGAGAGCCGGCGTGCCAATGCGAATGCCGCTCGGTTTCATGGGCGGATTGGTGTCGAAAGGAATTGCGTTCTTGTTGACGGTGATGCCCGCCTGATCCAACGCTTTCTCCGCCTCGCTACCCAGCATGCCTTTAGAAAAAACATCGACCAGCATGAGATGCGTGTCAGTTCCACCGGAAATAATGCGGAACCCTTCCGCCGCCAGAGTTTCAGCCAGGACTTTCGCGTTCGCCACAACCTGCCGCGCATAGTCGCGGAAATCCGGCTGCATAGCCTCGCGGAAGCACACCGCTTTCGCTGCGATAATGTGCACCAGCGGACCACCTTGCATTCCGGGAAAAACAACTTTGTCGATGGCCGCTGCGAATTCCTGCCTGGACAAAATCATTCCAGCACGCGGTCCACGCAGAGTTTTGTGGGTGGTTGAAGTCACAATTTGCGCGTGCGGCACCGGCGAGGGATGCACGCCGCCTGCAACCAATCCAGCAAAGTGCGCCATGTCCACCAGGTAAAGCGCACCAACTTTGTCGGCGATCTGCCGCATGCGCGCGAAATCGATAATTCGCGGATACGCGCTGCCGCCGCCGATGATCATCTTGGGCCGCTCTTTTTCTGCGAGCTTTTCCAGGTCGTCGTAATCGATAGTCTCTGTTTCCTTAGTCACGCCATAAGGGACGATGTGATAAGTTTTTCCGGAAAAGTTGAGATGGTGCCCGTGAGTGAGATGGCCGCCGTGCGCCAGATTCAGGCCGAGAATGGTATCGCCAGGCTGCAGCACCGCGGAGTAAGCCTCCATGTTGGCCTGCGATCCGGCGTGCGGCTGAACGTTGGCATGCTCGGCTCCGAACAACTGCTTGGCGCGATCGCGCGCCAGGTTCTCGACGACGTCGGCGAATTCGCAGCCTCCGTAGTAGCGCTTGCCCGGATAGCCCTCCGCATACTTGTTGGTGAATACCGAGCCCATGGCCTCAAGCACAGCTTCGCTGACGAAGTTTTCCGAAGCGATCAGTTCCAATCCTTCATGCTGTCGGCGAACTTCGTTGTCGATGGCTGCGGCTATTTCGGGATCACCTTCGTAGAGTGGGCGTGACATGTTGTCATTTTTCATTTTAGTATCCGAGTATTCTATTGTCCGACTTTCTGATAAACGTCCGGATCGTGGAGCTCCATATAGTTCTGCGGCTTCTTAAGCGGCGTGAACCCAAACTGGGCGTAGACCGCGTGAGCATCTCGGGTAACCAAACTCCAGCGCCGTAATCCCTGCAACTTTGGATGCTGCATGATACATTCCATCAGCCATTTGCCCAAGCCGCGACCGCGAAATGATTCGAGCACGAATACGTCTCCGATGTAGGCGTAGGTGGCATAGTCGGAGATCACGCGCGCGAATCCGACCTGCTTGCCCTGTGTATAAAGTCCAAAGCATAGCGAGTTCTCGATGGATCGAGCGACAACCTCGCGCGGGATTCCATTGGCCCAATAGCACTCGGTCAGAAACCTGTGGACCACGTCCAATTCAATCCGCGCCGGATCGGTGCTGACGGTGAACTCGCCTTTGTGGCATTCCACTGGTTGCTCGGATTGAGGAGTTTCTGTAGCAGGCATAACTTGATTGTTATTCTAAACAAGCTGCTGAGAATTGGCACTTCGGACTGAGTCGCCGGTGAAAACGATGCCGACAAACCGGACGAACGCAAAGACAGTGCAAAATCCTGCGTCAGTGCAAACTCTTTCATCTTGACACGGGCCTCGTATAGCGACAATCTGATGTCATTCTTTGCCCCGCCAGACGGCCTTCTCCTAGGCCCGTAGGAGGTAGTTATGCGGTACTTCGGTCTTGCCCTCGCAAGTCTGCTCCTCATCGGATGCGGAACTCCTGGATCATCCCATGGTGATCCGCTCAGAGTGTTCATATCTTCACCACCCTCGATAACGACGTTGACGCCGGGCAGCGTACCCGTTAATAGCGTACCGTTCACCATGACGCTAAACGGGAGCAATTTTCTTCCTGACGCTGTCGTGTTTTGGCAAGGTAATCCGCAGTCAACGCTGTACATCACCTCGAATCAACTTATGGTCAAGTTGACGGATACCGACCTGATGTTCATGGGGATGGTTCCGGTCTACGTTCGCACCGGGGGGCAGAATTCAAACACTGTGGACTTCGACGTAACTGCGCAATAGGCTCGGCCTTACAAATCGCTGGCTGCTAGTGTTCGAATGCCGTTCGCATAAAGGACGCCAGATTCCAGCCATCCATATATTTGTAGGGCGTCTCTCCGGTTGTGTAGTGTCCGCAGGGCAGAGCCACCACTTTGTGTTCGAGGCCGTGCCGCTCGAATTCGTGGACCGCATTCAGAGAAAACTCCGGCAGGAACGTCAGGTCGTATTTGGCATAAATAATGAGCGACTTCCTCGGCCAGCGAGCGAATTGCTGGAAGTAAGACACAGGGCTGACCGCGCTCCACAGTACACGAAGACGTTCGAGGTCGATCTGTGACTCCAAGCCTTCCCGAATATGCCGCGTTGATTGCCCATGCCATACGACGTCGGCAACGTAAGTCGCGGCGTGATTGAAGGCTGCTACCTGAATACGCAGGTCATGCGCTGCAGCAAGAAATGCGTAACAGGAGCCGAGGCTGGTGCCTATGATGCCAAGACGGCTGCAGCCTTGAGATTCAAGCCAATCCAGGCAGCAACGGACATCGATCACCGCTTGCCGGCAGGCGTCAAGCGTGCGTCCTATATTGGCCGAGACAGCGTAATCCGCGCGCAGAATTTCCGGAGGGGTTCGAATGTCGTGGTAGGGCATGCTTAACCGCAGTACCGAAATTCCTAGAAGATTCAGCACGCGGCACAAGCTGTTGTAAGCCAGCGCATCGGAATTCCAATGCGGCAAGAGCACGATCGCCCGCTTGCCCCGCGCCGGAAACCAGCGGGCGTTCACCAAATTATTTTCTGGAAACGGCGAGCGTACGGGCGAGGTGAAGCGCAGGAAATCGGCATAAGTGCCTTGAACTTTTTTCTCCAACGCCGCATCTGGAACGGCCCGAGTGCTGAACACTTTGACTTCGCGCCGCTCCAAGCGAAAATCAGCAGGCTTGATATAGGAAAAGAACTCATCGCTGGACGCGATGATTCTCCGGTTGTATTCGCGAAGATAGCTTTCACTGTCTTCCGGAATATGTCCTGGAGCATAGCCGTTCCGGCAAGGCCAATCCCGAGCCCACTCGACGCCCCATTCCAAGGGACGCACCACGCGGTTATTGTCCACGGACGTGAGCCGCGTCTCCCAGTCATACATCCATTGTGTGTAGCGCGAAGGCATGTTCTCAGAGTAAGAATAACAAACAGCCAGGCGATTAATGAGGGTAGCGCAGCGAAGCGCAACAACGAACATTGAATGGGAGCGTGGGAGACTTGGAAATCACGTTTAGGAAGAACTCGCGAAGCTGATCCACACCTGCCAGAAGAAAAAGCCTGATTTCCGTTTTGAAACTATCGGAGATTTGTCGGAAAAGTAATGCTTTCGGCGCCCCGTGCTTTGTCTGTCTCGTGACATTCTGTGATTGGTCGCGAGTCAGTAAATGCCATCGAGAACCACCAGCGTTTTTGCCAGTAGCTACGTTTGGAGTTACAATGGTCTTCGAATGGGATGATGCAAAGAATCGAGCCAACATCCGGAAGCATGGTTTCGACTTCGCAGATGCGCAGGACATGTTTCGAGGTTTCTTCTTGGTTCGTCCTGACGTGCGTGAGGACTATGGGGAGGAGCGATGGATCGGAATTGGTATGATTCGGGGGCGCGTTGCCTTTGTAGCATTCGCCGCACCCGCACCAGACAGCGTCCGCATTGTCTCGCTTAGGAGGGCAAACCGTGAAGAGCAAAGAGAATACGAAAAGGCGATCCAGGACGGATTGGAAACGAATTGATTCGCTCCGGGACGAAGACATCGACTATTCGGATATCCCAGAGCAAGGGGCGGACTTTTTTGCCCATGCGATAATCTGGCCTGGACCGAAGAAGCAGATCACCTTACGGATTGATCCCGATGTGTTGACATTCTTCCGCAAGCAAGGCCGAGGCTACCAGACTGTGATCAACGCCATTTTGCGCAAGTATATGGAAGCCAGAAAAGGTGTGCGATCGCGGGTTAGTTAATCTCTGTACCTTCTCGGTACGCGCTTAGAGATGCCGCACAAAATTTCGTAAGGGACAGTCTTGGCAAGCGCAGCGTGTTCTCTCGCGTCAACCCGCAAACCATCGGTCGCGCCAAGCAGCACGACTTCGTCTCCCACAGCAACGCCCGGTAGGCCGGTCACATCAGCCAAGGTGAGGTCCATGGAAATGCGGCCCACGATTGGAGCGTAATGTTCGCCGACGATAACTCGTCCTTGCGATGAAAGACCGCGGTTTAAGCCATCGGCGTAGCCGACGGGAAGCACCGCGATGCGTGCTCTCGCTTTCGTAACATAGATCCCGCCGTAGCCTAGCGCCTGATTTGCCGGCATGTCTCGCAAGGAAAGAATGCGTGTCTTCCAAGTCAAAACAGGTTTCACCGCAAGACGCAACCCGCTTCCACTGACTTCGCGTCCTGCGCGCTCGAAAGGCAGGTGGTATCCGTACAATGCAATGCCGGGACGCACCATCGTATTCCACGATTCCGGGCGCGAGATTACAGCGCTGGTATTGGCGGCGTGAATCAGTGGCGGATCGAACCCTTCATTGCGAAGAAGTTCGCGCGCTTCATCGAACACATGCAACTGGGCAGCGACCGAAGGCTCGTCGAGCACTTCAGAAGAAGCCAAGTGCGTCGATAATCCTTCTAGCGCGAGGTGTGGCGATGACTTCAAGATTTCGCAAATTCGCGGCAAATCTTCCGGCGCGGCTCCCAGCCTTCCCATTCCCGTATCCACTTTCAAATGGATTTGGTGTTTCGAAACGCCGACTGATTTCGCCGCTCTCTCGAACAATTCAATTTGCCCAGTCTCCCAGATCGTCGGAGTCAATCCGCAGGCGAACGATTTCTTCTTCTTCACCACGCCAGAAACCAGTCATCAGCAGAATGCGTCCGCGGATGCCCGCTTCCCGCAGTGGTATCGCTTCATCGAGCGAAGTCACGCCGAACCAGCGTGCCCCTTCTTGTTCAAGCGCTCGCGCGCATTCGACCGCGCCGTGTCCGTAAGCATCGGCTTTCACGATCGCACAAACCGTGACGCCAGCGCCGATGTGTCGCTGCACCTCGCGAAAATTCTGCTGCAAAGTTCCCAGCGAGACTTCAGCCCACGTCGGCCGAGTCGCGGTTCGTTTGGCAATTTCGATTGTCGCCACGGTGTTTAGATTATAGCGGTCATCGCGATTGTGACTGAGGTTACTGCCGTACTACTCCCTGCGCTGATTGTTACCCACCTGAGAGGGTAAAGTTCACGGTCACCTGGGTTTCTACTTCCACAGGTTCGTTGTTCAAGTAGTAAGGACGATAGCGCCACTGCGAAACCGCATCCTCGGCGGATTTCACCAGCAGCGGGTGACCGCTGACTACCTGCAAATTCTCGATTCTGCCGTCTCGCGAGATCACTGCGCGCAGCACCACGGTTCCCTGAACTCGCGCCTGCCGCGCCAACGTCGGGTATTGAGGTTGTACGTGATAAATAAGATTTCCTTCCATCATCCGAGAAACGCGAGGACGATACGCGAGGGTTTTGCTGGCGGAGGCATGACAGTATTAAGACCCGCGCCAATCGAGTCAATCACGCCGTTTCGTGCCATCGAATTGCCCGTACCGCCGATAACATTCAACCGCCTCGCATCAATCGGCGGCGGAGCAGTCGTTCTCCTCAATGTTCAGGATTTGGTTCGGAACGTCCGCGGCGCGATCACATGGCCGTCCGACGACACGTTGCTAGTGCTCGGTGTGAATGTTTCGTGCAGCCATTGGAGCGGGCGGTGGCGGCGGCGTGGGCGCGACCAGCGCGGACATTAACTGCAATTGCGGCAAACCTCGCGTGTACAGAAGTGGAAGCAGAAGCAGTCCGCTTATAGCGACAACCTCTAACGCAAACGAAATCAGAGTTGTGCAACCGCGGCGAGAACGATCAGCCCACGAGTCATTGAGCAGGGAATCAGCAAACATGGTGTCCTCCTGAAGTTGCGTGCTTCTGCTAAGGACACCGGCATGGAGATTCAGACGGGAAACACCGTCATTTTGCAAAAATAAAAAGGCCGCTTTTAGCGGCCTCTGGAAACTTTCGCCGCTCAAGGTGTCCTGAGCTATTTTGGAGGCGTAGTTGTGCTTGACGGTTTCGTGCCGCCCGACGGCGACGCCGGTTTGCTCGTCGAGCCTGCCGGTCTAGTCGTCACCGGCTTGGTCGGAGCGGCAACACCGGACTGCGCATTGTAAGCCTCGACGATCGCCTTGGTGATATCTACAGACGGGCCAGCCCAAAGCACCGGGCCTTGCGGCCAGGGATTGGACGTATCCATGATCAAGCCGAATCCTTTATCGCCGGCGTATTTGACGATGATTGGAGCCATCTTCTGCAGAATGCGTTGCGCGATCTCGTTCTGCTGACTTTGTGCGTCGTCGCGTGCATCCTGGACGGAGCGCTCCAGCCTTTTCTGTTTTTCCTCGACCTGCTTCATCAAGGCGTTGCGTGAGTCGTCATTAAGCTTGCCTTCTTGAGTGTTGAGCTGCTTCTTCAGGCTCTCCACTTCGTCGTTCATGTTTTTCAGCTCGGTCTGTTTCGGCTCGAGCTTCTTGCTGAGTGCCTCGAAGTCGCGCTGACCTTCATTGCTGGCAAAGATCGCCTGCTCGATATTAATCGTGCCAATCCGGGTGGCTGTGCCGGATGCCACAGTGGTATCCGGCGTAGTGCCGGCGGCGCTGGGAGCTGCGGGCAATCCAGGATCGGCGCTGGCACTTTGAGCCAGGGCCGCGACCGAGAAAACGAACACAGTGGCCAGAAGAAATCGCGCAAAAGTTCTTGTCATGAGATTACTGAACTCCTTGGAAATTGTTCGGGATTTTCGCGTCAGGTCTTTTTCAGAGACCATGCTGGGCATCGCTCCTAAAATCCATTCAAACCTTGCGATTGAGCGGGAAGACAGACCCTAAGACCCAGCGTCTCACGCTAAGTCTTTCGCGTGAAGACCACCCTTCATATTCAGTTTTCAGGGTGCTGTAGCTTCATTATAGGAATAGTGCTGCCAAGCGTCAAACTTTGCCCATGCCTTTCCGAATCTTTCTCGCCAACAAATCCCTAGAATGTCGTTGCGACGGTGAAGCGAAACGTCTTCCGGGGCTCGCGCAGTTGATACGGTGGAGCAAACGAATTTCGCGCCAGTTGATATGTGTAGTCCCCCGCGGCTCCCAACGGGAACATGCCGCGCGTGATCGGGATGGGAGCGTTCACCGTGGTGTCAAGGCGTAGCGGGTTATAGGCCCAATACACGCGGAACGGCGCGTTGATCACAGGTAGGAAGACCTGCAACTCCAGCCCAGTAGACATTCGCGGAGTCCAATTCGTACCCGACACCGGACTCAGGTATTGTGAGAATTTCTGCGTTGACCCTCCGACGCAATTCAAACCAACATCCAGTGCGGGGCAGCCAAAAATCGTGCTGTTTATCAAATCGAACTGTCCGTTATTAATCTTCAGCTGCGAGTCTCTAAGAATGGGCTCAATACCCAGATCAACAAATGGCGCCAGAGCTACAGGTCCGGCAATAGTGATGCGGTACTCCAGGTTACCGACGACGCTCAAGTCACCGCCTGGGAAAACGATCTGATCCAGAGGAACCGGGATTGTATAGGCACCCTGCAGGGGATTCGCGGGATTCTTAGGCACGATAGATCCGTCCGGATTGCGCAATTGAATGCTGGTGGTGTTCGGCAAGAAAGCAACCGGCGAGATCGAGCGAATATCGAATCCGCGCAAATCGTTTTCTCCGCCGTCGTAGAAGCGTTGAAATGGAGGCGGTACCAGGCCGCCGTAGCCGGTAAGGAATGAACCCTGGATGCGGAAACCAACCGTATTCCGACGTTTTTGTACGGGTGTCCAATGGGTGTATTGCATGACCGGGCGAATCGTTCTAACCGTCCCGCCAAGGCCTGCAATTTCCGCACCCAGATAAATGCTGCTGCCCTTATGGGGAAACAGCGGCCGGTCTACGGTGCTGGAAGAAAAATTGGGGGTAATCTTGCTGGTGATAATTCCGTTCAACGCGTTAGGCCCGCTGATTCCGCTGAACGAGAGGAAGTTGAACAGGGTCTGCGAGGCGGTAGTCAGCGCAACGATGGATGAGTCATCGAGCGAATAACTGATGCCCACGCGCTTGCGCGAGTGATGCAGCGGATAGGTCAGGTTCACCGCAAAACCGTGGCTGGACTGGGTGTAGTTCTGAAGATTTTCCTGCAGAGCGGCAGGCAGGTTGATCGCCTGCCCACTCAACAGAGCGGCCTGTCTCGCCTGATCGTAAGTGAATTTGGTGAAGTACACCGTAAAACCGGCCTGCAGTGGACGATCGAATAGATACGGCTCGGTAAAGTTAAAAGAAACGTTGCGCTGCAGATTGCCAATGTTGGCCTGAATGCTCAAAGTCTCGCCCAGCCCGAGAAAGTTGTTGGTGCTGTAGCTGAGCCCTACGAACGTTCCCGACAAACCGCTCACGCCGCCGCTCAACCCGATGCTGTTTTTCCCTTTCTCCTTGACTTTCAGGGTGAGATCGACCGTGCCCTCTTTTTCGTTGAGATGGCGCTCGGTGACGTTGGGGTCATCTGGCTTCAAGTTGTCGAAAAAGCCCAACTGGTTCAGCCGCTGGATGCTCAGTTCCCACAGTTGCTGGTTGTAAATCTGGCCTTCTTCGAGAACAATTTCGCGGCGGATCACCTTGTCGCGCGTGGTGGTGTTGCCTTGGAATTCAATCCGTCGCACATAAAACTGTTTGCCTTCGTCGACATCGACATCGAGGAACACCCGCTTCTTTTCCTCATCGAACGTAGTGTTCGGAATTGACGTGAAGTTGATGTACCCCAGTTGACCATAGGCTTTTCCCAGATTTTCCAAACCTTTGGCAATTTTGCTTCGGTCAAAGGTATCGCCATCTTTAATCGGGAAAAGGGCACGCAATGCCTTGGTGTTAGTCACCGCCTTGTTATTCTTGAAAGTAATTTCGCCCAGGGTATATTTGTCGCCTTCCTCGATCGGCATGGTTATATCGACTACCTTCCCGGGTCCGGACTGTAGCAGCGGGATGTGAAATCCCTGGTGCCCGCTATCGTGGATGTTGGTCTTAGGCTCCTGAACCAGCACTTTGAAATAGCCGCGATTTTGGTACTCGGCGCGAACTCGTTCAGTGTCCTCTTCGAGCTTGGTGGCGTCGTAGGTCTTAGAGAATATATTTTCCAGAAAGATGGAATGCGGAACCCCGATGGGCTTGAGGTTCTTCATAGCGCTGCGCAGGACGCGGCTTTTGACGTGCTTATTCCCCTCAAAGATGATCTTGCCCACCTTGACCTTCGGCCCTTCCTTGATCACAAACGTCAGGCTGATGGCGTTTGGCGGGATGGGACGAACCTCGGTGCGAATGGTAGAAAATTGTCTTCCGTGCTCGGCTAGTAATTCTTTAATCGTGACTTCGGCCTTCTTGACTTTAGTCGGATCGTATTGGCTCTCAACCGAGAGCCCAACTTTGGCCTCTTTGAAACGGTCGAGCACATCGCTTTTCGAAACCGAACTCAGCCCAAGATAGTTAATCTCGCGGATGGTCGGGCGTTCTTTCACGATAATGTGCAGAATCCATCCCTTGGGAGTTTGTTCGCGTTCAAAGCGAATGTCTTCGAAGTATCCGGTATTCCACAGCGAGTTGAAGTCGCGTTCGAGCGCAGCCGGATCGTAAACGTCACCCGCGTGAGTGAAGATTCGGGCTTTAATAGTTTCGGCGGGGATACGGCGATTGCCACTGACGTCAACTCCGGCTATCACGTCCTGCTGGCCCACTGCCCAGGAACAGAGCAGGAAAAAAGTCAGCAGGAAGCTCAGCAGCGGACGCTGTCTTGCGAGGCAACGTCTTAGGAATGAAAGAGATGGCCCCCGTCCGACACTCGGGGTTCGCCATGCGTGATCATGCCTGCCCTGGATCATCGCAGGGCTATCCTGATGAGTGCGATGAATCGCTACTACCTCAAACCATTGGAGTGTGGAAAACCGCAATTATACGGTAGAGCAGTGGACACCGTCCAAGCACTTGCCTCTTATATTGTTTTAGGATGCCGTTTGGAAAAGCTCTACTTCAACCAAGACGGAATAAAACGTAGCGGAGTTGCCCAAGTCTGTAAGTTTTTCCGAAGTAAGCACGTTAACGTTACGTCCTTGCTGACCGAGCTTTGCCCAATCCAGCCGCGCACAAACAACACCTGGCTGTACCGTGCCGTCAACTCTGGCCCTCAGGAGTATATCGCCTCGCAGGTTAAAGACGCGAACTTGATCTCCGTCCGCGATTCCGCGCGGGCGAGCATCGTCGACATTCATTTCGAGCAGACCCGGTTCCTCCATTTGCTGGATCACAGGCAGATTCGAAAATGATGAATTGAGAAAGTTGTCGGCTTTGCGCGCTAGGAACTCCAGAGGAAAACTTTTCGCGCGTTCGCTGTGCCGCGATTCCGAAGGCGGCTCGAAGTGAACCACCGGATCCAGACCCTGAGCCTTGAGAGTTTCGCTGTAAAGTTCCGCCTTGCCGCTGGCGGTGAAGAAGTTTCCGTGCGCGAACGGGAGAAACGGCGGATAAGATTGTGTCGGCTGACCGGGAGCTGTTTGTTCAAAGTTCATGCGAATTTGACTTTCCCGTTCGAGCCGTTCGCGGGTAATTCCGCGCAGCCAGGGATGATCCGAATCCAAGGCCGAATCGATCATTTCGTCGACCGATTCGCGAAAACATTCGTCGTCAAACCCCATCCCCTCGGCCAGTGCACGGAAAACTTCCACGTTCGACCGGCATTCACCCAGCGGCTCTATTGCCTGATCCGACACTTGCAAAAAATAGTGCCCGTACGCCGTCTGCAGATCCTTGTGCTCGAAGAACGTCGTGGCAGGCAACACGATGTCCGCGTAATCGGTGGTGTCGGTCAGAAATTGCTCGTGCACCACGGTAAACAAGTCGGGGCGCTGCAATCCGCGAATGACTTCATTGTGATTGGGACAAGTCGCCGCCGGATTGGATCCGTAGACGAATAATGCTTTGATTGGCGGATCATCAAGAGTATTCAATGCCTTGCCCAATTCCACCATGTTCACGGTGCGCGCCTCGCGACCGAGCGATTTGAGCATGAGGTCTTTGCGCTTCAATCTTTCACCGCCGACTGACGCAAAAGCTCCGCTGGTAGAAAGCTGCAGCCCACCGCCGATTTCCTTCCACGAACCGGTAATACAAGGCAGCATCGCCACAGCGCGTGTAGCCATGCCCCCGCCTTCCGAGCGTTGCACTCCGTAATTCAACCGGATAATCGCGGGATGCGTCGTCGCATACTCCCGCGCCAGCTTCAAAATATCCGCGGCCGAAATGCCTGTCCACTTTGCCACGCGTTCCGGCGTGTAGTCGCGCACTTTTTCGCAAAGTTGTTCGAAGCCCACGGTGTGGCGCTCGACGTAATCGGCGTCGTGAAGCTTTTCGTCGATGATGACGTGCATCATGCCCAGCGCCAATGCGGCGTCAGTGCCCGGATTGATGGGAAGATACCAATCCGCGCAAGCGGCCGTGCGGGTGCGATAAGGATCGATGACGACCAGCTTCGCGCCGGTGCGGCGGGCTTCCTCAATGAAAGGCCACAGGTGGACATTGTTGCCGTGGATGTTTGCCGCCCAGGCGATGATGTACCGCGAATGGCGAAATTGCTCGGGCTCGGTGCCCATTTTTCGCCCATACACCGATTCCAATCCCGCTTCGCCCGCCGCTGAACAGATGTTGCGCGCCAACTGCGATGCGCCGAGCCGGTGAAAAAACCGCCGGTCCATAGCAGCGCTGTTCAACATCCCAAGGGTGCCTCCGAACGAGTACGGCAAAATAGCTTCACTTCCGAATTCGGCGGCGGTTTCCTTGAAGCGAGAGGTGATTTCTTTAAGCGCCTCGTCCCAGGTAATCCGCTGCCACGTTTGTGTGGCGCGGTCGCCCTCTCCCGTGGCCCGCGGACCCTTAGGCCCCACCCGCCTCATGGGATACAAAACCCGGTCCGGCGAATACACCCGATCCAGATACTTGGCGACCTTCGCGCACAAAAAACCACGCGTCACAGGATGCGCAGGATCACCCTTGATTTTGGTGGCGCGGCCATCCTCCACCGTTATCAGAACTCCGCAAGCATCCGGGCAATCGTGCGGACAGGTGGCGTGGACCACACTCTTCATGACCTCTTGATTATAGAGTGCCTCGCCTTACTCAACCAATATGCATCGATCTTCTCCGCGAACTCAGCGGCCTCGGCGTTTTAAGATTTTGATGGATTCCCGCTACAAAAATCTTAAATCGCCGAGTTCGCCGAGAACATCCGCAGAGCGCGCGGAGTTTGCCAAATCGGAGATCGTCTGGGTATCTGGCCAACAAAAAAGGGCGGCTTGCGCCGCCCGATCAATCTTTCGGCTGAGTTTTCGTCTTAGGGCAGTACGCGAACCCACCCCGCCCAAACGATCGGTTTGCTGGTATTGGGATCATAGAAGACCAATCCGCGAGAAATCAGATTGGTCGCACCCGCTGCTTGCAGTCCGCTCAGGCCGTTGATATTGACAAATGTAGTTTTCGCGCCAGTGTAGACCGTGAATGGCCCACCTGCCGAGTAGCTCATCAAAGCATCATTCTGCATCTGGTAGCTTCCCAGATTCCCGCTGACAATGCTCACACTGTTTGGAACCAGCGACCCGATCACGCCCTGCCGTCGTAACGACACCATGTCAGGAATGAACGTGTTGCTCTGATAGGTGCCGCCCACGAAGATGCGTTGGCCAACCACCAGAGATGACGCATCGAATAGCTCGTTCGTGAACCAGTTGTCGATGAAGCAAATGTCGTACTCGGATACCACGCCGAGATTGACCGTGTAGATGCTATCCACCGGAATGGTAGCGGAAGTTCCCAGTTCTTCGCCCACAAACATGGTCACTACCGGACCGGGGTTGATAGCCAGAATCCGGCCCGAAATAAACGCCTGATCGGTCGTTATCAGTTCAACATTGCTGGCCAGAATGCTGCCATCGGCCTGCACTGTGCCTTCAACGGAAACAATTCCATTCGCCATTAAGCTGCCAAGAGTATTGCTGCCGTTGTAGAGCGTGTTCGAGTTGACGTCAATCGTCTCCTGGAAACCCCACGGGCCTTGCATTACGAACGTATTCGCTGTCGTGTTCACAGAAACGATGTTGCCGGTAAATTCGGTGATCTGGCCCAAGTCGCTCGAAGCCGAGACCGCCATCACGTCCAATGTGGGTGTAACCGCAATCGCGCCGTTGTTGATGATCAGGTTTCCGCTGCCGTCGATGGCCAGCGACTGACGCAGATCGAAGTCCATATGCAAGCCGGCCAAGCCGTTGCTTCCCACCACAAGCGGAGCCGCCGATGGGAATGAAACCGTAACCTTGGGGCTGCTCAGGGTTCCACTAGCGGTGCCAATCGAAGGAGGATTGGTCGTCAGATCAACATAACTGATTGAAGGCGCCGGACTGGATGCGAAAGTGAAAGTAGCGCTAGTATAGGTTCCCGACGCGACCCTATTAAAGCCCAACAGCGAGCGCAAACCGACGAGTCGGCCGAAGTCCACAGCTGTGGGCGTGGAAAGCAATTGCACCGTGCTGGAGCTGTTATTCAAAGTGATGCTGCTAATTGTGATGTTGAACGCGACTACCGACGAGACTGGCGCGTCTTCAGCCGTGGTGAAAATTTGTGCCTGGGTGTTTTGCGGCGCAGGCAACGGGGGCGAGCTTACCCCATTACAACCCGCCAAAATGATGGCTAGCGCAAATAGCGGCGAAAGCAATACATATTTCTTCATGGAAGCTCCTGTAATCAGATTCTTGGGGGAGCTGCGAACTTTTATGCCTGCCTCTATAGAAACACAGGCAATTTTAGGAAGTCTTCATTACCTTAGGACAGATTACGGGCGTAACTGAGCGGTGGGTGCGCGCCTGAAGATGTTCACAGACGAGTTAGAGACATTACACACAAAATCATTGTCATCCCGAGCAATGCGCGGGATCTCGGTTTTTGCAGGGAGGCCGAAGAGGCTTTGGCGCTTCGCAGGTCGGAAGAAAGCAGGCGAGAAAAACGCTATTTCAGGCCAATATACAAGTCGACTTGGGCGTCTTGCGGATTCTGGCTGCGCTGGTCGTAGAGTTCGAAGTCGGCTCTGTAGGCGCGAGTTCCGCCAAGCTGGTGGCTATTGTCCAAACTGTAGACATGCTGCCAAACCTGCGGTACAACCTGCTCAACTGGTCCCTTGGCGCTGGTAATTACCGCGAATCTGCCGCTTGGAATTTTCTTCACAACCATTCCTGGCGGAACGTCAGAAGCACTACTAACTTTCATTCCAATGATGAAATCGTACTCACCGTTGTAGTCGCTGGCGTAATTCGTGTAAACGGCGTAAATCGTGGAATCCACTTTATTCGGAATCTTGTCCGCCATTCCCTCCTTATAAAACTTGTTCCACTGTTTGGGAATGTCGCCTTGACCAGTCATTTCCCTGGCGTTGCTGGTCCGAACCTGAATTCCGATGATGGAGAATTCCGGCTGATCAACTATTTTCAATGTCATTGAGCTTTCCGCAAGCGTCAGAGGGAGAACAGTGGCAACACCCAGCAAAACAACAAGCAGACAGGCCGACCATGAAAAACGCTCGCCAGCCTGCATCATTTTATTTCCATAACTTCTTTTTCTTTCGCTTTGCTCATCTCTTCCATTTTCTTAATTTCGTCGTCGGTGAGCTTTTGAATTTCATCCATCGCCCGCTTCTCATCATCTTCAGTGATCTTCTTGTCTTTCATCGCCTTTTTGATGGCATCGTTGCCGTCGCGGCGAATGTTCCGTACAGCGGTGCGATGCTCTTCGAGCACCTTGTGCAGGTGTTTCACCATATCCTTGCGGCGCTCTTCGGTGAGCGGAGGCACGGGCACGCGGATAATCTTGCCATCGTTCATCGGATTCAAGCCAATGTCCGCAGCGCGAATTGCCTTCTCGATCGCCGGCAGGGAAGTGGGATCGAACGGCTGCACCGTGATCAGTTGCGGCTCTGGGGCGTGCACCTGCGCCAACTGATTCAGCGGCATGTGCGATCCGTAATATTCCACGTTGACGGAGTCGAGCATGTGCACAGACGCCCGTCCCGTCCGCGTGGCAGCCATCGCCTTACGGAAATCTTCGACGGCCTTCTCCATGCGGGTTTTGAGTTGAACGTACGTTTCTTTAAGGCCAGGAATCGCGGCCATACCAGCTTGAGCCATGGTCAGCTCCCCAGAGGAATGAGTTACCAAAACTGTGAATTATAAACCCTCGGAACGAACGATTGGACCAGGAGAAGTAATTCGTGAAAATCCGTGGCCGGCCTTACGCACTCACCAGCGACCCGATCTTCTCGCCGGTTACAACCTTGCGGATATTGCCTCGCTGATTGAGATTGAAGATGATAATGGGAAGATTGTTGTCCTTACAAAGCGAGATGGCAGTGGAATCCATCACCTTTAGGCCTTTTTTCAGCACATCCATGTAGGTGATCTCGGTGAATTTTTTGGCATCCTTCACCAGCACCGGGTCGGCGTCGTAGATGCCATCAACCTTGGTCGCTTTCATAATCACGTCGGCCTTGATTTCCATGGCGCGCAGCGATGCAGCTGTATCGGTAGAAAAATATGGATTGCCCGTGCCTCCAGCAAAAATCACCACGCGCCCTTTTTCCAGATGCCGCATGGCGCGCCGACGAATAAATGGTTCGGCAACCTGATTCATCTCAATCGCCGACTGCACGCGAGTGTAGACGCCTTGCTTCTCCAGCGCATCCTGCAGCGCCAATGCATTGATCACGGTTGCCAGCATGCCCATGTGATCGGCGGAAACGCGGTCCATCTCTTTGGCTTGTTCCGCCACGCCGCGGAAAAAATTCCCTCCGCCCACCACGATGGCGATCTCAATTCCGAGCGATCTGACGTCCGCCAGTTCAGCCGCGATTTCGTGGATGCGAAAAGGATCAACGCCAAAGCCCTGCGTCGCTGCCAGAGCTTCCCCGGAGAGCTTGAGCAAAATGCGCTTGAAGATAGGAGTCGTCATCCGTAATTCAGTCTAGCATCCCAGCAGGATGTAAATTACCAGGCAAAAGCTTTCGAAAAAGAATCGCGTGGGGACAGCCGCCCACGGCTGTCCAGCGGAGTAAAGCTCCGCTAGTCCCACCGCAAAAACCCTAAAGTTAAAAAAAGAGTGGCGAAGTCAAAAAGTGACGTGAACTGGCGAGCTGCGCTCGCCGGACAGCAGAGGGCGGCTGTCCCCACGCAAGTATTATTCGGCCTTCTGTTCCGGCTTGGTAATGGCGATAGTCTCACCCGCATCGCCAACCTTGAAGCGAGCGAAGCGGCGCACCGCGATGTTTTCGCCGAGTTTGCCAATCTTAGCGGCAATCAGTTGTGCGATAGTGACCGTCTGGTCTTTAATGAAAGGCTGCTCCAGCAGGCAGACCTCTTCGTAAAACTTGCCCATCTTTCCTTCGACCATTTTTTCCGCGATGTTCGCGGGTTTGCCGCTGGCGATGGCCCGCGCAAGCGCGATCTCCTTTTCGCGGGCGAAATCTTCCGCGGTGACGTCTTCCTTGCGGATGTATTTGGGATCGCTGGCCGCGATGTGCATGGCGATGTCGTGCACCAGTTCTTTGAAATCTTCGGTACGGGCCACGAAATCGCTTTCGCAATTAATTTCGACGAGCACGCCGATCTTGCCTCCGGCGTGGATATAGCTGGCAACCGAGCCTTCGCTGGTCACGCGCGTAGCTTTCTTCGCGGCTACTGAAACGCCCTTCTTGCGGAGAACTACGACCGCCTGCTCCATGTCACCCTTGGCTTCAGTCAAGGCCTGCTTGCAATCCATCATTGGCGCCCCGGTCTTTTCCCGGAGCTCTTTTACTTGCGTTGCGGAAATGTTCATCGTTGATGTGCTCATAATAAATAAAACGTCCTTGGTCGTTCGTCGTTCGCCATAGGCTACAGATTTGGAGCCTACGGCGAACGACCAAAGACCAATAACTGCCCTAACAAACTTCGACCCGCGCCGGACGACCCGCGCGGGTCTGAATCCCTCAGGGGCTAAAGCCCGGATCTTCTAGGCTCTTTACGGTACGGCTGAAGCAGTGCCCTTTCAAAAACTCTTGGCTGCAATTTCAAACGCTACGTCAGAAAGAACTGAAACTTTTGGCCAAAGACCGACGGCAATGACCAACGACCGCCCTACACCTTCTGCGTCTCGATTTGCGGAATATCTTCGCCTACGGAGTCTCTTGCGGTCGCCGGTTGCTTACGTGTTCCCGCTCCCAGCACATCTTCCATGCTGATGTCTTCGCCTCCGGCATCATCCGAGGCGTTAATATCAATTCCGCCTTCAGCCGCGCGCGCCGCCGCAGCCAATTCCGCCTGTTGCGCCGCGCCCGCAGCAGCCGCCAGATCGGCTACCTGCTTGTCAGTCATAAGCTGAGCACCTTCGGCGACAGAATCCGCAATCTTCGATGCGAACAAGCGAATCGCCCGCAGGGCGTCGTCGTTACCTGGAATCACGTAATCCACCTCGCTCGGATCGCAATTAGTGTCGACCACAGCGACCACCGGGATACCGAGCTTGCGCGCCTCGCGCACCGCGATCTGCTCTTTATTCGAGTCGATGATGAAGATCGCATCCGGCAAGCGGCTCATGTTCTTGATGCCAGCCAGGTTGGCCTGGAGATGCTTGCGCTCGCGCTCCAGCTTGATAACTTCTTTCTTGGGCAGCAACTCGTAACGGCCATCCGTGGCCATCTCGTCGAGTTCTTTCAGCCGCTTCACCGACTTCTGCACCGTCACCCAATTGGTGAGCAGCCCGCCCAACCAGCGCTGGTTCACGTAGAACCCGCCACAGCGCGTCGCCTCTTCGGCAATCGCATCCTGGGCCTGGCGCTTGGTTCCCACGAAGAGAATAATCCGTCCGTCGGCAGCCAGCTCCTGCACAAACTTGGACGCCTCTTTGAACATCTTCAGCGTCTTCTGCAGATCGATGATGTAAATCCCGTTGCGCTCTCCGAAGATGTATTCCTTCATCTTGGGATTCCAGCGCTTGGTCTGATGCCCGAAGTGAACACCCGCTTCGAGCAACTCCTTCATGGTGATGTTAGCCAATTAACCTCCTCATTTGGTCTGCATCCGGCGCTCACCCTTAGGCTGCTCCGGATTGCCATTCCCGTCCCCGCGCCGCGAGGCACAGGAAGAATTGAACACCTAAAAACCAGCTTCTAGCTAAACCGCCCTTCTGCCCCTACCGCTTGCTGTACTGGAAGCGCTTTCTTGCGCCCTTTTGTCCGTACTTCTTGCGTTCTTTGCCGCGTGAATCGCGGGTGACCATGCCTTCGGTCTTGAGCTTCTTGCGCAGCTCGATGTTGAACAGCATGAGCGCGCGGGCGATGCCCAGCTTTACCGCGTCAGCCTGCCCATTCACGCCGCCGCCGGAAACCCTGGCGACTACGTTGAACGTGCTCGCCGTTTCAGTCGAGAGCAGTGGCTGCTTCGCCGCAGAGCGCTGCGCCGGAGTCACGAAATATTCTTCGAAACCGCGGCCGTTAACTTTAAATTCGCCGCTGCCCGGACGCAGATAGACGCGCGCGATCGACGTCTTGCGACGTCCTGTTCCGTAATATTGTACTTGCTCTGCCATTCTTAGCCTTTAGCACTTAGCTCTTGGCTTTTAGCCAAACCGCCTGGGTGCAACCTTTCAAATTTGATAATGTCATCCTGAACCGGCGTAAGCCGGTGAAGGATCTCGCGTGTACAACTATCTACGCTCGAACTTCGAGCTGTTTCGCTTCCGGCTTCTGCGCTTCGTGCGGATGCTTCTCGCCACGATAGATATTCAGCTTGCTGATCATCTGCCGCCCCAGTTTTGATTTGGGCAGCATGCGCAGCACCGCCTGCTCGATGATTAACTCCGGCTTGCGATCGAACCGCTTACCAAACTCTTCCGTGCGCAATCCGCCGGGATACCCGGTGTAATGCTGATAAACCTTCTGCTCCGACTTGAAGCCTGTCGTCTTGATCTTCTCGGCATTGATCACGATGACGTGATCGCCAGTGTCGAGAAACGTCGTGTATTGCGGATTTTCCTTACCCATCAAAATGCGGGCGACCTGTGACGCAAGCCGTCCGAGCGTCTGCCCGGAGGCATCCACGACGTACCACTTGCGCACGATTTCCCCCGCTTTGGGGAAATAGGTTGACATGCAAAACTCTCCCAGAAAAATAAAAACGCAATGAAGACCGCTGAGCACCACTGTGCGCCGAAGGCGCAGGGCTATCAGGCGGGCAACCGCAGGACTAGCAAAGTCTTAAAGATAACGTAATGCGCAAGATATTGTCAACGGAACTATCTGTCTGCCCTATATACCTCACGTATGCCATCACTCATACGCCAGCGCATCAATCGGATCCTTCTGCGCCGCCTTGTACGCAGGATAGAGCGCTCCGGCGACAGCTCCCACGATGGCAATAATCGCGGCCCGAAGCATCCAACCGCCTGTGACCACTACGGGCAGCGTCGGTAGTCGATGGATGATGCCTAGCCTAGCCGCTAAACTGACCACGATTCCAAGCACGATGCCGCCAATAGCCAGCAGCACCGTCTCCCGCAAAATCACATTCACGATATAAAGCTTCGAAGCACCCAGTGACTTCAAAATCCCAATCTCGCGTGTGCGCTCCATCACCGCTGTATACATTGCCTGGAAGATGACAATGAATCCGATGATCACGGAAATGCCAATCACCACATCGATGAACGTCGACAGCCCTGGATAATTGCTGGGCGTCATCATCGATAGATAGTAAGCCATCGACGTGGCGACGTATTTCTCCATGCCGGGAACATGCTTTATCTCGTCCACCACGGCGTCGGCATTGTTCGGATCGTCGAGCTTGAGGTAAAAGATCGAGGCCTTGTCTTTGGCGCCAATCAAGTCTTGTAGCACTCCGATCTGCAAAAACTTTCGCGCTCCCTTGCCCTGTTCCACGATGCCGCAGACGCGAAAATTATGGTTGAGAATTTCAATCTCGTCGCCCACTTTCACATGCTTCGACCTGGCAAACAGATCATCGACCAGAGCATCGTTCGGTCCCTGAAATGGTCCGCCTTCCACGTAGCGAAATGGCCCAGACAATTCTTCGTAGCTTTTCAAGTCGATCCCGGCAATTACTTCGAGCGCCCCTGCCGTTGAAACATGGGTCACTACCGGCGCCACCACTTTGACGTGCGAGAGTTTGGCCAGAATGTTCCCGACTTTGATCGGCATGGGCGCACCCGTCAGTCCGACGATGAAAGATGAACCCGGCGGCATGACAATTACGTCGGCCCCGATGCCCTGCTGCCGCGCCCGCGAGTCGTTCAGCATTCCCAGCGACAAGCCAACGATCAGCAGGATTAGAGTCACTTCCAACCCAATCGCGACGATGCTTATTAGCGAACGCAACGGCCGATATACCAAGTTCGCGACAATCATCTTATTCATCATAGTGAGCGCTATTTCGCTGCCGCGGGCGCGGACCCGGAGTGAGCATCCTGCTTGTCGAGGTCGACCACTTCGGCTCCCGGTGGCTGCTCCAGTGCGAACTTGTCATCTGGAAGCGGTTCGTTCAGTTCGAGTTTTACGATATTGAGAGTTATGTCGTACTCCGCCTCCGGCATGGCGATTTCGATTTGCCAGGGGAAGTTGACCCCATTCTCATCCTTGTATTTTTCATAAACCGCGTTGGTCCTGACATTGCCGTCGCCGTCGTAGATCAGTTGGCGATGCGGTAGCAGGTCGGTGCGGCTAAAAACGATCTTCCGCGAAAGCACCCATCCCTGAGACCCGTTGCGGATTACATCAATTACGTAGTCCGCCCGCGATACTCTGTGACTCTTGGCCTCGGTCACCAATTCAGTGTCGTTCTCGAGCACCGCAATTTCATTCTGAGGATCGACGCGGTGCAGTAACAGCGCGTCATAAATATTTTGCGGGCGAAGACTCTCCAGCGGTTGTGAAGGGTTGTGCGTCTCCACGTCGTTGCGGCCGATTACGAAACGGTTCTTCGGCGGAATCCAGAGTTTGAATCTTTGACCGTCACTGACCATGTCAAACGCTTTGTTACGCACAATTGGCATTAGCCCTATCAGGCGCAGCATGGCCGGTTTGCGAAGCAGCAAGTAGCCGCGAATCTCCTGATAATCGGTAACCTTGCCCTTTTTCACTCCGCCCACAGTCGTATCTATATCAACCGTGGCCTGCACAGACTGAACCTTCGAGGCCTGCGTGTTGATGTAATCGATCAGTTCCTGCTGAGTTGCGGTCTTCAGTTGGACATCGTTGATGGGTTGCACCACCTTTCGCGAGCGGAACAAGCACCCGCTCAGCGGCATAACCGCCAGTAGAACTAATATCGCGCGATAGCGAGAGAAAAGGAACATGCGAAGACTTTGATTCCGTGTCAAAGAGATGAGTATACCCAACACGAAGATTCAGGAGGTTGAAGTGGTCGATATTTAGATTTTTATAATACGCTACGCAAATGTAGGGCGGATATTTCGCGTGTAGGCGCGGGCGTCACGCCCGTGCGGCAGCGCAGTGAATCATGAAGTACGCAGATGGTTTAACGCAGAAGCACGGTGTTCCCGGCGGCCATCTGCCGCAATCCGCGGTCGAAGGTGACTAGGGTCAATTCGCCTACACGCGCAAAGGCTGCCAGGTAGGCATCTGGCCACTGCTGCGATAAGGGGCGTCCGCCCGAGGTGAACCTGCGAAAGGCAGATTCTATCTGCTCAGGCTCCGTCTCGATGTGGAATGAAACCCGGTCATCCTGAAGAAACGAGTCATATATACGCCACGACTCTTTCTGACTTCTAACATCCTCTCCCATCACGCTGTGATGAGTAAGCAGCCTCAGCAAGCCTAGTTGGGTCAAGCGGCAAAAATAGATTGTGCCGTCATTCAGCCCCGCAAACCAGGCTTTTGCAGACGCGTGGTGTTGGTGCCCGTCATAAGCCAGCGCGACCCATACATTAACATCAGGGAAGTAAGAGCTCATGAATAGTCTTGTTGTTAAGCCTCAGCCAACCGGGATGTTTCGACTTAACCAGAGGTAGCGTGACCTTCCCTTTATTTTTTTCTTGCCTTTCGCCATTTAATTCCGCTTTCACACCGCGCAAAATTAACTCTTTCACTGAACAGCCACGCAAAGCTGCTTTAGCCTTAAGCTGGCGATAGATTGGGTTGGGAATGTCTACGGTCGTTCTCACGCAAACAAGGATATCATATTTATGGTACTCACGGCCATATTTATGGCAGGCGATAAAATCCAAGATTGTAAAAGCTATCTTCGCGCCATCTCTTTACGATACGCCGCCACATTCCGGTTATGCTCTTCCAGGCTGTGCGCGAACCGATGATGACCGTTTCCATTGCTGACAAAATAGAAATAATCCGTGGACGCCGGATGCATGGCTGCTTCCAGGGATGTTTTTCCCGGATTTCCAATGGGTCCTGGGGGAAGCCCCGGATGCGTGTAAGTGTTGTAGGCGGAATCGAAATGCATATCAGCATGGTGCAGCGCGCCGCCGTAGCTGCCCTGTAAGAGCTCAGCATAGATCACGCTGGGATCGGCCTGGAGGGCTTCGCGTTCCGCCATGCGATTGCGATAAACGCTTGCTACTTGCGGTCGTTCTTCGGGTGCGGCAGTTTCTTTTTCTACGATTGATGCCAGGATGACAATCTGCTGCACATCGTTTTTCGAGGCCTCGTGATTTTGCAAATCGGGATGCTGTGGGTCTGGGTTTTTAGCGTCTGGGACCAAACCGATCTCGCGTGCAACTACACGAAACTGTTTCACCATCGCCGCCGCCATCTCATCCACGCTTTGCATGCGGGTGAACTCGTACGTATTCGGAAACAAGTAACCCTCGAGACTCTTCGCATCCGGAGCGATGTCCGAAATCATGGAAGTATCTGTGGTGACGACTTTGAGAAAGTCTTCGCTCGAACCTAATCCGGCGGCCTGTATGGCCTGTGCGATCTCGAACATGTTGTAGCCTTCAGGAATAACGACGGTGTGAAAGTAAACATCACCGTGCGCCAGCCGCTGGTGGACATCAATTGCCCGCGCGCTCTTATCGAAGAGATACTCTCCAGCTTTCAGCGAACGCTTGTGATGAACGTAGTGCCACAAAATGAAAGCGTCGGCACTGCGAATCACTCCTGCGGACTTCAATTCTGTCGCGATCCGCCGAGTCGAGTAACCAGGATGCAAGAGCACAAATGTCTGCCCGGACGGGCTGACTGGCTGAAGCAGGGCCCAAGCAAGCCATCCTCCGCACGCGAGAACGGCCAGCAGAAAGAATGTGAAAAAGGCGCGCATCCTGCAAATAGTTTAGATGAGCGGCGGTTCTTGGTCGTTGGCCATTGGTCGTTAGCCGTTAGTCATGGTCATCGGTCTTCAGTACCTAGACGTAAAGAGCATGTCGAACAGCATGGTTGGAGGATGGGCGTCTTGCCCGTCCAGCCGCGCGCGCGGACGCCCGGCCTCCATTTCGAACAACAACCAACGCTAAGTGCTATCCCTCGCATCCATCCAGCTTTGCAGGATTAACACCGCAGCCATCTGATCGACGACCCGGCCCCGGCGCGCGATCGACATTTCAGTCTCGCGCAAAAGCCGGTTAGCCTGGGCTGAGCTCAGGCGTTCGTCCCAGAGATGCACCGGCAGCGGGAAACGCTGCCGCAGCTCTTCGGCGAAGCGCTGCATTCTCTCTGCCTGGATGCCTTCGGCTCCGCTCATGCGCAGCGGATAACCCACCACGATCGCAATAACTTCGTGATTACGGATTACCTTCTCCAGTTGGATGAAATCAAGGCGTTTGTTTTGCCGATGGATGGTTTCAAGTCCCTGCGCGGTAATACCCAGGGGGTCAGAAATAGCTACTCCAATTCTCTTGGAACCCACGTCCAAACCTAAAACCCGCCCCAGACTCCGGGGGCGCGATGGGTTGGCAGACTGGGTTGGTTCGGAAGGCACACGCGATTATAAGCCGCAACGAAAAAACCAAAAAAAGGATTACGATGCTGAAATGGCGACCAGCGAAACAATGCCAGAGACGACATCGCCCCCCGCGGTAGCGCCGCCGCCCGTTCCACCGCAGCGTCGCCACTGGGCGATGAACGTCGTAGGCATCGTCGGAATCCTCGCTCTATGCTACTTTGGCGAATCGGTGCTGGTAGTAATGCTGGTCTCGATGCTGCTGGCATTCATTCTAGCGCCCGTCGTGGACCTGCTCAGCTATCTTCGTTTGCCTCGCAGTCTTTCAGCCGGGATTGCACTTCTGCTGTTGCTGGCCGCGCTTAGTGGAATTGTTTACTTTTCTTATAACCAGGCCACCACGCTGGTGCATGATCTTCCAAAATATGCCACCAGAGTCCGCGAAGAAGTTTCGAGTTTCCGCAGGAGCGCGGAACGTCTCGAAGTTTTGCCCCCCGAACACGAGAAGGGTGTGCTGAACGTTCGTCCCGCGACTGATTGGGCTGATCTGCTGACTCGCGGTTTCGGTTCAGCAAGCACTGCCATTCTGGCGATCTCCTTCGTTCCGTTCCTGGTGTTCTTCATGCTGACCTGGCAGGAGCACGTGCGCTCGGCCACAGTCATGCTTTTTCCCATGGAGAATCGCCACGCCGCGTACGTGACTCTCGGGCAAATTTCCGCGATGGTACGCAGCTTCATGGTGGGCAATCTCCTGATCGGCCTGTTTCTCGGCGCCGTCAGTACCGCCGTCTTTGGCATTATTCATCTGCCCTTTTTCTATTTCGCAGGCTTCGCCAGCGGAATCTTGAGCCTGATTCCTTACATGGGCGTTCTTCTTGCCCTTGTCCCGCCGATCTTCGTCGGACTCGGACACACCGGCTCTAAGGAAATGCTCATCGTCGTCGCAACCGTGCTCGGGCTGCACCTGGTCGGATTCAATATTCTTTATCCTCGAATCCTGGGCAAACGTTTGCAGCTTAATCCGTTGGCAGTGACCATGGCTTTATTGGTGTGGGGAGCCCTGTGGGGAGCGATGGGTCTGCTGCTGGCGATTCCGATTACCGCTGCGTTGAGAATCATTTTTGCCCACGTCGGGTCCTTGAAGCCCTATGGAGCGTGGCTGGGTGAGTGAACGTAATTTCGTGAGGACTATTTTCTAAAGTGGGGCAGTACGGATTCGCCGAATAACTTTGCTTGCCCGGTGCGATCTTCACCCCAGATTTCCAGCATGATATGAGTACATCCAGCGTCGCGGTATTCTTCGATACGCGCAATGCATTCGGCAGGAGTTCCCGCGATGGGGCAAACTTTACGCAGAATATCGTCAGTAACTGCTTTGGCAGCGGCTTTCCGTCCGCCGCGTTCCATGGCGTCGGCAATTGGACGTAGCTCGTCGAAGCTCAATCCAGCACATTCCAGTAAAACGTCGGCCGACCCTTTAATGTTCTGCACTTTATTAGCGAGATACATCGCCGCCTGCTCCCGCGCGCCTTCTTTGCCCTTGTCCGAATCGCGGTCGATGCTTCCAACAATGACCGAACCGAGGACGAGTTGCGATGAATCTTTGCCTGCTTTGCGCGCTCCCTCTTCCATGTTCTTACGCGAGTAGCGAACAAAGGCTGGCGTTGTAATGCTGGCCGTGAGCAAACCGTCTCCGACGACGCCGGAAATTCTTTGCAGTACCGGACCAGTCCCCGCGACGTAAATGGGCGGGATACCCCGCGGTGTATGCGCTTCAGGCTTGAGCGGCGGGACGTTTGCAGAGAAGACTTTCCCCGCATACTCGAAAGCATCACCCGCGAGTGCGCCTTTTATAATGTCGATGCTCTCGCGCATCACCGTCGCCGGTCCGACTTTCTCACCTTCACCTTCGCCAATCTCTTTCATGAAGATCTTCGATGCTCCCAGACCAAGCAAAAAGCGATCGCCGGCAAGATCCTGCATCACCCGCGCTTCCATTGCGATCTGAACGGGATGCCGCGTGTACGGCGAAATGATGCCCCACCCCAACTGAATTCGTCGCGTCTGCGCGGCGATGACTGCCAATACCGCAGTCGAAGACCGTGCTTCGAACGAATGTTTCCGCCACCAGGGATACGCCTCCGCGATCCAGAAAGCATCGAACCCCGCGTCTTCGCAGGCCTTTGCCATGGCCACGGTTTCGCGCACCGGTTCCATGCTGAGTTGCAGTACGCCAATATTGAATAGAATTGACATGACTCAGCTATAAACCTTTTCTAAAATAACGCACGCCAAAACACAGTGTCATCCCGAGCGAAGCAAGGGGGATCTAGGTTCTCGCCTGCATCACCAGAATTGCCAGTGCGGGCGACCGCTAGATCCCGCGCTCAATCTGGATCCTGCCACGAATGCTCCAAGCCTTTGATAAGTTCCCACAGAGTCTTGTTCAGCGGTGTTGGCGCACCCACTTCTTTACCCCACTGCACAATCGCTCCGTTCATGAAATCCACCTCCGTCTGCCGCTTGGCGAGCACATCCTGCAGCATGCTGGCACGGTGCTTGCCGGGAGCGTTTGCGCCCTTCTGCACAAGTTGACGAGGATCGCCATGCAATTCAATTCCCAGTTTCTTGGCGACCGCCTCGCCTTCTGCGATGAGGTCGTCGAACAGATGTCCGGTTGGCTCAAAGCGGGTTGCCGCGCCGTGGTGCAACCCGGTAAGCGCGCCCACTGGATTCGTAGCCGCGTTGAAGATCAGCTTGGTCCACTGCGCGCCACGAGCATCTTTCAAGGGGATTGTGTTCATGCCTGAACGTGTCAGCAGACCTGCAAGCTCATCCACTTTTTCCATCGAAGTGTTCGTCGGCTCGAATGGTCCAACCCACGTGTCACCTTTGATGTCATAACCTACGTGACCGGGCGCAATGGGATGGCCGGCCGGAAACGTCGTGCCTCGAATCACAAACTGGACGCGTTCCGCAATAATTTCCTCGTTGCCGACACCGTTCTGAACCGAGCAAACCGCACTCTTGTCATCAAAGATGTCAGCAACCTGAGAAATTGCGACTCGAGTATGAATAGCCTTGGTCGCTACAATGCCGTAGTCGCAGCGAGGCAGTTCGCTGGGATCGCTCGTTGCGTTTAGGGCAGCAGTAAAGTCTGCCGCTCCCGAAAGCCGCAGACCGTGCTGCCGAATTGCGTCAGTATGTTCTTTCCACACGTCGTAGGCCCACACTTCGGCTTCGCCTGCCTTCGCGAGATGCGCGGCGAATAAGCTTCCTACAGCTCCGCAACCGATTACGCAAATTTTCATTGAAATTACGACTGCTGCAGAATCTTATGTGCCTCTGGTTTCTCTGTACCTGTGTAAAACTTCCACGGCACATCCGCAAGACACTCGCCCTCCGTTTTGCCGATGCGATACGTGTCCTGCGTATACAGACACACCTTGCCATCTTTATCGACGACCTGCGGGTGGAGAGAAAAAATCATGTTCTCCCGAAGTTCCACGTCGCTCTTCGCGCCGATCGCGGGATACTCGAGCATCGTAGTGCCGATACTGTGGCCCGACAGATGGCCGAGAGCAAATCCATGCTTGGCAAAAGTTTCAGCCACAACCCGATGAACATTGCTGGCCAACTCGCCTTCTCGCATCAGTTTTCGCGCAGCTTCTAGTGCATGAGGATACGCATCCGCCATGGCCTGAGTTCGCGAGCTTAGTTTGCCGCGAATCAATGGACGCGAAAATTCCACCCAATATCCGCCCGCCCCAGTGACTTCGAGAGAATAAAGAAGCAAATCGTCAGCCGCAGTTACGCGATGCCCAGGAACTTTGAAAGACGCTTCGGCTTCGCCATGTGTGCCAGAAAGAAGAATGTTCATCATGCGAGGACCGGCGCCACGGGCAAAGAAACGTTCCACGGCGGGTGCCATGATTTCTGCTTCTGTCTTGCCGGGCTCGTAGCCCGCGACCATGGCCCAGAATCCGTCGACGATGATATCCATCGCATCCCGCACTTCGGCCAGTTCTTCGTCGCTCTTGATCGCGCGTGCCATATCAAACTCGAAATCGAAAGGCACCATTTCAAATGGCCCGCTCGCGAGTTCTTTGTAATCGCGCACGGCCATAATAAAATTCATGCCGTAAACGCCGACCCGCTTCCAATTGCGCTCCTGCGCTCGGGAGGTAATCCACTCCCCAGGAACATCAGGCCAGACTTGATCCTTCACCCAGGGTTTTACTTTGTCGCCGATCCAGCGTGCCTCGCGGGGAAAGACCAGTGTGGGTTCACCTTCCAGCGGAATTACAGCGTACACGTAGCGATGCACAATTTCGAAACCTGAAACATACAATACCGCGCCTTCGAATCCCGCGTACTGATTGCCGCAGACGACGAGTGCGTCCAGCCCTGCCCGCTGCATAGCGGCCCGAATATTCTTGTAGCGGCGATCGATTTCGATTTGGCTCGGCAAAGGTTCCTCAGGGACTAAAGCCCAAACCTATTAACCACACTTATTGCAGCGCTGAAGCGCTGCTCCACCCAAAAACTATCCTAAGCGCAACACGCTGCAAAACTATCCCGAATCGTCTACTGCACGCCGCAGAGTTCAGCCGCAGTCAACGCGTAAATCTTCGTTATATCGACGAGTGTTTTGATCCTGACCTTCTCGCCCTCGGCGTCGCGCGGACCACTCGAAGGACCGTAATTCACAGTCTCGATGCCGTATCGCGTCATCACCGAAGCATCCGAGCACCACAGCACCACATCGCGCTTCGGAGCTTCGCCCATCACGCGCTCATGATTCATCTCAATCGCTTTTACCATCGGATGGTCCGGCGCAATGCTCGCGCCCGGCACCGAAACGTAAGTTTCAAACTCCAATCCGTAGTCTGGAAAGCGTCGCTTCAAATCCAGGAAAAGCGATTTCGCCGCGCGCCGCGCGCCTTGCATCGACATCTGCGGGGGCACGCGGAGGTCGAGAAACAACTCAGCGCGCTCGGGAGTGCGGCTGACGCGCCAGGGCTGACCGCCCCGGATGCAGCCTAGATTCGCGACACCCTTCCGTCCTCGATAGGATGTTTTCTGCTCCCATCCTTTTGCCCATTTCAACACCGGGCCGAGCACATCGTACAGCCGCCGGATGGAGTTGCGTTCCGCGCGTCCCGCAGCGAACGCGCTGTGAACATACATTCCGCTGGTAGAAATGCGCACCCACAACGATCCGTAGTGTTCGAGGATAATTTGCATATCAGTCGGCTCGCCCAAGATGCAAATGTCAGGCAGCACTCCATGGTTCACCAGATAATGTGTGCCCGCCCCGTAGCCTCGATATTCGCGCCCGCGAAATTCCCTCCATTGTGTTTTTTCGATTTCCCCTGCCACAGCCGCCAGAATCACGTCGCCTTGAAGTCGTAATCCAGCCCGCTGCAGAGCCTTCACCGCATGGGTGTAGCAAACCAGCGCGCCTTTCATGTTGTAGATACCGAGGCCATAAATCATGCCGTCTTTGATTACGGCATTCGGTTTGTATCCGATTCCGGTTAGAAAATCTTCCTGGCCAGTATTGGAAGTATCCATGTGGCCGTTGAACATGAGGCATCGCCCACTGCCCGCGCCTTCCCACCGGGCAACCACGTTGGCGCGCCCTTCCTCAACCTCTTGCCATGTGACCTCGAGGCCCGTGGATTCCCACGCGGCGCGCATATGTTCCGCCATTTTTGCTTCTTCGCCCGTCGGGCTGGGAATATTTATGACATCGCAGCACATCGCAACGATCTCTTCTTCGCGGACTTCAGAGAGAATTCTCTCGATCAGTTTCGAGTTGAGTCTCGACGCGGAACCTTTATTTGATTTGGCCAAAAGTTTCTTTCTCAGTGGCGTCCCGCCAGACGAAAATCGTCCGGATAAGTGCACAGTTTTTCATTGCCTGCATCGGTAATCAGAAAATTATCTTCGACGCGCAGGCCGCCGCCGCCCGGCCAATAAATTCCTGGCTCGATCGCCAGCACCATCCCTTTTTTGATCGTGCCCTTTCCCGCCTGATGCGCATAAGGAAACTCGTGCGCTCGCGCGCCCACGCCGTGACAAATTGGATGCGACGGCTGTCCTGGATATCCGCCTTCCGCAATCCGCGCCCGAATCAGACGATCAAGTTCGGGGAAGTCAGCGCCATCCCGCGCAAACGAAATTGCCTCATTGAAAACGCTGAGCAACAAATCCAGCAGCTTGTGATACTCGGGCGTAAGTTCGCCGGGACATGCATTCTTGGTGAGGTCTGTCCAATATCCATCCACACAAACCCAGATTTCCAACAAAGTGGGCTCATTGTTTTGAACGGGACGGTCGCCGGTCGCAGTGAATGTTGCGATCCCTTTGCCCGACCAGACGAGGGTGAAAGCACGTGCCATTTCCACTTTCCCCTTGTATCCCACGCCCAGCCCGTGCACGAAGCTCTCATACATTCCGCCCACTTCGCTTTCTTTCATGCCGGGACGCATGTGCTCGCGAGTGTACTCCATGGCCAACGCAGCCAGTTCATTGGCTAATCGCATGCGCTCGATTTCTTGTGGCGTCTTTATAGAACGTGCTTCGTTGAGCAGCGGTGTAGAGTCAACTACTTGACCCGCAACTTCTCCAAACGCGTCGAAATACATCTGCGAGGGAGTCGTAGGTTCGCCCACCATGCGGTCCGCAGACTGCGTGCCCATGTTCAGTTCGATGGCTATTTTGTCAGTGAGGCCGCGTTCCTTCAACGTTGCCAATGCAATATCGAGCGCGCGATATTGGGGCGGTCGAGAATCGCTCTGGTGATAGCCTTTAAACAATCGAATATCTTTTGTCCACGAATTTCGCTCTGCATCCGCCAGTTGCGGTTCTAACGCGATGAGCGTTGACTCTCCTTCACGGGGAAATACCACAGCATCATAGCCTTTCATGCACCAATAATTCGCGAGATACACCACATTGTCAGGCGCGCGTACGACCAATGCGGTCACGTCCTGATCTTTCATCAGAGCGCGAACACGATTTAATTTCGCTTCATCAATCGACCACGACATGGTTCAATCCCGAGGTTTACGGTGTGACTGGGAGATTCTCATCTTTGAACATCCACGATGCTTCCTTGCCTTTTATAAGTCGGTACACAGCCGTGTGCAACGGCGCTTGCACACCAGCACGCATGGCTTCTCGCGCGATGGCGCCACTCAGGAAATCGACTTCAGTCGGCGATTGGTGGCGAATGTCATACAGCATAGATGGCGGGTGGTTGGTCATTGCGCCAATCTTATTCATTTCCCACGGATCGTCGTGCAGCCTTATGCCTGCGGCCGCCGCTACTGTTTTTCCTTCTGCGATTAATTCGTGCAGCAGATGTCCGAGAGAAGAAAACTCCAATTCGTTGGCAAAGTGCGGCGAATGCGGCAACCCGGTTAGTGCGGAGACTCCATTGACTGACGCATTAAAAATCAGCTTCGACCATTGCGCTGGGCGCGCGTCGTGCAGAGCCTCAGCCTTCAATCCGCTGGCTTTGATCAAGTTGGCTGCTTCTTCTACGAGCGTGTAGGCAGTGTGGCGTGGCTCGAAGGGGCCAATCCAGGTTGCAGTGTCGAGCTCAAACTGCACATGCGTGTCGCTGTGCTTGGTGCCACTCATGAAAGTCGTGCCCCGAATGACTTGTCCCTCAGTGTGGGCGGCAATAATTTCTTCGCTCCCCAGCCCATTCTGCGCAGAAATAATGGCGCCACGGTTGAAATGATTGCCGATGGCTGAAATGGATTCCTCAACCTGCCTCGCTTTTGTTGCGACGATAGCTAGCTCGCAATCGGGGAGTTCATTCCCTTGTGTCGTAGCCTTGAGAGACACATGAAACTCGTGCTTTCCTGAAACGTGCAGGCCGTCGCGATTTAGGGCCTGCGCATGATCTTCGCGGCGGACGAAAGCCCATACCTCCGCAACCCGCGCCAGATGCGCCGCGTACAGGCTGCCAATGGCGCCACATCCGACAATACAAACTTTTTTCATTCCTGGCACCGGCATCTTGCCGGCTGGCGGGCGTCGCCCGCCCATCGGGCCGCCGAGACGGCGGCGCTACACTCGCCTTTCCACTCTTACCAAATTCTTGGTTTGACTGATCTCTTTTTCCACCATCGCGCGAAACAAACTATCGGCATTGTTGAACGAATCATCGATCATAATCCCACGGGCAAAAAGTGCATCCTGCAAGGCCGCAGAAATCGTGTGGATGGGAGCCGCTCCACCTTCGCCCATACCCTTGGCTCCACTGTAACTGTGCGGCGACGGGGTTTCTATGTGATCGTATTTCACCTTTGGCATATTCATCGCCGTGATGGGCGTGTAGTCGCTGAAGGTGCCGGTCAGCATATTGCCAACCGCATCGTACACACAATTCTCCATAAGTGCCGCGCCGATGCCGTGCGCAGTTGCGCCATAGACTTGGCCTTCGACGATCGGTGGATTAATCACGGTGCCGCAATCATCGACCGCGACATAATCCAGAATGCGGGGAATGAAAGTGTCGCACTCAATTTCAATCACAGCGATGTGGAGCTGAGAAGCATAGGTTAGTGTTAGACTGCCGTATTTTTTCTCCTTATCCGGCACTTTGAAAGGCGCGCGCCAGATGTAACGACAATTCAGCGTGAGTTCATACAACTCGGGCGGCAGCACTGCGCTGTTCACATTGACGATATTTGCTAGCCCCCAGTAATTGACCGATTTTCCGCTGCTCGTAGCGCGAATCTCAGGCCCCTGCTCGCCGGTGCGGAATTCAAGATCGTCTTCCTTGATTTCGAGAAGAAACGCAGCCAGACGACTCATTTCTTTTCTCAGTTTTTGTGCAGCCCCATGAACCGCGGAGAGCCCAGACACAGCGAATTGGCTGGCATAAGTTCCGGAAAATCCTGTGTGGACGTTGCGTTCGGTGTCGAATCCGGTGCGCACCGTAATGCGATCGGGATGAATGTTCAGCACGTCGGCGACGACTTGCGCCGCGGTGGTTTCGTGTCCTTGGCCCTGCGGGCAGGATCCGACTGAAACCACGACTTCGCCATAAATATCCAGCTTGCAGTTCGCGCCTTGCGAGTTGCCGGAAAATGGCGCGCTGGGATTCACGATCTGCGACTGGCCAAAATTATTCGTACCCGAATCGAGGGTAGTGCCGATGCCTATTCCGATAAGCCGGCCTTCCTTGCGTGCCGCGGCCTGTTTGCGTTTCCACTCATCCCAGCCAATCCGCTCTTTCGCCACTTGCAGCATTTTCGGATAGTTGCCTGAATCGTAGACGCAACCATTCGGCGTCGTGTAAGGAAACTCCTCCGGGCAAATGTAGTTGCGCAACCGGATCTCATCGGCGGGAATTCCAAGCTCATGTCCGCAAATGTCGATCACTCGCTCCAGGAACCACAAGTGCTGCATCCGCGAATACCCGCGATTGGGGCCGACCGGACACTTATTCGTGACTGCTTGTATGAAGTCGATGCGCGCATTCTTGAAACGATAAACGCCAGGAAACACCTGGGACCAGATTACGCAACCGAGCGGCTCGTACCGCGGATAAGCGCCGCAGTCATCAATATGTCGTGATACCAGCCCGGTGATAACTCCGTTCCTGTCGAGCGCAACGCGAGTGTCGCGAAAAGTGCGTTCGTTGCCGTGAGCGCTCGAAGTAATGTGTTCGGAACGAGTCTCAACCCACTTGATCGGCCGCCCTCCGGCTTTCCTGGAAGCCAGTGCGCACACCGCCATCTGCGGGTAGTTGGTGATCTTGATTCCGAAACTGCCGCCGATATCGGATGTCTCCACGCGTATGCGATCGATGTGGACGCCAAGATGCGCTGATAAGAATTGAATTGCGAAAGATGGAAAAGAATTATTGCACTCGTAATAAATGCGGTCGTCCTTCGGATTCCACTGCGCAATGACTACGTTGTTCTCCAGCGGCGTGCTGGAAAAACGATGGAAATGCATCCGGTCGATGTTGACGACGTAAGCGGCTTCACGGAAGGCCTTGTCAACATGCCCGTATTCAAAAACTCCATTCCAGACACGATTTGTGCCAGCTTCGTCGTGCAGGATGCTTTTATCCGTCAAGGCCGCTTCCGCGTCCACTATCGGGTCCAGTGCTTCATATTCGATTTGCACCAACTCCGCAGCGTCATCGGCCAAGCCCGGAGATTCAGCGACCACGGCCACGACGGGTTCGCCCTGATAGCGAACCTTGGAAACAGCCAGCGGATAATCTTTGATCTTGCCGCCAGGATCCGGCGCGATTTCGATGAATGGTTGCGTCTGGGCCGCGATCTCAGCACCACTCAGCGTGCAAGCCACCCCAGCGAGTGCCTCGGCAGCCGAAACATCGACGCTCACAATTTTCGCGTGCGCATACGGCGACCGCACGAATCGCAGATACAGCATCTCGCGCAGCTTAATGTCATCAGCAAACTTGCCGCGCCCGCGCAGCAATCGATTCTCTTCCTTGCGCGGAAGCGCTTGCCCCACCCATTTCTGAGCAACATCCTTCTGGATCAAACCATCTCCTCAGTGGCGCCAGCGTCTTGCCGTCGCCTCAAGCTAACGCCTTCTGCAATCCATCAATCAATTTCTGAACCTGCTTTTTCCCCAGGGGTTCCAGCAGGCCGCCAGCTACCGATGCCAAGCGGCCAAAAATCTGGGCCTCACCCTGCCACGCAACTTTGGTGCCGCCGCCGTCGACCGGCGACAAATCAAAGCTCGCCGTAAGCGATACGTTGCCTCCGGCCACGCTTCCTTGTCCTTTATACAGTGCGCGCTTCGGACGCTCTCCCTCCGCCAGTTCCATCTTCACTTCCGCAGTGCTTTTGATATAGGAAATTCCGACGTTCACTTTCACCGTGAAGTGAGTCGAGTCCTGTATCGACAGGCCTTGAAAATCCGGCAGCAGCGCGGCGAATTTGCCGGGGTCGCTCAGGAAGTCGTAAACGTCCTCTTGGGTTCGCTTGACTTCAAAGTTGCCGGCAAACTTGATTGCCATGCTTCATGCACCTTTCATACTCTGTCCCGCCACTCGAATCGCCTTCAAAATATTCTGGTACCCCGTACAGCGGCAAGTATTTCCTGCAATCGCTTTGCGCATTTCCTTTTCGCTCGGTTGTTTATTCTGTGACAACAACTGCAACGCCGAGAGCATAAGTCCCGGCGTGCAGTATCCGCATTGCAATCCGTAGCAATCGCCAAATGCTTTTTGGATGGGATGCAATTCACCGTTATTTTCCAGGCCCTCGACCGTGAGAATATCCGCACCGTCCGCCTGCACCGCGAACACGGTGCATGACTTCACCGCCGCCCCTTCCATCAGCACCGTGCAGGCGCCACAATAGCTAGTGTCGCAACCTACGTGAGTTCCAGTGAGATCGAGGTCTTCACGCAACAACTCAACCAATAGTTTGCGCGGCTCAATTGAGCGCGAATAAGATTTTCCGTTCACCTTGAGCTTAATCAAAATATTTTCGATGGCGTCAGACATAGATGATAATTAGGCAGAAATGTTCTCACGCATAGATGTGACTTGCCTCAACGTGCTCACCGCGAGCCCGGCGCGCCGCAATATCAATCGCCCGCTTAACCAGAGCTCCGACGAGAGTGCGCTTGTACTCGGCCGAACCACGCATGTCGGATTGCGGATCGGCCACCGCCCGAGCCGCTTCCATGGCGCTCGCGACTGTTTTCTCGGTCAGCGCTTGCCCGCGTACCGCAGATTCCGCATGCTTCACTCTGATTGGGGTCAGGCCAACGCATCCCAGAGCGATCGCCGCATCCTGGCAAATTTCACCCTCCAACGTAAGTTGGACCGCAGCACTCGCTGTGGGATAGACGGGTGCAGAGCGTTTGAACGCCAGATAAGCGCCGCCGCTTCCTTTCCGCGGAATCTTGATAGCTACTTCGCTGACTAACTCATCTTGCGCCAGATCCGTCGTGTATGCGTCCTTGACAAAGTCCGTGACAGAAATCGTACGCTCCCCTTTAGTGCCAAGACAGCGGACTTCCGTAGTGAGCGTAAAAAGCACGGTCGCCCAGTCGCCGCTAGGATCGGCCTCGGCAAGCGAGCCACCAATCGTACCGCGGTTGCGCACTTGCACATCCGCAATTCCCGCCGCGCAATCGTGAAGAATAGGTATTCTGCCAGCCACAGCGGAGGACTCGATCTCCGCATGCCGAGTCAACGCGCCGAAGCGGAGATTGCCATTGTTTTCGTTAATGTAAGACGTGCCAGGTATGAAGTTCAGATCCACGAGCTGGGTTGGGTTCGCGAAACGCAACTTCATCAGAGGGATGAGGCTCTGTCCGCCGGCCAGCAGCTTGGCGTCTTGTCCAAGCTCGGCCAGCATGGCCGCGGCCTCTTTTAGAGAGCCGGCGCGATGATAGTGAAATGCTCTCGGATACATTGGTTCTTTTCAACCTGCACGAAGCGGCTTGTCGCTCTTAGGAGCGAAGAAAAATTAGCGGACCGAAAGCCGCGCCGGGCCAATAAGCTTAACAAACGAGGTGGTCTCGCGACTACCCGGCAAAAAATAAAAAATCCGCATGGGCGACGCGGTCTTAGGATTGAGGCGTTTAATGCTTTTTCCCGATTTTCCGGTATTCGCTTCGGAAATACAGGAGTGGCGACCCCGGGCGCACAACCACATCCTCCACCTCCGCAATAAAGATCGTGTGATCTCCCGCATCTTGCGCAGTGTGTAATCGACACTCCAGATAAGCGAGGGCATCGTGCAAGACCGGCGTACCGTGCTGCGTGCGGTCGAAACGCGCCCCCGCCTCTCGCTCAGCGTGGCGGTGAGTCGGGTTGGGATCGGCATAATAGTGCGAAATAGCAGTCTGATTTTCTGCCAGCACATTTATTCCAAAACGTTTCTTGCTATGCAGGTGAGCGTGGGTGCGCGCCTGGTGATCGACGCAGACGAGCACCAGCGGGGGATCCAGCGATACCGAGGCGAAGGCGTTGGCAGTCATGCCGTGAACTTCACTCTCGAAGTCGACAGTGATGACCGTGATGCCCGTGGCAAAGCTGGCCATGGCCTTACGGAATTCAGCCTGCGTAACCGCCATAAAAACCTGCTTGTGAGCTTATTCAGCCGGTCAATGCGTGTAACGGCGATGTTACGCCAACTAGTCTCCCGGCTTCCGCCTGCCAGCGGAGTACAATTCGATTCATGTTGGCATTTACCAGACCGAAAGGTAAAGGAATTGCCTGTGTCGCAAGAGTCTTTCTCCCGCTTTTGTTCACAGTCGCCGCATGGTCACAACAGCACTCCGACTCCGGCCTCGTTCGTGAAATCCCGGATGGACAAGTCTTACTAAGCCACCACATCGCTTTTACTGAGCAAGGTGTAATGGCCGCCTTAAGAAGCGACAATGCCGAGGTACGCAAGTACGCGTCGCGAGTTCTGTCAAATCACTGGCCGAAGAACGCGGCTTCACCCATTGAAGTGGCGATGTTGCGAGAGGACGTTGAGTTCAATCGCGTTAGCATGGCATTCGATCTCGCCAAACTTGGAGAGAATGCAGGCCGTCAAATGTTAGCGAGTGTCACAACACCAGCGAATGGCGAAGCACGAGGATGATGGCGGCGAGATACCTCAGCGAACTCGGCGAAGATTCCTGCATGGATTCAGTGCTCGACGTATTGCAGGCGGACAGCGACCCGCAAGACACGAACTCCAAAGAGGACGCATTGGAACTAGTCCCGAGCTTAGTCGGGCACCAAACCGGGCAGGACTTCCTAATGGCCCTTGAGTTGGTCGCGAAGGCATTGGATGATGCCGCGCTAGGTGTAAGGCTGACCGCCAGCAATATGCTGGTCCGTCTCGGAGATGTTTCTGCGATCCCTCGCTTGCGGGCGGCGCTCGGAAGAGAACAGGACGAGACTATACACAGCGCAATGTTAAACGACTTGAAGCATTTGGAAGAGCTGCAGCAGGCGCAAGTTAGCGACACGCTGGAAAGCGCCACCCACTGACCTAACCACTCAGAGTTTTGTCAGGTCCTCACTGCCTATACTCGGCGAAGTCTTCGCTGTCTTTCTAATGTAGAATTCCGTCATTGTGGGTGCGGGACAAATAGATTCGATTGACTGCTCTTCGAGTGCCGCCGAAAAACTGATCTCGGGGACGGCGCTGTCCAGGGAATGTGCTTGCCAGCTGATCAGCTGTTCGGACAAGGAGCTTCCGCTGTTACTATCAGCTTCTATGGCAGCACGGCGGCGTTTTAAGCCAGAAATTGTGACTTATTCGCGCAAGGTTTTTATTCCGCTCACCAATCTTTGTCGCGACAATTGCGGTTATTGCACCTTCCGCCGCGATCCCAGCCAGCCGGGCGCGCACACCATGACCCCCGATCAAGTACTGGAGGTGGCGCGCGCTGGCCAAGAAATGGGATGCACCGAAGCGCTATTCAGTCTGGGTGATAAGCCTGAACTCGCATTCCCTGAGATGCGCGAGACTCTGCGCCATCTGGGATATAAATCTACACTCCATTACCTTGAGGCAATGTGCGAATTGGTGCTTCGCGAAACCACGCTGTTGCCACATCCGAATCCTGGTTTGCTGAGTGCGGAATGGATTGCGCGCCTGGCGAAGGCTTCTCCAAGCATGGGCTTAATGCTCGAAACCACCAATGCTTCGCTTCTCGCAGCCGGAGCCGCCCATGACAATGCTCCCGACAAAGTTCCGGCCAAACGGCTACACACAATTGAAGAAGCGGGCAAACAAAATGTTCCATTCACTACAGGTTTGCTGATCGGCATAGGCGAAACTGTCGAAGATCGCGTGGACACGCTGCTTGCGATTCGCGACCTGCATCGCCGCTACGGGCACATCCAGGAAGTAATCATTCAAAACTTTCGCGCCAAGCCCGAAATCCCCATGCACGACTCGCCCGAACCAACTCAGGGCGAAATGATGCGCACCATCGCAGTCGCCAGACTCTTGATGCCAGACATTAATATTCAAGCACCACCCAATCTTTCCGCTCCGTATTATGATGATTTGCTCGACGCCGGCATCAACGACTGGGGTGGAGTCTCGCCATTGACGCCAGATTTCATCAATCCGGAAAAGCCCTGGCCGCATCTTGAACAACTGAAGTCGCGAACCGAAGCGAAAGGATATCGCTTGCGTCAACGCTTGCCGGTCTACCCTGAGTTTGTGCCGGCGCTCACTGCGAAACCGGGCTTACTTTCTGACAAAATCGCCGCCGTCGCGGACCATCAAGGCTATGCGCGGAGACTCGCATGATCGTCGTGCTTACAGGCGGGACAGGCGGAGCAAAATTCGTTGAAGGCCTTCGCCAAGTTTCCCCCGCGGATCAATTCACCTTCATCGTAAACACCGGAGACGATCTGGAGTGGTGGGGACTATACGTATCGCCCGACTTGGATTCGATCACCTACGCCATGGCTGGCCTGCTCAGCAAGGAGCGCGGCTGGGGCGTAAAGGGCGACACATTCTATTGTCTGCAGGCCATGGGCGAACTGGCTGAGCCCATCTGGTTTCATGTGGGCGATCGTGATCTCGCTGTGCATTTACTCCGCTCGAAATATCTGGCTCAGGGAAAAACTCTGAGCGAAGCCACAACAGCCATCTGCGACAAGTTGGGGGTGTCGGCGCGAATCCTGCCCATGAGCAATTCGCGGGTGGAAACCAGAGTAGACACGCCCGTGGGCGAACTCAGCTTCCAGGAATATTTTGTGCAGCGTTGGTATCAGGACCCGGTCAAATCAGTTCGCTTCGCCGGCTCGAGCGATGCCGAACCCGCACCCGGCGTAATCGATTGCATCATGTCTGCTAGCACCGTCATCCTGGCTCCGAGCAATCCCGTCAGCAGCATCGGCCCAATCCTTGCAGTCGCCGAGATTCGGGAAGCACTGGGAAAAACTAAAGCAATAGTTGGCGCCATAAGTCCCATCGTCAACAACGCCGCCGTCTCGGGCCCCGCCGGCGCTTTGATGGCTGCGCAAGGGCTGCCTGTTTCGATTGCCGGGATAGTGAAGGCATACGAAGATTTCCTCGATGTTCTAATCGCGGATGTCCGCGACCAGGAAGCCACCAAGAAGTTGGTGCACCCAGGACTGCGTGTACACTGCACCAACACCATCATGCGTACCGCCGAAGACAAAGCCAAACTCGCGCGGACCGTACTTGCCTTGCTGGGTGCCGAAAGCGCGCGGGCGGCAGACATCTCATGATCCTCATTCCGGTGAAGAGCCTGGCCAATGCCAAACAGCGCCTGGCATCGATGCTCGATCAATCAACTCGTACCCGCTTGGCTCAGGCCATGCTTTTTGATGTGCTCGAAACGCTGCACACATGCGTCAGCCCGACCGAGGTCAGCATCGTGACGAGCGATCCGTTTGCGATCGAACTCGCGCGGCGATTCGAATTCCAAATCATTCCTGACAAGGCAAACCGCAGTGAGACCGACGCTATCGAAATGGCCACCCGGTTCTGCGAGGAGCAAGGGATCAACAGTACGCTGGTGATTCCGGCCGATATTCCCCTGATCCAGGGCTCCGAGATTAAAAGGATTCTGGAAGCCGCACCGGCTGAGGGTTCTGTGCTCGTTCCCGCGGCCGATGGTCGAGGTACGAATGCGGCGTTTCGACGTCCCGCCAGTCTATTTCCGCTGCGCTTTGGAAACGACAGTTTCAAACCGCATCTCGCCGCCGCACGCGCTACCGACAAGCCCTGCGTGCTTATTTCGCTTCCCGGAATCGCTCTCGATATAGACAACCCTTCCGACCTAAACCAACTGGCAGAGGCCCCCGGTGAAACCCGCGCCCAGCATCTGGTTCGCCAGTGGGACCTGACTAGTCTTCCCATTGCAGCAAACGAATAACTGAACCAGCCATACCCGTGTGGGACGGGCGTCTCGCGAGCCTGCGTTGACGAAGTCGAAGGGCCAGGCCGAGCAAAGCTCGGCGGCGCATTAGCTATGCATCTACCGATCAGTCGATAGTCGTAAACTAGCATGCGAGCATGGCAGGCATCGGTCAATCACGTGAGCTGCGAATCATCCCTGTTTCGCTGGATGACGAAATCCGACCGGGTGACTCCCTGGCAGAAAAACTTATCCAAGCTCTGCAGCATCTGAATCTGTCACTGCTAAAAGGCGACATCCTGATCGTGAAACACAAAATCGTCTCCAAGGCGGAGGGCCAACTTGTTCCTCTTGAGAAAATCACTCCCTCCGCTGCATCGCGAGCATGGGCGCGGCGTTACAAACTCGACGCTCGCGTAACCGAAGTGGCCCTACAGGAAAGCAAGCGAATAGTTCGGCGCAAACGTGGCGTCCTCATCACCGAAACTCGTCACGGCCTGATCTGCGCCAACAGCGGCGTAGACGCTTCTAACGTCGACGGCGGCGACCACGCTTTGCTACTCCCCAAAGACCCGGATGCGGCTGCTTCAAAGCTGCATCGCCAGCTGAAAAAACGACTGAAGCTTTCCATTCCGGTCATCATCACTGATAGTTTCGGGCGTCCGTGGCGCGAAGGCCTCACGGAAGTTGCAATTGGCGTTGCTGGAATGAAAGCCTTGCACGATTATCGCGGAGAACGCGACCCGCACGGCTATCCCCTGCGCGTGACTATAGAAGCCGTCGCGGATGAACTGGCTTGTGCCGCAGGTTTGGTCTGCGGCAAACTGGCACGCACGCCAGCGTGTATCATTCGAGGGTTCGCTTATCGGCCTGCTCGGGGACGGGCAAAGGACCTGATTCGTCCCGCGGCGAACGATTTGTTTCGCTAATTGTAAGGAGAATTGTATGACTCGCGCTCTCACTCACTCAGAATTAGAAAACCTTCCTTCGCTTGAGTGGTCGGACATTGCTCCTCGCATGCATTGCGAAACCCGCTCGGCACTCGAACAAGTGATGGAAACGCTGGACGGCGGCACAGTTACCCGCGAACAGTGCGCGCTGCTGGCACATGCTGAGGGTGATGACCTTCTTGGCCTGCTCGTTGCCGCTGATGCCTTACGCCGCGAACTGGTAGGGAACATCGTTACCTATGTAGTCAATCGCAATATTAATTTCACCAATATTTGTTTTGTCGGCTGCAAGTTTTGTGCGTTCAGCCGCGGCCCTCGCGAATCCGATACCTATTTTCTCAGCCTCGAACAAGTCGCACAGAAGGCCGTGGAAGCCTGGCAAATCGGCGCCACCGAAGTTTGCATTCAAGGCGGCCTGCCGCACGGCCTGCCACCGTTTTATTATCGCGACATCCTGCGTGCCGTAAAACAAGCAGTTCCCGGCATGCACATTCACGCTTTTTCGCCCATGGAAATTGTTTACGGTATCGAACTCACCGGCCTGCCGCTGAAAGATTATCTACAGATGCTCCGCGACAACGGTCTCGACACTCTACCGGGAACGGCCGCCGAAATCCTCGACGACGACGTTCGCTTTGTCCTTTCGCGCAACAAACTCTCCACTGAGCAATGGAAAGACGTCATTCGCACCGCGCACGCCTGCGGCATTCGTAGTACCTCCACATTAATGTATGGTCACGTCGAGTCACCGGATCACTGGGTCAATCAGCTTTTGCTGTTTCGCGAAATCCAGGAGCAAACTGGCGGTTTCACCGAATTTGTTCCGCTCGGCTTTGTTCATCAGAACACTTTGCTCTTCCATCAAGGAATTGCGCGCTCTGGTCCAACACTCGCAGAACACCTTAAAATCCACGCACTGGCGCGAGTTCTACTCGCCGGCGCCATTAACAATATTCAGGTGTCATGGGTAAAGCTGAATCGCGATCTGTCACAACTCTGCTTGCATGCCGGAGCCAACGACTACGGCGGAACCTTGATGGAAGAAAATATTTCGCGCGAGGCCGGAGCGACAGCCGGTCAATACACCAGCCCTGAAGATTTTCAGGCGCTCATTCTAGAAGCCGGCCGCATTCCTGCCGAGCGCAATACCGTATACACAAAAATCAATCTCAAACTACAGCCGGAAGCGTTCAGCTGCGAGCACTTGCTCGAACCGGAGTTTGCGTGACCATACTTCCATGAGCGCAGCCCGGCCCATCGCGGTTCTCGGGGGCACTGGCCCTGAAGGATTCGGTCTGGCTTTGCGCTGGGCGCAAGCCGGAGAGAGTGTGATCATTGGCTCGCGGGATGCCAATCGCGCCCAGGAAGCAGCTGAAAAAATCAAGCAGAAAGTCGGCGCAGCCGCAAAGGTTTCAGGCAGCGAAAATATCTCTGCCTGCAGTTCCGCGGATTTAATCGTACTCACGATTCCATTCGAAGGCCACGCAACTTTACTAAAGCAAATCAAATCGGCAGTTAAACCCAACAGTATCGTGATTGACGCCACTGTGCCCTTGGCCGCTAGCGTTGGCGGACGCGCCACTCGCACTCTCGGCGTCTGGCAAGGCTCCGCCGCGCAACAGGCCGCAGAGCTTGCGCCCAAAGGCGTTTCCGTCGTAGCTAGCTTTCAAAATCTGGGAGCAGAGTTGCTGAATGCCGACGGCCCGGTCGATTGCGATGTGATTGTCTGCGGTGATGATCCTAACGCCAACCACGTCGCGCGCAACTTGGCTATAAAAATCCCAGGAGTTCGCGCAATCGACGGCGGCAAACTGGAAAACGCCCGTATCCTGGAACAAATCACCGCGCTATTGATCGGGCTGAACATCAGGCACAAAGGCCATTCTGGCATGCGCATCACCGGCCTGCCACCATCAGCATACGAGACTCTGTAGCGCCGAAATTTAGTAGCGCCGGCGTCTCGCCGGCTGTCCCGAGGGCATCCTGCCCTCGGAGAGCGAACGGTGAATTGAAAGCTACAAGAAAATCGATGAACGACTCTTCCAACGCGCGCCCAGCCATTGAATTCCGCAAGGTCGCTTATAAAGTGAACGGCGACAGCGGACGCGAACTCCTCCACGATCTCAACCTGGAGGTACAGCGCGGAGAAACACTAGTCCTGCTGGGCCGCAGCGGCTCCGGTAAAACTACCACTCTCAAACTAATCAATCGCTTGCTCACTCCGAGCAGCGGCGAAATTCTAGTCGAAACGCGTCCGACTAGCGATTGGGATGTAATCCGCCTGCGCCGCATGATCGGCTACGTAATTCAGGAGGTCGGACTCTTTCCTCACTTCACCATCGAACGAAATATCGAATTGGTTCCAAAGATCGAAAATTGGCCCGCCAATCGAATTCACGCACGAGTACAAGAATTACTCGAACTCGTCGGGCTGGACTCCGAAATCGCCTCCCGTTATCCGCGCGAACTGTCGGGCGGGCAGCGCCAAAGGGTAGGCGTAGCCCGTGCTCTGGCAGCCGATCCGCCTATCATGCTTATGGACGAACCGTTCGGCGCCCTCGACCTGATCACCCGCGCGGAGTTGCAACATGAATTTCTAAATTTGCAAAAACGTCTTGCCAAGACCGTTGTTTTCGTTACTCATGACTTGCGTGAAGCCCTGTTGCTGGGAACGCGCATTGCGTTAATGGATGCGGGCCGCCTGGTAACCGTGCAAACGCCCAAGGAATTTCTAAATTCAAACGACCCATTAGCCGCCGCCTACAAAGAAGCTTTTGGCACCGACTGAAAATAAAATGTTAATGGAGGACGGGCGTCCTCGCCCTTCTCAGTACCTGTAGCTCATTCGCACGCAATAGCGAGGAACCATGAACGTCTGGCAATTCATGCTGCAGAATCGTACTGAAGTTCTCGAACTGACCCTCGAGCATTTGAAGCTGGTAGGAATTTCGACGTTTCTTGCCGTGCTTATCGGAATCCCGCTCGGAATCCTCATCACTCGCTGGCCCATTCTCAACAAACCAGTTCTTGGAGGAGCAAATATCATTCAAACAATTCCCAGCCTCGCTCTATTTGGATTCCTCCTGCCAGCTCCGTGGATAGGAGCGCGAGCCGACCGCCTCGCCATTCTCGCCCTAGCCCTCTACGCCCTGCTCCCGCTCATTCGCAATACCTACGCCGGCATTCAAGGTGTAGATCGCGCCATAGTCGAAGCCGGGCGCGGGATGGGCATGACCGATCGCCAACTGCTTTTTCAAGTCGAACTGCCGCTGTCTCTCGGAGTGATCATCGCCGGAGTTCGCGTGGCCACGGTAATTTCCGTCGGTCTGGCCACGATCGCCGCCGCCATCGGAGCCGGCGGCCTCGGAGAATATATTTTTCGTGGCCTAGCCATGGTCAACAATCAGGTAATTCTCGCAGGCGCGATTCCCGCCGCCGCCATGGCCTTGCTGGCTGATGTGAGCCTGGGTTGGCTTGAGAAACGCCTCAGCCCTCACTAATTTTGCCATCCTGAGCAAAGCGAAGATCTCTGCATTCGTAGGCGGCAAGATACGTAGGTTCTTCGCTTCACTCAGAATGACAGCGGATCTTGCGGAATCACAGCTGTTCGGCAAACATGATTCAACGAATCACCACAATCCTCCTTGTCTCCGCGCTCACCGCGTGCGGCCCCTCTCGCGAGAATCGCATAGTCGTCGGCTCCAAGAATTTCACCGAGCAACTCATCCTCGGAGAAATGATTGCGCAGCAAATCGAATCGAAAACTCATCTTCGCGTCGAGCGCCGTTTCTATCTCGCCGGCACGTACATTTGCCATCAGGCCATCCTCGCAGGCCGTATCGACATCTATCCCGAATACACTGGCACAGCTCTCACTGCGGTACTAAAAGAAAAGCCCGGCGCCGATCATGAAAAAGTCTACGACCAAGTCAAGACGGAATATGCCAAGCGCTTCAATCTCGCCGTGGGCGTGCCATTCGGTTTCAACGACACCTTCGCAATCGAAATCCGCGGCGAGGACGCTCGCCGCCTCGGCCTGAAAACCATCTCACAAGCCGCGCCCTACACTCCCAAGTGGCGCCCCGGGTTTGGCTACGAATTCATGGAGCGTCCCGACGGGTACAAAGGCCTCGTAGCCACCTACGGCCTGCATTTCGCAAAGCCTCCGCAAATCATGGACCTAGGCCTGCTAACCCGCGCCCTCAAGAACAAACAAGTCGATCTGATAGCCGGCAACAATACTGACGGCCTGATCCCCGCGCTCGACCTGTTCATTCTCGACGACGACAAACATTATTTCCCTCCCTACGAAGCCGTGCCCATAATTCGTCAAGAGACGCTCGCTCTACATCCCCAAGTAAAACAGGCTCTCGATCAACTTACCGGAAAGATCTCCGACGCCGAAATGCGCCAGCTAAATTACGCCGTCGACGGTCAGCACCGCGACGTAAAAGAAGTCGTAAGTAATTTCCTGCGCCAAAAGAATCTCCAGCAATAAAAAAAGCCGCCAACAAAGGCGGCTTTCCATCGACCCAAAAAACTCAAGCAGCAGTTGACTCAGCACCCTGAAAAGGCTCGTCGTAACTGCCGCCATAAATCGACGGACACTTCGCCCCCATCGGACGCAGATAAGTTGCCAAAGCCCCGCGATGATGAATACTGTGATTGTTCACGAATCCCAGATAGAACACGTCCGGCAGAGTGAACACGCCATAAAAATCGACTGGTGTGAGCAACTCTTCCGCGGACATTGCCCGCACCCGCTCAATCGCCCGCGGAAAATTCTTCTCATACCACGCGGCCAGCTCAGCCGATGTCTTCGGCTCCTCCTTAAATCGAGCCTCCATCGCAAACTTACGATCGGCGACTTCATCAAGCATCTGCACATCCGCCGATGCCAAATGCCACGCCAGTTCCCACGCCGTGCGCGCATTCGGATCAGGTTTGTAATCACGCTTTGCATCAGGTATTGCGGCCAGCACCCGCTGCGTAGCTTTCATTTCATTTTCCAGACCCATCAGCATTAAGTCGCGATAGGCGGTAGCAAATTCCGGACTGGGGCCTTGCTGTGGTGTTGCCATGTTTTTCTCCTTAGCTCTCGTGGATGTTATGTCTAGACGGGGTCAAAAAACTTTAAGGGGCGCCGTTTGAGCGCCCCCGGATTGTAAAATTTGAAATCTTTTAAACCGTAACCGGCTGCTTGCTGCTCACCGGAACCGGCGTCAACCATCCAAACCGGTCGGCTTTCTCGCCGCGAACTATACCATAAAACTCTTTCTGAATGGCTTTAGTTATGGCTCCAGTCACGTCCTTGCCCACGCTGATCTTGTCGACCGACCGAATGGGAGTAATCTCAGCCGCCGTACCCGTGAAGAAAGCTTCATCCGCAATGTACAGTAACTCCCGCGGAATCCCTTGCTCTGAAACTGGAATCCCCAGCTCCCGCGCAATCTGCAAAACCGAATCGCGCGTAATTCCCGGAAGCACCGAGTTACCCAGCGGCGCTGTCTGCAGCACGCCATTGCGCACGACGAAAACATTCTCGCCCGAGCCTTCGCTGACGTACCCATTCGCATCGAGCGCAATACCTTCGACGTATCCGTTGATAATGGCTTCCATCTTAATCAGCTGCGAATTCATGTAATTCGCCGCCGATTTCGCCATCGCCGGCAGCGTATTCGGGGCGATGCGCGTCCATGACGAAACGCACACATCCACGCCCTGCTCGGCGTCCGTGCCCAAATATTTTCCCCACGGGTAGTTGCAAATATAAACTTCAGTCGGCGAATTGAACGGATTGACTCCAGCTTCGCCATACCCGCGCAGAATGATAGGCCGCATATAGCATGGCCAGATCCCATTCGCCTTCACCAAGTCGAGCATGCCGGAAATCAGCTCTTCGCGCGTGTAGTCGACGTCAATGCGATAAATCTTCGCTGAATCCAGAAGCCGTTGCGTGTGTTCCTTTGCCCGAAAAATTGCCGGACCACTGGGCGGCGCGTAGCATCGAACTCCCTCAAATACTGACGAACCGTAGTTAACCACGTGCGACATTACATGAATCTGCGCATCATCCCAGGGGATGAGCTTGCCGTTGTGCCAGATTTTCTCCGTCTTCTGAATCGCCATTGACCGCTCCTAGAGATTGGATTCGCGCGTACAGCAGGGAGTTTCGTTAGATGCCAAAATTTCTTCCGTGGGCGGACCCGCCTGCTGGCACTTACGACAGGCAGCACGGTACACGAGGGAGGCTGGGCGAAAGCAAGTAAAACTAGCAGATTATAACCCAGGTCTGGCCAGCATCAGCAGGTTTTTCGGACCGCGTCAAAAAAAAGATTCGAGTCGAAGGCGCGTCTCTGTTAACTATGTTTTGTGGGCGCTCTGGCCATGGATTTTGAGCCAAACCCAAGCCCTCGGTCTCCCGACGGCGTTCGGAAAATGCCGGTTGACTTTGCCCCTAGAACCGCAAGATAATTCTCCGCCCGCAGAGGAGGACTTCCATGAAACACTCCCCCCGACCCACCGGGACGCCCTCCGCAATTCTCGCACCGATCCATCGTGATATGGCGCCGCAACTGATGGCCCGTTTGAAACGCCTCGCGGTCCTGACAGCAATTTTGCTTTTGGCATCAGGCGCTTGGGCGGCTAGCAAGTATCGAGTGCTCTATTCCTTCCAAGGCGGAAGTGATGGTGCAGATCCGTACGGTGGGCTGACTTTTGACGCCGCCGGCAATCTCTACGGGGCGACATACGCCGGCGGGAATCAGAACACATTGTGTAATACCTACGGTGAGACCGGCTGCGGTACCATTTTCAAGCTGAGTCCCGGGACTGGCGCCTGGACGAAGAGTTTACTTTACGCCTTTTGTTCTCAGACCAATTGCGACGACGGGGACTCTCCCAATGGTGGCTTGGTGCTTGACGCGGCCGGAGCTTTGTACGGCACGACTGTTTATGGCGGAGGTTGCTCCGGTTATTTTTACGGCTGTGGCGCCGCGTTCGAGTTGGCTCCCGACTCCAAAGGACAGTGGCAATACAGCGTGCTCTACGCGTTTCAAGGAAACAACGACACAGTCAATCCCAATGGGGGCTTAGTCTTCGACCAGGGCGGAAATCTTTACGGCACCGGCGGTGGCTTCGCGAGAGGATGTCCGTGCGGAACGGTTTTCGTGCTGGCTCCGGGCTCGGGGAAATGGACTGAGCACGTTCTTCACAGCTTTTGCCTTGGGGATTGCCGTGACGGCGCTGACCCCGTAACCGCATTGGTTTGGGGCCCTGGCGGCGATCTGTACGGTGCGACCAACTACGGCGGCCATTCCTCATGGGGCTGCAACGCAGGGTGCGGCGTCTTGTTCAAGCTCACGGATAACTCGAACGGCAAATGGAAAGAGAACGTGCTTCGCACGCTCGCCGGCGCCGACGGCGCCAATCCTCTGAGCGCTCTGATATCCGATAGCCAAGGCAACCTCTACGGCACAACTGTTTCCGATGGAGCTTTCGGCGATGGGACTGTGTTCAGGTTGTCGCCCACCCCAAAGGGCGGTTGGAAGTATACGGTGCTGCATGAATTCCAAACCGGACGACTGGGCGGAGGTCTGTTCCGGAGCGCTTTAGTCCTCGACGCAAAAGGCAATCTGTATGGCACTACCTGGACTGGCGGTACGGGTAACTGCAACGGTAACGGTTGTGGGCTCGTCTACAAACTGTCCCCCGGTGCCCACGACATATGGAAATACACTAACCTTTACGATTTCACTGGCGGGTCAGACGGAGGTTATCCGACCAGCCCTTTAATCATCGACAACAGAGGCAGCCTATACGGCGAAACTCAAATCGGTGGCGATAACGAAAATGGAGTCGTGTATGAGGTGACGCCATGAAAACCGTGCAGTCCGCGCGCGGAAGCGGTGCCTGCTCTGCAGGCCTCCCAACAATTGCGAATCGAAGGAGAGTTCGATGAACCGCTCTTTAGGTCCTAGGAGGGTGTCGAGGCTATCCGAATCAAGCCATCGGCGCTTGCACGCATATGAGCTTGCGGCAACCGCGGCTGGAGTTGGAATGCTGGCCCTGGCCCCACCCAGCGATGCCGAAATCGTCTACACTCCCACCCATCGCGTCATCAAGGAGAGCGTGAGCTACAAACTCGACCTCAACCACGACGGCGTTGTTGACTTCACCCTGAAAGACTTCCGCTGCGGAAGCTGTGGTGGGGGAGCGCGGCTCTCCGTGCTACCCGCTGCAGGCAACGGAGCAAGTGGGTTCGCCACCACGGGATGGTCGAGCGCTAGTTGGGCCTCCGCCCTCAGGCGCGGAGCGCTGATTGGTACTAGGCGATACTTTCCTGGCAAAGGGATGGCCTTCATTGGCACCACCGGCGACGGCGCAACCGACAGCGGTGGTAGCTGGGTCAACGTCAAGAATCGTTACCTGGGTTTGAAATTCAAGATAAGCGGGAAAACTCACTATGGGTGGGCGCGGTTAAACGTTGTCCTTCAGAATCTGACCATTACCGCTACTCTCACCGGCTACGCCTACGAGACGATTCCGAATAGGCCAATCATCGCTGGAAAGACGAAGGGGACCGACCACGACGTTATTGGCAGCCCCCGTCAGCGGGAGGCGAGACTTAGCGCTCCAGTTCCGAAGCCCACACTCGGTCTGCTGGCGATGGGAGCGCCTCGCACTTTCCATCTGGCGCCGGAAGGAATCGTACGCCGTCGCGCAACAAACGCAGCGCTTTGGGATGCCCGTCCCTCCGTTGACTTCCGCCCGGGACCGCAATCATAATGTTTCGCCCACGGAGGAGGATATTATGAAGCACTCTCCCCGACCTGCCAGGACATCTTCAGCCCTGTCCGACTCAACCCATCAACGGCTCAATATGTACGCCCTCGCGGCCAGTGCAGCAGGCGTGGGGATACTCGCGGTGTCTCCGCCTGCTGAAGCGAAAATCGTCTACACGCCGGCCCACCGGGTCATTGGCGTCGGTCAAACGATTCCTTTGGATCTCAACCACGACGGCAAAACCGACTTCAGTTTCCAGGATATCTGGAACACATTCGAAGGCTCTGGCCAGGGGTTTCTAAATGCCCTTCCCGCTCAACCATCAAATGGGGTGGAAGGATTTGGCACATCGCTTTTCCATCGTCCTTACGCTTTTGCACTCAAGGCTGGGAATCCAGTTGGACCGAATGCCCCATTCGTTTTCGGAAAGCAGATTTACATGCTCTATGCAAATGCAACCCAAGGATGCCACGGCTCTTGGAATGATGCGAAGAGCCGGTATCTTGGGTTAAAGTTCATCGTCAAGGGGAAGATTCACTACGGCTGGGCCAGACTGAACGTGAGTTGCAACACCAGCAACGGCGAGATCAAAGGCCTTCTCACCGGCTACGCATACGAGACGATAGCGAACAAGTCCATCCTTACGGGGAAGACAAATGGGCCGGAGGACGGGAGCGAAATCGAAGAACCAAGTCCAGCGGTTCGGCCTTCACCCACGCATGAACCGGTGAGTCTGGGACTGCTGGCGCTGGGTGCGCCTGCATTTTCCACCTGGCGCAGGGAGAGACAGGCGGCGCAACTTGATCAGGGTGCTTCCAGTTAGCCGCTGACGGAGGCAGCCTTGGCTACTTATCGATCTCTACTTTGTCCTTGGTTTGCGTCAGCCCGGCTTGGACTGCGCCTGGCAGTTCATCTCCTCGGAAATACTGCCCTTTCGCGGCCCGCATCTCTGGCATAGCCGCATAAGGCTTGCTGTAATCGTTACTGGCATTCCAGAAGAGAAATCCAACTCCGCCTGTCTGTTTCGCCGTCTGCACCTGCACTTCGATATATTTCGGCGAGTAGGTCGAGGTGCGCCAGCGGAAAGCCTGCAGCCACGGGCGTATCACCACGTCGCTGCCCTTGGTGATCAGCTCGAACCGCTTCATGGATTCGCCAATAAAATGCTCCGGCGCATCCCCCGGATGGGCAATTCCATCCATGCCAAAGAAATGAGACGGATAAATCATCGGCGAAAGCACATCGCAGTACTTCGCCATGAGCACGATGTCCTGCCCTGTGTGCGCTAGATCAACCGGCCGTTGCCAAGCCATGATGCCAAACACGTCCAGCGACAGCAGCACGCCGGTCGGGTGCAGCTGCGCATAAGCATGCTTCAGGAAATCAGCAATGACCTCGGAACGATGCCATGTCGGATGCTCAGTCTGGAACACGAAGCTGGCATCTTTCTGGTCGCCCTCAGCAGGGAAGCGGACGTAATCAAACTGAACCTCGTCCACGCCAGACTCAGCCGCCTTCTTGGCCAGCGCAATATCGTATTCCTGCACCTTGGGCTGCGATGGGTCGGTCCACACCAGCTTGCCATTTTCCCGCCACGCTTGACCGGTTTTATGGGACTTTATCGCCAGCTCAGGATGCGCAACCACCAGCCTCTCATCACGGAATATCGCCACTCGCGCAATAGCATGCATACCCTGCGAATGCAGGAAATGCGTAAACTTAGGCAGATCGTGAATGGCAACGTGATGCGAACCCGCCAGCGGGTGGTCGAAAGGAATATTAACGCTTCCATCACTATCCTTCACGTCGAAAACGACCGCGTTTCCGCCTAACTCACGCCACCGCCGAATGATCTTCAATCCCTTGTCGCTGCCCGCCATCACCCCAGTCAGATAAACCGCGCGCACTTCGAAATCCCGAGCCACGGGAACGCTCCTTTCCACAATCGGCGCCGGCAAAATTCCCGGCACAATCAACTCCTGTCCCGATTTCAGGTAAGTCCCTTGTGGGTTCCCGCTGGCTTCGCGAATCGCATCACTCAGCTGGGTATAGGTCAGAAACCTCGTCTGCGGCAGGAAGTGATGCGCAACCACGCTGATCGTATCCCCGCGCTTCGCCACGTACAGCGCGGTGCCTGGCGGCATGTTGCCGGCGACAAGAGCGGGTGGCTCCTCCGCCTTGGCTGCTCGCGGAGCCGGGTTCGATGTCCGCACCAACTCCGGGGCTTGCCCAGGCTGAGCCGCCGCCGCAGGAACCTCAAAAGCCAATCGCCAGGAAACGAATCCAAGAGTCAGGCAAGACAAAACTATGATCAGAATTGACCCAGAGCGGCCCACGTTTTTCTCCGTGAAAAGCAGGATGATTGCTTAACCCGGATGCTAGCGGCCCGCTCATACACGTGCTAGTTACGTCTGGTCACGACCGTCGTAGTAGGCTTTTGCCCTACTCCATCGAGAAAATTTCTCATGCGCAAACTATTTCCCTTTACATGATTTCCTCCGGCGTACTAAGTACCTTCATGGACGATTAACAGCATCTAAGTTGTGAAGGAATAAGCCGTGGGCAGTTCTCAGGGGATGGCGCGTTATTTGCACTAAGGGAGATCGCGGTGAGGAAGCTAACCACAATTTACCCGGAAATGACAAAATTTGTCGCTTTTCGAAGCGACGAAATTAACCAGCCACTATCTAATAGAAAGCCCAGGAAGGGAAACGCCCTGACCTTATGAAAAACGCTCTCAACACCGTTCTCGATCCTACACGCCGTAGCAACGACGCCAGGGAATTCGACAACACTCTGCGCCGCAAAATTGTCGGTCAGAACGCCGCACTAGAAAAAGTGGTTGAAATTTATCAGATGTTCCTGGCGGGACTGAATCCTCCAGGGCGTCCGGTTGGTAATCTTCTGTTTCTGGGACCGACAGGCTCCGGTAAGACTCGGGTAGTCGAAGCCATGTCGGAAACGCTGTTCGGTGACTCCCGCGCTTGCATCAAAATCGATTGCGCCGAGTTCCAGCACTCGCACGAAATCGCCAAGCTGATCGGCTCGCCGCCCGGATACCTCGGACATCGCGAGACTCATCCGCTCCTGACGCAGGAAGCCCTGAACCAGTGGCACACGGAGAAGCTGAAGCTCTCCATCCTGCTCTTCGACGAGATTGAAAAGGCTTCTGACGCGCTCTGGCAACTGCTGCTCGGCATCCTCGACAAAGCGACTTTGACGTTGGGCGACAACCGCCGCGTCGATATGTCGCAGTGCATCATTATCCTGACCTCGAACCTGGGGACCAGCGAAATGAGCAACCTGGTCGACGGCGGCATGGGTTTCACCCACAAGCCCAAACTGGTCGACTCGAGTCTGGACGACAAAATCGATCGCACTGCGGTCGAAGCTGCCCGGCGCAAGTTCACCCCAGAGTTCATGAACCGCATCGACAAGGTGGTGGTGTTCAAGACCCTGCGGCCTGAGCATCTCGAGCAGATCCTCGACATCGAGCTAGGCATGGTGCAACAGCGCATTCTGATGGCGTCTGCCGCCAATCAATTCGTGTTCAACTGCACCGACAAGGTGAAGACTTTCCTGCTCCACGAAGGCACCGATCCAAAATACGGAGCGCGTCACCTGAAGCGTGCGATTGAGCGGCATCTAGTATTTCCTCTAGCCAACCTGGTCGCGACGGGACAGGTAAGGCTGGGAGACTTCATCCGCGTAGACATGGCCGCCGAAGGCACGATGACGTTCGTAAAAGAAGCCGAAGGCGCTATGGTACCCATGCTTATGGAACGCTACGGAGCCGCGGCAGGAATGCCCCCCATGGCCGCCCGCGCCGCCCGTACCATCGGACGTCGAGAATTCGGAGCCACCCCAACCGCCGACACCAAATAGTTTTGTTGTAGTCCGGACAAAAAAGAGCGTCGCCAACCAGCGACGCTTTTTTTATGACGTCGAATCGCCTTACCGACGGCGCGACCGGTTCTTCAGACGATCTCACCCATCCTGATTTGTCATCCCGAAGCCCCGCGCTTTTCAGCGGGGCGAGGGATCTAGCGTGTACCATCCGCCGAGCGCCCTGACTTCAACTTCCAAGCAATCTGCCGCAAAATCCCCAACCAAACCACTGCATCCCGCGCCGGCAAATTCAACCGCCGCACCAATCGCCGCATTCGCTCCTCCACATCAGCAATAGGACGCCGGTCCAAATACCCGCTCCCCCGCATGGCCTCAAGCAACTTGGTGGTAATCCGCTCAAGTTCCTCTGCCGTCGCCCGCTGAACTTTCTCCGTCTTCCGCGCAGCCTTGCTGTCGCGAATCAACTCGTAGAGGCAAACCGCCACGGCCTGACCCAGGTTCATTGAAATGTTACTTTCGCAGGTAGGAATCCGCATCAGCCAATGACAGTGGCTAAGCGCAGCATTAGACAATCCAAATTTCTCCGACCCGAACAGCAAAGCAACTTTGCCAGACCCCAATTTCTTACGGATAAGCCGCGCCCCATACTCCAGTCGCCGCAACGGATGCTGCAATTCCCGGTGACGCACCGCAGTAGTTCCCACCACCAGCGTGCAATCCGCCACTGCCTCTGCCACAGTCTTATACTCTTCCGCGTTCGCCAGCAGGTCAGACGCCCCGACCGCAGATCGAGCCTCGCGAAACCCCGCCTCATAAGGATTCACCACCCGCAAATGCAAAAACCCAAAATTACTCATAGCCCGAGCCGCCGCCCCAATGTTAAGAGGGTTCCGCGCCGCCACAAGAACCACGCGCAACCGCTCGCCAGTGTAGGCGCGAGCGTCCTCGCCCGTGCGCGACTCAGTAAGACCTGGACGTTTTCCCTTTGACTTGGACATTGAAATCAATCTCTGTGAAGGGCGAAAACGCCTCGCATGTAGGCGCATTCGTGCGAGCGTAATACTCACTGATTCGAAGATACTATTACAGCGCTGGAAGCGTTTCTCCAGCCAGAGCAGAGTCTTTCCACGCGGCCTGTGCCGGTGCCGAGCATCGTGATGTCACAATTTCAGCAACCCGCTACGGTGTGATCTCAAATACGACGCCGCTACCCACTCCGCCGACTGCAGTTGTGCCGTAAAGATTGCCTGCCTTGTCCAGCACCAACCCGTAATAGGGATTTGCACCATCCGGACTGTTTTTGAAGCGATAAACCACGCTCTCATTCCACTTGCCGCCGGACGCAGGAGTCAGTTTGAAAACCGTGCCATCGCCATTGGAGTCGCCGCCGGCCGAGGTTGTGCCATACAAATTGCCGTGCGCGTCAAAGACCAGCGTCGAAGTAGGTGAGTTTCCATCCGTTCCAGTCTTGAAGCTATACAGGACCTTCTCAGTCCACTTGCCATTTGAGCCTTTAGTCAGCTTGAAAACCGAGCCCAGCCCATTTGCTCCGCCGTAGTATGTCGTGCCGAACAGACTGCCGGTTGAATCGGACATCAAGCCGCCATAGGGAAAACCGGCGTCAGGCATGCCCTTGAACCCATCCAGCGTGTGCATCTTCCATTTGCCGCCCACCGGTGACACCTCGAACGCGGTGCCGGCGCTATGAGCACCGCCCAATTCAGCGACGCCAAAAAGATCGCGGTTGCTGTCAATGAGCAACAAACCAAGCGAGCCGGTGGCTCCGTCATTTCCATCGGTGAAGGTGTGGAGAACCTTCTGTCGCCAACCGCCACTCCTGGCCGGCGCGAGCTGATACACGACTCCGCAGCCGCACCCGTTTACATCGCCTCCATCCGGGGTCGTGCCGTAAAGATTTCCGCTCCGGTCGAATACCACGCCGCCACCGGGACCGGCTCCGTCTTTTCCACCGGTGAAACTATAGAGCACACTCTCGCTCCATGATTTGCCAGAGCGTGTCAGCTTATAAATCGTGCCGCATCCGTCGCCGCTGCAGGCTCCGCCGGAGCCGCCGGAAACGGTCGTGCCATACAGGTTTCCCTCGGCATCCATGGTGACCCCGCCGTAAGGATTCTTGCCGTCGGAACCAGCCTGAAAGTTGTACAGAACGGTCTCTGTCCATTTACCACTGGAGTTCTTCGTCAGCTTGAAAACCGTGCCGCATCCACCCGAGCACGCTGCGCCGGTGCCACCTACGACAGTGGTGCCATAAAGGTTTCCGGCCTTGTCAAAAATTAAACCAGCTGCTGGGTCGCCGCCGTCAGTCGCGCCTGTGAAGCTGTACAACACTTTTTCTTTGCTCGCTCCCCACGCGCTGTTCACAACAATCAGAGTGACGGCGATCACCAAAGTCCTACTCATGAAATAACGAAACCGGCTGCTGCTCATGGTGTCCTCTTCAAACTGGCTGGATCTGAAATCTAAGTTGCTAGCGGCTTGGAACTATATCACGGACGGACTGCGAGCCGCGCTCCCTACAAGATCAAACACGCCTCTTCAAAAGACAACCGGGGATTCCGCGGAAAAAGCTTGGCCCCGTCTCCATAACCTAAATTGCACAGAAAATTCGACTTCCACTTGCCATCGGGAAAAAACTCCGCGTCCACTTTGGCATTGTCGAACCCCGACATCGGCCCGCAATCCAGGCCGAGAGCGCGGGCCGCCAAAATAAAATATCCACCTTCGAGCGAGCTATTGCGAAAGGCCGTAACCTCGACCAAGCCGGGTTTACCTAAAAACACCGAACGCATATCTTTATGGGGAAAGAGCTTTGGAAGCTTCTCATGGAACTCCGTATCCCAGGCAATGATGACGGTAACGGGAGCAGCCATGGTTTTTTCGAGATTACTCGCGGAAAGAGCCGGGCGGAGACGCTCTTTTGCCTCGCGCGTGGTGAGGAATACAAATCGTCCCGGCGTACTATTAGCGCTAGTCGGACCAAGGGCGGCAAGTTCATAGACTCGGCGGAGTAGCTCCGGCGAAACCGGGTGAGCCAACCATTCATTATGCGTCCGTGCCTCACGGAAAATTTGGTCGATGCAATCCTTGGAGACGGCAGTTCTTGATGAGGCGGAAAGAGTCGCGTGGGGGTCGGGCATCTCGGCGTTTCTCCTGATTGGTTGAGTTGCTACTGCGGAATTGGATTGTGAGGCAAGCCGGTTGGATGCAAAACGCAACTGGGCTGACTCAGGTTTGGGGGCTGGCCCCCCCTGAACTGAGCGCCACGAGCCAATGAAGGAGGAACGCAAAATTGGAGGACGTTCATTCCGAAGCCCCGCGCTTTCAGAGTCTGTTACGAAACTCAACGGAATATTCATCGCTGGGCGCGACTGAGGCTGGAGCTAGAGTGTTTCATGCGTCAGGCTGGAGCCAGCTTCGCGATCAGCGTCGGCGCGCCCAGCACGTGCAACATGCGTTTCAGGTTGTAGACCAGCACCGCCAGGCTCATTTCACTTTGCGCGCCTCGCTGGCCGCGCAGGAGAAAGCGCGGGTGGCCGAAGATCCAGTACTTCAGGCTGGCGAAGGGATGTTCCGCGCAACTGCGCCGCAAGCGCATGGCCTCTGCGGTCGCTCGCTGCCCCATCCGCTCCAGCGCCTCTTCGTGCAGGTGGCGATACACGGTGCGCCGCTTGGCTTGCGTGCAGCGGGTTTTCAGCACACATCCCCCGCAGGCTTCCACCGTGGCCTGGTAAAGAATGCGCGTGCGCTCTTTCTTCACGCCCTTCCGTTCCAGCGTTTGTCCCGCCGGACAATAAAACCGGTCCTGCTCTGCATTGTAAGAGAACTGGCTGCGGTCGAACGCACTGCCATCGCCCTGATTGTTAATGCTGCGCTGCACCGCCACGTGCGGCACGATTCCTTTTCGCTCGCAGGTTTCCGCCTGTTCGCCATTGGAGTATCCCGCATCGGCCACCACATGCAGCTCGGCCGGCCCGCCCAGCGCGGCTTTTGCCGCCTCCGCCATGGGCAACAGACTGCGCTTGTCGTTGGCTTCTGTCGTCACCGCCTGCGCTACCAGGATCGCGTGCTCACTATCCACCGCGATCTGCACGTTGTACGCCGGCGCCGACGATCCATGCGGCCCATGCATAAAACGCGCCTCCGGCTCGCGATCTTCCGCTAACTTCTTCAACGCTGCCGCCACCGCCGTTACATCGATCTCGATCTCTTCTTCCTGGTCGGCTGCCTCTACCCGCTCCAGATAACGCTTCGCCGCCTCCCGCTCCGCCACTCGCACCGCGCTGCTCGCCGCCTGAAACTTCGAGCCGTCGATCGCCACCCACTCTCCACGCACCAACCCCACCGCCCGCGCCAAACTTACCAACTCCGCGCACGCTTCCGTGATCGCCGCGCCGTTCCGCCGCCGAAACTCGGCGATGCTCTTGTGGTCCGGCTGCAGCCGCCCCAAAAGCCACATCACCTCCACGTTCCGTTTACTCTCCGCCTCCAGTCGCCGCGACGAGCGCACCTGCTGCAAATAGCCGTAGAGATACAACTTCAGCAGAGCGCGCGGATCGTAGCCCGGACGCCCCGTCTCCGCCGCCTCGGCCCGCTCGAACCCCAATACCCCCATCTCCATCCCCTCCACAAACGCTTCGATCACTCGGCACACATGATCCCCCGGAATCAGTTCCTCCAAGGTCACTGGAAACATCGTTCCTTGCCCCCGCGCTTCCCCTTGAATAAATGCCATGCCCGCATCTTCCCACTCTTCTCTTCATCGCGCTAGAGTTTCGTAACAGACTCTTCACCAGCGGGGCAAGGAATCTTGCGTGCAGCATTTAAATCTGATTCGTGCGCAGCTCAGTACTCGACCAACTCCTTCATAGCCTGCAACAAATCTTCAGCCTGCGGCAAAATCGCGTCTTCGAGAATTGGCTGATAAGCAACAAAAACATCTTTCGCGGCCACGCGACGCACAGGCGCATCCAGGCTATCGAACAATTGATCGGCGATACGAGCCGCGATCTCCGCGCCGTAACCCCAGCTCAGAGTATCTTCGTAAGCTACGAGCGCGCGATTGGTCTTGCTCACCGACGCCGCAATCGTCTCCCAGTCAAACGGATTCAGGCAGCGCAAGTCAATCAGCTCGACCTTGGCGCCCTGCTCGCGTTCCAGTTTCTGCGCCGCTTGCAGTGCCCGCGGAACAACGGCTCCATAAGTGATCACGGTCAGATCTGTCCCTGGCTGAACGATCTTCGCCTTGCCGAACGGAATCGTATAATCCGGACCGGGATACGGCGCACGGCCAAAGGTTTCCCGATAAAGCCGCTTGTGTTCAAGGAATAAAACCGGATCATCGCAGCGAATCGCGGTACGCAAAAGTCCAGCCGCGTCCAATGCGTTAGACGGAAATACAACTCGCATTCCTGGCGTATGCGTGAAAATGCTCTCGCCGCACTGTGAGTGATAAATGGCGCCGCCCGTGAGGTATCCACCAATCGCAACCCTAATAACGCATGGCGAAGAGAATCCATTGTTGGAGCGCCAGCGAATCAGCGGCAGTTCGTCGCGCAGTTGCATCATGGCCGGCCAGATGTAATCGAAGAACTGAATCTCGACTACTGGCTTCAGCCCGCGTGTAGCCATGCCGACAGCGCGTCCGACGATATTCGCTTCCGCCAGCGGTGAATTGAAAACCCGATCGCAGCCGAAATCATTCTGCAATCCGTAAGTTAGCTTGAAGACGCCGCCTTTGCCTTTGATCAGCTTCTCGGTCAAATACTGTTGGCGGCTGCAATCGGCCACATCTTCCCCGAAAACTACAATGCGCTCGTCCCGCCGCATCTCATCGCGCAGCGTGGCATTGATGAGATCAGCCATGGTTTTCGGCGCGACCTTTTTCCCGTCCGCAGCGGCAGCAATTGATTCCGGTTCCACATCCAGCACCGAAGAAGTAGGATCGAAGTCCGGCGAGTAGATGTATTTTAAAATCGTGTCCGGGGTCGGCGGAGCCGCTGCCAGAGCCTGATCGACCGCAACCTGCAAATCGTCTTCTACCTGCTTTTCCAGTTTATTGATCGCGTTTTCATCGAGTATGTCTTCGCGAATCAGAAACATCTGCATCAGCGTAATGGGATCGCGCGCCGCATCGATATTGCGTTCAGCCTCCGGCCGGTAAAGCTTCTCATCATCAGACAGCGAATGCGAATACGGACGAATCACGTGCGCATGAATAAATCCCGGTCCTTCGCCTGCCCGGCAATGCGCCAAAGTACGCTGAAATGCCGCATAACACGCAACCGGATCGGTGCCGTCGATTTCTTCAAAATGGAAATTCGGAAAGCCCGCAACCAGCCGCGAAATATTTCCACCCGCAGTTTGAACTTCAACCGGAACCGAGATGGCGTATCCGTTGTCCTCGACCACAAATACCACTGGCAATTTGCTATTGGACGCGGTGTTCATCGCCTCCCAGAACTCACCTTCACTGCTCGCGCCGTCTCCGAGCGAAACGTAAGTGACCTCATCGCCGTGAAACTTGACGTCTTTAAATTGGCGGTAATCGCCCTCGCTTTTCTGGGCTGCCTCAGGATGTCTCGCGAAATATCGGCCACCTTCCGCACACCCCACCGCCTGCAGAATCTGCGAGCCCGTGGGAGACGATTGCGTAACCACATTCAATTTCGGGAAGCTCCAATGCGAAGGCATCTGCCGTCCGCCCGATTGCGGATCAGCCGCCGCACCCACAGCCATCAGCAGCATATCCAGAGGCGTCGCACCCAGAGCCAGACAAAGAGCGCGATCGCGATAGTAAGGGTAAAACCAGTCATACCCGGGCTTCATGGCAAGACCGGCCGCCACGCCAACCGCCTCGTGACCCGCGCCTGAAATCTGAAAGAAGATTTTTTGTTGACGCTTGAGCAGGATTTCCCGGTCGTCCAGCCGCCGGGAGGTATACATGATCCGATAAGCCTCAATCAATCGCTCGCGAGAAAGACCTTCGTACGTCTTGCTCCCACGTCTGATCTTCTCGTCAACCGTCCCAGCCGGTTTAGCTTCTGTCTTGGTTGCCATCTTATTTTCCATTGTAAATCCAGACCGGGGACCGAGAATAGCAATTGTCATTCCGCTCTTGGGCCGTATTCGGCCAACAGATGATTAGCTAATGCCTGAGAGCTGAAAGCTTCCCGATCATTTATCCTGAAAACCAGTGATCAAATTCCACCGCCAATTCGATCCTCGCAAGATCAGGCTGCTAATCTTCGATCTCGACGGCACGCTGATCGACTCGCGCCTCGACCTGATCCACTCGGTAAATGCGATGCTGAAGCACCTCGGACGCCCCGAACTACCCGGCGACGTAATCGCCTCCTACGTTGGCGACGGTGCTCCCATGCTGGTGCGGCGAGCACTGGGCGATCCTCGCGACGAAGCCCTCATAAAGGATGGCCTCGACCACTTTCTCGCCTACTACCGAATTCACAAACTCGACCATACCCACCTCTACGATGGCGTAAGAGAAATGCTTTCCGCCATAGCCAACTCTAACGGCACTTCTCGCAAAATGGCCGTGCTTTCCAACAAGCCGGTCAACCCCTCGCGCGCTATCGTCGAAGCATTCGGCCTCGCTGATTTCTTCCTTCATATTTATGGCGGAAACAGTTTCTCCACCAAGAAGCCCGATCCCCATGGCGCACAAACCATTTTGCGCGAAACCAAAACCCGTCCCGACGAAACCTTGATGATCGGTGACTCCTCCGTCGACGTCATAACCGGACGCAACGCCAGCCTGTGGACCTGCGGCGTGACTTACGGCTTCGCCCCGCACACACTATGTGAAGCGCCACCAGACGTCACGGTAGACAGCCCGCAAGATCTGGCAGGTCTCCTTACGGCTCTTCCTTTGTGAATCTTTGTGCCCTTAGTGGTTAACGCCTCTAGCCCGACAGCACGATAAACTGACCTCGAGGATGAACAACTTCACCCCCGCCGAACTCCGCAAACTTCGCAGCCTGAAAACGCCCTACGGCATCCAGCGTCTCCTCGACGACATGCCCTACCATCTCGAAGACACCGCCTGGTCCCCGCGCCGGGTGCTGCGCGAAAACAGCAGCCACTGCTGCGAAGGTGCGATCTTCGCCGCTGCAGCCCTGCGTGTAAACGGCTTCCCGCCATTGCTGCTCGATTTCGAAGCCGATCACGACACCGACCACGTGCTCGCCATCTATCGCATGAACGGCCACTGGGGCGCACTCGCCAAATCCAATTACAGCGGATGCCGCTATCGCGAGCCCGTCTACCGCACTCTGCGCGAGTTGGCCATGAGCTATTTCAATCTGTATTTCAATATGCGGCGCGAACGCACCTTGCGGACCTTCTCGCGACCGGTCAACTTAAGCCGCTTCGATCGCCTAAACTGGATGACCACCGAAGAACCCGTCTGGTTCATCGTGAACTATCTCTTCGACATCAAACACTACAAACTGCTCCGTCCACGGATGATCAAAAACCTGCACCGCGTTGACGAAAGATTATTCCAGGCCGAGTGCCTGGGAAAAGCCTGCGCCAAAGAATAATCTCCCTTTAAAATTGCAACCTCAGGGAACGATTTGGGTCTAAATATCGTAGTCATGTTTGTGCACACAAGACGCGCTGCACTCATTTTTCTGCTCCTCATGTCTTCGGCTGTATTCGGCCAGGAAGCCGCTACGCCAAAACTACCGGCCGCTGACGCCTCTTCTACATCGCTTTCCGAGGATCAGATCCGCGAACTCATCCGCCACACCGCAGCCAATGACATCGAGAACGACAAACGCCAGCGCGACTACACTTATATCCAGCGCGAAGAACAGCATAAGCTCGATGGCCAAGGCCAAGTAAAGTCGACTGAAACGAAAACCACCGAGATCATGGAGCTCTACGGCGAGCCGGTCGAACGCCTCATCGCCAAAGACGACAAGCCGCTCTCTGAAAAGGACGCCAAGAAAGAAGAAGAAAAAATCCAGAAGATAATCGAGAAGCGCAAAAACGAATCCGACGAAGACCGCAGGAAGCGCGAGAAAAAAGAAGAAAAAGAGCGCGAAGATAACCGCCGCTTTGTCAGCGAAGTTGCCGACGCCTACAACTTCCACTTCGCCGGCATTGAAACTCTAGCCGGACGCGACACCTACGTAATCGATGCCGAACCGCGCCCCGGCTACGAGGGACACATGAAAGAATCTAAATTCCTTCCTAAATTCCGTTTCCGCGCCTGGATCGACAAAGACGAATCGCAGTGGAAGAAGCTCGACATCCAATGCATTGACACAGTTTCCGTGGGTCTCTTCCTGGCACGCATTCACAAGGGCTCGCGCATCATCATCGAGCAGACGCGCGTTAATGACGAAGTCTGGCTGCCGCAGCACATCGAAGTAAAAGTCGACGTCCGCCTAGCCCTCCTCAAAAACTTCAACGTAGAAGACGACATCACCTACCGCGACTACCAAAAGTTCCGCACTAACACAAAGATTATTCCCGGAGGAGAAGTGCAACCCGACCCCTGAACCGCAAAGCCACAATCTTGGCGACTTGGGATTTGAAAGTGTGCGGCTGAACCCACGCCGATCATCTCGCACCGACAGCGCAAAAACCGGATCGGCTTCAGCCACTGCAAACCAAAAGAAAAAGCTCCTCCCGCAGGAGGAGCTTAAAAACATCCGGCAAACTAGAAAGTAAACTTCGCCGCCAACTGAATCCCCCGCGGTCCGCCCCCACCCAGGAACGGATTCCCAATGCCCACGTCGCCGGTCGCAGTGATTGGATAACCACCGCTGGCGCCCGCAACCTCGCGGCCATTGACAACTTGGAACCCGCCAGCTCCAGCATCCGCAATGAACGCCGGCAAGAACGGATTAGCGAAATTGGGATGGTTAAGCACATTAAAGAATTCAGCCCTCAGTTGCATGCTTAGTCGCTCCGTGATTGGCGTGGTCTTGTAAATTGCCAAGTCCCACTGCTTGAAGGTCGGCCCGTGCAGAGAGTCGCGCCCTTCATTGCCAAAGTGTCGCGTGCCGGGAACGCAATCAGATGCGAACCCGGAAGGCGCAGCTTGCGCGGCTGCTGAGATCGTGCACGGAATCGCGAACGAGCTCATGTCGAGATAATTCAGCGGCGTACTCGGATGGTAGACAATCGGGCCCACCACGTCGGGCCGGTCGAAGCCGTTCCCGCTGCCGCTGTAATCATCTTCGAAGTTGTAGTTGAGCTGAAATGGTTGTCCACTTTGTAATGTCACAGAGCTGTTCATGCCCCAACCGTTCTTCAGTCGCTGGTAGTTCCCACTCATAGTTGGCAGATCGTAAGCGAAAATCCAGGTAAAACGATTGGGGACGTTGAAGTTCGAAGGCCCGTACTCGAGGTTGGGACGGGTGCTGTCATTGGGCTGTGCCGCGTTGGGTTCAAAGTCCTCGCCGTCGCTCGAATTATCCAGCGACTTCGACCATACATAGTTCACGATCGACGTAACCCCATGCCATCCATTCACCCGGAAGCTGGTCTGCAGCGAGTTGTAATTGGACTTGCCGGTGGAGTTCTCCTGCAACACGTAATACGCGCCATAAGGGTTGCCCGCGAGTGGACGAGCTCCGCTGCCGAAGTCCTGGAAGGTCCCGCAGCTCGGTCCGCCAGAAATGCCCAGATCGCAATTATTGATTTGCGTCGTGCTCGGCTGGCTCACATCGAAGAACCGCCACAGCCGATGGCCCTGCGATCCCACGTATCCAACCTGCAGAACCGACTTGCTGGTGATCTGTTCTTGAATGTTCAGGTTGTAGTTCTCCATGTACGGCGTCTTAATGTTGCGATCGAAGCCGAAGGCGTCACACTCAAAAGTGCAAGTGGTTGTAGGTGCGTAAACCGGACTCCCCGCAACGATGGTGCCGCCCACTGCACCCGTCGAAAGAATTGGCGCTGGTCCGAGATTGTTATACGCCGGTCCGGGATCAAAGAACGGCGCGTACGGCAAGTGGCCAAGCACCATGTCCTGGGAAAAAGAGTCGAAGAAGATTCCATAACCGGCGCGCACTACCGTCTTCCCTTTCGCGCCTACGTCCCACGCCAGACTGACACGGGGGGCAAAATCTTTCTTGTCCGGGTTATACAGACTGCTCAGCCCCGGCTGTCCCACCTGCGTCAGAGTAAACGTCCCAGTCCCCGCTGCTGGCGAGAGACTGGTGATGTTGCTCAGCAGGTTGTTCTTCTCTCCGACCACACCGAAATAGTCCCAGCGCAGCCCATAGTTCAGAGTCAGGCCTCGCCGGATCTGGTAATTGTCCTGGGCGTAGAAGCCAAAGTTGTTCTCGAAGGTGTGGCGTGTGGAATCCCCGAAATACTGAAAACCGCTATCCACGTAGCCCGCGAGGAAGTCTTCTAACGGAGTTGTCGTGAGGGTCGGGCTCACCGTATGCCCAGAGAACTTCAGTCTTCCGCGGAAGTATTTGTCAAAATACTGCTGCACCGTGGTGCGGTGGAAGTCCGCGCCGAACTTCACGTCGTGCCTCCCAGCCTTCCACGAAAAGTTGTCGAGCACCTGATTGTTGCTGTCCACGCGGTGACGAGGAACGCTACTGGTCGCACCAAGCTGGGCAAAGCCCCCCATAAGAATAATGGGCAGACCTTGATTCTCGGCACCGGTACCCGTATTGAGTCCGATCGAACTGGGTTGGAAACTCTGGTCCCCTGGGAAAAACCCTTCTGCAAACCGATTCCACCCGTACCGCAGCTCATTGACCTTGTTCGATCCAATCGTATGCACGAACGAGAGAGAAACCAACTGGACACGGGTAGGCGTGTAGGTGTTGAAGCCCGGCAACTGACCACCGCTAGCCGTTAGTGCCAGCGGAAAAGACTGGACACTATCGCCGAAGAAATACCGTCCGGTAAGAACATTGTTCGGATTGAAGCTGTGATCGATTTTGGCAATCATGCTGGTAAGCCGGTTAAACGAAGGCGAGACTACCGAGCTGTTCGGTCCGTTAGGGCAGCCGCTGTTCTCGGATCCCACCAGCGCTCCACCGAAGGTTCCAGGAATATTTGGCGCCGGCCAGGGATGACGCGCCAAAAGTGCCGCAGTCACCGGATTTGTGGCCCCGCCATCAGCCGCAATCTGCGCTGGGTCGGGCACACATGCCAGAGTCACAACCCCTACCGGCTCCTGCTGGCCCTCATAGTCCAAATAGAAGAAAGTCTTGTTCTTGATGATGGGTCCACCCACAGAACCGCCATACTGATTGTTGTGGAATGGCGCCTTAGGTTGGCTAACCGGATTGAAATAATTTCGTGCGTCGAGTGCATCATTGCGGAAGTATTCAACCGCAGTCCCATGCAATGAATTAGTCCCGCTCTTGGTGACGATGTCTACAACCGCACCGGCGTTTCTCCCAAACTCTGGCTCGAAGTTCGAGATCACTTTGACTTCGGCAACCGCATCAATCGGCAGGATGGTTGAAGGCGTACCAAAAACGCCGGCCTCGTTAATCGCCGGGTCGTTACGGTAGCCGTCGTTCATATCGGTTCCGTCGAGCAGATAATTGTTCGATCTTCCGCGAGCGCCGTTCATCGAGAACTCGCCGAACGATCCGGGAGAATCCGAGATCTGATCCGGTGAACCAGCGACACCAGGGTTCAGGTAGATTAATTTGGTATAGTCTCGGCCATTCACCGGAAGGTTTTGCACCGTTTGCGCCGTCAGCACGCCCCCCAGGTCGTTCGTGGTAGTTTCCACCTGCGGCAGGCTTTCGCCTGAAACTTCCACTTTCTCACTAACTTGTCCGGGCTTAAGAGCTACATCCACTCGCCGCTCGCCAGCCACGTCTACCGCAACGTCGTTAGTCACCGACGTCTGAAATCCATTCTGCGAAACAGCGACCGAATAGGTCCCGACCTGAAGTTCGGACACGGTATAGCTGCCATCCGCGCTGGTTTGTGTGGTGCGCTCCAAGCCGGTGTTCGTGTTATGCACCTTGACAGTCGCGCCAGGAACCACTGCCCCCGATGCGTCCGTGACCGTCCCCAAGATGGTTCCACGAAAGGTCTGAGCCACCAGCGCGGTGGCAAATAGAAGAACAAACGCCGACAGGAACATCCGCAATTTCATGATCTTTCTCCCCTTAAACGCCAACTCATTTATTGCCACGAGATTGTGCTGGAATGGATCCGCATCCAGTCTAGTGCCATCTTGATGAATAGCAGCACGCTAAAATTTCATAGGTACCATCAGAATCAGCGGGATGCCAAACCCGCCATAAGTGACAGGCATTGTATCGCATGCCAGCCGCAAAGCAAGTATGCAGCCGGTTTCACACATGAATGGGGCCTGATTGTGTAGGGAAGCTCTGGAAAATCAGAAGAATTTGATGTGGTGCTCTTTCGGCTGTTTCTGTGCGAAGTTTAAATACCCGATCTCGTTAGCCACAGCCAACCTACTCACATACTTTACTCATCAGAATCGTCGCCCAAAAGGAGAATCCCACATGTCTTCCCAGCTTCGCAAGAGCCTCCTTACTCTCGCTGCGATCCTCCTCACTGCCGCGCAAGCTCAACCGCAAGCAAGCAAACCAGCCAGCTACAAGGAGAAAGTGCTGCACGCATTCACCGGCAAAAGCGACGGCTCGTGGCCACAGGCGCTTCTCCGGGATGCGAATGGAAATTTTTATGGAAGCACGGCTTTTGGCGGCAGTCTAGTTGGCCAATGTGGTCAAGGTTTATTCAGCAATGGCTGTGGAGTTCTATTCAAGATAAGTGCCGAGCGGAAATTTAGCGTGTTGCATACATTCCATTTTAGGGATGGGGCTTGGCCCACTAACTTAATCCGGGACAGTAAGGGAAATCTCTACGGCATCAGCCAAAACGGCAAATCAGATTGCGGGTGCGGGATGATATTCAAGTTCACCCCAGAGAAGCATCTCAGACTGCTATACACGTTCACTGACGGTTCGGATGGGGCCAATCCTTCCGGCCTAATTATGGACGACCACGGAAACCTTTACGGCACCGCCGACAATGGTGCCTACGGTTGGGGAAACGTGTTCAAGCTGACCCCGGCGGGTGACTTCACAGTGCTGTACAGTTTCACCGGCAGGAATGATGGAGGTGTCCCTCGAGGGCTGGTCATGGACCACCAAGGAAATCTTTACATCCCCAACTCCCAGGGCGGCGCCTACGGTGTTGGAACCGTGTTCAAGCTGGATAGAGGTGGCAACGGGACGGTGCTGTACGCTTTCCAAGGAGGGTCTGATGGAGCTGTTCCTGAGTTTCCCTTGGTTATGGATGAGACCGGGAATCTTTTCGGCACCACGACGGCAGCCGGGTATAAGAAGGGGGAATGCTACAATCCCCCTTTCATCGACGGATGTGGAACCGTTTTTAAGGTCAGCACTGCGGGAGTCTTTTCCGTGCTGTTTCCCTTCCATTACTTGGACGGAGACAACGGTGCCACGTTGATGGTAAACGCAGTTGGCGCCGTCTACGGAATGGCCCCGTTTGGCGGCGATAGCTGTAGAGGCTGCGGCGGCGTGGCGTTCAAGATAACTCCAAATGGCAGAGAGTCGGTCTTACACAAGTTCAAGGGAGGACGGGGCGGTTCTCTGCCGGGAAGCTTCGTAGAGGACAGCACGGGCAATTTATACGGCACAACCTACTACGGCGGCGACCTTTCCTGTCCTTACCCCTCCCCGGGTCTCGGTTGCGGGGTAGTTTTTGAGTTGACACCCTGAACGACAAAAGCCGGACAAAGCCAGAAGTTCCGACTGTAACTCACCAAGTCCGCACCCGTCGGAATGGCGATAAATCTCTATTTCACTCATTGAATTTTGCGGCGGGGTTTGAGTGAATGGCTGATGGCGTCAACTGAGAGCTAGAATGGCCCATGGACGAGCTACCCAGGCTCCTCTCGGAGAAAGGGACCTTCCGCGTTGGGTCCAAGTTGTAGCTGGACTGGTTCTGGGCTTGATGGCTTTCTTTTGCGGATTTGCTTCGCTCGTACTCGTGCTGACCTCCCACATGCCAATCCCAATTTTGGGGGTTGCCGTCTGCCTCGTCCTACTGCTCGGTTGCTTGTGGGTACTCGCAAAGTCGGTACGTCTGGTGACCGGCCGCAAAGTTAAAGGCGGCCTGATGAGTCCGAAGGCGCTCCGAGTGGTGTCGTACTTCATGATTGTCATCCCGATCGTGGCGCTATTTACTGGCGGCTATTATCGGAAGATGGGTGCTTTGATGCTATTTCAAGCCCTTATGTATTTCGTCGGCTTTTTGGGCCTTCATGCGCTGGCTCGGAAGCGAGAGGCCCGGCCCGCCGCCCCGCAAGACAAAGAATAGTTGGCGTTAAATCTCTATTTCACTTATTAACCCCCTGACAGGTCGGCCAGTTCTCAAAACGTGTGATGTCCTGATAACGACACATTTAGGCATTTGACTCAACGCCGAAGTTCCGCGTAACACATGGATTTCACACTGGGCCAGGTGGCGAGATCGTGGTATGCTTTTCCGCCGTTTTCGAAGGCTCAAAAAGGAGTTTCGAAGGAATATGTTTCGCTCGGAGCTTGACTCAAATAGTCTTAGGTCGAGATCGGCTGTTTTAACGGCCTTTCTCGGCTTAGCAGTAGCTTTAGCTCAGTTGGCGCACGCACAAAGCCTGACCACACTCTACAACTTTACTGGAAGTGCCGATGGCAGTGCCCCGCTGAGCGGCTTACTCTCAGACAGGGGAAATCTTTACGGCACAGCCGGCTGGGGCGGAATTCAGGGCGCGAACTGCCAGACGAACAGCGGTTACGGGACGGGCTGCGGTACAGTGTTCGAATTGAAGCGGTCGAAGGGCGGCTGGATTTTTCGTGTTCTCTACAGCTTCACCGGAGGCGGAGACGGCAGCGCCCCCTTCGGCACTTTAGCCACGGACCGGAAGGGCAATCTCTACGGCACCGCTAGTTGGGGTGGCACGCAGAACTCAAACTGCAACTACAACGTTGGATACGGAGTAGGTTGTGGCAGTGTGTTCAAGCTATCGCCCTCGCCGAAAAGATGGAGTTTCTCTGTTGTACACAGGTTTGGCGGAATCCCAGATGGGGCCAACCCCGATTTCGAGTCTTTGGTGTTCGATGCAGACGGCAACGCATACGGCACAACCGAATTCGGAGGCAATTGCTGCAATGCAGGTGGTGGCACGGTGTTCAAGATCGGGACAGATGGCAAGGAAAGCGTAATTTATCGCCTCCAAGGGGGATCGACAGATGGATCGCTTCCTTATGGCGGTCTAGTACTAGATCATCAAGGCAGTCTCTACGGCACAACATACTGGAGCGGCGCTGCTGGATGGGGCACTGTTTTTCAGGTAACAGAAGCTGGAACGGAAAACGTGCTTCACAGCTTCACAGCAGGAGCCGACGGGGGGTTTCCATACGCCGGCTTGGTCCGGGGGAGCAACAAGGATCTGTACGGGACTACGTCTTATGGTGGTTCCACCGCCAACGGGACCGTCTTTCAAGTGACTCCGGACGGCAGTGAAACCATCCTTCACAGCTTCTGTTCCTCTTCCGGATGTGCGGATGGTCGGGAACCCTACGGGGCGTTGATACGAGACGCGAATGGAAATATTTACGGCACGACTTTCATCGGAGGCGTTAACGGTTACGGAGTCGTGTTCGAGCTGTCGTCAAGTGGAGGGCAGTGGTCAGAGACCGTACTTCACAGCTTTGACTACTACTCTGACGGTGCCTGGCCCTACTCACGTTTGCTCATTAGAAAAAACGTTCTCTATGGCACGACTGCAGGCGGCGGAACCAATGGTCACGGCACTGTGTTTGCCCTGACTTTGCCATCACGGAAGTAAGCTCAACCGAACCGCGCAGTCTGCTCACGACTGGAGAGTAACAATCACATGAAGCTACGGTTGTTTGGATTCGCCCCGATGATGAACGCGCCGAGGAAACCTTCGCTAGTCCGATGCCGATCCTGCTGAGGCTTCTGCATGAACCCATCATAATTGTTGAAATATCGCCATATCGCTCATTGACCAGAAGTCAAAACGTGTAATCGCCTGGTTGCGTAAAGTGACGACTTTCATCTTCGCCCAACGAGACATCGTCCAAGATCACTCGTTGTTGTGCAGCCAAGGCTTCGCAGTCTGCACAAACAAATCGAGTACTGTCCCGCCTTCACGGATGAAGAATTCATTTGCAACGCGACGGACTTTCTAATAGCATACCGCGCCTCAGAGTTTTGACGTTCTGCTGGCATCCCCCGACGGCGCACAACTCTCCGAGAGGAAGCCTATGCATTCCAGCTACAACCCGCTGTTCGCCTCCAGCATGCACCATAACCCGGTTGTCTCAAACGCGTTATGGCCGGCAAACTCTTGTGATCACGCCCAGCAAGGGGCCAAAATCAGGTGGGCCAAAAGAGCAATCATCATATCGACCGTTCTTCTCATGCTCCCCTTGCCCGCTGGCGCCCAGACTTTCAGAACAATTCATAGTTTCAGCGGGTATCCGTATGACGGCGGCAATCCCTATGCGGGCCTAACAAAGATTGGCGATGCCTTGTACGGCACCACTTATAACTACGGAAACTTTTTCAATACCGGTTTCGGGTTGGTGTTTGCACTATGGGGCCGTGGTTACAGCAGCGAAACACTGATCCACAGCTTCACGGGCGTAGATGGCTTTTACCCCACGGCTCCAGTCATTCGAGACAACCTTGGTAACCTCTACGGCACCACCTATACGGGTTACGATCCAACGTACTGGTACGGCATCGTGTTTCAAGTTGATAGCGCAGGATCGGAAACGATTCTTCACGCCTTCGCTGGCGGCCCCAGCGATGGATGCTATCCCACCGGCGGTCTGGTCGAATACGAGGGAGACTTTTATGGCGTTGCGGGCGCATGCGGAGTTAATGGAGATGGCATCATCTACAAAGTAAGTAAGAATGGGGAGGAAACAATTCTCCATAACTTTGCGGGAGCGCCCAACGACGGAGCCTATCCCTCATATACGAGCTTGACTGTAGGCCAGGACGGGACATTCTATGGCATCACCTCTGCTGGCGGACGCTGGAATGCCGGGACACTTTACAAAATGACAAAGGAAGGAAAGGTCACCGTGCTACACAGCTTCGCCGGAGGAAAACGAGACGGCTGCAACCCTCACGGAGTACCCGTAGTTAATGACCAGGGCAATTTGTATGGGACCACCGAGCTTTGCGGCACGGTCGATTACGGCACGGTATGGCGCGTGACCAAAGCCGGCAAGGAAGCCATCCTGCACAGTTTCGCCGCTGGAGTTCACGATGGCCAGTATCCATTTGTAGGTGGCGTTGTCCGCGATTCGAGTGGCAATCTCTACGGCGCTACCCAGGAAGGTGGCGTTTCGAATTACGGAGTCGCGTACAAGATTAGCAATAATGGCGAATTCTCATTGCTCCATAGTTTTCGAGGCAAGGATGGCATGTACCCGTATGGTGCCCTGTTCCTCGACTCGAAGGGCACGCTTTACGGCACCACCTTTGAGGGTGGCGAAGATGGTGACGGTACGGCGTGGTCCATTACTCCGTGAATGGCCGTTGTCCAGAAGGTGGCAAACCTCAAGATGAAAGCGCTCCAGAAAACCGGAGGATCATTGCCTCGGGCTCCAGTCCGCCGAAGATTTCCACTAACGTTCCCCCCCAGCATGGAAATCTCGAGGAGAAACTAAATGCTTTCTAACAACTCTCGATTTCGCTTCACTCCCGTTGGTTTAATCCTGATTGCCTTATTGGCCGTTCCATTCACCGATAGCACTGCGTTCGCGCAAACGGTTACGGCAACCATCAGTCTAAGTGAGGGCTTTCCCGCTGCAATGGCGCTCAACCCGGTAACTAATAACCTTTATGTGGCGGACAGCAGCGCCGTCACTAAGGTCAATGGCGCCACCGACGGAACGACCACGTTCGGAACGGTCTATTATCAATCTCTTGATGGCATTGCCGTGAACCCTGTAACAAACAAAATTTACGTGACCGACAACACGTATGGGTTCTACGCCGGCTGGGCCTTGGTCGTGGACGGGAAGACCGATGCCGTCACCACCATCAACGGTCCCTTCTACGGAAGCGTTTGTGCCGTAGCGCTGAACCCATATACCAATAAGGTGTACCTGGCTAGTTCGCTTACCGAGGACCATGGCAATTACGGGCCCGGGGACGTGATGGTCCTTGACGGAACCACGAACTCCTACACTATTGTGACTGACCCGCACGGAACCTCTCCAATCGCCGTGGCCGTCAACCCTATCACCGACAAGATCTATGTCGCCAACCAGCGCATGGAAGGCGACAGCACGGGGAGCATCTCGGTGATTGACGGCGCCACGGGCACGGTCACCCACCTTCAGGATCCGAATGCGGACGGCCCAAACGCGGTGGCCGTAAACCCCGCCACCAATCTGATCTATGTGGCCAATGTCCTCAGCAGCAACGTCACGGTGATTGACGGCGCTACCAATGCAATCGCCACAGTAACCGACCTCAACGCGGCAGGTTCGGGGGCCATTGCAGTCAATCCGGTTACGAATCAAATTTACGTCGCCAATAGCAAGTCCAACAATGTAACGGTAATCGACGGCGCCACGAATAATACGAAAACCGTTACTGATCCCAACGCCTACGGACCGGCCGCTATCGCTGTGGATCCTACAAACAACGCTATTTACGTCCCCAACGTGAGTAGCAATAACGTCACCGTGATCAACGGTGCCACGAATGCCACAACTACGTTGAGCGACCCAAACGCCGTCAATCCCATTGACGTTGCTGTCGACCCTACTACTGGCAGGGTCTACGTCGGAAACTCTGCGTCGTATAACATCACGGTGATCGACGGACGAACCGACTCGATTGCGTTAGTACAAGACCCGAATGCCAATTTTCCCGGTCCAATCTCTGTGGATCCGGCCACCAACAGGATCTATGTTGCGAATGCCGGCGGACAGACCAACAACGGTAACGTGACTGTCATCGATGGTGCAACGAACGAGACCACGACCGTCACTGACCCGAAGGCTATTGGCCCAGTTGACATAGCCGTCAATCCGCACACTAACAAAATCTATGTAGCCAACTACGGAATCCAAGACCAGAACTTCGGTAGCGTGACGGTAATTGATGGCAAAACGAACGGGACAACGAATGTCAAGGATCCAAATGCTCAGTATCCCAGCGCGGTTGCGGTAGATCCACTTACGGACAAAGTTTACGTGCCGAATTGGGGAGGCAACGTGACGGTAATTGATGGCAAGACGAACAAGACAACCACTGTTACAGACCCCAACCACGCAGAGATTCCGTGGCATGTCGCCGTAAATCCAGCGGCCAACAAGATCTATGTTACAAATGCGGGGGCTCTAGGCGACCCCAACTGGGGCAACGTCACCGTAATCGATGGAGCCACAAACAGCACCACCACTGTAACCGACCCCAACGCACAGAGACCCGATAACCTTGCCGTTGATCCAGTGACCAACAAAATCTACGTCACAAATCTCATAAGCAACAACATCACGGTGATTGACGGCGAAACGAATGAGACCAAAACTTTAACCGACCCCAAGGCTGAAGCTCCGGAAAGTGTGACTGTAAACATCATAACCGATAAGATCTACGTGGCGAACGTGAACACCGTCACAGTCATCGACGGAGCCACAAATGAAATCACCAATATCGTTCCGCCTCATACGGATGGCTTCGGTGTTATCGCGGTCAATCCGGCGGCCAATAAGGTATACGACATCAACGACCCCAGCAGCGTTGCGGTCATCGACGGCATCAGCAATTCTTCGAATGCATTCTTGATCAAGGCGCGGTACGGATACGCGTTGGATATCAATCCAATTACTGGCAAGATTTACGCGGCCTTCAGCGAAACAAATGACGTTGCGGTGATCACGGAGCAACAGGTGCAAAACATTCCAATCAAGGTCACTATTCACCCGCTACCCGACAACCGCACCGATGACCCGAACCCGTCTTTCACCTTCACTGCCAAAGACACATTCCGGCCACAGGCGACCAGAATCGACCAGTTTCTATTTCAGGTCGATACCCGGCAAGGCCAATGGCAGACAGCCAAAAACAAGGGCTCAGGAAACTTTGAAGGCACCGTGCAGCACGCGCTGGGAAAAGGCATGCACATTTTGTATGCCTACGCTACCGACGGCCAGGCTGCGACATCCACAAATACCGGCATGCAGTCCGGTCCCCTGATCGGTAACATCCAGGGATACATGTTTTTAGTTTATTAGCAGCGAGTCATTAGCAGGGAAATAGCAGCGATGACGCCTCAAGGTGCCTCTCAAGCCACTTTCCGCGTTACCCCTTGTCCCGCCACTATTGATCAATTAGTGAAACATCTCCGTTACACTCACTGACCAGCCGCACAATTCTCAAAACGTGTAATCGCCTGGTTTCGACAGTTACGCCCGGTTTGCTCGTGACTCGCTCCCAAATTTGCACGCCTCGCATTTGAGGCATTCCTGACGATGCTCCGATCCGATAAGATTTCCCGCATGGAACTCAAAGTCCTGTTTAGCGAAGATCCCGCATTCGTCATAAGGAGGGCTGACAAGTTCCTTTCGTCGCAACCAGTTCTGCATAATCTGATTCTGTCGATTCTGCACTCCCGCGTCGCTCAGGGCGACCCAGGTCGATATTGGATCGCATTGCATGGGGAGGAAGCCATGGGCGTCGTCGTTCAGTCACCTCTGGAATATCCAGCGACCCTGACACCCATGGAACCGCTAGCCGTGCTGGCAATAGTGGATGCAATTGCGGAATCCGGAGTGACTCTAGCCGGTGTCAATGGGGACGCGGCGACGGCAGCCAACTTCGCTGGGCAATGGAGTGAACGATGTAAGTCGGCGGCCACTCCATTCCAGGGAACGCGGCTCTACGAACTCTTGGAACTGAGAGATGTTCCCCGCACCGCGGGTCACTTACGGCAAGCAGGTCCGAGAGATCGCAGTTTGATGATTCTCTGGACCCGTGCATTTCAGGATGAAATTGGCGAGTCTGCAAACGACACCGAGCGTCGTGTAGACCGGGCGTTGGCCGCTGGACAGATCTGGCTGTGGGATCAAAACGGAGAGACAACCTCTATGGTTGTTGGCCGCGAACCGGCGCAAGGCGTAATTCGCTTGTCTGGGGTCTATACGCCACCCGAGAAGCGAAAGCACGGCTACGCGGCAGCCTGCGTTCATGCGCTGTCGAAACATCTTCGCGACTGTGGGTATCGGTGCATTCTCTACACGGACTTGGGCAACCCCACATCGAATTCCATTTACCGGCGAATCGGATATAAGGCCGTAGCCGAGGCTCTGCGTTATCGCTTTGACTGATCCAGCAGAAGCGGCAGTCCAACCCCGAAGGTTACCTGCTGTGTCGTCGGCAAACAGGAACTAATCAGAGCCGCCAACTGCTAGGCAATCGTCTCAACTGGCGTTAAATCTCCGTTACACTCAGAATCGCCTCAAAACGTGTAATCGCCTGTTTTCGTAAATTGACGGACACCCGCATCATCCCATCGGAGACTGGGCTTCTCGCCTCATCCGATTTCGGAAGTTGAGCCAGAGTATCCGACCAGGTTACGGCGTGAGCTCGAAGGCTACCCCGGCGCCGCCGGGGCCGCCGGTGGCGGTTGTGCCGTACAAATTGCCTTTGCTGTCGAGGATCAGGTTGGCGTCGGGGCCAGCGCCGTCGTTACCGGCAAAGGTGTGCAGAAGCGTGTAAACCCATTTGCCCTTGGCTCCCGGTGAGAGCTCGTAGACCACGCCGCAACCGCATCCTGATCCGCCTGCGGCTGTGCCATAGAGGTTGCCGGTCTGGTCCATGACCACGCCGCCGCCCGGCTCGTCTCCGTCTGCGCCGCCGGTGAAGCTATAAAGGATGGCTGATTTCCAGCGGCCGCTGGATTGGCGAGTCAGCCGGTAAACCGCCCCGCGAGCATAGGTGCCGCCGCCCGCGGTACCGTACAGGTTACCGGTTTGGTCCAGCAGGAGCGGCCCTTCTGGATATGCCATGTCGTCGCCAGCGGTGTCGAAGTCGTGGAGGATGCGCTCCTTCCAGCCGCCGGAAGTCGGCTGCAGTTCGTAGGCGGTGCCGCAGCCGCCACCACAACCTTTGCTCGTTCCGCCCATCGCGGTTTCTCCGTAAAGATTGCCGGCCGCATCCATAATTAGGCCGGCATAGGCGTCGGAGCCGTCGCCATGCTGGCCTGTGAAGTCGTGGAGGACGGTTTCTTTCCAGCCGTGGGATCCGGGCGTAAACTCAAAAGCGGAGGCCGGAGCGGTGCCATAGAGATTGCCGGTCACGTCCATGACTAGGGTGGACTGGGGAGAGCCGCCGTAATCGTGGAGGCCAAAGCGGTGAAGCACCGCCTCCTTCCAGCCATGAGCACCCGGCGTTAGCTTGAAGACGGTGCCATATTTATAGGGTCCCCCGTCGCCCACGGTCGTGCCATAGAGGCCGCCCGCTGCGTCCAAAACGAGGCCACCCACGGGGCCCTCTCCGTCGTCCGCGAACGAAGGGAAATTATGCAGCACGGCCTCATTCCAGCGGCCTTTTGCGCTGCGTGCTAGTCTGAAGGCCGTCCCGTGCCCGTAGGCGCCCCCTGCGAAAGTCGTGCCGTACACGTTACCCTGTTTATCAAGCAGCAAGCCGCCTCCCGGGTTGGCGCCGTCCGTGCCTCCGGCGAAGGCGTGCAGCACGCTGTACTTGGGCGCGTCCAGGGCCGCGCTCGCTAGGGCTAGGGTTATCACAAGGAGAATCGGGCCGTTTGTGAAAATTACTGATCGCCCTTTCCTCATTGGGCACCTCCTTTCGTTGAGAGGCTCGCGATGGAAGGGAGTGCGCGGCAAAACCTCTCGCCGGGGCCACAATCATATCACCGAACTCCAACAAGCGCAGTAGCGGGCGCCGGCGTTGCCGCCGATCCGGCGGCCGCCCTGGTTCGACTAATGTCCTTCACTCTTCGTTGTCGGCGTCTGGGTCAGTAGGAGTAAAGCCCTGGCCGAAGCAGCTGTGAATCTTCGGGGTTATGAAGCACTCGGTTGCGTAGTCTATGCCCTCCTGTGCAGTAAAGGGTGTGAAAGTAGTCGGGCCACCGCTAAAGTTGAAAAAGTCAGAGAGGGAGTAGGGGCAGATTGTTGGCTCGCAGACGGCTGGCCCGTCCGGGGCGAAATAGTCCGCATATTGGTAGGATGGGCTGATTCCCCCCGTGCCGCCCAGCGGCTGTCCTTGCTGCTCGAAGGCATACTCGATGAAGTTGAGAATGCTGCCGAAGTCGTGAATGTACTGCTGCTGTTCGTTTGGACAGCTCGGTTGTCCTGGCTGACCGCAGGCTCCGGAAATGTAGCCGGCTGAGCCCGAGGGACGGTAGTTGTAGGCCGAGACCACGAGCAGGGGCACGCGGAAGCCGTACACATACTCAGAACCGCCGCCGTCCGCTCCGCCGGGGTAGCCGCTGCAAACGCCCAGATTGTTGCATCTCCAGGGCAGGATGTGGTCGTACCAGCCACCCCAGTCGTCCCAAAGGATCAGAATAACGGTATCCTGCCAATACGGCACATTTTGTCCGTTGATCACGTCGTGGCAGTTGGTCGGGAGCGGACTGCCGCTGTTGTAGTAGCCGCCAACCGCGTTGACGATGGCTGCTATCCAAGACGGACCCGCGCCGTGTGGGTCTTCTCCCCCGTGGTCGGACCAATTCCCGTCCGGCACAACCCAGCTGACAGCGGGGAGCGCGCATTGCGGTTGACCGGGATCCGCTCCGAGGTCGGTAAGGATGGGCGAGTAGCTGTTGGGGTATTGGGTCGAATTGGGGAAGACGCTCTCAACATAGTTTTGCCACAGAGAGCCTTGGCACGAGCTCCCGGATGCTTCACAGATGCCGGAAATCGCGTTTGGCGCAGTCCAGAGCCCAGTCGCACCGCCTTGCGAATAGTATTTCCAGCTTATGGCGTTAGGCTGGGCGAGGCCAAGGAGGTCGACCAAGGTCAGATGGGTGTAGCATGGCTCGCCGTTTTGGTACCCGTTGGATTCGGCCCCGGCGGGGTCAATCTCATTAACTGTTGTGCTGCCGGCGCATCCATACTCTGCGCCCCTAGGAGCGTTTTCCGCCGCAAACCACTCCCAACAGGGGTAGTCGCTGGGCATATCAAGGCACGGGTCGGGGACGAAGCCATATTGCAGAGGCGCGGAGGTTCCCGACAGCAGGAACTGGTGCGCGGGGAAGCTCGGTCCCTGATTTGTCTGAAACATGTAATTGGCGTACCCGTACTGCTGCGCAATTTGAAAGTACGGGACTACGTCCGACGATTCAACGTACGCGTATTCTGGATGGGTAATGGTGCAGTTGGAGGTCTGTACAGTGCAGGCACCATCCATTTTCCAACTATCGTAGGTAGGGATCCAAGAGTCGCTATGCCCGTGATAGGGATCGCAGGCATTCCCGAAGATTTAGGGAGTGTAGAGTTATTTGCCCAGCGGTGGAGCACATTCCGGTTTGAGTCAGGTCCGCACCCGGCAATTGACGTTGACTAGCAAAAGCATCGCTCCCAAACAGATTGTCGGGCGTGCGGTTTTCCTGGATGACCACGATTACATGTTGAACATGGGGAATGTTATTGGTTTGGGCGTAGGCGAACGCCGCCACAAGTGCGAACGAGAGTAACAGAATCCTGCTGGCGACCTTCATGTCAGACCTCCTCGTGATTTTGAAGTTGGTTTTCGAGACGGCTTCCCTGGGGTCTAGCTGTGGCTCCGCGTAAAGCTGAGTCGCAGCTGCTCTTTTCGGCGATCCGGGTCATTCGCCTCGGGGGTGCTGCGTCCCCTGGTGGGGCTGCTCTTCGGGGAGGCGGACTCGATAACAATGCAGCTACGAGGGCGTCGTGTCAAGGACGTGGGTCACATCTTGATCTGCGGTGAGGGCAGAGACCCACAAAGCCACGCTAAACCATAACTGTTGCAACATCGCCGTTACACTCAGAATCGCCTCAAAACGTGTAATCGCTTGATAGCGACAGTTGGCTACTCCTTAATCACAAAACCTTGCCTCGCTGGGTTATAATGCTCGCCGCTGCAGCGCGTTGTTGGGCTGCTGCTACAGCTCTCCACACAATTCCGTAGATCAAAAGGGAGCGTTGAACGTGATTAACAAATTCTGTCTAATGGCGTTGATAGTCGTCGTTGGCTTGTCAGCTCTCGCCCCAGCCCAAACTTTCACCACACTTTACTCCTTTACCGGAGGGTCGGACGGCGGTTTGCCCTACGCGGCCCTGATTCAAGACCAAGACGGGAATCTTTACGGGACCGCTTCCTACGGTGGCTACGCCGGGTGCGGTGGCTACGACTGCGGAGTGGTGTTCAAGGTGGATACGGCTGGCAACGAGACCGTGCTGCACAAATTCAGCGGACAACCTGATGGTGCCGGGCCCGTTGCTCCTCTGCTCCAGGACAACCAAGGTAATCTCTATGGCACCACCACTCGGGGAGGCCGGCAGCATGACGGCGTCGTGTTCAAGATCAACGCTACCGGAAACGAGACGGTGCTATACGACTTTAAGGGCGGGACCCGGGGGTGTGCTCCCGCGCAAGGCCTGATCATGGACAAATCCGGAAATATGTATGGCACGACTTACCGCTGCGGCGCTTCGGAGTCCGGCACGGTTTTCAAGCTGACGCCCCAGGGGAAGGAGATCGTACTACATGAATTCAAGGGCGGATCGTCGGATGGCGCGATTCCCGCGTACGGCCACCTGATCATGGACAAGGCGGGCAATTTGTATGGCGTCACCGAACAGGGTGGAAGCGGGGACTGCACATTGTACGGTTATACCGGGTGCGGGGTGCTCTACAAGCTCACGAAAAAAAGAAAGCTAACGGTGCTGCATAGCTTTGCCGGAGGCACATCGGACGGATGCCTTCCCGTCGGGACCGTGGCGACGGACAGGGCCGGGAACTTCTATGGGACCACCTACCAGTGTGGCTCGAACCAGTTGGGCACCGTGTGGGAGGTTAGTAAGAGTGGCGTAGAGACCATTCTGCACAACTTTGCCGGTTCCCCGACGGACGGAACCTCTCCGGCGGCGGGCGTCGTGTTCGACTCGAACGACAACCTTTATGGCAATACCGCGTTGGGTGGGGCTTACGGCTACGGAACAGTGTGGGAGTTGAGCGCGGGCGGCACACTGACCATACTGCACAGCTTTGATCAGACAGATGGCGCTCAGCCCTTCGGCGAAGTGCTGCGGACCACCAACGGCGGGCTATTCGGCGCCACCGCGGCTGAAACGGGCAGCGACTGGGGGACGGTGTGGTCGTACGTGCCATAAGCCATCGCTGTGAGAGGAGGCTGATGCGGGCCTGCTTTCCAGAGCGCCAAAAGACCCGCGCTTGCTACGTAAAATGTTGAAACATAGCCGCGATAAGTGTTGAAAAATCGCCATTACACTTAAAACCCATTGCCCTCGACCTGTACCGAAATCGGGACTGGGCCTAATACGGCGGAAATGCCGCGACCGGGGCTGGCTGGCTCGCGTTTGCCGCTTCAGCCTCGTGGAGCTTCTTGAGGCCCCAGTTAATCATGATATTGCTCAGATTTTTCGCCAGGGTTATGCCTGGATGCCGATCTCCGTCCTCGATCCGGTAACGTTCAACCGCATCTACGCTCGCCAATAATGTACCGAAGATGGACATCTCTGAAGCCGGACCGCCTCGCGCAGCTTATCGGGTTTCAAACTGGATTCGCGATAAACAACCCATCAAGCTCGAACCATTTAAGAAGTTCCCCGTAGTTCGCGATCTGGCGGTTGATCGCAGCGTCCTGTTTGAGAATCTGAAAACTGCGAAAGCCTGGTCCCGATTGATGGCACCTAACGACCTGACCTGGTCCGCGCGGGTAAGTCCCGAGCAACAAGAGTCACGGAATGATCTCAAACACTACGCCGCATCCGTACCCGGCGCAGCCTGCATCCCCGCCGAGAGAAGCCGTGCCGTACAGATTACCCGCCGCGTCGATAACCAAGGCGGCAAGGGGCTCGCCTCCATCGCTGCCACCAGAAAAGTTGTAGAGTACACTCTCCTTCCAACGACCGCCCGGGGCAGGTTTCAGCTCGAAAACGGTGCCCCAGACGTGAGTTCCGCCGCCGTTCGTTGTGCCATAGAGGGTTCCCGCTTTGTCGATTGTCAAGCCACCAAAGGGGTACTCTCCGTCGTCGCCTCCAGTAAAGGAGTGAATGACACTCTCCTTCCATTTGCCTCCCGCTAAGCGCACTACCTTAAATACCGTGCCGCGTCTGTAGGTCCCACCGAAGCGAGTAGTGCCATAGAGATTTCCCTCGCTGTCCATAGCCAGGCCAGTTAAGGGGTTAGCTCCGTCTCCCTTGTCCTTCTTGGAGCAACCTCCGAACCCGCATTGGAAGACATAGAGTGTTTTTTCTTTTCCGCCACCATTCGTTAACTCAAATACCGTCCCCCCGTCGTACGTGCCGCCGGCATACGCGGTTCCATAGAGATTTCCTCCCACGTCGAAAATCAGAGCATCTGCCGGTTCCGCACCCGAGTTTCCGCCAAAGGCATGTAGGGTCTGTTCGCTCCAGCCATTGTTGCGGGGCACCAGCTTGTACACGGTCCCCCCGGCATGAGCGCCGCCGCCGCCGGTCGTGCCGTAGAGATTGCCGCGCTTGTCGAAAATCAGTCCGGCAGCAGGATTGAACCCGCCGTCGTTGTCTGTAAAGTCGTAGATCACATTCTCCACCCATCCGCCGGACGTTGGCGAGAGTTCGAACACGGTGCCACATCCGTAGATCGGGTCGTTGCAGCCGCCCCCGCTGCCGTAAAAATCCGTCGTGGCGTAGAGATTGCCCGCGCTGTCGAAGATCGGGTCCGATAGCGGGCCGCCGCCGTCCGCGCCACCAGTAAAGCTGTATAGCACGGTTTCTGTCCAGACACCGCCGTGCCCAGGCGCTAACTTAAAGACCGTACCGCAGCCGTAGCCGCCGTAGCATCCTGGTGTGCCTCCGGCAAAGGTCGTGCTGTAAAGATTGCCTGCGTCGTCGAAGACAACTCCTGCCTCTGGGTTGCCTCCGTCGGATCCCCCGGTGAAGGTGTAAAGCACTTTCTCCGTCCCGGCCCAGGCGCCTGTCGCCAACGCCAGACACGCTACCATCGCCAGCCCGAGCCGGCTTACATCACGCCACAAATTCCCGGGCTTCATGAAAGTCCTCCTAACTCCCATCTTGCTCGGACGGCCCAATGTACCACGAAAAGTCGCGTTTGAAACCCTCGCAGCATTCGGAAGGGCGAGCAAGAAGACGACTGCGACACCTGCAAATAACGCAAACAGTGCCCCATTCACCTTCGCCGACCGTCCGGGAGCCCTTCCCGTTGCCGACGTGATCTTCAACGCTGAAGGGAGTCTCTTTGGCACTACCCATGGAGACAGCAGCATTACTTTTACTTTTTGGCTCGTGTTTGAAATTACACGATAGCTCAAACTCTTAATACCACGTCGCGAAATTTCCATCGGCGTGGCCTGTTCCGCCCCGTCCAACGATCAGTTATTGCAAAATCGCCATTACACTCAAAGTTCTCCCCCAAATCAGAACCCGTGTGGACGGGCGTCTCGCCCGTCCACGCGGAGCAAAGCTCCGCAGCGCCTGAGAACCCGGAATAAAATTACTAAGACAAAGAAACTGGACATCCACTACATCCGGGTAATCGTGAAGTCCCCTCCCCAGTGCAACCGGGAGTCAACCCCGCCAAAGTCCAGCCGCCGGTGATCGCATTGTTGTTGACGGTCCCCTGAAGAGTAAGCGTGTTGTCGCTGGGAGTTGCGGAAGTGATAGTCAACTGAAATGAACCGGTCATATTGCCATTAAAGTTCCCACTCAAAACAAACGACCCCGCCTGTGACGCCGCAGATGTAAAGCAACCGCTAGAGACTGTAAAGGTAAGATTCGTTCCGGTCACCACGCTTCCGTTGCTCTGAGTAAAAGAGGTAGTAAACGCAAAAGCCGGCGTGCCATCAGTATTGGTTAAGTTCGCTGTCCAATTGCCAGTAAGAGTATTCGAACTTGAGCTTCCCCCGCCACACGCCGCTAAGATCAGACCAACAGCTAGAAAAAACGCGCCACCAAACTGCTTCATAAACCACTCCTAAGTAGCTTCGTCAAACCCATCGCGCTAGCAAAAGTCGCGACTATGGGAAAGACTAACCCGCAAACGTTCGCCTCAGATGATTTTCCCGCTGGAATAGGCGCAGCCCGCCCGAAAAGGGAAACGCCCAGCCAAAGGCTGAGCGTTGCTGAAAGCTGAGAGCTGATAGCTGATAGCTAGTTCTTCACTTCATCCCGCTCAATCACTCCATCCTTAATGTAAACGACGCGGTGCGAGTACTCGGCAATGTCATGTTCATGCGTGACGAGTACGATTGTGTTTCCCTGCGCCTGCAACTTATCCATCAGCGCCATGATTTCGTTTCCAGTCTGCGAATCCAGATTACCGGTAGGCTCGTCCGCAAGAATAATCGAGGGACGGTTAACCAAAGCTCGCGCAATAGCGACTCTCTGCCGCTGCCCGCCGGAAAGCTCGTTAGGTTTATGCATCATGCGCTCGGCCATGCCCACCGACGCCAGCGCTGCCTTAGCGCGTTCCACGCGCTCTTCAGCGGCAACGCCCGCGTAAATCAGCGGCAGCTCAACGTTGTGCAAAGCAGTAGCCCGCGCCAAAAGATTGAAAGTTTGAAACACAAAACCAATTTCCTTATTGCGAATGTGAGCCAACTCATCATCATCAAGCTCACTGACCTGCTGATTGTTCAACCAATACTGACCCTTGCTAGGCGTGTCCAAACACCCAATAAGATTCATCAAAGTAGACTTCCCCGACCCGCTCGGCCCCATAATCGCTACGTATTCGTTGCGGCGGATATTTAGGTTTATGCCGCGTAATGCGTGTACTTGCTGCTCCGAGCCCATGTCGTAGGTTTTCCATAAGTCCAACGTGGAAATCATGTAGGTCTCGGGGGAGAAGGACACTTGGGGTTGCTGGATGTTGATTACTTCGGCGGTCGCCATTCTTTTCTCCGTTTCCTGGTCGGACAATTGCCCGCGCTCCGATCTTTGCTGCCGGCTTTCCATTGGACGCGCCGTTGGCGCGAAGGTTAGGGTATCAAGTGCTTTCTTCTTCTTTCTTTGGGGCGGCGTTATCTACTTTTATGCTGCTGCCGGGACGCAATGTTCGGAGAACTTTGTAGCTGCCGGTGATGATTTCGTCGCCTTCTTTTAATCCCTTGATCACTTCGATATCGGTGGTGCCTGCAATTCCTGTGTCGACCGGAATAAATTCGGCTTTGTGATTGCGCAGTATGAATACGCCTTGAATTTCCTGGTTATCTTTTACTTTGTCTTTCGCGGCCTCAGGGGCTGCGGCCTGTACCGAACCTTTTTCATTCGCTGGAATCAAGTCGGCTTGACGACGAACGGTTAACGCCTGGATCGGTACAGTAAGCGCGTTTCCTCGCGTCGCAGTGGTTATCTTCGCCGTGGCAGAAAGCCCCGGACGCAGGTCTTCGGGCGGATCCTGCAAGGTCACTACTACTTTGAAATCTTTTGCTTCCTGGCTGGCGGTTGTCTGTTGCGAGGTGGAGACGCCGGTCGAACGCACGATGGCATTGTCGCCGATTTCCGTCACTACTGCTTTGAAAATCTTTTTCGGAATCGCGTCAATCGTTACTTGCGCGGGCTGGCCCATCTGGACATTTACGATATCGGTTTCGTCAACTTTTACTTCAGCGGTGATCACTGACATATCCGCTAACGTCATCAGCGTGCTGCCTGGAGAATTCTGAATTCCGATTACTACCGTCTCGCCTTCCCGCACCGGCAAATTTGTAATCACGCCATCGAATGGAGCCTGATAGGTTGTCTTCTTCAAGACATCGGCGGCGTGGGTTAGATTCGCGCCAGCTTGGCCAATGCGGCGGTCGGCAGAATCTTTTTGCGCCTTCGCTTGCGCCACGCGGGCTTCGGCCTGCGCCAGACCGGCTACCGCGGTCTGGTGAGCGGCTTTCTGCATGTCGTAATCGGACTTCGAGATCAACGCGTCTTTGTACAAACCCTGGGCGCGGCTCCAGTCAAGGTCGGAGCGCTCGGCGTCGGACTTGGCCCGATTGAGATCGGCGGCCGACGTGTTCAGAGCCGCTTCTGCCGCAATCGCGTCCGTGCGCGCCGCTTCGAGTGAGGCTTGCGTGGCATCCATGTCTGCCGCGGGTTGCACGTTTTCCAGCTGCGCCAGCATTTGTCCCCGCTTTACCCGATCGCCTTCCCTGACATACAGTTTCGTGATCTTGCCAAAAGCGTTGGCGCCGATATTCACATAAGTCTTCGGCTTGATTTCGCCGGACGCGCTGACGATCGCAACCAGGTCCATGCGTTGCGCCTTGCCCGTCTGCACCGTCACTACATTCTTATGGCTCTGATAAACGGTGAAACCCACAATCGCGGAGAGCAGCACGACCACTCCGGCGCCGATTGCGATTTTTTTCCAGGTGCTCATAATTTCCCTGTCAGCTGGTGGAACGAGCGCTTCGAAATCTCTTGCGATAAAGTGCGACTCCGCGTCGCCGCCCGGGTCCGTTGCGCTTCAGGGAGCACGTCATAAGATACGGCTCTCCCCAGGCAAAAGTTCCCCATTGCGGAAACCATGCAGCGGAGACGGAAACTGGATTATTCCACGGGCTGACTGGACATTATAGCTTGGCTGGACAAGTAGGGAATTACATAAGAACGGCAAGCGCGGCGGCCGACTCGAATATCTAATCAAGGTCCAGGGTAATAAGAATTGCACGGTTGAGTTTCCTGATGTATTCGTCGGGCAGGTGTCCCAAATATTCCAGGAACCGTGTTCTCACCATGAAGGCTCGCATTTGCTCGACTTTGACCACGGAATCCAATGTGAGTCCGCCGACACCCTTGGGTATCTCCACGTGACTCATGTAGGTCTTTTTGATATTTGCCTTATCGGTTGTGGGGGCGGCTATGACGACCGAGCTGTTTTGGTTGATTGCGTTTCGGCTTATGACAATGACGGGGCGAGTGCCACCCTGCTCGTTTCCTTGAGTAGGATCGAGCCTGGCGCGGAAAACGTCGCCTCGGGCAGGAACCGGAAGAATGGCGATAAATTGCTCCTGATTAATTCTCTAGCAGCGCTTCCCAGTCGCTCTGAGCAAATTCATTTTCGATCCGCTCAGTTTCATCCAGGTATGCCTGGTCTGTTTTCATGGATTTAAAAGAGGCGTCAATTTTCATTCTCCTCACCTTTCTCAGATAAGCCCTCAGTGCCGAAACCAGGAGATCGTTGACGCTGTTTTGCATCTCTTCGGCGGCGTATTTGGCCTCTTTATACAAAGGCTCTGGAATTCGGGCCGTCGTTTGCACGATTTTCACTTTGGTGCCGGTAGCAGACATGATTAACTTCCTCAGGAAAGCCGCCCTATCAAGAATCGGTGTCATTCCTGCTATCTATCTTAGCATCAGATTTGATATCAGAAAAGTGCCCTGATACGAATCGATGGTTCACGCGAGATTCCTCGCCCCGCTGGTGAAGAGTCTGTTACGAAACTCTAGCGCGATGAAGAGAAGAGTGGGAAGATGCGGGCATGGCATTTATTCAAGGGGAAGCGCGGGGGCAAGGAACGATGTTTCCAGTGACCTTGGAGGAACTGATTCCGGGGGATCATGTGTGCCGAGTGATCGAAGCGTTTGTGGAGGGGATGGAGATGGGGGTATTGGGGTTCGAGCGGGCCGAGGCGGCGGAGACGGGGCGTCCGGGCTACGATCCGCGCGCTCTGCTGAAGTTGTATCTCTACGGCTATTTGCAGCAGGTGCGCTCGTCGCGGCGACTGGAGGCGGAGAGTAAACGGAACGTGGAGGTGATGTGGCTTTTGGGGCGGCTGCAGCCGGACCACAAGAGCATCGCCGAGTTTCGGCGGCGGAACGGCGCGGCGATCACGGAAGCGTGCGCGGAGTTGGTAAGTTTGGCGCGGGCGGTGGGGTTGGTGCGTGGAGAGTGGGTGGCGATCGACGGCTCGAAGTTTCAGGCGGCGAGCAGCGCGGTGCGAGTGGCGGAGCGGGAGGCGGCGAAGCGTTATCTGGAGCGGGTAGAGGCGGCCGACCAGGAAGAAGAGATCGAGATCGATGAAACGGCGGTGGCGGCAGCGTTGAAGAAGTTAGCGGAAGATCGCGAGCCGGAGGCGCGTTTTATGCATGGGCCGCACGGATCGTCGGCGCCGGCGTACAACGTGCAGATCGCGGTGGATAGTGAGCACGCGATCATGGTAGCGCAAGCGGTGACGACAGAAGCCAACGATAAGCGCAGTCTGTTGCCCATGGCGGAGGCGGCAAAAGCCGCGCTGGGCGGGCCGGCCGAGCTGCATGTGGTGGCCGATGCGGGATACTCCAATGGCGAACAGGCGGAAACCTGCGAGCGAAAAGGAATCGTGCCGCACGTGGCGGTGCAGCGCAGCATTAACAATCAGGGCGATGGCAGCGCGTTCGACCGCAGCCAGTTCTCTTACAATGCAGAGCAGGACCGGTTTTATTGTCCGGCGGGACAAACGCTGGAACGGAAGGGCGTGAAGAAAGAGCGCACGCGCATTCTTTACCAGGCCACGGTGGAAGCCTGCGGGGGATGTGCGCTGAAAACCCGCTGCACGCAAGCCAAGCGGCGCACCGTGTATCGCCACCTGCACGAAGAGGCGCTGGAGCGGATGGGGCAGCGAGCGACCGCAGAGGCCATGCGCTTGCGGCGCAGCTGCGCGGAACATCCCTTCGCCAGCCTGAAGTACCGGATCTTCGGCCACCCGCGCTTTCTCCTGCGCGGCCAGCGAGGCGCGCAAAGTGAAATGAGCCTGGCGGTGCTGGTCTACAACCTGAAACGCATGTTGCACGTGCTGGGCGCGCCGACGCTGATCGCGAAGTTGGCTCGAGCCTGACGCATGAAACACTCTAGCTCCAGCCTCAGTCGCGCCCAGCGATGAATATTCCATTGAGTTTCGTAACAGACTCTGAAAGCGCGGGGCTTCGGAATGACGCCCGTCAAAACACAAAGTGAGCCGCTATCGCGGTGTGGCTGGTTTTGTACGTTAAACATCAGGTACGTCAAAATTGACGTGCGTAATTTATTTTCTCGCTTATTCGATCGGGCGCCCGAGTCCTGGACGACTTCTTTCGGCCGATTCGGTTCAGGCTGTGTTGAGTGGGCGGCGGCGGTGGTTGCGGAGTTGGTCCCAGTTTTCCTGGAACGGGCCCCAGCGTCTGGTGGGGTGGGTGGTGTAGAGCATGATTGCGGTCTTTTTGGCGGTGACTATGCGTTTTGCGGGGATTATGTACCAGACGTCCTCGGGGATTACGTAGGCGGCCAGGTAATCGAAGTCTCCGCGCTTGTAGGGTAGGCCGCTGGCGGGGTGGACGTTGCAGCGGTAGCATCCTTCCGGACGGCGGGAGGTGGTGGACTTGATTTGCACGCGCACGAAGTGGCCATGGGTTTCGATGACGGCGTCGTAGGTGGAGGAGTCTCCCCAGGGATTGAAGACCTGGAGGCCGTGTTTGGCGGCTGCGGCTATGAATTGTAGCTCAGCCCATTCGCCGCGGCGCTTGCCGTTCTTGATTTTGATTTTTATTCTGGGTTTGGTTTGGGATTTCATTTGGGCAATAAAAAACGCGGCCTGGAGAGGCCGCGTTCCTTTCTTTAGTTGCTTTTATTATATCTGATGGAAAAGGGTAAACCCGCCAACTTTGCAAAAATATATTCGGCTTGTTTGCAAGGAGTTAAGATCGATCGTGTAAGATTTGCCTATTGACAAGATTTTTTTGAGCGCAAAAATGTGGCCCACGAAGCGGGTCGTGGGCCCTTTTCACCTCGTGGTCGCGGCTTGCGCTGCCAACGGACGCTGCAGCCATCTTGTCTTCTCGCAAAACTGGTAAAGCTCTTCCCTGAACTTTGGGTGTGCAATGTCGATCAGGGCCTGCGCCCGCTGCCTGATGGTTTTTCCATGCAGGTACGCAACCCCGTATTCCGTGACTACGTAACGGATCAGCCCGCGGGAGGTGACTACGCCCGCACCGGGATTGAGCATGGGAACGATGCGGGAGATGGTGGCGTCTTTCGCGGTCGAGGAAATAGCAATGATGGGCTTGCCGTTTTTGGAACGCGACGCTCCGCGAAGAAAATCTACCTGTCCGCCAATGCCGCTGTAGAACTGGCTTCCAATCGAATCGGAGCAAACTTGACCGGTGAGATCGATTTGCAGGGCTGAGTTGATGGCCACCATGTTGTCGTTGCGCGCGATCAGGGCGGGGTCATTGGTGTAGGCGGTGGGGTGAAACTCGAAAATGGGATTGTTATCTACGAAATCAAATAACGGTTTCGTACCCAAGGCAAATCCAAGAATGATCTTCCGCGGCTTGAAGTTCTTGCGTGCTCCGGTGATGATGCCGGCTTCGATCAAGGGAATTATGCTATTGGAAACCAGTTCGGTGTGAATTCCCAGATCCTTGCGATCCATGAGGAACGGCAGAACCGCACCGGGAATTCCACCAATGCCGGGCTGGAGCACGGCTCCATCTTCAATCAAACCTGCAACGTTGCGGGCAATGGCGACTTGTATGTCAGTGATTTGCGGTTCCGTCATCTGGCATAGCGGGCGACACGAATACACGACTGCGTCGATTTCATTCACATGAATGAAACTGTCGCCGAAGGTGCGAGGCATCTGATCGTTGATCTGCGCTACCACATAGCGGGCGCATTTTGCGGCGGTAAGCGAGGTATCCACGCTGACGCCAAAGCTGCAGAAACCGTGCGCGTCGGGAGGGGAAAGCGTCAGCAAGGCAACATCGATCGGCATGGCCCCGCTTTCGAACAGCTCTTCTATCTCGCTTAGATAGATTGGGGTATAGTCCGCGCGGCCGTCGTTGATGGCCTCGCGCACATTGCCACCGATAAACATGGCGTTATGGCGGAAGTGTCCCGCCATCTCGGGTGCCACATAGGGCGCCGCTCCCATGGTCATCATATGGACGATTTCTACGTCTTCCACATCGGGAGCGCGGCGCATCAGGGCTTCGACCAGAGTCTCAGGCTCGGCGCATCCGGGCTGAATGTACACACGCATTCCGGATCGCACGCAAAGCAATGCTTCCTCTGGCGTCTGCAACTTATTTTTGTACTCAAGTTCCCAGGAAGACATTCTTCTCCTCTATACAGCCGCACGCGCCTGCTGTAGCGATTCGGACACGGCTGCACGCTCATACCCCACTGCGGCGTAATAAATGGCGCGATCAAAAAATTGATCCAACAACTGCTCGACTTCTAATTCGCCGGAGATTTCTGCAGGCCGGTCCAGCACGGCTTCTCGTTGCATGAAATCCCACAGATTTTTCTTGGTCAGGATAATTGCCCAGATGAGCTGACTTAGCGGTACGTGCTGGTGGGCCCGCTTTGCCCCGATCTCCAAATAGCGTTTCTCGACATCCAACTCGCTTTTACCCAGAAGCCATTCAGCCAGGTGGCGGTAGATTTCGTACACGCGTTGCTCGAGTTCTCCGGGCGGAACGTCGCGGTAGCCGGAGAGCAAAGGGGATTGTTGTGTCTTTTCGAGAAGCCCCGCCGCGAGGGCCTCAGAGTGGGTTTCGACTAAGCGGAGAAGCCTGTAACCTAGCATCATGGCCGCGCCTCCTTCACTAATGCGAGTCTCAGCGTTGGTCCCTTGCCGGGGATAGTGTAGAGAGCACAGCTGACTGTGATCTGAATCACACAAGTGCGGGAAGCCTTGCGGTTCAGCCTATTCAGGCTGATGGAGGCCGGACGTTACTGCCCGGCTGGACCCTTCGATTTCGCTCAGGGCAGGCTCGCGAGACGGCCGTCCTCCACTTACTCCTTCGGACTCCGGTTCCAGGGGGAGAGTTGCGGGTTCCACGTATGGACTTGGTTTTCAAATTCTCCGGCCGGCTTTTCTTTAGTACAAGAGGTGAGCGGTTGGCCGGATGCGGCCGCCGCCGTTACGTGTTCGGCTAAACATTGTTCCAGCTTTTCGCGGATGCCGCTGTCGTTGAGCAATCCGATGAGTTGGGCTCGGTGCATCGAATCTAGGCCCTGAAGGAGTGGGCACCTTAACAGATCCTGGTCATTCATGACTGACTCCCGGCGCGAAATTGCTTTATTACGGCCGCCGCGCATCCGGTCAGCTTCGATTAGAAATGTTGGCTATTCACCGGCGGTGACCTTGAGCACAACTCTTGGTGAGGTTGATCACATTGGCAGTTGCCACGCCGGTCGCAGTCAATCGTGTTCCTTGTCGTCGTGCAATTGCTGAGAGAGGTAGTTTTGGATGCCCATTTCGCTGATGGCATGAAGTTGGCCTTCGAGCCAGTCGATATGGTGCTCTTCGTCGATAAGGATTTTCTCGAGCAGTTCTCGCGATCCGTTGTCCCCTGCGTTAACGCAGGTTTCAATCCCGCCATTCAGCCGTTTAACCGCGTCATACTCCAGTTGCAGATCGTTCTTGAGTTGATCTGCTAAAGTTTGCCCGATGTTGATCTTGAAATAGTCGCTCATATTGGGACTGCCATCAAGGAGAAGAATGCGCTCCATAAGTTTTTCCGCGTGGGTCATCTCTTCTATCGATTCCTTGCGGGTATGCTTGGCCATCCTTTCGTAACCCCAGTTCTCGCACATCTCCGCGTGCAGGAAATATTGGTTGATGGCGGTTAGTTCGGCTTTCAATACTTGATTCAGCAAGGCAATAACCTTCGCATCACCTTTCATATGCCTCCACAAAAACTAGGAATTTTTGTAACTGGGTTCTAATGGGAAGAGGAAATGATACACCTAGCTGCGCCGCAACGCGTGCCCGTTTCGGACATCCGTGCCGAGAGTCAGTGCTGCTCACAGCGTCCCGTGATGCTCGTCACAGCGTCTGCAGTGAAAGAGGGCCAGACTTGGATCAGAAAGTGGAATTTTCGCAGGAGGTGGCCAAATGAAAATCTCACGCATCATTTCTTTGATTGTCACGATCGTTGCCCTGATACTTATGATCACCCCGAGCGCCGCGGGGCAGACGTCCAGAACGAGCGTTCCAAAGTATGATCGGGCAACTGAAGCCACGTTTAAAGGAACCGTCGAACAGGTTAGAGACCGGCAATGCCCTATGAGCGGTGGAATGGGCTTGCATCTGGTCTTAAAGTTGTCTCCCGGCGAGACAATTGAAGTCCACCTTGCCAGCTCGAAATTTGTGAAGACCTACGATCTCGTCTTCAACAAAGGCGATGCCATCACCGTGGTTGGCGTCAAAGTACAGTTCGAGGGCGTGGAAACCATCTTCGCCCGTGAAGTCACCCGGGGCAGCGAAACGTTTGTTTTCCGCGATAAGGATGGCAATCCCATCTGGTAGCGGGATTGGGGCGTTCATGTGGAGCGGACATTCTTGTCCGCTTCTTTCGTTTAGATGTAAGAAAGTCAAAGCCTAAATCAGAGGCGGCGGACAGGAATGTCCGCCCCACACTATTTATCAGTTCGCTTTCATTTTCTCTTTTACGCTGTGGGCGAGCTTTTCGATCTCTTCCGCTTTTTTCACGACATCCAATGACAGAGTGTTTTCGTTGGATTTGTCCACTGACTGCTTCAGTTCATTAGCAAGTTTGAGCAGGTTGTCTGTGTCGCGCTGCAGTTGAGCCTGGCGGTCGCGGTTCGCTTTCTTGGCCTGGTCTCTTTCCAATTTGACGCGTTGCTCATTCTCGTGATCGTCGGAATTGAGCGGAGGGATGGAGCCGAGCCGCGGAACCTGAGTCGGAGTCTGCATGGGGCCCTGGCCCAACGAAGGAGCGGGCAGGGCAGTTGTAAACAGCAAAAGAAAGAGAGACAGCGCGAAGGATTTTAATCGCACGGTAACCTCGTGAACGCCTGATAAGGAAATTATACGGCGTCACGCAGAATCCTAACGGAACTCAACTTGTGGGGAGAAGGCGGGATGAACTGAAAACTACGGGCTGATTGTTAGTACGATTTTAAGGACGGGCGGGGAGGCCCGTCCTCCACACAATCTTACAGCGAACTCATGTTGGCCAGGAATTCCCCGTTCGATTTGGCTTTGTTGAGCTTGTCGATGAGGAGTTCCATGGCTTCGACCGGCGACAGCGGATTCAGCACCCGGCGCAGGACCCAAATGCGCGTCAGGTCTTCTTTCGGGATCAGCAGCTCTTCTTTTCGCGTGCCAGAGCGCTGAATGTCGATGGCCGGGAAGGTGCGCTTGTCGACCAACTTGCGGTCGAGGATGATTTCGGAATTGCCGGTGCCTTTGAATTCTTCGAAGATCACGTCGTCCATGCGGGAGCCGGTGTCGATCAACGCGGTAGCGATAATGGTTAGCGATCCGCCTTCTTCAATGTTGCGGGCCGAGCCGAAGAAGCGCTTCGGACGCTGCAACGCGTTCGAGTCGACGCCGCCGGAGAGAACTTTGCCGCTGGGCGGAACGATGGTGTTGTAGGCGCGAGCGAGACGCGTGATGGAATCGAGCAGGATGACTACGTCGCGCTTATGCTCGACCAGGCGCTTGGCTTTCTCGATCACCATTTCCGCGACCTGCACGTGGCGGGCGGCGGGTTCGTCGAAGGTCGATGAAATCACTTCGCCTTTCACCGAACGCTGCATGTCGGTGACTTCTTCCGGGCGTTCGTCGATCAGCAGCACCATCAGTACTACTTCGGGATGATTCGTCGTGATCGAGTTGGCGACGTTCTGCAGCAGCATGGTCTTGCCGGCGCGAGGCGGCGAGACGATCAGGCCGCGCTGTCCTTTGCCGAGAGGCGTCAGCAGATCCATCACGCGGGCGCTGACGTTTTCACGCGTGGTTTCGAGCTTGATCCGTTCCTGCGGGTAGAGCGGCGTCAGGTTGTCAAAAAGAATCTTGTTACGGGCTTCGTCTGGCGATTCGAAGTTGACGGCTTCGATCTTTACCAGCGCGAAATATTTTTCGCCCTCGTGCGGAGGACGAACCTGGCCGCTGATGGTGTCGCCGGTCTTGAGATCAAACTTGCGAATTTGCGACGGCGAGACGTAAATATCGTCCGGGCCGGGCAAATAGTTGTAATCGGGCGAGCGCAGGAATCCGTAGCCGTCAGGCAGGATCTCGAGCACTCCTTCCGCGAAGATGTGGCCTTCTTTTTCGCTTTGGGCTTGAAGAATTTTGAAGATCAGGTCTTGCTTGCGCAATCCACTGGCGCCGGGCAGATCCAAGGATCGGGCGATCTTGGTCAGCTCTGTAATATTTTTTTCTTTCAGTTCTGCGATGGTCATTATCTAGTTCACCTGCGAAGGGATTTTCAAAGGGGGGTTACTCAGAAAAGACTGGTCAATCGCGGGGCAGGGCAGGCGGGGCTGGTTACGCAGCCCGCCGTTGTGCCTCGGCAAAATTTTCAGGTTCCGACAAAACCGTCTGCCGTTCTGAGCTTGCAATCTTATCCAGAACTTCGTTCATGGTTTCCTGGATTCTGGTGTTGGGCTTGTGAAACTTACGGGTAGCCTTGGATGCAAGCTGGCAAAGCATATAACGATTTCGCAATGTATGTAAAGCGTCAAAAACGCGATCAGACCGCATATGAGTTATTCTCCTAGTCCGAGCAAATTGACCGCACGTCCCTTTTCTGGCAAGAAGAACCCGACCAGAGTGCCTAAGTTACTCAATTCAGATGGGTTGTACGGGAAATCTCTGGTTACTGGTATAGATGCTCCGTCTGGCCCGAAAGTTTCTCGGTTTCTAGATTTGTTCCGTCGCCAGCGGAGATTCGTCAGACCAAAACTGAGTACGTAGCCTTCGGAACTTTTCACCCTACGTTAGAATGAACGGGACGTCAAGTGTTTCTTGCAATACGGTTCAATCTGTCGGCGGAGCAGTTCCGGTGCTCACGGATTAAGTTCCGAAACTGCGCCTCGTTGTCCTATAAGTTGCTGATAATAAATAGCCGGTACGCGTCAGACTCTTGCTCTACCAAAACGGGCGAGACGCCTGTTTTCCATTTACGCCCAGAAGGTCCTATCCAGCGTGCGGTACTGGATCGCTTCGGCAATGTGCTTGGGCTCGATCGACTTTCCTCCTTCCAAATCCGCGATAGTTCTGGCAACTTTTAGAATTCGATCATGGGCGCGCGCAGTTAGGCCTTGCTGGGCCATTGCCCGCTCCAGGAGCCGCTCGCAGTCTGCGGAAAGCTCGCAGAAAGCGCGGATGTGCCGCGGCCCCATTTGGGCATTGCAATAGAGCTTTTCTTTAGGGGAGGACAAGAATCTCTCTAACTGGCTGCCGCGAGCTCGCATTACTCGTTCACGAATCTTGGCGGAGCTTTCCGGTTCCGAGCCTGAACGCATCTCCTTATAATTCACTGCGGGCACATCAATATGGATGTCGATCCGGTCCAGCAACGGCCCTGAAATCTTCGACATATAGCGCTGAATCACCAGAGGCGTGCAATGGCACTCGCGGGAACGATCATTGAAGTAGCCGCAAGGACAGGGATTCATCGCGGCAGCCAGCATGAAACGCGCGGGGAAAGTCAGCGACATGGAAGCGCGGGCGATGCAGACGGTTCCGTCTTCCAGAGGCTGGCGCATGACCTCGAGCACATTGCGTGGGAATTCGGGAAGTTCGTCCAGAAACAGCACCCCGTTGTGTGCGAGGGAAACCTCGCCGGGACGGGGGACGGCCCCGCCGCCGATCAGTCCTGCGTCAGAAATAGTGTGGTGGGGTGAGCGAAAAGGACGGATGCCGACCAATCCCGCACCGGGGTCGAGCACGCCGGCGACACTGTGAATCTTAGTGGTCTCGAGGGCTTCTTCAAAGGTAAAGGGCGGGAGAATCGTGGGCATGCGTTTGGCGAGCATGGTTTTGCCCGAACCGGGAGGGCCAATCATCAGGATGTTATGGCCACCAGCGCATGCTACTTCCAGCGCGCGCTTGGCGGAGTGCTGGCCACGCACATCCTTGAAGTCCACATGAAACTGCTGGGCTTCGCTGAGCAGGCTATCGCTGTCAACTTTCAGGGGGACGATGCCGTTGCCGGTATTTACAAAGCGGATCACGTCCAGCAGCGATTTCACGGGATAGATTTCTACTCCGCTGACCATTGCCGCTTCCTTGGCGTTGAGCTCCGGCACTACCAGCCGCGAGATTTTTCTGCCGCGCGCCTCAATGGCGATGGGAAGCGCTCCACGAACTCCGCGAACTCCGCCATCGAGTGACAGTTCTCCCACGAAAAGACAATCGGGCACCTCCTTCTTATTAAGGCCACCATAGGCGCCTAAAATTCCCAGTGCCATAGGCAGGTCGAAGCCGGAGCCTTCCTTGCGTATGTCGGCCGGCGCGAGATTGATGGTGATGTGGGTAGGGGGAATGTCGTATCCGCAGTTTTTTAGCGCCGCTCGCACGCGGTCGCGACTTTCACGGACCGCGGCATCAGGCAAGCCGACGGTATGGAAGTGGTCTTCCATTGTCTTGATTCCAGACACGTCGACTTCCACCTCGATGATGTTGGCATCGATGCCATAAACTGCGGCGCTCAGCGTCTTATAAAGCATCCAAAGGTTTCGCGAAACTGCTCTGCACTCCGAGCGGACGGGTTGCGCCCCGACATATCAGGCTAGAGCACACACTACGCCTTGACGTGCTCAACCCTTGGTGACTGATGAACCGTGAGCCTGTGACGAGTGAACAACGGACAGATGTTTTGCCTGTGAACCAAATTACCTAACACGCTTTTGTTGTTTGCGTGCGCTCGCTGAACTAGGATTCGCCTAGGCCACGGCTCGTCACATGCAAGCGCATGCTGACAGTGCGAATAATGAACCCTTATGTTGGAACCTGAGAAGCCACCGACCAATCCTAGGGGAACACCCGGCACCCTGGAGCAAGAAGAAGCCTGGCTATGGCGCATTGCGCTTTTGTTTCTGGTTCTACTCGCCACCGGATTAGCGGCAGAGTCATGGGAAAGGTTGCAAAGCCTTCCTTTTCATTTGGGATTGCTTGCCATCGCAGTTTTCTGCGTTGCCATGGCATTTGTCGGCTTCATATATGGAAGAAGAAAACGCGTCGCGGAATTAAAAGTCCTGGTACGTGGACTGCAAGAGCGAGCAACCGCTCCCACCAATGAACAACTCGATCAACTGGGCGAGATCATCGCCCGGTCGCAGCGCAGCTTCAAAGAACTTATCGATTCTTTCGACGACATTGCTTTCGCCACTGCGCTCGACGGAAAAATCAAGACGGTAAACCGGCGCGTAACTGAGTTGCTCGGGATTCCTTACGGCGAAGTTATTGGGCATCGCTTGGATGAATTTCTGGACGAACCGAAACGCGAGGACGTGGACCGCGGATTGTCCCGTTTTCTTGAGAAGCGACGCTGGTCCGGCCTGGTCGCAGTGCGGATGAAGTCGAGTGGCAAAACTTTGTACTTTGATTGCGCCCTCAACGCGATCGTAAAGGGCGATGAAGTGGTCGGCGTTAGTGCGCTTGCCCGAGACGTCACTGAAGAGCACCAGAAAGAACGCCGATTTACGGAATTGTTCGAGACCCTGCAGGAAGGCGTTTACTTCAGTACGCCGGAAGGCAAGTTGCTCGATGGCAACGTCGCGCTGGTTTACGTCCTCGGATATGAAAGTAAGGAGGAATTGCTCGCTCTCGATTCCAGAGCTTTGAATGCGGATCCTAATCAAAATCCGGTGCTCGGCCGGTCCGCCGATGATCAGGGCGGCGTGCGCACGCGCGAAATCACTTTACGCCGCAAGGACGGTAGTCTCGGCGTGTTCCTTGATACTTCGCGCGCCGTCTGGGATGCGGGAGGGAAAATCGTTCGCTATCAAGGGACGCTGGTGGATGTATCCGAGCGACGCGAGATGGAAAAAGCACTGCGCCGTCAGGAGGAGTTTCATCGTTACCTTCTGGAGAGTTTTCCCGACCTTATCCTGGTAATCGATTTGAACGGACGCTATAGTTTCGTGAGTTCGCGAATTCATGATTTGCGCGGTCTCAAACCAGAGAATTTGCTGGGCAAGAAAGTTGAAGAAGAGGAAGATTACTCGCCTGAACTGCTTGAACTGTATCGCGACCTGACTGAGGGCCGTGAAAAGTTTGGAACGTGCGATTACAAGGCGCGGCATCGCGATGGAAGCTGGCGCACCATGCGGGCCTCGGCCAGTCCGCTGTTCGACGCGGAAAATAGACTCAGTGGCGCGATTGTCTCGGTTCGTGACATTACGGTGGAAAAGAAACTGGAAGAGCAGATCATTCTGAGTGAGCGGCTCGCCGCTATGGGGCAGATGATCGCCGGCTTCGCCCACGAGTTGAATAATCCGCTGACCAGCATCTTAGGAATGGCTGAATTATTGCAGGAGGGCGAGGCCCCTGGGTCGGTGCGGAAACAGATGGTTATTCTGCAGCAGCAGGCTCGACGTGCGGCGGAAATTGTTCAGAACCTGATGTACTTTTCCCGTCCGCCAGCTCCCGGCAAAAGCCTGATCGATCTAAGCGAACTGGTACAACGAACTTTGCATCTGCACGCCTATTCCTTGCGCAAGAGTAATATCACGGTGGATTTTCTGAAGGAGTCATCATTGCCGCCGGTGAGCGGTGACGCGCACCAGTTGATGCAGGTATTCCTGAATCTGGTTTTGAACTCGGAGCAGGCCATGCGCGAGGTGCGTGACCACGGGACGTTGCGCATCCGCATAAATCAGGACGACAAGTCAGTCTCGGTGGTTTTTCAAGACGATGGTCCGGGCATCTCCCCGGAAATCCTGCCCAACATCTTCGACCCCTTCTATACCACCAAACGTCCGGGCCGCGGCACTGGGCTTGGGCTGAGCATCTGCAAAGCGATTCTGCGCGAGCACAACGGCAACGTGGAAGCAGCTTCGGGACCGGGTGGAGGAGCGGTGTTCACGGTTACGTTGCCGATCGGGACGATGTCGACTGCATCGGAGCGATAAGGTTCTATTTGGGTTGATGCGGCCCGACAGCAGGTCCTCGGCTCATCCCCCTTCACTTCGAATTTGGTTTGTCGAGCTGGGTAATCTTTTGTTCGGCGCTGGACTTTAGAGCGTTTCGCATTGTTTCGCTGTCCGTCTTATCGCCCGGCAAAAGTTCCAGCACCTTCTTTGCGTTTCTTAAGGCCAAATCTTTTTCTCCTGCGGCCAGATATGCGGCGGCGAGGCTGTCATATGTATTGGGTGAATTGGGATAGCTGGCAACATTCAGTTTCAAAATTTCCATCGTTCCTTTAGCATCACCAAGCTGAAGGTGTTCGTAACCGAGCAGGTTCACGAGACACTCCGGAAAAATCACAGCATTGGGATCATGTTCACGAGCCTGCGTTAGCGTGTTCGCGACTTCATCCGCACCGCCAGGCTTGTCAATCAATTCCAGCGTATGAATTACTTGAGGCTGCAGGGCGGTCCCGTTGGTCTTCGGTAAGCCGGACGGATAGTCGGTTAGAGGTGCGGCAAACCATTCGGCTATCAAGCCAATCAATTCTTTGTGCACCGCGAACATGTCAGCCCCGTGTCCGCCGGTTGCATAGTGTTCGAAGCGGCTGGCAGAGTTTGTCGAGGTGCTGAACCACCATTGCATCGGCTCCACCATGTTGCCAAACTCATCATCATCTGCGGCGGAAACAAAAATCGGCAGACCAGAGGATTGCAGGAATAGCCTTCCCGCACGGTCGGTCGGGCCCGAAAGCAACATCAACGACTGTATTTCAGAATGACGGCGTGCGAGTTGAATGGAATTGTTGACGCCGCAACTGGCTCCTCCCACGCCAATTTTAGTGCCAACGACACCGGGCTGGGATTCGAGATATTCGAGCGCCATATCGAAGTCGCGCGGCCATGTCTCGGTGACCATTTTCTTTTGTTCTTCCGGGGTTAATTTATCGTTCGGCGTACCGCCGCTTTCGCCGTACCCGCGGTAGTCCAGGGTGAGAACATTTATGCCGGACGAGGCGAGTCGTTCGGCAAGTCCGTCCCACACTCTGCGTTGCCGATTGCATTGATGAAGCAGCAAAACGCCAGGTCCTGGCTTGCTTGCAGCGAAATAGGTGGCCTTGAGAACGACTCCATCCGGCGTGGTAAGGCTTACAATTCGCGCCGCCGGAGTTGGTTGTGCCGCGCAGGTCAGCGCAAGCATGATGAAAAAAAAGAGGCTAAAGAAAGTTGATCGATCTGGCAAAAGGATCACCTCGTTCTTCTTCGTACTAAAGCAAAGCTGACCGAGCCCGCTGCGATTCTGCGTTCACGGCAAGTGCGACGGCAATGGCGCCGGCGAGAATGCCAGCTTGTGAAGTTCTCGCGCGACCTCAGTTTCAGACCACTGCGGGTGCTCTCGCCGGATTCGCTCCTTGGCTAATTCGCGCGCAAACAGACTCATATCAAGCGCCATCAGCAAGCGCTGTTCCCCTGACATGGCTCGCTGAATTTGCAGTTGAATGGCTTGCGCCGAAGGACTTGTATCAGTGTGGAGCACCGCCAAATGTTACCACGGTCCAATCCGGCGCAGAGTCTCAACCACCTCGAGTGCGCGGTGTGCGCTTACCTCTCGACCGCCATGGCCACGGCATTTCCTCCACCGAGGCAGAGCGCGGCGATGCCGCGATGAACATCGCGACGAATCATTTCGTAGATCAGCGTGACCAGCACGCGCGCGCCGCTGGCACCGATGGGATGTCCAATCGCTACTGCGCCGCCGTTCACGTTCACTTTGTTGGGATCGAGTCCAAGTTCGCGCATGACGCCTAACGCTTGCACGGAGAATGCTTCATTTAGCTCGTACAGATCCACATCTTCGTTCTTCCATCCGGTCTTTTCCCAAATTTTGCGAACCGCGCCAACGGGAGCCATCATTACCCATTTCGGTTCGACTCCGCTGGTGGCTTGCGCCACAATTCGCACCATCGGCTTGGCGCCAAGTTCTTTGGCGCGGGTTGCACTGGTGACGACCACAGCGGCGGCGCCGTCATTTACTCCGGGAGCGTTGCCAGCGGTTACCGTGCCGTCTTTTTTAAATGCGGGTTTCAGAGACCGCAGAACTTCGATGGTCGTGTCCTCGCGGGGAGATTCGTCTTTATCAAAGATGATTGGCGCTTCGCCTTTTTTCTTGGACGGTAGTTCAACGGGAACAATCTGCGCCTTGAAGCGGCATTCTTTGATGGCGGAAAGTGCTTTGCGGTGCGAGTTCACTGCAAACTGATCCTGCTCTTCGCGAGTGATGCCGTATTTCTCCGCCACGTTCTCGCCGGTGATTCCCATGTGGTAGTTGTTGTAGATATCCCAGAGCCCGTCGTTCACCATGGAATCGACGATCTGCGCGTTTCCCAGGCGGTATCCTTTTCGCGCTTGCGGCAGAAGATAAGGAGCGTTGGTCATCGATTCCATACCGCCGGCAACGACGATAGAACTGTTTTCAGTTTGGATTGCTTGCGCTGCGAGTGCGACCGCTTTGAGTCCCGAGCCACAGACTTTGTTTATTGTCATGGCACCTACCTCGGGAGAGAGTCCGCCAAAGATTGCTGCTTGGCGGGCGGGGTTTTGTCCAAGCCCGGCGGAGACTACATTGCCCATGATGCATTCGTCGATTTGCGCGGGGTCGAGATTCGCGCGCTTCACGGCTTCACGAACCGTCATCGCTCCCAGTTGCGTGGCGCTAAAATCTGCAAGACTTCCCTGAAATTTTCCTACCGGGGTGCGACAACCTGAAATGATCACAACATCGTCGAAAGCAGCCATTTATGTGCTCCTGCGATTATTTTGAACTTACCAATTATAGATGTCCCGGGGGAGAAAAGGATGAATTCGATCAAACCACGCGGACGCGTGGAAACAAATTTGTTTTTTCAAATGAGACGGCGATTGAATTCGCTGTAAACCATTTCCTGTTCGCACTTCGCGCGAAAAAGTTTGCCGGTGGAGACGATCAACCGAATCCCTGCGAAGAAATTTCCACTTTAGCTTCTCTGCAGTGACTTTGGTGTATGGGTCGCATGCTCATCGAACATCATTTTTTTCTTGACTTCACTTTTCAATGACTCTATACATCAATCAGTTGCAACAAACGATCGTTGCATTTCAAGTCCATGAAAAATGGAAAGGGAGAATAGATCAATGGCAACCAAAAAGAAAGCAAAGAAGGCCGCCAAGAAGAAACACTAAGAGGCCTTGAATAAAAAGAACAAAGAGGGGGACGCACAAAGCGTCCCCTAAGTTTTTGTGGGAAAGATTTTATCCTGAGGCATTCGCTGAAAATCGAGTGAACCAAGCCATGGACTAGTTCGGCTTGACAGCGGAATTAATGGTATAGAGACGCTTCTCGGTTGCGGGACAAAGACTGCGATACGCGCAGAAGCGGCAATTGAAGCTGGGTTTGGGGGCGAAGTTTCCTGCCGCAATACTCGCTGCGACGCTTTCCACTTTCAATTGGGCCTCATGGAGTTGGGCGTCAGTACGTTCCGTAACCACAGTCGTGTTCTCACCCAGATTGTAGAGGGCAAGGTGTCCGGGGCGGTATCCCCATTTCTCGCGGGCCGCCAGCGCATAGATGGAAAGTTGCAAACTGTCATCAGCATCTTCCTGAGACTGCGGTTTGCCGGTCTTGTAGTCCGTGATGACCACTCGTTCGTCTGGGAGTTTGTCGATGCGATCAATACGTCCGATAACCGCCGCGCCGCCGATTCGCACTTCGAAGAACTCTTCGGTATGCAAAACTTCAGGAACGCGATGCCGTGTACAGGCCGCCAGGAAATCCTGTAACTGCTGAATCCCCTGAGCGTCATAGAGTTGGTATTGATACCGGTCCTGAATTCCGGCCTCATCAAGATCGGCCCGAAAGAATGTGACCAGCGCGTGCTCTGACATGGGACGCTGAAAACGAACCGAGTCGTAATAGGCGCGTAACACGCGATGCATGGTCGCGCCGTATTGCATGGCTGCCGGAACTTCTCCAGGAATTTTCCATTCCCGTTCCAGCTTGAACTGCAAAGGACAGATTTCGTACCGCTGCACCGCGCTCGCGCTAAGCTTCGCGCTTAAATCGGAGGCTGGAGCCAGGGAAAGCCACTCAGCGATTCGGGTCAATGTTTCGGTTCCAGCTTCACCGAAAAGATCGGTTTGGAATCCGCGGGCCGGGCGTTCACGCAAGTAACGTTTCAGAGGCGCGTCCTTCACCAGATCGCGCATGAAGCCGGGCGGGCTCGCATCTTTTCCCTTTCCTCGGCGGGCATAAATGGTGAGCGAGTCCCGCGCGCGCGTCATGGCAACGTAGAACAACCGCCGCTCTTCTTGCTCGTTCAGGGTCTTGTCATCCTGCTGCGCAATCGAATCCGGATCACGCAACTCGCGCGGGAACTCCACCAGCGATTCTTTGAATGAACATGGAAAGGAATTGGAATTGGCCCGCAGAATGAAAACGTGGTTGAACTCGAGGCCCTTGGCAGAGTGCGCGGTCATTAAACGCACCGCATCATCATCGCTCGATGGCAGAGGAATCGCGCCGTGGGCTTCCTGAAAATATTCGAGATATTCGATCAGTTCTCCGATTTCGCCCGTCTTGGTGGTTGGTTTCTGCTCCCACTTGTTTACAAAATCAAGGATGGCGGCTAGTGGAGGCGAAGTACGATCAAACCCGAGTGATCGGATGATGATGTTCAGAGCGGCAAGACTTTTCGCGGTCGTCTGCGTGATTTCGTCGCGCACTTTTTGCAGAATAGCCAGCACTGCAGGTCCGCCATCGATCTGGGCCAGAACCGAATGCACCCCGGAATCTTTTTGCTGCCGCGGAATCGACTTGATGCCACTGCGCAGTTTTTGCGGATCGATGGCAAACTGAGGCAAGGCCGCCACCCGAAAAAGGCTGGCATCGTCCCGCGTCGACACGACCGCTCCTAAACATGCGAAAAGATCACGAGCTTCGGCCGTATCCATCACATCCATGTTTTCGATTGTGAAGGGAATGCCTTGCTCGGCCAATTCTTCGACGAGGTCATCGCGATGGGAATGCTGCCGGTAAAGGACGGCGAAGTCTTTCCACTTGCATCGGGATTGTTTCTGTTGCTGACGTATGGCCGCGACCAAATCTGAGCACTCGAGTTCCTTGTCCGTCAGCAATACAGCTTCGACAGGGGCAGTTTTGAGCTCCTTGCCTTCTCGCAGTGCGTTTTCCTCCCGCGCCGAAATCAGCGGCGAGCGTTTATAGGGAAACGCAATCTTGCTTCCTGGAAACATGTCGGGGTTTTTCGAAATGAGCGCATAAGCGCAACGCAAGATCGGCGTCGTAGAGCGCCGATTCTTTTCGAGCACCACTAACTTTGCTGCGGGAAACTGGTGCTGGAAAAGGCCAAACGCGGCGCTGGATGCGCCACGAAAGCGAAAGATAGCCTGATCCGGATCGCCTACCGCGAATACGTTTGATTCGTCGCCTGCCAACTTCTGGAGAATTTTCACCTGGGCAAAGTTGGCGTCCTGGAACTCGTCTACCAGAATGAACCGCGCATGCTCACGCTCGCGACTTAGCAACGCTTCGTCTTGTGCCAGCAGTTGATGCGCACACGTGATCATGTGGCCAAAGGTGCCGAGATTTTCTTCCCCTAACATTCGCTCGACGGTGGCAAAAACGTCTGCGATTTCGTGGCAGCGGCCCAATACTTCTTCGTCGCTAAGCAGGTTGGCGTCTTTAGTCTTGCAGACCCGCGGGACAGGCAATTCTCCGCGCGCGAGCTGTCCCACGTAGAACGCATACTTTTCCGGACCTACCAGTTCATCATGACAGCGACGCAGGAAATCCAGGAGGTCATCCAGAAACTTGGTTACGTTGGCCGCACGGACGAAGTATTTCAAATTGAGTTCGCGAAGCCGTTTACGCAGGTAGATCCAGAGATCTTTGTCGTCGAGCACACCAAACTGTTTTCCGCAGCGGATCAGCAGGTTGTTGCAGTAGGCGTGAAACGTCGTGACCTGCAGACGCGAGATATCGGTCCCACGAATCTCGGCGCGAACGCGTTCCTGCATTTCACGGGCAGCGTTGTCGGTATAGGTGACGGCTAGAATCTCATCGGGTCGAGCATGCCCTTCCTGAATCAGGCGAGCGATACGCCTTGTGAGCACGGTCGTTTTCCCGGTGCCTGCCCCTGCGACCACCAGCATTGGACCGTGCACATGTTCGATGGCTTCACGCTGGCGCTCGTCCGCCTCGAAAGGTCGCGCAACCGGAATGGGTTTTGAAGCCGCCACTGGGCAGGAGCATATCAGAGACAGTTGAGGATTTTACGTCCTTAAGAAACCAGAAACCTCAATCGTGAGGGTACCTGTGCTAAATTCTTACAATTAATACTTTTGCTCATTTAAATGTCTTCATCCCTACCTAGCGTCAGGCGTCCCGCAGTCAAGGTATTCGTCGCCACTACGGTGATGCTGACCTTTATTTCTTTCTGGCGTGCCTCGGCGATCGTGCTCGCCGATCTCGCTTCGTCGGCTTATTACGCTGGCGGTGACGCTGAGAAAGTCATCGGCAAAAGCGCTCCCTGGTTCATTCTGGCGGTGATGTTGTTCAGCTACTGCGTTCGGGCCCTCTATATCGAATCTAGCAGCATGTTCGTGCGTGGCGGAGTCTACCGCGTAGTCAAAGAAGCGATGGGTGGCACGCTGGCCAAGTTTTCGGTCTCTGCGTTGCTGTTCGACTACGTGCTCACCGGCCCCATCAGCGCCGTCTCGGCAGGCCAGTACCTGGCGGGCTTCATAGAGGATATGGGCAAGTATCTCCACCACCCCCTGGTTTTTTCTGAGGACCATTTTTCTGCGGTCTTTGCCATCCTGATCGTGATCTATTTCTGGTGGAAAAACATTCAGGGCATGCATGAATCGAGCGAGAAGGCGCTGCAGATCATGATCGTTACGACCGTCATGGTTGTGATTCTCATCATCTGGTGCGTCATCACCTGCTTCAAGGTGCCGGTTCAGTTGCCGCCGAACCCGTTGCATCCCGGGGTGGTAAAGCTTACCAAAGAATCTCTCGGCTGGCTGTACGAACCAGGCTCAGTCATTTGACTTGGATCATCCTCTTCGTCGGATTTGGACACTCCGTACTGGCCATGAGCGGTGAGGAAACGCTGGCGCAAGTCAACCGCGAGATTGAGCATCCCAAGCTGAAGAACCTGGAAAAAACCGGCTTGGTCATTTTTATCTATAGCCTCCTCTTCACTTCGCTGGTTTCGTTCTTCGCGGTAATGATTATTCCGGACCACGTGCGTCACGAGTACTTCGCCAACCTCATCGGTGGCATTGCGATGTACCTGGTCGGTCCCATGTGGCTGAAGCTGATCTTTCATGCTTTCGTGGTGCTGGTCGGTGTGCTGATTCTGGCGGGCGCGCAAAATACTTCAATCGTGGGTGCGAATGGGGTCTTGAACCGCGTTGCGGAAGACGGCGTACTCACCGACTGGTTCCAGAAGCCGCACACAAGATTTGGCACCAGCTACCGCGTTATTAATTTGATTGTCGGATTGCAACTCCTGACTATCATCCTCAGCCGAGGCAATGTCTATGTCCTGGCTGGACTCTATGCATTCGGCGTGATCTGGAGCTTTGCCTTAAAGTCGCTGGCCGTTTTGGTATTGCGTTACACGGAGCCCGAGAATCGCCAATGGAAAGTGCCCGGCAATTTTCACATTGGCGACCGCGAAGTGCCGGTAGGCCTGATTCTTATTTCCGCCGTGCTGCTGATTACAGCATTAGTCAACCTGTTCACCAAGTCCGAAGCCACAATCGCCGGAGTGACCTTCAGCGCGGTTTTCTTCGCGCTTTTCACCTACTCCGAGCACCGAGTCGCGAGAGAGCGGCATGGTAAGCCGGAGAACTTGGACCAATTCCGGGTATACGGAAACCAGGAGTTAGGATCCGGAGCACTGGGCGTACGGCCCGGGAACATTCTGGTTGCGGTCCGCGATCCTCGCAATCTTTATTATCTGCGCGACATTCTCAGGAACACCGACACAAACCGTCAGGATGTAGTTGTGATGACAGCTCGCCTCTACCATCGCGAGCATTCTTTTAGTGGCAGTGCAGTCATCGAGACGTCGCAAGTTTTCGATCATTACGAACAGGAACTGTTTACTGCTGCCGTTGCTGTTGCGGAAAAAGAAGGCAAGCCGGTTTCTCTCCTCGTCGTCCCCGCCACCGATGTCTTCGAAGCGATCATAGTAACCGCCCAACGCCTGGACTCGAGCAAGATCGTGTGCGGACTCTCCAACAAGCTCACTCCTGACGAGCAGGCTAAGCTCCTGGGCGATGCGTGGGAGCGTCTGCCCGAACCCAGACCGAGGTTGATGCTGGAGATACACGAGCCCAATGGAAAAATCCACGAATATCTGCTCGGGCCGCACGCCCCGCGCATGCGTCCCCAGGATCTTGAGCTCATGCACCAGGTGTGGCTCGACATCACTTCCGATCCTAAGTACTGCGGCGCGCATCACTATCACATCGTTGCGCTGGCACTGGAAGAGTTGCGCCGCGAATTGAACAGCGACGAGCGGGCGAAAGTACTGGCAAAGTTGCTGGATGAGATGAACCGGGATGAGGCGCCGAAGAATATGCCGATCAAACCCAGTTCATAGATGATTCTCTGGGATCAGCTTCGTCAGCAAACCGGCGCTACAACTGTGTACTTCTTGTTCTCCTGTTAACATTATTTTGTGAACGAAAAATCTCCCGTCCGCGTGCGCTTCGCGCCTTCGCCCACCGGACATCTGCATGTGGGAAACGCTCGCACCGCCCTTTTCAACTGGCTCTTTGCGCGCCACCAAAACGGCACCATGGTGCTGCGCATCGAAGACACCGATGTAGAGCGAAGCGAGGCTCGCTTCGAGGATCAACTCATTTCGGACCTGCACTGGCTCGGCCTCGACTGGGAAGAGGGGCCCGACGTCGGCGGCCCGTACGCCCCATACCGCCAATCCGACCGGCTTGATCTCTATCGCCAACATGCTGAGCGCCTGGTGGACGAACACAAAGCATATTTGTGCTTCTGCGGCGAAGACGAATTGCAGAAAGAACGTGACAAAGCTTTAGCCGAAGGCCGGCAGCCAATTTATTCCGGCAAGTGCCGTGCGATTGATCCCGAAGAAGCCAAGCGACGACGAACTGCTGGGGAAGCTTGCGCCATCCGGTTGCGGATTCCTGAGCATCCCATTCGCTTTCATGACATCGTGCACGGCGATGTGGAGTTCTCGAATGAGGTGGTGAGCGACCCGATTATTCTGCGTTCTAACGGTATGCCAGTCTACAACTATGTGGTGGTCATCGATGACGCGTTGATGAAGATCACGCACGTAATTCGCGGCGACGATCATCTCTCTAACACGCCCAAGCAAGTCGCATTGTATGAAGCGCTGGGCTGGCCGGTGCCAGAGTTTGCGCACTTATCGACCATCCTCGGCGGCGATCGTGAACGGCTTTCGAAACGTCACGGCGCTACCTCGATTGCGAACTTTCGCGACATGGGCGTTTTGCCGGAAGCGTTAGTGAATTATCTGGCATTGCTGGGCTGGGCCCCAAGCGGCGGCACGCGAGAAATCTTTAGCCTTCAAGAACTGGTAAAAGAATTTTCTCTGGAGCGGATCACGCCATCCGCAGCCGTCTTTGATATGGAAAAGCTGTACTGGCTGAACCGCCACTACATCAAGACCTGGCCCGCAGAGGACATCGCTGCTATTGGAGTGTGGTTTTTCGTCAAAGCTGGATTGGTCGAGTGCAACGATGCGGATTGGCCGTGCGCCAAGAGACTGCCAGTAGTCCAACTGGGCAATGATTTTCATAGCTGGTTTTCACAGGTTGTGGCGTTGCTCGGGCCTTACGTCGATCGCCTGGACCAACTCCCGGAGAAGGCGTCGTTCATCTTCAACTACGATGCGAAGGCTGCCTTAACAGCACCTGATAACGCCGAAGTCTTAGGCTGGCCCCAGAGCAGTGCTGTATTTGCCAGATTCATCGTCAAGATTATGGATGACGAATCGGCGTCCGCGGGACGATTGACAGCAGAGCAATTCAAGAAAATTATCAATGAAGTTAAAGCCGAAACCGGAGCCAAGGGAAAGGAACTATTTCATCCCATTCGCATTGTGATCACGGGATCGCATTCCGGGCCGGACTTCGACAAACTAATTCCCATTCTCGAGGCCGGCAGCCATTTGAAATTGCCGAAGCATGTGCTCAGCGTGCGCGAGCGAGTGGAAGAATTTGCTACAGCAGCGAACAAATAGGCCACGGATTTGATCATCACGGATTTCTTAAACTAAAAGAACATCCGGATTGACCCGCATTAACACGCGACCGTTTTACTTCAAGATAGCTTCTAACGCGGTTCTCAAAACAGGTCTATGAAAGAAGTAGCCGCTCGACAAAAGCTTGGATGGTTCGACCCGTTGGCTGGCCAGCAAAAGCTCGTCGGCCATTTGCCCGAACGCCAGGCGTGCCGCGAAAGCCGGCATCGGGAAAATCGCTGGGCGCGACAGCACCGAAGCTAGTGTCTTGGTGAATTCCTCATTCCTTACGGGATTGGGGCCTATCACGTTGACCGGTCCTCGCAGGGTTTCATTCGTAATGACGTGTTGAATCGCGCCTACGACATCATCGATGTCAATCCAACTCATCCACTGACGACCGCTGCCGATGTTGCCGCCAACTCCCATGCGAAACGGGGCCAGCATCTTTTTCAACGCTCCGCCCGACGCAGTCAGGACCACGCCGAAGCGCATTTGTGCGGTGCGTATTCCAGCTTTGGTCGCGGGTTCGGCGGCGGATTCCCACTCGCGGCACACTTCGGGAAGGAAGCCGGTGCCCGGCGAACTTTCCTCGCGTAGTGTTTCTTCGCCACGATCGCCGTAATATCCAATCGCCGACGCTGAAATGAAAACTCGCGGACCTTGCGGTGCGGCCACGAGGGTTTCGGCTAAATTGCGCGTGCCCTGCACCCGGCTTTCGCGAACGCGGCGTTTCTTAGCGTCTGTCCAACGACCAACAATGGATTCGCCCGCGAGATGTACAAGCGCATCGAAGCCAGAAACAGATTCAGGCGCGAGCGGGCGAGATGGATCCCATGCAATATAACCCTTGCCCGATGCTGCACTTCGCATCAGGCGCGTGACTTCGTATCCACTCGATTGCAATGCCGGCACCAGAGCCGAGCCGATCAGACCCGAGGCGCCGCTGACTAAAACCTTGCCAGGCATAAAACTAACTTTATCAGTTCACCCATGCACAGAGAACCACGTCCCTCCGACTGGGTAGAGACGTTGCTTGCAACCTCTGATTCCCGGCTATAATCGCCTATGGCGACGCTGCGCGAACAGATCGCGACCACCGCCCTGACGGTCACAAAGTTCCGGGAGCTGTTGCGCACCATGCGTGCCAACCGCCCCACCGACGATCTCGAACTGGTGCGTAAAGCCTACGAATATTCCCAAAAAAATCATGCAGGGCAGCTTCGCGCCTCGGGCGAGCCGTACCTGGTCCATCCTCTGGGAGTTGCGCAAGTCCTCGCGGAAATGAAGATGGATGCAGTAGCCATCGCCGCCGGGTTGCTCCACGACTCGGTTGAAGACACGTCGGTCACGATTGTTGACATCCGCAAAGAATTCGGCGAGCAGGTCGCGCATATCGTAGAGGGCGTCACCAAGATCAGCCAGATTGACTTTGCCACGCGAGAGGAACAGCAGGCGGAGAACCTGCGCAAAATGATGCTGGCGATGGTCGACGACATTCGCGTCGTCCTGATTAAACTTGCCGACCGATTGCACAACATGCGCACGCTGGAGCATCTTCCGCCAGAACGCCAGCAGAAAATCGCAAAAGAAACTCTGGAAATTTATGGCCCCATTGCGCACCGCCTTGGCATGGGCAAGATTCGCGGCGAGCTCGAAGACCTGGGATTCCGGTATCTTGATCCGCTGACTCACCAGCAGGTGCACGATGCGGTCGAATCCCGCCGCAAACAAGGCGAACAATTCCTGGCGCGGGTTGAGCAAACCCTTCGCGACAAACTGAAAGAAGCGGGCATAACTGCCGAGGTAGAAAGTCGGATCAAGCGCCTATTCAGCATCCACAAGAAGCTTGTCCGGCAGAAAATCAGCGTGGGCCAGGGTCTACGACCTTTACGCCATGCGGGTCATCACGAAGTCTTTGCAGGATTGCTACGCGGTGCTGGGCATTGTGCACAACGTGTGGCGGCCTGTTCCTGGGCGAATCAAGGATTTCATCGCCATGCCGCGGCCAAATTTTTATCAGTCGCTGCATACCTCGGTGATTACCGAGGAAGGTACCCCGTTCGAAGTGCAGATCCGAACTGAGGAAATGCACCGCATGGCGGAAGAGGGCATTGCGGCGCACTGGAAGTACAAGGATGGCCCGGTCTCGGCCCAGGACGAACAGCGACTGGCGTGGCTGCGGCAAGTGGTCGAGTGGCAGCGCGACGTGTCCGATCCCACCGAATTTCTTTCTACTCTCAAAATCGATCTCTATCCAGAAGAGGTTTACACCTTTACGCCCAAAGGCAAAGTCGTAGTGCTGCCGCGCGAGTCCACGCCAATCGATTTTGCTTATACCATTCACACCGAAGTCGGCCACAGTTGCGTGGGCGCGAAAGTGAATGGACGCATGGTGCCGCTGCGGCACAAACTGCACAGCGGCGATATCGTCGAGATCATCACCCAGCCCGGGCATAAGCCCAGCCGCGATTGGCTGGCTGCAGTTAAGTCGTCACGGGCACGCAACAAAATCAAACATTGGCTCAACATTCATCAGCGCGAACGTGCGGTTGAAATAGGCCGCAAGCTCATCGAAAAGGAAGCGCGCAAATACCGGGTCGCGCTGAAAGAAATCAAAGACGACGAGCTGCGCAAGATTGCCTCCGATTATGGTCTGGGTCAGATTGACGATTTGATGGCCGGAATCGGATACGGCAAATTCTCTGCGCGGCAAGTGCTGGCGCGGTTGGCGCCTAGTTCCGCTGCGCCAGCGGCTGACGACGGAGATAAATCCAGCGGCATTGCCAGTGTTGTGCGTCGGGTTTTCGGCGGAGACACTGGCAACAATGCCATCCGGGTCAAGGGCCATGGTGATCTGTTGGTGTATCGCGCGCGATGCTGCAACCCCATCCGCGGCGAGGATGTTGTTGGTTATGTGACCCGCGGCAAAGGCGTGGCCGTCCACGCGCTGGATTGTCCGAACGTGGTGAATTTGTTATATGAGCCGGAGCGTCGCATTGACGTGGAGTGGGCTCGCGATGAAGGAACGCCGAGTTCCTATCCCGTAAAGCTTACCGTCTTTTGTGACGACCGTTTCGGCATGTTGAAACAAATTACCGCGGTGATCAGCGACGCCAAAACTAACATCCGCGATGTCCAGGTGCGCAGCTCCAATGCGCAGGCTAACGTCGATGTTATTTTGGACATTGCCGACTTGAAACATCTGGAAAATATCATCAACGGCGTGCGCAAAATTCCTGGCGTACACGACGTGCAGAGATTGCAGAAAGTTTAGGCGCCAGAACCCAGTCCATCTCCGCGCACTCTGCGGCTGTTCTCAGCACTCTCAGCGTTTTGAGGTTTTGATCTATTTTCGCAAACCCAAAATCTTAAATCGCAGAGAGTGCTGAGAACTGCCGCAGAGAGCGCAGAGACGAACAATTCGTGCATTTGATATCATCTGCGTTCGCGAGAAGCGCGATTGTTGGAGGATGAATGCGCGATGTAATCTCTACTAAAGAAGCTCCGCAAGCGATTGGGCCGTATTCGCAGGCGATTCGGGCTAACGGATTTGTTTTTGTTTCCGGACAAGTCGCCATTGATCCATCGACTCAGCAGGTGATCGGCCGCGACGTTGCTGCCCAGACCGATCGCGTGCTCAAAAACCTTAGCGCAATCTTGAATACGGCGGGAAGTGATCTGGAGAAAGTGGTACGCTCGACTGTGTTCCTCAAAAACATGGGCGACTTCGCGGCGATGAATGAAGTTTACGGACGTTATTTCAATGCGCAGCCGCCGGCCCGATCGACCGTCGAAGTATCTCGTTTGCCCAAAGATGTGCTGGTTGAAATCGATGTGATTGCATTAGCCTAGTCTTTTGCTCTTAATTAAATTCAATTCCCAGGAGAACAATTAATGCTGAAGAGTGCGTGTTTGATTGTAATCGTTACATTGGTGGCTGCGGCCCTTTTTGCGCAGGGCGGTAGCAAGAAGGCCGATACCAGCGCACCCACGAAAGTTACGGGCGACGGCACCAAGACCGCCGACGGGCTGCAATATTGGGACATTAAAGTCGGGACTGGTCCAGTCGCGACTGCTGGCCAGACGGTAAAGGTCAACTACACCGGATGGCTAACCAATGGCAAGAAATTCGACAGCTCAGTCGATCGCGGCGAGCCATTTACGTTCCCGCTGGGTGGCGGCCAGGTGATTAAAGGTTGGGATGAAGGGGTCGCCGGAATGAAGGTTGGAGGCAAGCGCCAGTTGCGAATCCCGCCGCAGTTGGGCTACGGAGATCGCGGCGCTGGAGGCGTAATTCCAGCCAATGCGACCCTGATCTTTGATGTGGAATTGTTGGGCGTGCGATAGGCTTTGCCGCAAAGTCGTAGATAAGAGAATTTACGATTTCCAATTGTCAATTTGCGATTGGAAATCGTAAATCTGGTGATGAAGTCTGGCCTTCTTTAGGCCTTGACGACTTTGCCGCTGCGCAGGCAGGAGGTGCAGACGCGCATACGTTTCGCGCCGCCCTTTACTTTGGCGCGAACCGGGCGAAGGTTGACGTTCCAGCGCCGGCGCGACACGTTATGGGCGTGGCTAATGGTGTTTCCAAATTGCGGCCCTTTGCCGCAGATATCACAAACTTGTGCCATGACGACTCCAGAGAGGTTCAGAACTTACTAGAAGTATCGATTTTACCGGAGTAGAGCTGATTTCGGCAAATGTACTGCTCTTAAAACCACTCCAAGGGCGGCGGACAGGAATGTCCGCCCCTACACTCAGTGTTCTTGAATCCAGTCTCTGATCAGTCCTAGAATTTCGGGGGTTTCCGGGTCCCACAATGTGGTGTGAGGCACATCCGGGAAAATCTTGAGAGATTTGTCTGGCGAGGCGCAGAGCCGATCAAATGCTATGCACTCCCGATGGCTCACCACCCGGTCTTTGCCGCCTTTTATCATCAGCGTAGGCGTATGTACGCGAGGTGCAATCTTCCAACGCCAGCCAAACACAATACGCTGCACATCCAGCAGATAGCCAAAACTCACATGCTTGTACGACAGCGGATCGACGCGGCGCCGCGCGACGAACTCCGGATCGCGCGAACTTTCATCAAGACGCTTACCGACAAGACTGATCACAGGCTGGCGATGGGCGAGAGCGAAGTAAGGCATCAGGCTCAAACTTTCGCGGCTGACGAACTGGGTGAGATCCAGGTTCAAGGCTAAAGCCAAAAGAATAAGCCCAGCAAGCTCGCGGCTATTGCGCTTCGCATAGTTGAGCGCCAGGTCGGCGCCCATGCTATCGCCCAGCAAGAAAACCTTGGCTGTAGGCCGCTGCTCTTTTACCAGGCGGATTATGCATTCGACGTCTGCTCCGACTTCAATAGAAGTGCCCACGTATCCACGGCGGCCCTGTGAGAGACCGTGCCCTCTAGCGTCCAATCCATAGACCTCGGTGCCGCTGGAATTTAGCGCGTCAGCAACGATTTTGTACGGAGCGCTGTGGTAGCCAATGCCATGCAGAACCAGAACGACTCGTCCGTTCCAAGACGTCGTGGCTGGCCAGTGGCGATAGAAGAGGCGTGTCTGGTCGGCCGAGGTAACAAATCCGTGGCGGTCGGCGATCGTGCCCGAGAGCAGAGACATATCCTCAGTGGTGCTGACCTCGGGCGGCATGGGCGCTTCAATCTGAGCGGAATCGAGCATTAAATTATTAGCGGAGTTAGCCACGCCGCTTCCCTACTATTGATAGCACGCCGAGACTGCTGGGGTCATCCATATCGGGTTACTTTCGGTACTCGTTACTAGCCTCATAGTGTCTTCGGGCAGTCAAAAAAGCCAAAGAGTTCGGCTGTGCGATACTAAATTCATGGTTGTCGTGAGCGACCCGAAATCGGTGAAAGTAAATTTGAGCACTGGTACTGGCCTGGATATCGAGTGGAAGGACGGGCACGTGTCGCATTATTCGTTTCCATTCCTGCGCGATGCTTGTCCCTGTGCGCTGTGCGATGAGACCCGGACCAAGACGCACCAGCAGCCCGGAGAGCCTGCCAAGCCAACGCCAGGAACGCTGCCCATGTTCAAACCCGCCGTCAAAGCAACTTCGGCCGAAGGCGTAGGTAAATATGCAATCAGATTTCAATTTAATGACGGCCATGAGTTGGGGATTTACTCGTGGCAGTTCTTGCGGGAATGGTGCCCGTGTGAGGAGTGCAAGGCGGCGCGGGCCAGCCATGCAGGTGCACCTCACTAGAAAATGCAGTTAGGAAAAGCGATGGCCCCGATTTCTCGGAGCCATTAATTCTTGGGTACTTACAGCACCCTGCGACTGTCTTAAGTATAGTTCGCCGCGATTTTCAGTCAAGTTACTTTTGTAGGGAAGCTATCCCTGCTTTCGCTTCCCACAGAACCTGCGCCCAGAAGACTGAGCGTGGACCCGACGGGATTCGAACCCGCATCTGCTACCGTCGCAGGGTGCTGTGTTCCCGTTACACCACGGGCCCGCAGAAAATTTACTCGCGCTTGCAAAAATGGTCACGGTCGGATGTCACAAGCGAACTAACGTGTGTTCCAAAGAGGAACGATAGGGTAAATCCCCTGTAAAATCGACATAGCAGACTTTTGGAGCTTCTTCCGACTTTGTCTTTTCTGGATCAACTTAATCCGCAGCAGCGCGAGGCTGTTGAAACTGTCGACGGGCCAGTGCTGATCCTTGCCGGCGCCGGGAGTGGGAAGACTCGCGTCATAACCTACCGAATTGCCAATCTAATTGAGAACGTGGGCGTGATGCCGGAATCGATTCTGGCGATGACGTTCACCAACAAAGCCGCGTCGGAGATGGTGGAGCGCGTCGACAAGTTGGTGGGCGGATTGTCCATCGCGAAGCCGGTTATCTCTACGTTCCATTCTTTCTGCGTGCGGGTGTTGCGTCGGGATATCGAGGCGCTTCGCATTCCATCGAGTATTCCTGGCGTGCCGCCGATTGGTCACACCAAAAGTTTTGTGATTTATGACGAGAGCGATCAGGCGCAACTGGTCAGGTCCGTCATGCGGCGGCTGGGGATTGACGACAAACAGGCTACGCCCCGCTCGGTGCTGGCGCATATTTCGTGGGCGAAGAATCACATGCTCGATCCGCAGGAAGTGTATTTGCAATCGGCTGATCCGAAGACGGAACGCGTGGCTCAAATTTACGCTGAGTACAAAAAAGAACTGGCCAAGGCCAACGCGCTCGATTTCGATGATCTGCTGCTTGATACCGTCCGTCTGCTTAAAGCCGCACCTGAAGTACGCGAATACTACAACCGGCGGTTTCAGTACATCCTGGTGGATGAATATCAGGACACGAATCGACCGCAGTACGAATTGATGCGGTTGCTGGCGGGAACGCGGCACAATGTTTGCGCCGTCGGCGATGAGGATCAGTCGATTTATTCGTGGCGCGGCGCGGACATTCGAAACATTCTGGAGTTTGAAAAAGATTTTCCGGAGGCCAAGATTATTCGGCTGGAACAGAATTATCGGTCGACGCAAAACATTCTGCAGGCGGCGTCGGCCGTGGTGGCGAACAATCTCAAGCGCAAGGGCAAGAATCTATGGACGTCGCGACAGGGCGGCACCAAACTCGGTTATTACGAGGCCCCCGACGGTGAGAATGAGGCATTGTTCGCGGCTGATTATATTGCCAAGTATCTGCGCGAAGCGGTGGATCAAGGCGAGAATGCGCGGGCAGCGGTGCTTTACCGCACCAACTCACAATCGCGATTGTTCGAAGAGGCAATGCGCCGGTATCAGCTGAAGTATCACGTGGTGGGCGGATTTTCTTTCTACGAGCGAGCTGAAATCAAAGACATGATTTCGTATTTGAAGGTCATCCACAACGTGGACGACACAATCTCGCTGCTCCGAGTGATCAACACCCCCGTCCGTGGGATTGGGAAAACTACACTCAAGACGATGGAGCGGGTTGCACTGGAGACCGGAGTTTCGCTGTGGGGAGCGATTGGGGAGGCGATCAAGCGTCAACTTCTGCCGCAGAGGGCGGTGGCGGCGCTGAAGAGTTTCAGGAGGCTCATCGAGGATGGCCGTGCGATGTTGGCGGGAACTTATGTAGAAAGGTTAGAGGAGACGGCGCGTGCAGAAGAAGATGCCGTCGTGCCCGATGAATCATCTGAGGACGCAGATGTTTCCTTTCATCCCCGCGAAGACGAAAACATATCATTCGATTTTGGGACTGTTGATCTTGACAGCCCGACCGAAGCGGGCGAGGGCGTCCGCTCCACACCGACTGAGGACGGATTCCGCACTCCTGGCGGTCCTGCTAGCACCGCCGAAATCCTGAAGTTCCTTATCGATCGCACCGGCTACATTAAACAACTCGAGGAAGAAGACACGCCTGAGGCTTACTCGCGAATTGAGAATCTGCGCGAATTGGTGAACGCGGCCATGGATTCGCGTGACCGGGGGGAGACGCTGGATCAGTTTCTAGATCATGCCGCGCTGGTGAGCGATGCTGACGCGTATGACGAACGGGCGCAGATTACGCTGATGACCCTGCACGCCGCCAAAGGGCTGGAGTTTTCGCTGGTGTTTCTGGCCGGGCTGGAAGAGGGATTGTTCCCCCATTCGCGAACTTTTCTGCAGCCCGACGATATCGAAGAAGAACGGCGGTTGTGCTATGTCGGGATGACGCGGGCGATGGACACGCTTGTCCTGACCCGCGCTGTATATCGCCGCCGCTACGGGACTGATTTGCCTGAAGCCAGCGTCCCTTCAAGATTTCTTGAAGAAGTGCCGACGGAACTGGTCGACGAACTGGGAGGATCTCGGCGGAAGCGGCAGTCTTCGCGGATACATTCGCGGACAGGAATGTCCGTGCCACACGAACCTGAGCGGCAGTCGCATTACGCTTACGAGGATGAGGATCAAAGCAGCGCGAACTGGAATGCTCCCGCACCACGCAGCGCGGCCAAAGCTCATTCGGGACGCAGTTACAATTCCATCGACAACATTGCGGAGTTTTTCGCATCCCGCGGAAAGAAATTTTCCCTGCCGAAGTTGCCAATTGAAGAACCCGCAGGCAAGAAGGGTTTTCGGCCTGGGCAAAAGGTAAGGCATCCGAAATATGGCGAAGGTACGGTCTATCATCGCGAAGGGGACGGTGAAGAGGCCAAGATTACGGTACAATTCCCTCGCTTCGGTTTGAAGAAGCTGGTGGAGAAGTATGCCCAGTTGGAGAGCATAGCTAAGTAATTTTGTAATTGCGTAATTGGGAAAATCCCCAATTACACAATTACCAAATTACAAATCCGCAATCAGGAAACTCATGGCAAATACAAAAACACTTAGCAAAGAAGAACGCAAAAAAGCAAAACGAACATCGCGTAAAAAAGTGAAAACCGAGAAACCTCTAAAGCCGCGGGAGTACGCCCGTGGCTCCAAGAAGCGCAAAGTGAAGAAGATGGTACGCGGCGCGGCGAAGAGATAAACGGCAGCGCTTGGCTGGCGGCAGTCTTCGCCGGCCAAGTGCTGACTATGACTTCGGCTCCGGAGACAACGCCCTTTGGCTCAAATCCCGACGATTACGAAGCGAACCCCAGAGGTCAGTCCTCGCACGTCCGACAACCAGCTTTTCTGTTGCAAGTCTATCGATAAGCTGATTTCGGACTCGGAGGAGCCTGAGCGACGATTGAAGAAGACTCTGGGCCCGGTCTCGCTCACCGCTCTTGGCATTGGCGCGGTGATTGGATCGGGCATTTTCACGGTGATCGGGACGGCGATTGGGGGCCAGAAGTTTGACACTTCGTCGATTCTCAACGCGCCGCTACTGGATTTTCTGGTCACTCATCATGCCTCGCTGGGGCGACCGGGCGCGGGCCCCGCACTCGCTCTTTCCCTGGTTCTGGTGGCTATCGTCTGCGCCTTTACCGGACTCTGTTACGCCGAACTCGCATCGATGATTCCTATCGCGGGTAGCGCTTATACGTATACCTACGCGACCATGGGCGAACTCATCGCCTGGATCATCGGCTGGGATTTGATTCTGGAATATGCGGTGAGCAATATGGCGGTGAGCGTGGGTTTCTCCGCCCATTTAGTCGGCATGTTTGACTGGTTCGGATTTCATCCTGCCTTGCGGTGGATTTCGCCCGCTTATTTGCCGGAAGGCCTGACCGATCTGAAGGGTGACGTGCTTTACCCGCCCGGTCTGCACTTCGGTTTCAACTTTCCTGCGTTTCTCGTGGTCATGATTTTGACTGTGATTCTGGTCCGCGGCATTCGCGAATCGGCGGAAGCGAACAACGTGATGGTGCTGCTGAAGATTGCCGCCATTCTCGCGTTCGTCATCGTCGGCGCGCAATACGTGCATCCGAGCAACTGGCAGCCTTTCGCGCCCAACGGGTGGTCCGGCATCCTCACTGGCGGCTCGATTATCTTCTTCACTTACATTGGGTTTGATTCGGTTTCTACTGCCGCGGAAGAAGCCCGCAATCCGCAACGCGATTTACCCATCGGCATTATTGCCACGCTGGTGGTGTGCACGATTCTTTACATCGGCGTGGCGATTGTGCTCACTGGCATTGTTCCCTGGGCGTCTGTCCGAGACGACGCCGCGCCCGTCGTCAATGCCATGAAATTGCTAACAGTGCGTACTGGCTCGCACACTTTGAACTGGATTCATCTGGGAGTGCTGTTCGGGGCGATGATGGGGATGATTTCGTCGCTGCTGGTTTTCCAGTTGGGGCAAGCGCGAGTGTGGTTCTCCATGTCTCGGGATGGCCTGCTGCCTCGGCTTTTCGGGCGCGTTCACCCGCGATTTCGAACGCCCGCGACGGCCACATGGATCGCCGGCTTTCTGGTTGGCATTCCCGCAGGATTTCTCGATATTGGCACGCTTTCTGATCTATCGAATATCGGCACGCTGTTTGCTTTTGTACTCGTATCCATCGGCGTGATCATCCTGCGATACCGCGACCCTGGCCGGCACCGCGGTTTCCGCGCGCCGGGCGGTATTGCGGCCCCGGTGCTGAGCGTATTCTTTTGCGTCCTGCTTATGTCTGGGCTACCGATTTTGACTTGGCTACGATTCTTCGCGTGGCTGGCCATCGGGTTGACCGTCTATGTGCTTTACAGCCGCCATCACAGCGAGTTTTCCAGGAAAGCGTAGTTCGCGCCCAGGGAATGATTGGCTACTTGGCGGGCCCGTTTGGCACATCGAAACCATAGCTTTTCAAAATATCGCCGACTCCTTCTGACTTGAAGTAGGACAAGAATTGCCCTGCCGCTTCCTTATTTTTGGATGACTTCAAAATCACGCAGGCCTGTTCAATCGGCGGATAGTCGACGGTAGGGATCTCAGCGTAACGGCCTTTGTCTTTCATATTCGGAGACAACGCGAGAGACAGGGCGACGATGCCGACATCGGCCGCTCCGGAAACAACGAATGAAGCCGTCTGCGAAATATTTTCCCCCAGCACAAACTTGTCTTTCACTTTGTCGTAAATGTTTGCTTTGTGTATTGCGGCGACGGCGGCCTCTCCGTATGGAGCATGTTTCGGATTGGCGACAGCGATCTTTTTGACGGAGGAATCTAACAGAACCTGCATACCGGATTTCAAATCGATCTTCGATCCGTTCTCGACCCAGATCACAATCTTGCCATTGGCGTACGGGTAAAAGCTTCCCGGCTCGATGAATCCGGCGGCTTCCAGTTTTTTCGGATAGTCGAGGTTAGCGGAAAAGAACATGTCGAAGGGAGCGCCGTTTTGAATCTGCTGGAAAAAATTCCCCGATGAACCGTAAGTGACCTTAACCATCTTTCCGGTTTGCTTTTGGAATCGCGCAGCCACATCTTGCATGGCAAATTGAAGATCCGCTGCCGCTGCCACTGTGATTTCTTGCGCTCGGCATAACGGACAAATGAGCCCGATCGCTCCCAGCAAGATGAGACTCAGTTTTCGCAAATTCATCTGCCGCGCCCCGTTTCTCAATATCTACGGCGCTACATCCTTGATGTGGGTTGCAATGTACCACTGATTGCCGAACGCGTCCTTTACTGCGCCGCTGCGGTCGCCGTAGGGTTGGTCCACTGGCTCAGCAATTGAAGTCGCACCCGCCTGCAGGGCTCGCTGGTAGACCGCGTCGCAATCCGGTACGTACATGTAGAACATGGTCGGCATGGGCGGATACTGCCCGTGAGCCTCGCCCATCTCGACCACCGAGTCTCCAACGCGTATCTCAGCGTGATGAACCACGCCGTCGGGCGACGCGTACTTTCCAAGTTCCCGCGCACCGAAGGCCCGCTTCAGAAAGTTGATGACGGGCTCAGCTCGCAGGGGATGCATATACACATTAACGCTGTTTAAGCCTTTCGGAGTGTAGTTCTCTCCCTGGCTGGTAGCGATATACCAATAATTTCCCGCCGGATCTTTCACGCTGCCCGAGCGCTCGCCATATTCCTGATCTCTCGGTTTATCAATCGAGGTCGCGCCTGCCTCCAGCGCCTGTTCGTAAACCGAATCGCAATCGGGAACGTAGAGGTGGATGGCATGAGTATTCGCGGTCGAGCGAAATTCACGGCCTGGGATGCCGCCGCCGATCATAAGCATCGAATCGCCAATGCGAACTTCGGCGTGCAACCCGCCGGACGGCCCCACCGTTCGGAACATCTCTTCGCTGCCGAAAGCGTGTTTTGTAAACTCCAGCAGTGCTGGTCCGTCCGCAGCAACCATGTAAGGCGTAACCGTGCGATAACCTTTCGGAATCGGTTCGACCGCCGGCTTCCTGGCATTCTCCTGTTTCATCATCGCCCGGAACCTGTGGTGCATCTCTTCGACCGACATCTCTTCTTTTACCGTGGAAATGGCCCACTGATACCCAAACGGATCGAGCACAGTGCCTTCGCGACGACCATAGAATTGATCTGCAATCGGGCGGACTATTTTGCAGCCGGCGGAAACAGCATTGGCCACAAAAGAATCCACGTCTGGGACCTGGACCGACATACTGACCGGCGAACTGCCGGTAGTCTCGGCGCTGTAGCGTCCGCCTTCCGGCCACTCATCCGTCACCAAAATCGTAGAATCCCCGATCAAGAGCTCGGCGTGAGGAATTCCTGTTTCGATCTCGAAGCGCATGGTTTCCTTCGCTCCGAAAGCCTTCTCATAAAATTCAATCGCTTTCGCCGCATCCTTGTAGGTCATCCGTGGTGCGGCGGAAATTCGAGTTCCAGTCACAGGTGCTGTTGTAGTTGCCATTGAACTGCTCCTTTCTAGATCATTCTTCAAACGAATCTTGAAATCTGCTCGCGGCAAATCGCGCAACTCGGCGGCGAGGGGGAGAAGCGGAGTAATTCCAGCTTCCGCACGCGGCAAAGCGGCGCTGGGATTATCGATCATTCCCTGCAGCGCTGCGTCGAGTTGTTCAATCAAATTGCGCTTAGGCATCTTTATCAACCGGTTTCGTTCTTCTTTTCGTGTAACTTTGTTTTCTTTGTGGTTTCGCGTCTTCGATTTTCGCCCGCAGGGTCTGCAAACCGCGGAATTGCAGTTGTTTCACCGCACCTTCCGTACGGCCCAATTTCTCCGCGATTTCGCGAATGCTTTTCTCCTCGGCAAAGCGCATCGCGATCACGCGCCGCTGATCTTCAGGAAGTTGTTCGACCAGACGAAACAATCGCGCCCGACGCTCCACTTCCTCAAGATCGGCGAGGACGCTTGCGTCTTCAGCCAGCTCCAGGGGAGCATCCACTGCCAATTCTTTTTTCCCACGTTGCGCCTTGTCTGCAATCGCATTGGAAGCAATTTTCAGCAGCCATGACGCAAAGGGCGCGCCTCGCCACTGGAAACGACGAAGGTTGGCGAGCGCCTTGTGGAATACCTCTGAGGTCAAATCCTCCGCAGCGTCGCGATCACCTACCCGCCACGCGATGAACGCATAGACGCGTTCAAAATTGATTTCGTATAGATCGGCGAATCGGGTAGGGTCCTTCTGCGCCGCTTCGACCAACAGGCGTTCCTCTGCCTTTTCCGGGGACCGCTTCGATGCCGGTGCTCGAAGGACCATCGCGCCTCTAACTATATAAACGATTGCCGGAAGGAAAGGTCACGCAGAATAATTCACAGGAATTTAGACGCAGCCGTCGGCGCGCGTGCGGCACGAGGCAACCAAGAATACGCCGAGCGCCAGAATCTAACGCGACGGTGCTTTGGCCGGTTCTCCCACGACCTTCATGCCGTATTTCGACGCAGCCTGACAAGTCGATTGACCGTCCGGCTCGACAACATCGGAGCGTGGGCTCTCCCGTTTCATCTCAAAAATGTGCATCTTCAAGCAGAACACATCTCCGCTGCGCGCCGGGTCGAAGCCGCGATACTCCCGATCCGGCCTATCTGTCGCAGGCAGACTAATCAAATCGTTGCCGGCCATTGCGTAAGAGTTAAACCGATCTGCACTGGAATTCGCCGTCGCCGACCCAGACGAAAGCCGCGCTGAGTCGCTGGCTTCGCATACCGAAACCAAAGCCCACAGCAAAATCACGAGGAGGCATGAAATCCGCATAAGTTGACCTCCGATAAGCCGAATTATAGCGCCAACGAATCAGCAGGATGCGGGAAATCTAAGTGGAAAATTAACAGCGGAGCCCCTACACACTGGATGGGGAGAGCTTAAATGCGGGACCCCGCTTATGCAGCGATATTTTTTTACACCAACGGCAGACCAGAACAACAACTAATTGATTGTTGTTCCATTTTCGGAACAAATTTGTTTTTTGGGGCCTTAAGGGCTCGTTGATAGGAAGATGGAGCCCATTCAAGCAAGGCGCTCCAAGAATCGTTGCAACTCTTGCGGGATCGGCCGCGCAAATGACAGGAGTTTCACCACTCCGAGGATGCTGCAACTGCAACTCACCCGCGTGAAGGAAATTTCTGGGAAGGGAGATGCCGGCTTGGTTTTTGGCGGTCAGTTCGCGAGGTGCTCCGTAGAGCGTATCGCCCACAACCGGATGCCGCAGCGAAGCCATATGCACCCGGATCTGGTGGGTTCGCCCAGTGTCAATCCGCAGGTCTAACAAAGTGAATTTTCCATACTTCGAATTGATTCGCTGTTGCACTGTGTAGTGAGTAATGGCTTCGCGGCCTCCAGAGCGTGTGGTCATTCTTGTCCGCCGCACGCGGTCGCGGCTGATGCTGCTGCTGATCGTCCCTCGATCCTGCTTCATCCAGCCGTGCACCAAGGCGATATAAGTTTTCTTGACCACGCGTCGCGCGAATTGCGCCGCCAGTTGGCGATGAGCCTCATCGTTTTTCGCCACCACGATCAGCCCGCTGGTGGCTTTATCCAAACGGTGGACGATGCCCGGACGCAACTCCCCGCCCACGCCTGACAGTTGCCCGAACCGGTGCAGCAGCGCGTTCACCAGCGTACCGCGATTACGCTCAGCCTCGGTCGCACCCGCCCCAGCATGCACCATCATGCCCGCGGCCTTATTGACTACCGCTAAATCCTCGTCCTCATACACGATGTCCAGCGGAATGTTCTCTGCGACCGCGCGCAAAGGTGGCAGATTCACGTCTGCAAGAATAGATATCCGTTCGCCGCCGCGCAGTCGCAACGAGGCTTTGGCCGAGCCGTCGTTAACCAGCACCTTTTCTTCGTCGATTAATTGCTGCACGCGAGCCCGGCTGATGTCGGGAATCTGGCTGACAAGGAATTGGTCCAGGCGCGTGCCAGCGTCTCCAGGCGATGCAATGGAATGTTTGGGAAACGTGTTCACAAGGACGAAGTAGTGCGTCAAGGATACCGCGCCCATCAACACCACGACGAAAAATGCTTGGTTCTCTTGTCTCGACGTCTCTGTGACTCTGGTGAACAGAGGATTACCGCGCAGCTTGCGCTGGCACAGCCTTCATCCCCGGCCGCAGCCACCAGATCACTCCGCCAAGGATGACCAACCCAATCGAGATCAACTGCGTTCCGCTCATGATTCCACCGAACACAGAGCCACGCCCGGGATCGTCACGCAGGAACTCGAGAAAATAGCGCGCCACGCCGTAAAGAAAAAAGTAAGCCGCCACTACTTGTCCGTCGAACTTCTTGTGCTTCAGGAGCCACATCAAAATAAAAAAATTAGCCAACTCGACTGCTGACTCAAAAAGCTGGGTCGGTTCTAGTGGAACTCCCAGCGGCGTACCCACCCAGGCCTGGGCGATCGGATTGGTGAACGTCACGCCCCAGAAGTGCGTCGTTGGCTTGCCGTAGCAGCACCCTGCGGCGAAACATCCCACGCGCCCCAGCGCGTGCCCAAAGGCCAAGCCGGGCGCAAAAGCATCGCAAGTTGCAAGCGCAGGCATGTGCCGCTTGCGGACATACCAGGCCGCGGCCAGAAATCCGGCAATCAGCCCTCCAGAGAAAACGCCGCCGGCCTGCAAAGTGCCGAAACTGAAAATCTCGCGTACATGGGCGCGGTAGTAACCCCAGTCATAAGCAATGTAAAGAATTTTGGCGCCAAGAATTCCGCAGAGTACTACGAGGATTCCCAAATTCCAGGCGTCGTCGCCGTTAATTCCTTGCTTCTCGGAATTGCGCACGCTGATCCACAACCCGAGCAGCACGCCCAAGGAGACAAGCAACCCGTAGGTGGGCAAACTAAAGTTGCCAATGTGAAAGAGTCTGGGAAGCACTGTAAGTTAGATGCTAAGCACTGAGAATTAGTCGCCGCCAGTGTAGCAGGGGAACAATCAGAGGAAAAGCAAGCCGACCCACCTAGCCGTGTGTTGGGCCGAGAATGAACCCGTCGGTAGACGATGGGAACCTGCCGCGACCCTTTAGGCATCTCCGCATGGCGGAGCATCGCACACCGGATCTAATTGTACGAGTCAGGCCCCCGTTCATTCGGTGTTGGTTCAAAAATCGGTTACCACCATCACCAACTTCGCAGGTCGGCTTTCAATCCGAATCCTAGGGAAATCCTGGGCGCTTGGCAAGGGGCAGTGCACAAATAGTTGGCACTCGGTTTGCCAGCAACTTTCGTGCTTACTCGCCCTAATTAGAGAAGTTTTGATGCTTGCGGACTGGGCAGCGCAGGATGCTCATTGTGAGCCTCTTGTTCGATGATCGCGTCGCGCTTGGATTTACGGTAGACGTTAACGACCGCGATCGTCCAGAACGGGACGAGATCCACTCCGGGCACGAGTTTGACCAAGAACGACGGCAGAAATTCCCAGTGCCATCCCAGCAGGTGAACCAGTGTCGCAGCGACGCCGAGATCGAGTATGTCGTCAGCGGGTGATATACCACCTTCTGCGAACAACGGAAGAAAGATGATTTGCAGCGCGTCGGCAACAATTGCCAGCGCCATGGCGGCTTTAAATTGCGGACCGGGGGAGATTTCGACTTCGTCAGTCATATCAGACCTGCTTCATTATTTTAGCCGATTCTTAGTTGCGTTGAGGTTGAATTTCGTAGAGTTACCTTTCTCGGAATCGGCTTCTAGCGTGCTCGCCGGCGCTTGGAGTTGCTGCGCAGCCAAGTGGCAAATGCAGTTTCGTCGAGCGTACCTGAAGCAAGATCAAAGACCGCTCGGGTTGCGCCTTCCTCGCTTGCGTCAAAGTCGAAGCCGTGGAGTTCAAGAAACGGAACACCAACTACGAAACCGGTTCGCTTGTTGCCATCGACAAAAGGATGGTTGCCGACGATGCCGGCGGTATAAAGGGCCGCCATTGCGACAATATCGCGAGAGTCTGCATATGCATGATGTTGGCGGGGACGAGCTAGAGCAGATTGCAGAAGTCCCGGGTCACGCAAACCTGGCGCCCCGCCGTGGATCGCCAAGAGGCGGTCATGGATCGTCACGACGTCACGTTCCTCGATCCAGAGCGGTTCTTTCTTAGTTCCAGTTCGCGTTTTCACTTGGAGAGTGCATGGAGCGTGTTGCGATAGCGAGCCATGATCTGTTCCGCTTTCTCCATTTTCTTCTCGAACGCGGGATCATACGGAGTGAGCCGGTAGTCACCGTCCGCAGCCTCAATCAGAAAAAGCCGTTCCCCATCTTGTGTGCGGAGGCGGCCGATCACTTCCTTGGGCAGGACCACCCCAAGCGAATTGCCGAATTTGCGGACCTTGAGTTCGACCATAAAGCACCTCATGTTATTACAATTGTAATAACGCCGCCCGATGCTTGGCAAGCAGGAATCTAACATCTGCAAGCGTAATATTGCTGTTTGCGCCAAATGACGCTACAATTAACGACAAATGGCAAACGAACTACGATCGGTGGTACGGGAGCTGGGCGGAGAGCGCGCCTTGGGACGAACCATGATGAACGATCGGGATCTGCGCGAGGCGATTCGCGAAGGTTTCCCGCATACGGTGCTTGAGAAGCTGATGCAGGCGGCGGACTTGACTCTCAAAGAGTTGGCAGACGCGCTGGATCTCTCTTCTCGGAGCTTGCAGCGGCGTCGCCGCGGCCGGCTGGCACGGTTTGAATCTGACCGGCTGTACCGGTTGGCCCGGTTGCTCGCGCTGGCGCGCGAAAGTCTCGGAGACGCAGCACGCGCAAACCGATGGTTCAAACGTACGAATCGCGCTTTGGGTGGAATTGCGCCTATCGCTGCGATTGACACCGAACTCGGCGCTCGCCAAGTGGAAAGTCTCCTGGGCCGCATTGCTTATGGCGGCATCAGTTGACGCGAGTCTTCCGCGTGCTGCGCGCGGCGTACGCCCGCGCTCCATTCGACGGTGAGGGAGCGTACCGGTACGGCGGCCGATGGTCAAGCCCCGGAACTCGCCTTTCTTATGCTTCTGAACACCAGTCTCTCGCCATGCTGGAGTACTTTGTTCATCTGGATCCAGAGGACGCACCGGACGACTTAGTCCTGGCCACCGCGGATGTTCCTGAGAACCTGTCTCGCGAATGCGTGGAAGCCAGCGCCCTGCCAGCCAATTGGCGGGATGCACCCGCTCCGCCCGGGCTCGCTCAGATTGGTGACGAGTTCGTGAACAAAGCCAAGAACTGCGCGCTGCTTGTGCCGTCCGCGTTGGCTATCAGGGAAAACAATTGGCTGCTCAATCCGCAGTACTTCGAGTTCAAGCAAATAACAATTAATCGACCAGAGCCGCTCAGCTACGATCCGCGCATGTTCGGCAAGACTCCACGCCGGCGCAAACATTAAGGCTAGGCTTGTGGTGCGTGACTAGGCGCTGGCCGCCTCCTGGTTTCCCAGGGGCAGGAAATACTGGGTTCCTTTGATTGGGGCGGAAACTTTTCGCAGCAGCTCTTGCAGGTCCTGGTTGCGCTCCACGAAATCAATCTCCGAGGTGTTGACGATTAGCAGATCCGATGAGGTGTAGTGAAAAAAGAAGTGTTCGTAGGCTTTGATTACTTCCTCGAGATATTCCTCGTTGATTGCTTTCTCTCCCGGCGCATTCTTTTTCTTGAGACGTTTTTTCAGCACCTCGGGAGTGGCCTGCAGATAGATCACGAGGTCGGGCGTGGGAAGTTGTTCGCGGAAGTGATTGTAATAACGATTATAGGTTTCCAGTTCCTGGTCGGTGAGGTTGAGGCAGGCGAAGAGCTTGTCTTTTTCAAAGACGAAATCGCTGACTACGGATTTCTGTGAGCTGGGCCCGAGGTCGAGCGCGCGAAGCTGCTCAAAGCGGCGAATGAGAAAAGCGAACTGCGCTTGAAATCCGGCGCCGCGCTCGCCATCGTAAAAGGCGCGCAGAAAAGGATTATCGTCGGCCTCCATGACGCGCTGCGCGTTGAGGCGTTCAGCCAGAATCCGCGTCAGCGTGCTCTTTCCGACGCGTATAGGACCTTCCACGGCAATGTAGCGGGGTAGTTCGAAAAGGTTAGCCATGCGCTAGAGGACTCGGACTTCGACTGGCAGGATATCCCGGCTGAGCTTCGAACGCAATTGAGGGAAGAGTAACCCCTTTTACCGCCGACCCCCGGCGGCACATAAAACAATTTACAATCGCGGCATTATGGGGAGCTTCGTTCTCGGTGCAGGTGTGGCTGTGGCGGCTGTCGCCGCAGGCTATCAGTGCATGGCACCGCGAGGCCAGTGGTATGGGAGGACGTTTACCGGGCTGCAGCCTCAGTCTAGACAGCTAGCTCTGACTTACGACGACGGTCCCAACGATCCGCATACTTTTCGTTTACTGGAAGTGTTAGCCAAGCACAATGTGAAAGCAACTTTTTTTCTTATCGGGCGATTTGTCAAACAACGGCCGGACATCTTACGAGAGTTGGTACGCGCCGGACACGTGGTTGGCAATCACACTTTCAGCCATCCCAATCTGATCTTAGCAAGTGTGGAGCAAACCAGCACAGAATTAGTCGCATGCGAGCAGGCGTTGAGTGACGCTGTAGGAGAACATTCGCGGCTGTTTCGGCCTCCGTTTGGCGGACGGCGGCCGAGTACTCTACGAATTGCGCGAGTGCTTGGCCTGGAGCCGGTGATGTGGAGCGTCACCGGTTGGGACTGGAAAGGGAAGCCTGCGGAATACGTCGAGCGCAAAGTCGGCCAGCAAGTTCGCGGTGGCGACGTGATCCTGTTACACGACGGTAGTCATGCCGCGTTTGGCGCGGATCGTTCGCAGACGGTGATCGCGACAGATCACCTCATTGCGCGATATCGATCGGAAGGCTTCGAATTTGTGACGATCCCGGAGATGATGGAAAACAAAGCTGTCAGCTCTCAAGTGTCGGCTCTCAGCAAAGACTCCTAGCACCGGCCCACGAGCAACTACTCGAATTCTTTCCGGAAAGTGGCGAGTTGTTGTTTTACGTCAGCCAGTTCTTTTCGGAGATTGGCTAGTTCGTCTTCCAATCGCGCAAGGCGATCGTCATCGGCTGCGTCTCTTGAGATCGATGACCGCCGCAACACGGGAACATCTGCCGCGACGTCTTCAGTGTCTCCCGAAAGTAGGTGCTTATAGCGGGACTCTTTAGTTCCGGGCTGTCTGGGCAGAACTCTGACTAAAGCGGGATCGCGCTGCATCAGGCGCTGTAAGCTGGATTGCACCTCGGTCAGATCCTCGAAATGATGCATGCGGTCGGTGCGTCCGCGAAGCTCGCCGGGTGTCTGCGGGCCGCGCAACAGCAGCACGCAAAGGATGGCCGTTTCGCCGCGAGTGAAGTTGAAGACCTCCTGCATGCGGTGTTCGTATTTGGTGACGCGGCTGTCAGCGCTGCTTGTTGGGCCAGCGAGTCGTTTAGCCTGAAGAGTGTCCAGCGCTTGCCTGACCGCATCTTCATCGAGATTCATCACCGGATCGCGATTGTTTTTCTGGTTGCACGCATTGACCAACGCGTTTAGTGATAAAGGGTAGTAATCGGGCGTAGTAACGTCTTTTTCAACCAGTGAGCCGAGTACTCGGGCTTCGATCTCGTTCAGAACTATATCCATTGCGTGAATCCTTCGAGGCTAACGTGACTTAGAGATTGTACAGAGGGTCGCTTCCGACATTCGTAGAGACCAGTTGAGCTCGCTCGACTTGGGCGGACGAGGCTGTCCGCTCGTGAATCAATTCCGTACCGGCGCTCGCCACACGTCAAATAGATTCCTTTAATCTCTGTCATAAGCTTTTTTGATTGGCAGCAGGTGGGGCTACACGATACCCTACCAAGTTCTGATCATCCCCCGAAACACACCTGAGTTTTGTTACAAAACTTATAAGGAGATCCATGCCGACTGAACTGCGAAATTTTCTGGCCATCCCGTACGACGAATTGGAAGAGATGAACCTGAACGCGAAAGAGCAGCGCCAGAATCGTGTTCCCATCCACAAAATTCAAGAGGAGCGGGTTGAATACCTCAGCGAAGAGAAACGGATCAAGGCCGTAACCGTGTTGTTCAGCGACCTTGAGGGCCGCCTGCACATGCTCGATTACGACAAGAAGTTTTTGATCAAGAGCTGGGACAATCTTACCTTCGATGGTTCTTCAATTCGCGGTTTCACGGCGCAAAGGGAAAGCGATCTTCGTCTGGGCATCGATTGGGGCGCGTTTTACTGGGGTCCAGCCGACATTTTCGGGCCAGGCAAGGTGCTTGTGTTCGGCGATGTAATCGATAAGGGTGGCACGCCCTATAGCGCCGACATTCGCGGCATTCTCAAAACTTATGCCGAAGGACTGAATAAAAAACATGGCTACACCCTGAACGCCGCCAACGAAATCGAAGGCTTTCTGTTTCTCGGCCCGGATGCGGAGCGGCGTTATCACGAAACCGGGAAGTTTGAATACGTGAACACCGGCGGCTACTACCATTCGCTGCCCGGCGATGTGTTGCGCACTTTCATCGACACTACGGCGGAAGTGCAGCGCAGCATGGGTTTTCAGAATGAAAAGGATCATCCAGAAGTGGCGCCTTCGCAATTCGAAATCAATTACGGCTACGGCGAAGTAGTGGCCGCGGCCGACCAGATTCAGCTTTACAAATTGATTTGCAGGCAGGTGGCAACCAAAATGGGGTGCACTGCGTCCTTCTTACCCAAGCCTGTGGTGGGGGTGAATGGCAGCGGAATGCATACCAACGTCTCGATCAGCAAGGGTGGCAAGAATTTATTCTGGGACGCTAAAGGCGAAGAGCAGCTGAGCAAAATCGGCTGGGAGTTCATCGACCGTATTCTGACCCACGGCAACGATCTCTGTCTGTTGTTGAATGCGAGTGTCAATGCCTATCGCCGGCTGGACCCGCATTTTGAGGCGCCGAATCAGATCAAAGCCTCTCCCACCGATCGCGGATCGATGATTCGTATTCCGATCGGCAACGAAAAAAGCATGCGCGTGGAAGTTCGCTCGGTTTCTCCGGACGCGAATCCGTATCTGGTTATGCTGTCAATTTTCAAGACCGGTCTTGACGGCGACACCGCGAAGATCAAGAACCTGCGGCAGGCGCAGCGTTTTCTGCCGGATAACATTTATGACGCGCTGGCGAATTTCCGCAATGCTGATTGGACGACGAAATTGCTTGGCGAAGATGTTAAGGCTCGGTACGCGGATTTGAAGCAAGCGTCGGCCGATCGTTGTCCGCGGTTGCTGGGAACGTTCGTGAAGGCCCCCGAAGTGCAGTATCACCACGACGTCTACAATCAGTTCCTGTGGAATTTGTTTTAGGTCCGCGGCAGCCCGTGTGAAATTAACATTCCGTTAACCACTTCTGCCGCGCCTGTGGTTATAAGAAAAGTGTAGTTCTGCCGCTTCAGGGAAGTCCGCAGCTACAAGTCCGGGCTCGTGCCGGACGTACGATGAACCTCTGGCCAAGGAGAGTTTCATGGCTATCAATCGGAGAGATTTTATTCGCGGTGCTGCAGGTGCGTCCGGGGCCTTGGCTGCTGGGTCGGTGCTCGGCAAGAATCTGTTGGCCAACGAAACTGAAGGCTTGCCGCTACTGCCACAGCCCAATGATTCCGGAATCGAGCACATCGTTCTGGTGATAATGGAGAACCGCAGCTTCGACCACATGCTGGGATGGCTGCCCGGAGCGCGCGGACGCCAGGCCGGGTTGAGCTACAAAGACAAGAATGGCGTATCGCACGATACCTATCGGCTAACCAGTTACACCGGATGTCCGCATCCTGATCCGGACCACTCCTACGAGGGCGGGCGCTCGGAGTACGATCAGGGGAAAATGGATGGGTGGCTGCGCACCACCACGAACGATGTTTATTGCATCGGCTACTATGCGGAGGAAGATCTAAAGTTCTTCAGTGCCTTCGCGCGGAACTACACGACGCTGGATAATTTCTTTCCGTCGATTCTCTCTTCCACATTTCCGAACCGCATCTTCTCGTGGGCTGCGCAGACCGACCGCCTGGATAACTCTCTCACCATTTCGAAACTGCCCACAATTCTCGACACTTTAGCTGCAGCCAACGTCGGAGTTACGTACTATTTCAATAATGTTCCCTTCCTGGCGTTGTGGGGCACTAAATACCTCTCTGTTTCCGCTCCATACGCAGAGTTCCTCGCCCAAGCCGCTCTCGGGGCACTACCGCCTGTTTCGTTTGTCGATCCTATTTACACGATCACAGACGACGGCACTGGAAACGATGACCACCCGCATGCGGATTTGCGACGCGGTGAAGCGTTTGTTGAGCAAGTCTTTAACGCCGTGAGCCAAGGACCCGATTGGGACAACACTGTGCTAATCATCAGTCGCGATGAATGGGGTGGTTTCTTTGAACACGTCGTTCCACCACGCGTGATTGCGCCTAACAACGTGGACAAAGATCTGGTGAAGGGCGAAGCGCTGTTAGGCTGCCGCGTGCCGGTGGTTATAGCCTCACCGTTCAGTCGGGGAAATCCCAACAGCCCGCGGATCAATTCGCTGCTTTACGATCACACTTCGGTGCTGAAGTTTATTGAGTGGCGCTGGAGCCTGCCGCCGTTAACTAAGCGGGATGCGTCTAACGAAATTAGCAACTTGGTATACGCGCTTGATTTGAACAATCCGAATCCGGCCGTGCCATCGTTGCCTAACGTGACCGCACCTCCGCCCAAGGGTTGTCACGGCGCACTCGTCAATGGCCATGCGAACGGGAGGACGGATTCTTACGACTTGCTGCAGATGGCTGCTCTCCAGGGGTGGCCGGTGTCCGCCAAATTGCCCTGATTGGCTCTGCCACTTAATCCACTGTAGAGACGTAGCCAACTACGTCTCTACAGGCTTCATCGTCTTAGCACCTCCGTGCCGCACAAATTATTCGCGACGGAGCACGCGGCTGTCATAATCAACACGTGATGGAGCGTGCCTCCTGGCCACAACCTCAATAATTGAAAACCTGGAAGAGCGCTGGCTGCCTGCGTCCATACTTTGCCTGCGCGATTACAGCCTGAATAAGTTTTTGCATGATTTGATCGCGGGGGTAACCGTCGGATTGGTGGCGTTGCCTCTAGCCATGGCTTTTGCGATTGCTTCTGGCTTGACTCCGCAAGCGGGAATTTATTGCGCGGTGGTGACTGGCTTTTTGATCTCAGCACTGGGCGGATCAAAAACGCAAATCGGCGGCCCGACTGGCGCATTTGTAGTGGTGGTAGCGGGAATTGTCGCGGTGCACGGCGTGGACGGCCTCTTCATGTGCACGATGATGGCCGGCCTTCTGCTAATCATTTTGGGCGTAACAGGCATGGGCACGGCGGTAAAGTTCATTCCTCGGCCCATTGTGATCGGTTTCACTAATGGAATCGCCGTCCTGATTGCAAGCACGCAGATAAAGGATTTCTTTGGATTGAGAATCGATAAAATTCCGGGGGTGTTCTGGCTGCGCATGGAAACCATCGCCGCCAATTTTCATACTTTGTCGTACGCGGCCACAGTTCTCGGCGTGGGCACACTGGCACTGCTGCTGGCATGCCGAGCGTTTTCAAGCCGCATTCCCGGACCCATCGTCGCAATGGTCGCCGGCACTATCGCAGTGGTCGCATTCAAACTTCCAGTTGAAACGATTGGCACACGTTTCGGCGGAATTCCCAGCGGCCTGCCTCACTTCGCGATTCCGCACTTTCGTGCTGATCTCATCCATGGGTTGCTGGGTCCGGCGTTCACGGTCGCCATGCTTGGCGCCATTGAATCTCTTATGTCGGCCGTAGTGGCCGACCGGATGAGCAATGACCACCACAATCCCAACGTCGAATTGATGGCGCAGGGCATGGCAAATATCGTCTCGCCCATGTTTGGGGGATTGCCCGCCACCGGCGCAATTGCGCGCACTGCAACTAATATCCGCGCTGGCGCCAGGACGCCAGTTGCTGGAATGATCCATTCGCTCACGTTGGTCTGCGTGCTCCTGTTCGCCGCACGCCTGACTAGCTATATTCCGATGGCCGCGCTGGCAGCGATTTTGCTGGTAGTCGCCTTCAACATGGGCGAGTGGCGCGAGATTCCGCAACTGCTCAAGCTCACCAAGACCGACATAAGCATTTGGCTCGTGACTTTTGCGCTCACCGTGTTTGCCGACCTGACCGTAGCTGTCGAAGCGGGCATGATTCTGGCGGCATTGCTGTTTATCGGTCGAGTCGCGAATACAACGACCGTATCCCAAGTTACAGACGATTATGTGGAAGATGGGCGTGTACACATTCTGCAAGACAAAGACATTCCTTACTACGCCACTATTTTCCGCATCCACGGACCGTTCCTCTTTGGGGCGACCGACAAGGTCTCAACCATCATCGATAAGATCCATGAATTGCCGCCGGTGGTAATTCTGCGTTTGCGCAATATGACTGCGATCGATGCCACCGGTTTATTCGCGCTGGAAGAAGTGGCGCGCGAGTTACATGCGGCCAAGCGCACGTTGATACTCTGCGGCGCCCGGGAACAGCCTGCGAAGCTCATCCGGCAAGCCGAATTCGAAGACGTGATCGGACACGAAAACATTTGCGACAACGTTCAGGCCGCGTTGCGCCGAGCGGAAGACGTCTTTGAAGGACTGGAAAACAAGGCCGCGGCGGGCGCCTCCTGAGCCCGGTGCTCCCCCGAGGCCGAACTCATCCGCTTCGACGCCCGCCCAGACCCAGCGGAATGTAGAATCTACTTGCTAGTGCTCGGTGCCGCAGGCGGCTGCGATATTCCCAAGTAGCCATCCACTGCTTTCGTGGTTAAGTCTGTGAGGACCGAAATTTGTGAGACTGACTGGCCTTCCGTATTCAAAAGCCGGACCTGCGCGTCTTCTGAAAGCTTCACTGTGTATGCTGTTGTGTCAGTTTTGCTGGGTTGTTCGACCTCTGGTTCTGGTGCTGTGCTTGTTTTCTGCGGTTGCGCTGCGGCGGCTTGCGGGGCGGCGCCAAAGTTGAAACTGGTTCCTCCAGAAATTGGAGTGGCCATAATATTCCTCCTTCAACCTACCGTTATTCCGCATTATCGGCAACTCCACACATAACTTTAGGGCACACCTAACGCTGTGTAACCGTCCGTGTTCTATAGCGTTTAGAAGAACCGCCGAGACAAAACGCTGGGCGAGGACGCCCCAGCCTTCACGATGAATTTCTCGCTCTGTGAGAGCGGACCGTGTTGCCAGTTTGGGGCTTGCCGTTTTATAGTCGGTTTGCAGACGAGAGGAGTTTTCTATGCTCCGAATGCTTTTGCACTGGGTGGTTACGGCGCTGGCGGTGTGGATCACGTCGCGGGTTGTGCCGGGGTTTTATGTCAATGGCGCCAGCGCGGCCCTGATTGCTGCCGTCGTCATCGGACTGGTCAACGCGACCCTCGGTCTATTCCTGAAGATCATCACTTTCCCGCTCACCATCCTCACATTGGGACTGTTCTGGTTTGTGATAAACGCCATCATGCTGGAACTTGCATCCGCGTTCGTGCCTGGTTTTCGTATAACAACTTTTGGAGCCGCATTCATAGGCGCGATTGTGCTCATGGTGGTGAATGCGCTGCTCAAGTGGCTGGTGATGCCGTCACCAACTGCGTAATGTTCGCTGGGGGCCTACTGATCACTCTTTGCTGGCTTGCTGGGCTTCATTAACTTCCATTCATCTTCGGTTAGCAGTCTTCCCAAGCTGGTGAATTCGCCTGCACCCTGTAACTGTTCACCGCCGTCCATCACGATCACTTCTCCGTTGATATAGCTCGCGCCATCGCTTACCAGGAAAGCTGCAAGATTTGCCAGTTCTTCGACGGTACCGAAGCGGTGCAGAGGATTTCGCTGCCGGGCAAACTCTTCCAGTTCTGGCCGCGGAAGCAGGCGCGAGAAAGCTCCCTCGGTGGGAATCGGTCCGGGAGCGATGGCGTTCATGCGGATGCCGCGGTCTCCCCATTCGACAGCAAGACTGCGAGTCAGCGCAACAACTCCGGCTTTCGCCATCGCAGAAGGCACTACATAAGCTGAGCCGGTCGACGTATAGGTCGCAGCAATATTCAGGACGGTCCCAGCGTGCGCTTCTTTCAGCCATCTGCGGCCGCAAGCCATGGTGGCATTGATTGTGCCCGTTAGTACGATCCCCAACACCGCCTCAAAGGCGCCCGGAGAAAGCTCTTCCGTGCGAGCCAGGAAGTTTCCGGCTGCATTGTTCACCAGAATGTCGAGCGGGCCGGTAGTCCAAATCGTTTCAATCATCTTTTCCACCTGCGTGAGGTCGCGAACGTCGCAAGGGAGCGATTGAATCTTATTCGGCGCGACACGGCTCAGCTCTGCTTCTGTCTTGGATAAAACTTCGCGACGGCGTCCGCAGATGTAGACAGTGGCGCCCAACTGGAGAAAACGGTGGGCCATGCCTTTGCCCAAGCCGGTGCCGCCGCCAGTTATGAGAATGCGCTTGTCGCGCAGCAGATCAGATTGAAACATGATTTGTTCTAACTAGGACTGAGCGATTGTAATCCAGCAACGCGGAGGACTGGGGATCATTGCGAGGCGTATTGTTTCTTCTTGCTGATCTTGCGGCGAATATCGGGCCAAAACTCCTTCACCACGATGGTAACCGTGTCATACCCAACCTGCGTTCCCCAGACACTGGCGGTGTTCGCCACAGTGCGATCGCCTTTCGGATGATAGCTATAAGTGGAAATAGCAGACGAAATCGCACTCCCAAACACTTCTGAATAGTTGAATTGCTGATGCCCGGAATCGGTACGCGTGATAAAGATTCGACTGACTGCGTATCCTGTACGATGCACGAATCCGCCCTCGCTCTCCTGAAAGAAACGCGGATCCTGGCGAAGCAAAGATGGAAGCACCGCACCAGTCATGTAGTTTTCAATAGTGCCATCGGCGAAGGCTGCGCCGAAACGCTTTCCATAGCCCTCAGCGCCCTGTCTGTAACCGGGTTCGCTATTTTCAGCCTGGCTGATGCCCGCGAGACTCGCATACCACGGGATCTGAATGTAATCGAATGAGCCGCGAGTCACGACTTTGAACTTCTGTCCTGTTGTCAGCGGAGGAACCTTACCGCTATTTTCCAGTGTGAGGAAATTCGGCAATGCGTAAAAAAGCCGATCATTCGACGTGCCCTGGTTCTTGTCAACAGTCTTTGGATCTTGGTTTTTGCTTTTGTCCGTTGGCTGAGACTGTGCAGACGGAGGCGCGTCTGGAGTGGGAGCCTGCTGAGCAGCTAAATCCAGCAAAAGCAGGTTTGCAATAGCAAAGCAAAGAAAAGAGCGGGTAAAGAAACTGTTCAAATGAATACGTCTCCTGTAGTTAAACTCCCGCTCATGCTCAGGTCGGGACACACTCCTGAGGCGATACGAAAGATCGCGATTCGGTTAAACGGTTCCTCTAGAGTAACAAAAGGATGACTGGAAACCGAACAAGACGCGATAACGAAATTTCATACCTCCAGGTCCGGTGCTCTTAAACTAAACCCGCCAGTGCCTAATTCACTCGGTTTTTACATTACTTTACAGAAACAGTCTGTTACGGCGGCTCGCAACAAAAAGCCCGGCGTGCACGCCGGGCAGTCAGTTCTAGGACGTCCTGTTATGCCGTCTCACGGGAAGACTTTGAACAGGTCGCTCAGGTCTTTCTCGCGGTTGGCATCCCTCAGAAATGGCTTGAGGCCAAAGATTTCCTGCACAGTGCGTAGGGTCGAGCCGTGAGTGTAGGCCACCGAATTTGAGTATCCGTGACCCTTCGCGAAAGGCGACAGAACGATCATGCCGATTGGGCCATCTCCGCTGTTGGCCTCATCCCAGGTAATAAAGATTGCACCGCCCTGCTGGTAGGCACTTGATTTGAGAATCGTGGGAATATTCCTGGCGAGCCATTGGTCGCCATGCGCGATCGGATCTCCGGAGCAAGCGTCGTGCATATCGTCGCAGACATTAGGGGTGATGAAGTTGTACTTAGCCACCTTGCCGGATTTCAAATCGCCAGCCAATTCGGTATAGGGCCGAACATGCTTAATACAGTTGGCGGAGTGTGGATCCAGATCATTGGTCACGTCATTAAAGTAGACAAAGGGATCGTGGCGAACGGCGTAGTACGGATTGCCGTCGGAATCGTTGCCACCGCCATCAACTAGCGGACAGACCGAACCGCTTGTGTTCTCGTCGTATGATTTCCATGAAACGCCAGCTTTTTGCATCTGGGTGACGAGGTGCTGTGTAGTGCTTTGATGGTTGACGCTGGGAGGGTCGTCATTATAAATGCCAAAATTCGTGCCAGCCTCCAGCCATAGATAATTCGGGAGGCTGGGATGATTGCCGGGGGGATTGTAATAATGTTCGGCATGCGAAGCCATCGGCAACAGCGTCTTATTGATGTACGGAGCCGCGGAGTTTCCCTTGATGTCGAGGCTGCCGTCACCGGTCCAGTTGTGATTCTCCATCAGAATAATGAATACGGTTTTGATGTGATGAGTTGAGGGGGTGCTTGCCGCCACGGGCTTATCGGCGGCACGAGCCGCGACAAATGAACCCAGAACCAGGCATGTCGAGGTAAAAACGGTCGATATGTTGCCAACGCGTTTGCGAATCATATGCTTCTCCTGAATGCGTTTTGTGACTTTTCTTCCTGCAAAACAGTGAAGCTCCGCGTGATGCGGCCGATTGCCCTTAAGACCCGTCGCGCTAAAGTACTTTATAGAACTCACTTATTGCAAGAGTTAGATTGACCGCATATTACAACTTTCAAAACGATCGCGGTCTGTACGGGTGCACTTCCGATTAATCACAAGGACGGGTCATCGACTCGACTTCGCAGCCATGAGAGAACTGCGAGGACGCGACTATAAAGAAGGACAGAAACAAATGGTCGGGACGGGCAGATTTGAACTGCCGACCCCTCGCACCCCAAGCGAGTGCTCTACCAGGCTGAGCCACGTCCCGACGGATTGGAACCCGCTGCATTCATCAGACAGCGGGTGGGGTTGACTTAAGAATTTTACACTATAGGAGGAGTTTCTTTGGTCGCTGTGGAGCTTTGCTCGGTTGGACTGGCGAGACGCCCTTCCTCCAGAGTCTTTATCGGGCCGCTATTTTCGCCTCCGCTTTCGAATTCGCTGTGTTTTTTCTTCGACCACGGCGAATTGAATTTTCTTTTCCACCGGATCGATGCGATCCACCAGTACGCGTATTTTCTGGCCCAAGCGGTAAGTCTTGCGGGTATGCTGACCTATGAGCTCGCGCGAGGTTTCATGGTAGGTATAGCGGTCGTCAGTTAACGAATCGAGCGGAACCAAGCCTTCCACGAACAGATCGGTGAGTTCAACGAAGAATCCGAATTTAGTCACGCTGATGATCAGGCCGTCGAACTCGTCGCCGACCCGATTCTCCATGAACTTTACCTTTTTCCACTCCATCAAGTCGCGCTCCGCTTCGTCGGCTCGGCGTTCAGTACGGCTAGATTCGTCGGCGATGTCGTGAAGCTCTTCCAGAGAGATCGGACCCAACAGGGGCGCAACTGCCTCGCGGTGTACGGAGTGGTCCCGGCGCTTGGACCAAGGAGATGGAGTGTCCTCATCTTTCGATGGCGGAACTACCCGCGCCACACCATCGGTAGTCGAGTCGCGCAATACTTCTTTCAGAATGCGGTGGACGATCAGGTCAGGATAGCGGCGGATCGGCGAAGTGAAATGGGTATAGGTTTTCGCGGCCAGGGCGAAGTGTCCTAGATTTTCTTCTGAATAGCGCGCTTGCTTCAACGAACGCAGCATGAGGTAAGAAAGGATTCGTTCCTCCGGCTTGCCTGCAATTTTCTCGGTCAACTTCTGGTACATGCGCGGCGTGATGTGAACTTCTTTCGGAATTTCGATTTCCCGCGGACGCTTGCCCGTGCCGTAACTGGAGCGCCGGTCGGACTTGAACTGCACCTTCTGAATCGGCAGAGGACCTACGCCCAGCGAATATCCAAAGGCTGCGGCAATGATCTCGAAGTCGTAGACCCGCTTGGCATCTGGCTTTTCGTGAACGCGATAAAGCGAGGCGACACGGTGGCTTTCCAGATATTCTGCGACGCATTCGTTCGCCGACAGCATGAACTCTTCAATCAGGCGATGCGCAATATTGCGCTCGGAACGACTGATGCTTTTCATCAATCCAAATTCATCGAACTCGATCACCGGCTCGGGCAAGTCGAAGTCGATGGAACCGCGCCGTTCACGCTTGCGATTCAGGATCAAAGCCAGAACGCGCATCAACTCAAAGCTTTCGACTAGATCTACATAGCGTTTTCGCTTCTCGGCATCGCCTTCGATCACGGCGTTCACGTCGGTATAGGTCATGCGTTCGGCGGAGCGGATGATGCCTTCGCACAATTCGTATTCCAGAATCTCGCCCCGGTGGTCGATTTTCATGATGCAGGACTGCACCAGTCGGTCAAGTTGCGGGCGCAGGCTGCAGAGATCGGTCGACAATTCGAGTGGCAACATGGGCACCGCGCGATCAGGAAAGTAAACGCTGGTGCCGCGCAGCCGCGCCTCTTGATCAATAAGCGAGTCGGGCGTGACGTAGTGCGCCACGTCCGCAATGTGCACCTGAAGTTCAAAATTTCCATCTTCTAGTCGGCGGACAAGGACCGCGTCATCGAAGTCGCGCGCAGTTTCGCCGTCGATCGTGACTATTGCGAGGTTGCGGAAGTCTCTGCGTTTTCCTAGTTCGAGGTCTAGGATTGTAGGGTCAATCTGCCGTGCTGCGTCCACGACTTCCGGCGGAAAACGATGTGGCAGGTGGAATTTTCGGATGATGATTTCGACATCGACCCCGAAGTCGTTTGGGTAACCTAGAATCTCAACCACTCTGCCCCGCGGATTCTGTGTAGCCGAGGGCCAGGCGGTGATTGCGACATCCACCACTACGCCTTCTAGATCGTCCCACTCGGTGCGGCGGGCAGCCTCGTTTCCGAGCACACGATCGATAGACTCATTTTTCTTCTGCCGAGGGCGAGACGCCCTCGGGACAGCCGGCGAGACGCCGGAGCTACTAGAATCCTCAGGGTATTCCATCCCTGGCGGAATGATGATTTGTTGCGTAATTTTCTGATCGATCGGGGTGACGTAGTTGCCGCGATTGCCATGATGAAAAATTCCCACGACGGTGCCGTGAGCGCGCGCTACCGGGCGTACGATGCGGCCTTCGGCCCGGCCATCGGGACGGATCGCGGTAATCTCCACCAGCACATGGTCGCCGTGCATCGCGGATCCCACGGCGGGCGGCGGAATGAAAATATCGCCAGCGAGCTTTGCCTTGAGCTTTTCGTCAAGAGAGGATGGATCGGGCGTGACGAATCCGAAGCCGTCGCGATGCATGCTCAATCTACCGACTAGGGCGTACTTGCCTGCACTCGCCTTCGGAATCGCGTAGCGGTCGGAATCGACCTGAATCAGTTGCCCACTGCTCGCCAGTCGCTGCAGGCGGTCGGATAATTCTTGCCGCGCATTGCCATGAAGTCCAAGTTCCCGCACCAGTTGCTTATAGCCGGCGCTGCCTTTGGGCTGGCGTTCGATTTTCTTCAGAATGGCGGAATCGGAGAGCATGTCCACGTGCGGATTAAGTACATCTCAAATCATAATACGCGACAAGCTATCCCTCGCTGTGCCTCGGCTAAGCTTATATTGGCATACGGTATGGCTGATCAGTAAGAGCTTCGCAGTATAAGAACTGCCGATTCGGAGGAGGAATTACATTTGGGCGTTCGCTGGAAGGCTAAAGTAGCGTGGTTACGAAAGGGTTGAAAAGCACAGAAAGCACAGAATTTCCACAAGACTTGAGGCTGTTAGCGGAGTAGAATTCGTTTGGTCACCAAAGTGCGGTTTGACCCCCAAATCAACATCTACTCGTGAGGAAAGGATTTTTTCAACATGTGGAAACCCACTAATCAGCCTTCTACGACACCATCCCGGCCGGGTGAGCCGGAACGTCCCTCGATTCCTACTCCGGTGACGTCTACGCCTAGCGAGTCTGTAAACGCGGCGCCTCGTGCGGCAGTTGCGGCCAGCACGGCGGACCAGGCGACCATCGGGAAATCGCTGGTGATCAAAGGCGAAGTGACCGGTTCCGAGTCGCTTTATATTGACGGCCGCGTGGAAGGCTCCATTAACCTCGCGGGCAATCGCGTCACTGTCGGGCGCAACGGCGTGGTATCTGCCAACATCAACGCGCGTGAAATCGTGGTGCTGGGAAAAGTTCGCGGCAACCTGACCGCCAGCGATCGCGTAGATATCCGCAGCGACGGGTCGCTCACCGGCGATGTAGTCGCGGCTCGCATTTCGATTGAAGATGGCGCGTTCTTCAAGGGCGGCATCGACATCCGCAAGGGCGGACAGAAGCCGAATGGCGAAGAAGTGAAAGCGCCGGCCACTGCGACCGAAGCCGTCGCGGCGAGAGCCTAAGAATATTTCACGGTCAGGTCTTGGGCTTGGCGCCTGGGACCTGAAAGTTCATTGGCTACGGAACAATTCCCTTAGTCAGCTCCTCTACCTGTTTCTCGGCTGCCTGTGGCAAGACTGGCGCTTTGCGGCGGCGCAGATCGCCGGGCAATTGAGATTGCGTGAGCCACAGCCCTGCTGCAACTGCTCCTGCCCATGTAATTCCGATCAGCGCAAGAGCTTCGATGTCTGCAATGCGGCTGCCACTTACCATGACGGCAGAGGCCACTCGATAACTCATAACGCCCGCTACGACTGCGGTGATCGCAGCTTTTCCCAGTTCCTTCCATTGCAATTCAGTCCACGGAACCAGCTTGCGTTGGTGTACAAGGATCGCCATCGCCAGACAGTTGGCAGCGATGCCCATGTCGGACGCGAGCGCGAGCCCAACCGCGGAGAATGCGTGGTACAAGGCGCGATACATTGGCAGCGATGCGACCGTGATGAGGCTGCTGGCAACCATGGGCGTAAGCGTATTGCCGGCGGCGTAAAAAGCACGCGCGTAAAGCCCTTGTGCCGCCCAGAAAACAAGGGAGAGCGAAAACCAGAAAAAGAAGGTTGCCGTGGCCTGCGAGTCAGCGAAAACGAAGTGTCCGTGGGGCAAACGGTATACCAGGTCGATTAGGGGTAGCGCGGCGGCCATCATCAAGCTTGACGCCAGGAGCGCGGCGGCAGCGGTTCGGTAAACCGATCCATTTACCGTGGCCGCAAACTCGCTGAAGCGTTTTTCTCCGAACAAGCGGGCAAAGAACGGCAGTGAGGCTTGTCCGACCGCTTGTCCGAGGATGGCGATGGGTACTTGCAGCAGGCGCTTGGCATAGTTGATGTGACTGATGGCGCCAGCGGCGTCGGAAGCGAAGTAGCGCAGAATCCAGTCATCGGCGCTGACTAGCGAAACGCCGACCATCAGCGGAATCGACATTCGCACCCATTCCCGAAAAGCCGGATTGCGAACATCGAATGAGACGCTGAATCCCGTACCCACGCGAGCAGCACCGATTGCATTGATCAGAAATGGGCCGACGAACGTCCCGATCAGCGCACCGTAAGCCAGGGCCGCGATCCCGAGCGTGCGGGAAAGCGTGACGCCACCAAGAATGATGAAGCCGTTGTAGATTAATGGCCCCAAGGCGGGCAATAGAAAGAGTCTGCGGGATGAAAGTACCGCGGCAACAATTCCGCCAACGTAAAAGAAAATCTGCGCCGGCAACAACACACGGGTGAGGCGCACGCACAAATCGAGTTGCGCGGGTTTGAAGTTGTGAAACATCAGCCGCGTAATTTGCGGAGCAAAGATCTCAGTTAGGATTACGCCGATCCCGAGAACGACCGTCATTACCGTAATGATTACCGAGAACGTCTTTTGCGCATCTTGTTCTCGTTTTTCCGCCAGGAAGCGGGTGTAAATAGATACAAAAGTGATAGAAATTGTGCCACCCGCGACCAGGTACGCCAAGAAATCAGGAATCTGGAAGGCCGCGATATAAGCATCAGTGGTCGAGCCCGCGCCAAACGCCCAAGCTGTGTAGGCCTCGCGAACATAACCGACAATGCGCGAGAGCACCATGGCGACCATCAAAAGGATGGTTGCCGAAAACGCGGTGTGCTGGTGCGATGGCCGGATGAGGCGTAGCCAGCGGCGCGCTGCAGTCACCTTGTCGGCTTCAGTATCAGGGATGAAATTCGCCATCAAGTGGCGATTTTACACGGAGAAGCCGGTTCCTCTCGTTGGGTTGGATGGTTCCGGCTGACCATAGTTACCGGAATGGAATCAAAAGATTTTGCCGCCGCCTGCGAAAAGTTTAGTTTTGACAGGTAGGCGCGAGCCGCCGCATAATCCGAGTCGTGCCGCAATCCGTTGTTACCGGTCCAGCTTCGTTTTCCGCTTTACTGCGGCGCTCGTTCCGTAAAGCTTTTCCTCCCGCCGTCCGTGGGCAAGGCGCTTATCTTTGGGATGCGCGCGGGAAACAATATCTCGACTTTTCTGGATCCGCTGCGGTGAATTTCATTGGGCATGGTGTGTCGGAGATTGCCATGGCAATGGCGGCGCAGGCCAAGCAGGTGGAATTCGTTCACAGCGGCCAGTTCACCACACCCGTCGCGGAGGAATATGCGGCCGAGTTGCTCGAGTTCGCGGGACCGAACTTTGAGGGAGGCTGCGTATATTTTACATGTGGCGGTTCGGAGTCGGTCGAAACCGCTCTCAAGCTGGCGCGGCAATATCAGGTGGAGATCGGGCAGCCAAAGCGCCATCAGATCATCAGCCGCGGACAAAGCTATCACGGATCCACTTTGGGAGCATTGTCGGTCTCAGGTAACAAACGCCGGCGCGAGATGTACCTTCCGATGCTGCGGGAGTTTGCGCATATCGGCTTTCCATATTGCTACCGTTGCGCCTTTGACTGTACCGACAGCTGCCGCGATTGCGGCCAGGAATATGCGGCAGAATTAGAGAAAGCAATCGAAGCCGCACACGGAGAGGTCGCTGCATTCATCGCTGAGCCAGTCAGTGGAGCCACGCTCGGCGCCGTTGTGCCGCCACCCGGCTACCTGCAAAGTGTGGCCGAGATTTGTCAACGGCACGGCGTTCTCTTCGTCGCCGATGAAGTTATGACCGGAATGGGACGCACTGGGAAAAACTTTGCAGTTGAACACTGGGACGTCGCGCCCGATCTTATGGTTACGGCCAAAGGCTTATCGAGCGGCTACGCGCCGCTGGGCGCCGTCATAGTCTCAAAAAAAGTGGCCGACGCCATTGCTTGCGGTTCGGGAGCTTTTCTGCACGGCTTCACCTACAACTCGCATCCAATTTCGCTGGCCGCGGGCAGGGCTGTGCTGAAATTTGTGCAAGCGCATGAATTGCTGCAACGCGCCGACTCTGCACGACCAGATTCAATCGCGGCCACGCTGCGTCAAGAATTGCAATCGTTGCTAGGGATGGACGCGGTCGGCGATGTACGCGGGATCGGATTATTGTGGACCGTGGAACTCGTCGCCGATAGAAACAGCAAGCGCCCATTTGACCCAGAGGTAAATTTCGCCGCCCGGGTAGCTCAAGCGGCCATGCGGCGCGGACTACTGGTTTATCCCGTGCAAGGCTGCGTAGATGGAATTGCAGGGGATCATTTGGTAATCGCGCCTCCTGCGATTATCACCGCGGAGCAAGTTATAGGCGCCGTAGAACAGTTGAAAGAAGCAATTAAGGAAAGCGTTGCCTGATGCGGCAGACGTAAACACTCGGGCCAATTTAGAACAATCGCATGATCGATCCTCACCGTTTCGTGCTTTTTCTTGCCTCGGCGACACTGCTTGCCATTGCGCCAGGGCCTGGGATGTTATATGTGCTGGCTCGAACGCTCGCCGGCGGACGCCGCGAAGGAGTGCTTTCTTCTCTGGGAACATTTGCCGGCGGCCTCGTTCATGTGCTGGCCGCAGCCACCGGATTGTCGATTGTGCTCGCCACCTCGGCGATCGCTTTTGCGGTCGTTAAGTACGCGGGCGCAGCTTATCTGATCTACTTGGGCGCCCGCATGATTATCAGTGCGCGTCGAGATTCTGATTGCGAAATTCAAATCACGCCGAGCCAGGCGCCCAAGAATCCCTTCTGGCATGGTATTGCAACTGAAGTACTGAATCCAAAGACCGCGATCTTTTTCCTCGCATTCATTCCGCAGTTTGTGAACCGCGTAAATGGCGGAGTGTTTTGGCAATTTCTATTCTTGGGCACAGTCTCGGTCGTGCTGAACACGTCGTGCGACCTCATAGTGACGTTTGCGGCAGCACCGATCGGTGCGCGTTTGCGATCATCCGCGACCTTGCGTCGCCGGCAACGAACGGCTACGGGACTTACGCTGATTGGTTTGGGAGCATTTGTCGCCGTTTCCGATTCCAAGTGATTGCTTATTTACCCGTCGGCCATTCAAGTGGTTTCCCTGAAGCCGATGTTGTGATACCCTCGCACACCATGTCCCAATCCAAGTCAGAACGGCGATCGCGGGAGCGCGTACCTGCGCGAGTGGGCGTGTCAATTCAATCGCCTAAGAGTCAGCCAGGATCACCGGATATACCCGGGATTTGAGTGCCAGCGGCATCTTCCTTTACGCGAACTCGGAAATGAAAGTGGGGAGCGAACTGGAGATGGTTCTAATGCTGCCGGCGCAACTAACCGACGGAGAGAAGCGATGGGTGTGCTGTCAAGCTTCAGTCCTGCGCGTGGAACCCGGCGGAGCAGATGGGCGTTTTGGCGTGGCGGCCAGCATTCGCACTATCGCGACACTGCCCGAGATCCCGGGCTAAGATCGGGGTCAACAAACGGCGCGAAAACACGGCAGGTTTGTGAAAAGTTATTGAAAAGTCATAATTCTGCTTCCTTTCTTGCGTTGGTTGATGCCATAATGCTGGCCCTTGGATTGCTCTGGTCCAAGACATAGTTATTAAAAACTGCAAATGTAGGTGATTTGGTATGTGGATGGAAAAGCTATCCTACGGTGTGCTGCGTGTGCTTACGCCGCTGGGACCCCGGTATGTTAATCCTTCATTCCTGCAACGGCTTTACTTGTTATGGATTTTCCGCAACTTCGAAACTCTGCCTGTGAAAGTACTTAGCCAGCGGCAACAAAGGCGTATTGAGCACATGTGCGCGCGGTACGGATTCCTCTCCGTGTTAGAACGTGGGGTGATGGACACTCCGCTGCTTGGCACCCTGGAACAACGTCCGCCAGTCGGGACTGCGCATGCGCCCGAGCGAAGCGTATCGGAGGCAGTCTCTCCGTTCGCGGCGGACATTTAATAGACTTCCTAAAGAAGCCAGCAGATGTGCGCGGGGGCGTTCCTGTAGAGACGTAGTTAGCTCCTTCTCTACAAACGTAGTGTCCCGTTTTGCCACACCTGGAAACCCTCGCGAAATGATGCGAACAGGGTATTATCGTGCTTACTCAGTCGGTAACAGGGAGAAATCGTGGATGAGAAAACGACTCGCTTCTCCAGGCAAACGCAGCGCACTGCGCAGGCAGGAGCATAACCGGAAACATACTCTCCTGCGCCGGGAGTGTTACAAGTGGCTAAGGAAAAACATGCCCGAGGTTTATGAGAAGTTAAGAAAAAAAGCCGGGTTGACTAGACCCGGCCGTCCAAAAGCCTGATAGACACTGTAAAGCTACGTCACTCCAACGCCAGTGTCGCTTAATTCACCGTAACGCTAACTGCCTTCGACGGGATTCCATTCGCCACAACGACCAGCGAACTTGCTCCGGTCTCCATCTTTGCCGGCACATCGAAATTGGTTGATACGGTGGCATTCCCGGTGGCGACCGCCATGGTGCTATGGTCGTGGGTTTTGGCGTAGAAAACATGATGCGTAGCCAGATTCGTGATTCGCACCAGTGGATAATTTGTTGCGGTCTGATCCTCGTCTCCGAAGGAGGCAGCCTGAGACAAGCCGTTGAATTGCTTCCCCGAAATTTTATAGGTAGAACCACGCGTGACCGACTTTGGATATGTAGTAATCGCAGGCGTCCACGCAGCTTTATATGTCCCGGACGAAGTGTAGACTTGACTGCCGGCGACAATTACTTCTCCCGTAGGAAGCACCATCAAACTGCTTCCGGCTCCTGCAAAAGGCCCTGCAATAAGAGTTTTTCCATCAAACTCATAAAGAGTTCCGGAATCACCCAATACCAGCGGCCGACCGTTAGGCAGCAGAGCAGCAAACGAATCGCCCGCGTTGTCATTGTTCGGGAAATCCGGTCCGACGGTCCATTTGCCAGGATCAGTGGGATTCTTTCCCGGCGTGTAAATGGCAGTGTGGCCGGGGCCGCTGCCGCCGTTCGAACCCGACCCGGTAGCCAGAACAGTTCCGTCAGTTTGAAGAATGCCAGGACCTACTTCTCCCGGAGCGGGATAACAGCCACCCGGATAGGGGATGCAGCTTCCCTGATGCGGAGAATGCAGGTCGACAATCGTGCTGCCGGCCGTAAACCATTTTTCCATCGAATAAATGTATTTCTCCGAGTGCGGTGCATCCTTAACGTCGTAGGTTAAGACGGAACCGTCGGGCATGAGGGTCCAGCCTTCCTCGGCGTTGAAATCTTCTTTGCCCGTGGAACCCAGTTCCGTCCACGTGAGCGTCTTGGGATCCAGTACCGCCATGCGTTTATCAAGCTTTCTTCCCACCATGAACTTCCCATCAGGCAGCACGACTGCCGGAGAATCTCCTATGTAACCCCAACCTTTGGGATGACCGAGCGGAGTCCATGTATTCGCTTTGGGATCGTAGATCGCAGCCATGTTGGTAAGCAGAAATTGCAGGTTGTTATATTCGCCGCCAACAATCACGAGTCGGCCATCGGCTAACACTGCGGATGCGAAATACAGAGGCACGTAGCCTGAGGGCAGGCTGGCCACCTGCGACCATGTTCCGTTTATGTAACTTCCGTGGATATCAGGAGTGAGCTTCCACCAATCAGACTGGTTGTTGCCCTGAAAAATGGCAGTGCCATCGGTCATCAAAAAACCTATGCCTGCACCGTCAGGCGGTTGGTTCTTGAGGTTCTGCAGTTTCTGGGACATCGAAAGCGTGGAAAACAAGATCACAAGTACGAGAACGGTAAACAAGGGTTTCTTCACGGGCATAATTCCTCTTTGATCTAAAATCACTCAAACCAGCGCCCGTAGCGGCTTTCCGGATGCTCGCAAACGGCGCGCTCGAAAGTCTACTCGAACTGCCAACCTGGCACAATCGATTAATTCAGAATTACGGACGGGCGGGAGAGTTCTGACTGAGCATCTGGTGCTGCTTGATCCAATCGTTCGCCTGCTGCTGCGCCGCGGCGACCTGCACGCGTGTCATTCGCGAGGCGAGCACAGACACCCGATATTTGCTGGCTTCGTCCCCGCCGGCTTGTGCCAGAACCGACCAGAAGTAAGCTTTGACCTGATCTTGCGGAACGCCGCGTCCCGCCCAGTAATAGGCGCCGAGGGTAGCCTGAGAGACGACGTGTCCCTGTTCCGCGGCCATGGAGAACCAACGCACGGCTTCGGCATAATCCTGGGGAACGTCATCGCCAGTCGCGTAGGCCGCGCCCACGGAAAATTGGGCTGCGGCGTCGCCCTGATCGGCCAATTTGCGCAGACCCTGGAGACCGCCGGGTACGGCCGCAACCGCCATAGGAGCCCTGGAAGCGGCTTTTGCCGGCGGCTGAGCAGCGGAAAAAGTACCGCCGAGCCTGGCGAAGTCGGCCGGCGAAATCAGCCACAACGCTGCAGATATTGCGGCGGCGGCGGTCGCAGCAATCAAAATCCTACTGGAACGCGAAAAATGGAGAAACGAGAGAACTGCAGGTGTCTCGTTGGAAAATTCATCGTCCACCAGCGCCGGCAACGAAGCTGGCGCGCCTGACTGTGTGACGGTCGTCCTGGCATGGTTTTGCCGAGGGTAAACTGGCTCACGCCTGTCCTCGGCACCCGCACGATAAATAGCGTTGGAAATGATTCCTGCGAGCCGCTTGAGCACGACCGGGTCGTTGGTGCTGAAGTTGTAGGGTTCGGGAGAGAAGACTTCCAGAAGGCCGATGACGGCCTCGCCCCACAAAACAGGAACTGCAATCATGCAACGAATGCCCATCGCACGGCAGCTCTCGCGATCCACCAGCGGATCGGTTTCCGAGTCTTCACAGCGCAGCAATTGCCCGGTACGCACGCATTCCCCTGAAAAACCCGAACTGGTGGTTAGCCGCGCGCCCAGGCTCGGAGCATCTTGTCCCGAACTGGCGCGGCAAATCATAGTGGCACCTTCGGTGAGCGCGATTGCGGCGCCAGTGGCGCGAGTGAAGGTCTGAGCTCTTTGCGCCAGCAGTTGCAGAGTTGAATCGAGATCTGAGCCCAGGGAATCTACTTCGCGCTTGACCGCGGCCAAAGCCGTCAGAATCGACGTGTAATCGGCCGGAGCCGCGGGTTCGAGTTCCTGACGCATCCAGTTAACGAGTGCACTATTCTCTGTGGGTTTTGCGACGGGAGTCGGAGATTCGATGTGGGGCAACCACTCGGTTGATGCCTGACCGACCAATCGGCTGCCGTACAACTGATCAGTTACTCTGTCAGCCTGGTAATTAACACATGCCACCATCAGATTCACAAAAAGCCATTCTTTGAGCTGGCGAACTGCATCGTCGGGCATCTGCGGAAAACTGATTCCAACTCGTCCTGTCCCATCAGCCCAAACAACTTCGCCGGGTGTGTTGATACGAGTTTTGGTGGCTGCCAGATCCAGACACAAATTTACTTCACGCTGAATATGCAATGGGAACGAAGCCTGGATGGCCATTCCGTCTTCGTTGATATCGATGATCTTGCTGAGCTCGAGCAACTGCTCATTCGAATTTCCATTAAGAATGGCGTACGCGGGGGTATGAACCTTTTGCCGCACTCGTCGCCGGCGAGGGCTTAAGCCAAGAGGCAGTTCCCGGCCGGCCTCTACCGGGTTCGATCGAAGCGTTCCCATACCTGAGCAGGAATACATATTACCCTAGGTTGAAAATGTTTTATAGGATCAAACGATTTGAGGCGGTTTCTAATCGGATACGCTCAATCCGAATTTTGCGCCAGTTGGACAACATCGGTGGTGGTCTCAGGCTGTATGGGGTGGTTTGCCCGCTTTGCGCATTCGTCGAGGATAGCAGGTACTTCGAATAGGGCTCGATTGCAATATTTGGCGGCGTTGCAACGCAGTTCGTGGAATGTCGCACCATTGAGTAAGCGCTGCACCGCCGACGCAATTTCTTGGAAGCCAGGTACAACGATGCCGCAACCTTTCTCAGCCACCCATTCCGCGTTGTAGCGCTCTTGCGGCAAGGTTTTAGCGTTGCATTCGACAATCACGGGCAAGTGAAACTGCAGGGCTTCGCTGATCGAACCGGGGCCCGGTTTCCCGATGAAGAAATCCGCAAGAGCCATATAAAACTCCACATTCTCAGTAAAACCTTTCACCAGAATCGGCTTCTTCGTTCTCAGGTTTTTTAATTGAGCAGCAAGCTCTTGGTTGTGTCCACAGAGCAAGACTAGCTGGACGCCACTGTCGCTCTGATCGAGTCTCCTTACGATGTCGACCATCACGCGAGAGCCGTGGCCGCCGAAAAGAACAATGCCAGTTGGGCAGGCGGGTTCAAGCCCAAGTCGCTGGCGTTCCGAAACTCGATCCACTGCGCTTTTCTGATAGAACCTGGGCTTCAACACCATCCCGGAGATTTGGAATATCCGGTCTGAAGGATGGCCCATCCTTACGGCCTGCTGTCTGGCACGCTCGGTCGCGACAATGATGTATTCAGAGTCCGGCTCGATCCAAAAGCGGGGCGGGTAATCAGCCAGATCGGTAAGTAGAGTAACGAATGGAGCTTGTTCCGGCCATCGAAGACTCTCGGCCAACTCACGATTGAAGTGCGGGATTACAGAAAGCACCATGTCTGGCGGATGTACCGACCAATAAGCCCGAAGCGCGTTGACGATTGGTCGATGATAAAACCGGATCGTTGTTTGCAGGATCGCCAGCAGTTGAGGGGTGAAACGCGTCCAGCCTCTTCGCAAAATCAGATTGTAAATATCCTCAATGTGCAGGCCGGTTACGCGATGAAGCACATCGAGAGGCGCCAGCACTTCCTGCATGTTTAGAAGATTGACGTCCCAAGGCTGCTGTTGCTCTGAGAGGATGGATTTTAGAGCGTCGGCTGTAGCGCGATGCCCTCCACCACCGTGATGGAAAACTATTGTTAGCTTACGCAAGCGTCTCCTGGAAAAGACATGCAGGACCCATTGGCTTCACCGTTCAATATTTTCGTATTCCGTACCATGCGGTTGGACCGCTTCGTCATTTAGATCGTCGAGGACCGTAGAATCTCGTTCGCCTTGGTCATCGGCCGAATCCTGATTACCTGCCTGTGCCCTATATTCGTGAATGCGCACTCCGGTTGGGTCAATGGTCACGTAAGTAAGGCGGTCATCCACCCATCCGCCGGAGTTGTAGTAGTGGATGTTCTCTTTCTCCTGATGCATGGCTTCATGGGTGTGGCCGCAAAAAATCCGGTCGGCCTTATGCAAACGCGCGTGAAATAGAGCGCCCGCCGCCACTTTGTGCGACATGCGCAGCCAACGGGTATTAATTCGGTCAATGAAACGGGCTACCGGCTTGCCTTTCAAATCAAGCCGTTGCAATTGCAGATACAGCAGCGTGCCGAAATAATTAAGACGGAGGTTATTCGCCAGAAGCCTGTCAAACTGATGACCATGAATGGCAAGATGCTGAAGACCGGCGTATTCCCAAGCGTATTGCTGATAAACGCGCACTCCGACGAGGTGAGACATAATGTCGGCCAGACCCTGGTCGTGATTGCCTTCGACCCAAACTACTTCCAATCCGCGTTTGGGGTTGGAAAGCTTGCGAATGAATCCGAGAAATTTCCAATGTTCTTTGGTCAGGCGGCGGAAATTCAGGTCGGCGAAGATGTCGCCCAGTAAAATCAGTCGCTTAAAATGATTTTCCTTCAGCACGCAAGTGGCCTCGCGTGCATGGCTGGTGTCGGCGCCCAGATGGACGTCGGAAAGGATCAGCGTGTCGTAGACGGGCGGATCCACACTTTATTTCTAGCGCGGCAATGTTACGGGCTGATGAATTCCAGGTAACAATTCGGTAAACGTGTAACTCTTTAGGTAACAGCCACGTGGTTATGTGCGAAATGTCGAAAAAGCTACCCAAATCGCATGTCTTGAAGCCACGGAGGCTTGGATTGCGGCTAGCCATCGTGGCACTGAGTTGGCGCATTGGGAGCCGCCACAGCGCGAGCGCAGATGCCCGCGCCGGTCAACTCTTTGTCAGACGCCGAGCGCCTTTCTGAATCGGTCGCAGACAAACACGGAATACTGACGTCGGAGGATAAAACCTGCCTTTTCTATCGCTACTGGCCTGCTGCCGGAAGTGGTTCGAGCAATCGTGTGGTCATAGTGTTGCACGGAATCGGATATCAAAGCGGTCCCTACAAAGTCATCGCGGATGCGCTGAATCCCGAAGGAATGGATGTCTACGCCCTGGACGCGCGCGCCCATGGCCTGTCCTGCGGACCGCGGGGGTATATCGGTACTCCAGTTGAGGTCGCCGCTGACGTTTCAACTATCGTGCAGTTTGTTCACAATGAACGGCATGACGCGAAGATTTATCTGCTGGGGGAAAGCATGGGAGGAGCCTATGCCCTCAACTATCTTCGAAAAAATAGTGGCGAACTGCGTGGCTTGATCCTTTTAGCGCCCGCGCTCGGTTTGAACAAGCATCAAGTTTTTCAAATCAGCAACCTGGGTTTGCTGCCTTATTTTCTGTTTGCTCACAGAGACCCGAAGATTAGCCTGATAGGCAAGCGTCTCGAAGAAAGTTCGCGGGATCCACAGTTTATCGCCGAACGCCGCACCGATCCTCTGGCATATAAAAAAGTGAGTTTCGGATACTTGTGGGACATCAAGCGCCTTGTGAAAAATTGGAAAAGCGAAATCGCCCCTAGTTTGGATCTGCCTACACTGATTGTTCAAGGCGGAAAAGATGCGATCGTGAGCCATAAGGACTGCAAGCTTTTGGCGCAAATAAAAGCGACTCACGGAATCCACGATAGACAATACAAGGTGTTCCCAAGAACTCGCCACACTACTCTGTGGGACCCTGACACACCCGAAATCCTCAAATTTGTCAGGCAGTGGATAATCGAGCACTAAGGCGAGAGGACTTACTTCTGAGCTGGTGGGACGTACTCTTTCGGTGGGGCCGCTCCTTCGCCAAAGAAATACTGTTCCATCTGTTTCACAATCGCTTCCTGATCTTCGCGGCGGGCAGGATTAAGGCGATATTCGTTCAACAGCATTTTGCAGAATTCCGTCCAACCTCTCCAGGCTTCCTGAGAGACGTTGTCGTAAATCTTCTTTCCGAATTCTGTGTCAAATGGAGGCTCATCCAAGCCCGGGAGCTCTTTGTGCAATTTGACACAGAAAACATTGTGCTGAGCCATATGCTTTTTCAAACCTCGTTCTAAAAAAATTATCTCATACGGAAGGGAACTGCAGCTCCGTGCTCTGGCTTAGCCGCATCGGCCCGTGCCATGACATTTGCGGCGTGAAGATGAGCAGTTCCCGGGCTCGGCCAACTTGCCGTCTGGCCCGATGCACGTCTGCGTGTGTATGCACCAGTACAAGCCTTCGTTCGAGGGCGGCACGGTAGGGTCGGCTTCGGTAAGGATGAACTGTGCCTTCCAGCGCAGCGACGGGCAAAGATCGGGATGCTTAGTATTGAAACGATCGGATTCGATGACGGGTGATTGTCTGTTCATGCGGCACTCCCCGATGCAGCTTTCATAATGACTCGTTTGATGGCAACTTTTGCCAGCTGAACTTTGTAGGCGTTGTGACTGAGCGGGGTTGCAGTCTGCAGTGCGCCTTCTGCAGCAGCTTTAGCGGCTTCTTCGGTAATCGTGCCGTGCTCGCGTGCTGCCTTGTTCAAAGCCGCCTCGCCATCTCCTGCCCGCCAGGGAGTTGGCGCCACGTAGCCCAGCACCAGACGCGAGCCGAACAACTCCGATCCATTCATATTCAGCGCGACCGCAGCCACTGCCAAGGGCCAGTCGAAGGCCTCCTTCTGTCGAATTTCATAGTGCGCCACTCTCAAGTTACGAGTTGGCGGCAGGATTACTTCCGCGAGAATCTCGTTAGGTTTCAAATCGTGCTCCCGCTCGATTTTCGCTTTTCGGGATGACATAGAAGTGCTCGACCGACTGTTCGCGCATTCCTTGCGGTCCAATCAAACGAAGCACGGCTCCGTAAGCGATGAGCACAGGAGCAATGGACGATGGACTGACGAACTTTGCGGGACCGTCGTTTCCTAAGATCGCGTGGTAACGATTTTCGCCGTTCGCAATCAGATCCTTACCCGCCTCGCTTTTTGGCAGCAGCCCAAAGCCGCCGCGAAAATACCAGCATCGCGGACGCTGGCAAAGATTTCCACCAAGCGTCGCCATATTGCGAATCTGCGGGCTGGCAGCGTCGTTGATCGCCTCAGCCAGCGCGGGATAATCTTTTATCACATTCACATTGTCGGCAAGTTCTCCGAGCGTGGTGAGGGCGCCAATGCGGAGTCCCTTCGGCCCGGACGTGACTCCATTCATTTCCTTGATCTGCTTAATGTTCACCAATCGTCTGGGATGCACCACGTCATCTTTCATTAATGACAAAAGATCGGTGCCGCCGGCGAGCACTTCAACTTGCCCCCAGCTCGCGGCTAACAGTCCCACGGCCTGCTCTTTCGTGGTCGGACTGGCGTATTCAAACGCTCGCATTATGCACCTGCCTTCTGCGACATGCTCTGCGAACTCAGTGCCGCGAGAACTTTATCAGGAGTGATTGGCAGAAATGAAACCCGCGCACCAATGGCATTTGCTACCGCATTCGCAATCGCGGCTCCCGGAGAAATCACCGGCGGTTCGCCCAACCCAATTACGCCCCGCTCGTCATAACCTTTGCCCGTCATCATGTGAACCACGAGTTCGGGAATGTCATTCAGGCCAGCGAGCCGGTAAAACTCCATATTCGGATTGAGCATGCGTCCCGTCGCCTGATCCATTATTTTTTCTTCGAACAGCGCATAGCTGATGCCCATGGTCAACGCGCCATAGCAACTGCTCTCCGCCATCTTGAGGTCGATGATCAGGCCGCAATCCTGCACTGCAACCATCTTCTTAACTTTTACGATGCCGGTCTCGGTATCGACTTCAACGTAAGCCATGCCCACTCCACCAACGCCGCTGTTGGTGAGGTCGGGATGATTCTTGCTGGGAATCTGATCGTTATGTCCGCGCGCGGTCAGTGGCATTGCGCCCATTTTCGAGCAAGCCTGCTTCCAGTCCAGCGATCGGCTTGGATCGCTTTTCACTCGCACAGTGCTGTTTACGCATTCCAGATCGTCAGGCTGCGCGTTAAGCGCGGGAGCAACCTTCGCGAAGAGCGCTTCGCGTGCATCTACCGCCGCGCGACGAGTGGAGGAACTGACTCCTCCCGGCGTCGTTGAGCCGCCCGATCCGCCCGATGGAGGATAAAGTGAGTCGCCGATATAGAGGTTGATCGCCTCAATCGGAAGACCGAGAGTTTCGGCGGCAACAATCACGATCGTGGTGCGCGTGCCGGTGCCAATATCCTGCGTTCCCATTTTCAAATCGACTGAGCCATCAGGATGAATGGTCAAATCGCAATCGCTGGCATGTCCGCGTCCGCCCCAAGTGTGAATCGACAGCCCAAGTCCGCGAGCGATATTTCCGGAAACATTCTGTCCGCGTGGCCGCCACTTATCCTTCCAGCCCATGAGATCCGCCGCGACGGCAAGCTCTTGGCGATACACATCGCGCCGTGGACCAGTAATCTCCAGATTCTTTAACCAGAGATCCAGCGGATCCATGTTGAGTTTGGCGGCAAGGTCATCCAAAGCTCCCATGGTAATAATCGCCGCCTGCGGATGGTTCGGCGCGCGCCAGGCGCGTGCGGGGCCGATGTTATTGCGAATCGCAGTGTGTTCTTTGTGCTGGTTGGGGATGCCGAAGACGTAAGGAATCGGCGGCATTCCGCCTCCGCCTGGACCTCCAGTTCCCCAAGATTGCGATTGCCAGCCGGTGATAGTGCCGTCTTTTTTTGCGGCTACTTTCACCCGCGCATACGCGGAAGGACGCGCGCCTGCAACTTTCAACTCCGCGTCGCGCTCCAGCATAATTCGCACCGGCTTGCCGCCTGCTTTTTTGGAAAGCCGGGCTGCGGCAATGTCCCAACGATCGGCGGCAAATTTGCTGCCGAAGCCGCCGCCGATGTTGTCCTGATGAACTCGGATATTGGCGGCCTCAACTTTGAGAGGCTCGGCCATCTGCGCCGCGATGCCAGAAACGTTTTGCGTAGAGATGTGCGTAAAAAGATGATCTTTGTCGGTCCACTCGGAGACCGAGCCGTGCGGCTCCAGGCAACAATGCACGATGACCGGAGCACCATAAAGACCTACCGAAACAACCTCAGCTTCCGCAAACGCTTCGTCGGGATCTCCGCTGGTTTGGGCAGCAGTCTTCTGATAAGCGGAATGAGCGCCCCCCGTCGCCTCGCGGTACGGAGCCTTGCGAATGGCTTCGAGAACTTCTTGAGAAGCTCCCTCGCCCTCCATATCTTTCAGGAAGTCATCATCAACTTTGAAACTGACGCCATGCTCCTGCAGATCCTTTGTCAGTTGTGCGTCCGGCGTCTGATTGCTGATCGCATCGTCGATATCGTCTCCGCTCAGAGGCCCAGCGGCTTCCCCGGCGCCCGCGGGAGGTTCGGCATCGCTGACGAGATACGATAGCGGTTGATATTTGACTTTGATCAGGCGAATGGCGTCTTCAGCGGTGGACTCGTCCACGGCAGCGACGGCCACGATTTCATCTCCCGCCCACGCAGCGGTGCTTCCAGGTTTCTGAATGATTTCGACTGCTTTCACGCCGGGCATTTTCTCTGCCGCACTCACGTCGATGCTGATGATCTTTGCTTTCGCGTACGGCGAGCGCAGAACCTTGCCAAAGAGCAGGTTCGTGCCGTGATAGTCGTACGTATATTTCGCGCGGCCAGAGACCTTGGCGGGGGAATCCACGCGAGAAATGCGCTTGCCGATCAGAGTGCGATGTTCCGCGTCAGGCCAATTGTAGTCAGGCATCGTCATGCTCCTTTCTGGGCCATCTGCGCAATGGCAAGCTGAATTCCGTGATACGTTCCGCAGCGGCAAAGGTTCCCGCTCAGCCCGCGGCGGATTTCCTCGGGACTGGCATTAGGGTGCTGATCGACAAACGCTTTGAAGGCCACGACGAATCCGGGCGTACAGAAGCCGCATTGCGAAGCATCGTTGTCGACGAATGCCTGTTGGATAGGGTGAAGTTTTTCCCCCTGCATCAGCGACTCGACGGTGGTAATGGTCTTACCCTGCCCCTCAATCGCAAGAATGGTGCAGGCATAGACAGCGCGATTGTCGAGAAGCACCGTGCACGCGCCGCATTCGCCTCGGTCACATACGCGCTTGGCGCTTGTTATATCAAGCTGATCGCGGAGTGCGTCGAGCAAGGTAACCCGGGGCTCAACATGCAATGTATGTTTCTGGCCGTCGATGTCTAGTTCAATAGGAACTTTGCCCGGGCCGTAAACCTTCACCGGCTGACCGGCGGCTTGCACAACTTTCGTCCCAAGAATCGGTACTGCTGCCGCTGAGATAGTAGAAATTTTCAGGAAGTCGCGACGAGAAACGCCGGAATTGTCGTTGACTCTATCTGCGGAATCTTCATTCACTGGATTGAGATCTTGCATTCATTCTCTCCGGACAGTGCCACGAACCAAGTTAAAAAAACATACCCGATGAGTTCGGGTCAGTCGGCGGAGTGTCGATTTTCAATTTGACTCTCCCACAGCCAGAAAAGTATACAACTGCGGGCAGAATTTTGGAGCGGTGGCCGACGGTTTTCCAGGCAGGCTCTAAGAACAAATGGCCGATCAGAATCCGCGCGGGTTCTGAGTCAGCCATGTAATAACGATGGTTCAAAGCGCATCAGTGTTTGAGCGTGCGGATGTACTTCACGAGGCCGTTAATTTGATCTGCAGTAAGTTTGCCGTCGTATTTCGGCATCTTGCCTTTGCCGTTGGTAATTATGTTGGCCAGATCAGTATCCGATTGACTTTGCACGTCAGCGGAGCCGAGATCGCGAATCTTCATCATTTTGCCCATGCTGGTGTCGCCTCTGCCGTCAGCGCCATGACATCCTGCGCATTTCGCTTTGTAGTCGGCGGCACTGTCGGCCAACGACCAAGTTGAAAATACCAGTGTGAATGCGAGAACCGTTAACACTGCCTTCGTGAGATTCTTCATTCCATCTCTCCTAAAAACGCAAAATTGAAGCACGAGATGAGACACAAGTTAGTCTTTTCCGACGCAGCGCGCAAGCAGGATTTGTGGCGTCACAGGTGATGGCTGGTTGTGCTAGACCCGCGAATAATCCTGCCAACGTCTTACTAATCCTTGGTGCAACTGGCGAGCTTTGCTCGCCCGAACAGCCGAGGGCGGCTGTCCTACATGATTGCCGGCCACGAAGCTGTCGCCGAGTTCGCTAGGGCCCGATGACAGCGGCTACAACTTTCTTCCCAACCCTGATTGGCAGTCTTACGGGGAACGCTGAAAACAGAATAGGAAGCACAAGATCTGGCCATACAGTTCCTTTGTTGTCAGTTGGACGCAGAAGGTAGACTGAATGAGCCTTCCGTTTCCTGCCGGCATCCGTCAGCGAGTCCGCTAGCCCGCAGCTAACTAGCAGCCGGTCGAGTCTGATCCATAAGTATGTGTCGCCACCAGCGGGTGGCGCGTCATTCTCTTTGACGCTCTCGTAACTAACCGGAATCTCATCAAGGTGCTCTGGAAGATTGTCGGGCCTTAGCTCTTTCTGACGCTGCTTTGCCCAATCTTCACCGGCTTTCCCCGCCTCCTCCGCCGAGTGGAAATCTGCAACGATTCGCCGCGCCAGATCTTTCTTGGCCTGCATGGGATGCGATTCGCGCTTCATCGTTTCGATTTCGCTCATCGAGACATCTGTCAGCAGCTCGTAGTACCTCCACATTATTTCGTCGGAGACGGACATGATCTTTCCGTACATTTCCAGCGGAGCCTCGTGGATTCCGATTGCGTTGCCCAACGATTTCGACATTTTCTGCACGCCGTCGAGACCCTCGAGAATTGGCGTGGTAAGCACGACTTGCGGTTCCTGGCCGTAGGCGCGCTGCAGTTCGCGGCCTACCAATAGATTGAATTTCTGGTCAGTGCCGCCGAGTTCGACATCGGCTTCGAGTGCGACCGAGTCATAACCCTGCGCCAGTGGATAGAGCAGTTCATGCACGGCGATCGGTTTTTCTTCGAGAAATCGTTTGTGAAAATCTTCCCGCTCGAGCATCTGCGAGACCGTGTATTTCGCTGCGAGGCGGATGAAGTCATCGGCGGTGAATTTTGCAAACCACCGGCGGTTGAAATCAATCACGGTCTTCTGTTCATCGAGAATCTTGAAAACCTGGACTTTATAGGTTTCCGCATTCTGCTCGATCTGCTCGCGGGAAAGCGGCGGGCGCGTGGCCGAGCGGCCAGTGGGATCACCAATCATGCCGGTAAAGTCACCGATTAAGAAAATGACAGTGTGTCCGAGATCCTGAAAATGTTTGAGTTTGCGCAGAACGACGGTATGCCCGAGATGGAGGTCAGGAGCAGTCGGATCCATGCCAAGTTTCACCCGCAGAGGTTTGCCGGTCGCGCGGGACTTCTCCAGCTTGGCTCGTAACTCGGCTTCGCGAATTATTTCCGCGCTGCCTTTTTTTATGTAGGCTAACTGCTCGTCAACCGGAGCAAAATTTGGCATGCAGTCTGATTATAAGCAATGGGCCGGCGCTGTCTTCGGCACGACGAAAAAACGGATCAAAACGCAAGTAAAGGCTCGCTTATAATGCCCTGTCTTAATCTATGCTGAGCCAATCGATACGAACGAGACTCACCTTATGGCTAACGGCCATGTTGTTGCTGCACGTTTTCCTTGCATGGCATTCGTGGCCCGGCATCCGTATCGGCATGCCCGACTTTAGCAGTCTATATACCGCAGGCGTGATTCTGCATGAAGGGCATGGCTATGAATTGTATGACGACAGAGTTCAAGAAGCCGTCCAACGATCTTTTTTCCCGATCGGCATGCAAAGGCGAGGTGACATTCTTCCCTTCTATCATCCTCCCTTTGAAGCTTTACTTTTTATTCCACTTGCTCGTCTTCCTTACGTAGGTGCCTATCTTGTCTGGTTTGGAATTAATCTCATTCTAACTATTGCAGTGTTGGTTTTGTTACGCAGAAGTTTTGTCATTTTGGGCAGCGCCCCCTTCTACCTCTGGATGCTGGCGGGCTTCGGCTTTTACCCACTGTTCATCGCCTTGATGCAAGGTCAGGATTCCATTCTTATACTGTTGTGCTACACCATGGCATTTGTGGCGTTTCGTCGTGGATCGGAACGGCGCGAAGGCGCGTGCGTAGGGTTGGGTCTATGCAAATTTCAACTCGTGCTTCCGTTTGTTTTTCCGCTGGTACTGCTGCGTCGTAAGAGGTTTTTGGCAGGTTTCCTTTCTGTTGCCCTTTTCCTGGCTGTTTTAGGGTTGGCCGCCGTGGGATGGAAAGGTTTCTTGCGTTACCCTGCTTACGTTGTCGCCTCGGAAAAGAACCTCGGTTATTCCTGGATTTCTTCGGTAGGACATCCCGCGAATGTAAGAGGTATCGTTGAAAGCTTATTTTCCCGGGTGGCCCCCCACCTGCAGATTGGGCTGATCGTGGCTGCTTCTGTGGGGCTTCTTGCCGGTCTCACCTACGCTGCGCGCAAGGCGTTTCTAATTTCCGCAGTCCATCCAGAACTGGTTTTCGCTGTGAGCCTGATCGCAACCGCCTTGGTGAGCTACCACTTCTACGTGCACGATCTGAGCTTCCTTTTCTTGGCCGCGCTTATCGTGGTCGAAGTCTTGCTCTCGAGCCGGAAGATCCAGATTTGGAGCAGGCGCGCGCTTTATGGTTGCATAGGAATTTTGTTTTGCAGTCCTGTGTACATGCTGCTCACGATGCGCTACAAGCACTCGGAGTTGATTGGGGCTGTGCTTTTAATCTTTTTCCTGGTGCTCCTCGTGGAATTTATAGGAATCCAACCCAAACCGGATGCACGTCCTGCATCCGCACTTGCGAAATCCAGAATTTCATTGACTTCTTAAAGGCTGCTTGCATTCCTGCCGCTGCCCGCGTTAGGCTTCTCGGGCACCGTTACGGTGTGGAGGGATCAGAATGTCCCTGAAAATTGATACCCGGCAGGCTGAGGGAGTCACGATTATTTCGCCGCAGGGCCGCATAGTATTTGGAGAAGAAGCCTCCACGTTGCGTGAGCATCTCAAGAAGACGTTGGCGTCCACGCGGCAGGTCGTGCTTAATCTCGGGGGAGTTTCCTACATCGACAGCGGCGGCCTCGGCACGCTGGTCGGCGTGTATTCATCGGCTCGAGCCGGTGGCGCGGATATAAAGTTGACCGGACTCGGTCAACGCCTGCGCGACGTTTTGCAAATCACAAAATTAGCCACCGTTTTCGAGGTCTACGACAGCGAGCAGGAGGCTATTGCCACATTCCATCGTGGCGCCGCCTGAAACCGAGCCATCGAGTGAAAAAGTTTACCCTCTTCCCACCGGCGCTCGGTACTGTCATATTATCCTCCTAACGACTTAAGGAGCATTGCAACGCTACATGGCGTTCCCCACCATCGTCGGCCCATCGTCAGGAACCGGCTCCGGAGTATTTCCCACTCTGGTGTTTGTCCAGGGAAATGAGCAACGTGTCATTAACCTCGATCACAGTCCATTTGGTGTGGGGCGAAAGGTCGACAAAGACCTGGTCATCGCCGACCCGCGCGTCTCTCGGGACCACGCCCTGATTGTCTCTGAAAATGGAATCTTCAGCGTCGTCGATCAGGGGAGCAAGCATGGGACGTTCGTCAACGGCGAGCGGGTCGAGCGCAAGACTCTGGAACGTAATGATCGGCTGGAGTTCGGAGTTCGTGAAGTTGCGTACGTAATTTTCAATCCTCAGCATGGAACCACCAACTCTGCTCGCGAATTCCTCAGCCAGATTTCCGGGATGCACATCTCGGATGAAACCACGGATCTGGAAAAGTTAGTCTTATTTCTCGAAGCCGCCCGCAAGCTGAACACGATCGGCGTGCTCGACGAGATCCTGATGACCTTGCTGGACGTCACACTCAAACTCACTCGAGCGGAGCGGGCGTACGTCTACATGAAAAATGACAGAGGAGAGTTGCGACTGGCTGCGGGGCGCAATGCGAAGGGCGAACCGCTGCTTGACGACAAGACGATCTCCCATTCGATTCTGGAAGACGCGTTAAACTCCAACTCAGAATTCGTGCTAACCGACACCAGCCGTTCCGCAGACCTCACCGGGCGCAAGAGCATCGTTGCGTATGATCTTCGGACGGTGATCTGCGTACCCCTCCGCAAGCCACAAGTTCAGGCCACTCGCGATGCCGAGGCGCCTGCAGGTGTGGTTTCGGCTGAGGTTATGGGTGCTCTGTACGTAGATTCGCGCTTTGCGTCCCGCGATATCTCAGGGGTGAGCAACGATATTCTGCATGCGATCGCGACTGAAGCAGCGTCGCTCATCGAGAACGCCCGCCTCGTGCAAGCTGAAGAGGCTGGCCGGCGGTACCAGCAAGAGCTCTCGATTGCGGCGTCGATTCAGCAGCGATTAATGGCTGTGACCATTCCCGAGGTGCCATTCGCCAAGCTGGCCGGACGGAATCTTTCCTGCAAAGAGATTGGCGGCGATTTTTTCGACGCAGTGAACACCAATGAAGGCCTCACCATTGTGCTGGCCGATGTAAGCGGCAAGGGAGTCTCAGCCGCGCTGCTCGCGTCCACTTTGCAAGGAATGATTTATTCACAGCTCACCGCGGGTATGCCACTGACTGAAATTGTGACCGCTGTAAATCGCTTCTTTACCGACAAAAATATCGGCGAGAAGTACGCGACAGTCATCATTGCGCGGGTTCAGCATGATGGCATTGTCGAATACGTGAATTGCGGGCACATTTTACCCCTGGTAGTTTCCAGCGGAGAGATTCAGCGGCCCGCATTCGGCAACCTCCCTGTTGGGCTGCTGCCCGATGCGACGTATAAAAGCGATCACTGTCAGTTGAAACCAGGCGACCGCCTGATACTGGTTACGGATGGCGTCACCGAAGCCGAAAATGCCCGCGGAGACTTCTTCGAAGACTCGCGCCTGGAACAGGCCGCGAAAACGGGGACACTGGAACAAATCTTTACCGCAATCTCCAGTTTCTGCGGCGGCACTCCCTTGAACGACGACTGCACCGTGGTAGAACTGCTGTACACGGGTTAGGAACAGTGCGCGATGTCCTTGCCCTAGCCTTCCACCACCACGGAAAAATCTGTTCCCTCCCAACGTTGTTCCTGTAACCAGTAAAATGTGAATACGATCTCACTTCCAGTTGACAATCGTTCGGTGGCAAGGTCAGCCAAATGGACGCCTAAGCCAGTATCGCGTGTGCGGATGTCTTGGCTGGTCCGCCAATTGTCTGTGCTCCAATGCACCAATGCAGATTCCATTAGCGTGACACGCAACTTTTTGTTTTGCGGCATCGAGCGGCACTTATTGTTGTAGCGCCACGCAAAGTAAGCCGACTTCTTTTTCTCCACCAGATAGCGCTGAACCGTCTGAGGCGGCTGATCGAAAATCTTCCCGTCGTGTAGCGACCGTCGCAACTTTATGTATTCAGAATGTGCCCACACCAAAGGACACGCCGACCCCGTCGGTTTCGCCGGCAAACAATTCGCGCCCCGGCAGGTCTGCAGCATCCCAAACCTGTTCCGGCAGGAGGCGCCCGCCTTCGGTTGAGAATTCCATCACCTGCAGGAGTTGCTGTGCCACCTGCGGACGTCCCGCAGCCAGTTCATAATGCGCCCGCTCACCTGCAAGCAACGGCCATGGGCGCCCGATGCCGCTGCCATCGAATGGCGAACCATCTTCATGCTCTCCATAGCCATCGCCGTTGTAACGGTACCAGCACGGCCCCTGCGGCAATTTCACGCGCAGCAGTGCATCAATTACTTTGACCGTATTCAGGATTCGCGGATCATTCGGTGCGCGCAAACCGAAACGCACCAGCGCGAGCGCGTCTGGACTAATAATGTGAGTCGCTGGTTCCGTACTTTGTCCTGGCGGCCGGTTCTTTATAGGAACAAATCCTTCGGCCGGGAGATCGCGCTCCGTCTGATTCCGGCGGCGCTATTCGAACGTAATATCCTTCTACTCCGATTTGACGTGCGAGGTCAGTGTCAGAGGCATAAGTCCAGCGTTCGATGTTGTCATTCCAACTGTCGGCGGTCTCACGTAGATATTCCGCAGTCGCTTTTTCTCCCACGGCGTCCGCGATATCTGCCGCGGCCAACAATCCAGAAACTTCCACCGCCAGAGTGAACGGTGAATAACCTGCATCTTCTTCCCAACGATCTTGTTGTGTAACGGGGCCATTGCAAACCAGGAACCCAGCCGCACGCTGCACCAGCGACCACCAGCGCGTTAGTTTGCCCAACACAGACGGACAATCCCGACGCATGCAATCGACTAGCAGAATGGGGAATGCGGTTTCATCCATCTGCAATCCATTCCAGTACGGACGCCCATCTAACCACATATTTTGCGCCCAATGTCCGTCGGCCTCCTGTGTGGATTCGAGGTAGCGAAGCACACGTACCGCGTCCTCTTGCGCGCCTGCCGCCAAAAAACCGAATGCGGTTTCCACCAGGTCACGTGGCCAGACCAGGTGATATCCCCCGAGATCCTCATCGCCTTTATTGAAGCCCCACGGAATAGAAAGACTCGCAATCACTCCACCCAGAAAGTCTTTTGATTCATGGGTGCGCAACACTGCGACACTGGCTCGATAGAGATCGTGGTCACGCGCGGGTGCCATTTCGTCTAAACCCATCAGACTCTCGTGCCAGTTTTCCCACTGTGCGACATACCGATGGCGCAATTCTTCGTAGCTTTCCAGCAAGCTTGATCGCGCCTGTTGCCCAGCTTCTGACCAGATACCTCCAAACCCCAGCGCGAGCACAAACTCGCCGCTACACGCGTCCAGATCGATTTCTCCCGTGAGCGCAATGTTGCCGTTTTCAGCTCGTGTATAATCCCAGGTCATCTGGAAATTCTTCGAGAGATCCTGCCAACCATCGGATGAACCAACGTAGCCCACTGACATTTTCTTCCACGGCGCCGAGCAGCCGAATGCCAGCGCACAACTGTCACGCTCGGCGAACAGCATGCGGACACTCTTATAATCGCCAACCCATCCCGTATTGCCATTCCCCCAATTGGCGAGATGAGGCGCCAGTAGAGCGTACAGGCGGTAGTCAGCCAGCCTGCCCTGCAACGGGATGAAACGAATTTTCTGCAGCACAACATTGCGATACGGATCGGTCAAAACTTCCTTGTCGATCCTGTACCGCCCCTGCAACTCAGTATTGGTCAACTCGTAGGCGGGGACACCTGGCGCAACCGGAACATTCTCGAACTTGCAATGACGTTTTTCCTCGGAAAAAAAACTCTTTCCATCGGTAACGATAAAGCCCATATCGCGCGTGCACGCTTGGTCGACGCGAGGGTAATAAATCTCGTTCAGGATTCCGTGGCTAGTGGTAAACCACACCCGGCTATGTTGATTTAGCGCCGTGCCCACACCACTTTTCGCGCTCGAAGTCCAGCGGGGGGGAATTCCCGGCCAGCCCGGAGCGTATCGTTCTCCGTCGCTCAATGATCTATCCTCCAGGGTTCTCAGTGCGTCGAACCAGAATAACAATCAAGTAAGATTCGCCGGCAAGGCCAAAGATTCGTGTTATGAAAATTCGCGATATTCTGATACCAACCAGCTATGGCGGCGGAAATTCCAGTCGATCTTTTTCTTGCGCAACGCCAGGATATGGTCGAGGCGCAATTGCGTGCGCGAGGAATTAGAGATGAGCGCGTGCTCGCAGCCATGTCGCTTGTTCCGCGCCAGGAATTTGTTCCTGCCGAATATCGCGACCAGGCCTACGAAGATCATCCCATTCCAATTGGCGAGGGACAAACGGTTTCGCAACCGTATATTGTCGCCATTATGTTGCAAGCCTTGTCACTCAGTCCGTCGGATACCGTCTTGGAGGTCGGCACGGGATCGGGTTATCAAACTGCATTACTTGCAGAACTCACTCGACAGGTTTATTCGGTGGAGCGGCACGCGTCTCTCGCCCGCCTAGCCGGAGCTACGCTCGTCCGTCTCGGCTACAGCAATGTTCGAGTGTTAATTGGCGACGGCAGCAATGGCCTGCCAGAAGCCGCGCCATTCGATGCCATCGTAGTATCCGCTGCGGCTCCGCAGATTCCGGCACCATTGCTTGAACAACTGAACGAGGGTGGACGAATGGTGATTCCGGTTGGTCCGGCGCAGGCTCAAGAGTTGCAGTTAGTGTGCATGAAAGCAGGACAGCCGCTAGTTATCAGTCTGGAAGGATGCCGCTTTGTGCCACTCATCGGAAGCGAGGGATACCGCTCGGGCTGGTGACAGCGAACAAGCGTACCGAAACTCTTAGTTCGCGCTTTGCGAAGGCTTGACGATGGCAACTGAGCCAGGAGTCCACAGATAATGGCTCTTGCACTGAACACACTCCGCATCCAGTTGATCGTCCTTGGCATGGAACTGGAGCGATACGTCGTTCTCTTTCTCGTTGGTTACCATCAAATTCAAATTCTCGCAACGAGTGCACCGCACAAAGGCGGATTCGCCGGGATTGAGCGTCAAAATATACATACGTATCAGTTCTATGGATGAGCGACCAAGCAGCCTAGTTGCTTCCAGACGATAATTACAGAACATAGATCGCAATCCAAAGCCGACTATGTCATTTTATGGTCCCTATAAACAGATTAAATGGACGGCGAGCATCAAGCAAATCGTGCTCGGGGGTCGCGACATTACAGTATGGGTCGTTGACTTGGCCCTCAAAACCAAAATGCCGTAAGGCAACTCAGGACCACTCCGTAATACTTTCAGGCCGGACACGAAAGTACTCTTCACGCCGATGTTAATGACGCCTTTAAGCTGATTTTCTGATATTCTCATTCGTTTTACTCTGAGAGAAAACCGTGGAAAAGCGCGGAGCCAAATATCATCGCGAAAGATTGGGAGAGGCTTTGCGCGAGGAGATCGAAACGATCGTCGAGGGCGAACTTGGCGACCCGCGAATCGGTCTGGTCAGCGTGAGCAGTGTGATACTGGGAAGCGATTCGCGCTCTGCCCGCATTTTCGTCGTGGTGCAAGGCGACGATGCAGAAGCCGAGCGCACGCTAGAGGGACTGACCGCAGCCGTGGGTTTCATCCGACGCGAAGTAGCTGAACGTCTGCACTTGCGACGTCCGCCGGAGTTATTTTTTCAGTTGGATCGCTCGCAGACCTACGCAGCTAGAATCGACGAGCTTTTGAAACGCAACCGGAAAAGGAGCGGGTAGCAAGTCGGACCAGAGCAGGCTGATATGTTGAAAGAAGTTCTCAACCACATCGAGCGTCGCAATCGCTTCCTGCTGACTTCTCACGCGCGCCCCGATGGTGACGCAGTCGGTTCGGCGCTAGCTTGCTGCCAAATCCTTCGCGCCATGGGGAAGCACGCCGATGTGGTTCTGCATGACGGCGTGCCTCGCATTTATCAGCCGTTGCCTTTTGCCGACACAGTGGTGCGCGCCGTCAGCGCGGAAGGCAATTATGAAGCTGCCATTATTCTGGAGTGCGATAGTATCCAGCGCACTCGCCTGGAGGGCCTGGAAAACCGTTTTTTAATCAGCATTGACCATCACATCAGCGGCCGGCCCTTTGCCAATGTGAACTGGATCGATCCCAAGGCGGTTGCAACCGCGGAGATGGTTTACCGCTTGGCACGAGAAGCTGGAGTAAAGATTTCTCCGGAGATCGCGACTTGCCTGTACACCGCGGTACTCACCGATACCGGTTCATTCATGTTTGAAGGCACCAACGAGCACACATTTGCACTGGCACGGGAATTAGTGCTCGCAGGCGCTGATGCCGCCCACTGCGCCCGCAACGTATATTTCGGACATTCCACTGCCAAGATGCGCCTGCTTGGCGCGGCGCTTTCGAACTTGCATCGGGAAGGACCGCTTGCCTGGATTTGGGTGACTAGCGACCAGATGGAACGAATAGGGGCCAAAGAAGAAGATTGCGAAGGGCTGGTAAATTACGCGCTCTCTATCCAGGACGTTGAAGTAGCTGCATTTTTTCGCGAGCTTTCCGACGGTCGTTTCCGTGTAAGCTTGCGCAGCAAAGGACAGATGAACGTGGCAGCGGTTGCGGAACAGTTCGGCGGCGGCGGCCACGCTTGCGCCAGTGGATGTTCTATTGACGGCCCCTTGTCCGTTGCGGTCACGCAAATCACGGCACAACTTCGGAAGAATCCCTTCGTACAATAGCTTTCTGAGGGAAAATTGAAAATTTCGCGCGCGTCTACTGATTGGCTTCTGCTTGCCGGATTTTGCGGATTTCTGTTTTTCTTCGGGCTTGCCTATTTTGGATTGATCGGCGCCGACGAGCCTCGCTATGCTCAAGTCGCGCGCGAGATGTTGGCTCGTCACGATTGGATTACGCCAACCCTAGGAGGCAAAGCCGTGGCTGGAGAAACCGCCTCTCTACTACTGGCAAGCGATGCTCGCTTACAGCATCTTCGGCGTGAGCGATTGGGCCGCCCGCTTGCCATCCGCGGTGGATGCGACGCTGTTGGTGTTTGCCGTCTACGTTTTCCTCAAACGTCTTCGTCCCGGATTTCAACTTGATGGTGCACTGATCACCGCCTCGGCCGCCGGAGTGATTGGCTTCGCCCGCGCCGCTTCGACAGATATGCCGCTGGCAGCGATGTTTACCATAGCGTTGCTCGCGTGGTTTGCGTGGTACGAGGGCGAATCCTATCTCGATCTTGCGCTTTTCTATGTGTTCATTGCTCTCGGTATGTTGGCCAAGGGGCCTGTCGCGCCATTGTTAGCCGCGATAGTAATCGCGCTCTTTGCAACGGCCAAACATGATTTTAGGCTACTTATGCGCACACTTTGGATTCCAGGAATACTGCTCTTTTGCGCAGTATCCTTACCCTGGTACGTTGCGGTGCAGATTCGAAACCCGGAGTTCTTTCGCGTCTTTATCCTTGAACACAACCTCGCACGATTTGGTACCAATCTGTATCATCACCCGGAACCGTTCTGGTATTTCATACCGGTTACGCTGATTGGTTTGATCCCGTGGACGGTTTGCGTGCTGGCGTCGATAGATGAGAGTGTCCGAGTCTGGTGGGCAGAACGGCAACAAATGCTCGCATCGGAAGATGCTCTCAACGTATTCCTGATGATTTGGCTTATCGTGCCGGTAATTTTCTTTTCTCTCTCTAAATCGAAACTGCCAGGCTATATTGTGCCGGCATTGCCCGCAGGCACGCTGCTGCTGGCGGAATACCTGCGCCGTCATGTCTCAGCGAACGAAAGCCCCGGCATTCTTCTAATTGTTTTGCACTCGATTGTCGCTGCGACACCGATAGTGGCTGCCCTGATGATTCAGTACATCATCCTGCAGCATCATCTTCCGTGGGGTAAGGCGGCCGCGATTTCGATTGGCTTTGCTGGTGTGCTCGCAATCGGCATTGCCGTCACGCTATATACGAAGCTCGGCTTTGCCGGATTGCGTTTCATCACTCTGGTACCGGTCGTCCTTTCACTAGCCGCGACTCTGCGTCTCGGAGCCCCGGCACTCGATAGCACGCTCTCGGCCCGGCCTCTCGCAAATGAAATCGGCCTTCTTGAGACCAAGCCGTTTCAGCTTGCAGTGTCGGGAGTTTCTCGACAAACCGAATATGGTCTCGCCTTCTATCGAAACCAAATTATTGAACGATACGAGTCCGGACAGATTCCAGCTACTGAGCATTTGGTAGTCGCTCCAGAGGGATCGCAAACCGCGATTGCAAAAAAAGTTGCAGGCCGACGCGTGTCTTACTTGGGAAGCTTCGCGCCGCAAGGTTTGGATTACTACTGGGTAGCAGCTGTGGGGAGCATGAACACGAGTGTCCATTAGAACCCTGCGAATTGTCATCCCGAGCACAGCGAGATCCTTACTCAAACGTCCGCATCGTGAATCCTTCGAGATACTCCCGTTTGCCTCGCGCCGTGCGAAGCTAATACACTCGGCCTTTAAGGCTGCAATTTTGTGCACCGCTGAGGCGTAGTCCTACAGGAGCCGCGTGGAGATTCTCGATCTCAGGCATTTTTCATCCGTCGATTTGCGTCCTTTGCTGGACGATGAGATAAGCGTGTGGTCGCGCTTGCTTTCCTGGGACTACGGCGGCTCTGCTGACATGATTCTGCGCTACGTGGATGCGAAGATTCTTCCAGGTTATGCGGCCATCGATCGCGGACGAATTTTCGGCTATGCGTTTTTCGTTTACGAAGGTAGTAAAGGCGTGATCGGCGATTTATTTGTCGCCAACGGCAGCCCGTTGCCTAACGCTCATGAAGTGGAATCCCGGCTGCTTACGCATGTGATCGAAACGCTGCAGCAGTCTCCTGGGATCCATCGCGTCGAAGCGCAATTGCTGATGCACGAGACCGGAATCGTTTCCCAGCCATTTGTGGCGCAAGGTTTCAGCCGGCACGCGCGCCTTTTCATGCTCCTGCCATTGGACAATGCCGTTCCGTCAGCGCGACCGCCGCATCAGGACATTGAAATCCGTCAATGGTCGGAAATGGACTACCAACCTGCCGCCGCCGTAATCACAACAGCGTATCGCGGGCATGTGGATTCCGAGATTAACGATCAATACCGTACTTTAAGCGGCTCTTTGCGTTTCTTGAATAATATTGTTCGCTTTCCAGGGTGCGGGACTTTTGATCCTGAATCATCCTTCGCCGCGATAAACAAACGCACTCGCACGCTGGTGGGATTGATTCTGTGTTCGCGCGTGCGTAACGATGTTGGTCATGTAACCCAGGTATGCGTGCTGCCGGAATACCGCTCGCACGGCATCGGAGAATCGTTGATGGCGGCGACGACACGGAACCTGCGCCAGCGAAAATTCTCTTTGCTTTCTTTGACGGTGACTGAAGCCAACGATCGCGCTGTGCAACTCTATCTGCGGCTGGGCTTCAATACGCAAAGAATATTTGACGCGTTCGTTTGGGAGGGATAGATGGCCGCGCTCAACTCTAAAACCTAACGCAGAAGTTGGCGATAAATTTCCGCAGTCTCAGCATCAAAACATGCAAATAGCACCTTTTCCATGTCTGACGCTGATGCCGATACTTCGCTCACCGCGATCTTCGCAGCGCGCTGCTTTGGAAATCCGTAAATGCCGGTGCTTACGGCGGGGAATGCGATGCTCCGGACTTTTAGCGCTTCGGCCACTTCAAGCGAACTGCGGTAGCAGGAAGCCAGCAATTGATCTTCGTCGTTGTCGCCGCCATGCCACACCGGGCCAACCGTGTGGATTACGTATTTTGCTGGCAGGTTGTATCCCTTCGTGGCTTTCGCGTGGCCCGTCTTGCATCCACCTAATAGACGGCATTCGGCGAGCAATTCGGGTCCGGCTGCGCGGTGAATGGCGCCGTCGACGCCACCTCCGCCCAGCAGGGAACTGTTGGCGGCGTTCACGATTGCGTCCACAATTTGTTTGGTTATGTCGCCTTGAATTACTTGGATTCTTGTGTCCATCGAACTAACGCCGCAAAATCCACATGACCCAGCCCGCCACAAAGACTCCGCCAACGAACATGGCAAAGCAGTACAGGCCATAGCGAATTTGCTCTCGCGACGTGCTGCGTTGGGTGATCCCGAAAACCACGGAGGCGAACAGGCCGAACAATACGGCCGCGCTGAAATGGGAGAGTTGCAGGTTCATGGCTTCTTCCCAATCGCGATATGGTATGCGTCAGCCGCGCTGATAAAGTTCAGCAGACCGGCGACAATGATGAACTTGGTTCCGTAATCGGCAGTGGCGTGAGCAACCGCACCTTGGCCAAGGTCCATAGCTCGCGTCAAAATGTAAAGGCCTCCCGCGCCAACGTCGCCGACAAATCCGAGAATATCGAGGATATCGCCGCCGTTGGGTCGATACACGCGTCCCTGCATGGCTATGCCAAGAATAAACATGACTACGATGGAGCCCATGAGCAAAAGACCGCGGATCCAACGCTTCTGGATCAGATGGCCTGCGCCTGGAATCAGCCAGCCGATTGCCGGCGCGAACACGGACATGGTTGTGATGGGTTGCGATACCGGTGCTGCTTTAGTTGTCGAGGGATTTGCCATTCAGATGGTTACTAGCTCGCGTTGAATTTTACCTGTGACTTCTGCCGCCTTCGGCCGCACCAAAACGTTCACTTCGCTGCGCACGCCAAACTCTGGCAGATAAATTCCAGGTTCGATCGAGAAACATGAATTCGGAAGGATGCGGCGCTCGTCGTGAATTTCCAAATCATCCATATTGGCGCCGTTGGAGTGAACCTCGGTTCCGATGGAGTGCCCAGTGCGGTGAATGAAGTAATCGCCGAAGCCGGCTTTGGTGATGTGGTCTCGTGTCGCCCGATCTACTTCCCATCCGCACATAACACGACCGCTGACAATGCCTTCCTGCACCGTCTTAACGCCGGTATCGCGCGCATCGCGAACTACGTTGAAAACTTCGCGCATGCGATCAGATGGCGCCTTGCCAACGAAGCCGGTCCAGGTAATGTCGTAATAGACAGATCCGGGCGAATTTTTCTTTGCCCAAACATCGAGCAGAACGAAATCGCCTTCGCGAATGGGCGCTGAGTTCTCAGCACTCGGTTCATAGTGCGGATCGCCGCTGTGGGCGTTAACTCCGACGATGGGCGGATCATCGGTCACGAGGTTTTCGCGCCGAAATGCTTCCATGAACCATTGCTGCATCTGATGTTCATTCGTTCCGCCGTTGCGGACCCGCCGGCCGATCTCCTGAAACGCCGCCGCCGTGATGGCATCGACCGCATCACGCGCCGCATAATGAGACTTGATCTGCTCATCTGTCCAGGTCGCTTCGAACAGAGCCACAAGATCTCCCGAACTCAAAACATTTTTTCCCAAGCCGCGGATCAACTCCAGCGTGCCCCCATCGACCAGAGAAATGGTGAACACTAGGTTATTCGGCGAGTACTGCATGGCGATGTCGCGATGCGGTGACAACAGCACTTTCACCTGGTCGAACAATTCCTTCCAACCTGCATACTGAAGTTTTTTCCCGGGCAAAGAATCGAGATGGCGCGACTCAATCTTGTGTACTAATTTGGTTGGCTCACCCTCCGCCGGGATGAGATAGAACCACCGCCTCGTAACCATCGTATTTGGGGAAAGCCCCAGTACGCGATAAGCAATGGGATCGCGGTGATGATGATCGTAGAAAAGCCATGCATCGATATTGCGCTCGCGCAAGGCGGCTTGTATCGCAGAAAGGTTCATGGGTATAGATTGTCATTCCGGGGAATCTGGGTTGTGCCGTGCAGGCAAGAACCTAGATCCCTCGCTTTGCTCGGGGTGACACTTAAACAACTATTCTAACAACGTCAGCGGCTTTGGGCGAATCGCCGGCGCGGGAGGGTGACGTAAATTCGATTGTGTAAAAAGCGAGAGGGTGTAAGTTGGCTTTGGCCTCACAAGCTAAAGCCGTTCCGAAAAGGAGACCTACACCCGATGGCGAAAGTAACACCGATCACGGAGCATTTCCAACATTTTGTAGCGGAGTTGCAAGAGGGTTTCTGGGGCGATCTGCAGGGACGAGTGCAGCAGGCGGCACAGAATTTTTCAGCAGCTGAGCGAGCGGCAGCGCGACCTGTACATGGTGAGCCGGCGCTACCAGCGGTCAGAGCAGCGCCAGGATTATCGCAACGGATATTACGAGCGGGATTTTGTGACCAAGTTCGGCACCCTACGCTTGCGCATCGCCCGCAGCCGCAAGCGGGGGTTTCTGCCGGAGGTGGTGAAGAAGTTTCAGCGCCGGGCGGAAGAAGTGACGGTGATGATTCGCGAAGCCTTTCTGCGCGGCATCTCCACCCGGCAGGTAGGCCGGGTGGTAGCCACGCTGACGGGAGAAACGGTAAGTCCGCAAACCGTGTCGCGCATCACCCGCTCGCTGGACGAGATGGTGCGGCAGTTCCATCAGGCGCGGCTGAGCGACGATTACGCGTATCTGTTTTTGGACGGGGTGAGCCTGCGCATGCGGCGTCCCGCGGGGCGCAAGCGGGTGCACATGCTGGTGGCCTACGGGGTGCGCCAGGACGGCACCCGCCATCTGCTGGCCTTTCTGCGCAGCCGGGGCGAGAGTCAGGCCGACTGGGAGGGGCTGCTGCAAGATTTGTACCGCCGCGGACTGGAGGGTAAAAAGTTGCTGCTGATCGTCACCGACGGCTGTCCCGGCCTGGCGGCCGCGATCCAGACGGTTTATCCGCGGGTGGCGCATCAACGCTGCTGGGTGCACAAGATGCGCAATATTTTAGAGCACGTGCGCAAACGCGATTACGACGAAGTGAAGCGGGGAGCGCAGGCCATTTATCGGGCCGACAGCCGCACCCAGGCGCAAGCCGCCTTTCGTCGCTTCCGCTCGCGCTGGTCGCGAGACTACGGACCCATGGTGCGGCGCCTGGAGCGCGATCTGCCGGAACTGTTGTCGTTCTTCGCCTTGCCCCGTCATTTATGGAAGAAAGTGCGCACGACCAACGTGATCGAGCGCTGCTTCGTAGAAGTGCGAAGGCGAACCCGGCCCATGGTCTGCTTCGTGAATGTGCAGAGCGTGGATCGCATCATCTATTCCATCTTCCAGAGATTCAATCTAGAATGGGAAAACTCGCACCCTCAACCTATTTACACAAGCAGCTTGACATCACCGGCGCGGGGACAGTCCTAGGTCGAAATGATTCGGATAGCCTAAGGGCCCCCGTGGGGACAGTCGCCTTCGGCTGTCCGGCCGAGGCGTGCCAGTTGTGATCAAGAAGGTTTAGCAAGAATTTTCTTCCGAACATTTACTGGTAACGTCTCGCAAGCTGTGCGCAACACCAGTCTCGGCGCTCGTCCGCGGATGCTCATCAAATAAGGCATCGTGCGTTTCGCATCCGCTTTGGCAGTTTCACGAAGTAGCCAGCCCAGGCCTTTTTGCACCATGTCGTCTTTGTCGGACAGGAGCAGATTTGACAATTGCTTGATCTCGAAAAAAAACATCTTCCTTCGCGTTCCCTGGATCAGAGCTACGCAAGCGGCCCGGCGATGCCAGCGGTTCGGCGATTTTGCCCAGCGAAAAACCTGGCTCGTTCGGGCCGACCCGGCGGCCACCATCGGCGCGATCAAGTAATGCACCAGCGCATCGTGGTCAGCCCAACTCGATATCCGAGGCAGCCAGGATTCAAATAGCCGGAACTCGGCCTCGCCGAGCTTGTCAGTTAGTTTTTCCAGCAGGAAAACGGCAAAGATCTTTTCCTCCAGAACTTTCCCGGCAAAAAGTTTGTCTGCGACTTGCACCAGGAAATCCAGACCGAACTCTTTTCGAATCCGCCGCCGGTATTGAACGGCGGCGCTCCGCAATCTGGCGGTATACCATCCGTGGGATTTTATTTCGTCCTTGAAGAACCATTGCACACCGCTCGCATGGTCAGCCGAACCACCATCCTTGAGCAACTGTCGAATTTCTGCGGCAATGGCTGCAGGGGAACGTTTGGGTGGGCTCATGTGGACGATTGCGCCGAAGAAATGCTTTTCGTTTTTATACTTTTATCGTAAATCCACAGCAGCGCCGACGTAACCATACCTACAGCGCTCACGCACCACCATATACGCTCTGGCTGATGTACAACTTCTCCGAAATAATGGACCAGCGTTCCGCCGAACCACCCGCCAATCAAGGAGCCAATTCCAATCGGCAGAAACGCAAATCCCATGTACGTACCCTGTTGCCCAGGAGGCGCAAGCCGCGAAATATATTCGTAATAACGCGGCTGCTGAATAATCTCGCCCAAAGCAAGAATAAAAAGTGAGAGGACGGCGGCCCAGATCGTCGGGCGAAAAGCTAAAATCAGCCACGAAAGTGATGTGATTACGGTGCCAAGAATCATGGCCTGAAATGCCGGAATTTTGCGGGTGAGGAAATTCACTGCGAGAGTGAGACAAATTACCGTGAGCCCGTCGGTCACCAAGATTATTTCGACATCGGCGTGTGGACTGATGTACCCGTGAATGTATCCGGGCAGACTGATGTACTGTTGCCAAAACACGATCCAGTATCCCGTGAAAAGCACGAGGAACCACATAAATTTGCTGATCCCCGCGAGCACAACAGCAAGCAGCCCAACCCAGATCCACCAAGGAACACTGAGACTTGGATAGACCCAAAGCGCAATGCGGAGCACCAGGGCAACAATCAAGGCGGGCAAGACTAAACGGTAATTTCCTACTACGGTACAAAAATTCCTCGCGACCGTCGCGATCGAGGGCGGAGGCGCATCGCCCGGCTTACGAGGTTCGCGGAAAAATAATAGGACAAAAAAGAACATTGCGAAGACGCTCAAAGCTGCGAGGCGGTAGACATTCTCAACGCCTAAGTGGCGATGCGCCCAGGAAGCAAAATATGGGCCGGCAGCGCCGCCGACATTGACCATGGTGTAGTAAATCGAATAACCGATTGAGCGGACATTTTCTTTTGAAGCGCGCGCCGTCGTGCCCACCACGCAGGGTTTCACCAGCGCAATGCCGAGCGCTGGGAGAATGAGGATGAAGCCCACGAAAAGACTAAGCGGGACTGCGTTGCGCACTGGCGCCAGCCACGGCGCACCGATCGAGCCAATGAGAAAATAAGCAACAGCCAAAATAAGATAAGCGGACGAAAGAGCGCGGCGGAAGCCAAGTCGATCGGCAGCGGCGCCCCCGAAAATGGCGAGAAACCAAACCATGCCGCCGAATATTCCGGTCAGCGTTCCAGTTTGCTGAGTAGAAAAATTCAGTCGCTCCTGGAGATACAGAGCCAACGAGGCAAAAGCGCCGTAGTAGGAAAGACGCTCAAAAATCTCGCTGATGTTGGCGACCCAGAAAGGACGCTCGAATCCGGTTCGAATTTCACGCAAGCGTTCTGAGAACAGAAACAGTACCTCCCGAGGAAGTAACTAGAGTTCAAGCCGCCTGCGCAATTCGTCGGCCGACAATCCTGCGACCCGAATCACTTTTCTGCGGCTGGTCTCGCCGGACGATATGGTAACGGAAGAGCGAGGCACCGCCAAAAGATTTGCGAAAAATTCGATGCAGGCCTCATTCGCTCGTCCATCGACAGGAGGTGCAGTCACGGCCAACTTCAGCGCGTCGCCCACGATTCCAGTTATGGCATTTTTCTTGGCGCGTGGATGCAACTTAGCCGCAAAAACAGCTCCACCAGGAGTATCGCGGATCGGAATCATTGAAGGAACCGATCAGGCCTCATTGCACTTCGAGCGAAACCAAATCGCCGTCGGCTGTGCCTCCTGCCCTGTAGTTCACCGCCACCGCGCGGCTCTTCCAGTCGCAGGAAAATGTGTCCGCACCAATGAGCGTCAATGCCTTGTAGTCTGGGGTGCGAAGTTTAAGCACCTTCGCCCCGGCTGCTACAGTCAAAATCGCCGATGGCGCCTTCGTGCAATCGATCGCTAGCAATTTTCCTTTTACAAATTTGATCGCCCGTTTATCAATCTGTGGTGCAGCCGGTATTGACGGTCCCAGATCCTCCGTAACTTCTTCATCTGTTCTAGGGCTCTGCTTTTTTTGCGTCTCGGATTCGGCGTTTTGCTTCGCGCTGGATGCGGTCCCAGTAGGTCCGGACTGTGATGGCGTCGATGCTTGGTCTTGCGGCAGTACGCCGTATTTTTTTAACATGGGCAAACCCGCCAGTTGCTCGCCGGCGGACTTGGCGACCTGCGGGTCCGGACTGTTCTTAAGCCGTTCGAGTAGAGCGGTTGCCGCATCCCAATTTTTTCCCGCAAGATAAATTTCTGCCATGTTCAATAGATAGGTTTGGTTTCGCGGGCTGAGCAGAAGCGCCGGCCGCATCGAGTCCATGGCGGCGTGCACGCCCCCGCCATCCAGTTGGGCCATGGCCAGCATACTGCGCGCTTCGGCGAATTCCGGATCCCAGTCGAGAACCGCATGCAGATCCTGCATCATATTTGGAAGGCCTCGTATCGAGGTTCTGGAAGATTGCGCCGCTCGCAATCGGACCAACGCCAAATAAAAATGGAGCCACGGATCTTTGGCATTGAGTTCGGCACCTTTGTTCAATTCTTCGATGGCGCTGTCGAATTCTTTTTTCTCCAGGTGCGCCCAAGCCAGCCCGCGGCGAGCTACTACGTTGTCCCCCTTGGGCAAGTTGGTAATCGACTCCAGTTGTTGCACTGCCTGCTCGCGGTGTTCGGGAAGTCGCAAGCTCATTTCCGCAATCAGCGCTCGCCCTTCTGGTTCGGGAAGCTCTTGAGTGCTGCTGCCGATATTCTCCGGCAATGGGACGCCATTCAATTGAACTCCCGCCGCGCTACCCGGCGTCTGAAACAACACATGAAAATGGTCTTTCACCGCCTGTTCGAATTGAGTCGAGGACATGCCGTAGGCTTTTTGGATCGCTTCCTCGACGGGAAGCTTTTGATTCTCCACCAAGTCAAGGTAAGTGCCAGTTTCCGAAAGCTTGTTCTGAGCCAGGAGGTAGTGCATCACGATCCATGACTCGGCGTAAAACAATGTATGCCGCGACGTTTCTGCGGCAGGGGAACTCTCATGCACTTTCCCGAATAAGTCGGGGATGGTGAGCCACGGTGACGAGTTCAGCAGTTCGGTGAACGATTCGGGATCGGCTCCAATCTGGACTTGTCTGTCCAGGCGCAAGCTGGAGAAATATTCTGCGAAACCTTCATCGAACCAGGGCTGCGTCGGAGGATAGTTGTAATTCAGAAAAACCAGGGCGAAATCACGAGAGACTGAGCGCCAGCTTTCATCTTTCGAAAGATTCAGCACGAAATAATCGCGGTCCTCGCCGGGGATGAAAAAACCGGATGCAATCCCCGGTCCCTGGCGGGTAGGAACTACTTTGCTGTATTCCTCATCGTTTCTCAGCGCGATTATGTCTATCGGTTCGGACATGTTGATTCGGTTTCTCGACAACAGTTGTCCGAAGACTGCGCGCATCTGCTCGAAGCGAACGGCGACGTCATGCCCATGTTTTTCGTCGGCGTCCGTGACCACTGAGAAGTGGCTTGAATTGACGCGAATCCAGTGAGACTCGTCAGAACGGGCCAGGGCAATGGGAAGAAAAGCTACTGCGCATAGCAACAGCGTACAGAAAAGTTGGCGCGGCGAACAGTAATTCCGAGACATTGTTTTGCCGTTAGCGTTGCGAACGTCAATGATGCTAACACGCAAGCTGGCGTCGGGGGCTGTAAGCAGAGGGTCTGTGCGGTCAGATCATTTTGTTCCTGGCGTTGGCTTAGAGGTGCACACATTCAACTTCTCGACAGCCCATCGCGCGCTTTCCGCCACCACCGCATCGTCGTCGGCCGCCAACTTTTGTAGAGTCGTCACAAACCGCTGGCTTCCGCTATTGCCCATTGCGATGGCGGCATTTCTACGCAGGCCGGAGCGTTTGGTGCGACGAATCGGAGAAGCTCGGAATTGTTCCCGGAATTCTTCCGCGCTCATGTCCGCCAGCCACTCCAGCGCGGGATTCACCAGCCCGTCGCGCGCTTGAAATTCCGGCGAGTTGGTCGCTGGAGATTTGTGGTTCCACGGACAAACATCCTGACAAATGTCGCACCCGAAAACGTTGCGGCCGATGCCTTCCCGCAAGTCTTCTGGAATGGCGCCGCGTTTTTCGATAGTCAAGTACGAAATGCATTTATTGGAATCAAGTCGATAAGGTGCGATCAAAGCATCCGTGGGACAGGCATCAATACAGCGGGTGCAACTGCCACAGCGATCTGGCGCGGGTAGATCTGGGTGTAGTTCCAGCGAAGTTAAGATTACGCCAAGAAAAAGCCAGGACCCGAGTTTCTGATTCAAGATACAGGTATTTTTCCCAATCCATCCGACACCCGCATATTTGGCATACACGCGCTCAACCAATGGTCCCGTGTCTACGTAGCAACGAGTTTGTAGCACCGGCGTTTCGCCGGCTGCGGCGAGTGCATCCTGCCCTCGACCAACCGTACCTCGAAGTGCGTTCTCCACAGTGCGCAGCCTTCGCATCACCGCCTCGTGATAATCCTCGCGGCTCCACGCGTACCGCGAAATCCATCCGCAGTCGGGGTCGTTGACTTGTGTAGAGTATGGATGCGCTGTGTTGTAGTTAATTGCACATACAACTACGCTCCGCACCCATGGCAGAGTCGAACGCAGCGAAGCTCGCTTGAGATCGCCGGCTTCGTCGCGTGCCTCCATATATTTCATCTCACCGGCGTGTCCTGCCTGAATCCAATCGGGAAAGTACTTCAACTCGTCGAAGTCGCGCACTGGTGCAATGCCCGCGAGCTCAAAACCTGCCTCGCGAGCTGTGTCCTTTACCAGCGCCGTAATTTGGCTCACTTGATTCAAACGACAGACCAGGACGGGGAGACGCACATCCTAAAATCTTTAAATCACGAAATCAGTTGCTGATCACACCCTCTACATCTGGCCCTCGTCAGCGGAAGGCCCATAGATCGAGGGTACCGCAATATTGTTGAGCCGCAAATAAACGCCGAGTTGAGCTCGATGATGAATCATGTGATTCATCACCCAGATGCGGAGACACGTTATTCGCGGCATGGAGAATACGGTCGCGCCATTGTTCAGGAACGCCCAGTTTTTGCCCAGGTCAGCATCGCTCGCTCCGGCGAGAGCCTCGCGTGCGGCCGCTACGTTCTTATCGAATAGTTCCAGCAACTCTTTACGAGACTTGGGCACGGGTGGCGGAGTAAAGGGCTTGCCTCCCGGTGACATATCAAATGAATCGTGCTTAATGGTATCTGTCGTCCATCCGACAAGATTGGCAAGATGGCCTGCCAGCCAGCCCGTGTTGCCAGATTTTTCATGCGGCTTCCATGCGAACTTTTCGTCCGGAACTCGTTCCAGAGTTTTGCGAGTATTGGCCATTTCCTGATCGAACTCGGGTAGAAGCGATTGACTGAGTGACATTCGTTCCTCCGCTGACGATTTTTTTGAGACTTAACGGCGGGCAGGATTATAAGCGAACAAAAAGCGAAATGTCAATTAGGGGCCCAAGCGCACGCTTTATGCAACCGTCTCCGGTTTGAAGATCATCCCTCGGCTGGTTCTCCCGTTCATCACGACGATCAGCGGCTCGTCGAAATGCAAGTGGCGCACACACCCTTGCTCTTCAACCGCTGTGGCTGCGCCAAGCCACTCCCAGTCTACAAAGCCCTCCCCTGCATCTGGATTGACCGTGAAGTATCCCACCTGAAATGCGGTGAGATTCTGGAAGAAATGACTGCCCTGCGACGGAGTCACGCGAAAGTCGCGGAACCCCGCTTCCACGATTACGCGCGCGCCTGAAATTTCGTCCCACTCCACCGGAATGCCGAGCCAGGGATCATTCGATCCCCAGCGTCCAACTCCGATTAACAAATACGGTGCTCCTTTTTCACCCAGCTTCGCATTGAAGTGCGCCACTCCTTCGGCCACGTCCTGACTTCTAGCCCGCTCGAAGCGGTGAAAATCGACTACGACGACGTCGTGTAAATCCCGTACGCGGCCGTTGCCCAGCACCTGGGAACTCTGACAGATGAGGCGTTCGGGATTAACATCCTCCATCCGCAGTTCTTCGCCTTCCCGCGAGAGCACCAGCGGACGTATTTGCAAAAATCCAAACTCGGCTGCGTCTCTTGGTCGCTGCGGCAGCCTCACGGCGAACTCCACTTCCACAGGCCGCCCGAAGGCCTCGTCGCCGATTTTTGTAATCCGCTCAAGAATCGACGCCAACGGAAAAACCCCATGCTTGAGAATGGGAGCGAAGCTAACGATGCGCGTACCGGGCCGACTCAGGCCGTCATAAATGACGTTATTGTCGGCGGAATACGTCGAACCCAGATTGCCCAACGTTCCGTCACTCTCAGCCACCTCCAGCCCGAAGCGAACCTCTTTAAGTTCATGCAGCGGATCGGAAGTGGCTTCATCGCCGCGTTCCATGTGATCAAGTTCAAGAGCCCAAAATTCGCGCTGCGAGTTTGCAAGAATATCTTCCACCGAGGAAAACTGCATAATGTTTTGAGGATAGCGCGGGCAAAAGGTCAGACACTTTCCACCATCGACGACAGCACGCCCCAAGCCTAACGCTACCGCAGCGATTCCGTCGCCATAACTCATCGGCGGTACAGGGTAAAAATTATGGGACCGCACCACACCGGAGAAATCTGGATAGAAGCGTTCCCCATCGCGCGAACAATGAATCCTACCTACGACCTGCTGCAGAATGACCGCCATCTTCTCTTCTTCCAACCTATAAGGCGTCGCCCTTACATATCCTTTAGCATGCTGGCTGAACGTCGAAGCGTAGACGCGCTTGATCGCCTCCATCAACTGCTCCAGTCGCACCGACAGATCTGGATGCTGGTTGGCCAGCATGAAAGTTTCGTACACACCGGTAAAAGGCTGGTACTGCGAATCCTCCAGCAAGCTGGAAGAACGCACCGCCAGCGGGTAATGGACTTCGGCTAGAAATGCCAGCAGATCGTCGCGCAAGGATGCCGGGATCGATGCATCCAGAAAGCGGCGCATTGTTTCGTCATCATTCGTGCTGTTGATCGCCAACTCGAGCAGATTGTTCTCGGCGAGAAAGCGGTCGAACACATCCGTCGCCAGCACGACGCTGGGCGGTACTACAATGTTAACGTCAGCAAATCGTCGCGCCGTCCGATACTTGTGCAGCAGGTGACGTATGAAAGCCAGCCCCCGGGCTTTCCCGCCCAGCGAACCGCCGCCGATGCGGAGAAAAAATCCCTCGCTTGATTTGAAGGTGGAAGCGTTGAAGTCTCCAATCAGAACCTGACTTTGTTCGCCGCGATATTCGGTGATGGACTCGATCAAATCGCGGCGCAAGGTTTCGAGCGTGGCAAAGTCGGAAACCTTTCGTGGTCGCAGTTTTTGGGCCAGGGCGAATTCAGTCCTCGCCCAAAGCCAGCGAGAAAAATGGTTTCTCTCGCTATGGTAGGCAATGCTTTCCGCGGGAACTTCGTGCAGGCGCGCCTCGAGTTCGTTCAAATCGCGTGCACGCGCCACCTCTTGCCCGTTCGGCAGATGGAAGGCGAAGTCACCGAAGCCGAACTGCTCGGTGAGGAACCGGCGCAGGTCGCGCAACAGCGTGGGCGAGCGTTTGCGCAGGAACGAATATCCCTCGGCGTGGGCGCGCGCCCTGAATTCCGTTCGGCTCGTCTGCAGCACAACGGGAGCATCGGGAACCTGTGTGCGAACCATGCGGGCCAATTCAAATCCGGAGTCGGGGCTCAATTCGCCATTGCGCGGGAATTCAACATCTGAGACTACGCCCAGCAGATACTCGCGATATTTCATTACTTGCTGCGCGGCGTCTTCGTAGTTCGAGGCGAGCAGAATTTTGGGCCGCGCCCGCATGCGTACCAGCTTATGAGCAACATTCAATCCCTCGCTGAGCAGCCGCCGCGATTGTGTTATCAGCTCGGTGTAAATCGTGGGAAGAAATGAGGAGTAATAGCGAATGTTATCTTCAACCACCAAAATAACGGGTACGCCGATCGCCTGAGTATCGTGGAGAACGTTACGCTTGTCTTCGATGTATTTGACGATCGAAATCAGAATGCGGGCGTTGCCTTGCCATAAGAAAATTCGTTCAATCTCGGTAACCGGGTTGCGCGCGATAAACTTCTTCACCTCGCGATAATCGTAGGCAAGTACAACTACGGGCACATCGAGCCCCGCGGCTTTGACTTCGCGGACCAGTTCGGCCGCATCCATATCTTCGACTTCAAGATTGGTGACAATCAGGTTGAAGCGCCGCTGCGATTTGGCAAGATCAAGCGCTTGCGCGCCCCGGGCAACGTGGGTGATCCCGGGAACCTGAGAGAGGTTGAGCTCGAGAGATTGTCCGATTAGCAGTTCATTCAACCGCCCATCCTCGCGAAGGATGAAAGAGTCGTAGAGGCTGGAGACCAGCAGAATATCCTGAACCCGGAAGGGCATCAGGTTCTCGAAGCCCTCGAAGAGGCGTTCGGGGTCGACGATGGGGTCGGGGGTGTGGGTCACGGACATCGGATCACTTGACCCTATTCTAAGCTGTCATCCTGAGCGAAGTGGTCGTTCGCAAAGCGAACGACCACGCAGTCGAAGGACCCCGTGGTTCTGAACCTGGCAAAGTCGTCGCAGGGAATTTTCACTTGGCAGCCTTGTCCGAACGCCTTGCTGCATTCATCTTGACCCGCACTGATAGGAGGTCCTTCGACTCCGCGCTCAGGGTGACGCCTTTTCATCGGCGGCGGTCGCGCGCGTGCAGCGTGGAGATCAGGCCCTTGCGGCGAGTTTCGGCCAGCGGGATCTCGATTTTCGGTCCTTTGGCGGCAACGACGAGCTCCTGTTCGAGATTGCCCAGGCGGCGTTCCTTGTCCTGGCGAATCAGTTCGCGGACATACTCGCTTGGCGTACCCCAGTCGCCCGTGGCAACTTGCCTTTCTACATACTCCTTGAGGGCTTCGGGGAGGGAGATGTTCAGGGAGGTCATCGGCATGGCTTCATAATATGACAGATTATGACGATGCGCAAAGAGTTTGGAGTGGGCCAGTGGCCATTACGGCGCACATTACTTGCCGCGACAGGCACGCGCAATCGATTTTTTCCACATGCCGCAATAGTGAATGTCATCGGTAAAGTGACAATCGACGAACTCACCTACGGCAGTTTCATAGAACCCCACTCCCACCCGATACGTGACCTTTCCTGCTTGTGGGCCTTCTATCCGCCAGACTGCGACAGAATATCTCGGAAACCAAGGCTTGTTATCGGCGGCCAATTTATTGAATGAAGCAACCTTGTTTAGTTCGGGCGTGATCGATTCTGGATCACTCGTAACGTAAAAAGCTCGTGCAAGCTTTGCCGGCGCGTCAGTCAGCGCACTTGTACAGACGCTTTGTTCGAGTTCGGCACGGTGTCTGATTCTCACCATTTGCGGGAGCTTCGCGCCCGCCCGAATGCTTTCGAACAGGATCGCAACTTGGTCTTCTTTCTCCTTGTCGCGTGCGACGATCGGTTGGCCGGCACCGGCCTGTTTTGTACCAAGTGGTCCCTCTTGCGCGTGTGCCGCCAACAGAGCAAACATGAGGCCGCAAATAAATCTGCTACCGATTCGGAGATGTCTTGCCCTCGTCATTAATGATCGTCAGCTTACCGAAAACCTCAGCGCGGACAGTCCTCCCGAAAAGTTGCGGGGTGGAACTGCTTCCGCCCCGCAACTTCCACGCGAGAAGTCGCGAGCAACGTCTCTACAGAGACGCGGGCGAGGGCGCCCGCGCCACACAGACTAGCCACACACACCGCTACACCAAACCCTGATCCAGCATGGCATTGGCTACCTTGAGGAAGCCGCCGATGTTGGCGCCGTTCACCAGATTGCCGGGCGTGCCGTATTTCTCGGCCGTTTCGAAGCAATTCTTGTGAATGGCGATCATGATTTTGTGCAACTTGTCGTCTACCTCTTCCCGCGTCCAGCTTAGCCTTTGGCTGTTCTGGGCCATTTCCAGGCCTGACGTTGCTACGCCGCCGGCGTTCGCGGCTTTGGCTGGGCCGTAGAGAATTCCGGCTTCGAGGAACATCTTGGTGGCCTCAAGGGTGCTGGGCATGTTCGCGCCCTCGGCTACCAGCTTGCAGCCGTTCTTGATGAGGTTCGCGGCGTCTTTCGCTTTGATCTCATTTTGCGTGGCGCTCGGGAACGCGCAATCGGCTTTGATGTTCCAGATCGGATTATGTTCCAGCTTGATGTCCGTGGGCATGAAGATCGCTTTCTTGAACTTCTCGCCGTATTCGCGAATGCGTCCGCGGCGAACGTTCTTCAGATCCATCACCCAAGCCAGTTTCTCGCGATTGATTCCATCGGGATCGTAAATGACGCCGTCGGAATCGGAGAAGGTAAGTGGCTTCGCTCCCAGATCCAGCAGCTTTTCGACCGTATATTGGGAAACGTTCCCGCTGCCTGAAACCAGGCAGAGCTTGCTTTCGAGCGAGTCTTTCTTGCTCTTCAGCATTTCGGCGGCAAAATAGACGCAGCCGTATCCGGTGGCCTCGGGACGAATCAGCGAACCGCCCCAGCTCAGACCCTTGCCGGTCAGTACGCCGGTAAATTCGTTGCGCAGCCGCTTGTATTGGCCAAATAGGAAACCGATTTCGCGTCCGCCTACTCCAATGTCCCCCGCCGGAACGTCGGTGTCCGGGCCGATGTGCCGCGACAGTTCGGTCATGAAGCTCTGGCAGAAGCGCATGACTTCGTTGTCGCTCTTGCCTTTGGGATCGAAATCCGATCCGCCCTTGCCGCCGCCCATGGGCAGCGTGGTCAGCGAGTTCTTGAACACCTGCTCAAAAGCTAGGAACTTCAAAATGCCGAGATTGACCGAGGGATGAAAGCGTAGCCCACCCTTGTAAGGGCCGATGGCGCTGTTCATCTCAATGCGGAAACCGCGGTTTACTTGAATTTCGCCCCGATCATCAAACCACGGGACGCGGAACATGATGACGCGCTCCGGTTCAGTGATGCGCTCAAGAATCTTCGACGATCTATATTCCGGATGCTTCTGCAAAACCAGCCGTAGAGAATCGAACACTTCCTGAACTGCCTGGTGAAATTCAGGCTCTGCCGCGTTCTTCGCTTTTACGATAGACATTACATCTTCAATGTAATCGCCCGAAGTTTTGACTCCAGGCGGTGTCATGACAGTCATAGAATTTTCCTCCGACAAGATTAAATTTCAGAACATCTGATGCAATGCACACCAATGAACTGCTTAACACTCTATTTAAGGCCTCTGTGCTCGTCTCTGCGGTGATAGCAGTCACCCGGAGCCGTGATAATGGTACTGTTGTCCGGCAACTAAGCGAATATGAAATGGAGGAGGGGCGTCTCGCCCGTTGAGATAGATAGGAACGTCGCAGCGTAGCAAGGTTGGGCTGCGGTGAAACCGTGGACGATACCTTACATCCCCAGCTTCTTCACTTCTTCGGTGTAATACTTGCGGTAGAGGATATCCCATTCCTGACTGCCCTCCAGAATGGTCCGCTTCTGATTCTCAATTTTATGCCGTGCCGCCTGATCGATCTTCTCTTCCTGATTCAGCAGCTCTTCCAGAACCTTGCGCACTTCGAGACGGATCGTATTGCGATCTTCGATAAAATCCAAGTCATCCGTCTCAGCCAGCGCATCGGTCACTACGTGCGCCACCTTGTTCACTTTATCGCGGCTGACTCTCACAGCACCGCCTTGTACTTGCGCACCAGTTCGTTCTTCACCTTGCGAAACATCTCCTGATAATTGGCGCCGGTTTTCTGCATCTCGGTGGAATAAGCTTCGAGGATGACTCGCACTTCGTCATTGATGCGATCTTCGAGCGAAAATTCCTCGAGGATTGCCGCATGCACTTTCTCCGTGACCGCGGCCGCAGCTTTGGTCTCGATGAACTTGCCTGCAATCAGTTTTTTCGTGACTTCGCGGCCCAGATAGGCCACATAATCTTTGGAAAGAAGCATGATGCGGATCGGAGATTCGTCGTGAAGAAAATAGTGTAGCACAGCGGGAGAACGTCGTTGGTCCTTGGTCATTGGTCGTTCGCTGACAACGCAACGCACTTGGCGACGACCAATGACGGACGACCAATGGCCCGTCTCCCATTTGCCCTCGTTCAGAGATACAATGAACTGATCCAGAGCCCCTATGTCTTCTGTAACCGACGATTTGACGAATCTAAAAGACGACATGGTAGCCTTCATCGAAGGCCACGGCATGCGCCGCTTTCCCGGCCTCGTCGACTATGAACAGGTGCAGAGCGTCACCTGGAAGTCTGAAGACAATCCCGATAGCTGGAAAGATTTCGTCGAACTGGCTAAAGCTTCCGGCGCGCCGTTTCTGACCATGGATGCATGGCGTTTGGAGCGCGAAGAACTCGATGCCATGATCGAGCGTCTGAGCACGGCCGCGTTTAGCAGCGACGACGATATAGAAGATGCGCGCTGGTTGCGCACCTACGTCGGCAAGACCGGTTTTGTTCAATTAGGGTTCGCGCAGCAGGGCGTAATGATGGTCTACGAAGCTTCAACTCTCTGGTACGACCGTTATCAGAACATTCTCGAAATGGCCGACGATTTCGCCGGCTTTCCCATCGACGAAACCGACTCCGACGACGAACCGTAGAACTTATCTGGGCCGCGGCAGCTTTTTGTAGCGCCGGCGTCTCGCCGGCTGTCGCGAGGGCATCCTGCCCTCGCTGCGCGGCGGGACGCCCGCACGATAGCTGCCGAGACGTCGGCGCTACTACCCTTCGAGTAAAATCATCCTTCCCGAAGAACTGAATCACGAAATGAAATGGCTGCCCAAAATCGTTGACGACGCACATATTCAATCCCTCGCAGCGGCTTTATTTTCAAACGGCAGCCTCCAGCTTAAAACTCCAGAACTCGCCGCAACTCTCTCAAAGCTTTTAGTGATGCGTGGAATACACGATCCAGAGGCCGCCGAACACTTCCTCGCACCATCCGTCGTTCACCTGCACTCGCCGTATTTGATGTCCGGTATGAAAGCCGCGGTCGACCGCTTAGACGCAGCCATCGAACGGAAAGAAGGGATCCTGATTTACGGTGACTACGACGTCGACGGAACGACCGCGATTGTCATTCTAAAAACAGCAATCGAACTATGCGGAGGTTCGACCGACTTCCATGTCCCGCACCGGATTAAGGAAGGATACGATCTACGCGGCGATGTGATTGAGCGCGCCGCTGCCGCGGGCATTCATCTCATTATCAGCGTCGACACCGGCATTCGTGCCTTCGCGGCCGCCGAAACCGCCCATCGCCTCGGCGTAGACCTCATCGTCACCGATCACCATCTTCCCGGCCCAGACGGCATGCCCACTGCGCTTGCCGTACTGAATCCGAATCAATCCGGATGTGATTATCCGTGCAAAGCATTGTGCGGCGCGGGCGTTGCTTTCAAGCTGGCGCAAGCCCTGATGGAGCGCCGTCTCATTCATCGAGATCAACTACCGCTGCTGAAGTCGTTCATGAAAGTCGTCGCCATTGCGACTATTGCTGACTCTGTTCCCTTGACGGGTGAAAATCGAGTATTCGCGAAGCTCGGTCTCGAAGCCTTGCGTTCGGCGGTGAATCTAGGTCTGAAGGCGCTGTTGGAAGTAGCACGGTTAAGCGGACGTCCGCTCACTTCGGGCGAAGTAGGATTCCGCATCGCCCCGCGCATCAACGCCGCCGGACGCATGGACGTTGCGCGCGATGTGATCGAACTTTTCAGCGTCAAAGACGCAACGCGCGCACGCGAGCTTGCCAAAAAGCTCGATCAACTAAATTCGGATCGTCAAAACGAAGAACGCAGAATAATGGATGCAATCCAATCGCGGCTGGAGCAGGATCCCGCTCTGCTGAATTCTTTCTGCCTGGTGATCGACGGAGATGGCTGGCACCGCGGAGTAATTGGAATCACGGCGACCCGCGTAGTCGAACGCTATTGCCGTCCTACGCTAGTGATTTGCCGCGACGGTGATGAAGCCCACGGTTCGGGGCGCTCGATTCGCGCTTTTCACTTGCTAAACGCACTCGAATCTTGCGCCGCATTGTTCACCCGCTTCGGTGGGCACGCGCATGCCGTAGGCTTTTCCATGCCTGCCGCAAACCTACCCGAACTCTGCGCCCGGCTCGACGCGTACGCGCGCACGAAGTTGACTCTGGAAGACTTCGAACCGACGCTCAATTTTGACGCCGAGCTCGCATTCGAGGAAATCACACCAGATTTGTTTCGGGCAATACGTTGGCTCGAGCCCTTTGGCATGGGCAATCCCGAACCTGTCTTTTTTTCGCGCAAGCTGGTTTTGATGGCTCCGCCACGGGTGATGAAAGAAAAGCATGTCAAACTGAAGTTGTCGTCGCAGCCCGAGCAACAAGAATTAGCTGACGAAGCCGTGTTGACAATTCCGCGATGTCATCCCGACTCAGCTGTTCTGCCGCGTGTATATGCGCAGAGTTCGAATGCAAGGCCGCGAAAACCCGTCACCTACACGGCCCTCGGCTGGCGTATGGCTGAGCGCATTCAACAAGCCGAATTGCTTCCGGGAGATGCATTGGATATCGCCTTCACCCTCGATCAAAACGATCACCCTGACTTCGGTGGACTAGAACTGTCACTCCGCGATTTCAAAAGCCGGCAGCACGCTGCCAAAGCGTGACCTGAACTGCCCACGGCCAAAACGTCATCGTGAGTACGCCCGATCCCGCCGACGCGCTCCTCACTTGTCACTGACATCTTGACATCGCCCACTGCTACACTCCCGGCGAGACCGGGAGGTGTCGATGCGGAAATCCATTCTCGCCACGATCATCGCCATTTCATTCTTCTTCACGGCATTCGCCGACGAGTCGCAGCCGTCGGCATCGAGCTCTGAAGCCGATTCCGGCGTTCGCCTGCCGGTCAGGCGCGTAGTGCTCTACAAAAATGGCATGGGATATTTCGAGCACTCCACCCACATTCGCGGCAATCAGGATCTCGCCATCGACTTCACCACCAGTCAACTCAATGACGTTTTGAAGTCGCTGACCGCCGTCGATCTGGGCGAGGGGCACATATCTGGCGTGCGCTACAACTCGATTGCGCCTCTCGATGAGCGTTTGAAGGCGCTGCGTCTGCCTTTCGGCGAGCAGCTTACCCGCGTTGATTTTCTGGCTGCCCTGCGCGGCGCCCGCGTCGAGGTACATAACGGATCAGAAGCGACAACGGGACGGCTCCTCAGCGTCGAGAAAGAAAAAAGGTTCAACGAAAAGGGCGACTCCTATGAAGTCACGGAGTTCTCGGTGATGACCGATGGCGGCGACATGCGGAATTTCGATCTCGGCCCCAGCACCTCAGTCCGGCTGGCGGAACGCGACTTGAGCGACGAGGTTGAAAAATATCTGAACCTGATCGGATCCTCGCGAGCGCGTGATCTCCGCCGCATGACGATTTCCGCCACGGGCACCGGCGAGCGTGAAATTTTCGTCAGCTACATCAGTGAAGTGCCAGTGTGGAAGAGCACGTATCGCATAATCCTGTCCGAAAAGCCAAACGAAAAGCCGGTGCTGCAAGGTTGGGCCATTGTGGACAACACCGTGGGCGAGGATTGGAAAGATGTCCAGCTTTCACTCATTGCGGGCGCGCCGCAGTCTTTCATTCAGGATATATCTCGGCCGCTATACACTCGGCGACCGGTAGTCCCGCTGCCTCAAGCGGCTATGCTCACACCGCAAACCCAGGAAGCGTCGATGAGCGCACCTGCACCAGCATCGCCAGTAGCGGAGACAGTCAACATCGATGGCCAGGCATTAATGACAATGGACACCGGACCCGGTCAGGGCGGAGGCGTTGGCGGTGGCGTATTCTCCGGAAATAGGGACGGCCCGATCAACGGCCGGGCCAGGCTCAACCCGTTTGCCGCCGCTGCCAAGCAACAAGCCGAAGCTGAGAGCAAAGACCTGGGCGACTATTTCGAATACAACCTCAAGCAGAAAATTACGATCGGCAAAAATCAATCTGCCCTGGTGCCGATTCTGCAGTCTCCCATCGAAGCTGAGAAGGTTACCATCTGGAATGAGAATACACGCGAGATTCGCCGCGCCCTCTGGATCACTAACAGTAGCGGTTTGACGCTAGATTCCGGAACCTTCAACATCCTCGAAAGCGATACTTTTGCCGGCGAAGGCCTGATTGAGACTGTCCATCCAGCCGAGCGCCGTCTCATTTCCTACGCCGCCGACCCCGCTTTGCGAGTGACGATGGAGCAGGAATCAAGCGAAAAGCCCGTCACCCGCATCCACATTGTAAAAGGCTTGATGTATCTTACCCGTGAGCAGCGCGACAGCCGCAAATACACTTTGCACAATGCCGATGCGGCATCGCGCCAGGTAGTCATCGAGCATCCCGCACGGGAAAATTGGAAGCAAGTCGAAGGTCCGAGGCCCGAGGAAACTTCTGCTTCTTATCTGCGCTTTCGCATAGAGGTTCCGGCTGGCCAGACTGCGAATCTCCACATCGAGGAATTCCATCCCGAAAACAGCGAATTTGCATTGACCAATCTCGACGATAAGCAGGTCGCATTCATCACCCAGCAAAGGCAGCTCACGCCTGCCATGCAAGAGGCTTTTCGGCGCGTCCTCGAGCAGAAAAATAAAGTGGATAGCCTGGGCACGCAGATCAGAACTCGCCAGCACGAAGTCGAAACCATCACCAAAGATCAAGCGCGCCTGCGGGAAAACATGAAGGCCCTGAAAGGCAGCGCGGAAGAAAAGGCTTTGCTGCAGCGTTACGCTCACCAGTTAGATTCCCAAGAAGACCGCTTAAATGCACTGGCGAAAGAAATCTCGGACCTGCAGGAAAAACAGAATCAGGCCCGGGCTCAACTCGACCAGATAGTGCAGCAAATTACCCTCGACGAGAGCTTTTAGACGGCCTTCAGGAGCCTGAAGCCCGCAGCCCGCAGCCTGACGCCCAAAGCCTGAAGCTGACGTAAACTAATCTTCAGATGCCCAGCAATCTATCCCGCCTGCGGCACTGGTTCGCCGCAGCGATTGTCGCCGCGTTGCTACTGGTCGCGGGTACATATTTCTATGCGCGGCACCGTGTGCAAAATGCGCTGAAACAGGTTCCAGAGAAGATCGGCCTTGAAATCAAGCAAACCGCAACCGGTTTCACGATTTCTAAATCTCAGCAGGGACGCACTCTGTTTACCATCCAGGCCAGCAAAGCAATTCAGTTCAAGAAAGGAGGACACACCGAGCTGCATGATGTGCAGATCACTCTTTACGGAAGCGATTCCACCCGCTTCGATCAGATTCGCGGCTCGGACTTCGAATACGATCAGCAGAGCGGAAACGTGATCGCCAAGGGTGAAGTGCTTATTGATTTGCAATCGAATCCTGAAGGTGTATTGAATCCCGATCAGTCGCCTCCCGCTGAGCGCAAGAATCCCATCCACCTCAAGACCAGCGGCCTCACGTTCAATCAAAGCTCGGGCGACGCGCACACCAGCGAACGGGTCGATTTTGATCTCCCACAAGGCAGCGGCTGGGCCATGGGTGTGAACTACGTTGCCAAAACCAACGTGCTCACGCTGCTGTCGCAGGTGAACCTCACGCTCGGCGGATTCACTCCCGCAACCATACATGCGGCTCGAGCAACTATCACCAAGGATCCGCATTTGGTTGTGCTTGATCATCCGCAATTGCGAAGCGGCGTTCGTCAATGCGACTCAGATGAAGCTACGCTTTTTCTGCGTCCTGACAACACGTTGGACCGGGTCTTAGCGCGCGGCAATGTGATGGTAAAGGCCGAGGGTGCGCAGCCAGCAGAGGCCCGATCTGACGAACTCGAACTGATCATGGCCGAGCAGCACGATACACTGCGAACCGCCATTTTCTCCGGAGACGTGCGGGCCCAAGTCGCGCCAACAAATTCGATGGAGGACAGGCGTCCGCGCCCGTCGAAGTCAGACGAAGCCTCCAGTGACCTAACCCAGCCCCCGCAAGCACCTCCGATGGAAGGCAAAGCGGGCCGCGTCGTACTAGAATTTGCCGAGATCAAAGCTTCTCGAAAGACAAACTCCCCGAGCAAGAATTTGTTAACCAAAATTCACGCCGAAGACCACGTCGTGTTGTCGCAACATCAAGCTCCCGCCAAATCGGCCACTAGCGCGCAGGATCTCGAACTGACTGCTTCGGGCATCGACTTTTTTGTGGCCAAAAAGCAAAGCCATCTCGACCGAGCTGAGACTTCCAGCGCTGCGCAGATTGTCATTCGCCCCTCTGCCGGGGACGCATCACAAACTGTAGTCACGGCTGCGAAATTCGATGCTCACTTTGACAACTCCGGCCAGCTCTCTTCGGTGCACGGCGCGCCCGATGCACACATTGTCAGCAAGAATCCCGGCCAACCAGATCGCGTCAGCACCAGCCGGGTCCTCGATGCCGTCTTCCAGCCCGGCAGCGGCATCGACACCCTTGTGCAGCAGGGAAGCGTAGCCTACGTGGACGGCGAGCGCAAAGCCTGGGGCGATCACGCCCGCTACACCCCCAATGATCAACTGCTGATTCTCACCGGTTCTCCGCGTGTAACTGACGGAGGCATGACGACCACGGCCAACTCCATGCGCCTGAATCGCGCCACCGGAGATGCTTTCGCGGAAGGCAACGTTAAGAGTACTTACAGCGATTTGAAGCCGCAGCCGGGTGGCGCGCTTCTGTCTTCATCCAGCCCAATCCACGTCACCGCTCGTTCCATGAGTGTGCACGGATCATCAGCTGTTGCTTTGTACACGGGGGACGCGCGTCTGTGGCAGGACGCAAATGCCGTCGAAGCGCAGTCGATTGAATTCGATCGCGATCACCGTTCCATGATTGCGCTTGGCTCCGACGCCTCCAGAATCGTCTCGACAGTCTTGGTTCAGGCTGAACCCGCTCAACCCGGCAGGTCAGAAGAAAAATCAGGAGCGCCTGTGCTAGTTGCGATCACTTCTAGCCGACTAACCTACGCAGACGCTGAGCGCAAAGCTCACTTCGAGGGTGACGTCGTGGCCCGATCGACTGACACGACGATCACAGCCAAAAAGATGGATGCGTTTCTCCAAGCTCGCGGCTCGGCAAACCAACCCCTATCCTCAGCAGGAAAACTGGAAAGAATTGTCGCTGCCGAACAAGTGGTGATCACCCAACCGGAGCGCCACGCTACCGGCGACGTCCTCGTCTACACGGCGGCAGACGACAAATTTGTCCTGACTGGCGGACCGCCTAGCATTTTTGATGCCGAACATGGCAAGATTACCGGCGTTTCGTTGACTTTCTTTAGACGCGATGATAGGGTGCTGGTTGAAGGCAATAATTCATCCCCCACCGTCACCCAAACGCGAGTGGCACGATAAATGCGTACCTTGGCCACCGACGAAATCGGTAAATCCTATCGCAGCCGCCGAGTTGTAAACGGGGTTAGCCTGCGCGTCGAGCAGGGGGAAGTTGTTGGTTTGCTTGGACCTAACGGGGCCGGCAAGACCACAACATTCTACGCCATCGTCGGCCTCATCCCTCCGGACACAGGCCGCGTCCTAATCGACGACGATGACATTACTGACGTTCCCATGTACCTGCGGGCGCGGCAGTATGGCATCAGCTATCTCCCTCAAGAAGCTTCGGTTTTCCGCAAGCTCACGGTCGAAGAAAACATCCTGGCAGTGCTCGAAGCCCAATCAATTTCCTGGCACGAGCGCCGGGAAAAGATGGAGAAGTTGATCGATCAACTGGGGTTGGAGCATATCCGCCAGAATCGCGGATACGCTCTGTCGGGAGGCGAACGGCGACGGGTGGAAATCGCTCGCGCCCTGTGTATCAACCCGACATTCATTCTTTTGGACGAACCTTTTTCCGGGATCGATCCCATTGCGGTGCTCGACCTGCAAAAAATCATCAGTGATCTGAAGACCAGCGGCATTGGCATCCTGATCACCGATCACAACGTGCGCGAAACTTTATCGGTAACAGATCGCGCGTACATAATTAATGAAGGCCGAATTTTCCGCCAAGGCACGCCAGAGCAACTCGGGGGCGACCCCGAAGTTCGCCGCGTGTACCTGGGCCAAAGTTTTTCGCTGGTGTGAGAAAACGGCGTTAGTCGCTGGGAAGTTGCGACTAATGGATCCGTCACCGACGACGAACGACCAAGGACGAACGACTGAATTTATGGTGCTGTTGCAACACAAGCTAAGCCTCAAGGTCTCCCAGAGACAGATACTGACCCCGGGCCTTGTCCAGATGGTCAGCGTGCTCGCGCTCAACAAACTTGAGCTGCGAGACATGATTACCGCTGAAATGGTCGAGAACCCGGTCCTCGAAGAACTGGAAGAATCAGTTCCCCTACTCGATGACGTAGATCGCCGCGAGGAGGAGCGCGACCGCGCCCCCGTAGAAGAAAGCCCGACGACTGCCGCTGACGCCGAGAAAAAAGATCCGTTCGAAGAAATCGATTTCGGTTCTTTCTTCCAGGATTACCTCGACCCCGGCTATCGCAGCTCGCGCGAAATGGAGGACATCGAGCGCCCGTCGTTCGAGAATTTTCTCTCCAAGCCCGGCAGTTTGACCGACCATCTGAGGTGGCAACTGGGCTCGATCTCAATGCGTCCCGAGGTTCAGGAAGCCGTTGAATTAATCATTGGCAATCTCAACGAAGACGGCTATCTGATCGCCAGCGACGAAGAATTAATAGGAGTAGCGCCGCCAGCCGCCCCCGAATCTGACGCCGCAGTCGCAGAAAATCTTTTCAAAGAAGCCGCAGCTCTCGGACTGAGTGCAACTGAGGAAGCTTCGGCCGATTTGGCTGATCCGGAACTTGATGATCAAGAGGCCGCTCCGTTAGTTATTCAGGCCGATTCTTCTGAGTTCGTCCTGCCCGGAATCGATTCCTCGGAAACACAGAGTCGAGAAGTGGCCGACTCCGCCGAGCCAGAACCGCAACCTCTGGAGCCAATTAAAGAAGTTGCAGCCGCGTCGCAGCCGTCTTCACCCGCGACCGCACCAATCCCGCGTCCAACGTTTCCCACAAGTTTCAATCTTGCCGACCTGCACGAAGCCATCGAAGTCGTAAGACAACTGGATCCGCCCGGCGTGGCCTGCCGCGATCTGCGCGACTGCCTGCTCTATCAATTGCGCTATCACCAGCAACAACATGAGCTACACAAAAACGGCAACGGAGAATCCACAGCCGAAACCCTGAACGACGCTATCGCCATCGTCGACCAGCACCTGCGCGCGGTGCAGAACAAACAGTACAAGGAAATCGCCCGCACCCTGGCTCGCCCAATTGAAGCCGTGCAGCAAGCGCTCGATTACATTCGCACCCTCGACCCGCGTCCCGGCCTACGCTACAACAAAACGCAGCCCAGACTGATTGAACCAGACGTTGCCTTCGTGAAGCACGGAGACGAGTGGCTGGTGGTGATGAACGACGAAGACGTACCGCAGCTGCGCCTCAACCCTGCGTACAAACGTCTGCTTACCAAAGAGACCAACGATAAAGACACGCGCAATTACGTCAAAGAGCGCTACAAGAGCGCCATCCAACTCATCAAAAATATCGAGCAGCGCAAGCAGACCATTGTCAAAGTCTGCTACAGCATTCTCGCCCGGCAGCAGGATTTCCTCGAAAAAGGCATCGACCAACTGAAGCCCATGATGATCAAGGAGGTCGCCGAGGAAATCGGCGTGCATCCTTCGACTGTAAGCCGCGCAGTCTCCAGCAAATACGCACACACGCCGCAAGGCGTTTTCGAACTGCGTTATTTCTTCAGCGAGAGTGTGAACGGTCCGCAGGGCGGCAACACATCGTCTGCTCATCCTGAAACGGCGTGTCAAAAAGCTTATCGAAGAAGAAGATCCCGCCCGGCCGCTAACCGACGAGCAGATCACCCGCATCCTGCAGTCGCAGGGAATCCAAGTCACTCGCCGCACGGTCGCAAAATACCGGGAAGATATGCGCATCCCGAGCACCCACCAGCGCAGAGTAAAGAAGTAAAAGTTGTAGCGCCGGCTTCTCGCCGGCTGTGTTGGCACCAAATGATACCGGTTATGCTGTCCCCAAAGTTGCAAGAACCCAAGGAGGGGCACTCATGAACGTGGAATACACCGGCAGGCATTTCGAAGTCACTTCCGCCATTCGTCAAGAAGTTGAATCTGGCCTGGTCAAAATCCGCAAAATCCTCGGCAATAAATTTGAGACCAAAGTAGTGCTCGCGGTCGAAAAGCGTAGGCATAAGGCGGAAATCACCATCACTCCACGCAATGGACCGCTGGTTGGTCTGGCTCAGGCTGGCGACATGACAGCAGCCATCAACGAAGCTCTCGAACATCTGGAGAAGCAAGCGGTCAAATACAAGACTCGCTGGCGCACTAAAAAACGTCGCAATCACAAGAGCCCGAATCCAAAGAGCCCAAGTACGGTGGCCGGAAAATGGAATGGCGAGGCTTCACAGGAAAAGATCGGCGTCGCGCTCGGCCTGTCAGAAGCCACTTCAGTCGATGTCGTAGTCCACAAATTTCCCGCTGTCGCCCGGACAACCGAAGTTCATCTGGTGCGCTCCGAGGAGGCGGTTGCCATGCGTCCTATGACCCTCGAAGAAGCCATTAAGGAAGCCCACTTCCGCGATCGCGACGTCTTCGTCTTTCGCGATCCAAAGGGAAAAGTTATGATCCTACACCGAACCCGGGACGGCAAAATGGAACTAATCGAAGCCCCATAAAGCCCTCAGCTCTCGGCCGTCAGCTTTCAGCAAGACTTTGTAGCGCCGGCATCTTGTCGACTGTCGCTAGGGCATCCTGCCCCCGCAAATCTGTCTCACTTACAAAATCCTTTTCCTGGCGTATGATTCTCCTCGCCGTTTCCCAAAACAAAATCACTTTCAGGAGATCACAGCATGAAAACGATTTACCGTCTCGCAGCTTTCTTGTTGTTGCTCGCTCCCGCCGTTCTCGCGCAAGAACATTACACCGAAGGCCCTGTCTGGCGAGTCTCTCTGGTTCGCGTAAAGCCCACGCAAATGGACGCCTACCTAACCAGCCTGCAACAATCCAGCAAACCAATACTGGAGCAGGAAAAGCGCGATGGAACCATCATGGATTACAAATTGTTCCTCAAAGAAACCAAACACAGCCCCGAAGATTGGGATGTCTGCCTTGCCATCGAATACAAAAATCATGCAGCCATGGACGGTCTGGCCGCGAAAGGCGAAATGGCACGCGACAAAATCCTCGGCGGCAAGCAACAAGGGCAACAACTGTCAGAGAAACGTGCTGAAATTCGTGAACTAATCAGCTCGGAATTGCTGGAGGAGATCATTCTGAAATAGCAGGAAGGACAGGCCTTCGCTACGCGAAGGCCTGTCAACGAGGATTTACTACCGCCAAGACAATCAGGGAAAAGAGCCAAATAAGGATTGTAGGAGCGAAGTCTGGCGACGGACTCACCCATATCCAAATCTCGCCGCCGAACGACACTTTGAAGTTAAACCTGTGCTGCACCTTCTCTCGTTCTATTTGACTCCCTTGTTGATCGCGGCAGCGTACTTTTTGGCTAGGCCATTGCCCACAAAGTCGTCGTAAATCCACATGAACCCGCCGATTATCCCGCATTCATTGTGCCAGCCTCGCATCACAGTCTCCACTTGGCTTGGGGTGTAGTTTTTGTCCCACACGCCCGGGAAAACCGGGACATCTCCAAAATCCCAACCCGAGCATGGATTGTTTCCTGCACCGCCGGCATAGGCCTGAAGATGTACTCCGTCTACCGTGCCTGGGCGCTTCTGGTTGATTCCTGAGACCACACTCTGCCAATAGCTGGCCATGACATAAGGATCCGGCATGACGTGATAGCCGAGTTTGCCTACCATGACCCCGAACCTAATCGTAGTGGGAAGATCGTAGCTATTTTCGTCATCGAAATCGAGGGCATCCAGAGCCGGAATCGCTTTTTTCAGGGCCTTAAAATCCTTGTACAGAATGCTTTTCGGGCCGACGCCTTGCGCCTTCACCAAAGCAGTGATGTTTTCCCAGTCTCCGTAGTTTGAGGAACCAATGCTGAAAGTGACTCTCTTAACAATTCCCGCTTTCTTTAACGTGGCCATATCCGCGGCAAATTTCGGATAAGTCTTACCGCCCACGTAGGCGCCGTTCGAAGTCAACGGAAACTCGCCGTTGAAGTTCAAGTCGCCCTGGCTATTGACTTCAACGCTCCAGACGATGGCTTCGGAGAAACCAGAGTGTTCAATTTCAGCTATGTCCTTCGCGACGTTGAAATTCGCGGTCTTATAAAACGGTCCCCCGCCAAATATTCCGGTAAACCCCTTCGGCGCAGGCGTGGAGATTTGTTGCAACGAAGTCTGCGCCGGCGCTGACAACGCGAGAACGAGGAGGCAGGTTATAAGCTGAAACAACGAGAACACGAGAATGCGATTTCTTCCTTGGGAAAACCTGGGCAAAAATTGAGTCATTTGAGATTCCTTTGGTGTGAATTGGCACAAGTTCTTGATGAGCCGTTGCTGGAGTGACTAATAGGACCTGGCAGTTTCCAGGCGTGCGTGGCATGATCCCCCAACTGGCAGCATCCAAGTATCCCCCTGCGATGGGCAGGAGTCAACCGCTGCAAACGTGCGATGGCGCTCAGAACCCCGGTCAATGAGCATGAAGGCTGGCAGATTGCCGTTCAGTTTCCACACGTTATCAGCGGATTTTACGGAGAGCGGCCGGGATCAGCAATGTTGGAACGCACAGCATGAGGCATACACACCTCATGGCTCGATGCTGTGGGAACTCGCCCTCACCGTGTCCAGAAGCTCGTGCGTTACTCGGACAATGACAAATTTGGTCGGGGCGATAGGATTTGAACCTACGACCCCCTGCGCCCAAGGCAGGTGCGCTACCAGGCTGCGCTACGCCCCGACTTTCAACAAGTTACGTGGTGATTTCAACTTGCTTAATCATAGAGGCTGTGCGCTGTTGGGGCAAGCCTGCTGCTGAAGATCCGATGGTGCAATCTACACGCCAATATGCATAGGAGGAATTTCTTGTGCAGCAGCGACGCGCAAGATCAAATAATCTGCTTGCGTAGTCGACCTCCTCGTCGGCAGTCGAGGCAAATGGTTAAATTCCTTCTTTCTGCTGCTCCAATTTATTTTGTCTTCAAGTAGCGGCGAGCATTTTACGTCTGGGAAACGCTGTTTGCCAGTCGATCTATATTCCCACCACACTTTCTCCGACTAATTTCTGTACAACTCATTCCGAAAAGCACAAGGATTGGAATGCACGCATAAGTATACTGGTGCCAATGCAGCAAAAAGAGGTGAAGTGGGGGAAGAAACAATACTGCCAAAGTCAGAAGCAATACGAATCGAGTTCTTGTGGGAATGCCTTCTTCCGTGAGCAGGTAGTCAACCAGCAAAATCATGGGCAATAGCAATATGGTGAGATCGTGCGGGCTGAGATGGTAGCCGACCAGAACCGCGGCGAACACCGCATTGGCAAACGCGAGCCTTGCGCTGTGCACGTCCTCCCTCGCAAGCAGACTGGAACGCACGGCCAGGTACATCACCAGAGCTGAACTCAGCAACGACAGGTATGAAGCAGTATGTTGATAGCCTGGCAGCAACAGCCCGAACAGTCCCCGCAGGTTAGCCTTTTGGGCATCGTGAATCCCCACCAAAGGCAGCGAGTTGAGCTGCAAAAGAAATCGTGTGTAAGCGGTGATCGCCCCGAAGCCTGAAATCCAGACAGAAACAATCAGCAGCGCAAGCGCCGTGGAAGCAAATCCCCACAGTAATCTTTTGCCTTTAACAAAAATGCAAGGGATGACGGCGGGAACAACTAAATGAAACTTGAAGAGTCCGCAGCCCATGAGGCAGCCGCCCGCAAAGTATTGATGCCGTTCCAACTGCACGAAAGCGAGCGTCAGCATCAGCAGAAGCAGAAGCGAATCTTGTCCGTGCAGAAAGTCGAGCAATACCGGAACGAATAAAAGGAAAATGACAATTAGAAATCTCCAACTCACCTTTCTCAGGACGGTTTTTCGCAGCAGCATCGAAATGACAATAAGGTGTATCGCCTTAAAGCCAGACCACAGCGTGTAGGCCCAACGCAAGGGCAACACGGCGAAGGGATAATAGATGAGCGTTTCAAAGGGAGGGTGAATGAAATAAGTGCCGACACGGCCGGAGTAACGAATCAGATATTGATTCTGCACTGCCGGATCGTAAAGCTCATGACCGCGACCGTCGCGTACAATGTGTGCAGCGGCGTAGAAATCAGCAAAGTCAACTCCCTTTTGCATTCTCGGAAAGATATGCGCAAAGTAGATGACTACGACCGCCAGAGCGGACAGAACAAGCAGGTTTTTTGCCAGCGTCCGCATGTGGCTCCGATGGTAATAAACCTGGGGCTTAATCAACCATGAGGTAAAACGCAGCTCTGGACACCGGTAAAGTGATTTGACGCTGCTATAACCCCAATCATACAGGAGAGAAAAACTATCGCTGTTGCAATATCAAAGTGTGCAAACACAGTGTGGGTTGTTCCTGCGGATTTCGATCTCTGCAATCGGATTCTCAGCTTGCCATTTATGTTCCTACCCGGCGGAGTGCTTTCGATGGCTCAATTCGGGCGGCGAGCGGATTACAAGTTGTTCATGTGTCGCCAATGGCGGACTAGATTGCATCAATATCTTAGTATGCGGTTGCTCCGGACGCGTTCCTTTTTTCTAAAACCTGCTCTTGTACTGATTTCTATTCACGTTCTCCTCGGAGACATCGTTATAGGTCAGGCAGCCCCAGCCTTGCCGGATGCGCCTGGTGTAAATCAGAGTCAATCGGGGTCACCCAGCCCGGCACGACGCGATCAGCAGCATGAGCCCAGCAAAAATCATATCTTCTGGATCATTCCTAACTACCGATCAGACGAAAACCCTGCTGACATCAAAGCGCTGACGCCAGGCGAAAAGATGAAAGTTGCTATAGACGACTCGTTTGATCCGTCAGCATTCCTGGTGGCTGGCATCTTTGCGGGGTTATCCCGAGTGCAGAATCAGTATCCCTCGTTCGGAGCAGGAGCGCTGGGCTTTGGTAAATATTACGCAGGAGCATTTGCCGATCAAGCAATTGGCAATTTCATGACTGAGGGTTTGTTCCCAATTGCCTTGCACCAGGATCCTCGTTACTTCGTCAAGGGCACGGGCGGGTTTTGGAAACGAACCGGTTATGCGATCAGCCGGGAAGTAATTACTCGGGGCGACGACGGAGGAAATCACTTCAACACATCGGAACTGGCGGGAAACGCCGTTGCCGCAGGCATTTCAAACTTCTACTATCCGGCTGCGGATCGATCATTTGGAAATACGGCGAACAAGTGGGGACAACAAATAGGATTGGATACGTTCTTCAATGTGACAAAAGAATTCTGGCCGGACGTGCGCAACAAACTATTCAAGCACTCAGCGCCGAAGGCAGACACGTCGGCGCAACCAACCCAATAGAAGCCTCATAACGGCAGAAACACTCCGACCGCCGCTCTAAAACCGATGGGCCAGGCACTGGCATTGATCGCCGCAACACCTTATTTGCCCCGGATGACAATTTGTTCATCCTTAACGATCTTTGCTATTTTGCCTGGCGAACTTTGAGTATCATCATTTGTACCCGCAACAGCAGAAGCGTGTCGGCGGGGTTTGTTACCGATTTCGGGGGGGTGCAGCAGGAGACTTGGAGAAAAACAATCGGTCCGGTGAAGTTAAAACTGCAGCCAACGCCGAACTGAGCCAATACAGCACAGAGTAGTGACGGCAAAGATCCGCCATCGCTCTCGATGGCAAATGAGATCTCCAGTGAAAAAGTTCAACATCACTCCTGACGAGGGTCTGGTACTTCTTGCTCTACTTGCGGGGTTGATCGTTGCTGCGCTGATCGCAGGAATTTACTTTGCTTTTCGCTAACCCGAATTGCCAGGAATTGCAACCTCTTTGCGTTCTTTATGCTTCATAATAGAGCAAGGTCTTATTCCAATTTTTCCTGGGTACCAGCATTCGTAACCTGCTGCTGTGGATTCACGCAGCTTAAAACGCAATCTGTTTCCCACGCGGACAACAACCGGAGCTATTGCAATGCGAGGAAGTGTATTAGGGCGAACACTGTTGATGGTTGGACTATCCTGCGTTGCGGTTGCTGCTCAGACGCTTAAGGCGCGGCCTCCCGCGGGCACCCCGCAGAAGAGCGAGGATATGCCTGTCCCCCAAAAAAGCGTGGAGGCTGCGCCGGTGACAATGCCAATGAGCATAGCCGCGGGTACTCCGATCAAGGTGGCGATTGACACCGAAGTGCGGATCCGGGAAGTGGGTCAGGCCATTCATGCAAAGACGACAGATCCCATTTATGCGTTCGACAAGCTGCTGATTCCCGTAGGAACCGCGGTAAATGGAAAGGTATCCGCGATTGAGGGCGTGCCGAAGATGGTGCGAACCATGCAGGGGGCGAATGGAAATTTTTCTCCCGTCCGTAAAGTGCACGTGCAATTTGACGAACTGGTGATGGCAGATGGACGAAAGATCGCTCTACATACGGTTGCTTCTCCCGCTCCAGATGGGGTTCTGCGGTTTGTTTCGGCAAATGAATCGGTGAAGAAAGGCAAAGTTCAGGAAGCGGCGTCGAGCAAAGTCAGCGCGGCGCGGCAAGCCATTCATCAGCAATGGAGTGACTTGCAAGAAAAGATCCACGAGCCGGGAAAAATGCACAAGGTAAAAAGGATTGTGATCGCACAGCTGCCAGTGCATCCGCAATACCTTGACGCGGGCACAAGTTTCAATGCGATTTTGTTGCAACCTTTGGATTTTGGAACCGAGGCAGTGAAGCCAGAAGCTCTGACTAATATTGGAGCGCCGCCGCCGACGGGTAGCGTGGTGCATGCGCGCCTGGAGACGGGGTTGAGTTCGGCAACGGCGAAGAAGGGAGATCCAGTGGAGGCCGTGATTACCGAGCCGCTGGTGGCGTCCAATCATCTTATTCTGCCGGAAGGCAGCGTGATCAAAGGCTCGGTGGTGCAGGTTGCACCTGCCCGTCGCCTGGGTCGCAATGGGCAATTGCGGATCTTATTTCGCGAAGTTGCTCCGCCGAATGGAATTGAACAGAAAGTTGAAACCAATCTGGAAGGCGTGGCCGTGGCCAAGGGCGAACACCTGAAGCTAGACAATGAGGGCGGCGCTGAGGTGACCACTCCACGCACAAGGTATTTGACGACGGGAATTCAGGTGATGCTCGCGGCCTCTCAAGCGTCTCCCGATCGCGATGCTGGTCAGGGCGGACAGAGTCTCGGCGAAGCCGGAAATGGCGCGGCGAATGGAGCCTCGGGTTTTAAGTTAATAGGAATGGCCGTCGCAATAGGTGCGAACTCGCGTGTAGTGAGGCTAGGATTCGGATCGTATGGAGCGGCGCTCTCGATCTACTACCATTTCTTGGCGCGTGGACGCGACGTGGTCTATCCCAAAGACATGGCCATGGTAATCGGCCTGGGAAATCGCGACAGCAAATCCAGTAACACTGCCAACCCGACTGCTCAGTTAGCTCAACATTAACCATCCCATGTGCGAAGGCACCGAGCCTGTGAACGTCCGCTAAGCTGCCTGCCGTTTCGCATCGACGGGCAATCCGGCATCCTGCCATGCCTGGAGTCCCCCTTTAAGAGCCCACACGTTCTGATAGCCCTTTTCCCGAAGCTTGCGCGCCAAACTGGCGCTAGAGCCCTCGTCCGGTCAAGTACAGTACGCCACAACAGGTTTGTTCTTTGGGATTCTGGAGAGGTTTTCTTCGAGCTTGTCCAGCGGCAACCGCATCGCCTCTGGCAGCATGACATCCGAGTTCGCCCAAGCCTGAGAGTTGCGAACGTCGATGACCGTGAAATTTTCTCCGGCATCCATTCGCCGTTTCAATTCTTCGACTGTGATCCGTGGAGCGTCAGCCATATAAACCTCCTCGATAGACTCAACACTAGATGCGGGAACGCCGATTTAGGCTGGCCGAAAGAAAAAGACAGCGGCGGACATGGTCGTTACGCGCCGCTTGCATGTCAGAAACAATTAGGACTCGCCGCGCCGACATGCGAACCACTCAAGAGAAGATTGTGGATATGTTTGCGGTACTTTTTGGTAAGTCGATTTGAAACAGTGGGGTGGGAGACGGGAATCGAACCCGCAACGTCCGGAGCCACAGTCCGGTGCTCTGCCAGTTGAGCTACTCCCACCGCGTCTAGCGATTATAACAAGCGGTGGAGCAAACCGGTTGAGGCGAGCCAATCGTCTAGTCTCACCGGGCGTGGTTAGGCGGTTCTCCGAGTTGGCCATCGGACTTGGACGCCCCGGGCATACCAAAACAAATAGACGATCAGCATAATCATCTCCGGCTCGATTGGATGTTTGTAGCGGACGAAGGGCATCACCAGATAATAGGGAAGCGGGTAGAGCAGCAAAAAACAAGCGAGCAAAAATGCGCCACACTTTCGATTGCGAATGGTTAACCACAAACCTGCGAAAGCCAGCACGGCTGCCAGCAAGAAATTGGTGTGGCGAGAGATCATCAGGTCGTATCCCGCAACGATTGTTGCCTGCGGTGGAGCGATCCAGAAATAAACCGCTCGCTCAACCGTGAATCGCAAAAACCTGCCGGGATGCTCATGTATAAACTGGCGGACTTCCTGTTTTTTTTCGGCCATGAATCCGAGTTCGCCTAATTCCTGGAACCTCCGCATGGCTTCGGGATTGTTGCCGGGATGTTCGTTTCGGGTCCACAGTCCCGCGGATTGATCGTTGTTGGCCTCATACATTTCCAGCGGAAGATTGTCGCGAACGAAAATGAATTTGCCGAAAACATGGTAGTTGCGCACCAGCCATGGGCTTACCACCAGAACAACGGTAAGAACGCATAAAACCGCTCCAACTAAATGCGTGGTCCTGCGCGGAAGGCGATAGAGAAGCCAGAGCAGGCAGAATGGAAACATGCTCAAAATCGCGGTGTTCGTCAGTGCGATCACGCCCCACAGCGCACCGAACAAAATCCACATGCGGAGGCGCTCTTGCTTGTTCACCATGCGGAGTGTAAGCAATAACGCCAGGCTCAGCAAAAATGCGGTGAGGCTGGTTTCCCACACCACGCGAACCGGCCAATAGATTGCGTACGGAAAGACCGCCCAGGTCCATGCGGTGGCGCGTGCTACTGCGACTCCATAAATTCGCTCCCCGATGCGATAAAGCGTAAGACAAGTTAGAGCCGCAAAAATGCTGTTGAATGCGAGAATTAGCCACGCAGAAAGTGAGCTGTAAACTCCGAACAATTTAAATACACCTGCGAGAATGTACGGATAAAGGGGCGGAGCCCAGGCACTTGGTCCGGTGGGAAGATCAGTCGGCGAACTGAACCCTTGTCCTTCGGCGATGGAACGCGCTATGCGTCCCATTTCCCAGCCAAATTGAAAGTGATCGCGGCGAGGCGTGATGCGATAAGTGTGGCCCACGCTGATAACCGCGAGACGAAGGAAAAATGCGATCAGAACGATGAAGAGGATCGAATGGCGAAGAGGCCGACGCGCCGATTTCCTCGGCTGGTTCGATTCATCCGCTAGAAGATTTGACGCGACGTGCGCTTCATCTTGCATCGGCCCAGATTACAGCATTGACTCTTCCCATGCCACGGCGTACAGATACGGGCCTCCCATCCTCCACCGCTGCAAACTGGACTTGCAAGCTTTGCCATTCAGAGCTACGATTCCCGCGAACTTGGAGGGACCGATGAAGCGCACTCGTTGGCTGGTTGTGCCGGTAGTGTTGGTCCTGTGCACTCTCTTACACGCACAACTCGACAGAATCGTAATTCCGGCAGGTACCCCGGAAGATCAGGCGCTAGCGGCGATTTCGAATGAGCCAGACACACAAAAGAAATTGGCGATGTACCAGGATTTCCTGCAGAAGTTTTCGGCAAATCCGGCGGCCGTGGCTTACGGCAACTGGCAGATTTCGCAGTCGTATCAGACGGCAGGGGATCTGCAGAAAGCCCTCGAATACGGCGACAAGGCTCTAGCCGGTTCGCCGCACAACCTGGACATTCTCGTGTCGCAAACCGGCATCGCTCAGCAAGTGAAAGACAACGCCAAGGTCATCGATTATTCGACGCGCGGCGGTGAACTATACAACTCCATAGGCAAGCAAGCCAAGCCTGAAGGAATAAGCGATCAGGAGTTCGCTCAACGCGTCGAAGAGGAGAAGAACGGCGCCAAGAGCTCTTACGAGTTTTTGGAAGCAGCCGCGTTTAATGCCATCGCGCAGGAAGGCGACGCTAAGAATCGCATGGTATACATTGAGCATTTCACGCCAGCATTCCCCAACTCACGTTTTCAGGAGCAGATTGCGTCCTATGCGATGATGTCGTTGTCGGATCTGAAGGATACGCCGCGGCTGATCTCTTACGCAGAAAAGACTCTGGCTGCTGATCCAAACAACTTGCCGGCGCTGCTGCTACTGGCCTCTACCTACGCCGACGACCCCAAACCCGGCAGCCTGACCAAGGCAGTAACCTATGCGCAGAAGGCAGTTGATGCGGCGAAAGCCGATGCTCCCGATGCCGGCCGCTCCCGCAAGGTCTCGGCCGGGATGGCACACGGAACTTTGGGTTACGCATACATGAAGCAGGATAAAACTGCGGCGGCGATTCCAGAGTTAAAATCGGCTTCGGTATTGTTGAAAGGACAAGACGAACAGCAGTATGCCATCGTCATGTATCGCCTCGGTTTTGCCTACGCCAAGTTGAACAAGGTTTCCGAAGCACGGGAAGTCTTGCAAGAAGCAGTGAAGATTTCAGGGCCGGTGCAACAGCCCGCCCAGGATCTTCTAGCGAAGGTTAACGCCGCGCGCGCCAAAGGGAGGTAGCCAGGAGGCCACGGAGTTCACAGATCGAAGCGCGAGGATTGCAAGACGCCGGACGTCTGAAGCCTACTTCTTCTCAGGTCCCACCAAGTCAGCTGAGAGCAAACTGGCTTTGACAGCCAGATTGTGCGCGCGCTGCACGTCTCCGTCCTTCTCTGCGTCCCTAGCTTGAGTCATGTAGGAATTGATCTGCTTCACGGTATCCTGCTGGCTCGGGCTGAGTTCACGGCCCGCGATTTTCTTCAGATTCGCATCGCTAGTCGCCAGTAATTTATTGGTGTTGTCTGCCTCGCGTGAAGCCTGTTGTGGCGTAACGGACGGCTCGAGATTGACGCTAGAATCGGCTGTTCCTCCGTTGCGAACGACGGTCTTGCTGGGACTTGATCCTGTGGTCGTTTGTGCCGGCGCAGGGGGTTTACGGTGCATCCGGGTTTTTGCTGCAGGCTTGCAGTCTGACTTAGCGGTCGATGCAGATTGAGAATTATTGGGGCACGGCGTGGTTGCGGGTTGGGGCGAATTGGCAGTTTTGTGCTGATCGGGGATGGCAGATTGCGTCGCGGAACCTTGCGGAGTAGAGTTGACCGGCGGACTATCCTGCGATTGCGCCGCTTGCAAAACAACCCCTGCCGAAACCGGTACGCCATGGCCGAGCGTACACAATGAGAGCAGACACATTCCGACGATGTTGGCAAGTCGCATGCCGTTTGCCTTGGGATCAGCAATCCGAGTATCAGCGAATTCTATCGCCGAATGGACGCCGCCGCACCATTCACTTTACGAATGCCCAATTTACAGTTTCGTTCCGGGCGAATATTCGTCCATTATGGGTTGGGGAGGGTCAAGCTGGGAGCAGAGGAAGGCATAGTCTCGCCATTCGCTTCAGCTCGGATTGAATAGGCTGGCAATCGAAGGCGGAAGGTGGTGCCTTGTCCCTCGACGGTCTCGAAATCGATCGAGCCATAGTGCCACTGCAGGGCCTGATAAGTTTGTGCCAACCCAATCCCGCTGCCACCTTTTCTGGTGGTGAAGTACAGTTCGAAGATCTTTTCCTGTAGTTCGTGGGGTATGCCGATACCTTGGTCGCGAATTTCGGTGAGAATGCTGTCCTCGTCTCGCCGGGCCGAAATATTAAGCGTGCCACCGTTCGGCATCGCTTGCATGCCGTTGATGATCACATTCAAGATTGCTTGTTTCATCACGTCCGCATCCACTCGCACGCCCAGCGGTTCGGTGCCGAGCCTGCGCTTGATGGTGACGCCATGCTGGTCGGTGTCAGGCGTAGCAAGCATGATGACATCCTCTAACAGGCGGCGCAGATCGATTTCATCCAGACGTAGATCGCGCGGGCGCGTAAAGTCGACCAGAATTTGAACTACGCGATCCAGACGATGGATCTCGCTGCCGATAATGTCCATATGGCGCCGGGTGTCGGGATCGATCTGCTTCAACTTGCTTTGCAGTAACTGTAAGTGCAACACGATTGCATTGATGGGATTTTTTACCTCGTGGGCTACTCCTCGTGTAGTGCGGCCGCTGGCAGACATCTGCCGCGATAATTCGATTTCATCCTGAATACGTCGAACTGATTCCGCATCGCGCAGGGTCAGCAAGGCACCAATCGGAGAGCCTCGCTCTTGAATGAAATCCAAAGATACCTGCACCCGTTTTGTGTTTGACGATTCCACTTCGCTTTGGGCGATGGGATGCCGTGACTGGAAACCGTCGAGCACGAGCACTCCCAGCGGCGTGTCCCTGGCGAAGATTTCCTTGACCGTGCGACCCAGCAACTCCCGCCGGGGACGGCCTAGAAAACGCTCGACTGAAGCACTTACCAGAACGACTCGCGAATCCCGCGTGAACAGCATCAACCCATCCTGCAAATTTCCCATGATCTGGTCGACGTTGTCTTTCAATGCCGAGAAGATTTCTTTGGCATCGCGCATCTGTCGGCCTAAATGCGCAATTTTCAATGTCACTAGGCCGTACTCATCGCGGCCAGCTTCCTCCTCACTCACGGCGTCGGCATCGCCTGCAGTCACGCTGTCCAGACTGCGGCTGATGCGTTCCAATGGCCCGAGGGCAAGGTGCGACAAACCCGCTGCCAACAACAGGGATAGCAAGATCGAGATGCCCGAAAAGATCACCGCGTGCTGCAGTCGCGGTGTGATTTCGCTCTTAAGGAATGTGGTGGATACCCCCAGCCGGATGCTGCCGAAATCCTGTCCGTTTAACTTCAGGGGCATGCTGACGTCGTAGAGAGTGGGCGGGTGATAAATCAGGCGGAGTTGTCGTCGGAATTTGGCATCCTGCACAATCTGAAAGTCGGGACGGGTAGGGACGGTCTTTTCAATCAGTTTCGCATTAGTGTGGAGGATTGCCTTACCATCCGTGTCCACGATGGCGGCGTCGTAGATCATCGGCCAGCCCACGACTGATTCCAGTATCGTATTCAGATCGAGATTGGTCGCGAGATAGTCGGTAATCGCTCGACGAACTTTAGCCGGATTATTCGTATCGACCCTGGTGTCCGCCAAATCCGGGATCGCCGCTTGGGCCGCAATATACGCGATTTGCGACTCCAGAGAGGCCGCTGTGTCGTGGGTGTATGTGATTTTCTGGCGCAGGATATATGAAATATAGATATAGGAAAACGAGCACACCAGCGCCGCCACCATAAAAGTAATGGCAAGCACGATTTGTGTTTTTCGACGCATCTTCAATCAGTTGATAAAGCGAACGACCCCGCTCTCGGTTACTCCTCCCTAGCCAGGGCGGCATCAGCTGCAGCGTTGCCGTACTCCTTCAGCTTATTATGCAGGGTTTTCAAGCTGATGCCGAGAATTTCCGCCGCCCGCGTCTTGTTATTGCTGGTCGACTCGATGGTCTTAAGAATGAGACGCCTTTCAGCCTCTTCTACAGTCGTGCCAACACCCAGGTGAATTGCGTCGGGATCTTCGGATGAGGTGCGAATGGTGGCTTGGCCGAATCCCGGAGGCAAGTGCTTGGTTTCAATTACTGCCCCGTCGCACACGATGACGGCACGCTCCAACGTGTTGCGCAACTCGCGCACATTCCCCGGCCATGAATAATTCTGGAACAGGTTCAGGACAGCTTCGCTGACCACCGCGACCTTGCGGCCATGTTTGGTAGACATATCTTTCAATAAGGATTCCACGAGAGCGGGAATATCGTCCTTGTGTTCGCGCAACGGCGGCATGTGAATGTTGAAAACATTCAGGCGATAGTAAAGATCATTGCGCAATTCGCCGCGGGACACAGCCTCCTCGGGAACTTTGTTAGTCGCAGCCAGAACGCGAACGTCTACGGTGGTTTCAACCTTGCTTCCCAGGCGGCGCAGTTTGCGATCTTCAAGCACTCGAAGAAGTTTGGCTTGGGTGCCGACCGGCATTTCTCCGATTTCGTCCAATAGCAAGGTCCCGCCTTCCGCTAGTTCGAAGCAGCCGGTGCGGCGTTCTAGTGCTCCGGTAAATGCGCCTCTCTCGTGGCCAAAAATCTCACTCTCGATAAGAGTTTCTGGAATCGCCGCACAATTAATCGGCACGAACGGTCGATTACGGCGAGGGCTGAGTTCATGGATCGTCCGGGCCACCAATTCCTTACCGGTGCCACTGGCGCCAGTAATCAGCACGGACGCGGTGCTGGGCGCCACCATCTCCGTCAGCCGGAACAGTTCCTGCATTTTCTTGGACGAGCCCACCAGGCTCCCCAGAGATCCAGCATCCCGCAACTTCCGCCGCGTAACTTCGAGTTCCACCCGCGTTCCCAGCAGCGCCGATGCGTTTTGCAGAATAGTGCGTAGCCGGTCTGTGTCGATAGGTTTTGTGATGTAATCGTAAGCGCCCATGCGCATGGCTTGCACGGCGCTGTCGATCGTGCCTTGAGCCGTGACTACGATTACAGCGACGGTTTTGCTGTCATCACCAATGCGTTCCAATAATTCCAGTCCGCCCATTCGCGGCATCTTGAGATCGGTCACTACCAGGGATGGCCCCCAAGTGGAAACTTTTTCCAGACCCTCCGCCCCGTCCTTGGCGGTATCAGCCGTGTACCCCCAGGACGAGACCAACTCGGCAAGGCCGGTCCGCTCATTTTCTTCGTCTTCGACGATCAGTACTTTTTCCTGGCTCATAGACTTTGGCTCATCGAAACAGCTCCTTATTCATTATTAAGGCTGCCAGCCATTGCTGCAAGCATAGCCCTTCGAACTCACGCAGAACCCCGCAGGGGTTCCTATAGACGCAACAGCTAATCTCAAATCAAGACAAACCCTTATGTTCATTTGCTGGACGCAACGAATCAGCATCAAGTAGAATGTTGGCTCTGATTTAACGGTATGTTTATGAAAATCTGCGCTTCTTTGCTGTTGTCTACACGACATTGAGAAGTATTGATTTCTAACGGTTGCCATGCTGTGGATTCCCAATCTTGTAAGTGTGCATGGATATATAAGCTGACTAAAAAGTTTCGGAGGACGATATGTCGTTTCATCCCGGTTTAAGAAGCACGCGTGTGCTGTGTGCTAGTTTCATGCTGATGTTAACCGTCGTTCTGTTGTCAGCCGTCACGCTGGCGCAGGACGTGGAAACCCCCAAGTACGAAATCTTCGTCGGCTATCAGTGGCTCCATCCCGGTGGAAATGTTCCAGCGCCGTTTCAGAATTACAACGCTCCGGTTGCGATGAAGCTTCCTGATATGACTGCCGGATTCGGCACCGCCTTCACTTACAATTTCCAAAAGTATTTCGGATTGGAAGGCGACTTCGGAACCAACTGGGATAACTACGAAACTACGCTTTCGGTCGGTCCCAAGTTGAGCCTGCGCACTGATGAGTCAAATTTCTTTTTACATACTTTGTTGAGCTACAACCGGCTTGCGGTCGATGGGCTGCCCAACGGAAATGGCATTGGTGCGATTCTCGGCGGCGGATGGGATCTGCGCGTCAATCATCTGTTGTCTCTGCGAATCGCTGAGGCGGACTACGTGTGGGCCCGGCAGAACTATTCCTCGGTAGTGTCGGCAGCATTCCCGGATCTTCGGCGAGTTTCGCTGGAAGGGATCAGGCTGCGCACCGGCTTAGTATTCAATTTTGGCTATCCTGAACTGGTGACGCCGGGTGCCAGTTGCTCGGTGCAGCCCAACGAAGTTATGGTTGGCGAACCGATCACGGCCACCGTATCGACAACTAACTTCAACCCGAAGCATACCCTCACTTACAGTTGGAACGCGACGGGCGGAAAAGTTACTGGTAAAGACAATACCGCCAGCATCGACACCAATGGAGTCGCCGGCGGCAGCTACACGGTTACGGCTCACGTCAGCGATCCCAAGAGGAAGACTGGCGGAGAGGCTAGCTGTACGGCAAACTTTACGGTGAAGGAACCGCCAAAGAATCCGCCTACATTCTCTTGCTCAGCCAGCCCGACTTCGTTGCAAGCGGGTGGAAGCTCGACCATCACTTGCACTTGCACCAGCCCGGATAATGTCCCCGTGAACGTCAGTAATTGGACTGCCAGCGGTGGAAGCATTTCAGGGACAGGCAACACTGCTACTCTGAATACCACCGGTGCATCGGCGGGAACCGTAACGGTTTCTGCCACTTGTTCCGACACCCGTGGTCTGAATACGCAGGCCTCTACGCAAGTGACGGTTGAAAACCCACCGCCACCTCCACCGCCGCAAGCCAGCAAACTGGCCGAGTGCGACTTCGCGAACATGAATAAGATTCACAAGCCATGGCGCGTGGACAACGAATGCAAAGGCAAATTGGACGATGTTGCCAAGAACCTGCAGCAGAACGCAGACAACAGGCTGATCATCGTCGGCAACGCTGAACCCACGGAAAAGCGCAAGGACCTCGCGGCTGAACGAGCCGTCAATTCCAAGGCGTATCTAACTGGCGGCGAAGCGAAACTGGGAATCGACCCCAGCCGCATTGAAACTCGCACCGGTAGCGCGGGTACGATGACTGCCGAGTACTGGATCGTTCCCGCTGGTGGTACTTTCACTGAACAGGGCACGCAGCCTGTGGATGAATCCAAAGTGAAAGCGGTTCCGGACCATCCACACGCGGCGGCAAAAAAGAAAGCAAGGCCCGCAACGCATCAATAAGCTAAACTGCTCAGAAACCCGTCGCAGTACCTCGGCCAGATCT